>NZ_JAASQO010000037.1 GCF_011762095.1 Parvibaculum indicum | reverse complement strand
TAGAGCGGATTCAAATTATTCCTGATCATATCCTGCGGCAGCGAAATAGTTTTTACACTCGGTGGGGGTGAAGGCTTGGATTGCGGATGCGATGGCGTCCCAAAGGTCGTCCTTTGTTCTGGCTGCGGCCTTTCTGAGGAGAGCCTTGAGTTTTGAGAAGGCCATCTCGATGGGATTGAAGTCCGGGCTGTAGGGCGGCAGGTAGAGCAAGGTTACGCCGGCCGCCTCGATGGCCTGGCGGATGCCGGCGACCTTGTGGGCGGGCAGGTTGTCCATCACCACGATGTCACCGGGATTGAGGTCCGGCACCAGCACCTGTTCGACATAGGCTTTGAAGGTGGCGCCGTTCATGGGGCCGTCGAGCAGCATCGGCGCGGCGATGCCGTTCAGGCGCAGGCCGCAGGTAAAGGTCGTCGTTTTCCAGTGGCCATGAGGGATCGCCGCCCGGCACCGTTCGCCCCTTGGAGCCCAGCCCCGGAGCCGCGCCATCCTGGTGTTGGCGCCGGTCTCGTCGATGAAGATCAATCGCTCGGGGTCGAGGTCAGGCTGTCCGTCGAACCAGTCTTGCCGCCGGGCGAGGACGTCCGGGCGCTGTTGCTCGGAGGCATGGCCTGTCTTTTTTTATGCGTCAGCCCGCGCCTTGAGAAAAAATACCAGAGCGTCGCCGCACAGGTCCGCACACCGCGCTCAGCTGCCAGCTTCGCAGCGATCTCATGCAGCGCGATGTCCTTGTTGTCTTCGACAAGCCCCAGAATAAAGGCCTCGTGCTCATCCAGCTTCGACCCCGAGGGCTTGCCCTGACGTCCCGGATCAAGCGATCCTGTCTCGCGCCAGTGCCGATGCCAGTTGATCGCCGTTGACGGCGCCACCGAAAACCGGTCTGCCGCCATCCGGGCTGAAAGTCCTGCCTCAATCGCATCCACAACGCGACGCCGCAGGTCCATACCATATGCGCGTGCCATATCTGCCTCCCGATCTGCCTCGGGATACAGAATCATGTGTCGTCCCCCGTGGGAATCCCCTGACGATTCCTTTTATGATGAAACCGCTCTA
>NZ_JAASQO010000036.1 GCF_011762095.1 Parvibaculum indicum | reverse complement strand
CTAGAGCATTTTCCCATCGTTTTGAATCGTTTGGGATTCCCAAATCAGACGTGATCTGATTCAACATACGGGCTGGAAGAGGAGGCCAGCTCGGATGAGCAAGACACTCTCGGAGGATTTGCGGCAGCGAGTGATTGAGGCCGTTGACGGTGGTATGACGCGACGCGCGGCGGCCCGGCGCTTCGGGGTTGCGGCGTCGTCGGCCATCAAATGGGTTCGGCAGTGGCGGCAAACGGGCAGCGTTCAGGCCCGTCCGCGTGGCGGCGATCAACGCTCCCATCAGATCGAGGCGCATAGCGATGAGATACTGGGGCTGGTGGAGGAGATACCGGATATCACCTTAGGCGAGATCGCCGCCCATATGGAGGACAGCCACGGGCTGCGTGTGGCCCAGAGCACGATCTGGCGCCTGCTCGACCGACACGGCCTGACGTTTAAAAAAAACCGCACACGCCAGTGAACAGCAACGTTCTGACGTTCTGGCCCAGCGACGGGCCTGGTTCGCCGGGCAACCCGATCTCGATCCCGAGCGGCTGGTGTTTATCGATGAGACCGGCGCCTCGACCAAGATGGCGCGCCGCTGCGGCCGATCATTGCGCGGCGAACGCTGTCGCGCGCCTGTCCCGCACGGCCATTGGAAGACCACCACATTCGTCGGCGCCCTCAGACTTGATGGCATGAGTGCCCCGATGGTCCTCGACGGCGCCATGCACGGCGCCGCTTTCCTGGCTTATGTCGAGCAGGTGCTGGCGCCGACGCTCAAGCCGGGCGACGTCGTCGTGATGGATAATCTGCCGGCCCACAAGCCGCTCGCCGTGCGCCATGCCATCGAGGCTGCCGGCGCAACCTTACGTTTCTTGCCGCCCTACAGTCCGGACTTCAATCCGATCGAAATGGCTTTCTCCAAGCTCAAGGCCTTCCTGAAGAAGACTGCCGCCCGCACAAAGGACGATCTCTGGGCAGCCATCGCCCAAGGCATCGACACCTTCACTACCAAAGAATGCCGGAACTACTTCGCTGCGGCCGGATATGAATGCGAATGATCGGAAAATGCTCTA
>NZ_JAASQO010000035.1 GCF_011762095.1 Parvibaculum indicum | reverse complement strand
CTAGTGGATTGATTGGAACGAAAGAGTCCGGTTTGGGATTCCCTTTCGAGCGGTTGCGTGCGAGTCTTGAAGGATGCGCAGTGGCATCTCCTTCACCGTATCCGCGGTCGATCGTCAGCGATTGAGCGACATCGTCGCGGACCCCAAGAGCCCGCAAAAGCACGTCTGGCGAGCGCGTATTGTCCTTCTGAGCGACCAGGGGTTTGGCACCTCGGCGATCATGGCGGAGACCGGCAAATCCAAGACCTGTGTCTGGCGCTGGCAAGCGCGCTTCATGCATGAAGGCGTCGACGGCCTGCTGCGCGACAAAACCCGTCCGCCGGGCAAGACCCCGATCCCGCCGGAGCGTGTCGCCGAGATCGTCCGCCTGACGCAGGAACCGCCTCCGCACGAGGCGACGCACTGGACGTCGCGCGCGATGGCGAAGGTGGCCGGTGTTGCGGCCTCGACGGTGCAGGCGATCTGGAAGGCGCACGGCCTCAGTCCGCACCGCTGGCGCAGCTTCAAGCTGTCGAACGATCCGGCGTTCGCCGAGAAGCTGACCGAGATCGTCGGCCTCTATGTCGATCCGCCGGCCCATGCGGTGGTGCTGTCGATCGACGAGAAGTCGCAAATCCAGGCTCTTGACCGCACCCAGCCCGGCCTGCCGATGAAGAAGGGTCGCGCAGGCACCATGACCCATGACTACAAACGTCACGGCACCACAACGCTGTTTGCCGCCCTCAACGTGCTGGATGGCACAGTCATCGGTCAGAACATGCAGCGCCATCGCCATCAGGAGTTCATCCGTTTCCTCAACCGTATCGAGCGCGAAGTCCCGGCAGACAAGGCGATCCACGTGATCCTCGACAACTATGCGGCGCACAAGAAGGACAAGGTTCAGCAATGGCTCGCCCGCCATCCGCGCTGGACCTTCCACTTCACCCCGACCTCGTGTTCCTGGCTCAACGCCGTCGAAGGCTTCTTCGCCAAGCTGACCCGGCGGCGGCTCAAAAACGGCGTCTTCCATTCCGTCTTCGATCTCCAGGTCGCCATCAATCGCTTCGTGCGCGAATACAATGCCGAAAACCCAAAACCCTTCGTCTGGAAGGCTGACCCCGATCAAATCATCGCCGCCAGAAACCGAGGGTTCCAAACGTTGGAATCAATCCACTAG
>NZ_JAASQO010000034.1 GCF_011762095.1 Parvibaculum indicum | reverse complement strand
TGGAGCAGCCCGGCTTCCTGTTCGTCGGCCAACAGGGCAGCCATGCTGGCGTAGGGTGTAAGCAGCGCCGCCTGGAAGCGGTTCAGTCGCTCGACAAGCTCCGCCATCGGCATGTGCGCGGAGAGCACTTCTACGAGTTTTCCGCGCCGCTTCTTCAGGCGTGCCGCGGCAACGGCCGACGCAAAATGGCCGCCCGTCGCCATGACCATCGCCAATCGTCCGCGGCGGGCGATGATCTTGAGTATGTCGCTCGGGCTGAGCCAGTCACCTATCCAGCGGAGCATCATGGCTGTCACGACCGCCATCGTGCGATCGTCGGTCAGGAATATTCCGCGGCGGCCGGTCGTGCCTGAAGTGGTAGCCAGCGTGTATTTTCCGAGGAACCGCTCTCCAATCCGACCTGGATCGCCGACAACGGCCTCTGCGGCTTCGAGTGTCACGTCTCGATCGGTGCACCATTCGTCGAAGCGCTCCATGAGCGTCTTCTTGTCGGTGATGGGAAGCTGCTCGACGCTTTCAACCCGATCCGGCAGATCACGGTACAGCTCACGATAGTACGGCGAGTTGGCCCGCGCGTGGGCGACCATGTCAGCGAGACGGGCGCGCTGGCGTTGCTCGATTGCGCCGGCACCGCCCTTTCGAACGCGCCACGCGTCCCAGATCAGGCCTATGACATGCTCGCTCACAGTCGTTCTCGGGTTCACACACCTCTGACTACTTGCTATACGTACATCCTGTAGCCACTACAGAAGCAAGCGGCAAATGATCGCTATCGGAGCCTTGTCCAAACATACGGGCGTCAATATCGAGACGATCCGCTATTATGAGCGGATCGAGCTGATACCCCCGCCGCCCCGAACCGACAGCGGACGACGCCTCTACGGCGCGGAGGATGTTCGTCGGTTGACGTTCATCAGACACGCCAGGGATCTCGGTTTCGACATCGCGGCCATCAAGACGATGCTTGCTCTGCAGGAAGTGCCCCAGGCCTCCTGCGAGCAAGTCAGCCGCATTGCCAGCGACCAGCTCGAAGCCGTCGAGAGCCGAATCCGACGCCTGCTGGGATTGAGGACAGAACTGACCCGGATGATCAGAGAATGCGATAACGGGAAGGTCGCAAACTGCCGGGTCATCGAAGTTCTCGCTGACCCTCCCGGTCATCCGGAAGTGCCATCACATGCTCGAGCACGAGGAT
>NZ_JAASQO010000033.1 GCF_011762095.1 Parvibaculum indicum | reverse complement strand
TTGGCGACATAGTCGTATTTGACGAGGCGGTTGGGCCTGAGATGGACTTCCGGCTGCGGCTGCATGCCGGCGATGTCGACGAACCGGTCCTCGAGGTCCACCGTGGTGGGGACGGCATTGCCGTTCCAGAACACCGTGCCGTCGAAGTCGACCTCGAGGTCCACGACCACGGGATCGGGGTGCTCCTCGCTCACCGTCATTTGCGGCATGTCCAGCTTCACCGCCTGGGTCTGCAGCGGGATGGTGATGATGAGCATGACGAGAAGAACCAGCAGCACGTCGATCAACGGCGTCGTGTTCATCTCCACCATGGGTTCGTCGTCGCCGCCTTCCGTGCCCACATTCATTGCCATATCGCGCTTCTCCTCATGATCCGTTGGGCGGGGTGGGCTCGGTGATGAAGCCGACCTTGCGGATGCCCGCGCGCTGCGCGGCCACGATCAGCCGCCCGATCGCCTCGAAGCGCACCTCCGCGTCGCCGCGCACCTGGATCTCCGGCTGCGGCGTCATCGCCGAGGTCTCCTTCAGCTTGTCCAGAAGCGCCGCCCTGTCCGGCACGGACCCGGCATTCCAGTAGTAGTTGCCGTCCGCATCCACCGCGACGGTGATGTTCTCCGGCTTGGTGTGGTTGGCTTCGCTGTCGGCGACCGGCAGGTTCACCGGCACCGTCTGGATCGCCACGGGGATGGTGATCAGGAAGATGATCAGCAGCACCAGCATCACATCCACCAGCGGCGTGGTGTTGATCGCCGAGATCACTTCCTCTTCGCCGTCCTCGCTGCCGACATTCATGGCCATGACGTCACCTCCATTCCGATGACGACATCAGGCCCGGCGGCCGGTGAGAATGCGCAGATGGACTTCCGTGGCAAAGCGCTTGGCGCGCGAGGCCACGCCCTTGTTGCGGCGCATCAGCAGATTGTAGCCCAGCACCGCGGGCACCGCGACGGCCAGACCGATGGCCGTCATGATGAGCGCCTCGCCCACGGGGCCGGCCACCTTGTCGATGGAGGCCTGACCCGACATGCCGATCGCCACCAGCGCGTGATAGATGCCCCACACCGTGCCGAAGAGGCCGATAAAGGGCGCCGTGGAGCCCACCGTCGCCAGGAAGGCGAGGCCGCCCTGCAGCTTCTGGTTCAGCGTATCCACGCCCCGGTTGAGCGCGGCGGCCGACCAGTCGGCCAGCGTCACCTCGCCCGACAGGCCCTTGTCGAACTGTTCGACCGCTTCCTCGCCCTCCATCGCGATGGCGCGGAAGGAGTTGCGTTCGGGCAGCGCGGCGATGCCTTCCTTCAGCGTGGCGGTCGGCGCGAAGAGCTTGATCACCCGGTTGAACTGGTCGAACAGGCGGCGCTGCTCGAAGAGCTTGGTGATGAGGATGTACCAGGAGCCCATCGACATCAGCGCCAGGACGATCAGCGTGAACTTGGACACGAAGTCGCCCTGGTTCCACAAGGCGCTGAGGCCATAGGGGTTCTCGGGCTCTTCCTCGCCGGCGACATCGGCCATCGGGCCTTCGGCGAGGGCCTCCTCTTCTGCTGCCGCCATGCCCTCTTCCGCCGACATGCCCTCTTCGCCGGCCGGCAGCTCGCCCGGCGCGGGCAGCCCCGCCTCCCCGGACGTCGTGTCGGGCGCGGCGTCCTCCGCCGCGGGCGCCGCCTCCTGCGCATGCAGGGCGGGCGAGACCAGCATAACCGCCGCCCCCAGCGTCGCCGCCACCAGGAGCGGTCTCAGCTTCAGGGAAGGGATCGTCACAACAAACCGCGTATTCATCTCATCAGGTCCTTTAACTCGTCTACGCTTGCGCGCCTCGACGGCGCGGCTTTCATAGTTTCAGGCGTCAATCCGTCAGCTTGAACGCGACGGCGAACTTGATCCAATGGCCCACCGGCTTGCCGTTCCGCAGGGCCGGCAGGAAGTGCCATTTGCGCTTGGCGTGGATGAGGGCCGTCTTGTCGAGGCGGGGAAAGCCGCTCGACTGCGCGATCCGGCCCTTCGTCACATCGCCGCTCGCATCCACGTAAAGCTCCAGCACCACGCGGCCCTCCTCGCCCATGCGCCGCGAGGCGGCGGGATAAGGCGGCTGGGTGTTGCCGTGGCTGGGGTCGGCCCGGGGGCCGGTCACCGCCGGTTGCGGCCGGCGCTGCACGGGCTGGGGCTCCGGCTTCGTCTCCTGCACCGCCTGGATCGCCTTGGGCGCGGGCGGCGGCGGGGTCTCCAGCTTGATCTCGGGCGGCGGAATGTAGGCCGGCTCCGGCGGCGCCAGATCCGGCGGCGGGGGCGGCGTCTCGGGCGCCGGCGGCTCCGGCGCACGCTCCTCTTCCAGGAGCGTCACCTGAAGCGGTATCTGAGCCTCTTCCTCGTCATCACGGCCGAGCCCGAACACCAAAGCCCCGATCAGAACGACATGAAGACCAAGCACGATCGCAAGACCCACGACACGGCTCGAACCGGGATGCCCCTCTCGAAAGTCCAGCGAACTCAACTAATCAACTCCTTG
>NZ_JAASQO010000032.1 GCF_011762095.1 Parvibaculum indicum | reverse complement strand
GTAAGCGGTGTTCCGGTCACACCCCGCCCATTTCACCGGCTTGTTTTCGGCTTCCAGCGTTTCGCGAGCTTGAGGACTTCGAGACGGAGTTCATCGGCCGGGGGCACGATGGGATCAAAGGTAGCTCCATACCATTCCTGCAGATCCGCATGTTCGGGGTGTTCGGGATCTGCCATGGCCTCAAGGAACTCTTCATACCCGGGAATGCCGCCGACATCTTCAGGCGGGCATCTGCCCGAGATGTCTGTCAGCCGGGGGTAGAGGTCGCCGGGAACGGCGTCGGTGACCTTGCCGACCGACAGGCTGTGCTCCCAGCTGTCTCCGAAGTCATAGATGTAGCGGATGGTCCGCGCCCCGGTGTCCTCGATCAACTGGGCCAGGGTCGTCTTGTTGGCAGGCAGGTCCTCGCCGCCGAAGTCTGGATCGGGCAGCCCCCATGTCGCGCCGCCCGCCTCGAACATGTAGAGATGCGAGTTGGTCCAGCCCATGGCGGCCTGCAGGGTCAGATGTAGCCGGTCGAGGCGGATTGCGACGGGGACCTGCAGAGTGCGGGTGACCGGGGGCTCGATATGTTCAAGCGTGACCTTGATCTCGACGATGCTCATGGCCGTCCTCCCGCTGCCAGCTTCCCTTGTAGTTCCAGGGCAGCAGCGCGTCGATATCGGATTGCCGGTGTCCACCCGCAATGGCCTTGAAGGTATCGCTCAGCCAGGCATGAGGGTCGACCGCATTGAGTTTGCAGGTCTCGATGAGCGAGGCGATCATCGCCCAGTTCTCAGCCCCCGCCTCATGACCGGCAAACAGAGCATTCTTCCGCGTCAATGCGATCGGCCGGATACTGCGCTCGACCGTGTTGTTGTCGAGTTCGATCCGCCCATCCTCAAGGAAGCGGAGCAGCCCGTCCCGGTGCCGGGCAATGTATTTCAGGGCCTCCCCGAGGGGGGACTTCGATGACACGCGCGACCGGTTCTGCATCAGCCACATATCGAAGCTGTCGAGCACCGGCTTCGAGCGCGCCTGCCGCTGTGCGACACGCGCGGCCGGATCCTGACCGCGGATCTCTTTCTCGATTCCGTAGAGAGCGTTGATCAGTCTCAGCCCCTCCTCGGCAATCGGCGCTTTGCCCGCCTGCGCAACCTCATGCAATTTGCGTCTGGCATGGGCCCAGCAGAAGGCCAGCTCGATCCCTTGACCGGCACGCCTCGCCAGCCGGTTGTATCCCGTATAGCCATCGACCTGCAGCGTGCCCGTGAAGCCCTCAAGGATCCTTTCGGCATAAAGACCGGCCCGACCCGGCGCATAGGTGAAGACCACTCCGGGCGGATCGCTCCCGCCCCAGGGCCGGTCATCGCGGGCCAGCGCCCAGAAGTAGCCTGTCCTGGTCTTCCTGCGGCCGGGATCGAGCACCGGCGCACGGGTTTCGTCCATGAAGAGCTTCGACGAGCGCTTCAGCTCGGCAAGCAGCGCCTCATGCAGCGGTCTCAGTTCGAAAGCCCCGCGGCCCACCCAGTCGGCCAGCGTGGAGCGGTCAAGGTCGATCCCCTGGCGGCTGTAAATCTGCGCCTGACGGTACAAGGGAAGGTAATCGGCGTATTTGCTGACCATCACATGCGCCACACTGGCCTCGCTCGGCATTCCCCCAGGGATCAGCCGGGCCGGCGCGGGCGCCTGGACGATGCCGTCCTCGCAGGCGCGGCAGGCATATTTCGGGCGACGGGTCACAATCACCCGGAACCGGGCCGGAATGATATCGAGGCGCTCGCAGACATCCTCGCCGATAACGTGCCGCTCCGCGCCGCAGCCGCAGACCGTACTCGCCGGCTCGATCACCTCCTCGATACGCGGGAGATGTTTCGGCAGCGATCCGCGATTGGCCTTGCGCCGGCGCGGGGGACGGCCGGCCAGACGGTCCTCCGCCTCGTCTTCGGCATGAAGCGCGGCCTGCGCCGTCTCGATGTCTTCCAGGGCCAAAGCGAACTGCTCCGGGCAGGCCTTCTCCGACCTCGCACCAAACAGGGCGCGCCTGAAGTCGGCCACCAGCTTTTCCAGCTGAACAAGGCGCGCTTCCTTGCGCTCGATCACATCATCCTGCAGCGCGGCCCGCGACTGCGCGGCCAGAACCATCGCCTTCAGAGCGTCAATGTCATCGGGAAGATCGGCCGCTATCGTCATGGCAAAATTCTACCAGACACCGCGCCTCCCGGCCCGTTCAAAGAACCGACCGAGTCACTCTGCCGCACCGGGCGGACGCGCCGCCAGGGCCTTCACCTTACGCCAGTCCAGCCCCGCAAAGAGCGCCTCGAACTGGGCGTGATTGAGCGCCATCACCCCGTCCCGGATCGCAGGCCAGGTGAAGCGCGTCTCCTCCAGGCGCTTGTAGGCCATCACCAGCCCGGTACCGTCCCAGTACAACAGCTTCAGACGGTCAGCCCGCCTGGCGCGGAACACAAATACCGTCCCGGTGAAGGGATCTTTATGCAGCTCGTTCTTCACCAGAGCCGCCAACCCGTCATGCCCCCTGCGGAAGTCCACCGGCTTCGAGGCAACCAGGATCCGAACCCGGTTCGACGGGAAGATCATGCCGGCACCGAAAGCGCGCGCGCGACCGCCGCGATCCGCTCCGGTGAAGCCCCGGGCTCAAGCCGGATCGTGACAGTCCCCGTCATGATCTCCGGTCCCGCGGCAGGTCGTGGCGCCGGCCCACTATCCGTCGGCGCAACCATCATCGCCGCAAACGTCACCTCGTCTGTCGCCTGCGGTTCGGGCAG
This sequence comes from Parvibaculum indicum, assembly GCF_011762095.1. Taxonomy (GTDB): domain Bacteria; phylum Pseudomonadota; class Alphaproteobacteria; order Parvibaculales; family Parvibaculaceae; genus Parvibaculum; species Parvibaculum indicum. The sequence goes on along the minus strand of NZ_JAASQO010000032.1, from coordinate 283 downwards.
AACAAGCCGACCCTTGCGCGCCAGCGTCCGCCAGGCCGAAAGATGGTTCGCCTTGACCCCGTGACGCCGCGCGACCTCCTTCACCGTCGCCCCTGGCTCCAGCGTCTGCGCTACTATCGCTGCCTTCACATCATCCGGCCATTTGCGGTAGCCACGATCAACTCCCGAATTCGGGAGAACCTCAAATGTAGCCTCCATGGAGAAACTCCTTCCCGCCAATCAACGGGAAGCAAAATCAATCATCACCTCAAAATGCGAAAGGTGGGGCTACAACACCGCTTAC
>NZ_JAASQO010000031.1 GCF_011762095.1 Parvibaculum indicum | reverse complement strand
CGGACCTATCGCGCGAACTTCCCCGACGATCACGACATTGCCGGTGACATCACGAAGGTGAATGCCGACGAGATCCCGGAGCACGACGTGCTGCTCGCAGGCTTCCCCTGCCAGCCCTTCTCGATTGCCGGCGTCTCCAAGCTCGGTTCGCTCGGGCGTCAGCACGGCTTCATGGACAAGACGCAGGGCACGCTCTTCTTCGACGTGCTGCGCATTCTGAAGCACCATCGCCCGGCAGCCTTCCTGCTCGAGAACGTCAAGAACCTGCGCAGCCACAACAAGGGCGACACGTTCCGCACCATCGTCGGCGCGCTGGAGAACGACCTCGGCTACAGGATCAGCTGCCGCATCGTCGATGCGAAGGGCTATGTCCCGCAGCACCGGGAGCGCATCTTCATTGCGGGCTTCCGCGAGGATACGGGCTTCGACTTCGACCGGCTCGAGTTCCGGGATCCCAAGACGGGCCCGACGCTTGAAGAGATCCTCCACTCCTATGACGAGGACCCGGAGGGCCACTACACCACTACGAAAAAGATCGGGCGCCTTGGCAACGTGACAGCCGCTGACGACCGCTACACGCTCTCCGACAAGCTCTGGACCTATCTCCAGGGCTATGCCGCCAAGCACCGCGCGGCCGGCAACGGCTTCGGCTTCGGGCTCAACACCCCGAAAGACAAGGCCCGCACCCTCTCGGCCCGCTACTACAAGGACGGCAGCGAGATTCTGATAGCACAGGCCCGCAAGAACCCGCGCCGCCTGACGCCCCGGGAATGCGCCCGTCTGATGGGCTTCGATCCCGACCGGGAGACCCGGATGGACATTCCGGTCTCCGACACCCGCGCCTACAAGCAGTTCGGCAATGCAGTGGTGGTCCCGGTGGTCGCGGAGATCGCGCGCTACATGAAGCCGCATGTGATGCGGATCCTCGATCCGGGCGAACTCTTCGAGGCGGCCGAACCCTTCACCCCGGAACCATCGGAAGAGCTGCGCCTCGAACTTGGCTGACACCGTCTCACCGGAAACCCGCAGCCGGATGATGTCCGGCATCAGGGGGAAGAACACGAAGCCGGAGCTTCTGATCCGCCGCGGGCTGCATGCCCGCGGCTTCCGCTTCCGGCTTCATGTGAAGGACCTGCCCGGCAAGCCGGATCTGGTCCTCCCCCGCTACCGGGCGGTGGTGTTCGTAAATGGCTGCTTCTGGCACGGCCATGACTGCCATCTCTTCAAATGGCCGAAGTCCCGGGAGGAGTTCTGGCGCACCAAGATCCGGACCAACCGTGCCAATGACAAGAAACACCTCGCCGCCCTCCGGGAGAAAGGCTGGCGCGTGCTGGTCATCTGGGAGTGTGCGCTCAAAGGCCGGACGAGACGCGATCCGGATGAGGTTCTATCATCCGCTGCAGCCTGGCTGCGCAGCGACAGGGATATCGGAGAGATCAGGGGGAGAGTGTGACTGCACAGAAAGAGATGGCGTTCGGGCAATCGGGAACGGATGCAGATCTGCTCGCCCGTTTGTTTGACCGGGCGGATCAGGTCCTCGTCAAGAAGCTCTCCAACAATGACCGCGACTGGGCGCGCCACAAAAACAAGCATCAGGCCGGCGTCTATATCCCGCACGAGCAGAGAGACGGCGGCTTCTTTCCTGCCCTGCAAGCGAAGGAGAGGAAAGAAGAAGGCGCCGAGATCCGGGAGGTCTATTTTCCGACCGTATGGCCGCAGCTGGCTGATGAGGAGAAGCTGACCCGACTGGTCCACTACACCAGCAAAGGCCAGGAAACCCACATGACCGGCCTGCCAAAAGAGGCCTTCGCCGAGCTCCTTCCCGCGTCGTTCCTCGTGATGGGACGCATATCGAAGGACGACGGGTACAGATACGAATGCCTGACGATCGACTCCGACAGCGATGAAGCCATTCTTCTGGCCGAGATGTTCGACATCGACGCCACCTTCATGGTGGCCGTGCTGGATCCTGCCGAGGTCCGAGCCAGAGAGCGCGAACGTATTCTGGACTTTGCCGAACAGGTAATCGCGGCCTGGGAGAAAGGCAGGATCGCGGAATTCGCGAAGACCAATGCTACGATGCCGCCGACCGCAGAACTGGCGCATAAGGCGCGCAACGCCTTTCTGGAGAAAAACGGTCTCGAGAAGCTCGATCCCTTCACCCTTGAAAACCCGGGCGACGTCCTGCGGGAGATCAGTCGCAGTATCGAATGGGAGCTCTTCAAGGAATTCCAGAGAAGGGAGAGAGCTGTCGAACTGGTACGGCTGGTGCTGGGCGACAAGCCACGCAAGATAACCGCGTCAGAGGTGATCCGCAGGCTCGTCGACGAACTCCCGGCAATAGACGCGCTGATGCTTTCTGCCAGCCAGCAGCGCAAGTCGCGGGCGGGTTATTCCTATGAGCATCACATAGAGGCCATGCTTCTCGGCGGAGAGATCCCCCACGAAAAGCAGGTCGTCATTGCCTCGAGGAAACGCCCCGACTTTGTTCTGCCGTCGCTCGCCTTCGTCGACAGCAATACAGAGGATGCAGCGACGGGCCTGATCCTCAGCGCCAAGACCACACTTCGCGAGAGATGGAAACAGGTCGAACGCGAGAAAGGCGGGCGTCAGCTGTTCCTCACAACGGTTGATGAAAACATTGCCGGCAGCACGATCGAGGACATGGACTCCATCGGTGTCTGCCTGGTTATTCCCGAGAGTCTCAGGAAGTCCAAGGAAACGGAATACTGCGGCCACGACAACGTGGTGAGCTTCAGGGAGTTTTGCGATGAGTTCGTGCAACCTCATCTGATCTTGTGGAATGCCGCGATGGCGTGATCCCCCAAAGGACTTGAACTTCGATCCTGCATGATCTTCTTTGATAGGCCTCCCCTTTCAGACTCGCGCCCGGTAATCGAATGCTTCTGCCCAATCGTTGCTACCAACGAACACTTAGAATACTCGCGCTACCGGACTGCCCCAGCCACTCATAGCAACACGCCGTAAGGTTTGGATTCCATCTCATTGTTCACTCAAAAACTCCAGGTGATCCCTTTCAAGTTTTCGAGCTGCCTTGCGACATTCATTCACAACCCGGTCTCGCAAAACAACTAAGCTCTGCATTCTTATTTGTGCTTCCAAATCGCTCAGCTTTCCAAAAACAAGCGATGTTATTTGCATCAATGAATAGGCTGTATTGATAGCAGGAATATCCAATCCCGCATTAACCGCGCCGGCATGGATAAATTGCTCGCCCCCTATGGAGCCAAGTGTTCTGATGGTGCCTGCGGCTCCGGCATGAATCTTGTGGCTAGACCATTTGTAGTCTGGCGGGAGCGCTCCCCAATCCACAGCCTCTTCCAAATCTCGAAAACGCGGGTGATTTTTACACAGATTATGCGCCGCCCATCCATATGGCTTTGCAAAGGATTCCCCAAATTCAGCGAGCACACTCCGAAACTCTTCTTCCAACTCCTTCTGCTCACCCACGAGCTTTTCAGGCTCATAGACTTTGTCATGGTATCGAAACTCATTCACAAGCGCCTCACGCATGCTGACAATATCGTGGGCCAAGTAACGGTCGGCTATCTCGTCACCAAAACGGTCAATGACCAGAGCAAAAACTGATATTTCGTAAAGCGTACGCCATCGAGCGTATGCGCCGTCTGGCAATCCGCTTTCAAGCAAAGTCAGAATTTCCAGCGTCGTTTGGCACGCTCGCATATGCAGCATCGTGATGGCTTGCCGCCTGAGTAATCCAGTTTTAGCCTTTGAACGCGCCAGCTTATCTGCGAACTCCTGCCCTACCTCGCGCGAGGCAATCAGCATCATTCGAAGCGGATCAAGTCCAGCGCTCCAACGCAAATTGAGTCGGTCGCGAAAGAGCTGCATCTGATTTCGTTCGTCTATTCGCTCTTCGGGCCAACGCCCCTCAAGGCTCTTTACTACAAGCTTCGCTCCGTCTTTGACCGTTTTGCGGATTACTTTGGGCAGCGATTTATCCAAAAAAAGCTTCACGTCTTTTTCTAGTTCGTCAGCATCTTGTTTGGAAAGTTTTATGCTTAGATTCGTTATCGGACCTTCCTCTCCATTGTTCCAATAGAAGGTCTCACCGCTCTGCGTCAGGATGTGTTGCGTCAATGAGTCGAGAAAAGCTTTCTCTTCAATTCCCTGTTCTCTAAGCTTTTTTTCCAGTAGGCGGCGAAGGAGTTGACCCGGAACTTTCTGAACCTGCTTTTCTAGTGGATTGATTCCAACGTTTGGAACCCTCGGTTTCTGGCGGCGATGATTTGATCGGGGTCAGCCTTCCAGACGAAGGGTTTTGGGTTTTCG
>NZ_JAASQO010000030.1 GCF_011762095.1 Parvibaculum indicum | reverse complement strand
AGCCCACATTCCCCAAGTAAATCGCTGATTTTGCTGTCAGGATCTCAATATTTCCGATATAAATCATGGTGTTGATGGCCGTGAGGGGCGCGTTTGATGGATCACCCAGAGGGTGCGGGTTCGAAGCGGGCAGATCGGGTCGAGTTCGACCGCCGGGTGCATGTGGAGTTCCGAGGTGCGCAGCTCAGTTCCGACGGCGGCCTGCTGGTGATGCGCGAGCTGGATGACGCGCTCGGGCTGTCCGATCTGGCGGCAAAAGCATTGCGCGACACCCGGCGCGGCAAGAACACGGTCCACCGGCTTGACGGGTTGTTCCGGCAATCGGTGTTCGGGCGACTGGCCGGATACGAGGATGTGAACGACGCCGACCGCCTGGCCCTCGATCCGGTGATGCGCCAGGTCGTGGGTGGAAGGGCTGTCGATGCGCAAGCGGCCTCGGCCTCGCAGATGGGACGGTTCGAGACCGAGACACTGGCACAGCCCGAGAACCGTGCCGCGCTGGCCGACCTGAATGGCCAATGGATCGACCGGTTCCATGACCGTAACGGGCTGAAGTACATCGTTCTGGACATGGACAGTTCGGTCAGCCCCACCCATGGCGATCAGGAGGGCGCGGCCTGGAACGGGCATTTCGACTGCACCTGCTATCACCCGAACTTTTTGTTCAACCAGTTCGGCATGCTGGAGCGCTGCGCCTTGCGCCATGGCAACGTCCACAGCGCCGATGGCTGGCGGGACGTTCTCGACCCCGTCATCGCCCGCTACGCGGAGCGCGACCTTTGCGGCCGGTTCTTCCGGGCTGACGCCGCCTACGCGATCCCCGCGATCTATGAGCGGCTGGAAGAAGCCCGATTCTTCTACGCCATCCGGCTGCCTGCGAACAACGTCCTGCGCGAGAAGATCGCGCATCGGCTGACGCGCCCTGTCGGGCGACCTTCGCTGACCAAGGTCAAGCGCTTCTACGAAGACTTCGAGTATCAGGCGGCATCCTGGGACAAGGAACGCCGGGTGATCGCCAAGATCGAATGGCATCCGGGCGAACTGTTCCCGCGTGTCGGCTTCATCGTCACCAACCTGCCGATGGAGCCCGACTGGGTGGTGCGGTTCTATAACCAGCGCGGCACCGCCGAGCAGCACATCAAGGAAGGTAAATATGCCTTCCACTGGACGCGGCTGTCATGCCGGAAGTTCCGCGACAATGAGGTGCGACTGCAACTGCATGCGCTGGCCTACAACCTGGCCATCTTCTTGCGCTGCATCGAGTTGCCCGAGACGATGGCCGACTGGTCGTTGACCAGCCTGCAACTGAAGCTGATCAAGATCGGGGCACGTGTCGTCCGCCATGCCCGCGCCATCACCTTCCAGCTGGCCGAGGTGGCCGTCACCGGTCCGATGGTCCGCGCCATCCTCGCCGCCATCCGCCGATTGCGAGCGCCTCCGCTATGCGCATGACCGCCATCCACGCCCAAACTGAACGAAAACGGCAGGATGGGTCTGTCCGCTGCGCTGAAAAACACCGCCACCAGGGCACAACACGGCGGCTTCGCGGGCCGATCTGCCCTGTCTCAGCGCCTTGCGCGCCCGACGACGCCGCTCGGGACGGAAAATGATTGTCCTGCGGTCGGGTTCAGGCGAAACTCACGTCAGACGGCATGCCACTTGGGGAATGTATGTTGAGGAGGTTTTCATGACGGACCAGGTTCAACTCGAAATCCCGCTTATCCTACCCGACATCCCCGATGCCGATGACGCCTGTGTGGCTCGGCTGACAGCCAATCTCTCGGCGCGCCCAGGCATCGAAAAGGCGCATGTCGTACCGGCGGAAGGGGACAAGCCCGCACGGCTTTGCATTCATTACGATGCCGACACGCTGTCGCTTTCGCGCATCCGCGACATCGCTCGCGCGGCGGGAGCTGCGATTGCCGAGCGCTACGGTCATGCGCTGTGGCCGGTCAGCGGGATCGGCCATCAACGAAAAGCGCGGACGGTCAGCGAGCAACTGCGCGCCATACCGGGCGTGCTCGAATCCGACGCGAATGCCTCGGGCCTGGTGCGCGTGGAGTTCGACCGTGAACAGGTCTCCGAAGACGAGATCGTTGATGCGCTGTCGCGATTGGGGGTCAGGCGGGACAAACGGGCAAACAGTCCTTCGAAGGACGTGCATGCCGGCCACGATCATGGCGCAGGCGCGCATGATGAGAAAGCCGGCCACAGGCACGACGGTGGTCACGATCACGATCATAGCCATGGCGGGTTTCTTGGTCCCAATACCGAGCTGATCTTCGCGCTCGCCTGCGGGGCCTTGCTGGCGCTCGGCTTTGCGATCGACAAACTGGTGGCGGCGGCGCCCGCGTGGCTGCCAACCGCCTTCTATATCGGCGCCTACGGCTTCGGCGGCTTCTTCACGGTGCGCGAAGCGATCGACAATCTCCGGCTGCGGAAATTCGAGATCGATACTCTCATGCTGGTCGCTGCCGCCGGCGCCGCGGCCCTCGGCGCGTTCGCCGAGGGCGCGCTGCTGCTGTTCCTGTTCAGCCTCGGCCACGCGCTCGAACACTACGCGATGGGCCGCGCGAAGCGCGCGATCGAGGCGCTCGCGGACCTCGCGCCGCGCACCGCTCTCGTCCGGCGGCCCGATGGCGCGACGGAAGAAATCTCCGTCGATGACCTGAAGCTCGGCGATACCGTCATCGTCAAACCCGACGAGCGCCTCGCAGCCGATGGCTTCGTCATCAGGGGCACGAGCGCCGTCAACCAGGCGCCGGTGACCGGCGAAAGCATTCCGGTCGACAAGCAGCCGGTCGCCGATGAGACGGCGGCGCGCGCAAATCCCGATCGGGTTGATGCTGCGAGCCGTGTCTTCGCCGGCACGATCAACGGCAGCGGTCTCATCGAAATCGAGGTCACACGTCTGTCGAGCGAGAGCACGCTGGCCAAAGTGGTCAAGATGGTCAGCGAGGCCGAAACGCAGAAGTCGCCGACCCAGCGCTTCACCGATCGGTTCGAGCGCTTCTTCGTACCTGCGGTCCTGGCGCTCGCCTTCGTGCTTCTGTTCGCTTGGGTCGTCGTCGACGAGCCATTCCGTGACAGCTTCTATCGTTCGATGGCGGTGCTCGTTGCGGCCAGCCCTTGCGCGCTGGCGATCGCCACGCCCAGCGCCGTCCTCTCCGGCGTGGCGCGGGCCGCGCGAGGAGGCGTTCTAATCAAGGGCGGAGCCCCGCTGGAACTGCTCGGATCGCTTGATGCGATCGCGATCGACAAGACCGGCACGCTGACCAAGGGTGAGCCGCGCATCCAGCAGGTCGTCCCCGCGCCGGGGGTGGACAAGCAGGACCTGATGGCCGTCGCGGTGGCGGTCGAAAGTCTGAGCGATCATCCCCTGGCGCAGGCCATAGCGCGGGACGGGCGAGAACAGCTCGGCGATTACCCTGTTCCCAAGGCTGAAAGCCTCAAAAGCCTCACCGGCCGCGGCGTATCGGCTGTCTTGGGCGAAGATGAGGTTCTGATCGGTAAGCCGGGAATGTTCGGCTCCGCCGGGATCTCCCCCCTGTCCCCAGCGATGGCGGAGGCCGTCGAGCGGCTCCATGAGGCCGGACAGACCAGCATGGTCGTGCGCCAGGGGGACCGTGATCTGGGTGCGATCGGTCTGCTCGACACGCCGCGCGAGGGTGCGCGTGCCGCGCTCGAGACGCTGCGTGCGATCGGCATTCACCGGATGATCATGATCTCCGGCGACCACCAGCGCGCGGCCGAGGCGATTGCGCGGGAGGTCGGCCTTGAGGAAGCCTGGGGCGATCTGCTGCCCGAGGACAAGGTCGAGGCGATCAAGAAACTGCGTGCCGAGGCGCGGGTGGCGATGGTGGGCGATGGGGTCAACGACGCCCCGGCGATGGCGAGCGCAACGGTGGGTATCGCTATGGGCGCCGCCGGATCGGACGTGGCGCTCGAAACTGCTGATGTCGCCCTGATGGCCGATGATCTGGCCCACCTTCCTTTCGCGGTCGGGCTCAGCCGGGGAACACGTTCGATCATCCGCCAGAACGTCTTCGTTAGCCTCGGTGTGGTGGCGATCCTCGTGCCGGCCACGATCTTCGGGCTCGGTATTGGTCCAGCGGTCGCCATGCATGAAGGTTCGACTTTGCTCGTCGTGTTCAACGCGCTCCGCCTGCTTGCCTGGAGGCAGGCGTAGTGCCTGACGTAGCCCTTGATCTTCGGTTCCTTCGATATGCTGTAATCGCCGCCGAGCAGGGAAGCTTCAGGAAGGCGGCCACGCTTCTCGGCCTTTCCCAGGCGTCCGTCAGTCGCCGCATCGACATTCTGGAAAGCCGTTTGGGATTCAAGCTTTTCTGCCGGACGCCGGGGGGCGTGTCCCTGACGCTCGTGGGCGAAAGGTTTCTAGCGGAGGCAATCAAAGGCATCGATCATCTGGACCGTGCGATCCACATGGCCGCTTCGACAAGCCGGGGAGAGCGCGGCATCGTTCGCGTTGGCATTCTCTCCTCGCTCAATTCAGGCTTCCTTCGCGATGTGCTAACGACCTTTCGACAGAAATACCGCCACGTCGAGGTGATCGTGCAGGAGGCGACCGCGAGGGAGAGCCTGCACTACCTCGTCATAGGCGAGATAGACGTTTCGTTCACAACCGGAATTCCGAATATCCCAGGATATGCGACCGAGTTGCTTTGGTCAGAGCGTGTCTTGGTCGCGATGCCGGCAGGCCATGATCTGGCACGCCGCGAGGGCTTGACCTGGCAAGAACTGCAGCATGAGGCGTTCATTGTCTCCAGTGGAGGTCCAGGCCCGGAGATTCACGATTACCTGGTGCGGCGACTTGCCCGCCTTGGCTTCCGTCCCGATGTCAAGATTCAGTTCGTCGGGCGCGAGGGCCTCATGAATCTCGTGGCGATCGGCTACGGTCTGACGCTTGTCAGCAATTCTTCGCTCGGACGGGAGATGCCCGGCGTGGTGATCCGGCCCATCCTGGGCGACGGGGATGTCTTAGAATCGAGCGCAATGTGGTCTTCTAAGAATTCCAATCCAGTCTTGCGTCGATTGCTTTCGATCGCGCGATCGCTGGCGAGATCGAGGCCGGCAGTTGGCGCTGGATCTGTCATTTACCTGCTATTCGCGTCGCTCATCGCTCCGTGCGGCGGGCCCGAGCAAATCCTCGATCTGTTTCTATAAAGCGCTGGACCATAGGTGCGATAAGCACGGCAGCGTCAGGAATGGGTTGCCCAGTCTCTCGCCCAAGAATATCGGCATATGCAAGCAAATCCCGATGGACCTGCGCTGGCAATTCCACGGTGATTTTCACGGGCTTACTGTCCGGCACACCGCTCAATTTCAGCTTGGACATCACGACCCTCCGTATGGCTCGAGCAATAGGTCCCGCGTGACGATTACGCGCACGGGAAATCCGGG
>NZ_JAASQO010000029.1 GCF_011762095.1 Parvibaculum indicum | reverse complement strand
ATATCCTGACAGTCCAGCCCCAATCTGAAATTTTTCCGCAGTGAAGATGAGGTTGATCATGCTGCCATCTCCTCTGCCTGGGGCTGCTGAGCGTGCATCCAGTCGGCTGCCTGCTGCGCCTTGCTCGCTGCGGTGAAGATGGCCTTGGGGTCGTTCTTCAGGACCTTGAGCCACGAGGCGACATAGGCGGCGTGGTCGGGGCGCGGATGGTGGGCGACGTCAAGGTCAGCGAGGACGAGCCCGCTGAGAATTTCCACGCAGCATTCTTCGGCGGCATAGGCGGCTGAACCGAAGCGCCCGGAAAGATCGCGATCGAGCCTGTGCTTGGAGCCGCTGGCGTGCCCACATTCATGGAGCCACACCCCATAAAACGATGCGGCGTCGCGGAAGGAGGAGAACGGTGGCATGAACACGGTGTCGGCCGACGGGCGGTAATAGGCCTCCGATCCACCGAATTCAGTCTTGACGCCCAGGTTGGCGATGAACGCTTCCGCATGGCCGAGACGTTCAGCCTCGGGCAGCACGGGCGTATCTGGGCGCTCGTAGCCATCGACCTGAGCGACGTTGAAGACCGAGAAAGCACGGGCGAACATTCGCCGATGCCCGTCATCATCGTCTTCGTTGTCGGCCTGCCGGGAAGCCTGGATCTCCCGCCACAACACTACCGTGGTGGAACGCTCTCCTTCCCGCACCTGCGCGCCGGCATCCTGCCATTGCTTGTAGGTGCCCCATAGGCCGTCGCCATATCCGCCGGCGAAGCCCGCTGCCCAGAGGGCTAGCGTATTAATCCCGCGGTATCGCTTGCCGGATGAGAGGTTGGTCGGGCGCGCGATGCTGGACCCGTTGTGGAACCAGGGCGCACGCCATTCGCCGGCACCTTGTTCGATGGCGGCGATGATCTCTGCGGTGACGCGGGAATAGACGTCGGCGCGCTGGACGGATGACGAGGTGTTCCTCATTGTGGAATCTCCGTGGCCGGCGGCGCGAGCCTCTCTCGCCCCTTCAACCGGCCGCCCGACTCCGGCCGTCCTCTTCCTCTCCTGCCGCCCGTTCGGGCGGCTGTTCCTGATTTTTTGTCTTGTCATGATTGTTGCTCCTTCTCCGCCGGGGCCTGTCCCGGCGTCGGAGCAGCGGATTGCGATGTCTCAGGCGTGGCCGCGCACTCGCAGAGCCGAAGCGTAAGCGGAGGACGGCGATCAGCCGTTGCGCGGATACGCCGGGCATCGCGCGCTCCGAGCACGCCGGGCGGGCCACCGGCGAAGGAGCACCCAGCTCCCCTCAGGAGCCGGGCGCGGACTGGTCCTTGTCTATGCTGTCGAGGACCGTCTTCGCTCGATCAAGATTCTGCTGAAGGATGCTTCGTTGAAGCGTGGACAGCCGCTTCTCCTTCAACAGGTCTGCGGCCTCCTGCGCAGACCGCGCCCATGCTGGCCGGTGCATGGAGGTGATGCAGGCATTTGGGCAGAGGGTCGGCTGGCAGAGTGCGGTCAGCGGACCTTTGGCTCCGGTGGCCTGCTTTAGGCAGACGGCCGTGCCGGGATCGAAGAAGCAATCGGCCAGCACGCCGACATGCAAGGTCCGCGCGAGGCTCGCGAGCATGGTTCGCAGTCGGGCGCGATCAGCGATCATGGCCGGAAGCGGTCCGAGATCGTCCGATACGCTATCGAGCGTCTTCGCGATACGTGTCGCTGCAGGCCCGGACAGCTTGGCCCCGGCCTGCCGCTCGTCGAAATAGATCAACAGGTCATCGAGCTGACCGAGGCTACGCTGGTTCTCGACTTCCGCTCTGAAACCGGAACGGCTGGAGCCGGCATATCCTTCGAAAGCGGCGACGGAGGCATGCTTGTACTGGATCATGCCGGCGATGGTGCCGAAGGGACGATTGGCGATGTGCCATGCGATCGTTCGTCTGAACTGCCGCGTCGTGATCCGCCAAGGCTGATCACCTGGCCCATTCGGGATCGCCGGTATGCCCGGTGTGCTGAACAGGTCGTTGAGATGATCCCGGAATCGGTTGAGCTGGCGGACGATCTCGGCCGAGAGGTGATCCTTGCAAACAGGCCGTGCGATCAGAACGGGCCAGAGCGTCTCGAGGCCGCGGGCTGATGCAACGCGGAACGACAGGCGTTCCAGAACCTCGACAGCTCTGGCAACGGGCTCGATGGTGACCCAGTCGGCAGGTTCGCCCTGGGTGGACTTGCCTTTATAGGCGACGGACCGAACACGATGGCGCATGATCATGCCGTCTTCGCTGCGCGTCAGGGAAAGGCATCCACGCTGCATCGCCTGGACTTCGCAGTCCCGCATGCCGGTCAGATAAGCACAGAGAATATAGGCCGCTGATTGCAGCATGCGCTCTTCCGCCGCCAGGGTCTTGGCGTCGAAGCGAGACCGCCAGGGCTTGCCGGTCTCTGGAAGAATGGAGATGGGTGTATCCATGCCGCCAGTCTCGACACCGAGCTCGAGCACCGCAGCTCTGATCTGGCGTGGAGCGCCGTTCGTGAGTTGAATGTGCATCTTCGGCTCGGTGAGCGTGTCGATACCGATGTGCAGGTGAAGCAGGTGGGCGTTGACGGGTGGCGACAGCTCTCCTGTCTCGGGATGCCGGAGGAATATGCCGTTATGGGCAGTGCCCCAGATCGGCACCCCGCGACCTTCCCTGCGAAGCCGCCCGAAATAGTCCTCAAGCCGGTTACGCTGCTGGCGCCGCCGGTCTTTACGTTCGAGAACGCTGTCCTGCTCGATGAGCGCGGCGCAATGCGCTTCGAGACGGTCCATCTCCTCACGGGCTGCGAAGATATCGGCGGAAAACTCGGTGACATACCGGATCGACCAGGCCAGCAACGGTGAGATGATTGTCTCGGGAATGCGCGGCGTCCGGTTCTCGCGGACGTGACGATAGCCCGCGACACGCGCTGGAGGTCTGCCGACCCACGGCTGGAATGACAGTCCTCCGGAAGGAAGATCATCGCGATAGGCATAGAGATCGAACGGCACCTCCAGTAGCTGAGTGACGATGACCGGCCGACGAGCACGGTCGGCTTTGAGGTGCCGGACATAGAGATCAAGAAGTGGCTGGTCGACGCGGCGGAGATCGACCTCACCGAGTTCATCACGCACGAACTCGAAGAAGCGTCGGGCGCGGTTGAAGACCTGCCGGACACTACCGGGAGAAAGGATCTTGCGGTGACCTGGCAGGTCGACATTGAGCCGGGCATAGAGAAGTTCGCGCAACGCCTCGCGGACGCTCACATCCTCGATCGACCCGAAATGCACGGTGACGTGACAGCGGCGAGCGCTCTCGCGAAACACGGCCGGACCGAGATCCCAGCTTGGATCGCTGTAGCGCGACAGAGCATCCCGATCAAAACCGGGCTTTAGCGGAGCGGTGGCCAGAACTGGGCGCAGATCGTATTGCCGTGAGGAAGCTGCTGGCGACAATCCCCTCATTGGCGGGCCTCCGGCGGAAGATAAAGGGTGTGCTCTTCCGCCTCACGGCGGGCTGCGGCGATCATGCTCTCGGGAAATGCCGGCAGAACCTGCCCGGCGATGCGCGCATGGGCGCGGCCGAACTTCATTGCCCACTCTGAGGCGGAGAGACCCGCCCGCTGTTGTTCTATAAACTGTAGGAATGCGATGATCGCGGGCAGCTTGCGCGCGGTGATGACCGCATTGCGGCATTCGAGACAGCCCCAGAATGGTTGCGGGCAAGGCTCGCCTGGTTCTCCGAAGGGGCTGCGATCAAAACCAGAGCATGCGGCGAGCCAAACGTCCTGGTCACCACGCAGGATACTGTCGCGGTCCTCAGGCCCTTCGGGAGGGGGGTCGCATTGCCGCCAGGTATCTTCCTCGGCGGGCGCCAGGATGATCGGACCAGCCGCCGCCGCGACTTCGGAAAAGGCCTCGGCAACGGTGGCTTCATGCAGCGGGCGCAGCGAAGGGATATCCGCGTAGTGGCGTGCGGCGATCTCGGGAGTATGTCCAACGGCAAAACGGGCCATATGGCCCTCGGTCTTCAGATACCAAAGCGCCTTGTGGGTCTTACGCAGCCGAGAAAGAACGAGACGGAGCGGCTCACCATCGTCATCAACGAGATCATGGCCCTTTATCCATCTGGCTACGAGTTCCTGCTGATGCTCCAGACCTGCGCGAAGCTGCTTCCGCCCGGTGTAATAATAGAGCCAAAGGTTCTCGCTTGGAACGAACTGCCGTGTGAATGCCGTTGCCTCGATCAGCTTGCGGATCAGACCACCCGGTGTCCCGATCCCGCCGTCACGGACACGGATGTGCTTGTGCTCGGCGCCGCGGGCACGCCGCTTGACATAGGCAATCTCGATCGTACCGGGTCCAGGGTTCTTAAGGCAGTCGATCGTCAACGCCTTGCAGCATTCGAGCTCCAGGCCGGTCTCCAGAGAGAGGAAGGTCAGCAGTGGTGGAATATCCATCGCGCACAGATGGAAGCGTGCGTGCAGACTCTCGGCCAGGTTAGAGACCGGAAGGCCGCGCCGCAGCCTCATGAAGTAGAGGCTTTTGAAGGTGCGGTCCCCACTGCTGAGCCTGCCGGAGGCGACGATCCGGGCATTGGCCTCATCGGTCACTCTGCGAAGGTTGGGATAGTTGTCGTCTTCATCGAGTGGCCACCCGATCCGCCGGAATATCTTGGCGATGTCGCCACGAGCCGCGTCTCGAAGCTGCCTTGCAACGAACGGGCTGTAGGCGTCTCGTGGTCGGGATCGCCCGACGGATCGTGCACTGGTGTAGCGCAGCCGATGGCGAACCCCTTCATCCAGAAGACCGGGCTGGTCAGCGTCGATCGAGCGGAGGGCCAGGATGGCTTTGGCGAGGACAGTGTGCCGGTGGATCGGAGTCATCCCGCCGGCTTCGAGGAAATCCTCGTATCCGTCGATATCGTCTGCGCGCAGATCGGCGGGCGTCTTTGCCGTGGAATGTTCGCGCAGATATGCGAAAAACTTCAGATAGGCTTGGAGGTGTTGCTTGATCGTGCTCCGCGCGCCGAGCGGACCACCAAGCTCGGACTGCCGGCGCAGAGCTCCTGCAAACGCGAGGGCGAAGGGCCGCGGATGCTCGCCGACAAGATCAACCTCGACAGTTCCGCCGTAGAGCGCCTCGATGTTGAAGCGAAGTCCGAGCACCAGATCGCTGGCATGCGCGGGAGCGACACCATCGGCTGGTACAAAGCGGACCGAGGTTCCCTTGCGTGGTCGGCCCGTCATAGCGAAGCCTCCGAGGGAAGCAGCGCCAGGAGTTCCTCGACGGCCGCATCGACGGTGTCGGCGCGCGTAGCGATGTGGTCAAGGTAAATATAGGTCGTCGTCAGGCTGGCATGGCCGAGAAGCCGTTGCACCTGCTGGAGAGGATCGCCAAGAACTTGCCGATATCCCTCCATCGGCCCGGCAGGCAAGGCAGCGTCGCGAAGGCGGTGCTGAATGAGCATCGCCAGCATGTGAACGGCAAAGGTATGGCGCAGTTGGTGTGGACTGATGCCAATATCGAAACCGAAGGATCTGCACCGGCTGGAGGCACGGGCGAAAGCGACTTCCCAGGAGTTCGGCTGCACCGGCAAGCCGATCTCCGAGAGCCACAATATCGCCGGTTCGCTCGGTGTGCCGTCGCTGTCGCAGACAATGATCCTACCGCGTTCCTCGGGGTCGAGCAGGTCGAGTGCGATATCGCCGCCATCAACTAGTCGCAGCCGGGCCGCGTGCCGCTCGCGATGAACGAAGATCGGTCGGTCGATCGATTGCCACTCCGAGCGCCGTTGGAACTTCGTGACGGCATGAGCACGTTCGACATCGACATAGGCGCGCACCTGCTCGAGCAGTCGAGCGGGAACGAGAATCTGGCGGCCGCGATCACCCTTGGTCTGGGCGTCCGGCAAATCCAGCCATACCTGACGGCCGGCACGGTAATCGGCGAAAACGAGATCGGAGGCGAAGAGAGACGACGCTTCTTCCAACCGAAGCCCTGTGGTCACAAGGAGATCGGAGAAAAGCGCATTGCGAATGCCGGTGCGATCTCGGGCGCCGGGGCGTGTGCGGCCGTCAGGCAAAAGCGCCTTGAGGCCGACATCCCGAAAGCGCCGATAGTCCTCGAGCGTGACGAAACTGACGTCCGCTCGACGCGCGGCAGGTTCATAGGCGTCGTTCCGCGCGGCCATCTGCGAACGGCGCCCACCGTACCCCTGCCTCCAGACCGAGCGATGCGTGAAGGGTGCTTCTGCAATCAGTCCTTCCTGCACACCCCAGCGATATAGCCGATCGAGACAGGCAACGGCGCGATTCCAGGAAGCAGCGGAAATGCGTTGTCCGACCTCGGCGCGGCGGCGGACGCGATGATAGGCAAGGACATCATGCCGGTCGGCTTGCCATATCGTTTTGGCGCAGGCTTCCGAAAGAAAACGAGCCCAGACGAAAACGTCGTAGCCATAGGCACGAAGGGAATGGCGTGAGCGAACGCCATTGAGAGGAAGATCGCGTAAAAAGCGATCCAGATCAGGATCGTAAAGCGCTCCGTCCCGGAGGATCATTGGGACATGGGCATCAAGGCCCTCCGCTGATCTGCGCTCCTGAATGGTAATGCTTGAAGCTGCGATTACATTGTCCACAAGTTGTTCAACCTTCCCCCGGACCCCCATCCGGGAGCCCAGCATCAACGAAGGAGTTCAACTTGCCCGGCGCTATCCAGGCCGGCCTCCGCCAGCTATTTGGGAGCGCTGCGGCCGGCCCGGATAACGCCTCCGTCAGTCCTGTTGCATCGACGTCAAGCAGGACACTGACAATCGGTGCAGACTGTCAAGATAA
>NZ_JAASQO010000028.1 GCF_011762095.1 Parvibaculum indicum | reverse complement strand
TAGCCTCCATGGAGAAACTCCTTCCCGCCAATCAACGGGAAGCAAAATCAATCATCACCTCAAAATGCGAAAGGTGGGGCTACAACACCGCTTACCAATCTTGCGGATGGTCAGCCATCCGCATGCTTGCGCTCGCGAGACCTGAGGTATGGGCGAAATGAGGCACATCCGAGGCAATCAACAAATCGCCCAGAAATTGCCCAAGCCGGGGTGAGAGTTGGAAGATTGTCGAGTTTTGCGCAGTTTTCCGGGATTTGCCTGAAACCCTGTAGCGTAAATTATTATCCATAATATATATTATCGGCTAAACGGATGTATCGATCAGGAGGCGGTTTCGGGCGTTCGCGGTCGGCTACCCTCCCGTCAGCATCTCATGCGGCAACGAGCCCAGGAGCTGCAGGATCGCGCCGACGACCACGAGGAAGATGCCGAACCGCACGGCCCAGGCGCGGCGGATCCAGTGCGAGATCGGCGGACGGCGGGCTTCCTCGATTTCGGCTTCCAGGCCGGCAAGCAGCAGATCGAACTCGTTTTCCGGATCGACGGTGCCCGGATCCTCGATGCCGAAGCGTTTCAGCAATCCGGCACGGGCTTCCTTCAGCCGGGCGTCGATCCGGCCGGCCATCGGCGTATCCTTCAACTGCTCATAAAGCCGTTTCACCAGAAGCTGGTCGCCATAGCGCGCAAGGCCCAGTTCCAGCCCCCGCTCCACCGCCCGCAGGCGCTCGGCGGGCGTCCGGGCCCGCTGCGCCATGACGCGCCATGCCTGCAGACGCACATCGCGTCCGTCGCTCAAACGTCCGTGGAGATGCTCGGCCTTGCCGAGCCGCCAGTCTGCCTCGAAGGCAGTCCAAAGCTCGAACCCCAGCAGGACGACGCCCACAAGGTCGGTGACGAGGCCCACAAGATTGAGCCAAGGTCCGTATTGAAGAAGAAACTGCCCCACGATTCCGTCCGCCAGCTGCCCATGCAATGAGGGGCAGTTTTCAGCCGCATCGCGGCCCGGATCAAGCGCCGGGACAAAATTCCACGCGATTTCCGGCCGCAAACGCCGTCATCGCAAGCGATCGCGAAGTAATCCAGAGCGCCACGCTCCGGGCTGGATCGCTTCGTCACTTCGTTCATCGCAATGACGACCCAGCCTCAGCTCTCCGGCTTGACCTCGGTCGTGACCGGCTGGTCCGGGAACGCCAATTCGTGGCGTGAGCGCCATTCCGGGATCACGTAATTGACGATGAGCGATTTGCGAACACCGTTGAACCGGCGCGGATGGACGCCGTGCCATGTGTCCGTGCCGGGCACGAAGATGAGCCCTTTGTCGAAGCCGCCCGGCGCGCTGCCGAGACGGTTGCCTTCGCCATCGTAGAGATCGGTGCCCCAACCTTCCGCTTCCGGCGTGTCGGACAGATAAATCAGCATGGTGAAGCGCTTGGCGCCGATATCGGTATGCGGCTCCAGCCAGAAACCTTCGGTGTCCTGGCAATATTCGATGCGCAGATAGGAGCCGCCGAGATCGGCGCCCGTCTTGCGTTCCAGCATGCGCACGGTCGCGGGATGCTGAAAGGCCTCGGCGATTTCCTCGCAGACGAGATGCTCGCGCCGCACATCCGGCGAGAAGAACTGCCGCGACGCATTATGCGTTTCGCGCTTGCCGAGCGTGTCGCCGAGGCTGGGGGCCTCGAAAGGCAGATCCGCCACCGCGTGAGCGGTCGCAGGCGGCAGTGCATCGTCCAGCAGCCAGTGCCGGAAAGGCTCGTTCGCCTCCCTCGCCCGTTCCAGACTGTCGGCAAGGAAGTTCGACAGAAGCTCGTCCTGACGGATTCTGATTTCGATACCCATCTCGCTCACTCATTTCAAAGGCTGACCGGTTATGCACTAAAGAGGCGCGTGAATTTCTTCATGCGCCCGGACAGGCGGTGGCGCGCGGCCTCGCGGTCGCGGCTTTCGATGTCGCGGCAGTAATTGACCATCACGTAGCGGCGCTGGCCGGAGAACGGTTTGTGGCCGTGCCAGGAGTTTTCCTGAACGCGAAAACCGAACAACGTACCGCCCGACGGGGGCACTTCGTCGGCATAGTCCTCGATATCGGAGCCGGAGCGCAGAACGCGCAGGCGACCGCCCTGCTCCGCCCAGGGCTCGTTCAGATAGAGAAGCAGCGTGGCGAGTTTGAAACGGCTGTCAGCGTGGATCTGCCCGTCATGCGGCGCGCAATGACCCCGCACTGTCACAAGCGTCGGACGTCCCGAAAGGTCGATCCCGAGCTTTTCACCCACCGTTTCGCGCAACTCGTCGCCCTCCAGGTCCCGCAGAAGCTTGCCGAAAAGCGGTCCATAAGTGAGCGCATCCGGTAAAAAGAGCCCCGACATGCTCAGCTCCGGGAAATCCCGAATGGCCGCGGCGAGCCGCTCCTCGCTGAGGAAGTTCGGCACCATGAAATGCGGATAGGGAAACTTCTTCGTTTCCGCCGTCTCGACTGCGCTCAGATTGACAAACATGGCCTGCCGCTCCGTTTTCCCGCTCGGGACCTATTCCCTTATTTCTAATGAGGCTATTTACAGCGTCTGAATCGGGCAATGTGGCAAACTGTCAATCGCATGCGACATTGCGGCACTGCCGCGACAACAAAACCGATTGCGCGGGGGCGGATGGATTCTACAGTTTCGGGATGTATTCCATAGCCCCGGGAGACGCCGATGGAGTTCCCTGTTCGACTTGCCTCTTCCCTCCTTCTGGCCGCCTTCCTGTCCGGATGCGACGGGTCCGTCGAACCGAGCGAGGCGGAGCTGGCCGATATACGCGCCGCGACGCAGGAATTCGGCTCGGAGCTGAAAGGCCAGCTTGTGGCCGCCATCAAGGCGTCCGGGCCGGAGGGCGCCATCGGCGTCTGCAAGATTGCCGCTCCGGCCGTGGCCGAGGCCGTCTCCCAGCGGCGCGGGTTTTCCATCGCCCGGACCAGCCTAAAGGTACGCAATCGCGACAATGCGCCGGATGAATGGGAACGCGAGGTGCTGGAAGAGTTCGTGGCGCGCAACGAAGCCGGGGAGAATCCCGCCAACATGGAGAGCTGGGCCGTTTCGGAAGACAAGGCGACCGGCATTCAGGTGTTGCGCTACATGAAGGCCATCCCGACACAGGATGTCTGCACCCTTTGCCACGGCACGGCGATTTCGGAGCCCGTGCGGGAGGCTCTGGCGGCGGAGTATCCCGACGACCGGGCGACGGGCTTCGAGGTTGGCGATATTCGGGGTGCGTTCACGGTGCGGATGGCGCTGCCGCAGTAGAAAACCTCAATCAGGCAAGGGGATGAATTCCTTGTCGTCGCCGGGAATGGTACCGAAGCGCCCTTCCCGCCAGTCGGCTTTCGCCTGCTCGATCCGCTCCTTCGAACTGGAGACAAAATTCCAGTACATATGACGATGGCCGAGCGGCGCGCCACCGAGCAGCATCGCCTGAACGGGTCCGGCGGCGGCGACCGTTGTGTCCTCGCCGGGCTCGAAGACGATCATCTCCCCGCTCGCCGCTTTCCCACCGCCCGCTTCCAGCTCGCCATCCACGACGAAGACCGCGCGCTCTTCATGCTCATCCGGCAAAGCAATGCTGCTTCCTTCGGCAAAGCGGGCATCCAGATAAAAGATCGGGCTGTAAACCGGCACCGGCGATGTGAGGCCGTAGGCTTCGCCTGCGACGATGCGCAGGGAAACCCCGTCTATTTCGCATTCGGGCAGCGCTTCCCTTGGCGAATGATGGAAGCCGGGCTCAACCTCTTCCCTGTCCGCCGGCAGGCCGACCCAGCTCTGGATACCGTGCAGGCGATGCCCCGCGGCGCGGGTTTCCGGCCCGGTCCGCTCGGAATGGGCAATGCCGCTGCCGGCCGTCATCCAGTTCACGGCGCCGGGCCTGATCGTCTGCCACGTGCCGAGGCTGTCGCGATGGTCCTGCTCTCCCTCGAAAAGATAGGTAATGGTGGCCAGGCCGATATGGGGATGCGGCCGGACATCTATCCCCTTGCCCGGGGCGAACTCGACGGGGCCGATATGGTCGAAGAAAACGAATGGCCCTACATGCCGATGCGCGGCCTGAGGCAGAATGCGGGCCACGGTAAGCCCTTCCCCCAGATCGCGGGCGGCGCCCTTGATGATGTCCATGGTCGGCCTCCATCGGTCAAGCGATTGGACAAGGCTAACCGCCTTCCCTACCTTTTGCGCAAAGAAATTACTGCCAATGACGAGTCGAGACATGTCCCTTAAAGCCGCCATTATCCCGGTCACGCCCTTTCAGCAGAACTGCACGCTGATCTGGAACGACGAGACGATGCATGGCGCCGTCAGCGATCCCGGCGGGGATATCGACCGCATTCTGGAGGCCGCCGAGGAGATGGGCGTGACCATCGACAAGATCCTGCTGACGCATGGTCATCTGGACCACGCCGCCGCGGCGGGCGATCTTGCCAAACGTCTCGGCGTGAAGATCGAAGGCCCGCACAAGGACGACCTCTTTCTGATCGAGGGACTGCCGGAACAGGCGGAACGCTTCGGTTTCGGGGCGAAAACCGGTTCCTACCTGCCCGACCGCTGGCTGGAAGAAGGCGATACGGTGGAAGTCGCCGGCCTGACCTTCGAGGTCCATCATTGCCCGGGGCACACGCCGGGCCATGTGATCTTTTTCAGCAAGGAAGCGAAGCTCGCCATTGTCGGCGACGTGATTTTCCAGGGCTCTATCGGGCGGACGGATCTGCCGCGCGGAAACCACGAGCAGCTCATCTCTTCCATCCGCGAGAGGCTCTGGCCGCTGGGCGACGACGTCACCTTCGTGCCCGGTCACGGCCCGCTCTCCACGATCGGCGCAGAGCGGCAGACGAATCCTTTCGTCGCGGATATGAATTTCGGCTGACATACAAATCGAACGCCGTTCGACAAGGAATCTCGCCTGTGACGCAACGTCCAATTGAGATGGACATTCCGTTCATAATCGGTTTCCTTACGGCCTGACACATCGTCAGTTTTTTTCGGAGGCCATCAGGGCGATCCGAACCGGTGAAGAACGAGCCCGAAAAGGGCCGCGCCGGGAAGTAGTAACCTGGGGAGACGCATGTCCAAGAACCGAGTAACGCGCGGACAGATATTCGCTTTCGGCCTTCCTTCCATTCCGATTTCAGCCCTGGGGCTCCCCATCGTCGTCTACCTCCCGCCGTTCTATGCGGAACTCGGGCTCAGCCTGACCGTGGTGGGCACGGTTTTCATGTTCGCGCGTTTCTGGGACGTCTTTACGGACCCCGTTCTGGGCATGGTATCGGACCGTTTTCCGAGCCGCTGGGGACGCCGGCGACACTGGATCGTGGCTTCCATCCCGCTCCTCATGATCCCGACCCTGGCGATCTTCATGCCACCGGAAAGCGTGAGCTGGGTCTATCTCGCAGGCTGGATGGTCGTTCTTTATATCGGCTGGACGCTGATCACGATTTCCCACATGTCCTGGGGCGCGGAGTTGTCCCCGGACTATGACGAGCGCTCTACCATCCAGGGCATGCGTGAATTCCTTCTGATTTTCGGCATGTTCACCGTGCTTGCCCTGCCCGCCGTCATCGAATGGACGACGGATGGCGCGGGACGGCGCGAATCCGTCGAGGCGATGGGCTGGTTCATCCTGATCCTGCTGCCCATCACCATCGGCATTGCGGTCTGGCGGGTTCCGGAATGGAAATCCGCGCCGCACCAGCAGATCGCCTGGCAGAAGGCATGGGGCATCATCCTGAAGAACCGGCTTTTGCAGCGGGTGCTGGTGGCCGACCTGCTGGTCGGCGTCGCACCGGGCATTACGGGGGCGCTCTATCTCTATTTCGCCGGCGATGTGATGCAGTTGCCGAATTTCGCCAGCCTGCTGCTGCTGGTCTATTTCGTGGCCGGATTCATCGGCATTCCGCTCTGGATCCGCGTGAGCCACATGGCCGGCAAGCACAAGACGCTCGCGATTGCGATGGTTTACGGCGCGATCAGCCTGCCGCTGGTGGTGCTCTTTCCGAAGGGCGAATTCTGGTGGCTCTTCATCGGCAATTCGCTTTACGGCATTGCCTATGGCGCGGGCTCGTTCCTGCTGCGCGCCGTCATGGCCGACGTGACGGATTACGACTATCTGGAAACCGGCCAGCAGCGCACGGGTCTTTACTATTCGCTGCTGACCATGACGCAGAAGGTGGGCGCGGCGCTGGCCGTGGGGATCACCTATCCGATCCTCGACCTGATCGGCTTCGACCCGAACGGCACGAACACCGCGGAAACGCTGCACCAGCTGCTGCTGCTCTATGTGACGCTGCCCGCGCTCTTCATGCTGGCGGCGGCGGCCGTGATGTGGCGCTTCCCGCTCGACCGCAAGGGACAGGCCGAGCTGCGCGAGCGCATCAACGCCATGCGTGGCGAGCATGAGGAACATGAGGCGACGGATGCCGCCGCGGCGGTGACGGGCTACGGCACGGCGGGTACAATTTCGGACCGACCCGCCGATTAGGAGTTCGCCTTGTCCGCCGACACGCCCGACCTTTCGCGCATCGACGCCCTTCTCGCCATCATGGCGAAGCTGCGCGATCCGGAAGGCGGCTGTCCGTGGGATCTCGAGCAGGATTTCTCGACCATTGCGCCCTACACGATCGAGGAGGCGTATGAAGTCGCCGACGCCATAGAGCAAGGCGATATGGCGGAACTCCGCGACGAACTGGGAGACCTCCTGTTCCAGGTCGCGTTCCATGCGCGCATGGCCGAAGAGCAGGACGCTTTTGCGTTCGGCGATGTGGTGCGCGCGATCTGCGAGAAGATGATCCGCCGCCATCCGCATGTCTTCGGCGACGAGGAACAGCGCGAAGCCGGGGCCGTCAAAGGCCACTGGGAAGAAATCAAGGCGCAGGAAAAAGCCGGAAAACCGCGGAAATCCTCAAGCATTCTCGACGATGTGCCGCTCTCGCTGCCCGGGCTCACACGGGCGGTGAAGCTGCAGAACCGCGCGGCGCGGGTCGGTTTCGACTGGCCGGATACCTCGCTCGTGATCGACAAGCTCAACGAGGAAATGCTGGAGCTGTCCGCCGAGGTCGCCAAGGGCGGGGATCCGGACCGGCTGGAAGACGAGATGGGCGATCTTCTTTTCGTCTATGCCAATCTCGCGCGGCACATGAAGATCGACCCGGAAAAGGCGCTCAGACGCGCGAACGACAAGTTCCGGCGGCGCTTCGGGCGGATCGAGGAGAAGCTTGCCGCGCAGGGGCGTAAGCCGGAAGACTCGAACCTGGACGAGATGGACGCGCTGTGGGACGAGGCCAAGGCCGAAGAGAGAAAAGCGTGATTGGCGTGCGATCCGGGCAAGAATGAAACAAGGTTCGGGTGAGAAAGAACTGAGCCCACATTCCCCAAGTAAATCGCTGATTTTGCTGTCAGGATCTCAATATTTCCGATATAAATCATGGTGTTGATGGCCGTGAGGGGCGCGTTT
>NZ_JAASQO010000027.1 GCF_011762095.1 Parvibaculum indicum | reverse complement strand
GCGGGTGCTTTCCTGAAAGTTCGTGGCAGCGACACACGCCTCTCAACGATAGGACAAACGTTTCTCGATATGCTGCAAAAACCCGATCTTTGCGGTGGGATGGATCACATCCTTGATGTCTGGGAAGAGCACGCTGCAACATATCTGGATGATATCGTTTCCGCCGTCGATACTGCTGCAAGTGACCTTGTCAAAAGTCGCGCAGGCTACATCCTCGAAGAGCGCTTGGGGTTAAGGCACTCAGGCATAGAAAAATGGAAAGCGTTGGGGCAGCGCGGCAGCAGCCGCAAGCTTGATCCGTCTAAAGCTTTTGCTCCCACCTTTTCTGAGACGTGGATGATATCACTCAATGTCCAATGACTTCATCGAAATTGATGTGGCGGGCTGGGTCGAGCGTGCCAAAGCCGATCCAGCGTCATATGGGCAGCGCCAGGCTGCCGAAATTACTTTGAACGCGATAGCTATGACGGCTCCCCTGAACGAAAAGCTCGTTCTGAAGGGGGGTATACTCATGGGGCTTGCCTATAACAGTCCACGGCAAACGGCAGATATTGATTTGTCGGCTGTTCTGGAAGCAAAAGAGAATGTTGATGAGGTGATAAGGGGTCTTCTCGATTCAGCTTTTCCCAGAGCAGCGGCGAAGCTCGGTTACGCCGATCTCATTCTTCAGGTGCACTCGGTCAGAAGGCAGCCCAACCATATTGAAATAGAGGATGCGCAGTTTCCTGCCCTCAAACTCAAAGTGGCTTTCGCTCAGCGAGGAACCAGGCAGGAGCAGGCAATGCTTGCCGGGAGGGCCCCTGGAATTATCGATCTCGATATTTCGTTCAATGAGCCGTTGCGCCAAATCCAGGTATTGGAGCTGACAGGGGGGCAGGAATTGCTCGCCTACGGGATTGTAGACCTGATAGCCGAAAAATATCGCGCTATGCTGCAGCAGGTTGAGCGCAATCGGAACAGGCGACAGGACGTGTATGATCTCGATCGATTGATCACTGAGCATGAACTTCCAGCCGAGGTATGCGCTCAGATTCTGGAGGTATTTCATGAAAAGTGCCGGTCCCGTCATATTGAGCCGGCGGCCTCTTCACTTCAAAACCCCGAGATCAAAACGCGATCCGGCGCCAATTGGCAAACCCTGGAACTGGAACTGGGTGAGGTCCCGCCGTTTGAAGAATGTTTTGAGAGGGTAAGAATTTTCTACGAAAGCTTGCCTTGGCAGGCGTAATGTTTCGATGCAATGGGACCAAGTGTTTAAGTTCATCTCGGGCGCCTAAGGCTGCCATCGGTTGAATTTCTCGCAATTGCAAGGTTGATCAACGGCCGGCCGAAACTTGGCAACGGTCAAGCGGGTCTGCGACACAAGCCCCCTCGCCTGGTTACCCTCCTCGAATTACGAAGTGGCTGTGGAAGTTACATTTTCCGCCGGTTTGGAGCGTCTGGGTCTGGGGTTCGACTCCCTGGGGGTGGCACACAATCCTCCCAAGTTGACCCGTCATTCGGAAATCATTTCCTGACTGGACTTCGCTGCCAAAGGAAGCATGCATTGCGGTACCGAACCGCTTGCACTTCTCACGGGAGGAGACGTCAACCGATGGACGCCGATACACGTGATCTCGCCAGACAAATCTCGGCCCTTGCGACCAGGTTGCTGGAGCAGGGTCACGAACTGTCGGTTCAGGGACAATCGCCACATATCACGCCGGACAATGCCATGGCGCTGGCTGCGACCCTGAAAGACACCGCTTCAGACATTAGTGTTCTGGCGAGCGCTGTTGAGGTTGTCGTGGGTGGCAGTGGGAGTAACTGACATCCGGTCCTTGGGCGCTCAAATTGCGCCTGCGAGACCACGATGGTATTGCAAAAGAAGTCGTATCCGTTCGGGCACTTCCGGGGAGGACACGTTTCATGTCGTCAGAAGCGATTGCTAGACGAGACCTCGAGATCGAGAGCGCGCCTGGAATCCGCCTTGCCGTCCGGCATGTGGCAGCCGCGGATACCCCTTCGACAAAGATCCCGGTCATTCTGCTCCATGGTGCGCGCGTACCGGGTATTCCGTCATTCGACCTCGACTGTCCGGACGGTTCGCTGGCGGCTGATCTTGCCCGGGCGGGTCATGATGTCTTCATCATGGATGCCCGCGGCTACGGCGGATCGACCCGCATCGGTCAGGAAGGCGATCCGGCCGAGGCGCAGATCCTTTCTCCATCGAATGAAGTCGTCGAGGATATCGAGGCTGTTGCGCAGGCCGTCCGGCGGCATACGGGCCGACAGGTTCTCGGGCTCCTCGGATGGGCAACCGGCGGTCACTGGGTCGGCATGTTTGCCGCGAGGCACGCCGATCCCGATCTGAAGATCATTCTCTACAATTCTCTCTACGGTGCGGAGCGCGGACATCCGGTGCTCGGGCCGGGCGGTCCGCTGGCGGATGCAGAAGAGCCGGACCGGCTGGATGCCCGCAAGCTGGGCGGCTTCGGATACAGCACGGCAGAGTCATTGCTGCCGTCCTGGGACGCGTCCATTCCCGCGGAGAACAAGGAGGAATGGCGCGATCCCGTTCTTCTGCGGGCCTACCAGGATGCGGCCCTTGCATCCGATCCTTCGTCATACACCCGCAACCCGCCTGCCTTCCGGGCTCCCAACGGTGCGATGGCGGATTCCTTCACGCTTGCCGGTGGGCACAGGCTGTGGGACGCCGGTGACATCACCGCCCATGTCCTCCTGATCCGTTCGGAGAACGATTTCTGGAGTCGGCCGGGCGATCTCACCGCGCTGGCGGACGAGCTGACGAAAGCCGCCTCGCTCCGCGTTCTCGAGCTGCCGCAGGCGACGCACTATGTTCACCTCGATCGCCCGGAGAAGGGGCGTCGCGAGATGTGCGAAGAGGTCCTCGCCTTTCTCGCCTGACCGGGAAACGCAAGACGTACCGGGAACCGTTTCCGGCACGGGGATGGTGCCGCTACGCCTCGCCGCGCTCCCCGACCGGTGTTGCAGGGATGGGCGCGGGCGTCTTGGCGCGGTGTTCGGCACGGCTGAACCACGCCACACCGAGGACAACCAGCGTCGTGCCCAGGGCATGCCAGACGGTGAACGCCTCGCCCAGCACGACGACGGCGAGCGCGATGGTGGCGATCGGTCCGAAGGCCGCGGTCGAGGAGGTGGCTCGTGCCCCGATGCGCTGGATACCGCTGTTCAGCAGAAAGCTTGGCAGGACGGTGCCCACGATCCCGAGACAGGCCCCGTAGAACCAGATCTCGCCCGAGAAGGCGGCGTAGCTCGCGATACCGTGCTGAACGGTATTGTGCGCAAGTGCCACCAGCGCGGCGGCCCCCATGGCGATACAGGTGAAGGCCCGCGTGCCGATGACGGCCATGCGTCGTTTGGCGAGATGCTGGAAGAGGGCGAAGGACACTGCCGCGCCGAGGACTAGCACCGTCCCGGCCAGCAACCCGTCGGGGTTCACGACGAAGTTCCACGCCATGATGACCAGGAGCCCCGCATAGGACATGGCGAGCCCCGGGACGGCGCCCCAGTTCATGCGATCACCGAAGAACAGCACGCCCAGTGCCAGCGTGAAGAAAGGATAGGTGAAGAGCACCAGACGCTCATACTGGGCGGTGATGAAGGACAGGCCCCAAAAGTCCAGCGAACTCGCCACATAATAGCCGAGGATTCCCACGCCAGCGGCCGCCGCGATCTCGCCCGGGCTCAGCCGCGCCCGCAACTCCGGCGAGGTCGCCAGCACCCAGGCACCGATGGCGAGATAGAACGGGAAGGCGACGAGCATGCGCAGCGCCAGCACGGTCTCGGTGCCGATACCGGTGGTGTAGGCGAGCTTGATGAATATGCCCTTGGTCGAGAACAGGGCCGCGCCGGCAATGGCGAGGCCGTAGCCGGCGACATCGATGGAGGCTTCTTCCGGGGGCGTATCGTTCTGGTCAGCCATGCGGGACTTTCCTGTCGTTTGGAAGCCCTGTCCCGGCTGGTCACACACTGCACGTCGACAGCCCTGGGCAGGGCCGGTGCAATGCGGTTTGATTGTGATGTGATCAGATCAAGCGCGCTCGCCCCGGCATGGTGGAAATGCCGAGGAGCCATAGAGCAGCGATGTGAACGGTCCTGATCATGGGGTGTACCTATAGCAATCGGCACGAGGGGGCAAGGGTGCGGTGGAGCTGGTCCTACTCGCCCGCAACCACACCCGCCGCCTCGGCCAGCGTCCTGATGCGGTCCGCCAGTTCCACGATGTTCCGGGAACTGAGCGAGGCCTGTTTGGCGTCTAGACGCGGATGCTGGCCCCGAGCGGCCTGGTCGTGTGCCTTCTCGATCGTTGCGGCGCAGGCCACAAACAGCCTGCGCGCGGTTTCGCGGCGATCGTCGTCCATGACTGTCTCCCCTCTGGCGTCTTCGGAAGCATGGTCAGTGACGCTTCCTTTGCCGGAGAAGTCCAGTCCTTTCAGGGCAGGGGAGTTGGCGTTGTCAGGCCCATGCGAGACACGGACAGAGGTGAAGGGGCAGACGCCCCTTCACTTTTTGTCGATGGTGATCTGATCGATTGACGCTCAGTCGAGCCAGGAATCGTCATCATCATTGTCTTCTTCTTTCACCGTCTTTGTCTCTGCTTCGTCAGCAGCGTCGTTCAGGCACTGGAAGTAGCCCTCTTCGCCCGATTCAGCTATGCGCCGGCTTGCCTCGGCGTAGCACTCTGATTTCCAGGCCCAGAGTTCCGCCCGGCTTACATTCTCGGGCACGGGCCCTTCCCAGGGCAGCATGCCCTGACCCGGTTCAGGCGCGCCGTCGCCGTCGGACTCGACGAACAATACCCGGAGCGTATCCGGCGCGGCATCTTTCGGCGAAAAGGTCCCGGGAAAGTGCTTCTCCAGTTCCTTCATTACGTCCATCGTTTCCTTGGTCGTGCCTTGCAACGCGCCTTTTGTGAGCTTGTGCCTCAGGGCCTCGGTGAGCGGCATGCGCTGCTCTTGCCCGTTTACCTTCACGACCACGGTCTGCGCGAGCATCTCTTCGAAGACCGTGGAAGCGTTCTTCGACCCCTTCGGTTTTCCTTTCGGATTTCCCGACTGGCCTTTTTTCCACTGCGTGCGTTTGGGCGGTTTACCGAAGCCGACCTCGTAGTCGGTGTCTTCAGGGCTCTTCTTCCGGTTTCGTTTGTTGCTCATATGAGCTCTCCTTAAGTTTGGTGTGTCCGCGTTTGCTGTCTCCACTGTCTGTTTGGGTGGCGCTGCCACCCGGCTCCCGTTCCGGGGAGCAAAAGGGGGGGCGGGACCTTGCAAGTCCCGCGCATTGTGTTCTGCCTGCCGTCAAGCTCCCTGTAACCTGGCATTTGCGGGGCCCGCGCCCGGGTGGCTGACGCCGGCCTTTACTCGATCTCGGCGAAGGTGAAGCCGCTCTCCGCATGGATCGGCTCGATGCCCGTGGTCTTGCGGAACCGCCTCAGCGTCACATCCACATAGCGGGGCTCGATCTCGAGGCAGAAGGCGCGGCGGCCCGCGCGCTCGGCCGCCATCAGCGTGGTGCCGGCGCCCGCAAAGCCATCGATCACGATGCCGCCGCGCGTCGTTGCATCGAGGATCGCATCCTCGACCAGCGCCACCGGCTTCACAGTGGGATGCATGGCGAGCGCCTCGTCCCGATCACCGCCAAAGCTGTTCATGCCCGCATAGGCCCAGACATTGCTGCGGTAGCGGCCATGTTTGCCGAGTTCGACGTTGTTGATATGCGGCGCCTTGCCCTTCTTGAAGACACCCACCAGCTCGTGCTGCGAGCGATAGAGCGAGCCCATGCCGCCATTGGACTTGGTCCAGACGCAAAGATTCTTCATCTCGCGATAGACCTCGTCTCCCGCATGAAGCAACTCGCCCAGATGCCGCCAGTCCATGCAGACATAGTGGAGCGAGCCTTCGCGGGCCTGCGCGGCCATGTTGCCAAGCACCTCGGTCAGGAATGCCTGGAAGGCCTCGCGCGACATCTCGCCCGATGCCATGGCGAACTCGGCATGGTGATGTGCCCCCAGCCCCGACACATGACCCTCGACAGGCACGTTATAGGGCGGATCGGTGAACACCATCTCCGCCGTCTCGCCGTCCATGAGTCGTGCCCAGGCCTGGCCGTCCCTCGCATCGGCGCAGAGGAGCCTGTGCCGGCCCAGCAGCCAGAGATCGCCCGGCACCGTCACAGACGGCAGTGTTTCGTCGATCTCGGGCAGCGCGTTCGCCTCGTCGGGCTCCGCCTTGTCCAGCTCGCCGATCAGCAGATCGATCTCCGCCGTCTCGAA
Organism: Parvibaculum indicum; assembly: GCF_011762095.1. Classification (GTDB taxonomy): domain Bacteria; phylum Pseudomonadota; class Alphaproteobacteria; order Parvibaculales; family Parvibaculaceae; genus Parvibaculum; species Parvibaculum indicum. Next base: position 3,585 of record NZ_JAASQO010000027.1, on the reverse strand, counting down.
GCCCGTCAGCGTAATGTCGAGGTCAGGCGCCTCGATGACGAGATCCTGCAGCTCGATCGCCAGCAGCTCCCGGTCCCAGCCTGCATTCTCGGCCAGCCTGTTATCCGCGATCACATAGGCGCGCTTCTCCGCCTCGCTCATGTGGTCGAACCGGATCGCAGGGACTTCCCTGAGTCCCATGGCCTTCGCGGCCTCAAGACGGCCATGGCCGGCGATCACGCCGCCCTCTCTGTCGATCAGCACAGGGTTGGTCCAGCCAAAGCGCCGGATCGAGTCCTCGATCTGCTTCAGCTGCTTCTTTGAGTGAGTCCGCGGATTGCGCGCGTAAGGCTTGAGCGCAGCAATGGCGACGTTTTCGATTTGAAGGTCTTGCCGGGTCATATCCAGGGTCCTTTCTTCAATCCCAAAAAATCCACGACAGTTTCCTGCGGGACGGGCGGACGCTGGAGAGGAACAACCGGGTCGGTAAGCGGGAGGGGTTTTTCCTACCGGTCTTTTCTGCGGCGCAGAACCGCGCCGATAGCGGAGGTGATGGTGCTGGCTGTCAGATCACCATCGATGAGCGACATCACCCGGTGCACGAACCGGTCGCCCGGGGACCGGGGCTCGGCCGTATAGCTGCCCTCCTCATGGGCGGTATGGGTGAAGGCGCTGCCGCTGAACTCTTCATATATGTCGATCAGGGTTTCGGTCGCCTGCTGCAGCTCGGTGTTCTGCGGACGCCCGCCTTTCGGCTTCGTGTCCTCGAGATACTGCGTCAGCACGGGCGTCAGATGCTCCAGACGTATCCGGAGTTCCTCGTACTGGGTAAAGCCGTTCTCGGGGGTGTCGCGATCCTCGGCAGGGCGCGGGTGTTCGTCGAGCAGCGTCCAGAGCGCATCCTGCGAGGCGTGGTCGATGGTGGCGAGGATATGCCGGAGATCGTCCGCGGTTGAAAGGAGGTCGTCGAGGGCGGCGCGTTGCTTGGGAACGGAGGGTGTGATCCGGGAAAGTTCCACGGCATCGCGATAGTTATCGCCCGCCTTCTGCAGCTGGCGGATCAGCTCGCCATGGCGTTCCGGATCGCTGATGTCGAGCATGGCGGCCAGTTCGTCGGCCTCGCTACTCTTCAGCCTGAAGGGCTCGACCTCTTCCGGAAAGCCGTATTCGTACCATTCGGGTTTGTGTTTTCTCGGCATTGCGATGCCCCGCCCCGTAGCTGTCGGGGACCAAGCATTCCGCAGGGACATGGAGATCGCAAGAGGCGGGGTCAGCCGGTCGCGTGCTCGAAGTGGTTGATGAGAGCGCCTGCCAGAGAGGTCATGCCGTCATGACGCCAGGCGCGGTAGCGGTCGGAGGAGCCGGGTTTGGCGGAGGCGACCATGACGAGCTTCTCCTTCCCCGAGCGGGCGACCTCCGCGAACTCTTCCGTCGGGATGAGCCATGCAAGCCGAACAGCGGCACCGTCCATGAGAACGGCTGCGATGAACCCCGCACCCTCGGCCGCGAAAGTGGCCAGTCTGACATCGAACTGCACCGTACCGGTCCTGTCATTGTCGAGACCGGTCCGGGCCTTCACCTGCACGGGCACGCTCCGCCGGGTTGCCTTGTCGTAGATGAGAAGGTCGATCCCGTCATCATCCGCGAAGGGCCGGAACGGCGCAAGCCGCCCGCCGGAGGCGAGGATGAGGCCGGAGGCGACTGAGGCCTCGGCGATCTGCCCGGTCTGGGTGCTGGTCGGCCTGAGAAACCGTTCCTGTGCCTGCGTTTCCATGCCTCCAGCAACGCTTCCGGGGCCCCGGAAGTCAAGGAAAATGAGACTCATCGGCTGCAGACATTCGTTTTGCCGGACCGTCTCTTTGGCGCATGGACATTCGCAGGCAGCTGGGGCTCAACGTCCGCCGGATACGCGCCGAAAAGGGCTGGTCCCAGGAGGATCTGGCCTTCGAGAGCGGCCTGCACCGCACCTATATCAGCGGCATCGAACGTGGCATCCGCAATCCCACCATCGTGATCCTGGCAAAGCTTGCGGAAACCCTCGACGTGGAGCCGGGAGAGCTGCTGGAGAGGGTGGGACGGAACTCGTAGCGATCGGGCTTGGCCTTGGCGCTATTGCAGAATCGAAGCAGCCGGGCCTGGATGCTGTGCTGCAATACACGTCGTTCTTTCCCCGCAACGGTAATATCAGTGCATCCTCTTTCCTGTTCCTGATCCCAATTCAAATGACCGCCAAACCGGTTGTCCGTGATTATTGAAAATAATATCGTGAGGGGAGCGACTGAGGGGAGGGGCAACATGGGCGACGAAACCATCAGAATAGCGGTGTTTGTTCTGCCTGCGGTTATCGGGGTGGCCACTCTGCTCTTGCTCCATCGCTCGACCTTGAACGCGGCAATACGCAGGGCCATCAAACCCCTCCGGTTGGAGAATGCTCGCCTGGCATCAGAGATTGATCAGGCTAACTCCAAAATCAGCGAGCAAGATGAACACATAGAGAAGGCCGATACTGAAGTCCGGCGGCTCCGGGATTTCGAGGATATTCGCAATGGTCTCGAGGCTCGCCTGGAGCAGATGGAAGCCGTCTGGCTTTCTTCTGCCTCAAGTGAAGCCGAGTGTCAGGAAGTTCTGGGTCGAAATCTCTGGCTGCTGGCGCCGGAGTATATCGTGAAAGAGAACTTTTTCACGTCGCCGAAGTGGCTGATTTCTGTTTTTCGCGATCACTTCGACGGTGTAGACGTCGATTGGAACGCCCAAAAATATAAAATCCGGGTACCGCACAACTTTGAACCGGACATGTGTGGCTGGGCGACCTCGCAAACAGGATTTTATCAGACCTCTCAGGATGTCTATATCCTCATTGAACTGAAGGCACCAAGCGTCAGTCTTTCATGGACCGCGATCGAGCAGGTTCACGCCTATGCTTTTGGTCTCATGCAGAACGTCGAGAGTCTCAGAAAAAGTCGCGTGGATTGTCTGGTGATCGGCGGAGACTGTCCCGAGGAACTCAATGACGCCCATCTCCGTTGGGGCGCTGACGCCCACCATGCAATCAACATCTTTCCGATGAGCTATGGCCAGTTGTACGAGCGCGCCTGCAAGATCGCTGAACCGTTTCTCTCACCATCAATGACAAAACTGGATGCGCCGGTTCCTGGGACGGACAGGCCCGACACCAGCGCTTTGCCTAACGGGTCTCCGGACCGAGCGTATTTAGTCACTGAAGTTGTTTCAGAGGCAGGGCCAGAACTCGAGACAGTCGGGCATTAAGTTGCTGGCGTCCGCACCAAGGCTAAATTTTCCCATATCAGATGTTGCAGGCGCCCTTGAATTTTCGGGTACTCGTCTCCTCCTCCTCCTTGATGGACTCTACTTGCCCGGCCCCAATTCTGAACTCTCGTTTAAAAGCTAGGTCCCTGAGTCTTTCTTCGGCTGTTTGTGTTGCTCCGATGATATGGGACCGTCGAGACTCATGCGGGCGGTGCCGGAGTTTCCAAAGAAGCTGTCAAAGATGGGTAAGCGGTGTTCCGGTCACACCCCGCCCATTTCACCGGCTTGTTTTCGGCTTCCAGCGTTTCGCGAGCTTGAGGACTTCGAGACGGAGTTCAT
>NZ_JAASQO010000026.1 GCF_011762095.1 Parvibaculum indicum | reverse complement strand
GTCGAGCGACTGAACCGCTTCCAGGCGGCGCTGCTTACACCCTACGCCAGCATGGCTGCCCTGTTGGCCGACGAACAGGAAGCCGGGCTGCTCCATATCGATCCCGTATTGCTGGCCCTATCGGCCGAGGGGCTGCCACAACCGGAGTACGGTCGAATAGCGCGCGCGTTCGGCGCCAAAGTCGGCAACAGCTACGCCGCATCGGAATGCATGTTCCTCAGCTACATGTGCAGCGAAGGCTGGCTGCACGTCAACGCCGACTTGGCGGCGTTCGAGCGGGTCGATGCCGACCATCGGCACGGTTTAGAATGATACGAATTTAATACAGCCGGACATGAACCATGCCAAATGACGAAGAGACCGAGATCCGTCTTGATGCCCGCAATGCCGAGGAACGGCGAACTCTGTGGTGGGTGCTCGGGATCAACTTCACGCAGGTCCTCGTGGCGGGTGCCGTTGGCGTCCTGGCGGATTCGACAGGCCTGCTGGGCGCCGCCCTCGACAATTTGGGGGACGCGGCCGTTTATGCGGTCAGTATATATGCAGTTGGCCGCACGGTGGTTGCCAAGGCGCGTGCCGCGAATTTGTCCGGCATTCTTCTGAACCTCGTTGCTCTCGGATTGCTTGTAGAAATCTTTCGCCGCTTTTTCGCGGCAGCCGAGCCGATTGGGCTGGCAATGATTGTGACGGCGCTCGTGAATGCGGCGACCAATTTGCTCGTCCTCCGGCTCCTGCGAGCGCACCGTGCGCACGGTGTGCACCTCAAGGCGTCGTGGATTTTTACGACCAACGACATGGTGGTCAATGTTGGGATCGTCCTGTCCGGTGTCCTGGTGATGCTTTTGAAGTCGCCGATCCCCGATCTGCTGATCGGTATAGTGGTCGTCGGAATTGTCTTCAAAGGCGGCTGGGAGATTCTCGGGGATGCGCGTGAGGCCCGTGAGGCTGCGGGTCGTGACCCAAAAGAAGGCAAGTGATGGCCGAGCTCTCGCCAGCCCGGTCGCTACGCCTGCGCCTCGCGGCACCCGGAGGACTTTGCCGGGCGTTTTAGGAAAGGGAGCGCCAATGCCTCGGATCCCGCGCGACGAGAGCTTCGACTCGACACTATCCCTGATCCGGGATCCGTACCGCTTCATTTCGAAACGGTGCCGGCGCTACGAGGCAGACCTGTTCGAGACACGGCTTCTGCTGCGGAGAACCATCTGTATGACGGGTCCGGAAGCGGCCCAATTGTTCTACGATCCGAGCCGCTTTGAGCGCCGTGGCGCAATGCCCAAGGCCATTCAGAAAACATTGCTTGGACAGGCCGGCGTGCAAGGCCTCGACGGTGAGGCGCACCGGCGCCGCAAGCAGATGTTCATGTCGCTGATGACGCCGGAGCGGATCGAACAGCTGGTGCTGCGCGCCGCTGAGGAATGGCAGATCTGCATACGCAGGTGGGCATCAATGGACCAGGTCGTGCTCTATACAGAACTTCACGAGCTTCTGATGCGTGCAGTGTGTGCCTGGGCAGGCGTTCCTTTGGTTGAGCAAGAGATCGACGCCCGGACGCGAGAGATCGCTGCATTGTTCGACCATGCGGGGTCGGTGGGCTTCAGGCATCTGTGGTCTAGGTGGGCTCGCAAGCGTGCCGACCATTGGATGGCGCAGATCATCGGAAACATCCGCAGCGGCCATGCCCACCCGCCCGAACAGACGGCCGCACACATTATTTCATGGCACCGGGACTCGGACGGCGAACTGCTACCTCCGCATGTTGCTGCTGTCGAGCTGATCAATGTGGTCAGGCCGACCGTTGCTGTTTCGGTCTACATCGCCTTTGTTGCTCACGCTCTGCACGAACATCCCGAATTGCGGGAGCAATTTGCGTCGGGCGACGAAGGCTACACGGAATGCTTCGTCCAGGAGGTTCGGAGATTCTATCCCTTCTTCCCTGCCGTCGCTGCTCGGGTGATCCAGACGTTCGAATGGAACGGGTATCGATTTCCTGAGGGGCGGCGAGTGCTCCTCGACCTGTATGGGACGAATCAGGACGCTCGAACGTGGGAGCGGCCGGAGGAGTTCGATCCCGAGCGATTCCGCCAATGGGACGGTAATCTGTTCAACTTCGTTCCACAGGGCGGCGGGGACCACCATATCGGCCATCGCTGTCCTGGTGAATGGATCGCGATCGAGTTGATGAAGCTCGCCACGGAGTTCCTGACGCGACGCATGAGCTACGAGGTGCCGGACCAAGACCTTAGCATCAGCTGGTCACGGATGCCCCCGGTGCCGCGAAGCCGGTTTGTGATCCGCAATGTGACGGCGAGCTGAGTGCCGAAGCCCTATCGCTCAACGACGCTGATGGAGAGCGCGATGAAAGCCCCGATCCCGAAAGACCTGGAAGCCGAGATTGCACGCGTCCGCCGTCAGGCTGCGCTGTCTTTCCTGTTTTGCGCACCCGTTTTCGCAGCGGCGATCTGGTGGCTGCCGCGGCAGTTCGAATTTCCGGTGGAGATGGCCGAGCGGCTAGCCTTCGCAGCGCGGGCGAGCCTGCTGATCATGCTTTGGGTTATGATCGGAGTCGGAACCATTGCGAGGCTCCGGCGCAAGTCGGCCCAAGATACCGCGGGCTCCGCCTTCGGTCCGCCGAGCGACCGGCTGAGGATTCCGCTCGCTTTCCTGCAGAACACACTTGAACAGGCGGTGTTGGCAGCCTTTGCCGCTATGGCGCTCGCCACCGTCAACGGCGAGGCTCCGCTGGCCTTCATTGTGGCAATGGTCGTGCTGTTCGCGATCGGGCGCATCACCTTCTGGCGCGGCTACCCTCGCGGTTCGCCTGGCAGAGCGTTCGGTGTCGTAACGACTGCGTTGCCGATCATGGGCGCGTTCGCCTGGGTGATCTACGACCTGATCGCACGCCTGCTCCGCGGCGCTGGGTAGCTTCGCTCGGCGTCGTCTGATGAGCACTTCGCCTTACGAGCCGAGCCAACATCTACAAGCCTGTCGCGGCGAACATAGGCATAGTCGACGGACCGTTCGAATATCTGACAGTGGGCGGCGTAAAGTTGCCGCTTCCGTTCACCACGCGAACGACGGTCGTGCGCCTTGTTTTTCTCGGACGCCGACCCCCTGGCGCGCCACAATTCTGACTTCGAACAGCGCCGCTCATCGTGCAAAGGTTCCGCTTGCTTCTGTAGTGGCTACAGAATGTATGGTCGCCAATCTAGCAACCGAGAACGGCGCCCCGAAGGATAGATGATGAGGTTGATGTCATGAGGACCACTCCGAGCCCGCTTCGCTTCAAAGTCGACGGCCTTGATTGCCAGAACGAGGTGCGCGCGCTTCGTGCGGCCATCGGACCCCTTGTGGGCGGTGACGACAAGCTGTCCTTCAACACCAAAACCGCCGTCATGGAGGTGCTATCCGCGGACGGTTCGATCGCCGACGACATTCAGCGCGCGATCGCGACGACCGGTATGCAAGGCCATCTCCTGGAGGATTCAGCGCAGGAACCTGCACCGGCACTATTGTTCCGCGTCGAAGGTCTCGATTGCAAGAACGAAGTCGCAGCTCTCAAACGCGAGGTTGCTCCGTTGGTCGGCGGCGACGATTGGCTGGCATTCGACACCGCGAAGGGGCTGATGACAGTTGCGCCCCAACGGCTGGCAACGGCTGACGACATCATCCGCCGCATCGCTCCGACTGGGATGCGTGCTTCCCTGGTTGCGGACGGCACGGCCGAGGCACTCCTCTACCGAGTGCACGGTCTCGACTGCAAGAACGAGGTGGCTGCCCTCACGCAGGAATTGGGCCCTCTTGTCGGAGAGAACAGGCTCGCCTTCGACACCGCGCAGGGCATGATCACGGTCGCTCCGCAGAACCGAGCGGGGGCTGGCGCGATCGAGGAAGCTGTGGCCCGAACGGGCATGCGCGCCGAAAGGTGGTCGACCCCAGCAGTCTCATCGAGTGTGGGCGAGCTCGCGGGCGAGTCGGAGGGGTCCGCATGCGGCTGCAGGGCAGAGATGCAGGAAGCCCTCAGCCCGCCACTCCCCACTCATCTGCCCGGTCAAGTCGTATTTCGCATTCATGGCATGGATTGCGCCGACGAGATCGCGGCATTGAAGCGCGAGGTCGGCCCGCTGGTCGGCGAAGACAAGCTTGCCTTTGATCTGCTCAACGGCCGCATGTCGATCGACATAGCACCGGATTCTGCGCTCGAAGCGAATATCGAAAAGGCGGTGGCTCGCGCTGGTATGCGAGCCGAGCCTTGGACTGAAGGCAGCACCAGCGAGGCAGCGCAGGCGGAAGGGCGGCGGAAGCGGCTGCAGTCTTGGCTGACCACCGCGAGCGGTGTCTTCGCCGCGTTGGGCTTTGCGGTGCACGCTTGGCTCGCTGGCGGCATCACGGCTGCTTTCGAGGCTGGTGAACACGGCTTGGGCTCGACGCCCTTGCCGAGCGTGATCCTCTATACGCTCGCCGTATTGTGCGCGGTCCGTTATGTAGGGCCCAAGGCCTGGCTCGCTGCCAAGAGGCTGCGTCCCGACATGAATTTGCTGATGATGGTTGCGGTCGCGGGCGCAATTGGCATCGGTGCCTGGTTCGAGGCTGCTACTGTCTCGTTCTTTTTTGCACTGGCGCTGGCGCTTGAGGCGTGGAGTCTTGGTCGCGCGCGCCGGGCGGTGGCCGCGCTCATGGAACTCGCGCCACCGACAGCACGCGTCAAACTCGAAGATGGCTCCGAGCGCGACGTCCCGGCGGCCGAGGTTCGGGTCGGCGCGCATATCATCGTCCGGCCAGGAGACAAGGTGCCGCTCGACGGCCGGGTTGTCGCTGGCGAGAGCGAGGTCAACCAGGCGCCGATCACCGGTGAAAGTGTCCCCGCATTCAAGGCAGAGGGCAACGAAGTCTTTGCCGGGACTATCAACGGCGAGGGTGCAATTGAGGTCGTGACCACCAAAGCGGCGAATGACACGACGCTTGCCCAGATTATCCGCATGGTCGGTTCGGCGCAGAGCCGACGCGCGCCCAGTGAGCAATGGGTGGAGAAGTTCGCGCGTGTCTACACGCCGGTCGTCATGATACTCGCCGTTGCGATCCTCCTTGCTCCGCCCTTGCTGTTGGGCGGCGCCTGGGATGTCTGGTTCTACCGGGCCCTCGTGCTCCTCGTGATCGCTTGCCCCTGCGCCCTCGTGATTTCGACGCCGGTGACGATCGTGGCGGCACTCGCCGGCGCGGCGAAACAGGGCGTCCTGGTAAAGGGCGGCACGCATCTCGAAACACCTGCGCGCCTCAAGGCCATTGCCATGGACAAGACGGGCACGCTCACCGAAGGGCGGCCGCAGGTCGTCGAGATCCTGCCGCTTGGGGGCCGCAGTGAAAGGGATCTCCTCGGCTTGGCCGCGGCCCTGGAGGCGCGCAGCGGACATCCGATCGCTCGCGCCATTCTGGCGAAAGCCGCCGAACTGGGGATCGCCGCCGAGCCTGCCGAGGCTGTCCAGTCCATCACTGGCCGAGGCGTCATCGGTCGAGTGGGCGGGCGTGAGATGTGGCTCGGCTCGCGCCGCTATCTTGAGGAGCGGGACATCAACTCGGCAGAAGTTCTGCAGCGGGCAGATGCGCTGTCGAGCGCCGGCCGCACCATCGTCGCGGTCGGCGACGGTCAGAACGTCTGGGGCCTCGTCGCCGTTGCCGATGCCGTGAGGCCGGAAGCGAAGGACATCGTTGCGGCGCTTCACCGCGCCGGGATCGAACACGTTGTGATGCTCACCGGGGACAACCGCGCGACAGCGGAGGCGATTGCGAAGCAGACGGGCATCGATGAGGTCCGGGCGGAACTTCTCCCCGGCGATAAGGTGGCGGCGGTCGAGGATTTGGTGCGGCGCTACGGGTCGGTGGCGATGGTAGGCGACGGGGTCAATGACGCTCCCGCGATGGGGCGGGCCAGTCTCGGTATCGCCATGGGGGCCATGGGAAGCGACGCCGCCATCGAAACCGCCGATGTTGCCCTCATGTCGGACGACCTGTCGAAGCTGTCCTGGCTAGTGCGCCATTCGCGCGCAACGCTTGCCATCATCCGGCAGAACGTCGCCTTCTCGATTGCCGTGAAGCTGCTGTTCACGGCGCTGACTGTGATTGGTCTCGCATCGCTTTGGGGTGCTATCGCGGCCGACGTCGGTGCCTCTCTGCTGGTTGTTCTCAACGGCCTGCGCCTGCTCAACCGTGGTCAGACCAGCGCTCACAAGGGCGGTCCATCTGGCGGCCTCGGCGCTTTGGCGCACCAGAATAAGACCTCGGCCATCGCCGAGACAGTCCCAGCGTAGCTCCACACCGTGTCGGCGCGACCCAGCATAAATGCACTGGCCGCGAAGCTTGGCCAATTGAGGACTGTTTGAGCATGACGTACCCGACGCTGATCCGACGAGCTGCATTGGCAGGTGGTGCGTTGGCTACCGCGCTTGCGATCGATTTTGTCACGAAATGGCTGATCCTCAATGTCGTGATGGCGCCGCCGCGCACTATCGAGATCGCGCCATTTTTCAATCTGACGCTCGGTTTCAACACGGGTGTCAGCTTCGGCATGTTCAGTGAGCTCTTCCTCGATCACCCATTGGCGCTCGCCGGAATCAAGATGGTGATCGTGGCCGGACTTCTCATCTGGGCCACGAAAACGCCAAAGCGATTGGAGACGATCAGTCTCGGCCTGATCGCCGGCGGTGCTGTCGGCAATGTTTTGGACCGGATGCGCCAAGGTGCCGTGACCGACTTCCTCGATTTCCATATCGGCAGCTGGCACTGGCCGACATTCAACATGGCGGACGTGATGATCACCATCGGCGTTGTCCTGTTGATTACAGGCCCCCTTTGGTTGGCGAGATCAACGGTCTCGGTTCAAGAGCGGCCAAGTCGAACAGGGCACACATGAGACGTCGAGACACGTCTAATTCTAAGGCAAACGAAAGGACCATCTCATGTCAGACACACCGATGACCGCGCCTCAACCAAGCGCCACAGGCATGTTGTGCCCCCACTGTAAGATCGATCTCGTTATGTCGGATCGCCAAGGTATCGAGATCGATTATTGCCCCCGTTGCCGAGGCGTCTGGCTCGACCGAGGCGAACTCGACAAGATCATTGAGAAAAGTCAGGAACAGGCACCCGGTCAACGTGAAGTTTACTCGCCCTCTAATCAGGACAGATACGAAGGGCGGAGGGATTCTTATGAGCATCGGGGCGGGCACAGGCGCAAGTCGTGGCTAAGCGATCTCTTTGATTAGCCGGTGACTTCCATGTTCACCGCAGACCGGCAGCGTTTCATTGCGGCAAAGTAAAATGCGCCAGTTCGGTCGGCGGCACCGTATGCGCTTCTAAGGAGTTTCTGCGCGACGTGTACTTCTATTGTTGAATCCGCGGAGCCGTAAGGGCGGAGATTGCGCTGCGGACGACGTAGTCCGTCAGCTTGAGGCCCTGAACCCGCCGGAGATTCTCGGCGGACCGCGGCTGGACGTACTTGAACAAGGGGGCCTGATTTCTTGGAAATCCTGTCCCCGAACGAACAACGGAAACTGAGATGGGAAAACATGGCCACCATGGCGGCGGGTATCGCCATAGCTACGCTCGGAGAGATGATCGCGACTCGAGGATGACGGGTGGGCCTGCCGATTACGATGCGCCTCCGCGCCTGCCGCGGAAACTGCCGATGGCCGTCGTCCTTGTGGGCCTCGTGCTGTGGTCGTTGCTCGCCTGGGTCGGTTATGTCCTGGTCGATCCAATCCTCGGCTGGGTTGCGGCCAGTGCCGGCCTCCTGGTTGACGGCGGGAAGGATATTGCAACCGCGACCGGCGGCAACGAGATCGGTATCATCCTCGACAATCTCAACGTCAGCGGCTTTTTGGGGCAGACCATCGCTTTGCTGCGCGTGGTGTTGAAGCCGGCAATTGTCGTCGTCTGGGCGATCGGCGCCCTTGCCCTAATCGCGGCGCCTGTGATCCTGCGGAAAATAGCCAGGCTGCTCGACGCGCGTCGGCATTGATGGCGCTGCCCGGTTTCTGAGAAGCTTGCCGCGGCGGGCGAGCTTCGATTGGGCAGCCAAGGGAGATTGACCGAAGCATATACTTGACACAGGTGCCGGCAGCGCATCTACGCCTTCGCATCAAAACACCGCAGGGATGGGGAGTTGAGCACCGCACCCAGCCAATATGTCCCACGCGGGCAGAGTTGAGGTTCTCATGAAAGAACGACAGATCGTCAAGAACGACACTTGTCGGAAGTGTCGCAGCGCCTGGCTCGATCATGGGGGAGATAGACAAGATCATTGAGGGGGGCGTCCCGATGCCCCATCCGTCGCGAAATGACTACACTGCCGGAAATCATCGGCCCCGTCCTATTCGCACGAGGCGCCGATGAGCGGGAAGCTCGGCTTTCTGCCATCGTTGTCGCCGCAGAGAACCAGGACGCACCCCAATTGGTCCTCGGCGACGGCTCGGATGTCAGGCCGGCGCCCTTGCACACGCAACTCGGCCGCACGGTTTGGCGATACGATTTCCGGCTTCCGGCGCGCGGGAACGCCACCTACCGGTTGGGCAAGGTCACCTTTCCGGTAGTCACGGATTATTCAGGGGATGTCCGGATCGCCTATGTCGCGTGCAACGGGCAGGAACACGGCGACGCGGATCGCCCGGCGCCCGAGCGCAACGCGATGTGGCACCGGCTGGCAGGTGAGCATGACCGCGCGCCGTTTGGGCTGCTGCTGCACGGCGGTGATCAGCTATATGCCGATGAAGTCCTTCAGTCACATCCGGCCCTGTCTAGATGGGCGGCGGGCACCCTGCAGGAGAAGGCGGCGCAGGCGCTGACCGCAGACATGCAGGAAGCAGCGGAAGCCCACTATTTCCAGCGGTACCTGACCCTCTACGCCCTGCCGGAGTTCGCTTCGCTGAGTGCCCGCGTGCCGGCGCTCATGATGTGGGACGATCATGATATTTTCGATGGCTGGGGAAGCCTGCCGGAAGAGCTCCTCGACAGCCCGGTCGGCCGCGGCATATTCGACATCGCGCGGCGTATGTTCATGCTGTTCCAGCTCGGCGCAACCGACACGATGCGACCGCCCGGATGCGACGAGGCTCAACCCGGAAGCCTCGGCCAGTCCGTTCGGTTCCCACAATTTTCCATCCTGGCGCCCGATCTCCGTTCGGAGCGGCGGCCGACGCAGGTCATGGGGCCAAACGGCTGGGCTGCGTTCGAGCGGTCCCTCGCAGAGATCGAGGACGGTGACCGGATTCTGATCATGTCGAGTGTGCCGCTTCTCGGCCCGTGCCTTAGCTTGATCGAGAAATTACTCGATGTCGTGCCCCATGCTCAGAAGTACGAGGACGACTTGCGTGATCAATGGCAGAGCCGCTCTCATCGCGCGGAGTGGAAGCGGATGCTCGAGACGCTGGAGCGCCGTGCGCTCGATGGTGGAAACGGTGTGACGATCCTGTCGGGCGAAATACACCTCGCGGGGCGTGCAGAGATGCCGTTCAAGAACGGTACGATCATGCATCAGCTTGTGGCGTCGGGAATTGCGCATCCGCCGCCGCCGAGGTTCTACGCCCGCGCCCTCGGGCTGCTTTCGGCGATGGGTGAGAATCCCCTGCCCGGGCAGCAGGTTCGCCTGAAACCGCTGCCTGGATACCGATACACCTACGCGGCGGAACGAAACTATCTCGTTGTGGACCGGCGCGGAAAAGAATGGTCCGCCGCTTGGGAACTGGAGGAAAGCGGACTTACTCCTGCGATCCGACTCTCGTAGTTCAGCAGCAGCGGCAAAAGCGTCGCCAGGCGGGGACGGCAGTTTTGAGCGATGACCGGAGAATCGGCGCGGAAGGGTTGCCGAGACCGGCTGGCGCACTCGCCGCATACGTGCCGCAGCGTAGCCACTAGTGGATCAGGGCACTGTGGCGCGCCATGGCGAGCTGTAGCGAAAATGGCTCGCCGGGATCGGCGAAAACGCGAACTACGAATACGCGATTCCCCGACCCAGCGCCACGCCGCAAACGCCCAAAATCCGCAAACGTGACCGGGACCGCGCCGAGGCACTACGCCTTGCCGGAGGTCCCAAACCTTCTCTCAGGGAACGGGCCGTGGCGCTGGCGCTCGAACGCGGTGTGGTTCGGACCCGCGACTTGACCGAAATCGGTTTACCTCGCTGCTATCTAGCTCGTATGTGTGACGAAGGCCTGCTCACGAAGGTCAGCTATGGACTCTATCGCGCGACCGAACAACGGAACGCGGCCTGACTAGAGGACCGGCCATGAATGCCACGGTCGTACGAGATCCGGTGGGTCCCCCGACGAGGGCAGTGGTCGACAGCTCTCGACGCGAGTTGGCTGCATCAAATTCTGGAGCGGCAGTACCGGCAGCGGGTCAAGCCGCTGGTCTGACGGACAGCCGTGGGATCCAGCGTACATAGACGAGCTCGCTTATCAGCTCGATTATCGTCTGGGTGACGACAACGGCGGGAACAAGGGGCACCCCGCCCGGAACCGCGAAGGCGAGCGGCAGGATCACGAGCGAGTTGCGCGTGGCGGCGCTGAACGCCACGGCCCGCGCGCTGCCAGGGTCAAGGCGGCCGCCGCGCGCGACGATCCAGCCGAGCAGTGGCGCGATGATGGCGTAGGCCAGGTAGATCGGCGCCGCAGTCAGCGCCGCGCCAGCAGCCTCTCCGATCTGCGGCATGACGGCGGCCAGGACGAGGAAGAGGACAAGAGCCGTTGCCGGCACTGGCAGCAGGCCGAGCGCCATCGAGGCGCGCTTGCCGGTTGCCGTCCGGGCCGCCCAGAGCTGCAAGGCCGCCGCAAGCAGCAGCGGCACGGCGATCAGCCACAAGAACGCGTGGATGAAAGGCTCCGGATGGACGAGGCCGGAGGCGTCGTTACCGAGCAGCACGCGCAGATAGACCGGCAGCAGCGCCATCTGCAGCAGTAGGAGCGCCGGAGTCGCCGCAAGCAGCAGCTTGGCATCGCCGCGCCCTAGATGTGTGAACGTCACCACATAGTCGACGCACGGAGTCAGCAGCACGAAAAGCACCGCCAGCCGTATCATCGGCTCATCGGGAAGGAATTGCACCAGCAGCGCCGTGAGAAGCGGCATCACGACGAAGTTGGTCGTGAGCAGCGCGCCGAGGAAGCGCGTGTTGCGCAGCGCTGATCCCAGTTCCGCCAAGGGTACCTGGAGGAAGGTGACGAACAGCATGAACGCCAGGCCAGGGTTGATCGCATCCTCGAGAGCGCCCGCCTTCGGGATGCTGAAGCCGGCGAGCGCGCCAATGGCGATCGCGGCCAGGTAGATCGCGACCTGCCGCTCCTCGAGACTCGCCCGGATCTGGTCCACTCATGTCTCCTTTCCTTGCGGCGCCTGATGTCACGCCCGTCCTACCATGTCGGGTCAGAACCGAGCGCATGGTGCGGGCCTCCTCTCCGAGCAAATGAGAGCAGCAGACTCTAACGAGCCGCTTAATCGTCCGACAATGTGCATCGCTGCTTGATCCTGTGGGGACTACAGGATTACTGCGCGAACGATTCTCAACTAGAGGCTCGTAGATGCACCTGTTCCATGGTCCTGTTCGCCCCCGCATGAGCGCTGTTGGAAAGGCGTGTCGTTACACGTTCGTACTGCTGCTTTCCGCTATTCTATCGCAAATCGCGCCGAATCAGGCGATTGCGAGCGACACGGAAGTCCAGACCGTGTGGCGCCTGGGGCCGGCGGTGAGGTGCACATTGCGGACTATGGTCTCCAGCGCACGCCGCTCATGCGGGGCCTCTTCAGAACAATCATTCAGAACCTCGACGGTCGCGTGAATACTCAACCGAACGCTGATGGGGTTTTACCGCAGCTGATGCACACAGCCGGTTTCCGCAACGTGGAGGAGACGCTTGTCATTCCAACGCCGAGCGGTTCGATCTCGCTCTACCGGGGGATCCGCGCAGCATGATCCGAGACGTTCCTCGAGTCATCGGCCTGGCGACAGCAGCTTTCGCCCTTGGATTGGACCAGGTCACCAAGCAGATCGCCTTGAGCAGTCTCGCGCCCGGCGTGGCGGTGCCCATCGCCCCGTTTTTTACCGTGCGGCTCGGCTTCAATGAAGGCGTGTCGTTCGGGATGTTCGCGGGTTGGTTCTCTGGCCGCCCCCTGATCTTGGCGGCTATCATGATGGGGCGTCATCGTGCTGCTTGCCGCATGGCTCTGGCGGACACGGAAGCGGCCGCAAGCGCTGGCCCTTGGAGCCAATCTCTGGAGTGGGCCCTGAGCAACGTCTTTGACCGTCTTCGGATTGGCGCTGTTGTCGATTATCTGGATTTTCACGCGTGGAACTACCATTGGCCCGCGTTCAATTTCGCTGACGCGGCAATTGTCTGTGGCGTCGCAATCCTCGTGCTCGAGCATGTGATGGCACTTCCGGATGACCGGGAGGGTCAGCGAGAACTTCGATGACCCGGCAGTTTGCGACCTTCCCGTTATCG
>NZ_JAASQO010000025.1 GCF_011762095.1 Parvibaculum indicum | reverse complement strand
GATCATATGAAAAGCGTTCTCCTCGAAAA
Source organism: Parvibaculum indicum (assembly GCF_011762095.1). Taxonomy (GTDB): domain Bacteria; phylum Pseudomonadota; class Alphaproteobacteria; order Parvibaculales; family Parvibaculaceae; genus Parvibaculum; species Parvibaculum indicum. Next base: position 16,150 of record NZ_JAASQO010000025.1, on the reverse strand, counting down.
TGAAGAAAACCCATTCCCGCTGAAAATCATTACCCATCCGAAGAGCGTTCGAAAAAGGCATGTCCACGTCTATGAAACAAAAACCGCGGGTGCTTTCCTGAAAGTTCGTGGCAGCGACACACGCCTCTCAACGATAGGACAAACGTTTCTCGATATGCTGCAAAAACCCGATCTTTGCGGCGGGATGGATCACATCCTTGATGTCTGGGAAGAGCATGCTGCAACATATCTGGATGACATCGTTTCCGCTGTCGATACTGCTGCAAGTGACCTTGTCAAAAGCCGCGCAGGCTACATCCTCGAAGAGCGCCTGGGACTAAGGCACCCTGGCATAGAAAAATGGAAAGCGTTGGGGCAGCGCGGTAGCAGCCGCAAGCTTGATCCGTCTAAAGCTTTTGCTCCCACCTTTTCTGAGACGTGGATGATATCGCTTAATGTCTAATGACTTCATTGAAATTGATGTTGCGGGCTGGGTCGAGCGTGCCAAGGCCGATCCAGCGTCGTATGGGCAGCGCCAGGCTGCCGAAATTACTTTGAACGCGATAGCTATGACGGCTCCCCTGAACGAAAAGCTCGTTCTGAAGGGGGGCATACTCATGGGGCTTGCCTATAACAGTCCACGGCAAACAGCAGACATTGATCTATCGGCTGTTCTGGAAGCAAAAGAGAATGTTGATGAGGTGATAAGGGGGCTTCTCGATTCAGCCTTTCCCAGAGCAGCGGCGAAGCTCGGTTACGTCGATCTCATTCTTCAGGTGCACTCGGTCAGAAGGCAGCCCAACCATATTGAAATTGAGGATGCGCAGTTTCCTGCCCTCAAGCTCAAAGTGGCTTTCGCTCAGCGAGGAACCAGGCAGGAGCAGGCAATGCTTGCCGGGAGGGCCCCCGGAATTATCGATCTCGATATTTCGTTCAATGAGCCGTTGCGCCAAATCCAGGTATTGGAGCTGACAGGGGGGCAGGAGTTGCTCGCCTACGGGATTGTAGACCTGATAGCCGAAAAATATCGCGCTATGCTGCAGCAGGTTGAGCGCAATCGGAACAGACGACAGGACGTGTATGATCTCGATCGATTGATCACCGAGCATGAACTTCCAGCCGAGGTACGCGCTCAGATTCTGGAGGTATTTCATGAAAAGTGCCGGTCCCGTCATATTGAGCCGGCGGCTTCTTCACTTCAAAACCCCGAGATCAAAACGCGATCCGGCGCCAATTGGCAAACCCTGGAACTGGAGCTAGGTGAGGTCCCGCCGTTTGAAGAGTGTTTTGAGAGGGTAAGAATTTTCTACGAAAGCTTGCCTTGGCAGGCGTAATGTTTCGATGCAATGGGGCCAAGTGTTTAAGTTCATCTCAGGCGCCTAAGGCTGTCATCGGTTGAATTTCTCGCAATTGCAAGGTTGATCAACGGCCGGCCGAAACTTGGCAACGGTCAAGCAGGTCTGCGACACAAGCCCCTCGCCTGGTTACCCTCCTCGAATTGCGAAGTGGCTGCGGAAGTTACATTTTCCGCCGGTTTGGAGCGTCTAGGTCTGGGGTTCGACTCCCCGGGGGTGGGCTAAGTGGCCTAAAGCAACAGTTCTTCGATGGGGATATCAATTTCGGCCTTACCAAGCTCTCTGCGGCGCTGGTCGGCTCGCCGCCTCAACTCCACGAGGCTCTTTCTTGATAGCGTAAGGTACGCCCCATTGCTCAGAGGTAGCTTTCTGGCGCCGTAGGCAGGTACGACAAAGGTTACAACATTCGCTTTCTGTCTAATTTTTTGCACAGAGTCCTGTGGTCCGAGGAACCAGAACAAAGTGGCATTATCAGTCGTATCGATCAGCCAATTGTTCCAAGGCCAACCGGCTAGAGCTTTTCTCTTTTCTTCAGGCGTGTCCTTCACCTGTTTTGTTTCATAGGAGTCCGCACGAGAGAAGGTCGCACCTAATATAGGGCTAATTTTCTCACCGGGGGGGCTGTCGTCAAATTCCTTGCGAATTTCCTCAGTGGCTTTTTCACCACCTTCCGAGCGATTTTCATTTGGATAGCGCAGCACCCTTATGCCCCGGTTTGTCAGAACCTCGGGAGAAGAATCCAGGACTGAGAGTATGTCGGTCTCTTTGGTTGAGGTGGATAGGGGGCGCGCGCGCCGCCGGGCGTTCCATACCGGTCGTATTGTGCCGATAAACTCGTCATCCACTTCCTCGCAGTTGCTGTTATCCCATATAGCGGAGAACCACCTTTGGGCATCGTCGATAGCGTCTCCGTTGGTACTGACTATCGCGGCCTCATTCCAACCCTTGAGTTCCTGGTGTCCCTCGAGCGAGAGGCCGTTGGCTGACACGTTGGCTGATCCCGCGATCAAGGCGTCTGTCGAGAGAAATACTTTCGCATGAAGCCAATTGCAGTTCTTTACCTTCACATTCGGTAATCCGATCAGCTCCGACATCGCATCGGGATTGCAGGCGCCGGAGCTGGCGTTACACAGAATTTCAACGGGTACATCTGTTCTTTTGTTCAATGCAATCCGCTGAACAGCCCCTTTCCCCCAGAATGCAACCGCTATCCGAATTTCATGCTGCGAGCTTTCAATAAGTGCCCTCACTTCATCCAGGATATCGGAGCCGCTCACGAAGTTTTCCGATGACATATCTTCCCCCTCTTCTGTCGCGAGTGACTTCCACACTAGCATTATTGAGTAGGGGGTGGGACGCCTCAACGTAAAGAGAACGCCTTCATCTGCTTTCGGCTTAGATTGTGAGGGAGAATTGTGCAGACATGGCGCCGAGGAGATCAACAAAAGAAGCCGGCTATCTACCAACGAGACCGAGCTAGCGCTGGTTGAATTCTTTGCGCGTGACATCGCCCGGGAAATGCTGAACGCGCGACGAGCGCGGCAGCAAACACGCCACCACGAGGTCGGCATCGTGATCAGTCCTTCTCCCCGGCCACTACGCCTGCGGCCTCGGCCAGCGTCCTGATGCGGTCCGCAAGTTCCACAATGTTCCGGGAGCTGAGCGAGGCCTGTTTGGCGTCGAGACGCGGGTGCTGGCCCCGCGCCGCCTGATCATGTGCCTTCTCGATCGTAGCGGCGCAGGCCGCGAACAGCCTGCGCGCGGTTTCGCGGCGGTCGTCATCCATGACTGTCTTCCCTCTTGCGTCGTTGGAAGCGTGGTCAGTGACGCTTCCTTTGCCGGAGAAGTCCAGTCATTCGTCCTACCAGTAGTCCGGTTCATCCGGCTCGATGAGTTCCGAGTAGGTTGAGACTCTCGGGCCCCGGTTCCGGTGCTTCTCGGCCCATGCCAGGAACTGCGTGACGCTGTCCACCTGGTCGTCATGCCGGGCATTCGGGAAGGCCAGCAGCTCATGCTGGAAGTCGGAGAGCCAGGGCGCGTCCGTCGGCAGCAGAACCTGCTTTGCCTCGAAGCGCGCGGTCTGGGCATCCAGACGTTCCTCCTTGGAACCCACCGGCGTGATGCCGATCGGTCTCGGTATGCCCTGCGGCGTATTGTTTCTGAATTCCTGAAGCAGGTGCATGCCGGGCCCAGCATCCTCGATCAGGATGCGCGACGGGTTATGCTGTCGCGCCAGAGCTTCCACCTTGCGCTTCAGGTCCGGGAAGTTCAGCCGCCCGCGCCAGACATCGAGCAGCCAGTAGCTCCGGTTCCGCATTGCCCAGGTCGTGCAGACCGACCAGTCGTTGTTCTCGCCCGTGGTGCTTGCGACATCCCAGCTCTGGACAATCTGCAGGCCCTCCGGTTCCGTCTCGTAGCGATTGTCGAGCCACTCGCGCTTCACCAGATTGCCCTCGGTGGGCATCGGTCTTTGCTGGTACTGGGCGGAGAAGGCCAGACTTCCCATCTCGGCCCGGATTTTCTCTAGCATCTCCACGCTTTCCCGCTCGGGATGAAGCGCCTCGCCTTCGCGGCGTGTATGAACGTTGTGAGGCCCGATCGGGATTTCCTCGTCCTGCTCGGCGATCGCCGATAGATCGAGACGTGTCCACACCCCTTTTTCGGAACGTGTCTTCTCCCCGCTCTCGAGCAGGTGACCGGCCAGATCGTCCTCATGGAGGCGCTGCATCACCAGCAGGATCGACCCGGTTTTCTTGTCGTTGAGGCGCGACAGAAGCGTGTTGCCGTACCACTCCTTCACCCGCCGCCTCGTGGTTTCCGATTGCGCCTCTTCCGCCTTCATCGGATCGTCGATGACGATGATGTCGGCTCCGCGGCCCGTGAGCGTTCCGCCCACGGTGACCGCGCTGCGCCCGCCGCCCGCCGTCGTCGTGATCTCGCTTTCCGTGAGCTTGGCGATCCGCATGCGCGGAAAGAGTTCGCGGTACCAGTCGCTTTCGACGACAAGACGAAAATGGCGCGACAGCGTGTTCGCCAGTTCCGTCGAATAGGACACGCAGATGAAGCGCAGTTTCGGGTCGTGTCCCATCGCCCAGGCGACGAAGGCGACCGAGGTACAGATCGACTTCAGTGACCGCGGCGGCTGGGTAATCACCAGCCGCCGGATCTCGCCGTCGCGCACCTGTGTCAGGCGATACACGATCGCGTCGATATGCCAGTTGGGAAGATAGGTATCGCCCGACGAAACTGTCTGGAACACCTTGTGCACAAAGGCACCGAGATCCTCACGCAGTACAGCGTTGAGAAGTTGCCGTTCGTCCTGCCCGCCCATCATGCACCCTCCTCTCCGTCCCGCGTGTCATCCTCGGGATCGTCATCGATGCCCGAACGGCGCCACTCTTCCTCGATCTCGCGCTCGCGCCGTTCCTCTTCCGAGAGACCGGCTTCCTCCGGTTCCTCGTCGGACAGGCTCTTTGCGGCCCCGCTTTGCAGGCGGCGTTGAAAGCCCTTCAGGATCTCGCGATCGTCAGGCGTAAGGCCGGTTTCGTCAGCGAGTTCCTCGTCGTTGTATTTCGCGGCGTAATTGAGGAACCTGTCCAGGGCGCCCAGGTCTCCCTTGAAGGCTCCTTCCCTCAGCCGGATTATCGCAATGCGCTGGTTCGACACCCTTTGCCGCCGGCCGTTGATCTGTACATTCGAGCGCGCGTTGAGTTCCTCCCTGATCTCGGTCTTGAAGTTTTTCGATCCTTTCGGTCGTCCTTTCGGGTTTCCGGAGCGGCCTTTCTGAAAGCGACTGTGCTCGGGCGGCTTGCCGTAGCCGACTTCATAGTCGCGGTTGTCGTTTTTCCTTTTCGTCATGGCGGATCTGTCCTCCGTTTTCCGGTGTATCGAACATTGCGAAATACCTTTCATTGCTCTCTGTATGGCCCCTTGGGGGCATGGGCCGCCCGGCCCGGAGGCCGGGTGGCATACTCCATTCTCGACATGTCAAGCGCCCTGTAACCTGGCATTTGCACGATCCCTGACAGGGCGCCTGACGCGGCTCCTATTCGATCTCGGCTAAGGTGAAGCCGCTCTCCGCGTGGATCGGTTCGATGCCGGTCGCCTTGCGGAACCGCCTCAGCGTCACGTCCATATAGCGGGGCTCGATCTCGAGGCAGAAGGCGCGGCGGCCCGCACGCTCGGCCGCCATCAGCGTGGTGCCGGCGCCCGCAAAGCCGTCGATCACGACCCCGCCGCGCGTCGTTGCATCGAGGATCGCATCCTCGACCAGCGCCACCGGCTTCACAGTGGGATGCATGGCGAGTGCCTCGTCCCGATCACCGCCAAAGCTGTTCATGCCCGCATAGGCCCAGACATTGCTGCGGTAGCGGCCATGTTTGCCCAACTCCACGTTGTTGATATGCGGTGCCTTGCCCTTCTTGAAGACACCCACCAGCTCGTGCTGCGAACGATAGAGCGAGCCCATGCCGCCATTGGACTTGGTCCAGACGCAGAGATTCTTCATCTCGCGATAGACCTCTTTGCCCGCATCAAGCAGCTCGCCCAGATGCCGCCAGTCCATGCAGACATAGTGAAGCGAACCGTCGCGGGCCTGCGCGGCCATGTTGCCAAGCACCTCGGTCAGGAACGCCTGGAAGGCCTCGCGTGACATCTCGCCCGATGCCATGGCGAACTCGGCATGGTGATGCGCCCCCAGCCCCGACACATGACCCTCGACAGGCACGTTATAGGGCGGATCGGTGAACACCATTTCCGCCGTCTCGCCGTCCATGAGTCGTGCCCAGGCCTGGCCGTCCCTCGCATCGGCGCAGAGGAGCCTGTGCCGGCCCAGCAGCCAGAGATCGCCCGGCACCGTCACAGACGGCAGTGTTTCGTCGATCTCGGGCAGCGCGTCCGCCTCGTCGGGCTCCGCCTTGTCCAGCTCGCCGATCAGCAGATCGATCTCCGCCGTCTCGAAGCCCGTCAGCGTAATGTCGAGGTCAGGCGCCTCGATGACGAGATCCTGCAGCTCGATCGCCAGCAGCTCGGGGTCCCAGCCTGCATTCTCGGCCAGCCTGTTATCCGCGACCACATAGGCGCGTTTCTCTGCCTCGCTCATGTGATCGAACCGGATGGCCGGGACCTCCCGGAGTCCCATGGCCTTTGCGGCCTCAAGACGGCCATGGCCGGCGATCACGCCGCCATCGCTGTCGATCAGCACAGGATTCGTCCAGCCAAAGCGCCGGATCGAGTCCTCGATCTGCTTCAGCTGCTTCTTTGAGTGAGTCCGCGGATTGCGCGCGTAAGGCTTGAGCGCAGCAATGGCGACGTTTTCAATTTGAAGGTCTTGTTTGCTCATTTCGATGGTCCTTTCCCGGCCGCAAGCAGGGACACTTTCCTGCGGGACGGGAGGACGCTGGAGCGGAACAACCGGGTCGGTGACCGGGAGGGGTTTTTCCTACTGACCTTTTCTTCGGCGCAGAACCGCGCCGATAGCGGAGGTGATGGTGCTGGCTGTCAGGTCATCGTCGATCAGCGACATCACCCGGTGCACGAACCGGTCGCCCGGTGACCGGGGCTCGGCCGTATAGCTGCCCTCCTCATGGGCGGTGTGGGTGAAGGCGATGCCGCTGAACTCTTCATATATGCCGATCAGGGTTTCGACTGCCTGCTGCAGCTCGGTGTTCTGCGGACGCCCGCCCTTCGGCTTCGTGTCCTCGAGATACCGCTTCAGCACGGGCGTCAGATGCTCCAGACGTATCCGGAGTTCTTCGTACTGGGTGAAGCCGTTTTCGGGGGTGTCGCGGTCATCGACAGGGCGCGGGTGTTCATCGAGCAGGGTCCAGAGCGCGTCCTGCGAGGCGTGGTCGATGGTGGCGAGGATATGCCGGAGATCGTCCGCGGTTGAAAGGAGTTCGTCGAGGGCGGCGCGTTGTTTCGGAACGGAGGGTGTGATCCGGGAAAGTTCCACGGCATCGCGATACTCGTCGCCTGCCTTCTCCAGTCGGCGGATCAACTCGTCGCGACGTTCCGGATCGTTGATGCCGAGCATGGCGACCAGCTCATCGGCCTCGCTACTCTTCAGCTTGAAGAACTCGACGTCATCCGGAAAGCCGTATTCGTACCATTCGGGTTTGTGTTTCCTCGGCATTGCGATGCCCCGCCCCGTAGCTGTCAGGGAACAAGCATTCCGCAGGGGGAGGGAGATCGCAAGGGGCGGCGTTAGTCGGTTCCGTTCTCGAAATGGTCGATGAGGGCGCCAGCCAGCGAGGTCATGTCGTGGTGGCGCCAGGCGCGGTAGCGGTCGGAGGAGCCGGGCTTGGTGGAGGCGACCATGACGAGCTTGTCCTTGCCGGAGCGGGCGACATCGCCGAACTCTTCCGTCGGGATGAGCCACGCAAGCTGCACAGTCGCCCCATCCATGAGAACGGCTGCAATGAACCCCGCCCCCTCGGCCGCGAAAGTGGCCAGTCTGACGTCGAACTGCACCGTGCCGGCCCTGTCATTGTCGAGACCTGTCCGGGCCTTCACCTGTACGGGCACGCTCCGCCGGGTCGCCTTGTCGTAGATGAGGAGGTCGATCCCGTCATCGTCGGCAAAGGGCCGGAACGGCGCCAGTCGCCCGCCGGAAGCGAGGATGAGGCCGGAGGCGAGGGACGCCTCTGCGATCTGCCCGGTCTGGGTGCTGGTGGGTTTGAGAAATCGTTCTGACGTTTGCGTTCCCATGCCTCCAGCAACACTTCCGGGGCCCTGGAAGTCAAGCAAAATGAGACTCATCGGCTGCAGACATTCGTTTTGCCGCACCGTCTCTTCTGCGCATGGACATTCGCAGGCAGCTAGGGCTCAACGTCCGCCGGATACGCGCCGAGAAGGGCTGGTCCCAAGAGGATCTGGCCTTCGAGAGCGGCCTGCACCGCACCTATATCAGTGGTATCGAGCGCGGCATCCGCAATCCTACTATCGTGATCCTGGCAAAGCTTGCAGAAACCCTCGAGGTGGAACCGGGGGAGTTGCTCGAGAGGGTGAGGCGGAATTCATAGCTCCCTGCTGGACCAGGGCAGGCGGTAGATCAGCAACGCAGTCGCATCGATCCCCGCATTTCAAAAATGATCGCCGCCGCTCTCCGAGGCGCTGGCACGACCCTCGAAATAGCTGACACATCGACGATATAATAAATAATAACGAATATTTATCGGCGCGATATAATGGGTGCCATTGATTCAACCTGTTGTTTAAAATTCAAATTAAAAAATTCTGGTTTCATCATTCGAGAACTTGATCTAGCGTGAGTCAACGTGATCGTTGTCCCCTGTCGTAGGCCGCGTGATACCTGATTTGTATCTCTAGAAAATGATAGGTGTGCGGAGAATATGCGGCAGCACAACCCAAGTAGCTCGAAAGTCTGAGGGCCGAGGTTGCGATTTCCTTTCCGTTTCTCCTTGGATTGGGTGTTGCCTAATCTGCAGAAAATACAGGCGACCGAAATCATGCGGCACCATGCACAAGTGTTCATAAGGAGAAAAAGGGTCCTGCCCTTTTTGATCGCCCTGTTTGTTGCAGTGTGGGGCGGGGCATATTTATTGCCCCTATGGCTAAATCAAAAAGGTCAAGATAATTGTGTATTTAAGGGAATAGCGGGGAAACAATATGAGGCTTACTTAAATAAGGCGAAAAACTCGCCGCCCCTGATCTTGGAGACGCGCAAAGGCGGTTTAGATAAAGGCTATTCTACTCTGATAGGAGATCGTGTAGCCGGGGCAATTCGCGGACAAGACACCTTCATTGAAAAAGTGGCCGCCATACACGCTTTGATGAGGTCGCTGGGTGGATATTACCGCTCCACGGTCGAGCGTGTGTATCACAAAGGCTATGTGTTTTTTGATGGCCAGGTTAAGCCCGAGACCACTGCAATTGAATACAACTATTATATCGATATAAGCCCAAAGCGGATGTATCTTCCAATAAGAAGGTGGATGACAGTAAAGATTGTATATAACTTAAAGAAGAACGAATATCACGAAGCGAATACATTTTATGTGGTGGCATTTTATCCCCACTTGCTCTCTCCATTCTATATGACCGCTCCGAAGTCGCCCGTGGGAGAGGCGTGCCCGATCGTGCCGCTCCACTCCGCGAACATGAAGTCGTTGGAAAATGGAGACGCATAAGCCATGCGGAGGGGGAAGCCAAATAGCCTGGCGCGTTTGAAGATCGGGATCGCAGCCCTTGTCTCAATCTCCGGTGCCGGGCTCATCGGCTACATGTGGCCAATATGGGCAGCCAACTCGACGCAAGATGAATGTTCTTTCGATGGTGTCTCTGGGGAAGAGTACAAATCGATAGAGGCAGATATCAAAAAGAATGTGAGTGCCGAGCTGGGCCCCGCAAAAGGAAGTTTGAGAAAATATTTATCGGACGAGATAGCGACGCGAGTACGCCGCGGAATGGTGGGACGGCGGTCGCTGGCGGAAAAAGTGGCCGCGATCCACGCGGTGATGAGAAATCTGGGGGCGATATATCGATCAACGATTAAATATCCGGGTAAAGGAAGTCCAAGAATCTCCGATGGAACAATCGGACCAAATACCCGGGAGCTGCGTTTCTCCTATTATATCGACGCAAATAGATTTCGATTTTTTGTTCCGTTCAGGCGCTGGATCGGCGTGCAAATAGCCTTTTACACGAGTGAGCAGAGCGTCCGTCCCGTGAATACGTTCCATGTGATCGTGTTCGAAAACCCCCTTCTGGATCCATCCTACGTGACATTTCCCGCCGCTCCTGCAGGTGAAGCGTGTCCGCGCATTTCATGAATTCGAATGCAATCATCGTCGGGTGAAACCGTCGACGGAGAATTTGATGACCGCTTTCAAAGATTTCGAGTGTCGAGTTCGGCAGAGGCGGAGAGCGTCGGTGTCGGCGAGGGGGAGGTGGCTTGTTCTCCCGCTTTTGGCTGCCATGCCTGCCTTTGCGGTTCCTGCACTTGCCAGTGGCGAGAAGGCGCTCGGGTCGCATCCTGAAGAAATAGAGTCTGTCGGGGAGAAGGGAATGTGCGAGGAGTCTGTTTTAGGATTTGAAAAGAGCTCTGCTCCGCAGCTGCAGGACCCGGAATTCAAGCGTTGTTTGTTGAAGTTCCTCTTGAGCGCCACTGGCGCGGGAGCGCCGGAGGGGCCGCAATTGGCTGACATCACTGAGCGCGTAATGAGCCGTATAGATGTGGCTCCCTATTGCAACATGGACTACCGAATAAAGCGAGATGTGCGGAACTCGTATTCTGCGCGCATGACGCCTGAGGCCTATGCCGCCTTGAAGAAGAAGGTGAGGGAACGTTGCCATATGCGGGTGTTTGAGTTGCATACTGTTGGTATACGGACGTTTGTGATTGTGTACGGATATGAACCTGATGGCAAGAGGGGTTTTGATGCCCAATGCCTCTCCGAAAAAGGGGGGGAGAGTGTATTATTGGTCGGTCAGGTCTCCTATCCCTCGAGTGATGAATTCGTAAGTGGCGCCACCAAATGCGCCGAACAAATCATCAGAAATTTTGAGAGGAGGCTGTGATGCCGGCTGAGGTGTTTATGGAGACCGGGGAGCGCGGCGCCATGAGTTATTTCGTGAAACCCCTGAAGGGCCAGGCCATGCGGGTGTTCAGGGAAGAGTAGGCGGTATACAGGTGATGGATACTTCCTTCCGCAAAGGCGCCGATTTTCCTCATCGGCCTACAGAGAAAGTTACCATATGAAATGTGACCGGTTGGGAGCTGGTGTTTCGCAGTGTCGCCTTCCTGATGCATAGACATTCGCACGCTGCCCGGAAATGCACAGGCTACTCGACTATTCAAAGAGGACCCCGCCGTCTTCGTCGCCCAGTTCGGCGTCGAAAGCGGTGCAGAAGCGATCAAATCCCCCATCGGGAAACAGCTCCTCCAGAGACCAGGAAAGCAGGATACCAAAGCGGGCGAAATAGAGTTCCACTTTCCGGAACTCCGGTTGCTGCTCAGGAGGCACGCCCTCAAGGCCAGCCTTTCTTTGCAGTGCAGTGTAGGCGGCGAGCTGGAGCTGGTACTCCAGCCTGACTATAGGTCTTGATGCCGTCTTGAAGTCGATCAACCTGTCGTCGAGGACGAGATCGGCATCCGCGCCACCCACCAGTGACGCTGCCTCGAACCTGGGGTTAAGCACGCAAAGGGTTTCGGGGCAGAACTCCTCTTGCCGGTCGAGGATTTCAATCATCTGTATGAGTTCGTTTGAGATATCGACATGCGGCCGGAAATCCGGATCGAAACGTCCCGAGCGAGCAAGGATCTCGACATTGGCCAGAAGCTGGCAGTACTGGCTCATCTGTAGGAGATTGTCGTCGCCCTCCTGGTATCGCTGTGCGGCAGTCTTCGCGCGGCTCAGAGAGGCCACCCAGAATTTGTAGTCCTGCTTGCGAACGCAGTGCCACTCCAGCCGATGTTTCTCATGTTCGGCGAACCAACCATAGTCGAGAACCGTTACCGCAGACCCCTCGAGTTTTCGACGGAGATGGATACGCGCAAGGTAGTCGAAGGCGTGGCCGACGATCCCGTAAAGTTTTGTTGTGGGCGGCACCAGGAGCGGGCAGCTGCGGATAGCCTTGGGCGTTCGCTCCTTGATTGCATTTGCACGGAAAGCATCTCTCACCTCTTGTCGCTGGATAACCTGTGTGAGGCTCATAGCCTCCCCCCGCAAGTGGACACTGTTTTCTAATGGTGCCGGAAGCGGTGTTGCCTGATCGTTAAGGGAGTGCGATGCGGATTGTGACCAAGCTGCTGATCGTGGTTAGTGAGGCAATTGCTCTTCCGATGCAGGAAGAAACTCCACTGTTTGATAAAAAGTTCGAGGAATTCTGATATCAGTCCTAAGCGCACCTCTTCCACAAATCATTGCGAAATGAAAATATTGTCTTGAGCCGGGGGCTGACTATTCATTAATCTGAATTCAAATTCAGGTTTCAAGTCGGGGGGCTTCATGAAATGGCTTGGAATGGCGATGCTTGGCATCGTCATGGCTTTCGGTGTCGCTGGATGTGCCAAGCGACCTTCCCAGAACGTCTACAATTACGATGAAGTTGGGAAATCCTCTGCCGTATCATTCGGCACCGTGGTTTCCCGGCGCGAAATCGACATCACCGGCAAGAATACCGGTACGGGAGCGCTTATCGGTGGCGCTGCGGGTGCCGGCGCCGGCTCTTATATTGGATCCGGCGCCGGCTCTTATATTGGATCCGGCGACGGAACGGCATGGGCTGTGGCAGGAGGCGCATTGGCTGGTGCCGTCATCGGCGCCATAGCCGAGCAATCAGCCGCCGACCGCAAAGGCGTCGAATATGTGGTCGTTCTGGAGAGCGGTGTGACGCTCACGATTGCCCAGGATGTCGGTGAGAAAGACGTTCTCCTCAATCCTGGCGATCGGGTCATTGTCCAGAATTCGGGTGGCTACCAGCGTGTGCTTCCGGCAGCCAATCTGCCGACGCAGATCGAGCGACCCAAGGGGATCAAGATCATCGATCCCGAACCAACCCAATAAGAATTCGGGAGACGTAGAATGCGTTCAATCTTCCTCGCAGCCATGCTGTTGGGCGCGGGCATGCTCGCTGGTTGTCAGTCCAACGTGCCGGTCACTGCGCCGTCTATCTCACCCACTGACCTTGCGACGCAAAACAAGACCGCAGGAAAATATGCGGTCTATATCCAGACTGGCGGTTGGCAAAAGGATGTCGATACGGACGCCTTTACTTGTAGCGCGTGGACCTTCCCCACTGACTTCGAGAATGGCTATGTGACGTCAGCTCAAGGAGCATTCAGGGAGTCGTTCCAGGAGGTGAAATTTGTCCCCGGCACCCTCAACCCCGCCGACTTGGCAGCTCAGGGTTTCGACGGTCAGATTATCGTTTACCAAGGTGCCATGGATGCAAAGTTCGGTATCACGCCCGGCTTCTGGACGAACACACCCAATGCGCAGGTGGCGTTTCACGGCATCGTGGCAGTGGTTGGGCCTGACGGCCTGTCGGGCCAGAGCAACGTAAAGGGTGAAGGAGCAGGGCAAACAACGGGGTCCTGTTTTGATATTGACGACGCGATTGCCGCCGCCGGCACGAATGCGATGAAGAGCTTCATCGTGAATGCCGTAAATACCTCCAAGCTCAATGTTCTTGAGATGAGGGCTAAGGGAGCCGAACAGGCAAAGTCTCCGACCAGCTAGTTGTGGATTCCGATTGAGGCATGAACCGTTCTGCGTATTTCTCTCGGCTGACAACTTTTCCGGTTTCGTCATTTTTGCTGCCGCTTTTTGAAAGGATACGAAGGCGAAGGCCAGCCATTCCGAGGTTCATGTGACAAGTGTTTTCGACAATGAATGGCACAAACATGTTGTCGGACGCCCTGTTGTGCAGAAGTTTGTGGGGGTTGATCTGTTTCAAGACCGATCTGAGCATTCGTGTCACCAGATGGTGGAAAGCGTTGCGTGCAGAATCGAAGAGTATTGCCTTTAAAGTGAAGTCAGGAGCGGCACGTGACACTGGAGACCCGGCACACCGCCACATCTGGCATTGGGGATGCCTTCCGCGGGAGAGAGGAACATCTGGTATCTCTGCGGGTGTTTCTGGAAAGGGTTGCCGTGGCTCGGAAAGCAGGCGAAATACAAACGCTTGCACGCAAACCAGTCACCTCTCCCATAGATGGGGACCGTCTCGCACTACTTCTCACGATGCTCGGCGCACGTGTGCGTGAAGCACGAGAGAGTGGTGCTTTTATTGATGTCTGGGAGGTGGCCGGTTTACGGCGAGACGAAGTTCGTCATGCGGCGGTGCTGGCGTGGCTTCTTGATGCCAAGGGGTCGCATGGCTTGGGGGCAGCGGTGTTGCAGGAGTGGATAGGAATTCTTGCGGATCGGCACGGCGGTGCTTTTCCACTCTCATTGGATATGCATGTCGCCCCATACACTATCTTCACTGAAAATTGTCCATTCGGGGCTGCCGACAACCGAGTCGACATAGCCTTGGACGGTGGCAACAGTACTGTATTTATTGAGGTTAAGATTGATGCTCCTGAGGGCCCCGACCAAATCCGTAGGTACCTGGATCTCGCTTGGGAAAAATCAGTGAAATCTGGAAAAGACGAGTACGCGGTAATCTTTCTCTCGCCAAGTCGACCTATGCCAACTGTTCCAGATTCGGAAAATGTTGTCGTCGCGAGTTGGAACACTGTGGCGGAGGCTATCAGAAAGGTCGTGCGATCTCGCGCTGGAGGTGTGGAAGGAACCAGGACCGTCCTGCAATTTGCAGAGCGGGTCGCTCGTTTCTAGGGAGTTGAAGAATGCATGACGCTCAAATTGACGCTCTCATAGTTCGCCATTTGGGCGATCTTGATATGGCTGCGAGCTATTTGGCGAATGAGCTGGAACCCCGAGTTGCTTCGGCAATGAATTCGATGGCGGAGAAGTGGGCAAAAAAGAGACGATGGCGAGGACAGTATAGCTGGAGTGTTGGAGAGGACGACTACCTTTGGCTAGCTCCTCAGTCATGGGCTGTCCCCGATAGCGATAACGACGTCTATTTGAGTTTCTGCCTCTGGGGTGAGGAGAGGGATGATTTTACCGGAAAGAAGGGCCACGACTATTTTTGGCTAACTCGACTGCTTAGAGCAGGACAAGGCAAGCTGGGTTTTCTTGTCGAATGCGAAACGCAGTATTTTGGCGGTAAGGCTCAATGGAAAAAGTTTGTTCGCACGTATGTAGAAAAATTGCGAGCGGAGGGATTTGTCTTCATGGAAGGCTCGGGAGGTTTTTTCAGGCCTCTCGTAGTGGATGCTGAAACCATGGCAAAAGCCATTGAGGCAAATGCTATCGAGGATGCCCTAGGTCCGTTTGTGAATGCACTGGATGACCTCAAGGCAGCACAACCCGCCTTCGATGAACTGCTCCAGGATGCATTGCAAACGATCGGAGGCGCTCGATGAGAGCCCCTCTGATGTCAATTCTGGATTGAGGCTGAAGGGTACAGCCTTGGCACTATTCCCTATCCGAACGTGGGGCTAGCGATTTCAACAAAGCCACAACCAGCCACCTACCACCACAATTTCCCATATCAGATGTTAGCGGCCGGTGACATCAGGAGCCCAACGCTTGTGCTTATCGCCAGAGGCAGGTCCGGCTGGGTGTAGATCGGACATCAAAATTGTTGATTGGCTTTCACCCCTACGTGAGTCTTAAGGAAGCTCAGCCCAAAAGCATAGATGTCGGGCGCCTGATGCAGGATTCTCCGCCGTTCGATAGTCTCGTGCGGGGTGATCTTGACCCCCATGGACTGCATGGCCTCAAGCACCTGTTTTTCGTGTGAACCGTGGAACGCGGTTGGCTCCGACAAAACACCGATGACCATCGTATCGGATGCGGAAATTCTGTCTTCCGACTTGCCGAAAGCGCCGCCGACGAGCGGAACGCGGTTCAGCCCGGTTTGGCCCGTTCCGTCATATTGCTGCGTCCCGCTGGCAATCGTTCCAAGGACGATGGGTTTGCCGTACGGGAAATAGCCGGTGATCGCATAGGTGTTCTTCGATACGTCCAGAACCTGAGCCGAGGAAGACGGCTCCAGCGTGCCGAGCGAACTGAATTCGAAGCTCAATTTGAGATTCACGTAATCGGGTGTCGCAAGCTCCGGCTTGAGGTTGAGCGTCAGGCCGGTTTCGGCCGTGTATTGGTCGGCATCCCCCGTGGAATTGTAGTAAGCGGTGTTCCGGTCACACCCCGCCCATTTCACCGGCTTGTTTTCGGCTTCCAGCGTTTCGCGAGCTTGAGGACTTCGAGACGGAGTTCATC
>NZ_JAASQO010000024.1 GCF_011762095.1 Parvibaculum indicum | reverse complement strand
AGCGCTGCGGCCGGCCCGGATAACGCCTCCGTCAGTCCTGTTGCATCGACGTCAAGCAGGACACTGACAATCGGTGCAGACTGTCAAGATAAGGCAATCATCTCCTCGAAAGCGTATTTCTTCGAGCCGAACGAGCCGGTCAGATCGCGGTTGAGGCGGCTATGATGGCCGCTGGCGTGACCCAGCTCGTGCAGGGCTGTGCGGTGCCAGTTGATAGGCTCGAAATAGGCTTGCGGAGGCGGCACCTGCACATAGTCGAACGAGGGCATGTAGAAGGCGCGATCGCCGCCAATGCGGAAGTCGATGCCGGTGGCATGGATCAGCGCCTCGACCCGAGGTTCGATCAGGCCCGGCGGCGGTGGCGGCGCGACTGCCGTGATGTCATCGGGAAGGCCATCGCATTGTGCGGCATTAAAGACCGTGAACCGCTTCAGGAACGGTATGGCATGCGCATCCTCACCCGTCTCGCGGGCACGGCGTATCTCGTCCTCGGGAGTGAAACGGTCGGCATAGACAACGGTGGTGCCACGCTCGCCCTTTCTGACATTGCCGCCAAGCGAAAGGGCTTGGCGGAAAGTCAGCCACGCCTGACCGGGGAAGCCGTGCTGGATGACAGCTCCCCAGAGGATCAGGATATTGATGCCGGAATAGATCCTGCCGGTTGAAGCATTTCTCGGCAGGCCCAGCGGGGCGGTATCGGGCGACGCACCCCAGGGCTGGACCCAGGGTAGCCGGCCTTGCTCCAGCTCGGCGATGATCTTGTTGGTGATGTCGGCGTAAAGGTTGCTGCGTCCGCCACCTTGCGCGGGGCTGCGATCGTGTCTGGCCATCGGGATGATCTCCGCGACGGGCGCCGGAAGTCTCTCCTCCAGCCCTCAACCCGTCACGGAAAATCCGTCCGCACTCTCACTCTGAAGGGGGCGTTGCGGGGATCTCCCCGCAGAAGGGGTAGGCAGAGACCAAGGCTCGGCCGCAGGGGAAGGCGTTCCCCTATCCGGACTTCCTTGAAAACTGTCAGAAACTCGCATATATTTCCGACAGGAGAAAGACGATGACACGGCTGACCGAACAAATTCTGGCCCATGCGACGGGACTGCCCGAAGGCGTCCCCGTGTCCGCCAAGGGCCTGCTCCACCTTGGAAACCGGGCGGCCGTGGATCAGGCATTGTCGCGTCTGTCTGAGCGCGGGCAGCTCATCCGCGCCGGTCGTGGCGTCTATCTGCGCCCCATCACCAGTCGGTTTGGCACGCGCGCACCGTCGGTCGAGCAGGCTGTCGAGGCCCTCGCGACCCAAAAGGGGGAGATCATCGTCTCGAACGGCGCCGCCGCGGCGAACGCGCTTGGCTTGACGACGCAGGTGCCCGTCCGCTCGGTCTATCTGACCTCCGGGCGCAGTCGAAAGATGCACCTCGGCAAGCAGGTCGTCGAATTGCGGCACGCGCCGCGCTGGCAACTGGCCCTGGCCAACCGCCCGGCGGGGGAGGCCGTGCGGGCGCTGGCCTGGCTCGGCCCCGAAAGGGCGGAGGCCGCGCTCACGACATTGAAACGGAAGATGCCGCCCGGCGTGTTCGGCGAACTGGTCGCCGCCGCGCCGCAGTTTCCGACATGGCTCGCACAGAGCGTCGGAAAGGCGGCCTATGGCTGACGTCTTTCTCCAGCTTTCGGCCGAGGATCGGCGTGACGCGTTGGGCGTCGTCGCCGACCGTTCGGGTCGTCCCACCCATCTTCTCGAAAAGGATGTGTGGGTGGTGTGGGCGCTGGCGACCCTCTACGCGGCACCGCTCGGCGAGCATCTGGTGTTCAAGGGCGGCACGTCGCTGTCGAAAGCCTATCAGGTCATTCGCCGGTTTTCGGAGGACGTGGATCTGACCTACGACATTCGGGCGATTGCGCCCGATCTGGTTGGGGACAATGGCGAGGGTCTGCCGAAGACACGAAGCGAGGAAAAGCGCTGGTCCAGCGAGGTCCGTCGGCGGTTACCGGCATGGGTCGCGGAAACCGTGCAGCCTGTGATCGAGACCGGACTGGCCGCCGAAGGTCTGGCGGCGGCCGTCCGCGTCGAGGATGAGAAGCTCTTCATCGACTATGAGGCGACCGCAGCCGGGTCCGGCTATGTGGCTCCAAGCGTCATGCTGGAGTTCGGCGCGCGCTCGACGGGCGAACCCGCGAGCTTGCGCGACGTCGTCTGCGACGCGACCGGCCTGATCGAGGGGCTGCTCTTCCCGACGGCGCGGCCGCGCGTCATGCACGCGGAGCGGACGTTCTGGGAGAAGGCGACCGCCATCCACGTCTTCTGCCTCCAGGAGCGGCTGCGCGGCGACCGCTTCGCGCGACATTGGCACGATGTTGTCCGACTGGACGAAGCCGGCTTCGCGGAAGCCGCTTTTGCCGATCGCGACCTGGCCAACGCTGTCGCTCGGCACAAGTCGATGTTCTTCGCAGAGAAGGCCGCCGACCGCACGCCGATCGACTATGCAGCGGCTGTCAGCGGCGGCTTGCAACTCGTGCCGGTCGGCGATGGCGCGAAGGCGTTGGAGGATGACTATGCCCGCATGGTTGAGGATGGACTGCTCTTCGACGACGAGGAGCCGTTCGAAGCGCTCATGGCGCAGTGCGCTGATATAGCCGCGCGCGCGAACAGAGCAGCCAAGTAAGAAACTGGGAGGACCGGGGGTATATGAGCGAAGTCGAAGAAGAGCGAAAATTCCAGTTTCTGCGAGACGGCGATGCCGAGCCATCTGAACTAGACTGGAACAAGGGGATCGAGAGCGCCCGCAAGGCGATTTCCGAGGCCATGAACGCCAAGAATATCGCATTTCTGCTCGGCGCCGGATGTTCTTCCCTGATGAAGGACAAAAAGGAACTCGGCATTGCGACCATGGCGCCGCTGGCCAAGGAGTTTTGCGGCGAAACCATCGAGGCACGCGCGGCGGGATTCTACAGCGATCCGCCAACAGCCGGCGCTGTACCGGCGCCGTGGCGGCTAACCAAAGACGAACTCGACTATCTCGATGCGCTCGGGGTCGACCTGGCGAAGGACTACAGCCGTAACCTGGAACGCTTGATGGAAGTCCTGTTTGCGCAACGGTTCGTGCTGCGCCAGAGCGAGAATCCCGATCTTCACCCCTATCGCGCTGTTCTCGACGGCATCATCAAGAAGGTCCAGGACTTCCTATGGACCCGTGTCACCCAAGGGGCCTTCGCCACGGAGGGCGACACGACCGTGCGCGACCTCTACGAGCGTTTCTACAAGAAACTGGTCCTACGCGATCGGTCCTTGCCCCGGCCCTGGGTGTTCACGACCAACTACGATCATTTCAGCGAATTGGCGATGGATCGCCTGGGCATTCCCTATGCCAACGGTTTTTCTGGCGTCGTAGAACGCCGCTTCAACCCGGCGATCTTCCGCTATGCTCTGGCCGAGCAGCTCGACGTCGCCAGCCGCAAATGGACCGCCGTCGACGCCTTCGTCTATCTCTGCAAATTGCATGGTTCGGTCACTTGGACCGAGGACGATCATGGCCTGTTCCCGATCAAGGAGGTCTGGCCGCCGGAATCCTCAAACCAGATGCTGATCTATCCGACGCCGGCGAAGCAGAACTCTTCGCTCGGCTCGCCCTACGCAGACCTGTTCCGGGAATTTCAGTCCCGGATCGTGCGCGAGCAGAGCGTTCTCATCACGGCCGGCTACGCCTTCGGCGACGAGCACCTGAACAACATCATCTATCAGGCTCTGACGATCCCGACCTTCCGCTTGGTGATCTTTGCGGCGCCCGACACGGAGGGAGAGATCGCCAAGCTGCGGGCGCTGCGCGATCCGCGCATTTGGATCATTGGAGGCAATGGCCCTGCCGACGGGACGAGGGCGCACTACTTCGACATGATCGTCGAGCATTTCATGCCCCAGCGCCCCAGCGACAGGATTGATGATGCCGTCCGCAAGGTGTTGTCGGAGCTGGCGCCGAAAAGGGACGACGAGACGAAGGATGGCGAAGCATGAGCCACGACGATCGCAAGCGGGCGATCGGCAAGGTGGTCTCGGTTGCAGCCGACCGCTTTGTCGTCGAGATGCACGTCGGCACCGATAACTTCACGGTCGTCGGCTTCGACGACGTGCATTATGTGGCGCGACTGGGATCATTCCTGATGATTCCGTCGCAGTCGGAATATGTCGTGGTCGAGGTTGTCGGCCTGCGTGAGCGCGATGCGAGCACGCCTTCCGAGCGGGGCGATTTCGACCGGGCCGGCTCCTCGAAATATCTGGACGTGGTGCCCGTCGGCATGTTGCCGATGCGCGGCGGCGCGTTCCGCTTCGGTGTGTCGGTTTTCCCGTCTCTGTATGCGGACGCACTGTATGCGCTGGATGGCGAGCTCGATCGCATCTTTGAGACCGAGACCGCCGTCGAGCCGTCAGTCGGCCCGGATGGCGGCGCTTGCCAACCCGAAGGGGCCACGCGCTATCGGGTTCTACCGATCGGCAAGTCGGTGGTGTTCGAGGACTACGACGTCAAAGTTCGTCTGAACGAGTTCTTCGGCGGTCATGTCGCGGTCCTGGGCAATACCGGCAGCGGTAAATCCTGCACGGTCGCCTCGGTCTTGCAGTCCCTTTTCAGCAAACCGGACG
The DNA here is from genome assembly GCF_011762095.1 of Parvibaculum indicum. Taxonomy (GTDB): domain Bacteria; phylum Pseudomonadota; class Alphaproteobacteria; order Parvibaculales; family Parvibaculaceae; genus Parvibaculum; species Parvibaculum indicum. Next base: position 34,845 of record NZ_JAASQO010000024.1, on the reverse strand, counting down.
AACATCACGCTCGCGGAGCGACGTTTATCGTCTTCGACGTGAATGGCGAGTATCACGAGGCGCTTTCTCCTTTGGCAAAAGACGGCGGCATCGGCGTCCATCGCGTAATCCTTGATGGGACGACCGCTGGCTTTCGGATGCCGCATTGGTTCCTGGAAATGGCAGAGTGGGAACTGCTTTTGCAGGCGAGCGAGCGAACGCAACTGCCGGTCCTTCGGACGGCGTTAGGTCTGACAAGTCTCTTTCATGCCAACACGCCAGACGCTCTGGCTCTGCGCGAGCACTTTGTCGCCACTTGCATCATCGAGTGCTTTCGAGGTGCGGATGGCGACTCCCCAGTGTCGAAGTTTCAGCGCGTCGTTTCTCTTCTTCAGAAGTATCCGACGAACGATCTGAATATGGCGTTGTTGAACCGCTTCAATCCGAATTTTCAATACGGAAATTTTTCTGGCAACAACCAATCGGCATTTCTGGATGAAGTAAGGAAGAAGCTCCGGGAGGATGCTCCCTTACCAGCCTACAATCGGACGCCGTTCTCTTTCGATGAGCTGCACGAATGTCTGGATTTCGCGATCCTTTATGAGGAGGCTCACGGCAACCGCCAAATCCGAGATTACTGCTCTTCCATGGTCACGCGGCTCAGATCTCTCCAGGAGAGGACCGAATATGCCTTTTTACGTCACGAAGGAGCTGACGTTGGTGCGGCTGTAAGCGATCTGGAATTCTTGACCAACATCGTCGGTCTGGGAAGGGTTGTTGGCGAAGCGTTCACCAAACGCAATCAAGTCATTATCATTGATCTGAACTCCGTCGAAGATGAAATCGTTGAGTTGGTCAGTGCGGTCATCGCACGCATGCTTTTTCGGTTCCTTCGCCATGCGGAACCAAGAAACCGTTTCCCGATACATCTGCTCCTCGAAGAGGCTCACAGGTACGTTGCCTCAACGCCCTCCCGGTTTTCCATCGACGCAACCAAGATATTCGAGCGCATCGCCAAGGAAGGGCGCAAGTACGGCATGTTCGTGCTCTTGGCATCGCAACGCCCGAGTGAACTGTCCAAGACGGTTCTCAGCCAGTGCTCCAATTTCCTGGTTCACCGCATCCAGAACCCCGACGATCTTTCTCAGATTCGGCAGATGACGCCGTTCATCTCGGATTCGGTCTTGAAGCGTTTGCCGTCATTGCCTCGGCAGCACGCGCTGGTGTTCGGAACATCGGTCAATCTCCCGACGACATTCAGGGTGCGGGAGGCATCACCGCGGCCGCGCAGCGACGATACCGCCGTGGTCGATTTGTGGTTCCACGAAGAAGGTCGAGCCGCCGACATTCGACTCGCTCCGGCCGATACCGCTGGAGGGGAGCCGATGGCAGTAAACGAAGCTTCAGACGATGACATCTTCTGACCATCTGGAGACCCTGGCGCAGGCGCTGGAGGCCACGGGAGACTACCGGGTCATCCGGCGTCTCAAACCGCGCCCTCGCATCGTTCCTCCGCCAGGCACGCCGCTGCGCCTCGGCCTGGTGGTCGATGTGGAGACCACGGGGCTCGACCCTCAGCGCGACGAGATCATCGAACTCGCCATGACACCATTCAACTACGGCTTGGATGGCACCATTTTCAGCGTGGGCGACAGCTTCCAAGGGCTGCGTCAGCCGAGCAAGCCTATCGCCCCGGAAATCACCGCGATCACGGGCATCACCAACGAGATGGTGGCCGGCCAGATTGTTGATCCCGCAGCGGTAGCCTCATTCGCAGCGCCGGCTTCGCTCGTCATCGCGCACAATGCGGCGTTCGACCGCCGCTTCCTCGAACGATTCAACGACGTGTTCTCGACGAAGCCGTGGGCATGCTCGCTCAGCCAGATCGATTGGGCAGCAGAGGGGTTCGAGGGCACGAAACTCGCCTATCTCGCTCAGGCCGCCGGCTTCTTCTACGACCGCCACCGCGCGATGCACGACTGTCTTGCTACGGTCGAGTTGTTGGCGATGTGGCTGCCCCGATCTGGCGCTACAGGTCTCAGCCGTCTCCTGGACGGCGCTCGTACCGTTTCTTGGCGAATCTGGGCGGAGAACGCGCCCTTTGACCTCAAGGATGTCCTTAAAGCGCGGGGGTACCGCTGGAACGGCGATCCCGGCCCGCAGCCGCGCGCCTGGTATATTGACGTTCCCGAGGCTCAGTGCGAGGCCGAACTACGGTTCTTGAGAACGGAAATCTATCGGTATGAGGTCGATCCCCCGGTTCGGCGGATCGATGCTTATGATCGGTTTTCAGACAGGATCTGAGTGCCGTCGAACGCCGGGCTATTGCATGCCCTTCCGGCACTTCTTGGCAAGCGTGGCGGAGACGAACTTTTCCCTTTTCGTCATGTCGGCGCGCTTTTCCACCATGTAGTGCCTAGCAGTCATGCTTCTCGCAGCTGGCATCCTGCAACGCGTGGTTCTGGAGGCGGTCGCGGATTTCCTTCGAGATCCTCGCCTTGCCGGTCACCGTCTTGAATGTCCGGCGCAGGTCCTTGCCTCAATTTAGCAAGGAAGACGTCCACCAAACATGGGGCTATTCACCTTCCAGCCTCACGGAGCGACGCAGCAATATCGCTGATCGAGCGAAACAGGACCAGTTCATCATCTCTGGTAGGCTCTAATCCTCGGCGCTGCCAGAATTCGGCAGCCTCCCCGTCGACGGCGTTGACCATCAATGCCCGCCCACCGATCAGCGATGCGGCCTGAACGCACCGTTGGAGGGCGTGCTTCACAAGGCCAGTCCCGATACCCAACCCGGCCGAGCCGATATCGGTCGCGAGCTGACCAAGCAGCATGCAGGGAATTGGATTAGGCGGCTGTCCCGTCCGGATGGAGCGCGGTAGCACCGATGGCACAACGGCTGTTGGTGCAAGGCCGTAATATCCCACCACACGCCCTGCCTCATGCACGACGAGAACGGCGGTAAAGCCCTTCTGCTGATTGGAGAGCGCGCGGGTCTTCAGCCAGTGGTCGAGCGTCGGCTTGCCACAGGAAAATTGGGAAACATCGTGGGCGGCGGAAAGCAGCTCGGGTCCTGAAAGCAGCAAGGGATTACTGTTTCGCTGCGTAGCCGGGCTCCCACGGCGCAGGCCGCTTAAGCACTTCAACCATCTCCGGAACAGGAGCAACCGGACGCGACAGCACATCCATGAACTGGGCAAAGCCTTCCGGGCTCATCCGGATCAGGCCCTGCTCCATGACGACCTCCTCGGCCGCGCGCACAGCGGCGTCGCGCACGAAATCGGTGCGCGAGCGGCCGCGCAGGCTGGCAGCACGATCGATCATGGCAACATCGGCCTCGGGCAGACGCATTGAGATCGGATATTCCTTGCGTTCGGCAGTGTTGGCCATGGCGATTCTCCTTGGTCGGAAGATGGCATCTTGTATCTCTAAATACAATACGATAAAGTCGCATCCACAAGCAACAGCTTCCGATGGGGTAGTATCGAGGCGAAAGATGACGGCGACAGCGATCGATTCCGACAGGTCATTTCACTATGCCACGGCTCGCCAGACTACGCCGCCGCACGCCATGACACGCGTCGGCATACTGATCGCCGCCGAATGTTCGCCTGTAAATTCCATTGCTTATGCCGAGCATGGGACGAATGCTGTCAGTTATGACCTTGCGAGCCCCACAAAACACAGCAAAGATTACAGGAGCCGAGCGCGAAGCGCTGCTCGAATCTTTGCTGCTGGACGAGCCGGAGTTGACGTTTACGCCGCGCGGCATTCCCGACCCTCGCCTTCTGCGTCTGGTCGGCATCCTGGCAAAGCAGGCGGCACGGGAATGCTTTGCAGAGGAAGTGACGTTATCCAGGCAAAGGAGGAAGCGCACCTCCTGATGCGGATAGGAGCCATGTTTTGAAAGTCGCGATCTACGCCCGTTATTCTTCCGACAATCAACGCGACGCTTCCATCGCCGACCAACTTCGCATGTGCCGCCTCCACGCCGAAAAGCAAGGCTGGCACGTCGTCGAAGAATATACCGACCACGCAATCTCTGGCGCTTCGCTGATCCGTCCGGGTATCCAGGCTCTGATGACCGACGCCATGGCCGGTCGTTTCGACGTGATCCTCTCAGAGGCAATGGATCGCCTCTCGCGTGATCAGGAAGACATCGCCGGAATCTTCAAACGCATGTCCTATGCGGATGTGAAGATGTTCACCCTGTCGGAGGGCGAGGTCAGCCATCTGCATGTCGGCCTCAAGGGCACAATGAATGCCCTCTTTCTCAAGGATCTTGCCGACAAGACCCGCCGCGGCCAGCGCGGCCGTGTCGAGGCTGGCAAATCGGGTGGCGGCAATTCCTATGGTTACGATGTGGTCAAGAAGCTGGACGCCAATGGCGAACCCATTCGCGGCGACCGCACCATCAACGAAAACCAGGCCGCCGTCGTTCGCCGCATCTTCCACGACTACGCCGCCGGCAAGTCGGCCAAGACCATCGCCTTTGCACTGAACAAGGACGGCATTCCGTCCCCTTCGGGCGGCGACTGGGGTTTCAGCACGATCAACGGTAACCCGAAGCGTGGCAACGGCATCCTCAATAATGAGATGTATGTCGGCAAGATCGTCTGGAACCGGCAGCGCTTCGTAAAGGACCCGAACACCGGAAAGCGGCAGGCGCGCCCCAACCCGGAATCGGAATGGGTCATCCAGGAGACGCCAGAGCTCCGGATACTCGACGACGATCTCTGGAATGCCGTGAAGGCACGGCAGGAGAAGAACAAGCTCACCCGCGACGACAACGGAAGCACGGATGTCCGCACCGTCAATCATCGGCGGCGCCCCAAATACCTCTTCTCGGGCCTCACCAAATGTTCATGCTGTGGTGGCGGGTACTCCGCGATCTCGGCAACGCTGATCGGATGCTCTACAGCTCGAAACAAGGGCACCTGCGACAACCGCGTCAATATCCGTCGCGACGAGTTGGAATCGCGCGTGCTGAATGCGCTGCGCACCAGACTCGTTGACCCCGAGCTGTTTGCCCATTTCTGCGAGGTGTTCACGCAAGAGATGAACCGCCTACGAATGGAAGGCCGCGTCGGTATTGCCTCCGCGGAAGCCGAGATCGCGAAGATTGATCGGGAACTCGAAACCCTTCTCAACCTGATCCTTAAAGGCGGCGCTGCCGACGCTCTCAATGCGAAGATGGTGAGCTTGGAAAAGCGGAAGAAGGAACTGGAACTGTTCCTGGCCGAAGCTGACGAGCCGCCGCCCCTGCTGCACCCGAGCATGGCGCTGCAATACCGCAAGCGCATCCAGCAGCTCTACGAGTCGCTTCAGGATGAAGAAGAGGGCAAGCGGGTAGAGGCAGCGGACACCATTCGCTCGTTGGTAGATCAGATCGTGCTGACGCCTGTTGAGGGCAAGGTGGAGATCGACGTTCAAGGCGATCTTGCTGGAATCCTTACGATTTCTACGCAAACGAAAAACCCCGCCGGAGAGCGGGGTGGATCGCAAGTAAAGATGGTTGCGGGGGCAGGATTTGAACCTGCGACCTTCAGGTTATGAGAACGATTCGCAACAATTTTCTCACGCTGGACCATAGTGGCGGAAACTTCATAACACGCTGAATAAACGGGCTTATTTTGACTCAACAAGTTTGATAGACTATGCGGCAGATAGCGCGAATTTGCCTCCAAGTGGTACCTATATGGTCCCTGGAACCCTCCGGCATGAAGCGCAAATCAGGAGCCGCACAATGCCGAAACTTACCAAACGCGTCGTCGATTCCTTGAAGCCCGAAGCCGCCGAAGTTGTCCATTGGGACGACGAGTTGCCGGGCTTCGGCGTGCGCGTGCACCCGACAGGGCGGAAGGCCTATATCGTCAAATGCCGCTGCCGAGGCCGGCAGATCAAAATGACCATCGGCCGGCACGGCTCGATCACCGTGGAACAGGCCCGAACCAAAGCGCGCGGGATCATCGCGGACGCCAAGGAAGGCTCCGACCCCTCCGCCCAGTATTCCCGCATGCGGAAGTCGCCCACCATGAAGGAGTTGGGCCAGCGTTTTCTCGACGACTATGTTCCCACGCACTGCCGCAAGACGACCGAGCGCGAATACCGCCGGTCGGTGGAGCTGTTCATTAATCCCAAGATGGGAACGCGCAAGGTTATAGACATCGACCGGTCCGATATCGCGAAGTTCCATCACGACCTGCGCGACAAGCGTTATCAGGCCAATCGATCCCTTGGCGTGCTCTCCAAGATGTTCAATCTCGCCGAGATTTGGGGCATTCGTCCCGACGGCTCGAACCCCTGTCGGCATGTCAAGAAATACAAGGAAGTGAAGCGAGAGCGCTTCCTGTCGGACGCTGAATACAAACAGCTCGGCGACGCGCTGCGGCAAGCCGAAGTGGAAAAGACCGAAACCCAATCGGCGATCGACGCCATATGGCTGCTCATGCTCACCGGCTGCCGCCTGGGCGAAATCATGACCCTCAAATGGGACTACGTCGATCTCGACGCACGGGAGCTTCGGTTGCCGGATTCAAAGACCGGCCCCAAGACTGTTCACCTCGGTTCCGCCGCCGTAGAGCGGCTCAAAGGGATCAAGAAACTCGAAGACAACGAATTCGTCATTACCGGGAAAAATCCTGGAGCGCATCTGACGGACCTACAGCACCCGTGGCGGCGCATCCGAAAGTCAGCCAAGCTCGACGGCCTCCGGCTCCATGACCTGCGCCACTCCTTCGCCAGCCGCGGCCTCCTCGTCGGCGAAGGCCTGCCCATGATCGGCAAGCTTCTCGGCCATACGCAAGTGCAAACGACGGCGCGCTACGCGCATCTTGCGAATGACCCGATCAAATCTGCGGCAGATCGGATCGCAGAGAAGATATCGGATTCCGCGAACGGCGACGGCAAGGAAATACCGGAGGTTTCTTCCGCGGACGCGCCTGACGACCATAGTACGGACGATTTCTCTGAGAAAATCACGCCCCATCTGCAAGCCATCGTAAAGGCGTTGACCCGCCAAGCCGCACGGGAGACGTTCAAAAGCCAGCGGAATGGGCGCGGCTCAGCGCCCCACAGCGACGATGAGATTTGATGAAGGGGCCTTCGCGGATTTGACAGAGGCTCCCGTCCGCTCGCACGCCATGAGAGAAAAAGGCGTCTTGGCCCGTCCGAGCCGAATAACTTTCCCATGAATACCGGGGCGGGCTAAAGATCGATGACTTTGTCGAAATCGGCGAAAGCCATGTATGAAATATGGCTTTCTCCGACTCAAGCAAACGACGAGCTGCTGATTCGCTCCGGACGCCCGAACGAAAGAACCATGTTAATGCCGCCTGCCAAACCCGCCGAAGGCCTTGAAAGCTTCAACGAAATCGCGACCATTCGCGTCGAGCTCGAAGATATCGAACCGCCCATCTGGCGCGAAATGGAAGCGCCAACGTCCATGACGCTCAAGGCGCTGCACGAGACCATCCAACAGCTCATGGGCTGGTGCGACTATCACTTATGGGAATTTTCCGACGAGAATTACCGCTATATCCCGCCCGTGGACGACATGGATTGGGGGGATAAGCCCTGCCGCAAGGCCGGCTCGGTGCGCCTGCGCGACATCTGCAAAGACGACAAAACCGTTCTTACCTATGTCTACGACTTCGGCGACGACTGGCGCATGAACGTCTCTGTCACCGATATCCGGCAAGGCGATCCGGACACAAGCTATCCGCGTTATCTCGGCGGCGAACGCGCGGCGCCGCCGGAAGACTGCGGCGGCGTTCCCGGCTTTTACGAACTGCTCGATGCCTATGGCGATCCCGAACATCCGGACCATGAGGAGGTGCGCGAATGGCTGGACGAGCGCGACCCGCATTTCTTCGACGAACTGCCGATCAAATATGCGCTTTTACGCATCGCCAATCGGCGCAATGCCGCCCGTAAGAGATTACGCCCGAAGGCGACATGACGTGATTGTGGGGCCTGGCGGCAAGGCTTCATCGCGGTGCAGGCGATATCGCCTTCCATGGCCCGCCATCGGCCCATCTGAGATTGAATTCGCCGCCGGTTACTACTGCTTTGATCGCCGGCATCGCGAAATCCGCGATCTCGTTGATTGTTTCGCCGAGAGTCGGCGCGGCGATCAGCAACGGCTCGCGCCTGACGAACGCCGTCCATTGGCGTTGTTTGACCTGGTTCCCCGCGAATTCCTGAGACAGACCATCGGGCGGCGTCGCCGGAATAATCGTCCCACGGCGATCAAATGTCGCCCGGATAGCCGAAGCAAGGACCCCGCCTTCGAAGGCAAACAGTCGCGACAGCACGAGCAGATCGTAAAAATCCTTCATCCGGCTGTTGGCGCGGCCGAGCGCGACAATCGCCTGAAGCTTTTCGGCGACGACGGTTTCCTTGGGATAGGCTTTCAGGTGCGGCCCCTTGGAGGAAAGCAGCGGCGGGAATTCCAATTCCTGCGCCGCGGGCGTGATCGCGTCGCCGAAGCCGATATCGATCTGCACAGGGATTCTGGTCTTGCCGAGAAAGGCCATCGTTTTCACGCGAACGCCGCCATATTCCTGATCCTCGCGGATCGGTTCCGCATTCAGCCCTTCGGCGTCGAACGCCAATCCGTCTTCGTCCTCCGCCACGATCCGGCAGATCGCACGGAATGTCTCTTCGATCGGCGCTATGTCAGGATCGCCGTATCCAAGAAGGTCAAGGTCCTGCGTCGGCCGAAATGGATCCTCAAGCCAAACTGTAAAGAGCATGGCCCCTTTCAAAACGAACCGCTCTCGATAGGGAGAAACACTGAGCCGATGGAGCAGCCGTTCGATGGCGTAGCGGCGCAATATAAGTTGGTAGTCCGTGCCCTTCTCCCGCGCCACATTACGAAGTCTGGCGAGGACAGATGCCGGAATATTGGCGGGCTTATCCTTCATCGGCGACGACGCTTTCGAGATAGGGCCGCACCACGCTCCAGATGCGTAGCGCCTGAGCGTACCGGACAATGTCGTCGGGCTTTGCCTTGCGAGAGCGCCAGCCCATGCGCAGCGCCTCAAGCGCCACGTCGAGGCCGACGGTATTCCGGAAACGGAAGCAATCGACGATGGTTTTCGCAGGATCGAAGATGCGCACCGGTACGGAATCGATGGTGTGAGTTTCAACGCCGAGCCTCAGCGCCTTCTCGCCGAAGCGGACGACGCGGAGTGGCGGATAGTCGAGCGCCGGCTTGCGGTCTTTGGAGCCAATGGCGATCCAGACGCTGCGGGGAAGCTGAAGCGTGATCTCGTGAAACTGGAGCGCCGAAATCAGGCAGATCACCCCTTTCGGGACGCGCTTGGCGACTTCGGCAAGATTGTGCGCCGCTTCGATATCGGCGCCGAAGAGCTCGTAAAGCCCGCGCGACGGCTTTTGCAGGACGCCCTCTTCGACCAGGCGCGCCAGCGTCGCCGGATTCACCCCGTGGTCCTTCAGGTCAGATAGGCGCATAATGCCGTGCCGTTCGATGAGGCTGACGGCGAGATCGCGCTGCGTGGATTGACGGGGCTCTTCCATGTAACGAATCGTCGGTTGTTGCGTGTAACTTCCGACATATTGTTACATCAGAAACAGGACGTCCCGCAAGCAAAATCCTACCCCTCCCGCCGATTCCAGACCAGGAACGCCGCGCCATCCTCTTCGAACAGAGCCGCGCGGATGGGCTCGGGGAAGCTCGGGTCGTCGAGTTGGACGCTGAGATAGTCGCGCGGCGCCTCGCCGTTGGTCCTGGCTTTCCAGGCGGCGCCGAGCTCGGCTCGGCCGGCGTAGACGCGGAAGTCCGGAGCGCCTTCGCTTTTCTTCGCATCATTGGCGACGATCTTCGCCTTGACGTTAACCGTCAGAGTCCGGATCGTTCCGACATAGCCGTCCTTGCCGGCGGTGAAGCTGCCTATCGTAGCCATGGTTCAAATCTCCGTTGCTTTGGTTGATTGGGAAGATGAGCGTGCGTTTTCGAGCTCTTTGCGCGCCCGCTTGAAGCCGGGGTCGGCGTTCATGAACGCCTCCAGCATGAAGGGAATGAGATCGGCGACGCCCTCCTTGTGGCCGTAGGTGCGCCGGTAGATTTCGGCGTAATCATTGAGGGCGGCTTTGAGCTCGGGGCTCGCGGTGAAGGCGATCTTCGCTGGCTCGCGGTCGGGGAGTTTGTCGAGCTTGAGGGTCATCGGCGTCTCCTCATCCGCGGTAAGGCCTGAGCACCAGGTCCGAATGCACGATGATGCGAAGCGGCCAGCCGGGCCGGATGGTGATGGTGGGCTGGATGCCCAAGTTGCGTTCGGTGATGCGCTGGCCGACACGGTTGGCGCTGTCCTGGGTCGACTCGCGGATCGCCTTGACGAGATCGCCCTCGTCGTCGCCGAAGGAGAGCTCCGTCCCGACGCCGAGAAGCGTCGAAAGCACGATTCCCTTCAGGAGCCGCCAGGTATGGAAATCGACCTCGTCTTCGAGGCCGGCATAACCCGCAACGTCCGTAGCCGGCAGATTGTCGATCACGACCGAGGACCCGTCGGGCATGATGATCCGTTGCCAGACGACCAGCGCGCGACTCTGCCCGAAGGCGATGACGCTGTCATAGGTCCCGATGATGCGCGCGCCCTGCGGGATCAAGAGATAGCGACCCGAAACCGTGTCAAAGACATTCTCAGTCACCTGCGCGATGACGCGGCCTGGCAGGTCAGAGTTGACGCCGGTCACAAGGCTCGCCGGGATGATGGTCCCCGCCATCACCTGGTAGGGCGAGGCCGGGTCCTGAAGCGCGTGGGGGTTATAGATGTTCGTCTCGACCCCCTGCTTCAGGAAGTCGAGCTTGCGGCCCTGGAGGTTCTGGTCGTTTTGGAGATCGAGCCCGAGTCCTTGATCGCCCTCCGCCGCGCTGAGGCCATTGAAGGGATTGCGGTCCGCCGGGCTTAGCGCAGGAGTCGCGCTGCCAACTGTGGCCGGCGTATTCGCCGCGCCAGCCGTCCGCGTCGAGAGCTGGAAGAAGACGCCGGATTCGCGGCCTTGGCTCGCAAGCCGCGCCTGGCGGATGCGCTCGGCGCGGGCTGCGTCATCCTCCGGGTTCGGACGGAACGGCAAATCGGGCGACGGCCCGACGCCAAGCTCGCGTTCCTTATCCAGTATGGCGCCGCCGAGATCGCCCGGCAGGGGCGGTCCGAGTTCGACCGGTTTCGGCAGATCACCGTAATTGCGCGGTAGGCCTTCCAGCCCTTCGGGCGTCGGCGTGTTTTCGGTTCGGATGAGCTCACGGCCGGCTTCGTCGCGGTCGAACAAGCGCGGCGGATCGAGGGCGAAGATGGTCGCGCCGAAGATCAGAAGAAGCCCCGTGCCGGAGAGCAAAATCAGCACACGGCGGTTGATCCGTGTCACCGGGCGCGGCTTGGCGCGCAGAGCGAGCGCTTCCGCATCGACCTTGGCGGCGCTGGCATCCGGCGGAATGGCATGCCTCAGTTCGTCGTCGCAGGATGGCGCCATCAGCGGTCTCCGGCGTCGAACGCGCCGACGGTGTCGGACCGATCACGGCTGGTGACGTGGGGACGGCCATCGGTGCGGGTGATGCGCACGACCTGTTGCGGGTCTTCGCCGAGCCGGAGTTCGGCGGCGGCGAAGAGGCGATCGACAATGTAATAGCGCCCGCGCACCCGGTAGTTGACGAGCAGGTTGTCCCCGTCCGGCCCGACGACGAAGAGCGGCGGCGCCTCGCCCTGGTCAAGCCGCGCCGGGAATTGGATATAGACCTTGTGCGTATCGTCGAAGACGCGAACCGGCCGCCAGGGCGGACTGTCACCGCTCACGGCATAGCGGAAGCGCAGCTTGTCGATATCGAGGCCCGTATCGACGACTTGGGTAACGGCCTTTTCCGCCGTTCTGTTGTCCCGGCGAAGCGCCAGAAGCGCGTCATGGGGATACGTCCAGGACGCCGAGGCCATATAGGTCTCGGGCGTGCTCGTAAGCTCCAGATGATAGGCGCGTCGGTCGGTGATGATGACGAGATTGGTCTTGAGGTCTTCCTTGATGGGTTTGACCAGCACGTGGGCGCGGGCGTTTTCTCCACCGCCGCTCACCGTGTCGCCGATGACCCAGCGCACCGTATCGCCGGCGGAGACGGAGACGATCTTCTCGCCCTTCTGAAGAGCGATGTCGCTTACCTGGCTCGGCGCCGTATAGACCTGATAGAGCGCACCCTCCGTATAGGGATAGACCTGAATGGCGTTGATATAGCCATCCGCGCTCGGCTCCATGGCGGCCGCAGCATTGGCGTCCTCGACCCGCTCTTCCGCCGAACGTGTGTCCGGCGCCGGCGGCTCGCCGCCCTTCGGCGCAGGCTTCAATTGCCCGGGCAATGGCAGCGGCTCGGGCAGCGTGACGATGCGGACGGGACGTGGCGGCTCGGCGGCGAGCGTCGCCGCATCGAAATCGGCGCTGTCGTAGCTGATCTCGGGCGGAAGCTCCTTGTGGGCGCAGGCCGCGAGCAAGCCGGAAATGGTGAGGATAGCGATTTTCTTCATTGGTTGTCTCCGGGGATGTGGTCGCGGCTCCAATTGAGCGCGCGGACGTAGATGCCGAGCGGGTTCTTCCTCAGCGTCTCTTCGGTGCGCGGGCGCTGGAGGAGAATGGAGAGAACGGCGGTGTAGCGGGTCGTGCCTGCGAGCGATCCGTTCTCGAATGTTTGTTCGCGCCAACGCACGTCGAAGCTGCCCGCGGACGAGCGCACGACACTCGTCACTTCAACGGTGACGGTGCGCTGGCCGACTTTTGAGAAGGGATCGTTCTCGCGGGCATATTCGTTGAGGGTGTTCGCGGCCTCGATTGTGGTGAAGTCATAGGCCCTGAGCCAATTCTGGCGCACGACGATCGGATCGATCGACAGTGAGCGGACATTCTCGATGAAGCGCGCCAGGGTGTAGGCGATCTGGGCGTCGGTCGGCTCATAAGCGGAGATGGCCGGCCCGATGGCGCGCACCTCGCCGAGTTTATCGACCTCGACCACATAGGGCGTGATCGTGCTGCGGCCCGCCTGCCAGACAACGCCGCCGGAAAGACCGACCGCAAGCGCCAGACAACCGAAGGCCATGAGCCGCCAGTTCCTAGCCTGAACGCGGGCGGAGCCGATCCGCTCATCCCAGACTTGCGCCGCCTTCTGGTAAGGCGTCACCGGTTCGGGCGTATTGCCATAGGTGGTGGTCGATCTCTTGAACATCATTCGTCATCCCTGAGCCGTGGGTTCTCGCCGGATACGGGCCGGTCGCCGTCTCGGACGGTGTGCGCGGCAACGCTTACGCCCTCGCGCATCCGCTGCTCGCGCCGCAGCCTTTGCGCCCAATCCGGCGCGCCGCTCGCTGCCGCGGTCGCGGCCGGGATATCGGTTCCGCCGGGAAGTGCGCCGCCGGTGGCGGTGAAGGCGCCGCGCGCGCCATCGGAAAAGGACCGGCGAACGCCGGCGGTCGCCCGGTCAGCGACGTTGCGGATACCCTGTCCGACCGCGCCGACGCCAGCGCGGGCCATGCCGGCGACGCCGGCCGCGACACCCGCTGGACCTGAGCTACCCGAGGCGCCGCGCCCGAGGCCATAGGCGGTGCTTGCTCCGCCGGCGACGGAGGCGGCCGCTCTCGTCGCACCGCTCACCCCAACTCCGAGTGCACGGGCTCCACCCATGGCGAGACCGCCGGCCGCCGCGCCGCCAAGCGCAAGACCTGCGGCGGACCCGACGACGGCGCCGGCGCCGAGTTGCGGCGCGCCGGAGACGAGGCCTGCCGCGATGCCGGGGCCGAAGATCCCGAGCATGAAGATCGCGAGTGCACCAAGCACGGTCGAAAGCGCCTGCTCGATGGTGATGTCGCCGCCCGAGAACGACGCCGCAAAAGCGCCGAACAGGGTCGAGCCGATCCCGACGATGACGGCGAGCACCATCAGCTTGATGCCGGCGGCGATCACGTTGCCGAGCACCCGCTCGGCGAGGAACGCGGTCTTGTTCCACAGCGCGAAGGGCACGAGCACGAAGCCTGCGAGTGTCGTCAGCTTGAATTCGAGAATGGTGATGAAGAGCTGGATCGCGAGAATGAAAAAAGCCAGGAGCACGATGAGCCAGGCGACCATCAGCACGGCGATCTGCACGAAGTTTTCGAAGAAGGCTATTGGGCCAATGAGGTCGCTGACTTCCGCCAGCAAAGGCTGCGCCGCGTCAAAGCCGGTCGCCGCAACGAAGCCGGGGCGCATCAGGTCGGCGGCGCTGATCGGCGCACCGGTGGCGCGCAAGCCAAGGCCTGCGAACGAGTCGAAGATGACGTTCGCGAGGAATGCGAAATTGTTCAGGATGAAAGCGAAGGCGCCGACATAAAGCACCTTGCGTACTAGCGCCGGGATAACCGCCTTGTCGTCGGCCAAGGCCCAGAAGAGGCCGGCAAGCGTGATGTCGATCCCGATCAGGATGGTCGTGAGGAAGGCGACGTCCGGCGTCAGCAAGCCGAAGCCGGAATCGATATAGCTGACGAATGTATCCGTGAACTGATCGATGACGTTGAGGTCGCCCATCGCCTGTGCCCCTTAGTTAGCGCCGCGTATAAGCGTCGCCGTCGCCCATGAAACGCACGAAGCGGGCGCGCGCCTGTTCGTGGGCGGCGAGGCTCCGCGCGCGCTCCAGCGCGTCGGCCCGGGCCGAAGCGGCAAGAAGCGTCTGAAGCTGCATGGTCTGCTTGGCGGCAAGCGCCGTGAGCTGATTGCCCGCTTGTGCTGCCTGAAGATTGCCGACGGCGCCTTGGCTTTCGGCTACAAGCAAGTCGAGCGTCACCGTGTCGGCGCGGACCTGCCCGACCACTTCGGCCTGAACCTCCAGACTGTGCTTGAAGCCTTCGCGCGCCAGGGTCCACGCCTCCTGCGCATCGGCGACGATCTGCGAGGTCGAGACGGCCGCCGCATATTGTTCGGGGAAGAGCCGGCGATATTCGCTGTCGATGACCGAGACCTGATAGGCGATCCCGCGGGCGGTCGTGATGAGACCGTCTACGCGCGCGAGGGAGGTCCGAAGATCGGCCGCTACAGAGGTCGGTAGGGTGGTGAGATTCTGCGCCTGGTTGAGCAGCATCTGCGCTTCGTTGGCGAGCTGTTGGACCTGATTGTTGATCTGGATAAGCGTGCGCGCCGCAGTCAGGATGTTCTCGGCGTGGTTGGCCGGGTCGTAGACGACATCGCCAATGCCGAAGATGGCGTGGGCATTCTGGACCGGTCCCAAGGACAAGGCGATGGCGGCGACGGCCGCCAGGAGCTTACGTTTCATGGGTTTCCTCCGTTTCGGGATGGTTCGGGGTTTGGCGGTCGGCCGCGATAAGATCGGCCGCCCAGTCGAGGCCCTTGGCGCGCAGCCAGGAGTCCGCGAATTCGTCCTCGCCATGGGCGGCGATGAGTTCGTCCATCAGGGCATGATCCTGTTTGGTCGAGGTGGCGGTGAATGCGAGCGCGACGGTGCCGAGGCCGAGTTCGAACAGCCGGTTGCCGAGGCGGGACTGGAAGTAGTAGTCGCGCTTCGGCACGGCGCGGGCGACGATGTCGATCTGCCGGTCATTGAGGCCGAACGCCTCGTAGACCGCTTTCGCCTGGGGCTCGATCGCCCGGTCGTTGGGCAGGAAGATGCGGCTCGGGCAGCTCTCGATGATTGCCGGCGCGATGGAACTGCCGGCGATGTCCGACAGGCCTTGCGTCGCGAACACGACCGAGACGTTCTGCTTGCGGAGCGTCTTCAGCCATTCGCGGATACGCGCGGCGAAGGCCGGGTTGTCGAGGAAAAGCCAGGCCTCGTCGAGAATAAGCAGCGATGGCCGTCCATCGAACTGCGTTTCGAGGCGGTGAAAGAGATAGGTGAGCACGGGCAGCACCGCGCCCGCCTCGTGCATCAGCTCCTCCATCTCGAAGCATTGGACGGCGCCTAGGATCAGGCGATCATCGTCGGCGTCCAGAAGCCGACCATATGGTCCTTCGAGCGTATAGGGCTGGAGCGCCTGTCGAAGCTCGGTACGCTGCAACAGCGTCACCAGCCCCGTCAGCGTGCGTTCCGGTTGGGGCGCCGCGGCAAGATTGGACAGCGCCGACCACACCGCATCCTTGACCTCCGGTGTCACCGCAACGCCTTCGTGCGCAAGAAGCCCGAGCACCCATTCCTGCGCGAAGGAACGCTCGCCGGTCAGATCAATTTTGGCCAGTGGCTGGAAGGCGAGCGCGTGCTTGACGCCGTCCTTGGCCGCGCCGAGGTCGAACCAAGCGCCACCCATGCCGAGCACGGCGGTGCGCGCCGACCCGCCCTTGTCGAAGATGGTGATCTGTGCGTCCTCGTAACGGCCGAACTGCAGCGCAATCAGCGCCAGCAGCACCGACTTGCCGGCGCCCGTCGGACCGACGACAAGCGTGTGGCCGACATCGCCGAAATGCGTGACCAGCCGGAACGGCGTCGTGCCGCCCGTCCGGACCGTTATGAGCGGCGGGCCGCCCAAATGTTCGTTGCGCGCCGGTCCTGCCCAGGTTGCCGATAGCGGCATCATATGCGCCAAATTCAGTGTGTTGATCAGCGCGGCCCGCACATTGGCGCAGACATGGCCGGGCAAGGATGAGAGCCAGGCCTCAACCGCGTTGGCGCTCTCCTCGATGGTGGCGAAGCCGCGCCCGTCGATCACGCGCTGCGCGGCGCGGACCTTCTCGCGGACCGCATTTGCGTCCTCGTCCCACACGACGAAAGTCGTCGTGACGTAGCCGTATGAGACGAGATCAGCGCCAAGCTCCTGAAGCGCCGCGTCAGCGTCGGCCGCCTTATTGTCGGCGTCCGTATCGACCAGCGCCGACTGCTCGTTGGTCATCACTTCCTTGATGATGGCGGAGATCGACTTGCGCTTGGCGAACCACTGCCGGCGATAGCGCTTGATCGCCTTCTCGGCCGCCGCCTTGTCGAGGGGGATGAACCGGGTCATCCAGCGGTACTCGAAGCCGAGCCCGTTCAAGGCATCGAGCAGCCCCGGCGTTGTCGAACCCGGAAAGCCGAGCACGGTCAGCACGCGAAGATGTGCCTCGCCAAGCATCGGCGCGAGGCCGCCGGTGAGCGATGTGTCGACGAGAACCGCATCGAGATAGGCCGGCGTCTCGGGAACGGCCACGGAAAGGCGCCGGTTCGAAATGCAGTTGTGCAGATAGGTCAGTGTCTCTTCGTCATTGAGCTGCGCCACCTCGGGCATGAGCTCACCGAGCAGATCGAGCGCCCGGTTGGTTTTCTGGACGAATGCATTGAGATGGTCGCGATAATCGAGGCCACGGCGCTCGCCTTCGCTTTCGATCAAGAGCTGCTCAGCGCGGCCGATATTTTCGGCGGGCGGTAGATAGGTGAAGGTGAGAACATAGCCGCTCTCGAACAGCGCTCCGGACTCTTCGAATGCCGCGCGACGCTCCTCGTCCACAAGCCGAGACACGGGGTCCGGAAACTCTGAATGCGGATAATCTCGGGCGGGATGACGCTCGGCTTCAAAGAACAGCGCCCAGCCGGAGCCGAAGCGGCGCAACACATTGTTGATCCGCGCGCAGACGGCGACCAGTTCGGCTTCCGTGGCGCTTTCGAGGTCGGGACCGCGAAAGCGCGCCGAACGCTGAAACCCGCCGTCCTTGTTGAGGATGACGCCGGGCGCCACAAGGCAGGCCCAGGGAAGATAGTCGGCCAGCAGCGCCGGGCGTTTTCGGTATTCCGCCAGATTCAGCATGAGAGATGCCCCTTGTGGCGGGTATGGCGGACCAGGACCTGCATGAAGGCTGGGTCCTTGCGCGCGGCGTAGACGGCGACCGCATGGCCGACGATCCAAACGGCAAGTCCCGCGAGCCAAAGCTGAAGACCGAGCCCCAAGGCCGCGGCGAGCGTGCCGTTGACGATCGCCACCGTGCGCGGCGCGCCGCCCATCAGGATCGGCTCGGTGAGCGCACGGTGAAGCGGAATCTCGAAGCCCTCGACGCTCATGAAATCAGCGCCCCGCCGCCGAAGGAGAAGAAGGAGAGAAAGAAGCTCGTCGCCGCGAAGGCGATGGAAAGGCCGAAGACAATCTGGATCAGCCGGCGGAAGCCGCCACTCGATTCGCCGAAAGCGAGCGACAGACCGGTGATGACGATGACGATGACGGCAATGATGCGCGCGACCGGCCCTTCGATGGACTGAAGGATCTGGGTGAGCGGCGCTTCCCACGGCATGCCCGAGCCGGCGGCGTGGGCGGCGTCCGACCAGACGAGCGCGAGCCCGACGAGGAGACTGGTGAAGAGAGCCTGCCGGTATGGGAACCTGGAAGAGATATCGGGCGTGAATAAGTTCATATGAAGCTCTCCTGGATTAGGCGGTTGGAACGAGGTGAACGGGCGTGAGCGGCGACAGACGGTAGTCGCCATTGGCATCGAGGCCTTCGAGCGCAGCGACGGTCTCGACGCGGCGGCCCGACCCGCGCCCCGTCAGGAAAACGACGATGTCGATCGCCTCGGCGATCAGCCGGCGCGGCACGGTGACGACCGCTTCCTGAATGAGTTGTTCGAGGCGGTAGAGACCGGCATGGGCGGAGTTGGCGTGAAGCGTCGTGATCCCACCGGGATGGCCGGTGTTCCACGCTTTCAGCATGTCGAGGGCTTCCGCCCCGCGCACTTCGCCGACGATGATCCGGTCGGGGCGCAGGCGCAGTGTCGAGCGCACGAGATCGGCGAGCGAGGCGACGCCTGGTTTCGTCCGTAGACTGACGCTGTCTTCCGCCGCACAATGGAGCTCGCGCGTGTCCTCGATGAGGATCACCCTGTCGCCGCTGTCGGCGACCTCAGCAAGGAGCGCGTTGACGAGCGTCGTCTTGCCCGAGCTCGTCCCGCCGACCACGACGATGTTCTTGCGCGTCTCGACCGCCTCTCGCAGCGCCTTCGCCTGCAGCGGCGTCATGATCCGGGCTTCGACATAATCGGTGAGGCGATAGAGCACGCGGGCAGGCTTGCGGATGGCGAAGCACGGCGCCGGCGAGACAGGCGGCAGCAGGCCTTCGAAGCGCTCGCCGCTTTCGGGCAGCTCGGCCGAGACGACAGGACGCTCGCGGTGGCATTCTTGGCCGATATGGCTCGCGACCAGGCGGATGATCCGCTCGGCCTCGGCAGCGCCGATCCGCTTGCCGGCATCGATCCGGCCGTCGCCATGACGGTCGATCCAGAGTCGGCCGTCCGGATTGACCATCACTTCGATGACGGCGGGATCGGCCAGCGCTGCCGCGATCGCCGGTCCCATGGCGGTGCGCAGCATGGTGCGCTGACGATCAAGCGTGCTCGGATGGAAGCGGTCAGTCATAAGCCGCACCCCCGTTGGGCTTCTTTGTGTCGGCGGCGCCTGCTTCTCGCACGGCGCGCAACGCTTCGACTTCGGCCTCGGTGAAGAAGTCGCTCTCCTTGGCGCTCACTTCTTCGAGCACGTCGCGGATCATGTTCTTGCCACCGGCGAGGCGTCGTGCGAGCTGGCCGATGAAATAGTCGAACCGCTCCTTGCCGAGCGCGCGGGCGGCGTCCTGGTCGGCGTTCGGCAATGGCGGCGTGACGGTGAGAAAGAAGCGAATAAAGAGCGCCAGCGTTTCGGTCGTGACCGAGAGATTGCGCTCCAGCCGGTCATATTGCCTTGTCATCCGGTCGAGCCGCCGGATGAGCGCACCGTCGCGCTGATCGTCGAACTCTTTCGAGAAGAAGCCGAGAAGCGCCGCCTCGACCACGGCCGCCTTGGTGACGCCAGGCCGCTTGGCGGCGATTTCCACTTTGTCGAAAAGCTCGTCTGAGACATGAACGTTGAGGCGGGGTTTCATGGACGAGCTCCCTCTAAAAGCTCGGAATCAGGTCGTCGTCGGCCTGGTCTATGGCGTGGGCGCGTTGGACCACGGCAGCGTTGCGTGCGAGCTGTTCCATCCGCCTGGCGTCGTTGGGGTCGAATTCGTCGTCGAGAAGCCCGGCGTCGGGCGCTTTCTCAGGTTCCGCCTTGGCGGGCGCTTCATCCGGCAAGGCGGGATGGCGCTTAAGGCCGCCATCATCTTCATCGCCGTTCGAAACGAGCTCCGACCACGGCTTGACGAGATCGGCGTGGGAGCCGCGCACTTGGTCCCTCCAGTCGTCGGCGCGGGATGGCGGACAGTCCGCAAAGGGACCGTCCGCCACGAGCGCGGGCGGGGGGCACACCCGGCCCGTGAAGTTGGCGTCCTCGAAATAGCGGAGCTTCTTCGCGCGGATCGGCGGCTGACCGGAGACCATGACGATCTCTTCGTCAGGCGAAAGCTGCATCACTTCGCCGGGCGTCATCAGCGGCCGCGCCGTCTCCTGGCGGCTCACCATCACATGGGCGAGCCAAGGCGCGAGCCGGTGGCCGGCATAGTTGCGCTGCGCGCGCAATTCCGTCGCCGTGCCGAGCGAGTCCGAGATTCGCTTCGCCGTGCGCTCATCGTTGGACGCAAAGGCCACCCGCACATGGCAATTGTCGAGGATCGAATTGTTCTCGCCATAGGCCTTGGAAATCTGGTTGAGGCTTTGCGCGATCAGGAAGCTGCGAATGCCGTAGCCGGCCTTGTAGGCAAGCGCGCTTTCGAAGAAGTCGAGCCGCCCGAGCGCCGGGAACTCATCGAGCATCATCAGGAGCTGGTGGCGCCGCCGCTTGCCGGCCTGCCCTTCCAGCCGCTCGGTCAGCCGCCGGCCGATCTGATTGAGGACCAGTCGCACCAGCGGCTTCGTCCGCGAAATATCCGAAGGCGGAATGACGAGATAGAGCGAGACCGGCCGCTCGGCGTCTACCAGATCGGCGATGCGCCATTCGCAGGCGCTCGTTGTCTCCGCCACGGTCGGATCGCGATAGAGCCCGAGAAACGACATGGCGGTCGAGAGGACGCCCGAGCGCTCGTTCTCCGACTTGTTTAAAAGCTCGCGCGCGGCCTGCGCGACGACAGGATGGACCTGCGGCGCCTCGTCCGTTCCCAGATGATTGGTGCTCATCATCACGCGGAGCGTCCGCTCGAAGGAGCGCGCCGGGTCGGAAAGGAAGGCGGCGACGCGGGCGAGCGTCTTCTCCTTCTCGGCATAGAGAACGTGCAGGATCACGCCGACAAGGAGCGCGTGGCTGGTCTTCTCCCAATGATTCCGCCGTTCGAGCGCGCCCTCGGGATCGACCAGAATGTCGGCGATGTTTTGAACGTCACGGACCTCGAACCGGCCTTTGCGCACTTCGAGGAGCGGGTTGTATTTGGCGCTCGCGGGATCGGTCGGATTGAACAGGAGGCAGTGCGAGAATCGCGAGCGCCAGCCAGAGGTGAGCTGCCAGTTCTCGCCCTTGATGTCGTGAATGACGGCGGAGTGCGGCCAGGAAAGTAGCGTCGGGATAACAAGGCCGACGCCCTTGCCCGAACGGGTCGGGGCGAAGCACATGACATGCTCCGGCCCGTCATGGCGCAGATAGCGGTCCTTCAGCCTGCCGAGGAACACGCCGCGCGGCTCGAACAGGCCGGATTTGCTAATCTCGCAATTGGCGGCCCAGCGCGCCGAGCCGTAGGTCGTGACCAGCCGGGCCTGCCGCGCGCGCCACAGCGATCCGATGATGGCGACGACAACGCCGAGCATACCGCCGCCCGCCGCCATCGCGCCGGCGCGGTTGAAGACCCCCGGCGCATAGGCCTCGTAAGCGTACCACCACTCGAACAGCCGCCACGGAACGTAAACGGGATAACCGACGACATGGAACCAGGCCGGACCGAGCCGCGCTTGATAGCCGAACTCGGCCGCCGTCCACTGTGTCGCGCCCCACACCGCGCCAATGACGATCGCGAAGACGAGGAAGATTTGGCCTATGAGGAGTCTGGTTGGTGTCATCGATCCTGCGCCGTTGTCGGAGCCGAAGGCTCGGGTAAATTCCGGCAAAGGATCGTGACGAAATCACATGTGAATCAAGGCAATCACTTCCAGTGTCATCCAAGAACGGAGAATAGAGGAAACTATAGCCAAAAGCGGAGAAGACTAGCCAAGAACATCAGACCTTATTTTTGCAACCGGAAGCCGCTATGATTCTGGATAATGTTGGACGGATTCGCTTGCGCACCGTGGTTAATGCGCAAAAGTTGTCATTCGCTAGGGTTTAGGGGGCTGAGAAGGAGATGTTCGATGCGGTTCCATCGCCAATCACGCCGAGCTTGTCGTATTGCCCTCGGTGCAGCCTCTATTCTCGCCACAGGGTTCTTCGGTCCGGCCTTGGCCGCCGACTATGAGGTTCGGAATTTCGAGGGTGGGCCTGGCTGGTTTGTCTATGACGAGCCGGTCGATGTGGCGCTCCGCGTCCTCCGCCCGGCCGAGCCCAAATGCCACGAAGTCACGGAGATGATCCTGCTTTTCGAAACGGCCGATCAATTGCGCGACGATGCGCTGATCGAAGAAGCCGCGCTCACAGGCATGAACCACTATGCCGCGCTTTGCCGCTCCTTTGGCGTCAATCCGGCCAATCAACTCAAGGTCTCAGGGATAATCCTTGGCGCCAGCGAGGCCAACGCCCAGGGCTTCGTTATGGGCGACGCCCGCGTACTTGACGCCATGGTCGGTTCGTCCACTGGCAAGTACCAGCTTCGTGTTAGCCGAAACGCCGTCGCCGGTGGCACAGCGGCGGCTACCCCTAATACGGCGCATAAGACAGCCAACAATCAATCTGCTCAGATTGCTGAAATTCCCACGACCTATGATGCGGCGTTGAAAAAGAGCGAGGCAAACGCCGGCCGTCCGGGATTGGTCGGCCGTTTGATGGGCGGCGACCGGGCCGCGCTCACCGGCGTTTGGTCCGGCAGTCAGGCGGAGTGCACCAGTGAACGGCTCATCCTGTTCGAGAATAGCGGAACCGGAACGGTCGAATGGTGGCGGGGGTCGGACAAGGCCGTCGGCCTCCTGCCTTGGCGCACCGGCCGGTGGGAACTGCGCGACGGCACTGTCATCATGAGTTTCGACCATCGCGTCGAGTATGATGACTTCCTTGGCCGGCTCGGCAACAGCGCGATCGACGAGACCGTGCAGTTCGAACTCAAGCGCGCCAACGGATCGGAGCTGCGGCTCGCAGCGACCGGCGGGGGAGTTTCGTCCGAAGCGTTGTTCCTCGGTGGCGTGGAGAAGCTGTTTGTGCGGTGTGGCGTGTAATACTTACAGTTTTCCAATCTTACTGCCGCCCGTAAAGCACGTCGCAAGGTATCTCACCCTGCGCAGCAGGAAAGCTTCGCTACATCCTTCTCGAAGGTCTGCGCGGCAAGCTTCAGGCCCTCGACGGTCGTGAGGTAGGGGAAAATCGTTTCGCCGAGCGCTTTGGCTGTCATGCCGTGCTTCAATGCAAGCGCCAGGGTTTGAATGCTATCGGCCCCTTCGGGCGCCAGGATATGGCCGCCGAGAAGGCGGTCGGTCTTCGCGTCGGCAACTAGCTTAATGAGGCCGCGCGTGTCCCGTGCCGCCAGGGCGCGGGGCACCTGATCGAGGGGCACAATGGAGATTTTCACATCGAAGCCCTGCGCCTTCGCCTGGGCCTCGGTGGGGCCGACGCCCGCGACCTGCGGATCGGTGAACACGACGGCAGGCATGACGCTGTTGTCATAGACGAGGCTGTCGCCGTTCAAGGCATTGAGGGCCGCGATCTTGGCGCCGTAGGCCGCCATATAGACGAACTGGTCGCGGCCGGTGACATCGCCCGCAGCATAGATTCCAGGCTTTGTCGTCCGCATGCGGTCGTCGACCGCAATTCCCCCGCCTGCTGTCTGCTCGATCCCCGCTGCCTCAAGACCGAGCCCCTCCACATTGGGCGCGCGCCCCGTTGTCACCAACACGCGCTCGGCCTTGAGTTCGGTCAATACGCCGCCCTCCTTCACGCATAGCGTGACGCCCTCTTCGTCCTGACGGCAGAACTCGTAGGCGACGCCGCAATTGAGAGCGATGCCTTCTTCGCGGAAAACTTTCATCAGCGCATCGCTGATTTCCGGCTCTGCCTGCGGCAGGAGGCGGGAGCGGCAGACGATCGTAACTTCAACCCCTGCGCGCGCCAGCATCTGACCGAGCTCGCAGCCGATGAAGCCGCCACCCACGATGATGAGGCTCCTCGGTAGCTCCTCAAGATCGAGCGCCGACGTGCTCGTCAGATAATCGACCTTGTCGATGCCCGGAATGGGCGGAAGAGAGGGCCGTGCGCCGGTGGCGATGATAATTTTGCCCGCGCGAATGGCGTCGCCATTGACGGTGACGCCACCGTCCTCCAGCCGGGCCGCGCCTTCCAAATAGGCGACGCCATTATAGCTCGGCAGGAGGTCGATGTATTTCTTCTGCCTGAGCGCTCCGACGAGATCGTCCTTGCCTTGGACAAATGCGCGCCAATCCGTGATGCGGGCCTCGCCGGCAAGGCCGGGAAATCGGCCGGCCACTTTCGCCCCATGCAGGGCTTCGGTCGCGCGGATTATGGTCTTCGATGGCACGCAGCCAATGTTCACGCAGGTGCCGCCAATCGTGCCGTGGCCGATGAGCGCCACGCGCGCGCCTTGCTCGGCTGCTGTGATTATGGCGGAGAAACCCGCCGATCCTGCGCCGATGACGGCGAGGTCGTAGCTTCCACTATTCTTTCCGCCAAGCGTGCAGCAATCGGACATGTCTCTTATCTCAATCGGTTTAGCTCTGCGCCGCCGGGTAACCGGCGTTTGTCGAGGCCGCCGCGATCGCGTCGGCGTTCGTCACCGACGGATCGAACACAACAGTCGCTGTCTTGGCATCAAAGTCGACAGTGACGGACTTCACCCCGGCGACGCCTTCCATGGCCTTTTTCACGGTCACGGGACACAAGGCGCACGTCATGTTCTCGATACTGAATGTTGCTGTCTGAATCGCGGCGACTTGAGCCGGAGCGGCCTGCGCGGCAAACGGCGAAGTCGCCGGCGCCGACAGAAGGCCGGCGGCGCCCAAGGCAAGCGCGCCTGCCGCGGTAAGCACGAATCGTTTCATCTCATGTTTCTCCTTTGCGGTTACGTGATCAGTAGAACAGCGGCGCCCACCAATTAATTGTCAGAGCGAGGACGACCAAGATCGTGGCTAGCCACAGCGCCGATTTTGTGATGAGCGACGATTGCGGCTTCGCGCAGTAGGAATCCTCTGCGCAGGCCGGTTTGGGTTTGAAATAAACCTGCCAAAAGCCAGCGCCAATGAAGATGAGCGCCACGGCGGCGAAATAGGGCTTGTAAGGTTCAAGCACCGTAAGGTTGCCAATCCAGGCGCCGGAAACGCCGAGAGTCAGCAACACCAGCGGCGCAATGCAGCAGGTCGAGGCGAGGATCGCCCCGATCACACCGCCCGCCGCGAACCATCCTTGCTGACGGCCCGCGGCCTTTTTTGGTTCCTCAAGCGCCTGTGTTTTAAGTTCACTGCTGCTCACGCGACTCAACCCTCGACTCAACCCTCGATTCTTAGACGACAGTAAGATAAGGTCTGTACTAACTACAGACTCAAGAGGTTTCTGAATCGATGCGCGATCACATTTCCGGGAAAGGATTGCAGCGGGCGGAATTGGCGCGCCTGACCGGCTGCAATCTCGAAACCATCCGCTATTACGAGAAGATCGGCATGATGCCGGATCCCAGGCGCACAGGAACGGGCTACCGTATTTACGACGACGCTCACGTCTCGCGTTTGCGTTTCATCCTCCGCGCCCGCGAACTCGGCTTTTCGCTCGATGAGGTGCGCGGCTTGCTCGCCCTCGTCGAGGGTGGCACGCAAACCTGCGCCGAAGTCAAGGAACGCACCGAGCGGCATTTGGCCGACGTGCGTGCCAAGATCGCCGATCTCAAACGCATCGAAAAAGTGCTGGCAAAGACCGCGGCGCAGTGCTCCGGCGACGATGTTCCGGAATGCCCGGTTCTGGATGCGCTGGCATCATGATCATTACCTCGGTGATCAAATCGCGGCCCCCAAAAAAAAGAAATCTATTGGCTAAGACACGGACGGCCCACTGCGCTGGCGACCAATGGTCCAGGAAATGCTGTCGCCACGAATCACGCCGCCGACCATTTTACCGCGCTGGCGTTCGAGCACCGGCCGCCAGGGGACGAGCGTGAACTCCTTCGATTTCTCAATGACGGCGAACTTGCCGCTGGCGAGACGGATCGGTCGTTTGTAGACGCCGTCGATTCGATCTCCATCCTGTGTCTCGGCAAAGTCGAGGCCTGTCTCCTTGGCGAGCTTCTCGCCGGCGGCTGCCAGTTCTCGCCGACGCAGTAGTCGAAGCAGGTTTCGCTGGTAGCGGACGTGTTGGCCTTCGCGTTCCGCCAGACCTCGTTCGATCAGATACTCCTGCCGCCGGCGCAGGGCTTGGGCGGCTTCGGCCCCGAAGCGCTCGCCGCGCAGCGCCAGCGGCTCCTTGGTGAGCAGTTGCCGGTCGAGCCAGGTTGCGCCGTCAGCGCCAACTTGAGCTTCCAGCGAGAAGAACGACAAAGTCGTGATGCGCCCCGGATATCGCGCCTGCTTTTTGGCGAGCGCTTCGACCCGGTCTTCAAAGTCCTCGGGGATTTCCCATGACCCGTCCTGAAAGCGCCGAACAACATTGGCGCGGCGCAGCGCTTCGAGCCTGCGGACGTGCGCCCGAACGAACTCGTCCGACGCGCGCGGATCGAAGGCGTGGTGGGCGTCCACCGTGTAGAGACCATCGTTTCGCCTGGCGATCTCGGCGATGGTTCGGTCGGATGGTTTCACACCGCTCGCCGCCGGCGCAACTTCGACAACGGCGCCGAGCGGCAGGTCCTCCATCTCCTGTCGCGGATCGAGCGCGACGTAATGAACCCGCCCGTCGGCGGCGTCGATCATGACGTAGTGCCCGTCGTTCAACTCGTCATGGAGTCCGCGGTCGATGATCCGGCCGGTCACGGTCGGCGCGCGCGGGTCGGCAGGGTCGTAGATCGAGAACTCCGAAGCGCCGGCATCGAACCCGGCCTGCCGCAGTCCTCGGTGCATGGTCTTGATAATGTCGGCACGCTCGCCCGCGCGCCGGAGGGTCCCTTCCAGTCTCGGCGAGAGCCGCCAGCGGCCCGACTCTGTCTCCTCGGCGAGACCGCGCCGCGACAGCACACGCAGCCGACCGACCTTCATGGCATGGTGGAAGCGCGAGTCGGGGCGCTGCGGCTCGGCGCGCGCATCGACAATCCCGTCCATGGCGTCACGGACCAGCGCCCGGTCGAGATCGGTGAAGCGGTCCTGCTCGACCTGGTGTTCCAGTTTTTGACGAAGTTCCTGCTCGGTCTGCGGCCCGAGTTCCAGCGTCAGCAGTTCGCTCGCCCGCCGCCGCATGCCGTGGGCGATGTAGTCGCGGGCGATGACGAGGTCCTTGCCGAGTTCGTCCTTGCCCCGCAGCACGATATGGGTATGCGGATGCTCTGTGTTGAAGTGATCGACCGCCACCCAGTCGAGCCGCGTGCCGAGGTCTTTCTCCATTGTGCTCATCAGATCGCGGATGAATGGCTTGAGATCCGCAAGCACGGTCGCATCTTCCGGCGAGACGATAAAACGGAACTGATTCCGGTCGCCGTCGCTGCGGTCGAGGAACGCCTTGCCGTCCGCCTCGTCATGCGCCGCGTCGTAAAGCCGGCCCGGCTCGTGATCCTTGGAGACGCCGTCGCGCTGGATATAACGCAGATGGGCACGCGCCGCATCTAACCCGCCGCCTCTGAGTTTGACGATCCGCGTCTTGATGACGACGCGCCTATAGGTCGGTCCGAAGCGGTGTCCGGCGCGACCACGCCGAAGTACGTCATTGCCGCGCCCGATCCGGTAGCCGGAATAGCGCCGTGACGCGGCTCCGATTCTGAAACCGGACTTGCCTGCCTTCGAGACCTGTCGGAGCACGCGATGAAGATAGCTCTTGGTGCGCGCGCCACCCAGGCTGCGAATGCGTCCGAGCTTCGGCTTGAAAATGTCGTCGGAATCATCGGCCATGGTCGGTCATAAACATGGGGCGCGAACGTGGGCGCCAAACAACCTATTCATCCTTGCACCACCTATTCGCCAGCCATCTCGGGGCCTTAGCAAAATCATCTGCACACGGGCGAAATCGCCGCGTGCAACCAAACCGGATGTGCAGACAATGGGTTATGCGGGCTTTGCCCCATCACCTTTTATCTTGCCCTCCGCTGCCTCAGACGCCCCCCACGCTCCAATTCCTTCATGACGCTGGATCAGCTTTTCTCGTGCTTCCGCCAAGGGAGCCGCAACATCGTCGCCCGTCCGATGACGAGACGCCGATCCACCGGCCCGAAATATCGACCATCGAAGGACTGCGGATGGTCTTGCAACAGGAAGACCGTCTGCTCGGTGAGGATGTGGCAGCCCTGCCAATCGGGTAGCGGCCTGCCCAAACCGTCCGCCTTTTCAGCCCTGGAAACCGGATTTCCGTTGATCGAAACCGTCTCTCCCCGACGACAAATTACGTCTCCATCGACCCCGACAACGCGCTTGATGAAGGGCACATCGGCGGGCAGATAGCCGCGCTCTTCGACAAGTTTTCGGACGCGCTCCGGCACGCGAACAAGGACATAATCGCTGCGGCTGATTGGCCGCCGGTCGAGCCAATAGAAGCCGATCGGCGCGCTCGCCGAGGCGTTATAGATCAGCTTCTTCGGTAGGCTGATGGTCGATACGATGGCCAAAGCAAGCACCGGGATCGTCGTACAAACGAGCGGTCCCCACTTCACGCCGACACCTTTTTCGCCGCTAAATATGCCGCATGCTGTTCTCGCGAATAGGCACGGACCGGCTGCCCCGCTGTGATGCGATTGTGGACATGGCGATAATAGGCGGGCGACACGTCGACCGGATCGAAGCCGTCCGCTTCCAGCACGTCGATCTGCAACAGCGCGCGCTTGACCTTCGTGTTTCCGGTGACAAGCAAGAGCACTTCACCGCCCGGACAGACGCCCGGAATGCGGCTCAAAAGCAGTGACGGCTCCGCTGCGCGAACGATGGTGAAGCGCCACTCCTGCGTGCCGAACTCGTTGGCCCGCCAGCGAACATAGCCGAAGACCTGGCCCGGTCTGAAAAGCGCAAGCGACCGCCTGCGGTCCAAGTCCTGCTGTGCATCAGGCGCGCCGAACCGCAGCCAGTGGTTCAAATGCTCCGGATAAAAGACGATCTCGACGCGTGTGAAATGTTCAGACATCGGAAGTCGAATCCTTCTTCCGCATGTCCGACCAGGCGGTCAGTTCGTCAATGTGATAGCGAACGTGGCGGCCGTGTTTGCGGTATTGCGGGCCGCCGCCATAGACGCGCATTTTCTCCAGCGTGTTGGGTTTGAGTTTGAGAAAACGCGCGGCTTCGCTCGTTGTCAGGAACGGTCCTTCAGCGACCGTTTGTGCGTCGTGCTCGGTCATGCGTCCTCCGGCGTCAGCGAAAGTGCTCTATGCCGGTCAAGGATGAGCGAGCGTGAAATCGGGCGGCAGTATCGTTAGCGGCGAAGCGCACGAACGATACCCCTCACGCGGGTCAGGCGAGTAGCTTTCGATAGCCGCCGTTCATCATCCGCTGGCCGCGTTTGACGCTGCGGATGACGCGGTTCTTCATGGTCTGGTCGGGGTTGGTCCAGTCGCGCCGCACCGCCTTTTCGCCATAGAGAAAGATCGCGATCTGGCGGTAGGAACGCCCCTCCATTCGTAAATCGAGAGCAACAAGGGCGTCGCGGTGGCGCATCGCCTCAACTGCCCATCCGCCGCTCCTCCCACTGAGCCGCCGCCCCCGATAGAGATCAGCGAGTCGTCTGATGAGATGCTGGCGACTGTCCACGTTTGGGAAATCGTCGATCACTAATTCGAGAACGAAAGGATCGATTCGGATGTCGTCACCCACACACCGCACCTGTGCCACTCGGCCATTGTCGCGCAGGAGCAGATGCTGCTCACCATCCACCGTCTTCAAAAGTGTCTTTCGACATGGGACGTCATTCAGAGAGACCGTGACCCCCAAGCCGTTATCATCGCTCTTGCGAGTATGGGCCGACACCACGCGCCGATAGTCCTCAGTTCGCCAGAAGACCTCGGCCTTGAGGGCATTTTCGCGCGGATCGGCGAAAGGTATAAAGGCCCCACGCTTCGGCGCATAGAAAGCGCCGCCGCATCCTGATTAGTGTAACATCGTTCCGTAGACGGATTGCAATCGGACGGCCCGGCGGGGAACAGCGCCAGTCGCGGCCAAAGTCGGGATTCCGCCGAAGATATTCCCAGGCAACTCGCGACCGTGTCAGCAACCGTACATAGTCGTAGTCACCGAGGTGCAGATCGCCGGACATCGAGGAGTTGTGATATTCCACCATCGTGCTTTCCATTCCCACGGCACGATGGCGGCCGACGCACCCAGCGTCGCAAACTCAATCAAGCTCCTCTTTCATTGCGCTTACGTCCGTCACCAAGCGCCCAAGACGCTGCACCATCGACCCGCAATACAGACTCGTGTCATCGCTCAACTATGGCGCGCGAAAATCAACGAACGGTTAAGAATTCTGAACATTTTGCAAGAAAATACATGCAATGTACATATTCCGGTGAAAGCAAATAGCCCCCGCACCGAAGCGCGGGGGCTGAAGCCGTGCGTTAGCTGCGCGGGTTCCAGAGGATCGCCATAATGCGGTCGTCTTCCTGCCCGGCGGCCCGGCCGAGATTGGCGTAGATTTTGTTCGGGCCGAATTCGGGAGCGGAGAAAGTCAGCGACACGTAAGGGTTGCCGCTGGCCTTGCCGACCCGGTTCCATCCGCCGCCAATCTCCACGCGGTCCTCGGTGTAGACCCGGAAGTCCGGCTGGGCGTCCGTTTCCTTCCGCGCGTTTGGCAGGATGCGGATGCGCTTCTTGAGGCTCATCGTCGCGAGCGTGCCTTCGTATCCGCCGGTCTCGTTCTTCGTCACATATCCAAGTGCCTGTGCCATCTTTCTGTCTCCTGTTGGCTTTCGCGGGGCGCCCATCGCCCTGCTGACGCGGGACCGGCCATGGCGGGCGGGGGCCGCATGAACCGTAGGCCGAAGCGCAGCGGAGGACCGGCGGGGCGCACTTTTTTGTCTCGCGAGGAAGGCCGAAGGCCGGGGAAAAAAGTGCGGAACGCCGGTTTCATGCGGCCGCCGTTCGCCATAGGTCCATCAAGCAGAAGCAGGCGAATGGGTGTCACGCCAGCCATCGACAGGAGACGTGATGGTCCAGGCAACGCGGGTCATCGTGACGAAAGATGACTAGCAGATGGCACCACCAAGTGCGCGTTCGACGGTGCTGCAGTATGAGCGCAGTCTCGTTTCTGTCCGACCGCCATGGGAGAAGAAGGAGGCGTACTGACGAGACGTGCGGTCTTCAGCGAGGACCACGTGGAGATTGAGAGGTCGGAACCGTCGGCGAGCGCCAGCGCGTTGCTTCAGGCTCGATGACCTTCTCCGCTCCCGAAGTTGGCTGCACGAACGTTATAGCCGAATCTGAGGCGCTGGCGGATTCAGATCATCCGGCTTGGTGATCCGCTGATCCGCGCACCTCTATAAGCGACAACGCCCCCGCGCCATCCGGCGCGGGGGCACTTCGCTGGCGTGAGGAAACAGTGGCAGGCGCTCGCGGCCCCCCGTTTGGGTGAGAGGGCCGCTCCCGCCTGCCGCCGCCGGTTTCAGGAAACGAGCGATTTAATGCGGGCCGTGTTTTCCATGAGCCGCCCGCCGCCTGCTTTCGTATAGGCTTTGAAGGGGAACTCCATATAGCGCGGCAGCCATCCTTCGGCTTGTCTCCGGCCGTCGCCGGTGATGAAGTCGCGGATGATCTTTTTCTGCACCTTGGTCGTGGCGGTCACATTGGCGTCGGCGACCGCCTTGCCGCCGATATGGCGAAGCATGGCATTGACGGCGGCCTTATTGCGGAGAAGGTCGAAGAAGGCGTCGTCCGCCTGCCAATAGTCGCGCATGTCCACCTTGAGATGGGTGCCGAGCGCCTCGACGACGGCAGTTCCGGACTCTAAGGTTTCGGCCATGACGATGGCAAGCACCCGCATCACCTCGTCGTCGGAGAGTTTCAAGAGCGCGGCGAATAGCTCGACCACCCGATAGTCATCGCCGTTCGAGCGTACAACGGAATGGCCGTGGGCGGGCAGCCCGAGAAGCTTCAAGACCGCCTTGCGTTCGTCGGCCAGCGCCGCTTCGGCTTTCGATTTGGCGATGCTCCCGGCGGTTTCCTCCTTGCGCGTCGTTTGCGGGTCGGGCCGGGTCTGCCACAGCGCCGAGCCGCCGATGGCATGAGCGACCAAGAGCCGGAGGGCGATGCCCGGAGACCCGAGAAGCGCATGGCGCGCGGCGGCGTGGCGGTGAAGCTCGATATAGTTCTGCGCCGGATTGGTGAGCTCGGGGCGGTCGGCGGCGGCGGTGTTCTTCTCGTCTCCGCTCGTTGCTTTTCGCTGGCGGCGCTGATGTTCTTTCGCGGTG
This sequence comes from Parvibaculum indicum, assembly GCF_011762095.1. Classification (GTDB taxonomy): domain Bacteria; phylum Pseudomonadota; class Alphaproteobacteria; order Parvibaculales; family Parvibaculaceae; genus Parvibaculum; species Parvibaculum indicum. Next base: position 2,374 of record NZ_JAASQO010000024.1, on the reverse strand, counting down.
ACGAAGCCTTCATGGACGGTGACTTCGCCGTTCTCGCGAACCTCGATATAGACCCGCCCGCCTTCGCCCTTGGGCGTCGCCACATGATCCCATTTGAGGAACCGTTCGCCCACATCGAGCACGACAACCTCGGGCCATCCCTTGGCGAGAAGCGCGTCGCGCTTGGCGGCGACGGCCTCGTTCTGCAATTTCCAGAATTGGTCCAAATCGTCGAAATAGCCGGTTTCGTCGAACAAGTCCGTCACGATCCGGCCCTTATAGGCATCGAGGGGAAAGAGCGCCGCCCCGGTCGAAACCTCGCCGCCGAACAGCCATTGCTTCAACTGCCAGCCGCGCGGCGCATGTTGCTCCGGGTCCTGAAACAGCTTCAGCCATTCGGCTTGGCGGCCCTCGCTCGCCAAGGTCAGTTGGCGGACGGTCTGGGCGTCAATGTCCTCGTTACGATAGGCTTCGCGGATGTCGGGCAGAAGCTCGCCGAGGGCCAGCGCGCGCCTCACCATGATCTCGGTGACGCCAAAGGTGACGGCGATGTCCTCGACCGTCCGGCCCTCGTTTACGAGCCGGGCGAAGGTCTCCCAACGCGCCACTTCATCGGGGTCGAGCCGGGCCGTGTTCTCGATGAGTGAGGCTTCGAGCGCCGCCGCGTCGTCGCCTTCGGCCATGACGGCGCAAGGAACGGGATCGATCTCGCCGCCTTCCTTCGCGATGGCCTTGAGCGAAAAGAAACGCCGCCGCCCGGCGACGATCTCGTAGCCCTTGCCGTTCTTACGAACGAGCAAGGGCTGCTGCACGCCGCGCGCCCGGATAGAGGGCAGGATGTCCGACACGTCCGGCGCTTTGCGCGCATGGCGCATGTTGAGCGCGGAGACTTTCAGTTGGTCGAGGGGGATATGTTGAAGGTCCATTTGGTCTTCTCCTTGGGTTATGCTCCGGCCTGCCGGAGCGGGTGAAGCGCCCGATGGGGCGCAAAACTCAGTCCGTGCAGACACAATCCTCGCGCTCCCAATCGATCTCAGGCGCAGCGGGGTCGGCGAAATCGAGCACGCCTTGCCGCTGCACCTGATCGAACAGACGCGCATAGGGTTCGCGGTCGATGCGGAAGACGCGCATGTCCGGGCAATGGCCTTTAGCGCTCGATTTGCCGGGCTTGGCCTCCTGCGCGATCCACCAATTCGCGAGGTCGGGCCGGTCGCGCATGATCGCCTCGATCTTCCAGCGGGCTTTCAGGAAGCACAGGTCGCAATTGCCTTCATGGGAGCGAAGCGCGAGGTCGAAGGGCTGGTCCGCCCACCAATCGAGCACGTCCGCTTCCGTCACGCGCGCGTCCGCCAAGGGCAACTGAACCGTCGCGCCAGTGCGCTTGCGCGCGCCGCAGGCGCGCTGGCGATAGACGCGCTTCGGCTCGTCCGCGCGCAAGCCAAGCACGCTCGACCAGCTTGCCCAGCCGAGCCAATGCCGGGCGTAGGCGTCGATGCGGTCGCGTTTCAGGAAGGACGTGCAGAACCGCATGCGCGGGTTCGGCACGAAGCCCTTCCGGTCAATCAGCGCCTCGAACGGCTCGCCGTTTCGGGACGCGCTGTTATGAGAGACAATCCGCGTGCGGTGCGGCTCGTCCCAATCATACTCGACCCACGTGATGTGAACGCCCCAGCGCGCGCCGCATTCGGCTACGAAGTCGAGCGTCTCGGGACGCTCCTTGCCGGTGTTGGCGAAAACGACGTGCACGTCGTCCGGCAGAGCGCTGCCATGGGCGTCGAGAATGTGCTTCAGCATATAGCCGGACGTGCGCCCGCCCGAGAACGAGATCACGGCGGGGCCGGCAATGCGGTAGGGATAGCGGGTCATGGCTTGCACTTCCGCGCTTCGTCGATCCAGTCGATCTGGCGGCGACCTTCCAAGTCGAACAGGCCGAGGTCGCAGGGCTTCTGCTCGGCGTTCGGGTTGCGCTTCGGGGTCATCGGCTGGCGAGCGCGCCATTCCAGCCGGTCACGAAGCGTGATCGGCTTGACGCCCGGCGCGACAATCTGCTCGCCTTCGGGCGTCGTCTCGGTGGGGAATTCGGGGGCGTCGATCATGCCGCCGCCTCCACTGCCTCGGCCTTCTCGGCGTCGCGAAAAGCGAGGATGAAATCGGCGGCTTTGGAGGCTTGGCTCGCCGCGCGGAAGATCGCGCGATTGTCTTCTCTCAGGACTTCAAGCCATGAGCCGATATAGTCCGTGTGCCGAACGGTGGGTGCGATGCTGAGCGAAGCGCAGACAAAGGCGCTCGCCATCTCGGCAATATATCCTGACAGTCCAGCCCCAATCTGAAATTTTTCCGCAGTGAAGATGAGGTTGATCATGCTGCCATCTCCTCTGCCTGGGGCTGCTGAGCG
>NZ_JAASQO010000023.1 GCF_011762095.1 Parvibaculum indicum | reverse complement strand
AGCCTCCATGGAGAAACTCCTTCCCGCCAATCAACGGGAAGCAAAATCAATCATCACCTCAAAATGCGAAAGGTGGGGCTACAACACCGCTTACATGTCGTGTGATGATGTAGATGTTCGTGGGTGATGCCTGGGTGTGCCCTTCATCGTCAACCCAGCACCTACGCATGGCTGTGCGGGACATCCCCTGGTAGAACCGCGCTGCCACATCCTCCACGATCAGACTACGAGCCAAGGCCAGGTCGACTTCGGCACACGGGTCGCCACAGTCATGGAGGTACTCGACGACAAGGTCGATTGGCGTTCTCTCCGTGGCTCCGAGGAAGATGGCGTAGGTGCAGTGGCTAAAGGCGTTGGAGGCAGTCTCCTGACCATGTGTACGATACACCAGCGGCGTTTCCGAAGAGACATCAGGTGCTCTCAGAACCCCAAGGGCTTGGAGTTGATCTCTAACACTCTGAGCAACGTCCAGGTTCTGAGGAGCCCGAGGCTTATGTGTCCAGATCAGCCCACACTCATCTTCGTAGCAACCAACAACTTGGGCTACTTCCTTCCCTAGGCTCTCCAGTACTTCCTGATCCTTGAAGAGTTTTTCCGCCCAGGTGCGACCAGAGCCACGGGAGCTGAGGAGGTGAATGGAGGTCGAGTTGTATCGTTTGCCAACCGATGATCCACCATCTTGCGATGGACCTACATAGTGGAACGGTTGAAGTCGTCCATTTCCCTTCTCACGCATACGCCGCAGCGATGCACGAATGGGGTACGAGGCATCCAGGTTCACCAGGCGCTTCAGGAGCTCGGCGGGGTAAGACGGAACCTTCATAAGAGCCCGGTTGTCCTCGCCATCGTCGAGGTTGAGCGGACGCCACTGTCCCTTGTGGTTGTATAAGAAGTCCCTAAAGCCAACGAGACGCTGACGTCCTACGAGCCCTTGAACCCTTTCAAGCACCTCCTCAGCAGACATCACCGTGAAGCTGAATGAGGTAAGGCTGGTACCTTCCCAACGCAGACATGCCTCCAACCAGTCATCGAGCAACTCGAGTTGCCGACGAAGGTCGTTGTGATCATCACTACCGCTCTGTTCAATAGCGGAGGTCACGGCGGTGATGGTGGACCGGAGGTCGACAGGAGACACCGACACAGGACGCCCCAATCTCAGGGTTTCATCATAGACGATGAGGTCGCGCTGCCGTCCCCCGTAGGAAAACGCTCCTGGAGAGTCGATGTTGCGTTGAAACTGCTCATGGGTGGCCAACAGGATCGGACGTTCGCTGCCTAACACAGGATCGACCTGTCGAAGGGTTGGAACCACTGCATTCCCAGGCTGCGTATGCAGCACATCGATATCGCCCGGTGAAATTGGGTGTGCCCCGGCAATCAGAGGCTGGTAGCTGACCTCCAGCTCTTCGATCTTCTGCCCGAGGATGGCCACAGAGATGTCCGGCCTATGCCGCCTTAGAATCTTGATGATCGAGTGCATGGCTGTCGTCTTTCCGAAGCCCGTGGACAATCCGATGGCCAAGGGGCCTTGGCGCAAGCCCAACGCCACATCGATCATGGATGCAACGGCTTGGGCAATCGCTCGCTCTTGTGTCGCACCAACGACATTGCCGTGGTTACGAAGACTGACCATGGTGACGTCGATTGCCTCGGTGATCATTTGCCCACGCAGATCGGCGGGCGCTGCGGGGGTGTCCGCATCGTTCATTGAAGTTCTCCTTATTGGGTAGGGGTAGCCGCGTGGCTAATTGCAGTTGCCTTGTCGCCCGAACTCAGCTCGCCTATTGGGTGGGGTTTTCAGCGCGTTCGTGACGGGGGACCTGCCACGCCTTGTGCTTAGGGTCGGGGTTTGGCCCGCTCTCGGCGGAGGCTGCCGTTGAGGTTTCTGCTAAGGGTGGGGTTTTAGGACCGTGCGCAGTGCCGAGTTCAGCTGGCGCTTGTGCTTAGGGTCGGGTTTTAGAGGCGGGACCGCAGGTTTCTCGATCCCCCTAGACTCCTCGCCCCATATGTTCTTGAAATGTTCTCATGGCCAGGTACCATGTTGGACCCATCGAGAACCTCAGAGACGCAGTGAGCGCCCAACGCTTCCTGTGGGTCCTGTGCCTGCACTGCGGCCACACGAAGAGGATCGACCCTCGGCCACTAGCGATGGTTTGGGGCGATATGAGCCTCAGGAAGCTGAAGGAGCGCATGAGGTGCGCCAGGTGCAAGAGGAAGCGGTCGGCTATCGTAATCGACGATGAGGAGTGGCCGGGACGCAGCGATTAGTCAAAGAATCGACTATGCTACATAATCAAATAAGCTCGATATCAACATAGCCACAAGCGGGCCAGCTTATGTTTCAAGGCATAGATAACGACAAAATTAAAGAAATACTTCGACAGCACTTCACGCCATCAGACCACATAACCACGCCGGAAAGGCTATTGGGACGTGATCGGTTACTTGAGCGCATTGATCGAGCCTTCAATTCGTCAGGACGGCTCGTTTTTATCTACGGTGATCGTGGTGTGGGGAAGTCGTCGCTCGCTCTCACCGCAGCACACCTTCACAACTCAGCTCAGTCCCAACCAATACATGTGAATTGCTCTGAGCATGGCACGTTTGAATCGGTACTCACGGCTATAGGTCGTGCAGCGGTGGATGTAGTTGAGCGGTTTGAGAGTCCTGGAGCCGCTCCAAGCTTCAATTTGACCGTAATGGGCAACGGAGTCGGCTACTCGCCGGGGAACAATGGAGCCGCTAGAGTCAATGCGCCCTCAGACATTAACGAGGCGGTTGATATCATTCGCTATGTGGGCAGCAAGCGATCGGGGACAGTAGTTATAGTCATCGATGAGTTCGAAAGGATTAAGTCAGTCAGTGAACGGATGAAGTTCGCAGAGCTGATTAAGAATTTCCCTGACGATGGCGGTCGCATACACCTCATTATTTGCGGAATTGCATCGACTGTGGATGAACTTCTCGGAGCGCATCCTTCTGCGGGGCGGCGCCTTGAAACCGTTGAAGTGCAACGGCTCCATCACGACCAGTTGTGGAAGATCATCACTAACGCCGCTGACAAAGTGAACGTGGAAGTCGGTCGAGAGACATTGATCAGAATCGGTATGATCAGCGACGGTTTTCCGCACTATGTGCATTTAATTGGAGAGTCCCTTTTTTGGGCCATGCATGATGACGAGAAGGTCGTAAGTAAGTGCAAGGCTAGGCATTACAAAGCGGGGATTGCGGAGGCAATTGGTCGCTCCGACGCGATCTATAAGGCGGCTTACAATACCGCTACAAAGAAGACGAAAAACACTGCGGACTACGAAAACGCGTTATGGGCGCTCGCTGACCATAATGACCTCCAGCGACAGTTGGGGGACATCTATAAATCGTACCTTCACATAGTGGCGCAGCTTAATCGACTGGAGGGTCTTGGCGGGGAGGATCGCAAGGAGCCGATCGCTCGTACTGCTCTCAATAGTCGCCTCCAGCGCCTCCGAGATCCTAATCATGGTGAGATCATCATTGGCCACGGCGCTGGCTGGTTTTCTTTTCGAGAGAACGTTATTCGAGGCTACGTTCGCTTGGTGGCGGAAGAAAAGGGTTTGGAGTTGGCTCGAGACAATTTCATCCCCAAGTGACTAGCAGTAGAGACTGCTCAAAAGGTCACCCACAAGACGTACACACACCCTATGTATGGGTATTGAAAACGCGAGAATTCCTGCGCTTTTGAGGACATCGGTGGGGGTCCTAGTCCCCCAGCCAGCCTTCCTGTTCCCCTCCTTCGGTTGTCCCGTTAAGCAAAAAGGCTGCGCTTCGGCAGGTTTCCGATTTGTATAGCGGCCTGGCGCCGATAATCACTGTGAGCGATTGCGCCGGTTGGATTTTCGGCAATCGCGGCTCACTGACATCCAAGCATTTTGAACAATTATTTCTATAGCATCGTGATGGTCATCGATGTCTTGGCACTTCCGTAGATAGTCATACGCTGGTCCCATCATAAGCGCGGAAGCGACAGGCCATGCGATATCCTCAACCTGCCCTTGCTTTACCCAGCCCTTGTACAATTCCGCCGCGACTTCGTGCGTTCGATCGATATCTTCTATGATTGGCGCAAGATCAGGGTCGGAATAGGCGCGGATGCGCAGCTCTTCGAAGAATAAAAACAATGCCCGGTTTGAAGTCGCCCATTCCAACAAGCCCCGAACGCTCGATTTGATCATTTCTTCAGGGGTATGAGCTCGACGCGCGGCTTCCGTCCTTTCAGACCACGTGGCGTTCGCTTCTCGCCAGAGAGCTATAGCGATACCCGGTTTTCCGGCAAAGAAGTGGTAGATGCTGCCGGTGGTTGCTCCGCTCGCCTTTCGAATATCGGCGATGGTGGTGCTGATGAACCCCTTCTCGACGAATATGGGCAAAGCAGCATCCAGAATTTCCTGCCGGCGGTTAGTCATTCATGGTCTCTTGACGGATGTAGAATGTTGTTCTAGTCTGCGCAGTAGAATGACATTCTAGTTGGTGGGGATATGACAACGATAACGGAAGAATCCCTTGTCGCGGCGGCATTGAGCTTTGTTCGAGCGGTCGAACAGATGAACGGCCAGGAGATGGAGGGCTATTTTGCTCCTGACGTCCAGCAAATCGAAATGCCAAATGTGTTCAAACCTTCGGGTGAAACTCGTGATCTGAACGCACTGAAGGCGGGTATCGAAAAGGCAAAAGGGGTCATCGAGCAGCAGCGCTTTGACATCCTCAAGACAATCGCCAGTGGCGATATGGTGGTTTTGGAGATGCTGTGGCATGGCACTGTCGTAGCAGACCTGCCTGCTCTGCCGAAAGGTCAAAAACTCAAGGCCCATTGCGTTGCCATCTTCGAATTCAAAGAGGGACAGGTCATCAGACTACGGAACTATGATTGCTTCGATGCAATCTGACGGCATGCTCCACGTCACCGGCGGCCGTTATATAGACCACTAAACGTCATCAATGAAATGCCTGCGGGCAGTGCACGAATTCGCGGCGAAACCGTCGGAGCGAAGACGGAAGAGTTGTGTCCAAACCATGCTTTTCAATTGGAGGTCCCGTGCGTTTCAGACCAAATGTACTAACTGGATTCTATTCTTCGCTTTCGCTTCTTGCTCTGGCGGTTTTTCATTGCCCTACCAGTGCGCAGGCGCAGGGCATTTGGACCGGCGGCGTCGACAGCGACTGGTCGACGGGCGGCAATTGGGACGATGGTAACGTGCCGAACGCCACGGTCGACGTTCTCATCAACGGGGCAGGCGTCCCACCCTATGTCGTCGATCCGGCAGGTGCCTACGCCAAGCGCGTGACCGTCGGGGACAGCGTTGGTGCTGGCACACTGGACATCCAGAGCCTGGGGTTTCTCCAGATCGCCGATGATCTCGTTATTTCCGACCCGAATGGCGCGAACCCGGGAAGCGTAACATTGACCGGGGCCGGTGCCTTTCTGAACGTCAAGGGTGCATTGACGATCAATGACAGCGGCAACGGAATCAGCAAACTCACGATTGACGGTGGTACGACCGTCGCAGTGAACGGTACCACCACAATCGGCGATGGCACCGTTCTTCAATTCACAGGCGCATCGGGAGGCACACTCCTGGGAAGCGGAGGTGTTGCTATAGATGGCACACTGCTCTTCGATCAGAGTGCTGGCGGGATCACTGTCGGGAAAGATCTGTTCGGGGCAGGTATCGTGAAAGTCTCATCCGGCACAGGAACAGTTGTTCTGAGTGGCGACAATTCTGCCTTCACAGGCATTTTCAACGTTAGCGGGGGGGAACTCGATGCGGTGAGTGCCAATGCGCTTGGCGGAGCGCAAGGCACCGCGACGCTGAACCTTTCCGGTGGTCTCCTGTCATTGCACGACACTACCCGGTTTTCCCAGTTGATCGGCAGCGGCGGGGTAGTCAGTCTTGACGGGGCTAATCTTGTGATCAACCAGGAAACCAATTCGAGTTTTGCCGGCAACATCGACGGGGTGGGCGGCCTTACCAAATCCGGTTCGGGTTTGCTGATCCTCACCGGGGCAAATAGCTACGACGGCGGCACGCTGGTAAATGCCGGAACGCTTCATGTGAGCGGAGGCAGCGCCCTTGTCGATAGCGGCGATGTCGCAGTCTCGTCGGCAGGCAGGCTACTGGTTGCCGATTCCGAAACTATTGACGATATTTTCGTCAACGGCGGGACAGTTGCGATCGAGGGGCTAGAGACACTGACCACCGACGCATTCAACATGTCTGATGGTGTGTTGGAGGGAGGTATCATTAGCGCCTCCGGCTTTGCTTTCGAAAGCGGGGCCGTCGCTTCCAATCTCGTCGGGTCGGGGGCGTTGACCAAAAGCGGTGCGGGCACGTTGTTGCTTTCAGGTAAGAACACCTTCTCCGGCGGCACCACCGTTTCCGAGGGTGACCTTATCGTCACCGGCATACTTGGCGACATTGTGGTTAATGGTGGCACGATCGGAGGAACGGGGACGATTGGAAACACCGTGGTAGCCGGGGATGCCGCAGTAGCTCCCGGAAATTCCATCGGCACACTGAACGTGGCAGGAAATGTCATCCTGGCGTCAGGATCCACCTACGAGGTAGAACTAAATGCTGCGGGCGACAGCGACCTGATAAACGCCGGTGGCTTAGTGACTGTCAATGGCGGCACAGTCAACATTGTTCCCTTCCCGGATTATGCCGTTGGCACCTCGTATCACATCATACATGCAGATGGCGGTCGCACGGGCACGTTCGATGCGGTTACCGGCGTGGCAGACAGCCTTTTCTTATCCCCGACCCTCAGCTATGAGGCAAATGACGTCTATCTCGCCATCAATCAGACAGAAGTCTTCGAAAGCGTTGCGCTGACGCCCAATCAGATCGCTACCGCTGGTGGCGCAGACAGTCTTGGCCCCGGCAACGCAGTCTGGGACGCAATTGCCAGCCTCAATGAGGGTGCTGACGCGATAATGGCATTTGATGCACTTTCCGGCGAGATTCACGGCTCGGTGCAAACGGCACTTCTTGACGACAGTCGCTTTCCGCGCGAGGCGGGGCAGGGTCGGCAGCGCGTGGCGCACGGTAGTATGGCCGACAATGATGCGCAGACCGAGGATCGAAGCTTCGGGATTTGGGGGCAGGCATTAGGGTCCTGGAGCCAGTGGGATAGCGACGGCAACGCCGCTGCGCTCGACCGTTCGATCGGCGGGTTCATTCTGGGCGGCGATGCGCCGGTCCGGGGCGACATGCGATTCGGTGTGCTGGGGGGGTATTCCCGCTCAACCTTCAGCGTCGATGGCCGTTCGTCCTCGGGTACGGCCGATACTTACACGCTGGGTGCCTATGGTGGGGGTGGATGGGACGCTTTCACCTTGACGGGTGGGGTCGCTCATAGCTGGCACAGCATCGAAACATCGCGCTCGGTGGCCTTCTCGGGCTTCTCCGACAGCCTTTCGGCATCCTACAGCGCCCGGACCCTGCAAGCTTGGGGGGAGGCGGCATACTGCGTCGAAACAGGCACGGTCCGGTTCGAGCCCTTTGCCAACCTGGCCCATGTGAACCTGTCGACCGACGGCTTCACCGAGAGCGGCGGCGCGTCAGCGCTGACGGTGGCCTCCAACACAGTAGATACGACTTTCACAACCCTTGGGCTGCGCGCCGAGACTGATGTCCAACTGGGTAATACGGATGCAACGCTGCGTGGCCTGCTGGGCTGGCGGCATGCGTTCGACGATACGCCGCCCTCGCAGATGCGCTTCGCCTCGGGTGGCGATGCGTTCACTATCGCGGGTGTGCGGCTGGCGCAGGATATCCTGATGCTCGACGCCGGGGTCGATGTAGACCTCGATGAGAACGCCACGCTGGGATTTGCCTATGGCGGTCTGTTCGGATCGGGTGTTCAGGACCATTCGGCCCGCCTCAACTTGAATATGCGGTTCTGATTCCCGGCGCCATTGCCGGCGCATTCCCGCAAAAAAAAACACCGCCGTGCGGAAAAAATCGGGATCGAGAGTCCGGAGGCGCTTATGGCAGCGGGGAGTGTGCTTCTTCCTGCCATAGCGGGACTGACGATCCGCCCCGGGCTGACCAGCGATGCGCGCATGGGCGAGAATGTTTTCGCGCTGCTCAAGACGAACTTCATCGCGACGCTGGAAAGCCTGACACCGAGACGGGCGCCCGCCCGCGGCGGTGCGTAACTCGCGGGATTTCCCGGTTTTTCGGGCCCGGCGGGGCCGGCCGAACGCGCGGCTTTACCGCTTTTCCGAAGCTGTTAGACTTGGCCCCAACTGAGAACAGAGGGAATCCGGTGTTCGAAGCGCGATCGGGGCCTTGTGAGGGGACGCCGATACTGCTGCTTCCCGGATTTTTAAGGATCGCGTGCAACACGACGATGAAGGCGGCGCAAGGGACGCATCGCGTCCCGCCGCCGGGCATTCCATGCCATCGATCCGTCCCGGCTCCGATGGAGGCGGCGAGGGAAAGGCGGGCGGGGAGGCCACCCGAAAAGACACCGGACCTGCGCCTGCGCGCCGTCGCAAGCGCCGGGGAAAGCGTGGCCGGGGCCGCAATACCGAAAATAATGCCGAGGCCAATGCGGACTCCGGAGCCGGCCCGTCGAAGGACCGCGCGACGGGCGCCAAAGCCTCGTCCAGCGACAGCGAAACGAAATCGCGCCCGGCCCGGCGAAAGCGGCGCCGAGGCAAACGCGGCGCGCCGGGCGCGCGGGCGGCGGCGGGCGGCCGGGAAAAGCTCTATGCCGCGCTCGATCTCGGCACCAATAATTGCCGCCTGCTGATCGCCCGGCGCAGCGCCGACGGGTTCAAGGTGGTGGACGCCTTTTCGCGCATCGTGCGGCTGGGCGAGGGCGTGGCGGCCAATGGCCGGCTGAGCGACCAGGCCATGGACCGGGCGGTGGAAGCGCTGCGCATCTGCGCGGAAAAGATGGAGCGGCGCGGCGTCGGCCGGGCCCGCGCCATTGCGACGGCCGCCTGCCGCGCGGCGGATAACGGGCCGGATTTCATCGAGCGGGTGAAACGGGAGGCGGGCCTCTCCCTCGAAATCGTCTCGACCGAGGACGAGGCGCGGCTGGCGCTGGCGGGTTGCGCGCCGCTGCTCGACCGCGACTGCGAGGCGGCGCTGGTCTTCGACATCGGCGGCGGCTCGACCGAACTCATCTGGGTCGAGATCGACGGATCGGCCGGGGACGGCGCGGCGCCGGCGCGGCCGCGGATCGCCGATTGGGTCTCGCTGCCACATGGCGTGGTGACGCTCGCCGAAAAATATGGCGGCGAGGACGTGTCGGAGGATATTTACGGGGAGATGGTCGAGGAGGTCGCCGGTCATCTGGCGCCTTTCGTCGCGCGCATGGCGGCGTGGCAGGAGGAAGCCGGGCACGGGGCGATGCCGCCTTTCCACCTGCTGGGCACCTCCGGCACCGTGACCACCATCGCGGGCGTCATGCTGGGCCTCAAGCGATACGACCGCACGGTGGTGGACGGGATCTGGCTGTCGCCGAGCGACGTGCACCGGGTGACGCGCGATCTGATCGCGATGGATTATGACAGCCGGGCCGGGCACCCTTGCGTGGGCGAGGAGCGGGCCGACCTCGTGCTGGCGGGCTGCGCCATCTTCGAGGCGATCGCCGAGGCCTGGCCGAGCCATCGCCTGCGCGTCGCCGACCGGGGGCTGAGAGAGGGCATATTGCTCTCCATGATGGATGCCGACGCCGCCCGGGCGCGGCGCAGGCGCCGGAGGCGGCGCCGCAAGCAAAAGGCCAACCGGCAGCAGGGCCCGGCGGCAAATGCGACGGAAGCGAGTAGCGAGTAATGGCCGAGAAAAAGAAGGGCAGCGGCGCCCGCAGCCTGAAAGTGCGGGTGAAAACCGCGAAGCGCCGCAAGACATCCTCCACGCGCTGGCTGCAGCGCCAGTTGAACGATCCTTACGTGCAGGCCGCCAAACGCGACGGGTTGCGCTCGCGCGCCGCCTACAAGCTGACGGAAATCGACGACAAGTTTCACGTGCTGAAGCCGGGCCAGCGCGTGGTGGATCTCGGCGCGGCGCCCGGCGGCTGGTGCCAGGTGGCGGTGGACCGGGTGAAGGCGATGCCCGGCGCGGGCAAGGCGCAAGGGGCCGTGGTCGGCATCGACCTGCTGGAGGTGGAGCCCGTGACGGGCGCCACCATCCTGCAGATGGATTTTCTGGAAGAGGGCGCGGAAGAGCGTCTGATCGCAGAGCTGGGCGGCCCTCCCGACGTGGTGATGTCGGACATGGCGGCCAATACGACCGGCCACAAGCAGACCGACCACCTGAAGATCATGGCGCTGTGCGAGGCGGCGGCCCATTTCGCCATCGAGGTGCTGAACGAGGAGGGCGCCTTCATCGCCAAGGTGTTCCGGGGCGGCACGGAGAACGAGCTGCTGGCCTTCCTCAAACAGCACTTCAAAGTGGTCCGGCACGTCAAACCCAAGGCCAGCCGCGCCGATTCGTCGGAGATGTATGTGCTGGCGACGGGCTTCAAGGGCCGGGGAGAGGGCGCGGAGGAGGCCTGACGCCAAGGGCTTTGCCCGGCTTTTGCCCGTTGCGATAAAACTGTGCCGCAATGCGAAGAGAAGCGCTTTGCATATCCCCGCTTCGGTGTTAAGAACCAGCGCCAACACAAGGCAGGCAGGCCAGTCCTCCATTGAGGAAAAGGGCCGCCCCACAGGAGGTTGGCATGAAAATCCGCGATGCTCTGACGTTCGACGATGTGCTGCTGCTGCCGGCGGCATCGACGATCATGCCAAGCCAGGCGGAAACCCGCACGCGGCTTACCAAATCCATCCAGCTCGGTATCCCGATCATCTCCTCGGCGATGGACACCGTCACCGAGGCGCGGCTCGCCATCGCCATGGCGCAGGCCGGCGGCATGGGCGTCCTCCACCGCAACATGACCGTCGAGGCGCAGGCCGAACAAGTCCGCCAGGTGAAGAAGTTCGAAAGCGGCATGGTGGTGAACCCGGTCACCATCGGCCCGGATTCGACGCTGGCCGAAGCGCTGGACCTGATGGAGCGCAACCGTATTTCGGGCATCCCGGTCGTGGAACCGGAAACGGGCAAGCTGGTCGGCATTCTCACCAACCGCGATGTGCGCTTTGCCAGCAACATGGTCGAGCCGGTCCGCAACCTGATGACGAAGGAAAACCTCATCACGGTGAATGACGGGGTGAGCCAGGACGAAGCGAAGAAGCTCCTCCACAAGAACCGCATCGAAAAGCTGCTGGTGGTGGACGACGCCTATCGCTGCGTCGGCCTCATCACGGTGAAGGATATCGAGAAGGCCCAGCTCCACCCCAATGCGGCCAAGGACGGGCAGGGCCGCCTGCGCGTGGCCGCCGCGACCACGGTGGGCGATGAGGGCTATGAGCGCTCCGCCGCGCTGATCGACGGCGGCGCGGATGTGATCGTGGTCGATACCGCGCATGGCCATTCCGCCCGCGTGGCGCAGGCGGTGGAACGCATCAAGACACTCTCCAACGCCACGCAGGTGATTGCCGGCAATGTGGCGACCGCCGACGGCGCCAAGTCGCTGATCGACGCGGGCGCCGACGCGGTGAAGGTCGGCATCGGGCCGGGCTCCATCTGCACCACGCGCATCGTTGCCGGTGTCGGCGTGCCCCAGCTCACCGCCATCATGGACGCGGTGGAAGCTGCGCAGAAGACGGACACCCCCGTCATCGCCGATGGCGGCATCAAGTTTTCCGGCGATCTGGCGAAAGCCATCGCGGCGGGCGCGGAATGCGCCATGCTGGGCTCGCTCTTTGCCGGGACGGAAGAAAGCCCGGGCGAGGTCTTCCTCTATCAGGGCCGCAGCTACAAGGCCTATCGCGGCATGGGCTCGGTGGGTGCGATGGCGGTGGGCTCGGCCGACCGCTATTTTCAGCAGGACGTGAAAGACACGCTGAAGCTGGTGCCGGAAGGCATCGAGGGCCAGGTCGCCTATAAGGGTCCGGTCGGCACGGTGATCCACCAGCTCGTGGGCGGCCTGCGCGCCGCCATGGGCTATACCGGCGCGGCCTCGGTGAAGGACTTCCAGGAGCGGGCCGAATTCGTCCGCATCTCGTCGGCCTCGCTGCGCGAAAGCCATGTCCATGACGTGACGATCACCCGCGAAGCCCCCAACTATCCCGGCGGCAGCAGCCTCTGAGAAAGCCGAAAGCCAAATAGGTCATGACCCCCGGCGCGCGGCTTTCCGCCGCGATCGATATTCTGGTCGATATTTTCCGCAGCGAGACGCCGGCGGACCGCATCTTCGAGAACTGGGCACGGGCGAGCCGCTATGCCGGGTCGAAGGACCGGGCGGCGGTGAGCGCCATCGTCTATGGCGTGCTGCGCCACAAGGCGGAACTCGAGCATGCGCTGGGCGCGCCCGCGCATGAGGTGACGCCGCGACTGATGGCGGCGGGCTGGCTGACGCTCCGCGCAGGGGAAGAGGCCGATGCCGTGCTCGCCCTGATGACCGGCGAGAAACACGCGCCGGAGCCTGCGAGCGAAGAGGAAGCCGCCGCGCTGAAAGCGGACGCGCTGCCGGGACCGGACACAGCCCCCCATATCCGCCTCAACTATCCCGACTGGTTGCAGCCCGAATTCGAGGACGCATTCGGCGAGCGGCTGGAGCCGGAACTGGCCGCGCTGATGGACCGCGCGCCAACCGACTTACGCGCCAACACGCTTAAAGCATCGCGTGAAGAGGCGCTGGCGGCGCTGAAAGAGGCTGGCGTGGAGGTTGAGGAAGGTGGTCTATCCCCTTGGTCCATAAGACTTTTGAAGAAAGCCAATTTGCCCGCCTTGAAACCCTTCAGGGACGGGCTTGTTGAGATTCAGGATGAAGGTTCGCAACTGGCCTGCCTGCTGGCAGGCGCCAGGCCGGGCGAACAGGCGGTCGATCTCTGCGCGGGCGGCGGCGGCAAGTCGCTGGCGCTGGCAGCCACGATGGAAAATCACGGCCAGATCTTCGCCTGCGATCTCGAAGCGCGCCGCCTGAAAGCCCTCATGCCCCGGGCGCAGCGGGCGGGCTGCCGCAACATCCAGACCATGCCGCTGCACCCCTGGGTACCGGGCGAGGCGGACCCCGACCTCACCGAGCTGACGGGCCGGGCCGACCTCGTTCTCGTGGATGCGCCCTGCTCGGGCACCGGCGCCTGGCGCCGCAGCCCGGATGCGCGCTGGCGGCTGACGACGGAAAAGCTCGCCGCCTATCGCGCGGCGCAAGCGGAAGTGCTGGAGCGCGCGGCCCCGCTGGTGAAACCCGGCGGGCGGCTCGTCTACGTCACCTGTTCGCTGCTGCCGTCGGAAAACGAGGACCGGGTGGCCGCCTTCCTCGCCGCGCATGAGGGCTTTGCCGAGGAGCCCTGGACGAAACACTGGCCGGAGGACCTGCCGCGCCCGGCGAGCCTTTCCGGCATCGCGCTGCGCCTCAGCCCGGCGACGAGCGGCACGGACGGGTTTTTCGTCTCCATCCTGCGGCGGAGGGCCTGACCCCGTGCCTTGCCTCCGCGCCTGCTTGACCGCTTTTCGCTATGATGGTCTATCGCCATCCATAAGTTTCCCCGCCCCGTATTGCCCCGGAACATGCCTATGACCGAAGACCGCATCCTCATCATCGATTTCGGCAGCCAGGTGACGCAGCTCATCGCCCGGCGTATCCGCGAAAGCGGCGTCTATAGCGAGATCGTGCCCTTCAACAAGGTGGAGGAGATGTGGGAGAGCTTCGGGCCGAAGGGCGTTATCCTGTCGGGCAGCCCGTCCAGCGTGAGCCGGGAGGGAAGCCCCCGCGCGCCGCAATTCGTCTTCGAGGCGGGGCTGCCGGTGCTGGGCATCTGCTACGGCCAGCAGACCATGACGCTGCAGCTGGGCGGCAAGGTGGAAGGCCATGACGAGCGCGAATTCGGCCGCGCCGCCATCGAGGTGCTGGAGGACAGCCCGCTTTTCGAGGGCGTCGTGCAGAAGGGCGAGACGGAACCCGTCTGGATGAGCCATGGCGACCGGGTGGTGAGCCTCGCGCCGGGCTTCAAGGTGATCGGCCAGAGCCGGGGCGCGCCCTTCGCGGCCATCGCGGATGAGGAGCGGCGCTTCTATGGCGTGCAGTTCCACCCGGAAGTCGTTCACACGCCGCGCGGGCGCGACATGCTGTGGAACTTCACGCACCGCATTTGCGGCTGCTCCGGCGACTGGACCATGGCCGCCTTCCGCGAGACCGAGATCGCCAAGGTGCGCGAGCAGGTGGGCGAGGGCCGCGTCATTTGCGGGCTGTCGGGCGGGGTGGACTCATCCGTCGTCGCGGTGTTGCTGCATGAGGCCATCGGCGACCAGCTTCAATGCGTCTTCGTCGATACCGGCATGATGCGGGCGGGCGAGTCCGCCGAGGTCGTCTCGCTCTTCCGCGACCATTACAACATCCCGCTCGTGGCGGTGGATGCGAGCGAGCTCTTCCTCGGCAAGCTCGACGGCGTGACCGACCCGGAGCAGAAGCGCAAGATCATCGGCTCCACCTTCATCGACGTCTTCGAGGAAGAGGCGAAGAAGGTGGGCGGCGCCGACTTCCTGGCGCAAGGGACGCTCTATCCGGATGTGATCGAAAGCGTGTCCTTCGCGGGCGGGCCCTCCGTCACCATCAAGAGCCACCACAATGTGGGCGGGCTGCCCGAACGCATGAACATGAAGCTGGTGGAGCCGCTTCGCGAACTCTTCAAGGACGAGGTGCGCGAGCTCGGCCGCGAGCTCGGCCTGCCGGAACAATTCGTCGGGCGGCATCCCTTCCCCGGGCCGGGGCTCGCCATCCGCGTGCCGGGCGAGATCACGGGCGAGAAGCTGGAGATTTTGCGGAAAGCCGACACGATCTATCTGGAGGAAATCCGCGCGGCGGGCCTCTACGACCAGATCTGGCAGGCCTTCGCGGTGCTGCTGCCGGTGCGCACGGTGGGCGTGATGGGCGACGAACGCACCTATGACTATGTCTGCGCGCTCCGCGCCGTGACCTCGCTCGACGGCATGACGGCGGACTACTATCCCTTCAGCCACGAATTCCTCGGCCACGTCTCGACGCGCATCATCAACGAGGTCCGCGGCATCAACCGCGTCGTCTACGACGTGACCTCGAAGCCGCCCGGGACGATTGAGTGGGAGTAAATTTTCTGCGACGAAATTGTTGAGACGATGGGGGCATCGGCCAGAAACGGAAGGCGCTTCCATTCTGTCGGTACGTTCGAGGGGACCATATTCTCATCATCGTATTGATTAGAATTGCATAAACTTTTGGGGGGCGGGCATTCTGGTGGAGAAAGTGGCGACATGGATCAAGAATTTGACCGACCGGACCGGGCTCTCGCCGTTGCGAGGACGAGGAAATATCGCATATTCATGTTACGTGGACTCGCATCCGAAGTTTGAGTGGCAGGCGACGCTCTTCTGCGCGAGCCTCATTCGAAACGGGCGTGTCGATCCCGGCGATATCTATGTCCATATCAATCCGGGTGTGAGCAATCAGTTTCGGAAACTAGTCGAGGGCTTCGGCGCCAATTGCGTGGAAGCGGAGCCTTTCGATCAGACCCATCCTTATTGCAACAAGATTGTGCAAACCAGGACCGAAGCTCTCTCAAAATACCAGGCAGTCGTGCTTTGTGATTGCGATCTGTACGTGCTGGCGCCGTTCTCGCAAACTTTGGGCGAAGATGAGGCCCTAGGGCGGACAGTTGACAGGCCCAACCCGCCGCTCCAGATGCTGGAGGAGATTTACCTTAAATCCTCCTTGGCTTTTCCGAACGCGGTGCCTGTTGGATATCCTCTGTCTACGGATGAAAAGACCTTCGCAACGAACTGGAATGGAGGGTTCTATGTTCTGCGGGGAGACAGAATCGGTGCATTCGGAGAAGCGTGGGCAAGATTTGCGCGGGGGCTATTGGGGCGAGAGGAAGAAGCGCTTGGGGACTACAAGGTGCATGTGGACCAAGTTGCCTTTGGTATGGCCTTGGATGAGTTGGAGCTTTCATGGAGCGCCCTCAACCCCGCTCACAACGTGCCAACTCATTTGCCCGTATCCGAACACGCCCAATTTTCCAAGGAATTAGGATCGCTTCATTACCACTCCATGCAGGATTATTTGGGTCGGCTGATGCCGTCGAAGGAGCCATCATTGAATGGCGCTATTGCCGCTGCAAGCGAGCAGATAGAAGACCTGATCCGATCGCGAATTCTTGCAGATTCGAATTTCGCGCAGGTTTTTGAAAAATGGCAGGATCATTGTAGTGAAGCCGGGCCGAAAGAGCTGGAGCAAGCAGCCTGTGCGTTTCGGGAGCCTCGCTACCTGCGCCATTCGGCCAGAAGGTTGGAGCATCTGGCTTCACTGCATCTGGATATTTCAGGCCGCTCCGTTCTGGAGCTTGGCGCGGGCATTGGCGAACACAGCCAGTTCTTCCTCGATCGTGGTTGTAGTGTCTTTTCGGTCGAGCCGCGCGATGAGAATGTTGCTTTTATGCGAAAAAGGCATAGCGACGATGCGGAACACCTTCCCGGCAAAAATCATTTTGTGTTGAAGGCATCTGCGGACGAGGCCGTCGAACTGCTCTCAGGTAACAAGTTCGAGATTGTTTACAACTACGGCCTTCTATACCACATGGCCAATCCAAGAGAGTTTTTGCGGGCCTCCGCCGGCCTCTGCGGAGGTTTGTATCTACTGGAAACCGCGATCAGCGATCTGGTTTCGATGGATACAAAATATTCGGAAGACCAAGCCAATCTTACAAATGCGATCGACGGTGAATGCGTACTCCTTTCGCGGGAAGAAATTTTTTCAATCCTTCAGGAGGAATTCCGCTACGCCTACGTTCCGCGGACACAGCCCGCCCACGAACAATTTCTCAAGGATTGGAGCAGGGCGCCTGATATCAACCCGGGACGGCATCGCGCGATTTTCATCGGATCGTTAACGCCGATTGAGAGCCCGCTTCTCAGTCCAGTCCTTTTGATGGAGCACGAGTAGATTGGGTGTGGATTTCTCGAAACTCCAACGGATTGAGGTTGCCATAGGGTCTTATTGGGCGTTCGAGAACGATCTGATTACGGATCAGCTTCTGGAATTCGGCGCTCACACGCGCAATGAGCTTGCGATGTTGATGGATCACGTGAGGCCCGGCTTCACCGTTGTTGATATCGGGGCCCATATCGGCACCTACGCTGTGCCGATAGCACGAAAGATCGGTGCTGCCGGCAAACTATTGGCCATTGAAGGTTCGTCTGAAACCTTTGAGGTGTTGACGCTGAACATTTGTGTGAATGAGCTACTGCATACCGTTCAGTGCCGAAATGAAATCCTCTGTGACAGCGACACGGCATCCTTTGAGCGGACGAATACAAAAAACAACACGGGTGCCGGCGCTTTTCTGCCGTCGTCGGATGGTGTGTACGGAACTGAAGCCTACAGATGCCTGCTGCTGAGTGGGTTTGCGAAGCCTGACTTGATAAAGATTGATGTCGAAGGCATGGAATGTGCGATTTTGCGATCCATACAGCCAATTCTGCGAGCGGTACGACCGATCCTCTACATTGAGGTTGTTAAGGAGCAATTGGAAAGGACCGGAGGAAGTCGTGATCTGCTTCAGGAGCTTCTCGAACCGCACGGATATAACTTTTATCGCAATGTCGGTGAGAGAAACTCGTCTTCCGACACCTATCAAATGGTAAAGCTCGAAACCCTGGCGGATGGGGGAGACTTTTTCGATCTCCTTGCATTGCCAACCGGCCCATAACGAAATCCGCGGCACAACCACGTGATATATGACGTGACGTCGGGGCGACGAATTTGCTTCAGGAAACAGGACAACCTCTCCATGACAACGAACAACCGCATCGTCCTTTCCAGCGATCACGCCGCCATTTCGCTTCGGCAGGCCGTGGCCGCGCATGTCGGGGCGCAGGGGTTCGAGGTGGTCGATATCGGACCGACGACGCCGGAGAGTAAGCATTATCCCGAGCATGGCGCGGCGGCGGCGCGGCTTGTTGTTTCCGGCGATTGCCGGCTGGGCATCGTCCTGTGCGGCACGGGGCAGGGCATCATGATGGCGGCGAACAAGGTGAAAGGCATACGCTGCGGCGTCTGCGCCGACACCTTTTCGGCCCGCATGATCCGCCAGCATAATGACGCCAACATGCTGTCCCTCGGCGCGCGCGTGGTGGGCGAGGGGCTCGCGCTCGATATCGTGGATGCGTTCCTCGCCGCCGAGTTCGAGGGCGGCAGGCACGCGACGCGGGTGGAGATGATCGAGGCGCTGGAAGGGTAAGGTTCGCGCTTCAGGCCGCCTCCTCCGGGACCGAATAGGCGTCGATATTGTGCTTCGGGATCGTCCATCTGAGGTTGAGCTGGACGTAGACGAACATGCCGAAACACATCGCCAGCAACGAGTATTCGGCGCGCGGCAGGAAGGTGCCGGCGACGGTGATCCCCACACAGATGAGCGTGTTCACGATGTTGGGCACGCGATGCGGCGGGAAGGCCAGGAAATAGGGTATCTGCTTGCCGATATAGAAGAGGACCGCGCCGATCACACCCAGGACCGTGAAGGTCTGGCGGTTGAGATCGCCATTGATCGCATGGCCCGTCAGATTGGCGAGAAGGATGATGCCCACATAGAGGGCGAGCTGGGACAGCATCACGCCGAGGCCGGCCTTTATCCGGCTCGCACGTTCGAGCAGATGGAGCGCGTCGAAATAGATCCACCATATCTGCACGATGAGAAGGAACCCCGCCGCCGCCGCGATGACGTCGAAAAAGTCGTAATGCTCGCGCGCCGAGAACGATCCGACGATGCGGATCACGGTTTCGCCGAGCACGATGATGGCGAAAAGGCCGGTGCGTTCGATGAGATGCCTGCGATGGACGGGAAAGGCGCGCGCCCTGCCGTTGATGATGCCCATCGCGGCGAGCTGGGTGACGATACCCGCATAGAGCAGGATGAACTTCCATTCCCAGGCCGTCAGCAGGGAGGTGGCGCTGACCGCCATGCCGGCGAGGATCGATATCCCCATGCCTCGCGCCAGCGCATCCCCGTCCGGCGTCGTGGCCGGCGCGGTGAAATAGGCGAGCGCCATCAGCGCCTGCATGCCGAGATAGGTGAGGAGGAAGCCCCGGTAGCCGCTGTTTTGCGCGTCTTCGATGAAGAGCGACATGGCAAGGACGAGCGCCATCACCGCGATGGCATAGATGCGCTGCAGCGCGCTGTCGGTGTCGTAGCGGTTCGCGAAGAGCGTATGCCCCGCCCAGACCCACCACAGGGGAACGATCACCAGAAAGAAGCGGACGAGCTGTTCGCGGCTGATGTCGCCATGCTCGGTATGCGCAAGGCCGTGCGCCGCGACGCCGACCACGGCGACGAAAACGAGATCGAAGAACAGCTCGAGCCAGGTCGCGTGACGAATGTTCAGGGCCTGAAACGTCTTGCGCATGGGCAGCCCGCCTCCCGCCGGTTTCAGTTCGAGGGCTGAAGGATAGCCCATGCCGGCCGCATCTCCACCCGGATTATCGGAGAATTGCGTGGAGCGATCGGGCGGGGGACGTCAGTCCACAGGCTTGCCGCGGTGGATGACGCGCTCGATGGCGTCGTCCTCGCCGAGGGCGGCGATGTTTTTCAGCGGGTCGATTGTCGTCAGGACCATATCCGCCGCCGCGCCGGGCGTGAGCGTGCCGATCTTTCCTTCCAGCCCGCAAAGCGTCGGATTGACGACATACATGGCGTGCAAAATCTCTTCCGGCGTTTCCACTTCCGCGCGGATCGCGAATTCGCGGCGCTGGCGCGACTGGCTTTCGCCGATGAGATCCGTGCCCCAGCCGAGCGTCACGCCGGCCTCGCGGGCGATTTCGAGCGAGCGGAGCCCTGCGTCCAGCACCTTGCTGTTCTTGGCGAGGTTCGCCGCCGGGAACCCCATCTTGCGCCCGACGAGATCCATCGCCTCATAGGTGGAAAGGGTGGGCACCATGACAGCGCCATGGCGCGCGACAGCGGCGGCGGCGCCCGCGTCGATCATGTTGCCATGCTCGATGGTGTGGACGCCGTTCTCCACCGCCATGGCGATCGATTCCGGCGAATAGGCATGCGCGGCCACATAGGTCTGGCGGTGACGCGCCTCCTCGCAGGCCGCCATGATTTCGGCGGGCGTGTACTGAACGGATTCCAGCGGGTCGGCGGGCGAGGCCACGCCGCCCGAGACGTGGATCTTGATGAAGTCCGAGCCGTCGCGCAGATTGTGCCGCGCGGCCTTGCGCACCGCGTCCGGCCCGTCGGCGACGATGCCGAAAGCGGTATGGCGCATCTCGCAGGCGCAGGTCGGCACGGGGCGGGGGCCCGATTCCGCATCGCCATGGCCGCCCGTCTGGGTGAGCATCCGACCGGCGCGGATAATGCGCGGGCCGTCTGCCATGCCGGCCCTGATGGCGCGCATCAGCCCTTCGACGTCGCCGCCCAGATCGCGCACCGTGGTGAAGCCGCGCCGGAGCGTTTCCCGGGCGAGGCGGGCCATGACGATGCCGAATTCGACCTCGGACCAGCGCTGAAGCCGCGCGAAATCGAGCGTCGCGAGCCGGAAATGCACATGCGCGTCGATGAAGCCCGGCAGCAGGAAACTGCCCTTCGCATCGATCTCGCGGTCGGCGGAAGCCTCCTCGCCGATGGCAAGGATGTGTCCGTCCTCCGCGAGGAGCGGACCGTCCTCGACGAAGGACATGGTGTCGACGTCAAGCCGCCGCGCGTTTCTGATGAGTAGTCGCATTGTTTCCCCCGGTGCTCCGCCGCTTCGGCCCTGCGGTTTGCCCTCATCATAAAGGCGGGGCGGGCAAAACAAAAACGGCAGGGGATGACCCTGCCGTTCGTTTGTTCCTGCCGATGACGCGCGGCGTCAGTGCATGCCCGCCGCCTTGTCGATGGCGTCCTTGTCGCGGACGGCGCCCCTGGCGGCGCTGGTCGCGAAGGCGGCATAGGTCTTGAGCGCGGTGGAGACGGCGCGCTTGCGCGGCTTCACCGGACGCCAGCCCGCTTTCTCCTGCTCCGCGCGGCGCTCGGCCAGTTCCTCGTCGCTCGCCCGCAGGTGGATGGTGCGGCCCGGCACATCGATATCGATGAGGTCGCCTTCCCGCACGAGGCCGATGGCGCCGCCTTCGGCCGCTTCCGGCGAGACGTGACCGATGGACAGGCCCGACGTGCCGCCGGAGAAACGCCCGTCGGTGATGAGCGCGCATTTGGCGCCCAACCCCTTCGACTTCAGATAGGAGGTCGGGTAGAGCATTTCCTGCATGCCCGGTCCGCCGCGCGGGCCTTCGTAACGGATGACGACCACATCGCCTTCCTTGACCTTGCCGGTCAGGATCGCGCTCACCGCGTCGTCCTGGCTTTCATAGATGCGCGCCGGGCCGGTGAATTTCAGGATGCTTTCATCGACGCCCGCCGTTTTCACGACGCAGCCGTCCAGCGCGATATTGCCGTAGAGAACGGCGAGGCCGCCATCCTTCGAGAAGGCATGCTCGACATCGCGGATGACGCCGCCCTCGCGGTCGAGGTCGAGGCTTTCCCATTTGCTGTCCTGGCTGAAAGCCGTCTGGGTCGGCACGCCGCCGGGCGCGGCGAGGAAGAGTTCCTTGGCCGCGGCACCCGCCGTGTTGCGCTTGATGTCCCATGTGTCGAGCGCTTCGGCGAGCGTCGCTGCGTGAACGGTCGGCTGCTTGTTGTGCAGCAGTCCGCCCCGGTCCAGCTCGCCGAGGATCGACATGATGCCGCCCGCGCGATGCACGTCTTCCATATGCACGTCGTCTTTCGACGGCGCGACCTTGCAGAGCACCGGCACGCGGCGCGACAGCCGGTCGATATCGGCCATGGTGAAGTCGATTTCGCCTTCCGACGCGGCGGCCAGAATATGGAGCACCGTATTGGTGGAGCCGCCCATGGCGATGTCGAGCGACATGGCGTTCTCGAAGGCTTCCTTGGTGGCGATGGAGCGCGGCAGGACGGATGTGTCGTCCTGCTCGTAGCGGCGCCTGGCGAGATCCACGATGCGGCGGCCCGCCTCCAGGAAAAGCGCCTCGCGCGCGGCATGGGTGGCCAGCGTCGAGCCGTTGCCGGGCAGGCTGAGCCCCAGCGCTTCCGTCAGGCAGTTCATGGAGTTCGCGGTGAACATGCCCGAGCAGGAGCCGCAGGTGGGGCAGGCGGAGCGTTCGATGGTCTCGACCTCGGTGTCGCTATAGCCTTCGTCGGCCGCGGCCACCATGGCGTCCACCAGGTCGAGCGCCTTGGTCTTGTCGCGCAGTTCCACCTTGCCCGCTTCCATCGGCCCGCCGGAGACGAAGACCGCCGGGATGTTGAGCCGCATGGCGGCGTTCAACATGCCGGGCGTGATCTTGTCGCAGTTGGAGATGCAGACCATCGCGTCGGCGCAATGGGCGTTGACCATATATTCCACGCTGTCGGCGATGATCTCGCGCGAGGGCAGGGAATAGAGCATGCCGTCATGGCCCATGGCGATGCCGTCATCGACCGCGATGGTGTTGAATTCCTTGGCGACGCCGCCGGCCTTTTCGATTTCGCGGGCGACGAGCTGACCGAGATCCTTCAGATGCACATGGCCGGGCACGAACTGGGTGAAGGAGTTCACCACGGCGATGATCGGCTTGCCGAAATCGCCTTCTTTCATACCGGTGGCGCGCCACAGGCCGCGGGCGCCGGCCATGTTGCGGCCATGGGTCGTGGTGCGTGAACGATAGCTACCCATGATGATCTGGTCCTCGTGCTACTTCTGTCGCCGTCGGGGCTGTCCCCGTCGCGGCGGGAGAATAGTCTCTGCTGCTGGCTGCGTCGAATACTAGCCATGGACATGGCGATCCAAACGGCCGAATTGAAGGGCTTTAGAAGGAAAAAGCGCTTCCCGTCAATAGTTTAGCGGAGATGAAAAGCCCTGCTGGGGCGATTGGGCGGGGGACGGACGGGCGCCGGGCCGGGCGGTCACCCGGCCGGGTGTTTCGCCCGCATACTCCGCCTGACAAGCTCGCTCGGTGCGATGCCGAATTTCTTGCGGAAGGCATGGCTGAAGCTCGTCGCATGGCGGTAGCCGAGCCGCCATGCGATTTCCTTGTAATGCAGTTCGCCGCCGAGAAGGGCCTGATAAGCGTAATCGAGCCGGACATTCAGCAGGTACTGGAAGCTGCTCACGCCGAAACTTTCGCGGAAGGCGCGTTCCAGCCGGCGAGGAGACATGCGGTACTCCGCGGCGAGGCTGGAAAGGTCCGGCGGGGTCAGAAAATCGGCGCTGAGCCGGTCGCGCATGTCATGGGCCGCATCGCGGTCCCTCGGCGTGAGGCCGGGCAGACCCCCGTCTTCCCCGCCGAAGAGCGATGCCATGGAGGAATGCACGATCTGCATGGCATGGCTCTCGATGGCGAGCCTGCGCATGGTGTTGTCCCGTCCGGAACGGAGAACCTCACCGGAGAGCCGGCGCCAGATATCGAAGTCCGGCGAGTTCATCGCGGTGACTTCGTGCTGGCCGTCGCGAAGCAGCGGCTTCAGCAGCTTTTCCGTGTCGCGGTCCACCCAGCGGGAGAGACGCTCGCGTGAGATATCGATGCTGACAGCGTGGAATTCGCAGCCGGAATCGGAAAGCCATCCCGCCGTGTTCCGGTCTGAATCGAGCAGGACGGAGCGGAAAGGAGCAAGCCGCGTATCCCGCTTGTGATTGCGGAAGGCGCAACATCCCTCCAGGAGAACCTGAATGTGCAGGTAATCGCCATCCTTGACCGGGGCCTCGAAAAGGGTAGGGCGATTGGTTCTGGCCTGGACCCTGCAGAGCGCGAAGCCTTCGGAAAAATCCAGCCGTTCGCACACGGATTTGCCCTGCGCGTCGCTACTGCGTATCAACCCGTCAGTAGGCGGACGAAAACGGGTGTCCGCCCGGTGTTCCGCTTCAATACGGCGCTCCATTGCCCCAATCCGCCATGTCAAAAATCACAACATTCGAGCAGGAAATCCTATGAATTTCCGGCAATGACCCTGAAAGACGTAGTTTAGCTTGAGCGTCCATCGGATGAAACCTGCTCGTGACGACAGGGCTTATGTGTCTCTGCGTGAAACAAGCGGAAAAGTATGGGCGCGGCGTGAGAAAGGTCAGCCTCGGGGCAGCCTGTTTCGGCATTTCATTGATCTGCGGCGTGCTGGGTGCGCTCTGCATCGGCGCGCCCGCATGGGCCGAAGACGTCGAGTGCGCGCCCGCCTTCATCTATAGCGAGCCCGCGCTCTCGGATATGCGCCGCTCGATCTGCCGGAACTACGATCTCGGCACGCTTTCGACGACGGGAACCGGCGTCACGCTGCATGCCCCCGCCGGTGTGGATGGCCGCAGGCTGACGGGCTATCTCCGCTCCATGATGTCCAGCCTGAATTCGGCGCTGGCGCAGGTCGGTCCGATCCGCATGGCGGATATCGTCATCTATCCGGTGCCGATTTCGGGGCAGCGCCACGGTTTCAGGCCGAGCGAGACGGTTCCGCGAACCGCCGACACGACGGAGGCGTTTACCGACGTCGACTCCGAGCGCTGCATCGTGGTCATGTATGAAGAGTCGTTTGCCGACAGGGGCACCATGCGCCACGTGTTTGCGCATGAAACATTCCACTGCGTACAGGGCAAGACCTATAGAAGGCAGTATGCGGGCGAACAGAACGACTGGTGGACGGAAGGCTCCGCCGAATGGTTCGCCAATCTGGTTCAGCAGGGCACTACCTATACCGACGAATTCGTCGCGGAGTTCGAGCAGAAGTCGCAGACGACATCCCTGTCGGATATGGACTATCCGGCGGTCGTCTTCTTTTTCTGGCTTGCCAATGTCCATGGCCCCTCGGCGCCGCTTCTGGTCGCGGAAACACTGCCTTCCGGCGACTATGACGCCGCCACGCTGGCCCGGGCCCTGAGCCCCGACGCATGGCACGATTTCGGGCAGAAATATATAGACGGGCAAATCCGCTTTCCCGACGGACGGGCGGTGAACTCCGCGCCGGCACAGGGCGAGGTCACGGTGGCGGAAGACGGCGCCACGCTGAACATCACCGCGCCGCCGCTGACCCTGCCGCGTGCGCGCATCTCCTTCGGCAGGGGCGACTGGCAGGTAAACCTGTCGCACGGCACAGGCAGGATGGCGACGGCGGATCACGATCCGCTGGGCGGGCCGCCCTGGCTGCATGCCTGGCAGGGCGAAACCACCAACCTCGCCAAGCATATCGGCTGCACCGACGAAGATAAGGAGACCATCGTCCTCGCCACGAGCGAGGATGGCGGCCCGATTTCCTTTTCGGTGGGAATGGAGAGGGTGGAGCTGCCCTGCGACCCTTGTCCCGTGGGGCGCTGGGTGCAGCGCTGGGACCGGAATCTCGAACTGGCCGGGATGCCCTTTCCGGTGCCGCGGGCCTGGCGCAAGCTCGATGAGCGGACCTACCGGCTGGATGTGCCGAGCAGCCGGGGCACGATGACGCTCACCTTCGACTATCCCGGGGCGCTTATGGTGCTGGGCGCAGACGGGAGCCTGGAGACGACCGATCCCCGGCGCCTGGAAACGGTGGGGTCGGAGGCGGTCAGCGTGGTCCGGCTCGAATTCAAGGGACACAGGGGCACATGGAAACGGGAGCATCGCAGAGGCGAAGACGATGTGATCGTGCTCCAGAACACCAGGAGCGAGGATCGGGGATGGACCCGCATTTCCTCTCCCGAATTCTCCAGCTACACGCCCCATGAGCGGATTCGCGAGAAGATGGGCACGCCGATCGCCTGGGAATTCTCGTGCACGGATACGACGCTCACCATGCACCTGCCGTCGCCATTCGGCGATGGCGCGGAGCCGCGCGTCTACGACCTGCTTCGATGATCGAAACCGAGGAGATAAAAGAGATGAGGCACATTTTGCGGAAAATCGCGATGACCGGCCTGTGCGTGGGCGCAGTCTTCGCCGCCGGGCCGGTTCGCGCCGAATACACCGCGGACGAGGGGCGGGCCATTGCAGCCGCCATAGATAGCTGCAAGCCCGGCGAGTTCGACACGGAACATCCCGTCATGCCGGGCTTCATGATCAAACATGAAATCGTCGGTATGCAGAACGGCCGCTGCGTCTACACACAGTCCATGCCCAATAACATGAAAATGATCTGCTCCTTCACCTCGGCGGGGCGGGCGGATGCGGCCCGGCTGATGCGCGAGACGGCGGAAAGCGGTCGCTACTCGGGCGGCACGTCGAACATTCCGGCCTTCGCCAAGGATTGCGAAGTCGAGATGCCGAACGGCTACCGCGTACAGATGGGCCAGATGCCCGGCATGCAGTGACGGCATAAACCCCAGGAGGACGGCACGATGAAGACGACGGCACTTGGCAGGATCGGGTTTGCGGCACTGGCGTTTCTCGCGCTGAGCCATTTGGCAAGCCCCGCCCGCGCGGATTTTTTCGACACGCTGAGCAATACGATCCAGCGCGGCGTGGAAGACGAGGTGCGGCGCAAGGTGGATAGCGAAACGCGCTCGGCCACACGATGCGCTTTGGGCGATCAGCGTTGTTTAGATCGCCAGCGGCAGGAGACCCAGGACCGGGTGCCGCCTGCCGGCACATATCCATCAAGGGCCCCGGGCTATTCAACGCCGCAGCAGGCACCGGCGCCGCGATCCGCGTCCGCCTCTTCATCCGCCCCGGCCCCAAGAGCAGGCAAAGTCAGCTTCGAGGTGACGCCTTATCCGGGGTCGAAGCTGATGGAGACGAAGGACGAGGCCTATACCGATTTCGAGCGCATAACGGGCGTCGAAAAAGGCAAGGTGACGACGGAAACCCTTGAAGGGGCGTTCAGCCGGCGGAGATATCGCAGCCCCGAGGGCCGCTCCACCTTCGAGCTTATCCGCAATTACAAGGACGCGCTGATGGCGCAGGGCTTCAAGACCGATTACGAATGCTCCGACCGGGAAAAGTGCCAGAACACCAAATGGAGCAGCGTCTCGCGCGGACCCAATCTCGGTATCGGGCGGGACGTGCGCTACTTCACCGGCAGGATGCCGACGAATGCCGGTACGGCCTATGTCTCGGTCGCGCTCAACAACTACGTTACCTATGTCGACATTCTCGAAACCGCCGAGATGGATACGGGCATGGTGGCGATCGACGCTTCGGCGCTGGCCGACGGGCTCGACCGCGACGGCAAGGTGACGCTGCAGGGCATCTATTTCGACACCGGCCTTGCTACGTTGAAGGCGGAATCCTTCCCCGCGCTGGAGCAGGTGGGAATCCTTGCGAAGAACAGGCCCGGTCTGAAACTCCGCATCGTCGGTCACACGGACTCCGTCGGCGACGAAACGAGCAATCGGTTTTTGTCCCAGCAGCGTGCGCTGGCCGTGCGGACGGCACTTATCCGCCGCTACGGCGTAGCGGAAAGCCGGCTTGCATATTACGGCGCCGGCGAGAGCGAGCCGGTTGCGAGTAACGACACGGAAGATGGCCGCGCGCAGAACCGGCGGGTGGAGCTGGTGAGGCAGTGAGGTCAAGCCTTTCTCAGCTCATCTCCTGCTCGGCGGCGGCAATGGCAAAGGCGATGGCCGCCAGCAGCGAGGTCACGGTGCGCAGATGGTTCCATTTTGTCCAGCGTTGGAGATAGCGCGCCCACACGGCCTCGGCCTCCGGCGAGGCGGCATCGGTCCGCTCCAGCTCGTTGTTGAGCGGCACGTTGAAGACGACGGTGCTGACGAAAGAGGTGACGAAATAGAGAAGCGCACCTGCGAGTGCATAGCCCGAGCGCAGATCGCCCCAGCCGAACCACCACGCGGCGATGAGGAAAAGGCTCAGGATCGCGCTGCCGAAAAAGGCGGGCAGGAAAAGCGAGCGGACGATCACCCGGTTGATGGACTGCATGGCGCCCATGCCGTGTTCGCGCGGGATCTCGGTAAAGGCCTGCATGATGAAGGTCGAGAAGGCGAAATAGATGCCTCCGATGATCCCGCTGCCGATGGCCGCGAGCACCAGGGCTGAAAAGACGATGAACGACATGACGGCGTCTCCTGTCAGTTGCCGGGCGGGTCTTCCTGATAGTCGGTTTCCATGCGGCCATCGCGCCAGGCCAGCATGAGGAGGCATTTCTTTTCGGGAGCAAGGCCCGCGCCGCAGCGCGACCTGTCCACCTCGATGCGGATGACGGCGCCGTCCGGCCCTTCGTCGATGGCGCGGAGCGCGCCGGTCTCGCGGATCGGATGTGCGTAGCCCTTGCCCGACAGCGCGATGTCCATGTCGCAGCCATTGTTGTGGCAGAAGGCCGTCGCCGCGCCCTGGCAGGCGAGGCGGCGCTTCTCGATCAGATAGTCGAGCGTGCCGTCGCCGTCGAAATCCTGCGCGCGGATGGCGGCGGGATGGTCCGCGCCTTCGTCGAGCCTGCCGCCCAGCTTGCGACATTCCGCGCGGGTTGCCGCGACGAGACGGCTCACCGCGACGGGCAGGGTGAAGAACCGGTTGGCTTGCAGGTAACGATAATAGTCCGACGATTGACGGATATTTTCCCGGAGGTTCGCAAGGCGCGTGCGATAAGTGCCCCGCAGGCATTCCACGTCGCCGCCGCAGGCCCTGCGGGTGCGCAGAAAGGCCTGCGCATCCTCGCGGCGCGCATTCAGCGCGCCCATCGCGCCGAGCGGCATCTGCTGATAGGCGGAAAAGAGCGCGCCCATCTCGCTGTCGAGGGAGGACAGATCCGGCGTCCGGCAGACGGCGAGTTCGTCCGGGGTCGTGGCCCTTGCGCAGTCGAAGCTGGCGGCCTCGGCGCCCCGGGGGGCCGATACGAGAAACAGGCTGAAGAGAGAAAAGGCGAAGAGAAAAAACGGGTTCCTGGTCATCCCTGCATCGGATCTTTCATTTTTGTGTCGGGCGGACGTATCGATGTCGCGTGTCGACATTATGCATATTTCATCCGCCCCGGCACGGCCATGCGGTTGATCGGCGGACGATCCCGTCCCATCTCCTTTGGACCCCAGTCAGATTTCGAAGGAGTGCCCTCATGCGGATCGATCTCAGCGGAATGAAGGCCGTCGTCACCGGCTCGACAGGTGGTATCGGTCTCGCCTCGGCAAAAGGGCTAGCTGCCGCCGGGGCCACCGTCGTGGTGAATGGCCGCAAGCCCGACCATGTGGACAAGGCGCTGGCCGGCGTGAAGGAGGCGGTGTCCGGCGCGCAGATCGAAGGGTTCGTCGGCGACCTCGGTTCCGCCGAAGATTGCGGTGCGCTGGTAAGCGCGCATCCCGAATGCGACATCCTCGTCAATAATGTCGGCATTTTCGGGCCGCAGGACTTCTTCGAAACGTCCGACGAGGTGTGGACGAAATTCTTCGAGACGAATGTCATGTCGGGCGTGCGGCTTTCCCGCGCCTATCTGCCGGGCATGCGGGATAAGGATTGGGGGCGCGTGGTATTTCTGTCGTCCGAATCCGGGCTCAATATTCCGGCGGACATGATCCATTACGGCTTCACGAAAACCGCTGTCCTGTCGATTGCGCGCGGACTGGCCAAGCGCATGGCGGGCACGGGCGTTACGGTAAACTCGGTGCTGCCGGGGCCTACTCTTTCCGAGGGTGTGGCAGAAATGCTGAAAAGCGAAACGAACGACCCGAACAAGTCCCTTGAGGAAGTCGGGGTCGATTTCGTGAAGAAGAACCGGCCTTCCTCCATCATCCAGCGCGCAGCACGGGTGGAGGAAGTTGCGAACATGATCGTCTATGCCTGCTCGAAGGAGGCATCCGCGACGACCGGCGCCGCGCTGCGTGTCGATGGCGGGGTCGTCGACAGCATCGCGTGAGGCTGTCAGGACAATGAAAGCAGGTCCGCGCGCAGCCGGTTCGGATCGGAGGGTTCGAGAGATTTCTCGATCTCGTCATGCGCCTTCGTCCAGAGGGGCAGGGCGAGCTTGAGCTTCTGCCGCCCGGCATCCGTCAGGACGAGGCGTCGGCTCCGTTTGTCATTGGGGTCGGGCGACGCCTTGACGAGCCCTTCGCGCTCCAGCGGTTTCAGCGCCGCCGTCAGCGTCGTGCGGTCCATGGCCAGCAGCGAGGCGACCGAACTCATATTCGGCGGCTCCGGCCGGTTGAGCGACATCAGCAGCGAAAACTGACCATTGGTGAGCCCCGCCGGACGCAGCGCTTCGTCGAAGCGGCGCGCCAGCGCCCGCGCCGCCCGCTGCGCATGCAGGCACAGGCAATGATCCTTCACATGGATCGTCGTCGAAAACGGAATGTCGTTCTTTTTTGACATGACACAAATATGTTGATATCAACCTATATAGTCAAGGGCGAATGGGGCGGATCGAAACGATGGAGGAGGCCGTCATGGCGAAGCACAAGGTCGTATCCCGCGATGAATGGTTCGAGGCGCAGAAGGCGTTTCTTGCCCGGGAAAAGGAACTCACCCATTTGCGCGACAGGCTGAACGAAGAACGCCTCGCGCTGCCCTGGGTGAAGGTGGAGGCGGAATATTCCTTCGAAACGCCCGGCGGCCGCAAGACGCTTGCCGATCTCTTCGGCGGACGAAGCCAGCTTCTCGTCTATCATTTCATGCTGGCGCCGGGCTGGGAGGCGGGCTGTACCGGCTGCTCCTTCATGGCGGATCATTTCGACGGCACGCTGCCGCATCTCAACAATCACGATGTGAGCTTCGTCGCGGTGTCGCGGGCGCCGCTGGCCGAAATCGAAACCTACAAGACGCGCATGGGCTGGAAATTCCCGTGGGTCTCCTCAGGCGGGAGCAGCTTCAATTACGATTTCGGCGTGTCCTTCACCCCCGAGGACCTGAAATCCGGCTCGGTCACCTACAATTTCGAGAGCATGTCGAGCGAGGGGCTGGGCGAGGAGCAACCCGGCTTCAGCGCGTTCCAGTTGTCGGAAAACGGAGAGGTCTTCCACACCTACTCCTCGTTTTCGCGCGGGCTGGAAGAGGCGCTCGGCACCTACATGCTTCTCGACCGCGCGCCGAAAGGGCGCAACGAGACGGGTACCATGAGCTGGGTGAAGCGGCACGACGAATATGAAATTGCCCGCGCGGCGGAATAACTGCGAGGCCGGTTGAGGAGTAGTCGAGACATGACGGAACCGAACAGATTTCGATGGTACGAACTGATGACGACCGACAAGGCGGCGGCGGGCGATTTCTACGCCCATGTCGTCGGCTGGACGACGGAGCCCGCCCATGGCGGAGACGGCAGTTACACGCTCTTCCTTGCCGACGGGACCGGCATGGGCGGCATGATGGCATTGCCGGAGGACGCCTGCGACCAGGGCGCGGAGCCCGGCTGGATCGGCTATGTCGCGGTGCCGGATGTGGACGATTATGCGGGCCGCGTGGAACGCGCAGGCGGCGCCGTGCTGCGCGCGCCGGACGACGTGCCGAACATGTTGCGTTTCGCCGTGGTGGCCGATCCGTCCGGCGTGCCCTTCGTCATCTTCAAGGGGACCGGTGGGTCCATGCCCGACGTGCCGCTCAAGGCGCTCGGCCATGCGCATTGGCACGAGCTTTACGGCGGCGAGGTCGAGCCGACTTTCGGTTTCTATTCAGACCTCTTCGGTTGGACGAAGGACGAGGCGATGGATATGGGCGATGGCGGCGTCTATCAGCTTGTCTCCATGGGACGGGGAGAAGCCGAAGGCGCGATGATGAAGGGACAGGAAGGCGGCCCGTCGCCGCGCTGGAACTTCTATTTCCGCGTCGGCGATATCAAATCGGCTATCGAGCGCATCAAGGAGAAGGGCGGTCAGGTGACGATGGGGCCGTATGAAGTGCCGAGCGGCGACTGGATCGTGCAAGGCATGGACCCGCAAGGCGCCGCCTTCTCCCTCGTGGCGCCCAAATAAAAAAAGGCCCCGGCGTGAAACCGGGGCCTTTCGCATTCGGGTGTCCGATACTTACTTCACCAGCAATTCGCCGATCTGCACGGCGTTGAGCGCGGCGCCCTTGAGAAGCTGGTCGCCCGCGACGAAGATCGAGACCGATTTGCCGCTCGGATCGGAAATGTCCTGGCGGATACGGCCGACCAGAATGTCGTCCTCGCCGGAGGCGTCCTTCGGCATGGGGAAATAGTTCTTTTCGCGGTCGTCCACGACCTTCACGCCCGGCGCGGTGGAGAGAATCTCCTTCACCTCGGCAACCGAGATCGGCTTTTCGCATTCGAAGTCGATGGCCTCGCAATGGGCGCGCAGCACCGGCACGCGCACGCAGGTGGCAGTGACGCGGATCTCCGGATCGGCGAAGATCTTCTTCGTCTCCTTCACCATCTTCAACTCTTCTTCGTTGTAGCCGTTCTCCGGGTCGATATCGGAATTGTGGCTGAAGACGTTGAAGGGGTAGGGGTGCGGGATGATCTTCTGCTCGAAAGGCTCGCCCGAAAGATGCGCGCGCGTGGCCTCTTCCAGCTCGTCCATCGCCGCCTGCCCCGCGCCGGACGCGGCCTGATAGGTCGCGGCGATGATGCGCGTGATGCGGTTCTTCTTGTGGATCGGCCAGAGCGGTGTGATCGCGATGATGGTCGAGCAGTTGGGGTTGGCGATGATGCCCTTATGATCCGCCGCCGCTTCCGGATTGATCTCCGGCACGACGAGCGGCACGTCGGGGTCCATGCGGAAGGCCGACGAATTGTCGATCATCACCGCGCCCGCGCGCTTCACCGCCTCGGCGAATTTGCGCGAAATGCCGCCGCCCGCGGAGAAGAACGCGATATCGACGCCCTCAAAGCTCTCCTCGGTCAGCTCCTCGACCGCGATCTCCTCGCCGCGGAATTTCATGGTTTTGCCGGCCGAGCGCGCGGAGGCCAGCAGTTTCAGTTTCGAGACCGGAAAGTTCCGCTCTTCGAGACATTTCAGCATCTCCACGCCGACGGCGCCGGTGGCGCCCGCAATGGCGACGACGGGATTGGAAATCGCGCTCATATCTTCTCTTTCACTCAAATAAGGGAGGCGCCATGCACAGCGTCCGGGGCGCCTGCCGGATCGATGGCGAGCGTATATCAGCGGGGAACGCCCGAAGGCAAGCTGAGGGCGCGCTTGCCTGTTTCCCTCGGGCGGCATCACCGCTAAGTTGCTGCCCGAACGAAGAAGGGACCCGAAGATGCGAGTAGCAGGACCGGTTTTGGCAGGAATGCTTGTTTTGGCAGGGAGCATGGCCGCCGCGCCCGCCCGCGCGGATGCCGTCGACCAGGCGAATTACTGTTTCGTCTATACGCGCGGCGGACAGAACGACAAGGCGATCGACGCCTGCACCAAGGCCATCTCCTCCGGCGATCTGCAGGACGCCGATATCGTCAGTGCACTCATCAATCGCGGGGTAGCCTACAAGGCCGAAGGCCGGCTCGACGCGGCGATCGGCGACTATACGAGGGCGCTGAAGATGGTGCCGCAGGATGCGCTGGTGCTCAGCAACCGGGCCAATGCCTATCTCGGGAAGGGCGATCTCGACGCGGCGGAAGCGGATATCCGCAAATCCCTCGACATCGACCCGGAAGCGGCCGGCGCCTGGTATGTCAGCGGCGAGATCCGGCAGGCGAAGGGCGATCCCGGCGCCCGCAAGGACTATATTCAGGCGCTGGCGCTCGCGCCGGACAACGAAACCTATCGGGCGAAGGTGGCAGGCAAATGAGTGCCCATAAGCTGGACGTCATGGCGACCGTCGTGGAGGCCTATCGCGGCGCCTGGACCCATTTCAGCGACATGTTCCGCCTTATTTGGCTGGCCGGGGCGCTTTACGTGCTGCTCGCCGTCGGGACGGTTTTTCTCGATCCGAAGACGGACACGGCTTTCTTCGTGCTGCTGGAACTCGGCTCGCTCTTTCTCTGGCCGATCGTCGCGGTCACCTGGCATCGCTTCATCCTGCTGGGCGACGAACCGGCGGGGCGGATCCATTTTTCCTTCGGGCGGCGCGAGGCGCGGTTCCTGCTCGTGACGGTCATGCTGTCCCTGTTCATGGTGCCGGGCTTTCTCTGCTTCATGCTGGTTGGCGCGCTGGCGCAGGAGGGGCAGGGCTCGCCGCTGGCCGGCACGATCGCGATTGTCGGCATCGTGCTGCTGGCCGCCGGGTTCTTCTTTTTCGTGCGCCTCTCCCTTCTCCTGCCGGCGGTTGCGGTGGACGAGGGGGTGAATGCCGGCCGCATGCTGGAGCGCACGAAAGGCAATTTCTGGCGGCTTTTCGGTGTGGCGGTCCTGTCGGCGCTGCCCTTCATCGCAGCCCTGGCGCTGTTCGACGCCCTGCCGCTGGCGCTCAAGGCCGTCGGCGCGGCCGTGGTGATGCTGTTCTACGCCATTGTGAGCGTCGCCGTGCTGTCCATCGCCTATCGCGAACTGGCGGGCCCGGCGGGCACCCATGCGCCGGAACCGGAAATCGACGCGACGCTCTAGCGCCTTCGCGCCTGCGTAAAAGGCCTATTTTACGCTGGACGGAGGCTATCCCCATCTAGAATATCGCTTACATGACGCGGCGCGGGGCGCGCCGCGCTTTTCTGGGGGGAGGCCATATGAACAAGCTGCCGGTTATCTCGTCCGTGAGCGAAGTGCTCTCGGGTGTCATTCGCCATTATTTCCAGCTTATCCATGTGGCCTGGCCGGCCATCTTGCTCCTTGTCCTGGCCTTTGGCGGTATCACCTGGGTCTATCTGAGTTCGGGTGTCCTGGATCTCGCCTTTGGCGAGCAGGACCCCGAAAAGGTGAGGGCCGTGACGGAGCGGCTGGGATCCCCCGGCTCCATTGCCGCTTTCGTCGCGGGCGGGCTGGTCGCCATTGTCGCAAGCGCGGTGGCGGCGGTGCGCTGGCATCGCTTCGTTCTGCTGGGCGAGGGCGCCGACGGGCGACTCTCGCAGATCCGTCTGCTGCGGGGCGAGGACGGTTCCTACATCTGGACGTCCATCCGGGTGATACTCGCCTATACCCTCGTCGTCCTGGCATTCGCCGCTCTCTTCATGCTGGCGGGGATGCTTCTCAGGATGCTGGCCGGCGAGGCGGGGGCGGTACACGGCATCGGAAGCGCGATCATCGCGCTGGGCGGCATCGCGCTCTACTTCGTGGCCCTGACGGTCATGTTCCGCCTGATGATCGCTTTACCCGATGCCGCGCTCGGCCGGGGCGGCCGCCTTTTCGAGATGTTCGACAAGACGAAAGGCAATAGCTGGCGTCTGTTCGGCGCATTCCTGCTCCTTCTGCTGATCGCAGGCACGGCGACGGTGATCGGGAGCATTATCGTCGGTCTGCTCGGGGCGCTGGGCATTGCCGGCGCCCTGATCGGCGGCGTTCTTTACATCGGTATCTATCTCTTCTCCCTGATGGTCCAGATCACCATGCTTTCGGTCGCCTATCGCGAGATCATCGGTGTGTCGGGCGAACAGGAAGCGCCCGCCGCCGTCTAGGGAGCGCGCACGATGAACAAGCTGCCGGTCTATGCAACCTTTCGCGAAGTGTATGCGGGCGTGACGCGCCACTATATTCAATTGCTGGGTGCCGCCTGGCCAGCCGTCGCACTCATGGTTGCCATGAGTTTTACGGCGTACGCGTATCAGGAATGGGCTGGTTACAATGATGTGGTTCGGGCGTACTTTAAAAACCCCAATCCAGAGGACTTTAAGAACCTGCAGCGGATATCCCAGACTTCATCAGTGCGGAAGTTGAACTGGGCGAGCTTTGCCGTGACTTTTGTCGCCGGTGCAGTTGCCGCGGTCCGCTGGCATCGTTTCGTCCTTTTGGGTGAAGGTGGGTTTATTGGGCAGAAGACCCTCCGCAGGGTGAGGCGGGAAGACGGGGCCTACATGTGGGCGATGATCAAGCTGGGTTTGGTTGTGGCTCTGTGGACAATTTTCGGAGCCGTTCTTTTTGTCTTCTATGTCGGCCAAACGGGGCTTTCGGAGCATTTGAAAAACAGTGGCCTTGTCTCGTCAGTATTTTCATTGGCTGCCTTTGCAGGCCTTTGCTGGGGGATGGCTCTGATATTGAGAGGGGCGCTCGTCCTGCCTCATGCGGCCATAGGAGAGGGCAGCAGACTGGGAGATGTTTTCGGACGGAGTTCGGGAAACGGCCTGCGCCTGCTGGGGCTGGCGGTCTTGCTGTATCTGCCATTCATGCTGCTGATGGTCGTGGTTCTCCTCGCAAGCGGGGGAAGCCTGTTTCAGCTTTCCGCAGGGCTGACCGTAGATGGGCTGGGCGTGACGTGGATTTTGACTTCGCTGATCGGCACGGCAATCTATTTTTATGCCGTCATGCTTCAGGTCACCATGCTCTCGGTCGCCTATCGCGAGATTGTCGGGCTCCCGGAAGACACGCGCTCGCCCGAGGTAACCGCCTGACACTGTTGTTAGTTTTCGGTCCGGGCGCGGGAGGTCGTTTGCACTTTTCGTGACATTCGGGTAGTTTTCGCCTTGGAAGAAACGCTCGAAAAGCGATGGCTCCCACTCAGATGCCCGTATGTAACGGGTGCGGGAATGGCCAGGGCGCCGGAAGG
Source organism: Parvibaculum indicum (assembly GCF_011762095.1). Taxonomy (GTDB): domain Bacteria; phylum Pseudomonadota; class Alphaproteobacteria; order Parvibaculales; family Parvibaculaceae; genus Parvibaculum; species Parvibaculum indicum. Next base: position 4,948 of record NZ_JAASQO010000023.1, on the reverse strand, counting down.
TCGGCGTCCAGATGAACCGGCATCCGGCCGGTAATCCAATCGAAACGCCATAGGTTGGCGGATGTCCCCGAACGCGCTTCGAGGCATCGGCCGCCATGACATTCCCGACAGGCCGCAAGGCCGCATAGGAGGAGGCGAGCTTCATGTCCGTCCATTCCAAGACGCGCCGTATCACCGTTCCCGAAATCCGCGCCCGCAAGGGTGGCGATCCCATCGTGTCGCTGACGTCCTACCACGCGCATACCGCGCGCTATGTCGACCCTTATGTCGACTTCCTGCTGGTGGGCGACTCGCTGGGCATGGTCATGTACGGCATGGAAACCACGCTTGGCGTCACGCTCGACATGATGATCGCGCATGGCGCCGCCGTGATGCGCGGCACCGAACGCGCGCTGGTGGTCGTGGACATGCCTTTCGGCTCCTATGAGGAGAGCCCGCCCGAAGCCTTCCGCAATGCCGTCCGCATCATCAAGGAAACAGGCTGTGCCGCGGTGAAGATGGAAGGCGGCGCACGCATCGCCGACACCATCCACTACCTCACCGAGCGCGGTATTCCGGTGATGGCCCATATCGGCCTGACGCCGCAAAGCACGAATGTGATGGGGGGCTTCAAGACGCAGGGCCGCGAAGAATCGGAATGGGCCGCCATCGAGGCCGATGCCCAGGCCGTCGCGGATGCCGGCGCCTTCGCCGTGGTTGTGGAGGGCGTCGCCGAGCCGCTGGCCGCCCGCATTACCCGCCAGATCGAGATCCCGACCATCGGCATCGGCGCGTCGCCGGTCTGCGACGGGCAGATTCTGGTGCTGGAGGACATGCTGGGCCTGTCGCCCAAACCGCCGAAATTCGTCCGGGAATTCGCATCTCTGGGCGCCCAGATCGCCGGGGCGGCGGAAGCCTATGCCGATGCCGTGCGCAATCGCAGCTTCCCGGCGCAGGAGCATACCTACGGCATGAAAAAGGCCAAGTAAGCCCCGTTACCAATTCGTCATTTTGCCGAGGCCCGCCCCGTTTGCCATCGTCTCCGGGGCGGGCTATTTTACGCCGCCTGCCAGACCGTTTTCCGGATCGGAGAACGGTCCGATTTATACATGACAGGCAGGTTTTCCCGTTCGGAGTGGGCCATGGGCCGATTCCCCTCCGAACGGGTAAGCCTGCCGGACGGTTTTTCCTCGGAGCAAAGATTTGAGCGATATTTTCCGCGAAGTCGAACAGGACCTTCGCCGCGAACAGGCTTCCAGACTCTGGGAGAAATACGGCCTCTATGTCATCGGCCTTGCCGTGGCGATCGTGGTGGTCGCGGCGGCGACGGTCGGCTGGCGGGAATGGAGCAAATCCGTCAACGAGGCCGCCTCCGCGCGTTATGACGAGGTCGTGGCCGCGGCGCAGAACGAAGAGCCCGCCGAAGCGGCCGAGGCGCTGAAGCTGTTCGCCGACGACAATGCGGGCGGCTATGCGGTGCTGGCGCGCCTGCAGGAAGCGGACAGGCTGATGGAGGCCGGCAAGACCGAAGAGGCCGCCAGGGCGTTCGAGGCCGTCGCCGGCGATTCCGACGCGACGGAGATCCTGCGCGGCATGGCGTCTATCAAGGCCATGCTGCTGACGCTGGACAAGGCCAGCCTGGACGATGTGAAGGCGCGCATGATGCCGCTGGTGGAGGCGCGCTCTCCCTGGGCAAGCAACGCGCATGAGCTGATGGGGCTTGCGGCCTATCGCGCCGGCGACTACCAGTTCGCCAACGAACAGTTTCAGGCCATTCTGGAGAGCCAGAGCATTCCGCCGGGCATGCGCGACCGCGCCCATGTGATGCAGGCGGTCCTCGCGCCCCATCTCGACACGGCGGCGGGCGGTGCGGACGGCACGCAGGACGAAGCCACGGCGCAGACCGGCGGAGACGCGTCTCCCGCCGAAGCGGAGACGACGGATGCGGCAAACGGGAAGTGAGACATCAATGTCGGGGGAGTTACGCATGACCGGAACGCAGCAGCCGGAGAAGAACAGGCATTTTGGGACCGGCACGCTTCGGCTCGGCCTGATGTGCCTCGCCCTGGCCGGGCTTGCGGGCTGCGACACGGTGGGCGATGTGTTCAGCAGCAGCGGCAGCAACGAACCGAAGCTGCAGGGCGAGCGGCTGACCGTGATGGAGCTTGGCGGAAGGCTGGAAGTCGATCCGCTTTCAGCGGACGAGACGGTCGTCCTGCCCCAGCCTTATGACAATGCCGATTGGCCGCAGCCCGGCGGGACGCCGGACAATGCGATGTACCACCTGGCCGCGCCCGGCAATCTGGACGAGATCTGGTCGACCGGCGCCGGTGAAGGCACCACCAGCGACGGCGAGCTCGTGGCCTCGCCCGTCATCGCGGATGGCCGCATCTATGTGCTCGATACCGAAGCCACCGTGCGCGCCTTCTCCACCTCGGACGGCAAGGAGTTGTGGGAAACCGAACTCGTGCCGGAGGAGGAGGACGAGGAAGAAGGCCGGGGCGGTGGCGTCGCCTTCAGCGACGGCAAGCTGTTCGTGACGACCGGCTTCGGCGAGGTGCATGCGCTCGACGCCGCGACCGGCAAGAATGTCTGGTCGAAAAAGATGCGCGAGCCCTTCCGCGCCGCGCCGACGGTGAATGGCGGCCGGGTGTTCGCCATCACCTCCGACAATCAGTTGATCGCGCTGGCCGAGGAGACCGGCACCGTGCTCTGGCGCCATCGCGGTATTGCCGAAAGCGCCGGCATCGTTTCGTCGACGAGCCCCGCCGTGGCCGGGTCGATCGTGGTGGTGCCCTATAGCTCGGGCGAACTCTTCGCAATCCGCGTACAGAACGGCACCCCCGTCTGGAGCGACTCGCTGACCCGGACCGGCAACCTGACCTCGCTCAGCTCGCTGAACGACATTGCGGGCCGCCCCGTCATCGACCGCGACCGCGTTTTCGCGGCCAGCCATTCCGGCCGCATGGTCTCGATCGACCTGCGCACGGGCGAGCGCGTCTGGACCAAGGATATCTCCAGCGTCCAGACCCCCTGGGTCGCAGGCGACTGGGTTTTCATCGTGACGAACGAACAGCAGGTGGCGGCGCTGTCGCGCCGCGACGGCCGTATCCGCTGGATCACCAGCCTGCCGCGTTTCGAGGACCCGGAAGACCGGACGGAACCGATTGCCTGGTCCGGCCCGGTGCTGGCGGGCGACCGCCTCGTGCTGGTCGCCACCAGCGGCGAAGCGGTGTCCCTGTCGCCCTATTCCGGCAAGATCGAAGGCCGGATCGAACTGCCCGCCGGTTCGGCGATCGCACCGGTCGTTGCCGATGGAACGATGTATATTCTCACCGAGGATGCGGAGCTGATCGCCCTGAAATAGGGGCATCGCGATCGGGCACCGCTGGAAATGACTGGCGCCTCCGGAGGGGCCTGACCGCAATTGTCTTTTAAACTCGCCATAGTCGGCCGCCCGAATGTGGGCAAATCGACCCTTTTCAATCGTCTGGTGGGCAAGAAGCTCGCCCTGGTGGACGATACGCCCGGCGTGACGCGCGACCGGCGGGAGGGCGAGGGGCGCATTGCCGACCTCGAATTCACCATCATCGACACCGCTGGGCTGGAGGAGGCGAGCGACGACAGCCTCGAAGCGCGCATGCGCCGCCAGACCGACGCGGCCATCGCCGAGGCCGATGTCTGCCTTTTCCTGATCGATGCGCGCGCCGGCGTGACGCCGCTCGACAGCCGCTTCGCACAGATCCTGCGCCGGGCGCAGACGCCCGTGATCCTCGCTGCGAATAAATGCGAAGGCGGGGGCGGCGAAGCAGGCCGGATGGAAGCCTATGAGCTGGGCATGGGGACGCCGCTCTCCCTTTCCGCCGAGCACGGTCAGGGCCTCGACGAGCTTTACGACGCGCTGCTGCCCTATGCCAATCGCATAGAGGACGACGAAGCCGAACAGGCCATCGCCGAAGCGCTGGCCGAGGGCGAGGCGGAAGAGGGCTTCGATCCCGATACGCCCTATGAGCCGGACCTGGAAGCGCCGCTGCGCATCGCCATGGTGGGACGTCCGAATGTCGGGAAGTCGACGCTCGTCAATCATCTGATCGGCGAGGACCGGATGCTGACCGGGCCTGAGGCCGGGATCACCCGCGACAGCATCGGCATCGAATGGGAATGGCGCGGGCGCCGCGTGAAACTCTTCGATACCGCGGGGATGCGCCGCCGGGCGCGCGTGACGCAGAAGCTGGAAAAGCTTTCCGTGGCCGATACGCTGCGGGCCATCCGCTTTGCCGAAGTGGTGGTGCTGGTGCTCGACGCGACCATGCCTTTCGAACGGCAGGACCTTCACATTGCCGATCTGGTGGAGCAGGAGGGGCGCGCCTTCCTCGTCGCCGTCAACAAATGGGACATGGTCGAAGACCCGCAGGAAAAGCTGCGCGAGCTGAAGGAAGAACTCGAACGCCTCTTGCCGCAGGTGCGCGGCATTCCCATCGTCACGCTCTCGGCGCTGACGGGGCGGGGCACACAGAAGCTCATGCCTGAAATCGAGCGCATGCATAAGCTGTGGAACGCGCGCGTGTCCACGGCGCGGCTCAACCGATGGCTGACCGAGACGGTCTCCCATCACCAGCCGCCCGCCGCCAAGGGGCGCCCGGTGAACCTCAAATATATGTCGCAGGTGAAATCGCGTCCGCCGACCTTTGCCGTATTCTCCAGCCGCGCCGACGAGGTGCCGACCTCCTACAAGCGCTATCTGGTGAACGCCCTGCGCGAGACCTTCAAGCTGCCGGGCGTGCCGATCCGCCTCTTCATGCGCAAGGGGACGAACCCCTATGCGAGCAAGGCCGGCAAGCGGAAGATTCATTAAGTGGGATAAAAGGCAGAAGAGTAAGCGGTGTTCCGGTCACACCCCGCCCATTTCACCGGCTTGTTTTCGGCTTCCAGCGTTTCGCGAGCTTGAGGACTTCGAGACGGAGTTCAT
>NZ_JAASQO010000022.1 GCF_011762095.1 Parvibaculum indicum | reverse complement strand
AGCCTCCATGGAGAAACTCCTTCCCGCCAATCAACGGGAAGCAAAATCAATCATCACCTCAAAATGCGAAAGGTGGGGCTACAACACCGCTTACAAAGATGGAGACGGGTGCGCCAAAATGCTGCATGACTTCGTGTAACTCGTCGTCGGAGATATAGTCATCCCGGGGACAATCGATCCGTTGCTATGATCCAAATGTCGATGGCATCACCATCCAAAACGAACTTTCCACCAGGGGACGATGCAGGGGTATTAGCCCACAACGACATTTTGCCGCTCCCTCTTAGTGGCGAGAGTGAATATTAGCTGGAACAAATGGATGAAATGAAACATAGCCATGGCGATGAGGGTTACAAAGCGGGTTCGATAACGCTTGGTGGTGCCGTCGCTATGGGCACTGGTGTGATGATCGGTGCGGGTATATTCGCTCTCACAGGGCAAATTGCTGAGCTTGCCGGACCAATTTTTCCCTTGGCTTTCATTGTGGGCGCGATCGTCACAGGATTCAGCGCGTACAGCTATATAAAGATGTCAAACGCTTGGCCGTCTGCAGGCGGGATCGCGATGATCCTGCAAAAATGTTACGGCCCCGGGGCTGTCGCGGCGGGTGCCGCCTTGCTTATGGCACTCAGCATGGTTATCGCCGAAAGCCTCGTCGCGCGAACATTCGCTACCTATCTTTTGCGACCCTTCGATATCAACGGAGGGCCGTTGGTACCGATTCTTGCCGTCACGGTGATTATATTCGCATTTCTGGTGAACATCGCGGGCAACCGATCGATTGGCTTGTTTTCCCTGGTCATGGCGGCGATCAAGATCGGTGGCATTGCACTATTCGGGGTAGCGGCTCTGTGGTCGAGTGGGATTGAATTTTCAGCAACCTCGCAGAGTGGAGATAGCTTTGGCATCACAGGTTTCATCGCTTCAGTTGCATTGGCTATCCTGGCTTTCAAAGGCTTCACAACGATCACGAACAGCGGTGCCGAGATCACTGATCCACATCGAAATGTTGGGCGCGCAATCTTGATATCGATCGGGCTTTGCGTCGTGGTGTATCTGCTGGTGGCCTTCGGTGTGGGGTCCAGCCTTACCATTGATCAGATTAAGGCTGCACGCGACTACTCGCTGGCGGAGGCGGCTGCTCCGGCCTTAGGCGAGATTGGCTTTCTGCTCACGGTTCTGTTGGCTGTGGTGGCCACGGCCACGGCTGTGCTCGCCAGCGTTTTCGCAGTGTCACGGATGCTCGCGATGCTCACCGATATGAAGATGATCCCGCATAGCCATTTCGGAATGTCGGGGCCCATCCAGCGACATACGCTAGTTTACACGGTCGTGATCGCGTCGACGTTGACGATCCTGTTTGATCTTGGCCGGATCGCCTCGCTCGGAGCATTTTTCTACCTCGTGATGGACATGGTCGTGCATTTTGGTGTCTTAAAATTCCGCCGACGTGAAGTCGGCGCCAAGGTACCTGTACTAGTGGTTGCGCTGGCCTTCGACACTTTGGTCCTGGCGGCTTTTACAATGATGAAGCTACAAAGCGATCCCGCTATCGTTGCCTATGCAAGCGCGGGTATCGTCGCGGTCTTCATCTACGAACGGTTTTACTTGGCACACTGGCTGATGCCTCAGCATGTAGATGACCAGTCGGGCGTATGAAGCGGACATCAGTTGTGTCCCCGAAGCAGCGGAAATTGACTCTCGCTGAGGTTCCGCCGTTCCAGTTTCATGCGTTGACGTCAGCCCGGGACACACTCCTTTGGAGGCTGATCCGCTCCGGACTTATGCAGAAAAACTATTGATGTGAGTCGGTTCGGATGGCTCCCAGATATTTGCGCTAACCGTATCGAAGGATACGTGGAGCAACTGGGGGGATATTTTCAATCGAGCTGTTTCAGCATTAAGGGCGAGCGCAGGGCTGCCAATCCCAAATCCTGTTCATTAGCGTGAATAGAAATGAGGCGGACCATGCGATGAGCAGAAGACCGTTGAGCGCCTCAACGCCGGTCAGAAAACGTATGTGTCCGGTCGGAAAGATGTCGCCGATTCCCAGCGATGTATAGGTAGTCGCTGAAAAGTAGAAGTAGTCAAGCGGGGCCATGAATTGTTTGCCAATGAAGCCTCCGATGAAAAACACGTGCTCTGCTAGCGCATAGGCTCCTGCGTAGAATGAAATTTCTGCCATATGAGCAGCGAAGAGTGCAGCGGCGACTGCCAGAACGCGCGCAGAGGGGGTTAACGGAATTGATGCCATACCGCTGGAGCACCATCGAAGGCATCCGAGGTGAATGAGCGCCGTGATAAAAAAGATAGAGACCGTGAGAAGGGCAGAATAAAGCAAGGTTGCACCTCGAATAACTTTCGTTTCGCGGGTGTTGCCGTAAGGAGCGTATGCGGCACACGAGGCATGACAGGGCGAGTACAAGTCGGGGGGCGTGTCAAAGTCCACATGTGGCAGTAAGCCCTCCCCGAACAGAAGCGAGCTAGGTAGCGGGAAGGTATTTGTTTGGTTCGGTCAGAAACTTCTCCCTGCAGCGTTCCGAGCAGAAGACAAACTCTTTATCACCGTACCGTGCCGAGGAAGTTGCCACCCAGCGATCTACGCGCATGCCGCAGACCGGATCGCGAGCCCATTCATGTGGTTCGGCCTTGCGGTCGCGCAACCTTCCGTCTTCCAGCCACAGGATGTGGTCGGCGATATCCTCAATCCGTTCATCATGCGTGACGATCACCACGGCACGTCCATCTTCTTTCGCGATTTCCTGAAGTAGCATTGCCACTTCGAGCCCTCTCTGGGAATCCAGATTGCCTGTCGGTTCATCCGCCAGAATAATCGGCGGGTCGTTGATAAGGGCTCTGGCGACGGCAACTCGCTGCTTCTCGCCACCGGAGAGCCTGTCGGGCCGTGCGTCTCGACGATGTGAGAGATCAAGTCTGTCGATCAGGTGATCTGCTCGCTCGCGAGCCTTCTCCATACTTTGGCCAGAAAGCCGCGCCGGAAACACAATGTTTTCCGCCACACTGATGGCGGACAGCAGGTTGTAGGCCTGAAAAACAAAGCCGATTTCGCTGGAGCGCATGGAGGCCAGTTCGCCTTCGTTCCTTCCCGTGAGTTTCCGGTCCAGTAGTGTGACGGTACCTGACGTGGGTTTCAGCAGTCCGCCAAGCATGGACAGCAATGTTGTCTTACCCGAACCGGATGGCCCCTTGATCAGTACCAGGTCCCCCTTGTTGACCTTCAGGCTTACGCCATCGACGGCATGAACCAGCGCGTCGCCTGACCCGAAATGCTTGATGAGGTTCTGTGCAGCGAGGATCTCTTCGGCCATCCGCTCCTCCTAGTCCTGAAACACGAGCATAGGATCGACGCTCAGCACGTAGCGAAGCAGCAACAACGCTGAGAGCAGCGCGAGGCAGAGAGTTGCCGTTCCCAAAACGAGCACCGTTATGGAAGAGAAGCTCACCGCGATGCCGGGCACCCAGTGACGCAGCCCAGCCTCCAGCGGGTAGGTGACGAGAGCTCCAATGACTATTCCGAGGAATGAGACGACGGCGGTCTGCGCCAGTGCGGATCCGGCAAGCTGTTTCGTCGGTGCCCCGAGTGCCTTCGCGATTGCGAATTCCCGTCGGTGGCTCGAGGAAAAAACAAAGGCGGTGAAGATGACGATGAGGCCCGCTACAGCGAGCCCCATGACCTCCAGAACGCCGATAAGCGCGCCGCCCATCCTCATCGCAAGATTGAAGTCGTTGTGTCGAAGGGCTTGCGGTGTAAGGGCGGAGGCCTTCTCGACTTCGTGATTGATCCGCGCTGCAAGGTCGGACGGTGATGTATCCGGTCGGGCAAACACAAGCAGCACATTGGCGCCGTCTCCCATATCGAACAGATTTCGTGCATCTGTCTCATCCAGAAAGATAAGGGGATTGGCCATTGAATAGGTCCCTCGGGAAACGCCGGAAAGGATAAAGCTCTCATCTCCGACACGCACCCTGTCACCCGGTTGCAGGTCCTGTGCCCTGGCCATCGGCGCTGGCAGGACAACATGGCCGGGCGTGGGCGCAGTCCACCCGGTTGCCCGTTCCCATGCGGATCTGGCTTCTGACGCTGAAGGGATACCGACAACATATGCGAGTTTTTCCTGCCCATTGGGACCGATCAGACTGTCGCGATAGAGAAAACGGGTTACGCCGGCCACACCCTCGACCTGTCGAACGGCATAGATGGCGTTTTCGTTGAGCCGCGATCGTGCCATGTGGAGGTCGCTGATGCCGTCCTGCAAGACCCAGACGTCGCCGGGTGTTCGTTCGATGAAGGTCACGATCTGGTCGGCTTCACCTCGAAACACCGCATCAAGATAAAGGGCCAGGAGAAGGGCAAGCGCGATACCGCAGGCCGCGGTCAGGACGCTCCATTTCTCGACGAGCAGTGATTTGACGCTCCAGTAAAACATTGCCCTACCTCTGAAAGACGACAGCGGGGTCGAGGCGCAGCAGCGTCCGCATCGGGAAAAGGCTACCGGCGATCGATGCCATGAACATCACACCGATGCCCTGGGCGAGGACCGCCATATCGACAATGCGGGCGCCATACAGCGGATCCCAAAGCGATACGGCACGAGCGAGCAGCGTTGCAAGAAGGACGGCCGGCGGAAGACTGAATGCGAAAAGAATCAAGCCACCGCACAGGAGAGTCCCTGCAAGCCACAAGGGGCGCGCGCCCAGGGCCTTTTGAATGCCGAACGCGCGAAGCTGAGAGCGCACCTCGCCATAGCGGAGCATGCTCATGGTGAGAAGTGCGATGACCCAGGCAATGCCGGAAACGAGATACAGGACCGGGCCGATCAGTCTGTCCCCGAATGCTGCGTCCGCCTCGCCAAGTTCGGTCGGCGTGAAGATATCAGCATCCGGAAGCGCTCGTTCCAGGGCGGCGCGGACAGAACCGATATCCTGCCCCGGGATCACCTCGACAAGCAGCGCTGAGACAAGTGATATGTCTCCCGTAGCGAAGGGGAGTTCGGCGTCCAGCGCCATATCGATAAGCCGGTCATATGTCACGAACACATAGGGTGTGAATGGCGAGGTGCTGCCGGATGACAGCCCGACGACGGTCAGTTTGTTGTCGAGTACCCTGACCTTGTCGCCGAGCACGATCCCGTGAAGCGCGGCAAGGTTTTTGTCGAGCACAATTTCGGGGGCGGGGGTGGGCATACGCCCTGATGCCAGAGAGGGGGGACCGCCAGCATCGTCGAACGCGAGCAACATGGCCGGCGTTCTGCGACCGCTCTCGTTCAGGATGACAGGCAGAAGCATGACTGGCGAAACGCTCGCTACTCCGTTCACACTCTCGGCCCTCAGCCTCGAAAGCTGGGGGAGCTTTGATGGAGCCAGTGCGAAATAAGAATTCCCGCTTTCGATTGCTACGAGATCCGCTGGAAGTGACGCAGGAAACAGCCGAAGATCGTCATGGATACCGACCCTCAACCCCTCGAAGAGTAGGACGAGGGAGAGCACGGCGGCATAAACGGCGATCATGAGAACCGCTCGCTTCGGTTCGCTGATCCATTGTTTCCAGCTCCAATACAGCATCCAGTTCCCCGTCATATCCGGATGAAAGCGAGATCGCTGACCTCGATGAACTCGCGCGGAATAAGCTGTTTCGTAGTTTGCTTATAGCATTCCCTTGACCTTCCCGCTGATGGAAGGTTTATGATTTGCTCAGGTTGAAAATGGCTTCGGGCCGCGTTGGTATGAAACTCCTGCGGGACATAGCGCTCTCATGCGTGCTGATCGCCGCTCTGCTGGTCTCCGGCGGGGCGATTGAGCCCGCGCATGCCGACACCGGTCCGCATCACGATGCCATGGAGGGCCCGGTCCATACGGATGATGCCGTTGCAATAGATGCTACTGAAGATTGCGAGGTGTCCACGGGCATACCAACGGATCGGGACTCCGCGCCTGTGCATTGCTGTCATAGTGTTGTGTGCACCACCGGTTTCGTTTTCGAGCCGATTCTCGGCCTCTCGGCCATCAGGGCGTCGCTTCTTCTGACTGTCCGTCCCCGCTCGTATTCCAGCCGGGACCTCTGGAAGGGAACGCCGCCCTGGCAACCTCCGCGTTCTTTCGTCTGATCACCGCGCCCGCATAGCGCCGCGACTTTTCGCGTGCGGGCCCTATCCAGCGATCAACGAAAGACGAGGTTTTCTCGATGTTTCCGAAACGAACGATGCCGCGCGCCATGACCGCGGCGGGGGTGGCCATATTCATGGCGGTGCTGCCCATGAATGCCAGAGCGAGTGAAGCAGGGGCCGGCATGTCCGGCCACATGGAAGCCGAAAGCAGCCATATGGGTGGCGAAGCCATGCATGAAGACGATCATGCCGGCGGCTCGAAGGTCATAGGCCGGCCGGGCGACCCATCGAAGGTGGACGAGGTTATCAGGGTCGATTTGTCGTCCTATGCCTTCTCGCCAGATTCAATAAAGGTCCGGCCCGGCGAAACGATTCGTTTCGTTCTGACCAACAAGACCGACCTCCTGCACGAGTTCAACATCGGCACCAGCCCGATGCATGCCGAGCACCGCAAGGAGATGCTCGAGATGATGCAGAGCGGCATGCTGACGCCAACAGGCATGGCGCCGGCGTCTCCCGGCGCGTCCGGGGCTGGCATGATGAAGCATGACGACCCGAACTCGCAGCTCGTCGATCCGGGGACAACGCGGGAACTGGTTTGGCAGTTTCCGACAAAGCAGCCGGAAAATGGACCGCTGCTCTTCTCCTGCAATATCCCCGGACATGCCGCAGCCGGCATGACGGGCACTTTCACCTTCACATCCGGGTAATCGGGATCCCGGCGGCCTCGCGCCGCCGGGTGACCTTTCACTGAGGCGAGGATAATGACCAACAACGAACAGTTTTCACGCAATGGCATGCCGCCGGTTGCTCTTTCGAGGCGGCGCTTCGTGCAGGGCGTGGCCGCGGGCGGGTTGCTTGCAGGCCTCGGCCTTCCCACGCGTCCGGCCCGGGCATCCGAATTCGGCACGGGCGGCGAGGTGCTGAAGGGCACGAATATCGATCTCTCTATCGCGCCGCTCGGTGTGAATTTCACCGGCGCGCCCGCCACCGCCATCGCCGTCAACGGGCAGGTGCCCGCGCCGGTTCTTCACTTGCGCGAGGGCGACGAGGTGCGTCTGCGCGTGAAGAACGCCACCCCCGACCTCGCGGCCATTCATTGGCACGGGCTTCTGTTGCCGGCGACGCAGGACGGTGTGCCGGGCATCAGCTTTGCCGGCATCAAGCCCGGCGAGACGCACACTTACGCCTTCAAGCTGCGCCAGCACGGCACCTATTGGTATCACAGCCATGCGGGCTTCCATGAGCCGAAGGGCGTTTATGGCGCATTGATCGTGGAGCCGAGAGAAGGTCCGACGATCCGTGCCGATCGCGACTATGTGGTCGTGCTGTCGGACTGGAGCGACGAGGAGCCCGCGGCGATCTTCGACAATCTCAAGAAGCAGGCCGACTACTATAATTTCAGCCAGCGGACGTTCTTCGATTTCACGAAGGATGTCGCGGAGAAGGGGCTGGGCGCGACGCTTGACGACCGGCTGATGTGGGGCGCCATGAACATGACGCCGACCGACATCGCCGATGTGACGGCCTATACCTACACCTATCTGATGAACGGCAAGGCGCCTGCGGAAGGCTGGTCGGCACTCTTTCGTCCGGGCGAGCGCATTCGCCTTCGCTTCATCAATGCCTCTTCCATGACCTATTTCGATGTCCGCATTCCGGGCCTCAAGATGAAGGTCGTCGCGGCGGATGGGAACGATGTCGAACCGGTTTCCGTCGACGAATTCCGGATGGGCGTTGCGGAAACCTATGACGTGATTGTCGAGCCGGAAGACGACCGGCCTTATGCGGTGTTCGCACAGTCGATGGACCGTTCAGGCTACGCCTTCGGCACGCTAGCGCCGCGTGCCGGCATGCGCGCCAAGGTGCCCGCGATGGATCCGCGTCCGATGCTGACCATGGCGGATATGGGTGGCATGGCTGGCATGTCCGGGATGAGCGGCATGCAGGACATGTCTGGCGTGACCGAGGCCTCCCCGATGGGCGGCAATAATGCCGGTATGGCCGGCATGTCGCATGCGGGCGGAATGCACGGCATGGATGCGTCCGGCGGCAAAGTCATGCCCGCTGCGGCCATGATCGAGGTCACGCATCCGGCTTCCGAAGACGGGCCGGGCGCGGTGATGCAACCGAGTTCCGTTTCACTCACCTATAGCGACCCGGGACCTGGCCTGCGAAAGAAAGGCCGTCGGGTACTTACCTATGCGGATTTGCGCGGCGTCAACAAGGTGCCGGTCACGCGGGATCCGGATCGCGAGATCGAACTCCATCTGACGGGCAATATGGAACGCTACATGTGGTCGTTCAACGGCGTGAAATTCTCAGACGCCGACCCGATCCACATGCGCTATGGCGAGCGGGTTCGCGTGCGGCTCGTGAACGACACGATGATGGCACATCCGATCCACCTTCACGGCATGTGGAGCGAAATCGACAACGGGCAGGGCGATCACCGTCCGCTCAAGCACACGGTGAATGTGAATCCCGGTCACGCCATCGACTATTTCGTGAATGCCGATGCGCCGGGTGGCTGGGCCTATCACTGCCATCTCGTCTTCCATATGGATGCGGGCATGTTCCGCAAGGTTTCGGTGTCGTGAGGAGAGCAGACATGAAAAACCGGAAATCACACGTCGCTCTTGCTGCGACACTTGTCCTGACGGCCTTTGCGCTTCCCGGTATGGCGAATGCGGACGCCTATCCGGAGGGTGTCACGGATAAAGACCTCGCGACCGCCGATGCGCCGCCTGCCGACTGGCCTGCGACCATTCACGACAATCCGGTCACCTACGCTCTGATGGCGGAGCAGCTCGAAATCCGAAATCCCGGCGACCTCAACACGTTCAAATGGGACGTGCAGGGCTGGGGCGGGACGGATCTCGACAAGCTCTGGTTCAAGACGGAAGGCGAGCGGACGGACGCCAAATATGACGGCGTTCGGGCGGAGCTTCTCTATTCGCGGGCCGTCGCCGATTACTGGGACCTTCAGGCGGGCGTGCGCACCGACCTCGCCAGCAACACCGCGTCGCGAAGCTGGGCGGCATTCGGGGTTCAGGGGCTTGCACCGAATTTCTTCGAAGTTCAGGCTACGGCCTATGCAAGCGATAACGCGCACTACGCCCTGCGCGGTGAGGTGAGCTACGACATTATGTTCACCCAGCGGCTTGTCTTGACGCCCCGTGTGGACGCCATGTTCTACAGCAAGGACGACCCGAAGAGGGAACTGGGCGCAGGGCTCTCGAGCGCGGAAGCGGGCGTGCGGCTTCGCTACGAGATCCGGCGCGAACTGGCGCCCTATATCGGCGTCAACTGGGAAAGAAAATTCGGCAGCACGGCAAGCATGGCGCGCGCCGGCGGTGGGGACGTCGAGCTTACGACCTTCGTCGTCGGCCTGCGTCTCTGGTTCTGAGGTTCTGGTGAACACGGAGCACGTCTCAGCCGGTGCAGGTGCTCCGTCTGCAAGCAACCGGCCAACTAGGGAGATCAAAATGAAAAAGCAGGCTACAGCAGTTGCATCTGCATTCGCGTTGTTCGCTTCCGTCCTTATTGCCCCCGGCATTGCATCCGCCGCAGGCATGGGGATGGAAAATGGTCAGCAAATGCCCATGGGACAACAGCAAATGGATGCAGGCCAGCAATCAATGGGTCCCGGTCAGCAAATGCACAGGGGCCAGCCGATGCAGACAAACGGGCGAATGCCGATGGGGCAGGGCATGCAGCAGCATATGGGAGGCATGCAGGACATGTGTGCCCGGATGCTCGAGCAGCATGGCCAAATGATGAATGGCGGCATGATGAATGGAAATCGTGCCCAGGCTCAGGCATGCCAGAATTTGAACCGGTAGGTCTGCAGTCCACCATGCAATACATGTGAAAGCGTGCAGGGGAAGCGGAAAGCTTCCCCTCGCACGCAGAAATGGAGAACACAATGGGTACGCTGTCAATTGCAGCCGCTTTTTCCGGCGTTTTGCTCCGGTCGGTTCCCGTCGCGGCGTATATGGGCGGTTCGGGAGCGGATAGCGGCTATGGTCATATGTCCGGATACGGAATGGGATTTTTCGGGATAGGACACTGGCTTTTCGGCATTCTCCTGATTGTGCTGTTTGCGGCGTTGATTGCAGGATTCGTTCGCCTTTTTGCCGGTGGCAATCGAGGGAAATCTCAAGGTCAGGATCCTGTGACCGCCCTGGACCTGCTCTACGCGAAGGGTGAAATTTCGCGCGAGGAGTATCTGAAGAGGAAAGCCGATATCACCGGGAGCTGATGGCGCCACGCGCGATGCGGAAAATGTAACGCTGTTATTCCGTATGCGGTTTATCGGGAGTGATGTTCGTTGATCTCGCGCAATGCTGCGAGCGGTCGAGTGAGCGAGTTTACTGAAACCAGACTTATCCATGGAGAGCGTGATGAATATTCGGAAAGCGGCCCTTGCGGGCGTCGTAACGGCGCTGTTGGCGTCTACAGCCTATGCGCATGATCCCTCCGGTCAGAATGGCGGATGGATGATGGGCGGCTACGGCATGGGACCCGGCATGATGGGTTCGGGCCAGGGCCATATGATGGGCTACGGTGGCGGCTATGGTCCCGGCGCCATGATGGGCGGCGGTTACGGGATGATGGGCGCCGGCTGCGGCATGGGCGGTTACGGCGCGTCCGGTGACTACGACACCTATGTGGACGGACGCCTCGCCTTCCTGAAGGCGGAACTCAAGATCACGGACGACCAGAGCGCTGCCTGGTCTGCCTATGCGGATGCTCTCAAGGAAAACTTCCAGAGCATGGCGGGCATGCATCAGCAGATGTTCAGCCTGTTCCAGAAGGGCAATGAAGACCGTTCCGCCGTGAATATGCTGGACCTGCAGATCTCGATGATGAAAACGCGTCTTTCGGCGCTCGAGGGGATGAAGCCGGCGGCCGAAAAGCTCTATGCCGCCTTGTCGGACGATCAGCGGGAGACGGCAGACCGGATCCTTCCTGTCATGGGCTGCATGTGATGGTCACCGCGTCTCTCGGGTAGAGACGGGTTGATGAGAGACAGGCTCCCGCTTGATGCCGAAAGGAAAATGAATGACTCACATGTCTGGTGGGCATGCCGGCCATATGCCTTCAAGCGGCCGGGGACTTGCGATTTCCGCCTGGTTGACGGGGGTTTATTTCTTTATCGAGATGGGAATCGGATTCTGGACGGGCTCCATCTCTGTTATATCCGATGCCTTCCACACATTCTCGGCGGTCGGCGGGGTCGTGGTGGCAATCGTCGCGGCGAGAGTGGCGCGCCGTCCCGCCAGTGAAGAACAGAGTTACGGCTGGTATCGGGCCGAGCTTGTCGGCGCATTCGTAAATGGCGGTTTCCTGCTGGGCATGGCGCTTGTCGTCATTGTCATGGGCGGCATGCGGCTGACAGCGCCCATCGAGCTGCCGACCGGCCCGATGCTCTGGGCGGCAGCAGGCGGCCTTTTTACTGAAATCATTTCTCTCGGTCTGATGTGGCGTCAGAGCCGGAACGACCTCAATGTCAAGGGTGCGCTGTGGCACATCATACAGACCTTCGTGGGAAGTCTGATCATTATTGTCGCGGCGCTGGTCATTCGTTTTACCGGCTTTCTGCTTATCGATCCGATCCTCGGCATGGCGTTCGGCTTCGTGTTGCTTTGGGCGAGTTGGACGATCCTCAAGGACGCCACGCGTCTGCTCATGGAAGGAACGCCTTCGGACGTGAACCTGCGTGAGATCGCCACGGCGCTTCAGAAGCTTGATGGCGTGAAGGATGTGCACCACGTCCATGCCTGGGCTCTGACCAGCGGAAAATATGTGTTCTCCGCGCATATGCGGGTCGACAAGGACGCGTCGGGTGGAGACATTTTGCGCAAGGCTCACCACCTGCTTAAGCAGGAATACGGCTTCTTTTTTGCGACGCTGCAAATCGAGGATATCTGTCTTGATGAGGCGGGCGCAGAGGCAATCGACGTCATCTCGACGAGTTCCGGCACGGCATGACGGCGCAAACGGTTTCTCTGCTCGCGCTTGTCACCATTTCCGAGGCGACCATCGGGGTTTTCGTCAAGCTGACCGGCGGTCTCATACCCATACAGACGCTTAACTTCTACGCGCTTTCTCTGGCGGCCTTACTGCTGTTCGGCTTCATGCCGCGCGTAACTGGCAAGCCGTTGCGGTTTCCCCGGGGCAATCTGACGGACACATTAATGATCGGGGTTCTGATCGCCGCGCAGATCAGCGTGTTCAACTACGCGATGACGCTTGTGCCGATTGCCAATGCCGTCATCTTCTGGAGTATTGCTCCCTTTTTCACATTCATCTTCTCGGCAGTCTTTCTGGGCGAGAAGGCGCGGCCCGGTCATGTCCTCATCTTTTTAGTTGCCTTGGCTGGCGTTGCCATTGCCAACCCGCTGAAAGGCGGGGAGATGGCGGGCAATCTCGTCGCGCTGGGAGATGGCGCAGTGTACGCCGCCATGGTCACCTATCTGAGGTATGAAGGTAAGTCGGAAGCCGGAAACGATATCGCATGGTCGATGCTGATTGCGGCGATCGTGCTTTCCCCTTCGACATTGCTGTTCGGGGGCGGCGATATCCTGCACGGCATATACTATGAGCCCCTTGGCATGACGGTTCCGGTTCTGCTTTGGGTTTTTGGGCTGGGGGTCGTTTCCACCGGGTTCGCCTATCTCGGCATATCGATGGTTCTGAAGACTCTCGATGCAAACATATACGCCCTGATCGACATCATCGTGTCGCCGCTCGTGGCGTCGTTCCTTGGTTATCTGGTCTTTGGTGACATTCCCTCGTCGGGGATGGTGCTGGGTGGCGCCATGCTGCTCGGCGCAGGATTCTGGCTGACGCGCGAGACGTCAATGGGGATGGAGAACCAGGCGGTTCATCCGTGCCAGTGCGCGTAGTGATGACTGATGCAATGAAGGATTCATCAGCTCCAGCGTATCGTTTTCGCTGACGGCAACAGGGAGCAAGCGATGGTGAAAAATTTTCCTACATATGCTGTGCTTGCAGTAATTGCAGGCGGTGTCGTTATTGGTGCATGGCGGATGTTTGGAGAAGAAAGCGGGCACTCTGCGAAGAGCGATGTCGTTGTTCCGCCTCTTTCCGGCGATGCAGCTCTTGGCAAGGCAGCGTTCGACAGAAATTGCGCCGAGTGTCATGGCGGTAATGCCAGCGGCACCGGTAAAGGGCCGCCGCTCGTACATCAGATCTACAATCCCGGGCATCATGCCGATGAGGCATTTTTCAGGGCAGCCGAGTACGGCGTCCGCCAGCACCACTGGCCCTACGGAAACATGCCCGCACAGCCGCAGGTGTCGCATCGTGAGGTCGCGCGAATCGTCGAGTATGTCCGCGCCCTCCAGAAAGCTAACGGAATCGTCTACCAGCCCCACAGAATGTAGGCCGTACAATCAACGCAACAGGGCCATGAACGGAGATCAGACGAGATTCAGCCTTTTTACAGAGGGCGATGAGCTCTTCGAAAGCATGCTGCGTGACATATCCAGCGCATCGAAGTCGATATTATTCGAGGTCTATATCTTCAGGTCTGACCGTGTTGGGCAAAGGTTTCTGGACGCATTCGCGGGAGCCGCCGGCCGGGGCGTCGATGTTCGAGCAAGATTGGATGCATTCGGATCCTGGGGCACATTTCCGGGGAGCGCGCATGACGCCCTCCGGAGAGCTGGTGTGCAGTTGAAATGGTACGGACGCTGGAGTTGGCGTCATCCGTTCCGCTACGGACGACGAGATCACCGCAAGCTTCTCGTAGTCGATGGAGAGGTTGCCTATCTCGGCGGCTTCAATGTTGGAGAGGAAAGCTCTAGGACGAGCATCGGCCGAACACGGTGGCGAGATACTCATTTGCGTTTCACCGGGCGTCTGGCATCCCGTGCGGAACAGCTTTTCCACGATTTCGAGGAAAGGAGAGAATGCGGCAAAGAGGAGTGGGTGGACGGATCGCTGCTGTTGCCAAACTACGGTGTCGGATGCCGATACAGATGGCACTGTGTTCTCCGGCAGCATCTTGGCGAGGCCACAAAAAGAATCTGGATCACGACGCCCTATTTTGTGCCGGACGCGGCTACGCAGCGGGGGCTTCGCAACGCAGCGCTACGAGGTGTGGATGTGAGGTTGCTGGTTCCCGGTAAGAGCGATGTTTCTGTTGTTCAATGGGCTGCCCGGCTTTCCTACGAATCTCTCCTGGGCGCCGGCGTGAAGGTTTTTGAGTTCGGCGGACGTGTGCTCCACGCCAAGACGATTGTCATAGATGATGACTGGGCAAGTGTCGGAACCTCGAATCTCGATTACAGAAGCCTGTTCATCAATGATGAACTCAACCTCGTGACGCGGTCATCCCGACTGAACCACGAGCTGGCTGACGTATTCCTCGATGATCTTGAACATGCGATGCGCGTGGTACAGAAACCGCGAGGGAAAATATCTCTGCTTCGCTTTGCTCAGGGGTTAATTGGCTGGGCCGCACGAAAATGGTTGTAGGCGAGCGATATGGCAGGGAGTGAATATGGCGGATGGAAATGCACTGTTCGATCTCGATGAAGAGCATCGACTCACGGCGGTGCTCGCAGGTGTCATCGGCAATATCCTCGAATGGTACGATTTTGCACTCTACGGTTTTATGGCGTCAGTGCTCTCGGGGTTGTTTTTCCCTGACAGCAACCATCTGGTCTCGTTGATAGCGACCTACGGTGTGTTTGCCGTCGGCTTTATCATGAGGCCTTTGGGCTCTGTTGTATTTGGGTGGATGGGCGACACATTTGGCCGGAGTCGGACATTGGTTTTGTCTGTGGCAATGATGGCTTTTCCAACATTGTGTCTGGGTCTCTTGCCTGTCTACGCGCAGGCTGGAGTGTATGCTCCGCTTCTCCTCGTTTTAGTGCGCATGGTGCAGGGGCTGTCTGTGGGCGGCGAGTTCTCGACATCCGTGACCTATCTAGTGGAAACCGCCCCCGCCGGCCGACGGGGTGTTGCCGGAAGCTGGGCGAACATTGGAAGTCTGTGCGGCATGCTGTTGGGATCGGGCGCAGCCACTGCTGTGACGAGTTTGCTGACCGCCGACGCCATGCATTCATGGGGGTGGCGTATACCCTTTATCTTTGGCGGAGTGCTTGGTGCGATAGCCATCGTTCTAAGACGTGGTTTGCCGGAGTCGCCTCATTTCAAACGATACCAGAGTGCCCGCTGCCGAAACTCACCTATCGTGGAGGCGTTTAGCTGCAATCGTCGCGAAACCGTGCAGGGAGTTCTGTTCGCCTCGTCCTATGGCGCATTGTTCTACCTTGCGCTCGTCTATCTGCCGACCTGGGTAGCGCAGGTCACGACAATCCCGCTCGATAGTGCCATGCGTATCAATACCCTGACGTTGGCATTGTTGATCCCGTTTATTCCTCTGGCGGGCTGGATTTCAGATCGGTTTGTGAGGCGAACGCATTTGCTCGCGGGTGCGATCCTCGCAATCGGAGGAGCAGGCGTTTTTCTGTTGCCATGGATTCTCGCTGACGGAGGATTCGCCGCATTGGTAGGTCAAGTCGCCATGGGACTCTTCCTTGCGGTACCGCTCGGGGCGGCTCCCGCGCTGTTCACCGAACAGTTTCCGGAGGACGATCGCCTGACCGCCTACTCCATAGTGTTCAATACTGGTCTCGGGATCGTGGGGGGAACCACTCCGGTTCTCGCTAGCTGGCTCATTCTGGAAACTGGTTCACAACTAGGACCGCTCATTGTCTTGCTCGCTGCGATGTTGAGCGGTGTCACGGGACTCATCTGGATGCGTGACAGGAGCCGTGAACCTCTGATGACGCAATGCGGAATTTCTGTGCGGCACGCCATGTCTGCCGGACGTGAAATGAGAGAGCGGGGGCGATGTCCTGCATATGCTGAAACGCAGGCCAGGTAGTTCCCGAAACCCGGAAAACAGGTTGGCGTTAGATACTTCTACAGAGTCGGACCATATGATTACTACAAAGAATGTCCGAACCATGTGCCTCGTAACTAGGCGAGCACAATGTCGTCCCGATGCGCAATTGTGGATATTCGAAACTCACCCGAGAAGGCTTGTGCAAAAAATGGCCGTGCGACGTGAGCGGACAATTCCATAATGGGTGCTATCGGCTAGCCCTGAAGAGACAAGAATCTTTTCTTTAATGGTATTTCCTCAATCTTGGAGGCGTTCCCGTACCTCAGGCCGCCGTGTAGCTCTCTCAGTTCCATCTTTGCCAGTCCGGAATATGCAGTCTCAGTCCATTCAGAGCGGGGGACAGATTTATCTGACAGCCTAATCTGCTTTCTGGTCGCGCGTTTGGCGCAAAATCGAGAATGTCTTCTTCGATACCCGATGCGGGGCCAACCAGCTCAAGCCATTCGTTATCAACATATACGTGGCACGTTGAACAGGCGCAGTTCCCTCGGCAATTCGCTTCTATACCTTCAATATCGTTCGAAACCGCAGCATCCATCACATTCGTGCCCGGGCGAACCTGGAGTGACTTTTCCGTTCCGTCGGGAAAGATGAATGTCACTGTTGTCATTTTGCTTGTCCGCTTCGATACATGCGAGGGAAATGCCTGCGACTGTCTTGCAGGTAGAGTGGTTTGCTTTACAGGTGGAGCTCTTCGTCCGGGTCGATCAAAGGGTCGGGTCCGCAGGCGGCCGCAAGACGTTCGTCATCGTGGATGAGGATGGTGTTTGCCTGGACCTCGATACCGTCATGTTGAAGGGACGCAAGGGCCCGGGAAAAGCTTTCACGCGTGAGCCCCAGTTCGGAGGCGATCAGAGTCTTTTCGTAAGGAAGGGTGATGCGGTTTCCGCCGCCCTGTTTCCGCCGGAGCGCAAGGATGTAGCAGCCCGCGCGCTGCGAAGCCGATCTCAGTTTCAGGTTCTTGATCTGACGGACCATGCGCCGGAACTGACCGGCGAGACTGGCAACAAGCGCATGCGACAGAGCGGGATCCTGTTGCAGGGTGCGTCGAAAGGCGTCTGCCTGGATCAACAGGAAGCGCGACGCTTCCTGAACGCGTGCCTGCATGAGATAGGGCGAGTTCGTTACCACGGCGGCGGGAATGATGAGGTCCGGCGGTTCGACCACTTCGATCAGCACCTCCTTTCCCTCGCTTGATCTGCCAAACAGATGGGCCGCCCCCTCAAGAAGAACATGCTGAAATGTGGGCATCGTCCCTTGTTCGAAAAGAACGGTTCCCGCCGGTGCGCTGTGGACGACCGCATGGCGCAGCAGCTCCTCCCGCGCCGGCGACGTCATCTGCGCAAAGAGGGGGAGCTGGTCGATGTCTTCAACGGAAACAGAAACGCTCAATTCGTACCTTTCTCTTTTCGCACGCTGCCGCAGCGGTCAGAATGCGCGTGATATAAATCACACGAAAATTTGATTTATATCAAATCAAATGGTGAAATTTGCCTTCTAGTTGAGTCTCTTCGCGACCGGGCGGCGAGGGCTCCCCCCTCGCGCCGAACTTTTCTGGAGGGGAATAATGGCTATCGAAGCGGCGGGCGTCGATCAGGCGCCGGAAGATCCTGTCAGCAATGTCCTGAAATGGGTGTTGCTGGCGGTTGCTGTCATCTGCTTTGGCATACTCGGCTGGGTCACGGTGCTGACCTATAGAGATGCGCCCCCCTTCCCCGACAGTTTTGTGCGTTCTGACGGGACGGTCCTCATGTCCGCCGACGATATCGTCCGTGGCAAGGAAGGCTTCCAGAAAGCCGACCTCATGGATTATGGCAGCCTTTATGGTATGGGCTCCTATTTCGGCGAAGACTACACGGCTGACAATCTGGTCAGGCTCGGAAAGCTGACGGAAGCAAATATCGCGCGGTCCCGCTACGGCCAGGCACTCGATACGCTGCCGACAGCTGAGCGCGCTGTGGTCAAGGCCGAAATGCAGTCCGTGCTGCAGGGCGTCGACCTCACGCAAAAGAAAGTTGTGGTGCCTGATGCTCTGGCCGAAGCGATCACGACGCGGCGTGCGCAGATCACCCAATCCCTCCTCCATCACGATTTCGCGCGAGGCTGGACGCAGGCCTATAGCCTTGACGAGACCAGCGCCGGATATACGGCGGATTTCCTTCTCTATTCCTCGCTGACCACAGTGGCGCGCCGGCCGGGTACGGATGCATCATGGACCCAGAACTGGCCGTTCGAGCCGTTGGTAGGTAATACGCCAACGACAAGTACCTTCCGCTGGACCTGGATCAGCTTCTGTTTCACCTTCTTCGCCTTTGGCGTGGTGCTCTTCATCTACGAGCGCTTCCTGAACGATCCGGACAACGCGCCGATGGATCCGGTTCTTGGCGAATTCAAGCCACTGACGCCGAGCCAGCGTCGCGTCTGGAAATATTTCCTCGTCGTCGCGGCGGTTCTTCTGCTGCAGATCCTCGTCGGCTCCATCATGGCGCACTACTACACGGAGCGGGCGGCCTTTTATGGTATTCCCATCGACAAGTATCTGCCGTTCAATTTCCTGCGCGACGTGCATATCCAGGCGCCTATCGTCTGGATCGGTGTATCCTGGATCGCGGCTGCGCTGTTCCTGGCTCCCGCTATCAGCGGGCGGGAAGCAAAAGGGCAGGCTGTTCTGGTCGATATTCTCTTCTGGGTGACGCTTTTCATCGTCGCGGGCGCGCTGCTTGGAAATTATCTCGGCATCATGGGGTATATCGACAAGCACTGGTTCTGGTTTGGCAATCAGGGCCTGTCCTACATTCAGCTTGGGCGTGCCTGGCAGATCGGATTCTTTGGCGGACTGGCGATATGGAGCGTGCTCGTATTTCGCGCCTTGTGGCCGACACGCGAGACGTTGTGGGCGGCGACGCGCCAGTTCTGGTCTGGGCGGATCCGGCTCGAGCACCTGCTCTGGGCCTCGACCGTCAATATTGCCCTTCTCTACGTCTTCGGCATGATCCCGCTAACCGGAATCGAGAAGTCCTTCACCATTAGTGACTTCTGGCGCTGGTGGGTGGTGCATCTCTGGGTGGAGCAGTCCTTCGAATTCTTTGCCTCCGCCATCAGCGCCTATCTCCTGATGGCCGTCGGTTTGGTCTCTCGCCGGCTTGCTGAACGTGCGGTTTATTTCGAGTTGATCCTGATCTTCCTTGGCGGCGTGCTGGGGACAGGACATCACCTTTATTGGGCCGGCGAGCCGGGTATGTGGGTCCCGCTTGGCTCGATGTTCTCCTTCATCGAGGTGTTACCACTGGTGCTGCTCATCATCGAGGCAATCCAGCAGCGTCGTCTTATTCAGGCGCATGGCGATTTCAAATATGGGCTCGCCTACACCTATATCATCGGTGCTGCATTCTGGAACTTCGTCGGGGCAGGCGTTTTCGGTGGCGGCACGCTCAATGCCCCGCTGGTGAACTACTACGAGCATGCGACGTTCCTGACGCTCAACCACGCGCACACCGCCTTGTTCGGCGCATTTGGTCTGCTCGGTATCGGGCTCATCTATTTCTGCCTGCGCTACATTGCGGGCGAGAGACACGAATTTGGTGAGAGCGTCGGGCGCTGGGCGTTCTGGCTCTACAATATCGGGCTGGTGATGTGGATATTCCTGAACTTCTTCCCAATCGGTTGGCCTCAACTCGATGCCGTCTATGAGCACGGTCTGGCCTATGCGCGAAGCCAGGAATTCTACGACACAACGCTCTTCTGGCAGTGGATGCGCATGCCGGGCGATATCGTGTTCGCGCTTGGAGCTCTACTCATGGCTTGGGATTTTCTCGTCAAACTTCGGCCTATCCTTCCGATATTCGGGACGAACGAGCCGATGACGTGAGCCCCAGGTTTCATCCAGCTGGAAGCAGTGTCCTTTGATCACTTGAGCCTGAGCAGCTCGGTGATGCAACGGGACGGGGCGTGGAGCCCCCATAGTGCTCAGACGCGCTGGTCCGTTTTTAGCCATTTACGATCTCCCCATGGGGAGTATCGAGCGCCTTTAAATCGCAGATACTCTCTTTGTAAGACGGAGTTGAAGCAGCGGGTTTTTGCGCATGCGTCCTTGGGACGCACCCCGCCAGCGCGTCCAAGCAGGATCTCTTGACCTAATTCCGCAAATTGTCTGTTGGCTTCGCCTCTTGACGAAGGCATATTGCTGCAATGTTCAAGTGGCTAGTGATTGTACTCTTGTTGAGCGTGACGTTGGGCGCGGCAGAAAGTGCTCGGCACTTTGCCGTTGCGCCAGCTTCGTCCGGCAATGAGGTGTCGATCGAGAAATCCTCAGGCACGCATACAGTCTCCGTGGGAGATATACTGTGCGAGGTTTGCCACATCGGTGAGCATTTTGGTTGGCGGTCCGAACCGAACAGATCGCTAAGACTTTCGTCAGCCCACGTGAAATCCTCGAAGCACTCCCAGCTTCGCGATCATCCTTTGGATTTCGAAACACCTCCCCCGCAAAACATCCTGTCATAGCTGTAGCTGTGCCGACATCGATCGGCGCTTTCCAATCTTCTTCTACAGGTGACGAATGTTTTCTCCCCTATGTCGGGCACGGGGGATGGGATGGCTCGTGTGCTGTTCCATCTTTGTGCTGACGCCTGTCCGTGCGGCAGAGACTATTTCAATGAACAAGGCTGTGGAGCGTGCAATCGCAGCCAATCTCAACCTATCGATCGCGCAATCGGCAATAGAAGCCGGTAAAGGCGATCTTGAACAAGCCGGTCTGCTACCCAATCCCGAATTATCGATAGAGGCGGAAAATGCTTTCGGCTCAGGAGCGTATACAGGTCTGAAAGAAGCTGATCTGACGGCGGCGGTCTCGCAGAAAATTGAACTGGGCGGGAAGCGAGAAATCCGTATGCGCCGCGCTCGGGCCGCCAACGAGGGCGCCCGCCTGCACAGGGATCTGGTTGTTCGCGACCTTGAGGTGAAAACCAAGAAAGCTTTTGTCCGCCTCCTCGCTGCGCAACGAGAAGTCGACCTGGCGTCCAGGGCCGCTAAGGAAATGAAAAATGCTGCGCGTGCGCTTCGTGAGAAGGTTAGCAAGGGGGCGTCGCCGGAAGCGGATAGCAACCGGGGCGAGCTTGCCCTTGAACTGTCGGGCATCAGGCTTCAACGCGCACAATCGGGATTGATCATTGCACGGCAGGCTCTTCTTACTCTCTGGAACGAGGATGGCTACCGAAAGCTCAAGGCGACTGGCTCTCTTGCTCTCGCCTCAACAAATCTTCCCGGGCTTGGGGAGCTGCTAAAGAAAGTCGACGCACATCCGATTCTCGGTGTTGAAAAGGCAAAAGTGGAAGAAGGAAGCGCTGCCTATGCACTGGAAAAGTCCAGAGCTGTTCCAGATCCCACAATCGGAGTCGGTGCCCGCCATTTCAATGGTATAGACGAAAGCGCCTTCCTGATTTCGTTGTCTATTCCCATCCCGGTTGCCGATGCAAACCAGGGAAATATCCGTGCGGCCGGTGCGCGCACCAATGCTGCCAGGCTTTCCGTCAGGCAAACGCAACTTGTTTTGTCCGAGAGGCTGAGAAAGGCCTACCAAGAATATCAAAGTAGCTGCCTCGAGGCGAAAAGGTTTCGCAACACCGTGCTTCCGGCCGCGCGAGACTCGGCGCGTTCCATTCGCAAAGGTTATCGCCTCGGCCGCTTTGGTGTGCTCGATCTCCTCGGCGCATTGCAGGTGGAGATCGACAGCGCTCAACAAGCCGTTGAGGCCGTGCTCTCGTGCCGACTTTCCCTGATCGAAATAGAAGGGCTTACCGGCGACACGTATCAATCAGCCGCTTCGGAAATGTCGCGAGAGGGAGAAAAGTCATGATTGCGTTCGAAAGCAAACCCGCAAATTCGATGAGCTCTGCCGCAATGGTGGTTTTTCTGGCGGCACTTTTTTCTGTCGCTTCACCGGCCTTTTCGGCCGAACAGGAACATCCCGAGCGGGAAGCGTCGGTGCATGAGGAAGGCAACGCAGACAAGCATAATTCCGAGGCCGAACACGAGAAAGAAAACATTGTTGAGTTGTCGGACGCGCAGCTTGAGGCAGCGAACCTCACACTTTCTACCGCCGGTTCCGATCTTATCACCCCTTCGGTGGAGCTGTTCGGGGTCATCAGGCCAAATATGGAAAGACTGGTTCATGTCGTGCCGCGTTTCGAAGGTGTCGTAGTCGAAGCAAAGGCACGATTGGGTGAGAGCGTTGAAAAAGGTGATGAGCTTGTCGTCATAGAAAGCAACGAAAGTCTGCGAGCCTACACAATAAAGTCGCCGATTGATGGACAAATTATCCGCTGGAATGTGGTGACGGGCAGTTACGCGGGACTTGAAGAGCCCTTGATGGTGATCGCAGATCTGTCGTCTGTCTGGCTTGATCTTCAGGTGCATCGACACGACGCGGACAAGATTGAGCTTGGCCAGACCGTCAGCTTTCATCCGAGTGAAGGCGCGGACCGGCGGGTGTCGACTATCAGCTATATGTCGCCGGTCGCGCGGCAGGATACTCAAAGCCTTCTCGCGCGGGTGGTCGTCCCAAACGAGCGGTCGGACCTCCAGCCGGGGCTCTATATGCGTGCATCGGTGGAGAGAGAGCCGACCAGCGCAGAGATCGTTGTTCGTAGATCCGCAATACAGTTTGAGGGTACCGATCCGATGCTCTTCGTGCAGCGGGATGAAGGACATTTTGTGATGCGTCGCGTCCAGCTAGGGCGTCAGGACAGCACGAATGTGGAGATCATCAACGGCCTGTCTGCCGGCGAGGTCTATGTCTCGGAAAACAGTTTTCTACTTAAGGCGGAGGCTGAAAAAGGTTCCGCTACTCACGGGCACTGAGGAGCGGTCATGATTGCAAGAGTCGTATCTTTCTGTGTCCAGCACCGCTGGTTGGTGCTTATGGCCACTGCTTTTGTCGCTGCGATCGGCGCCTACAATTTTACACGCCTTCCCATTGGGGCTGTTCCTGACATCACGAATGTTCAGGTTCAGGTTAATACGGTGGCTCAAGGCTATTCCCCGCTCGAGGTGGAGCAGAGGGTAACCTTTCCATTGGAAACGGCAATGAGTGGTCTGCCCGCGTTGGACTACACGCGCTCGATATCTCGATATGGATTGTCGCAGATTACCGTCGTCTTCCGAGAAGGGACGGACATATATCGGGCGCGGCAACTTGTCGGGGAGCGGATACAGGCCAGTGCGGCCGAGCTTCCGAATGACACCGAAACGAGCATGGGCCCGATCTCCACGGGTCTTGGGGAAATCTTCATGTACAGCATGGAGTTTCGCCCTGATCTGGCGTCCGGGGATATCTCATCCGGCAAGTCCGATATCCGTGCATTACATGACTGGGTCGTGAAGCCGCAGCTGCGTACGGTTAGGGGAGTCGCCGAGGTGAATGCGATCGGTGGCTTCGAGAGGCAGATACATGTCGTGCCGGATCCATACAAGCTGACATCTTACGGCATGTCATTCAGCGACCTGAGAGAGGCGTTGGAGGACAACAACGTAAATGTTGGTGCGGGCTATATCGAACAGAACGGCGAGCAGTATCTGATCCGGGTTCCCGGTCAGGTCGAAACCACGGAACAGTTTTCGGAAATCCTTCTGGGTACGCATGAAGGCCGCCCGGTCTATGTACACGACATTGCTGAAGTGACGTTCGGAAAGGAGTTACGTACCGGCGCGGGAACGCACAACGGAACTGAAACGCTGATCGGAACGGCAGTTATGCTCGTTGGCGAAAACAGTCGGGAGGTCGCTGCCGCTGTCAGAGCCAAGGTCGACGAGATACAGAAAAGCCTTCCCGCGGGATTTGTGATTCAGCCACTCTATGATCGGACGTCGCTGGTTCAGAAGACGATCGAAACAGTTCAGAAAAACCTGTTTGAAGGCGCGGCGCTGGTGATCGCTGTCCTGTTCATTCTTCTGCGCAATTTCAAAGCTGCATTGATCACTGCGATGGTCATTCCGCTTTCAATGCTCATCACCATTACCGGCATGGTCGAATATCAGATCAGTGCCAACCTGATGAGTTTGGGCGCGCTGGATTTCGGGCTGATAGTCGACGGTGCGGTGATCATTGTCGAAAACTGCCTCCGCCGGCTTTCCGAAGAGCAAAAACGATTTGGCCGGACGTTGCATATGTCGGAACGGTTTTCTGTGGTAGCGGATGCGACGCGGGAGGTCATGACCCCCGCTTTGTTCGGCTCCTTCATCATCACAGTGGTCTACCTCCCGATCCTTACCCTCTCCGGGGTGGAGGGTAAAATGTTCACGCCGATGGCTCTCACCGTAATCCTTGCTCTGGCAGGAGCGATGGTGCTGGCCCTGACATTCGTTCCCGCGGCAATCGCCATATTCATTCGTGGCAATGTCGAGGAAAAGGAGAGCCCAATCATGCGTTGGGCGCAAAGGACCTATGAACCTGGCCTTTCCTGGGCGCTGCGGCACAATTACACGGTGTTGTCGGTTTCCATCGTCCTGCTCGTGCTGACCGGCCTCGGTATGACGAGGTTCGGAACGGAATTCATTCCTCAGTTGGACGAGGGGGATGTGGCCGTACAGGCTCTTCGCGTTCCGGGAACAAGTCTTACGCAGTCTGTCGAAATGCAAACCGATGTGGAGAAGGTTCTCCTGAAACTGCCGGAAGTAAGGGATGTGTTTGCCCGCACGGGAACGGCGGAGGTAGCGACAGACGCAATGCCGCCGAACATTTCCGACGCATACGTCATCATGAAGGATCGCGAGGACTGGCCGGATCCATCCAAGCCCAAGGATGTTCTTCTCGCCGAAATCGAGCAGAAACTGGAGGGCCTGCCGGGCTCCAAGTTCGAGCTCTCGCAGCCGATCGAGCTTAGGTTCAATGAATTGATCTCCGGTGTCAGGGCGGATATTGGAATCAAGGTCTTCGGCGATGACATGGAACAGCTGCGCCAAACCGCCGGTGAAATTGCCACGGTCGTTGGCGGGATTGATGGTGCGGCCAATATAAATGTCGAACAGGTAACGGGCCTGCCGGTTCTTTCGATCGATATCGATAGGGATGCTGCGGCCAGGTTGGGGCTCAACGTGGCCGACATACAGGAAACCGTAAGATCGGCGATGGGAGGGAGCCGGGCAGGCACATTCTATGAAGGGGACTGGCGTAGCCCCGTCATTGTCCGCCTTCCGGAAAACGTCAGGCAGGATGTCGACAGGCTGCGAGAGTTGCCGATTCCGTTGCCTCCCGTTCATCCGGAAACGACAGATGTATCGATCTCCTCATATGAGCCTTTCCCCGAAACCATGCCGCGCGTCGTCCCTTTGCGGGAAGTAGCGAATGTGAAGCTCACCACCGGCCCCAATCAAATCAGTCGGGAGAATGGCAAGCGTCGAATAGTGGTGTCTGCAAACATTCGTGAGCGCGACCTTGGTTCATTTGTCTCGGAAGCACAGAAACGGGTGAAGGCCAATGTAGTACTCCCCGCCGGTTACTGGATGGAATGGGGCGGGCAGTTCAAGCAATTGGTCTCGGCGGTTCGAACACTTTCTGTCGTCGTTCCGCTTGCGATGATTCTGATTTTTGCTCTTCTGTTTGCAAGTCTGGGAACCGCCAAGGATGCTCTCCTCGTCTTTTCCGGCGTACCACTGGCCTTGACGGGTGGTCTGGTCGCCCTCGCCATTCGCGGCCTGCCACTCTCAATATCCGCCGGCGTAGGCTTTATCGCTTTGTCCGGAGTGGCGGTCCTGAACGGCCTGGTGATCATCAGCTTCATCAAGAATCTGCGAGCGCAGGGAATGCACCTCGACGAAGCGATATGGGAAGGCGCGAGCAGGAGGCTCCGTCCTGTGCTTATGACGGCCTTGGTTGCGTCGTTGGGGTTTGTGCCGATGGCGCTTGCCACCAGCGCAGGTGCTGAAGTTCAGCGCCCTCTCGCGACTGTTGTTATCGGCGGAATCCTGTCGTCAACGCTTCTCACCTTGGTTGTCCTGCCTGTTCTCTACAAACTCGCGCACGGAGCGGAGCGGTAGAACAATGCAAGGTCACAAAATTTCTCGGTGTTCAAACCTAGACCGAAATTCCGTACTCCAACGGCGCCCGTCAGGGCGTGCCTCAAGGAAAGGCTATCTCATGAAAACCGCTCTCGTCATATCGCTGGCTGCACTCGCATCAACGGCTCCAGTCGGTCATGCCTATTCAGGAAATGACTATAGGTTGCAGACAGTGTCTTCGGATCAGGCGCGGATGTCTCTTTTGGATATTCTCGATTCCGCAAGGATGCATTCGAAGGGAACGGCAGTGAGCATAAAGCCGGATAGGCGAGATGAGGCACATGCTTATCGCGTGGAATTCTTGACGTCCGAAAGAAAGGAAATCGTGTTTATCGATGGTAAGAATGGCGCGGTACTGGATAAATCGTACCGCCGATATCTTTCCAGATCACTCCGGGCTCGACATCGGAATATGCGCATGGCAGTTCAAAACGCTCGGATCGGCTTGATGCAAACCATCGCAATTGCAGAAAACAGAGGGAACGGCGTCGCAACAGCTGCATGGATACCCGAAGCGCAAAGACCAACCAAAGCAATTCTGACAGTCGTTTCGCGAGGGGGAGACGAAACACTTTCTGTCTACCTTGACGGATCAGACCAAATGCGATGAGAACGACTGCCTGCTGAGAGGATAGACCATGCCATCATGTTGTGAGCTCCGTCGGCGCGTCTTGGGATTGAATGTTTTTATTCGGCGTGACGTGAGCCCCGCAAACTCCTCCAAAAATGAGTAGAGTCCGTCAAGGAGAAGGAGACGGACGATGAAACGATTGAGGTTCACGCAAGAGCAGATCATCGCGATCCTGCGGGAGCAAGGGGGAAATCCGGACGCGGCAATAGTCGTCCATCATCCTCTTGAGAACGCGATCGCTCATGGCTGGCCTCGTTGGAAAGTTCCAATCTCCGGGCCAAGAATCGCATCTGATTCTGACAATTGATGCGGCTTGAGCCGCGCCGTTAGGCGGTCGGTATGGTCCCTGTTCCCTCGCGAAAATTCCCTGATATGCCGATTAAATTTCCCTGTTCTGGTTTCCAGGGAAATTGACGCTAAGTCACGGAAGTTGCCGGGCTATTTCAGCGGTCTTTAGCCTTGGGGATGCAGATTCGGGCGAAATTCCCTGTATTTTCCCTGAAATTCAGGGAATTGAGCAGAGGGAACAGGTCTATCGACTGTCGACACCACCAGTCCTTCCCCAGCAAAACGAAGACCTCCAGGCCTCTCCGCAAACTCTCCGTCATTCCGGGGACTTGTGGCCCATTTGTGCATCGCGGTGACCGGCAGAGGTGCTCTGCGGAGAGCATTTCGACGCCATTTCATGGGTATATCTCTGCGAGGGGCCAAACAGGTCCGCTTCAGCGTATTTCGATGCACGATGATGCACCGTGATGCAGCCGTGTTTCGCGGGAACGTCAACGGAACGACAAAGCCCGCGCAGAAGCGCGGGCAAGTGCATTCTCCGACTCTGGCCGATTTAGGTGAAGCCCAGTGCCTCGCGCTGTTCATCCCAGTTCGCCGGTAGCTTCGGCAGCCGGATCAGTCCCTGCGAAGTCAGGCCCTCCGGCTCGCGGCCATTGAGGATGTCTCTCGTAATATCAGGAGCCAGGAAGGCCAGCCGCACAGTCCGCGCGACCAGCCGTTCGTCGATCGTATCCCGCGCGCCGATTTCCTTGTAGCTGAGCCCCGCTTTCAAATCCTCGAGCCAGGCGTGTGCCCGGGCGATGGATTTGAGAAGTGACGCATCAGGCTGAGCGGTCTCATTCGGGTTTTTCGCCCCGATGATCAGCTTCTTGCCGCGCCCAACCCGCTTCAGCTGATACCGGCGTGTGAGGACGACCGGGTCGGAATATGCATCCTCATTGACTACGGACGTGTCGGCGTACCCGAGAAGCTCAGCCATACCCTGCCGGTTTAGCGTGATATGGATTCGAGATTGCTCGACGGTGACTTTCTCAATGAGATTAAGGACGACCTCGCGCGTGGGCTGGGCCTTCAGCTGGGCCGCATGCTGCGCCGCCGTCGTCCCGACCAACTCGATGAGATTGGGATGATCCGCCCCGATTATCCTGCAAAGCTCGGTCTGCTGTCCCAGCAGGGCAATGAGCTCGCTGGTGACGATGCTCTCGATCTCAGGGGCGGGTAAGGTCGTTTCTGGGTGCCTGTAGTAGTGGAGACGCCTGCCCTGTAACTGTGATTGCCGCGGCCGGAACGGGGTGCCGTCTTTATGGAAGAGGAGCCCGGCCAGCAGGCTCGGGGCGCTGGCGTTCTTTCTTGTCCTGTTCTCGTGCCGGTTACGGGCAAGGAGGTCCTGCACCTTCCCCCATGTCTTCATGTCGATGATGGAGGCGTGCAGCCCCTCGTGAATCTGATCCTTGTGCCGGATTTTCCCGATGTAGATCGGGTTCTGCAGGAGGAGGTAGAGAACGCCACGGGTGAAGCAGGCTCCACCGATCGTCCGCCCTTTCTGGGTGGTCCATCGTTTTGAATGGATTCCTCTGGCATCCAGGTCCTTCATCAGTGCCATGGCCGAGCCGAGTTCGAGATAGCGGTCGAAGATGTGGCGGACCTGCTCGGCTTCGCCCTCGTTGATGATGAGCTTCCGCTTGTCGACGTCGTAGCCGAGGGGCGGTTTGCCTCCCATCCACATCCCCTTCTCCTTGGAGGCCCGGAACTTGTCACGGATACGCTCGGCCGTGACCTCTCGCTCGAACTGGGCGAAGGAAAGCAGCACGTTGAGAGTGAGGCGTCCCATGGAGTTCGTGGTGTTGAAGGCCTGGGTCACCGAGACGAAGGAGACGCTGTGTCGATCGAAGAGTTCGACCAGCTTGGCGAAGTCGGCCAGCGACCGTGTCAGCCGGTCGACCTTGTAGACCACAACAATGTCGATCAGGCCTTTCCCGATATCCTGCATCAGGCTCTGCAGGGCGGGGCGCTCGAGAGTACCCCCTGAGTAACCGCCATCATCGTAGTGAGCAGGCAGCGCCTCCCAGCCCTCATGGGTCTGGCTCATGATATATGCGGCACAGGACTCGCGCTGGGCCTCCAGTGAGTTGAAGTCCTGATCGAGACCTTCATCGGTCGATTTGCGGGTATAGATCGCGCAGCGAAACTTGCGGGCAACCATCAGGCGACCTCCTTCTGCTTCTGTCTGAGACCGAAGAACTTGGGTCCGTTCCAGCGGGCGCCCGTGATCTCGCGGGCGATCTCCGAGAGGCTGCGCCAGACCCTGTTCTCGAAGAGGTATCCGGTATCGAGCACCTGAACCTGGTAGGTCCTGCCGTTCCACTCCCGTACCAGTGTCGTGCCGGGGTTGAGGTAGGAACGACTCTTCGTGATGCCCGGCTCGCGTCCCTCCCGGACATCCTCGACCAAAGCAGCGATCTGTTCTCGTGTCGCCCGATCAAGGCCGCCATGAGCCTTGGTCTGGAGGTGCCAGCCGACACCGAGCTCGAGCAACTCACGGCCGGCGCGAGGCGGGGGAGGATTGCCATGGGCCGCACGCCATCGTCTGTGGAGGTTACCCAAATCGAGTCCAGCCAAATCCGGTTCGACCTGATTCATTTGGTGCCTCCCGCCTTCGCTTTCTTCGGCAAGCGGTAGACGCGGCCACGGGTCTCGTCGTTAGTCGCAGTCACGTCCAGGCCGTGGCGCTTCTTCAGCTGGCCGCTGATTGCTCCTCGTACGGAATGAGGTTGCCAGCCGGTCGCTTCGACTAAGTCACCGATGGTCGCTCCCTTGGTGCGCTGCAATAGCCGGATGATATGGCCGAGCTTGCCAGCGGTCGGGGGAGGAGATTTAGGCGCAAGGTTTGAGGCAGAATTTGAGGAATTTGCCATGTTCGGGGTTCCTGTTGGTTGCAGGCGCCCGCCAATCCGGCGCCCTCACCCCGAAAGGCCCCCTGACTATCGTCCCGCGGGGCCTGCGCCGTTTGGCGCATGCACATGGATGCTTCCTTTGTGGGGGAAGTCCAGTCGAACTTAGATACTATTCTAGTGCACATTTGATTGTCTGATTTGCGCCAGAAGCGGTCATTCTTGCTATTTCTGTAGTAGCCGAGCCCAACGCGCCAGCGCCGATCAGCGGTAATGGTGCGCATCCTCTGCCGTCGACCGAATACCACGCTCGATCGTCTGCAGTCCTACCTCATTGCCGGTCTGGGCGAACAAGGCGCGATAGTCCTCGAGCGTCGCCTCGTCCGGCAAGACTGGATGCCCAATCTCCTGAACTAAATACTGCCGAAATCGCTGCCGCGTTGTTGCATCCAGTCTGCGCTGATGGCGACTAGCAAGAAGATCCGCAGCCGAAGGCGCCGCCGCTGCCAGCGCGGCAGGCGCGAACGCCGGCGTACCTCGTTCAGCGAGCTGCGCGATGAGGATTGTACGAATACACCAGACCATGCGCCGCACAACTAGATTGGAGTTGAGAGCGCCAGCGTGGCGATCGAGGAACCAACCGAGGTCACGAGCGTGCGTGATTTCGCGGGCATAGCTCGTCCGCAGCCTGAACTGGGATCGCAATTTATCAAGCTGGCCCAGCGGGTCGAACAACGGTTTGGCCTCGCGCACGATGTGACAGACGAATAGATCTCCGTTGCATGCGTCGGAGATCAGCTTCTCCCACGGATAGAAGAACATCGAGAGGTGGCCAATCGATTTGTGCTTTGGAGTATCGGGCGGGCTGATAAGCAGGAGATCGGTATCCGACCCCCGGCTATTATCTCCGCGCGCACGGCTGCCAAAGAGCAAGATCGCGGATATCCCTTGATCGCCAATGCTCTTGTTCACCGAGAAGCTCGCTCGACAGCGTCAATTGAGAGCTTACGCGCCGTGGCCCGCGCATTGACTACCTCGTCACGATTGAGGAGCACCAGCTGCTGCTTGCCTGGCGGTAGCGTGTCGGGCTCTACGTCGAAATTGTGCTCGGTCATCAAGTAGAAGGTCTGGCTCAGCCGCTGGGTAACGACGAGCCTGCCGTCGGTCATACCGTACTCGGCTTCGAGTGCCGCTTGTTGATTTGCTGACAGAGCCGGGTTTGGTGCGAGAATGAGGTCGATCTTATGCATCCATTCGAAATCAAGTGTAGAATCGATGGCGGCCGTGACGATGTCGCCAGCTTGACCAATCCGGAAAAGGTTATAATCGCGAAAATCGGAATGCTCGTTCGACCACGCTCGGACATACCACCGGCCGACAGCATGAAAGAGCGCGTGGGGCGCTATTACACGGCGCGGCTCCGGCGAGCCGGTGATCGACCTGTACTGAATCTCCAGCTGGCCACGTTGATTGATGGCGTCGAGGATATGGAGCAGAATCCGAGCGTCCGTTCGCTTGCGTAACAGCGAGACGTTCTCAATGGGTGGCGTGTTGTCGAACCAGGTGTCCTCCTGACGCATCCAACGGTTTTCTATCGCGACGAGTTGAAGCAAATAGCGTTCGGCCGACGCGTGCATCAGCTTCGGCTCGTAGGTCGGCGCGCGCAAATAGGCTTTCAGGGTCTGATCATAAGCAAGGTTCCCGGGCGCAAGCGCGGTGTATTGGGCGATGTCGGAAGAGGCTTGCTGCGCCGAGATTCCGAAGGTCTCTGCCAAATCGCGGCGATTGAACCGCCCGTCCCAGAACAACCGGAAATCGATGAATTCGAGGCGCCGTTGAACGCCCCAGCGTACCGTTTCTCCCGTCTCTTCCGCCACAAAATCCTCCAATAAGTCGATTCGAAAAAAATATCCCATCGTGTTTCTTGACTGGTCTGGGCGCAGTCTCTATATTCAATGGACGCGAAGACTGCAGGGGTCAAGGACGAAGGGAGGCGAGTGGGCAGAAAATTCCGGGCGAGGGGGTCGGAGCGCTGCGGTCACGGGTAGCCCCCCGATTTCAGTGGCCGAATGGACTAAGGAGTCGCTCGCGAGCCGAGCGGTCGCGATAACCCTAACGCATAAATGCCGGGCCAAGCGTCGCCAGATTGCTGCACGGCGCTCGTCTCACTGTTTGACCGAAAGGATTGCAATGACCGCCTCAATCACATTTTTCCCCGTCGGCAACGGTGATATGACGCTGATCACGTTCGACAACGGCCAGAAGCTCCTCGTCGATCTACATGTGCGCCAAGCTGCGGACGACGATGATGACGATACGCCGGATGTCATGGCTGATCTCCGCAGTCGGCTGACTCGCGATGGAAAAGGCCGTCTGTTTGTTGATGGCTTTCAGCTCAGCCATCCGGATAAGGACCATATCCGCGGCCTCCAAACTCACTTCCACCTCGGCCCGCCCGATGAATGGGACGAGGATGACGACAAGATTCTTATCCGGGAAATGTGGTCGTCGCCGATCGTCTTCCGCCGTGCGTCCAAGTCTCATGTCCTCTGTGATGATGCCAAAGCGTGGGCGAAGGAAGCTCGCCGTCGTGTCGCACTGTATCGCGAAAAGGGTGCCGCGACGGTCGAGGGTGATCGTATCCAGATCATGGGAGAGGACGAGGATGGCAAGACCGACGATATTCCGGGGGTCGTCGTCAAGACGGATGATGTCGTGACGAGTCTCAATTGCATTACGGTTGGTGCTTTTGAGGCTAGGCTTCTCGCGCCGATCCCGCATGGTGACGATGAAGAGCTGGAAGATCTGCTCGACAAGAATCATTCGTCGGTGGTCCTGCGCTTCTCGATCCGCGGCGGGGGCATTCTCGACAAATGCCGCTTCCTGACCGGAGGTGACGCCGAGGTCGCGATTTGGGAGCGGCTATGGGGCAAGCATGGCACCTATCGGGCCGACTGGCTCAGCTACGATATTCTGCAAGCCCCGCATCACTGCTCGTGGCACAGCCTCAGCTACGACAGCTATTCGACCTATGGCGAGGACGCGGAGGTCTGCGACGACGCGCGCAGCGCGCTGGCGCAAATTCGGAAAGGCGCGATTGTCGTAGCCAGCTCGAAGGCGATCGATCCTGAAGAAGCGGACCCACCCAGCGATCGCGCCAAGCGCGAATACATCTCCATCGTCGATGGCAAGAGCGATCGGTTCATCTGCGTCGCTGAGGTCTGGGAGGGTGAAGAGTGCGCGCTGGAATACGAGATCACTTCTAGCGGCGTCACAAAAGTCGTGAAGAGCGCTGCCAAGGCGGCGGTAGCCGCGTTGGGGATCGGTGCCACCGCTGCCCAGGCGCGTCCACACGGCTGAACCTATGGCAACCGAGGCGGGAATCGATCCCGCAGAGCATCTTTTGCGCGTCGCGCTGACTCATCCCGAATGTGTCGGCGGCGCGGTGCTTGAACCGGAAGGCGGCAGACCACGCATTCGGCTGGACATGAACGTCGAGATGCCGCTCGACATGAAGGCGGACGGCATCAGCTCGAGCGGCGTCCGAGTACGCGAGCCTGTCGTTCTCAAGCTTCCAACATACTATCCATGGCAATCGCCGCGCTTCTACCTGCGCGAGGATTTCCCACGCAACTTCCCTCATCTCATGCCCTTTGCCGCGATGCCCCGACCGTGCTTGGTTGATGGGGATCAGGACGAATATTTCTTTCAGTTCGGTCTGGTCGAGTATGGCATCTTCCATCTGGTCGAGCAGCTCGCGATCTGGCTTCGCAAGGCTGCAATCAGCGATCTGATTAACGCTAAACAGGGTTGGGAGCCTATGCTCCGCCGCGATTTCCGCGATATCGTTGAAATCGACGCCGATGCCGCGCGCAATGCGGTCACCAAGAACGGCGGGTGGATCGCATGGCAGGGCATGTTCTTCCGCCGTGGTGCGTCCGAGGCATACCTCAATGACTCGGTCGAGACGTGGATCTCAAGCAGGGGTGTGCAGACCCCGCTTATGCAGAAGTCGGACGATACGACGTTCACGTCGCGTCGGCCCGATTCTAGCGTGAGCCTAGGCAATACGGTGGTCGGGGTGGTCTGGCCCGACAAAAATCCCAATGGCACGCCACGTGTCAGCGCGACCTATCTGCCGGAGAGCGTCACAACATTGCACGACCTGCGCGCGCGAGCCGCCGAGCTCGGATGCGGACGCAGCCTGGATACCTTCCTCGCCAATGTCGAACGAAGCTTTAACGGTATGCTGCTGCCTCAGCCGATCCCGATCGGCATCGTTCTGTGCGCGCGGCGTCCGATTCATCTGATCGGCAGCGCTTACGACATCGAGTTGTTACCTTATGTCGTCGAGATACGCGCCGACAAGAACCGCGCGTCGCTGTTCGCCCAAGCTGACAAAGAGCCTGTTGCGCCGGCGATGCACTATCAGTCACTTAGTGCTCCATTGCTCCAGACGCTGTCCGGCATTCCGGCGCGTAGCGGACTTGCCATGCTTGGCTGTGGCAGTGTTGGATCGAAGATCGCCATGCACGCGGTGCGTGCGGGCCAGGACATCGTGGCGGTGAGCGACGAGTCCTTGCTTAGACCGCACAATCTGGCGCGGCATGCTCTCGGCGCGAAGGACGTCTCCAGCAACAAGGCGGAGGCGCTCTCGAAAGAACTCGTCGGCTTCGGCATGGCGCCTGCGGTGCACAAAGGCGACCTCAGCCACGATCTCCGAGATCCTGAGCAGGTCAAGCAGATCATGCCCAAAGCCGCAGGCGCAGTGATCAATTCGACCGCTTCGCTGTCCGTTCGCGAGGCGTTGGTATCTGCCGCAACATCTCGCCTTCGTGCGCGGCTGTTCGAGGCAGCCCTTTTCGGCCGCGGCCGCGGTGCGTTTCTGCTCGTGGATGGCAAGGACCACAATCCCAGCCATTGCGACCTGATCGCCGAACTTTATGCAACCCTTGACGATGGACGCGCCGCCGAGCTGCTCTTCGATCCTGCTGATGGCCTCGCCGAGGTTCAGATCGGGCAGGGATGCGGTTCGTTGACGATGACGATGGACGACGCGCGTCTGTCGGTTATGACAGCGTCCCTCTCGCAGGAGATTTCCAACGCGCTCGACGCGCCGACCCACGAGGGGCTGATCGTCATCGGTACAGCAGATGAGGATAGCCCGTCGACACGTTGGAGTCGGTGTGTTGTTCCTGCGTTCGAGACCGTCGCCATCGCCGGCAGTGATGGTTGGCAGTTGCGACTGTCCCGGCGCGTGGTGGACCGCGTTCGGGCCGAAGCCAAAGCCTATTCGGCGGTTGAAACTGGCGGAGTAATGATCGGCTTGACCAGCGCCCGACTGAAGACGGTGACCGTAGTCGATCTTCTTGAAGCGCCTGCCGACAGCCGCCGAACGCCCACGCTGTTCGTACTAGGAACCGATGGCCTGCAATCGACCATCCGCCATCGGCATGAGCAAAGCGGACGAACCCTGTTCGACGTGGGAACCTGGCACAGCCACCTTCGGAACGAGGGTCCGTCTTCGACCGATTGGAAGACCGCAGCCGACCTTGCCGCCGAACGCGCGCCACCATCGATTTTGCTGATAGCGACACCTGCGCGATTTCATGCGCTGGTTTCATCTCGAAAGGACAACGATGGCTGACGGTAAATCGCTCAAGGAGCAGAATGCGGTGCTGATTAGGGCCGCTATGATCGGACATATCGTGGCCTTTGCCTGGATCGCAGCCGAGCCGCTGCACCTCCTCTCGATGAACGGCCCCGCGCTCGTGGCGCGACTCGAGGCGGCAGCCGTGCCTGGCACCGCGGCATTTGGGCTCATCGTGGTCGCCTCACTCTTGCTACTTGGCTTGATCAATCCAAACTGGCGCGATCGGATAATGCATTGGCGCTGGCATGATCCGCTTCCCGGCTGCCGAGCCTTTACTAGCGTCGGGCCGCACAGTAGCCATGTCGATATGGAGCTGCTCGAAGCTCAATACGGACCGCTTCCTCTGGCAGGCAAGGAGCAAAACAAGCTTTTCTATCGGATCTATCGGGAATTCCGAGATGATGTGGGAGTGTTAGACGCACACGGACGTTATCTTGCGGCTCGGGACATTGGGTTGATTACGGCGTTGGTAGTGGTTCCCCTACCGGTGCTGGCTTGGTGGGCCTCTGGCAACGGCAAACACGCTCTAGTCTATGGCGTGGTGCTGTTCCTGCTCTACATGCTGTGCGCCGTCGCGGCGAAGAACTACAGCTGGCGCATGGTTCAGCATGTTCTGGCGTTGGCATCATCAAAGGCCTGATCCGGCTCCGGTCAGCCCCTTAAATTCTGGTTTCAGGCCGCTGAGCAAGAGGTTGCGGCAGCGCGATATTCGATTTGTAGACCATGTCCGAGTTCAACGCCGAACGTCCGTTTTGCTAGGCAAGTTCCGCTCTTGGCGCATATGCGCCACTAGCGGACGTTCAACTCGAAGAGGCTGCGGTCTCGGATCGGCACTTGCCCCTTGGCCTTCCCAAAGGGGCAGCGTGCGCAGGACGGAGTCTTGCGGTGGCGGAGAGCTCGACCATCTTCGATCCAATCGGCATGGCACTAAAAGAGGGCAGTTAAATCGAGCGTCAATTAAGTTTCCAACGGCTCAGCAGGGATTCTCCGGCAGACGGGCTTGAGCTGGATGCTCTCAGCTCTCCTCGATGTCGGTTCGGGCAAGTTGATCAGGGAACTTCAACAAGCCGCTTGCGATCGCTGCTTCTGTCCAAGATGCGCTCATAGGCCACTGCACCTCGACTTCACCACTACGTTTGATTTCGATAATACCGCGATCAACTCCGTCCCAAATAACGGCTGCAGCTTTGACCGGTGCAATCTCGGCTATAGCGTGCGCCATTGCCTCTATCCATTCCGAGGGCATCCTAGTCAGATCAATCAAACTGGGCAGTCGCCTTAGCATAGGCAACACCAATGCGGCGCGCCCCGCTAACGTAAGCGTGACTACAATATTGTCGTTCTGCCACATGATGGGAATTGCTACTTTCTGCGTTCGGCCACTCTCAATGTCTTCTTCGAGCGCATCGGCGAGACCTCTAATCTCATCCGCAAATTGGTTAGGCAACTGGTCGGACTCAACGATGCCCAGACGAGATAGGTTGAGGACGTCGTCGTGAAAGCCGATTGGGGTTACGTCCTTGTCACGCTTGCTATCTAGGTACTTCGACACCGTGCCCATGCCGACTTCCACGAACGGGAAGTACTGACTGCCGATCTGCAGAAACAACTCTGGATAGAGCATCGTTCCATCCGTCAATCGGCCGGGAGAAAGGGAAATGAACGCTGCCAAAGGTGCCTCGGCCTGCTCCCGAATAGCCGACGATGAAGTTGCGCTTCGTGATTGCGCAGCGTCCTGCGGCGCGCCAAGATACTCAGGTATCAGGTTGTTGCCTCGATAGTAGTCGCTAAGCAGCCGCTTCCAGTCCGGCACAGAGAGTTCACCATCGAAACGAAACAGTTTCGTGTAGTCGGAATTCTTTCCAGCACGATCGATTGAAGCGTCAAATCTTATGAGATACTTATCGCCATCATAGGCTCGGATCGCGCCGTCAAAATGGGTGATGTCATCCGCGCTCGACGAGTACTCAGCATGGGCATATCTACACCCGTACCGTCCGTCCGCAAGCCCGGGCGACGGGTCCTCGATGAGTTCTTCTACCTCAAATGTGCGGTAGTCGGTCGGTGCACTGCCAACCATACGGGTTTCTGGGGCCTTCCACCAAATTTGGGTTCGATCGACCCCTTCAAACTGTCGGGTCACCTCGTCCGCCTTGTGTTCCGCTACTCCGCTCGGGATTTTGCTGATGTCTTCGTCGTATTTGGGGCCACGCCAATATTCGAGCTCAATGAGACTCTTGGTGGAGGCGGGATGACCAAGCAGATCAGGATCGAGCCTCAATCGAGCTCTCAGTTTGGGGTTCTCTTGGGCGACTCCTGAAAAGCTGCGGAAAAACTCGGTGTTCAGCGCGTTCAAATGAGACAACCTACGCCGAAAAAACCTGTGGGCGACCAGAACCAGATCGCGCTTCTTGTCATGAAAAACGCCCGGCCACAGCTCGGTGGTACGGGATAGGAGCTCTCCGTATTCGACAAGGCCATCCTTGTCGACCAAACCTGTACTCGGCACAAAGAACTCTGGATACAGTTCGGCAGCAAGTCCTTCTCGCTTGGCGAACACCGACTCCGTTCGCAGGAAGCTCAAATTCCCATTGTTGGGAAGTCCGATCTTCGCCGAAAGCTCATCGCGAAACCGTGCGGTTTGAGCGTCGTTGACGCGCTTCCTATGCCGCGCAACACGGTCTTGTAGTTGAGCGCAATCTTCTTCGTTCTCAGGATACTCGATGCAGCCTAAGACGCGAACCATTTCGCCATCTATGTAGAGCCCTAGCTGCCGGCTCCACCCGATCACACGATGCATGTCGTGCTGCATGTGGGCAGGCGTTCCAACCGGCGCGCGAGACAGGAGGGCCTCGCGCTGATGCTCTTCCTCTGAGCGCATCAAACCAGCCGCAGAGAACTTGATAAGCTTTTTGTTGATCTGATCTGTATTGAACACCGCAAAGTCGAATTTCACGACGGTCCTCCGATCTTGAAGTGTCAAAATAAAGGGCCTTTGATCACGCGGCCAGATCGAACGTCCGCTTCTGGCGCAAAGCGGCCATTTTCCTCCAAAGCCTAATTCTCGGCCTGACGGTGTGGGAGCGCCCATGTTCGCTCTCTGAGAGGTGAGACTCTGGTTCGTTTCCTTGGTCGAATCACGCCATTGCGGCGTTCCACAAGATCAGATGAGGCTGTACGAACTCGTCGCAGAACTCCCTGAAGCTCACGACGTTCTCATGGCCACTGTATTCCGTCTCCCTGGACTTCCTGAGGCTTTCGGGAATAACCAGGCAGACGCCGATGGAGTCCATGTCCTCGATCGTGCTGCCGGCAATGTTTTCATCAACCGT
Organism: Parvibaculum indicum; assembly: GCF_011762095.1. Lineage (GTDB taxonomy): Bacteria > Pseudomonadota > Alphaproteobacteria > Parvibaculales > Parvibaculaceae > Parvibaculum > Parvibaculum indicum. Next base: position 4,241 of record NZ_JAASQO010000022.1, on the reverse strand, counting down.
TGTGAGGAACAGCTGGCGGTCGCCTTTCTCGCGTTCGACCTGTTTCCATCTCTCGCGAAGTGTGGTCTTGGCGCTGAGGATCAGGCCCGTCGCTGCATCCTCTGTCTTGCTGTCGACGAAGGCGAGCGACGGCAGAACAAAGTCGGGGCGCTTCCTCGAGGCAATGACGACCTGCTTTTCGTGGGGGATCGATCCGCCGAGAAGCATGGCCTCTATGTGATGCTCGTAGGAGTAGCCCGCTCGCGACTTGCGCTGCTGGCTGGCGGAAAGCATCAGCGCGTCTATTGCCGGGAGTTCGTCGACGAGCCTGCGGATCACCTCTGACGCGGTTACCTTGCGTGGCTTGTCACCCAGCACCAGCCGCACCAGTTCGACGGCTCTCTCCCTTCTCTGGAATTCCTTGAAGAGCTCCCACTCGATGCTGCGACTGATCTCTCGCAGGACGTCGCCCGGGTTCTCAAGGGCGAAGGGATCGAGCTTCTCGAGCCCGTTTTTCTCCAGAAAGGCGGTGCGTGCCATCTGCGCCAGTTCCGCAGTCGGAGGCATTGCAGCGTTGGTTTTCGCGAATTCCGCGATCGTACCTTTCTCCCAGGCCGCGATTACCTGCTCGGCAAAGTCCAGAATACGTTCGCGCTCTCTGGCTCGGACCGCGGCAGGATCCAGCACGGCCACCATGAAGGTGGCGTCAATGTCGAACATCTCGGCCAGAAGAATGGCTTCATCGCTGTCGGAGTCGATCGTCAGGCATTCGTATCTGTACCCATCGTCCTTCGATACGCGTCCCATCACGAGGAACGACGCGGGAAGGAGCTCGGCGAAGGCCTCTTTTGGCAGGCCGGTCATGTGGGTTTCCTGGCCTTTGCTGGTGTAGTGGACCAGCCGGGTCAGCTTCTCCTCGTCATTCAGCTGCGGCCATACGGTCGGAAAATAGACCTCCCGGATCTCCGCGCCTTCTTCTTTCCGCTCCTTCGCTTGCAGGGCAGGAAAGAAGCCGCCGTCTCTCTCCTCGTGCGGGATATAGACGCCGGCCTGATGCTTGTTTTTGTAGCGCGCCCAGTCGCGGTCATTGTTGGATAGTTTCTTGACGAGGACCTGGTCCGCCCGATCAAACAAACGGGCGAGCAGATCTGCATCTGTTCCCGATCGCCCGAATGCCATCTCTTCCTGTGCGGTCACTCTCTCCCCCTGATCTCTCCGATACCCCTGTCGCTGCGCAGCCAGGCTGCAGCGGATGATAGGACCTCATCCGGATCGCGTCTCGTCCGGCCTTTGAGCGCACACTCCCAGATGACCAGCACGCGCCAGCCCTTCTCCCGGAGAGCGGCGAGGTGTTTCTTGTCATTGGCACGGTTGGTCCGGATCTTGGTGCGCCAGAACTCCTCCCGGGACTTCGGCCATTTGAAGAGATGGCAGTCATGGCCGTGCCAGAAGCAGCCATGCACGAACACCACAGCCTTGTAACGCGGGAGGACCAGGTCGGGCTTGCCGGGCAGGTCCTTCACGTGAAGCCGGAAACGAAATCCGCGGGCATGCAGCCCGCGGCGGATCATAAGCTCCGGCTTCGTGTTCTTTCCCCTGATACCGGACATCATCCGGCTGCGGGTTTCCGGTGAGACGGTGTCAGCCAAGTTCGAGGCGCAGCTCTTCCGATGGTTCCGGGGTGAAGGGCTCGGCGGCCTCGAAGAGTTCGCCCGGATCGAGGATCCGCATCACATGCGGCTTCATGTAGCGTGCGATCTCCGCGACCACGGGAACAACCACTGCATTGCCGAACTGCTTGTAGGCGCGCGTGTCGGAGACCGGAATGTCCATTCGGGTCTCCCGATCAGGATCGAAGCCCATCAGACGGGCGCATTCGCGGGGCGTCAGGCGGCGCGGGTTCTTGCGGGCCTGTGCGATCAGAATCTCGCTGCCGTCCTTGTAGTAACGCGCCGAGAGGGTGCGGGCCTTGTCCTTCGGGGTGTTGAGCCCGAAGCCGAAGCCGTTGCCGGCCGCACGGTGCTTGTCGGCATAGCCCTGGAGGTAGGTCCAGAGCTTGTCGGAGAGCGTGTAGCGGTCGTCAGCGGCTGTCACGTTGTCAAGGCGCCCGATCTTTTTCGTAGTGGTGTAGTGGCCCTCCGGGTCCTCGTCATAGGAGTGGAGGATCTCTTCAAGCGTCGGGCCCGTCTTGGGATCCCGGAACTCCAGCCGTTCGAAGTCGAAGCCCGTATCCTCGCGGAAGCCCGCAATGAAGATGCGTTCCCGGTGTTGCGGGACATAGCCCTTCGCATCGACGATGCGGCAGCTGATCTTGTAGCCGAGGTCATTCTCCAGCGCGCCGACGATGGTGCGGAACGTGTCGCCCTTGTTGTGACTGCGCAGGTTCTTGACGTTCTCGAGCAGGAAAGCTGCCGGGCGATGGTGCTTCAGGATACGCAGCACGTCGAAGAAGAGCGTACCCTGCGTCTTGTCCATGAAGCCGTGCTGGCGTCCCAGTGAGCCGAGCTTGGAGACACCCGCAATCGAGAAGGGCTGGCAGGGGAAGCCTGCAAGCAGCACGTCGTGCTCCGGGATCTCGTCGGCATTCACCTTCGTGATGTCACCGGCAATGTCGTGATCGTCGGGGAAGTTCGCGCGATAGGTCCGCTGGGCATAGGAGTCCCATTCGCTTGTGAAGACGCATTTGCCCCCGACGGACTCGAAGCCCCGCCGCATGCCGCCGATCCCGGCGAAGAGGTCGATGAAGCGGAAGGCGGGCTTCTCTTCCTGATGCCCCATCCGGCCTTCCAGCCGGTGCTTCAGCATTTCGATATAGGCCTTCTTCGGCTTCGTCTCACCGGCTTCCCAGCGTCGGATGGTCTTGGGGTTCATCTCCAGAAATTCGGCCGTCTCGTCGATCGACAGTCCGTTCATCTCCCGCAATGCGCGGAAAGAAAGGTCTTCCACCGGCTACCCCCTCGCGAATCAAAACTGGGACAAAAATGGACAGGATGTCTTTTGTGCGTCCTCGCGTCGACGGGGTCAAGCGGGAAATGTATTTGTTTTGTTCTTCTTGTCGTCTAGTTCCCTGTAGGGGGACGCTCCTCAAGTTGGGTTGCCTTCCTGTTAGCGAGTAGGCTTCCGCGATGGATCGTGATGCCTGCTATAGATTGTGTTTGAGGCTAACGGAGAGGCTTTCCCGGGGGGATACGCGTGCGTTGCGCTGCGCGACGGAAAAAGAACTGAACGGCTTCAAGGCGATCCGGTCGAGGTGCCACGAGAACGTTGATCGCTGGTGTCGGTTGCACCCGGGTCACGTCCCGGTCCGTGGGTGGCTGAACTCAGGTGGTATTCTGGACAGGCATTCTGTTGTGGATCCAGGAGACGGAACACTCCTCGATATCTCGCCAAGGAGAGATGCGGCCCAACTACCGTTTTTGCTTCATGACACCGAAGACGGGCCATTCGACACACTGCCGCACCAGGTAATTGTGACGAGGCTACTTTTGTGAACGCTGGAGCTTCGAGTTCAATTTCATAAGATGCGGATCTCAGGAGTCTTTAAGGTTGTCTTTGTTGCGCTTTGCGACCTCCGGAAGCGCTGCGACAAGATTTATAAGTGCCATCATATTCGCCACGTACTTTTGCCTGAGCGTTAGTTCGCTGTAGAGGGATTCAAAATTGCGATTACCTTTGAAGGTGAATTTCATTTTCCCGTAGTCGGGTATCAATGCGTTGATCATACGATGAAGGTCCGATACCTGTTCGACGGTAAGCTCGTCTTGTCCGCGATGAGCAAATTGATTTCTGTGGTCATTGTGGCGGCGCAATGGGCTCAGTAGATTGTCGCCAACACCGAGTAGCCGTAGCACTTCGATTTTGTCGCCGAAGTTGCGAAATCCACGGCTCCCATCAGATTTGAAGCGCCCGTCGGTGAATTTCTTGAGTGCGTGGTCAACTGCGCGCTCGGTTTCGAAGTGGCATCTGACTATCGCGCCAATATCATCCTCTGCGAAAAAAGCTCTGCCGACACGATGTCGATCAAGACCAAAGCTGAGAACAATCACGTCGTCGTCATTCATGGCGAGCTTCCTTCCAAGTGAGCCGTCGAAGTTTGTTCAATCTAGCACTCGTCTTCTCCTGTAGAGGCAACACCTATGGTGATGTCAGGCTGCCTATGTCCGCCTAGAGATTTTTGTGTCACACGCGCCGATGCCCGCAATTTCGTGAGATAGATTTCTGCATTTGCGGGCAGGTGTCGAACCGAGGGCGGCTTCTGCCGG
>NZ_JAASQO010000021.1 GCF_011762095.1 Parvibaculum indicum | reverse complement strand
CATCGCATCCGCAATCCAAGCCTTCACCCCCACCGAGTGTAAAAACTATTTCGCTGCCGCAGGATATGATCAGGAATAATTTGAATCCGCTCTAGCACAGGAACGCCCCTCCCGCGGGCTCCGCGCTCGTTAAACGGAGGTCCGCGAGAGGGGCGGCCATTTGCCCCCCGGCAATGTTTCGCGCCGGCGTTCTCGTCAGTCGGCGGCGAAGCCCGACGCGGCGAGGGCCTGCATCGGCTTCAGCGACACGCCGCCATCAAAGGGAGGTTTCTCGTCGATCAGGCCGAACTTCACCCACCAGCTCGCGGTAAGGTCGAAATGGTCCTCGATCTGGCCATGGGTCTGGCCGAGGCCGGCCAGGACCGGATCGCCCTCCTTGACGCCCATGAAGCGGGCGCTGTCCTCGAAGTCATAAACGACGATGCCGCCCTTGTGCGGCTTGCCGTCCGGACCGATCACGGCTTCCACGTCCTCGACGGAAAAACCGAGCGCCTTGGCGATGATCTCGTTCGACTCGTCGGGGTGCGCGCGCCAATAGGCCACGGCGGCGTAATAGGCCTTCATGGCGAGCGCGGCGGCGCCGTTCGGATCCTCGATGAAGCCCTCGCGCATATACATGGCGTCGGCGAGGAGACCGGTCTTCGACCAGTAGGGCGTGGCCGAGGTCGCCATCACCTTGGAGCCTTCCAGATTGTCGAGCACGTTCTTGCCATAGGGCTCCCAGAACTCGCCGCCCGCGACCTGGCCGCTCAGCATGGCCGCCATGGCGCTGTCCATGATGAGGTTGACGAATTTCACGTCCTCGATGGCGACGCCGTTCTCTTCCAGCCAGATGCCCATATAGATCTGGGTGAGGCCGCCTTCCATCACGGCGACGCTCTTGCCCTTGAGATCCTCGGCGGATTCGATCTCGGGACGGACGATGATCTTGTCCGTGCCGTAGGAGGGGTTGGTGTAGGCGACCATGCGCACCGGGTTGCCCTCGGCGGCGGCGAGCGGTGCGTATTCGGCGGTGCTCGAGGTCACGTCGAGTTTGCCCGCCGCCATCAGGGCGAAGCTCTGATAGGGATCCTCGATGATCTGGATGTCGAGATTAACCTCGGGAACGAGGTTCTTTTCCTTGGCGAGGAACCAGAAGGCATAGCCCGGCCAGGAAAAGAGAGAGACGCGCGCGGTCACCGGTTCGGCGGCGCGGGCGATGCCGGAGGCGGTGAAGACCGCCAGCAGGGTGACAATCATGGCCAGCCGAAAGGCCCGGCCCGGCATGTAACCCCTGATCGAGTAAGTCATCGTCATACTCCTTGCTCGGCGGGTATTCGTCCGCCGCTCAGTTGCGTTCCCGCTCGAAGCGCTCATAGGGGAACAGGATGTTTCCGGCGAAGCGGAACAGAAGATCGAAGACGACGCCCAGCACGCCGATAGTCAGGATTCCGGCCATCACATCGTCGACGCGCACGAAGCGCTGGGCGCGCATCATCATGGCGCCGATGCCGTCCGTGGCGGCGACGATTTCGGCGATGACGAGATAGGTCCAGCTCACCGCCAGCATCTGGCGCAACCCGTCCCAGACGCGGGGAAGGGAAGCGGGCGCGATAATCCGTATAAAGACGAGGGGTGTATTGGCGCCGAGCGTGCGGGCGGATTCCACGAGTTCGCGCGGCACGCTGCGCACATGGTCGGCGATGATGGTGATGAGGAACCAGATCACGCCGAGAAAGAGAAGCGCGATTTTCTGCTCGTCGCCCGGGCCGAACCACATCAGCAGAAGCGGGACGAAGGCGGGCGCGGGCAGATAGCGAAAGGCGGAGACGACCGGCGAAAAGAACGCGGAGACCGCGGCCAGCGTGCCGATGAGAAGGCCCAGCGGATAGGCGATCGCGGTGGCGATCAGGAAGCTCAGCACGATGCGGTAGATGCTGACCATTACATCGTCGGCAAAGCCGTTTTCCAGCAGGTCGATGAGCGCGCTGCCGACCTGAAGCGGTGCGGGCAGAAGCCGGGGCGAGGTGAGGCCCAGCGTGGAGGCAAGCTGCCAGCAGAGCAGAAAGGCGCCGGCGCCCAGAACGCCCAGTGCGATCTGGCGGCGGCGGGAAATCGTCCCGTAGACCTCGAACAGGCTCCTGCGCGGCCTCGGCGAAGACGGCTTGCGGCGCGGCGCGGATGTTTCGAGGACGGGTTCCGCTGTCATGCGCCCCTCGCCCGGGCTTCGCGCCCGAAGGAGGACAGGCCGAGGCTGCCTTTCGGCATGTCGATCTCGCCGCGGGCCAGGCGCTCCTTCAGATAGGTGAAGGTCTGCACGGTCTGTGCGTGGAGATGCTCGCCCGCGACGACGGCCGGATAGGCCGCCGGATGGTCGTTTGAAACGAAGGCGGGAAGCGGTTCCACCTTCGTCCAGTAGTCGCAGGAGAAAAAGAGCGGGAAGGAATAGCGTTCCTCCTGCACCTTGCGGACGCGATGCGAGGTGGCGGTGAAGACGCCGTTCGACCAGACTTCCAGCATGTCGCCGATATTGACGACGAAAGCGCCTTCGACCGGCGGCGCGTCGATCCATTCGCCTTCGGCATTCATCACCTCGAGCCCGGGCGCGGTCGGCAGGAGCAGGGTGAAGGCCTCGTAATCCGTATGCGCGCCGATACCCTGAACGTCGGGGGCGGGATCGTAGGGGTAATGGATGAGGCGGAGCTGCGACGGCGGCTTGGTGAAATATTCGTCGAGCGCCGTCGGTTCGAGCCCCAATGCCTCGGCAAAGCCGTGCAGCAGGCGATGGCCGAGCGCGAAGACGGCGTCGTAATAGGCGGAGACGGCATCGCGGAATTCGGGCATGTCGTCCGGCCACTGATTGGGGCCGAGAAGCGGATTGCCGCTTACATAATCCGGGTCGGCGGCGGGCAGGTCGATGGACAGGTCGAAGGCTTCCTTCTTGTCCTTGCTGCCGCCGTAGAAGACTTCCTCGCCTTCGGGCACATAGCCGCGATGGTTTCGCGACTTGCCGATATAGACCTTCATCTTTTCGTCTTGCGGCCGCGCGAAGAAGGCTTCGGCGGCGGCGCGAAGGCGGGCGATGGTTTCCGGCGGAATGCCGTGGCCGCTGACATAGAGAAAGCCGACCTGCGAGGCCGCCTTGCGGATGTCCTCGACGGTTTCGGCGTGGCGCGCAGGGTCGGGATCGCCCAGGCCGGAAATGTCGACAAGCGGAATATGGCGGAAGGCCGTCATGACATTGCCTCGCCGCGGAGGGGCATTCTTTCGAAGGTGACGACGCCGCGCTCGCCGAATTTGCAGCCCGCCAGGCCCGGCGCGTCGGCGATGCTGCGGGCGATGTCGGGCCAGACGAAAGCATCGCCCGGCTTGAGCGTGTCGGAGAGCGCTTCGGCGACAATCCAGTCCCCGGCGGTTTCCCGCAGAAGCGCAAAACAGGGGCGGCCGCCTTTCCGGGGCCGACAGGCGTAAAATCCGAAATCGGCGATGCGGATGAGATAGCCGTCGCGGCATTCGCCGTCGTCCTGGAAGCGCAGCGCGTAATCCCTGGGGGAAGGCGTCGCCGCGCGGTGCCAATGTTCGAGATAGGGGCGGCGCACGCCATCCTCGCGCAATATGCCGCCCTCCCATTTGAGGGTACCTTCATCGGGATCGGCGTCGGCGGGAATGCCCTCGGCGATTTCCGGGCTCCAGCGGAAGACCCCGTCGCGCTCGCTCAGAGCGCCGGCAAAGGCCGAGGCGCCGCTTGTCGCTTTCGAGGCGGGCAGCCTTATGTCGCCGCAAAGCGAGCCGAGCTGGAGCCAGTAGACGATGCTGGTGTCGTCGCGCGAGCCGTCCGCCTCGACGAGAAGCGTGCGTTTCCAGACGCCGGCCAGATCGTCGAGCTGGACCGGTGAGGGGGACTGCGCGTCGTTGCGCGGCGAGGGGTCGAGGGTCTGTGTCATGCCTTGAGTCATAGACCCGGGCAGTAATGCCTGAAAAAGACATTATTTGCATGATAAGCATTGATTGAAACAATGTATGGTCGTGGCAGCGATCCGAAACGGAAACGGGCCGGCCCGAAGGCCGACCCGCGAATTTATTCCGAAGAGGTTTGGGGGCTCGGCCCCGTTTACCCGGAGAGGGCCTCTTCCAGCTTGCTTGCCTTGTCGCTTTCCAGGCTACCCGACACGATCTGGTTGGGGGTTACCTTCTCGCCGTAATAGCCCTTCGTGTTCTCCTTGTTGAACACGATATTCGACGCGCTCACGCCGGCGCCGGCATAGGCACCCTTGGTGTCGGACCACATCACGATGTCGCCCTTGCCATAGGAGGCCTTGGCGTCGGCGGAGTAGTTTACGATGGTGAGGCCGGCATCGGCATCGAGCGAGAAATTGTTGTCGCTCGTGAATTCCTTCATGCCGTCATCCGACAGGATGACGAAGGCCACCGAGCCGCCCTTGACGCCCGCTTCGGCGCCGAAGCTGAGGCCGCCGAAATCGTAGAAACCGGGAGCGGTCCACTCGCCATCCTCATGCGAGAGGAGGACGCCGGAGCCGCCTTCGCCGCTCACCACGGCGCCGGCCTTGCCGTATTCGGGCACGATGTAGATGCCCTTCGCCTTGGCAAGCAATGCGTCCATGCCTTCGGTCTGGCGCATCTTTTCGACGACGCCGGTCGCATCGGCAACAAGGTCGTTGGCGTCCTTCACGTCATCGGCGTCGGCCGAAACCGTGTCGGTCGTTTTCATCGGGCCCTTGTCGGCCTTCATCTCGGCGGAAGCGCCGGCGGCGCCTTTTGCCTGCATGTCCGCCGCGGCGGCCGGATTGGGGGACACCAGAGCCGTTCCGCCAAGAAGCAGGCCCATGGTCAGCGGTGCTGCGAGAAGAGATGCTGTCTTGCGCATGATCTCTCTCCTTTCCGTTTGTTTCCTTCAAGTCCGGATGCGCGACATGTTCATCAGCGCTTCCGTGCCCCGCCCTAACCGGCGGGCGACAGGAAATAACTGGGAGAGGATTGTGCGGAGATTGTGATTTTTCCGGTCACACTATCGTCATTATACGGAGAAGTGCCGCTGTGCCATGCGGTTAGCGCCAAACATGAAAAAATATTTATCTCGCTCGGGCGCCCCGGGCGTGTCCTGCGCCGGGCATGAAACATATTTCACACCCGGCGGCGGTCACTGCGAGAACTGTTTCTTGATGCGCTTGGCAAGGCTCCAGCGATGCACTTCGCTGGGGCCGTCATAGATGCGGAAGGCGCGGATTTCCCGGAAGGCCTGCTCGACCACCGTGTCGCGGGTGACGCCCGTGCCGCCCATCACCTGGACGCAACGGTCGGCCACGCGCCAGAGCGCTTCGGAGACGGCGACCTTGGCCATGGAGCTTTCCTCCGTGCCCTGCGCGCCGGTATCGAGCACGCCCGCGCACCAGTCGATCATCAGTTCGGCCTGTTTGAGGTCGATCTTGTTGTCGGCGAGCTGATAGCCGACGCCTTCATGGTCGATGAGCGGTTTGCCGAAGGCGTGGCGCTTGCAGGCATAGTCCGCCGCGATGTCATGGGCGCGTTTCGCCGTGCCCCACCAGCGCATGCAATGCGTCAGGCGGGCGGGCGCGAGACGCACCTGCGCATATTTGAAGCCCTGATGCGCCTCGCCCAGAATCTGGTCTGAGGTGAGGCGTACATTGTCGAGGGCGACGACGGCATGACCGCCGGGCATGGAACTGTCCAGCGTGTCGAGAATGCGCTCGATGCGGATGCCGGGCGTGTCCATGTCGGCAAGAAACATGGTCGCGCCTTCATCCGTCTTCGCCATGACGATGGCCGCCGTCGCGCCTTCGCCGCCGGTGATGAAGGCCTTGCGCCCGTTCACCACCCAGTGATTGCCGTCCTGCCTTGCGACGGTCTGCATCATGGAGGGGTCGGACCCCGCGCCGCCATCGGGCTCGGTCATCAGGAAGGCGGAGCGGGTTTCGCCCATGGCGAGCGGACGCAGATAGCGTTCCTTCTGTTCGGTGGAGGCGACCTTCTCCAGCAGGTGCATATTGCCTTCGTCCGGCGCCATGCAATTGAGCGCGATGGGGCCGAGCGGCGAATAGCCCGCGGCGCGGAAGACGATGGCGATTTCGGAATGGGTGAGGCCGTGACCGCCCCATTCCTCGCCGACATGCGGTGCGATGAGGCCCGCCGCGCGGGCCTTTGCCTTCAGTTCATCCGCAAGCTCGTCGGTCGGGCCGTGCCCGCCATTGCGCGGATCCTTCTCGAAGGGGATTACTTCCTCGCGGATGAATTTTTCCACCGCCGCGGCCAGTTCGCGTGCCCGTTCCGTCATCTCTGGGTCCTCCGTTCTATCTCTTATGCGACCGGTTAGACCGAAGCGGACGGGGCGGCAAGCGCTAAGTCGGCGCGGGCCGGCGGCGGCCGACGCAAGCATTTGATGACGCTGCGTCCGCTTCATTCGCCATATTCCCGCCATATCAACCCGAACACTCGCAGTCATGAGTGCACGGACAAGATACGACCGGGCGATCGAGGCGGCGGCGAGGCCGCGAAAGAACCGGGCGCGGACGCCGGACAAGGACGGGCCGGCATCGCTTGAGGATATTATCGAACTCCTGATCGAACGGGCGCGAAACGAAGAGAGCATTACGGTCGGCGACCTGATGGACGCGGTGGCTTCGCGCAGTTTCGGCCCCGTTCTCGTCGTGCCTGCGCTGATTGCCGTCCTGCCGCTGATCGGCGCCATTCCGGGCATGACGATCCTGACCGGGATGCTGGTCGTCATGATTGCCGGACAGCGTGCGATCGGGCTTGAGCATTTCTGGCTGCCGGAGCGGCTCGAAGCCATCAGGCTCGATGCCGATACCGTGAAGAAGGGCGGCGAAAAAATGCGCGGAACCGCCCGGGTCATCGACAGGCTGTTCAGGACGCGGGTCGTCTTTCTGACGGGCAGGACCGGCACCTGGGTGACGGCGCTTGTCTGTGTGGGGCTCGGCCTCATCATGCTGCCTTCCGCGCTTCTGCCCTTCGCTGTGATCGCGCCGGCGAGCGCGGTGCTTTTCCTCGCGCTGGGCATGACGGCGACGGACGGGCTGATGGTGCTGATCGGGTTCGTCCTGTCGGCGGGCTCCGCCGTGGGCGCGGTCTGGTATATCGTGCCGCATCTCTGACTTCGCGTAAGTCTCCCTTAAGTTTGCGTTTCTATGCTTGGCGGTCCGAACGACAGATCCGGGAATGTCCATGTCCACAGCGCCCGCGCGGCAGGAAATCGAGGAAGGTGCGGTCTTCGCGCCCGCCCTTTTCGACCTGGAGCGGATGCGCAACTATCCGCGCATCGTCGTGGGGATCTTTCTGCTGTCCGCGATCCTGCTGGTGGTCACCTCGCATGACGGGCTCGATCTGAAGGACCGCCCGCTGGGCTACGACTTCATTACATTCTGGGGGGCGTCCGAGCTGACGCTCGACGGGCGGCCCGAGGCCGCCTTCGACATGGACGAGGGGCATGAAGCGCAGCGGAAGGCGGTCCCGGCCACACGGGCCGACTATCTCTGGCACTATCCGCCGACCTTCCAGCTCCTCGCCGCGCCGCTGGCCCTGCTGCCCTATGCGCTTTCCTTTTTCGTTTTCACCGCGCTGGGGTTCGGCGCCTATCTCTTGGCCTGCCGTCCCTTGCTCAACCAGCCAACCCCCTATTGGCTGCTGGCGGCGTTTCCCGCAACATTGCTGTGCCTTTATCAGGGGCAGAACTCGCTTTATTCGGCGGCGCTTTTCGCGGGCGCGGCGCTGGCAAGCGAAAGGGGCGGGCGGGGCGCGCTATGGGCGGGGCTCTTTATCGGGCTTCTCGCCTTCAAACCGCAATTCGGCCTGCTCATTCCGGTTGCCCTCATCGCCGCCGGACAGTGGCGTATCTTCTTTGCCGCGGCCGCGGCGACGCTCGGCTTTTGCGGTCTGGCCACCGCCGTCTTCGGTTTCGGGCTCTGGCAGGTCTTTTTCGACAATCTGGCACTGGTGCGGACGGTCTTCGAGAACGGGCTGCTGCCCTGGGCGAAGATGCCGAGCGCGTGGGTCTTCTTCCGCTTTCTGGGCGCGGGCGACGATGTCGCCTATGCGCTGCAGGTGCTGGTGGCGCTGGGCGCGGCGGCGACGGTCGTCATTATCTGGCGGCGCATCGGCATGACGCGGGCAAGCTGGGGGGTGCTCGTATCGGCGAGCCTGCTCGTGCCGCCCTATATCTTCGATTACGAGATGGCGCTCCTGGCGATACCGCTTGCCATTGTCGCGAGCGATATGGCGGTGTCCGGGGCCTCGCGAGGCGAAAAGATCTGGCTGCTGGCGCTCGTTTTGATGCCGCCCCTGACCAGCTATTTTTCGGACGTGACCCATCTGCAGATCGGCTTTCCGCTGCTGCTGGCCGCGCTCTGGCTGGCGGTGCGGCGAAGCCTGCGCGATACGGCCTGATCCCGGGTTTTGCATTTTTCCACGGCGGGCCTTATGAGGATGGCCGATCCATCGCCCTTACTTGCCGAGGCCAAGCCCCGATGATTTCCGATACCGATGCCTGCCCTTGCCGTTCCGGCAAGACGTTCGGCGAATGCTGCGGTCCCTTCCTTTCCGGCGCGGCGCTGCCGCCGACGGCCGAAGCGCTGATGCGCTCGCGCTACACGGCCTTTGCCACGCATAATGCCGATTATCTGGAAGAGACGCTGCTGCCCGGCACGCGGGAGGATTTCGACCGCGACGCCGCGCTGGAATGGGCGAAATCCAGCCTCTGGACGGGGCTCGAAGTACGCCATTCGGAGGCCGGCGGCGAGCGGGATGAGGACGGCGTCGTCGAATTCGTCGCGCATTTCCAGGCCGACAATCAGGACCGCGTCCATCACGAGACGGCGACCTTCAGGAAGCAGGACGGGCGCTGGTGGTATGTGGACGGGATCATGGGCGCGCGTCCGCGCAAGGTCGAGAAAATCGGCCGCAACGATCCCTGTTCCTGCGGTTCGGGCAAGAAATACAAGAAATGCTGCGGGCAGGCGGCCTAGGCAGGGCCACCCGACGTTACGGCCGAATAACTTTTCCCAATCCTCCTTTCATGCTCCAATTATAAAAAAATTGGCCGTTCACCCACGCGGTGAGCGGAACGGGAGGATATCTTGGTCGATGTAACGAAGGAGGCGGGCCCCGCAGCGCAGGCGGGCCGGCAAGGGGCGGAGTCTTTTCCGCCGAGCGGTCATGACGGACATTCGCTGTCGGCCACGGGCGACAGGGCGGCGGACAAGAAAGGCCAGGTGAGCTGGGCCGTGTTCGAATGGGCCCGCAATCCTTACGTCCTTCTCATCACCATCTATATCTTCTCCCCCTATTTCACCAATGTGGTGGTCGGCGACCCGGTAAAGGGGCAGGCCATATGGGGCAATATCAATTCCATTGCCGGTTTCGCGATCGCCTGTCTCGCGCCCGTTCTCGGCGCCATCGCGGATTCCGGCGGGCGGCGCAAACCATGGCTCGCGGTGTTCGTCGGGATCATGGCGCCGGCCACATTCGCGCTCTGGTGGGCGGTGCCGGGGCCGGAGGGCCTGTCCATCGTGACGATCGCCACGCTGATCGTGATCGTCTCGGTGGCTTTCGCCTTTTCGGAAGTCTTCCATAATTCGATGCTGCCCTCGGTCGCGCCGAACGACCGGATCGGGTTTCTTTCGGGGCTGGGGCTGGCGCTGGGCAATGCGGGCGGGCTGCTCATCCTCTGCTTCATGCTCTATGCCTTCATGCTGCCGGGCCGGGTGAGCTGGGGGTTCATCCCCGACCATGCGCTGTTCGGCATCGATGTGAGTACATATCAGAACAGCCGGATTGCCGGGCCGATTGCAGGTTTGTGGCTGTTCTTCTTCACGCTGCCCTTGATGTTCTTCACGCCCGACAGACCGCGCGAGGCGCGTCCCGGTCTGGCGGACAGTATCCGGCAGGGTGGGGCGCGGGTGGTGAAGACGGTGCGCCAGCTCAAGCATTACCGCAATGTGGCGACCTATCTCATCGCGCGCATGTTCTACAATGACGGGCAGACGGCCATTCTCATCTTCGGCGGCGTCTATGCGGCGGGCGTCTTTCACTGGGATGCGCTGACGCTGACGATCTACGGCATCGTGCTGTCGATCTTCGCGGTGGGCGGCGGTTTCTTCGGCGGCTGGCTCGACGACACGTTCGGGTCGAAGACGGCGATCCTCGTTTCCATCGGGGGTACGTCGCTGGGTCTTCTGCTCGCCGTTTCGATTACGCCGACGGAACTCTTCTTTTTCTTCCCCTGGGATGCGGACGCGCCGAAAGTCTGGGATCTGCCCTTCTTCGCGACCGTGCCGGAACTTCTCTATGTCGGGGTGGTGGTGCTGATCGCGATTTTCATTACCGCGGCTTATGCCAATAGCCGGACCATGCTGGCGCGACTTGCCCCGGCGACGAAAATGTCGGAGTTTTTCGGTCTCTATGCGCTATCGGGCACGGCGACGGCCTTTCTCGGGCCGGCGATTGTGGGGTTCACAACGTCCTTCTTCCAGAGCCAGCGGGTGGGTTTTGCTTCCGTGCTGGTGCTTCTGGGCGTCGGACTGGGGCTCGTTCTTTTCGTGAAGGAAGAACGGGCGGAGGCAGCAGAGTAGTGAGTGAGATCGTCGAGGGGGCCGTGCCCCAATGGCAGCCGCCGCATGACACCGGCGGCAAGGAACCGGCCTCCAACTGGGCGCAGGGCGCCTGGGTTCTCTATGAATGGGCGAACCAGACCTATTTCTCGCTCATCACGATCTTTCTCTTTCCGCCCTTCTTTACCAATGTGCTGGCGGCGACCCCGATCGAGGGTCAGGCCTATTGGGGCTATGTGCAGGCGATTGCCGGCGCCACCATCGCGCTGATGAGCCCGCTTCTGGGCGCGATGGCGGATGCGGCGGGGCCGCGCAAACCGTGGATCGTCGCTTCCATGCTGATGTGCGCGGCGGGCTGTTTCGGCCTCTGGTTCGCGATCCCGGGCGAGCCGCTTTTTCATGTCATGGTGTCGCTCATCGTCGCGGCGGTGGGGATGGAATTCGCCATCATCTTCGCCAATGCGATGCTCCCCACCATCGCGTCGGACCGGCGCATCGGTCTCCTGTCGGGCATCGGTATCGGCATGGGCCAGCTCGCGGCGATTGCCGCGCTCATCCTCGTACTGATCTTTTTCCAGCTTCCCGGCGAAGTGAGCGCATCCTTCATTCCCGCCGAACCGCTGTTCGGGCTGTCCAAGGCCGCGCATGAGACGGACCGCATCGTCGGCCCGATTTCGGGGGCATGGTTCATCGTCTTCATGCTGCCGCTTCTCTTTCTGGTGCCCGATCAGGCGACCAGGGGGTTGGGGCGTCGCGCGGCGGCGAAGGCCGGGCTGATACGGCTTTGGGAAACGCTCAAATCGGTGCGTCATTTCCGCAATGTCGGGCTTTATCTGCTGGCGCGCATGCTGTTTTACGACGGCATGACGGCGATCTTCGTCTTCGGCGGCATTCTGGCTGCGTCCATCTTTCAATGGGGCGCGATGCAGATGGCGATTTACGGCGTCTGGGTGACGCTCTTCGCGGCGCTGGGCGGCTTCGTCGGCGGCTGGGTCGATCTCAAGATCGGGTCGAAACGCACGCTGGTCTGGGCGATTGTCGGCGTGGTGGTGTTCTTCGCCATCATCCTGTCTTTCGACAGGGACCGGATCTTCTATTTCATCACCGTGCCGGTGCCCGAACACGCGGCCGCTTTCTCCACATTGCCGCAACAGCTCTTCCTGGTGATGATCGCGCTGTTCGGCCTGATGGTCGGGCCTGTCATCGCATCGAGCCGCACCATGATGGCGCGCATTTCGCCCAAGGAAATGATGACGGAGTTTTTCGGGCTCTTTGCGCTTTGCGGCAAGGCGACCGCCTGGATCGCGCCGCTCTTCATCGGCATCGTGACGGAGCTGACGCAGAACCAGCGCTTCGGCCTGATGGTGGCGATCCCGTTGATCCTCACCGGCCTCGTTCTGCTGCTCTTCGTGAAGGAAGAGCGAGCCAGCGCGGTGGTGCATTAGAGCGTTCGATCCCCGGTCCGAAGGCCGTGAGGTAGCCGGTTCCGTCATTGCGAGCGAAGCGAAGCAATCCAGAAGCGGCCCGGCAAGGGCTGGATTGCTTCGTCGCTTCGCTCCTCGCAATGACGAGGAGGCGTCAGCCCAGCGTGACCGCCGTGCCCGAGGCGATGCAGATGAGCATGGAACCGGACTGGCCGACGACCTCATAGTCGAGATCGACACCGACAATCGCATCGGCGCCGAGGCGTTCGGCATCTTCGGTCATGTCGCGGAGCGCTTCGTCGCGGGCGGACTTCAGCACCTTTTCGTAGGAGCCGGAACGGCCGCCGACGAAATCGCGGATGGAGGCGAAGACGTCGCGAAAGACATTGGCGCCGATCACGGCTTCGCCGGAGACGAGGCCCTTATAGTCGGCGACCTTGCGGCCTTCGATGGTGTTGGTGGTGGTGACGATCATGGAGGGCCTCCTGATTCTCCAAATGTCACCCCGGCACAAGGCCGGGATGACAGTCAGCGTGAGACGAGAAGCCGTCAACTCAATGACGGAAGTGCCGCATGCCGGTGACGACCATGGCGAGGCCTTTTTCGTCCGCCGCGGCGATGACTTCCTCGTCGCGCATGGAGCCGCCCGGCTGAATGACCGCGGTGGCGCCCGCTTCGGCGGCGGAGAGCAGGCCGTCGGCAAAGGGGAAGAAGGCGTCCGACGCGACGACCGATCCGATGGTGGCAGGCTTGCTTTCGCCGGCCGCCTCTG
Source organism: Parvibaculum indicum (assembly GCF_011762095.1). Lineage (GTDB taxonomy): Bacteria > Pseudomonadota > Alphaproteobacteria > Parvibaculales > Parvibaculaceae > Parvibaculum > Parvibaculum indicum. The sequence continues at coordinate 33,585 of NZ_JAASQO010000021.1, read as the reverse complement.
CCGCGTCCTCCGCCTTGCGGGCCGCGATGCGGGCTGAGTCCACGCGGCTCATCTGGCCTGCGCCGATACCGACGGTCGCGCCGTTCTTCACATAGATGATCGCGTTCGACTTCACATGCTTGCAGACCTTGAAGGCGAAGCGCATGTCGGCGAGCTCTTGGTCCGAGGGCGCGCGCTTGGTCACGACCTTGAGGTCGAGATCGTCGACGCAGCCATTGTCGCGGGACTGAACCAGCATACCGCCCGACACGGATTTGTAGAAGAGGCCCGGCGAGCGCGGGTCCGGCAGGCCGTCGGTAATCAGCAGGCGGAGGTTTTTCTTCGCGGCGATAATGCGGCGCGCGTCCTCGTCCGCGTCGGGTGCGATGATGACTTCGGTGAAGATCTTCGCGATCTCCTCGGCCGTCTCGCCGGTGAGCGGCATGTTGGAAGCGACGATGCCGCCAAAGGCGGAGACCGGGTCGCAGGCAAAGGCCTTCTTGTAGGCGTCGGTAAGCGAAGCGCCCGTCGCGACGCCGCAGGGATTGGCGTGCTTGATGATGGCGATGGCGGGCGCGACGGCGGGGTCGAATTCGCCGACCAGCTCGAAGGCGGCGTCGGTGTCGTTGATATTGTTGTAGGAAAGCTCCTTGCCCTGAAGCTGGGTCGCGGTGGCAACGCCGGGGCGCCGGTCGCCCGAGACGTAGAAGGCCGCATGCTGATGCGGGTTCTCGCCATAGCGCAGCGTCTGCTTCAGCTCGCCGCCGAAGGCGCGCCATTCCGGCGCGTCGTTTTCGAGTTCCTGAGCGAACCAGTTGGAGATCGCCGCGTCATAGGCCGCGGTGCGCGCATAGGCCTTGTGGGCGAGACGCTTGCGGGTGGCGAGCGTGGTGCCGCCCTTTTCCTTCAGCTCGTCGATGAGTGCGCCGTAATCCGACGCTTCCACGATGACGGAGACATAGGCATGGTTTTTCGCCGCGGCGCGGATCATGGCCGGGCCGCCGATGTCGATATTCTCCACGCATTCCCCATAGCCCGCGCCCTTCGCGACGGTTGCCTCGAAGGGATAGAGATTGACGCAGAGAAGGTCGATGCCGGCGATGCCGTGTTTTTCCATGGCTTCCGTATGCTCGGCGTCGTCGCGCACGGCGAGAAGCCCGCCATGCACCATGGGGTGCAGGGTCTTGACCCGTCCATCCATCATTTCCGGGAAATCCGTCACCTCGGAGACGTCGCGCACGGGCAGCGCCGCCTCCTTGATCGCCCGGGCCGTGCCGCCGGTGGAAATCAGTTCCACGCCCGCCTCGTGCAGGGCGGTGGCGAATTCGATGAGCCCCGTCTTGTCGGAAACGGACAGGAGGGCGCGGCGCACGCGCTGGATATCGGCGGCGTCGGGAGCGGGCTTGGTGGAGACCATGGCTGTGCCTCGGGCATATGTGGCGGGATGCGGGGGCGATAGCACGAAACCCGGGTGGTTCCAAGCCCGGCTCGATTGCCGGAATCATACGCCCGAGGTAATCGAACCGCCTGCGGCCCCGCTCTAGCATCGGCCCCGACAACCCCGAACATGGAGCCGAACCGATGGCTACACGCCCCGATATATCGCAGCTTCCCTTCGCAAACCGTCTCGGTATGGAACTGAAGGAGGCCGGTCCCGACAAGGTCGTGGCCGCGATCGCGGTAAAGAAGGAACATTGCACCGTGCCCGACATCATGCATGGCGGCGCCATCATGTCGCTGGCCGATACGGCAGGGGCGGTGGCGACCGTGCTGAACCTGCCCGAGGGCGCGACCACCACCACGGTGGAGAGCAAGACGAATTTCCTTGCGCCCATAGTTTTGGGAGATGTCGCGACGGCCTGTTGCGAGCCGTTTCACAAGGGCGGCAAGCTGATGGTCTGGCAGACGAAGATCACGCGGGGCGACGGGCGGCTTTGCGCCGTGGTCACGCAGAGCCAGATGGTTCTCCAGCCGAAATCGAGCTGAGGCTCAGCCCTTTTCCGGCTTTTCGTCCGGCATGGCGAGTTCGGGGAGTTCCGGCATGGCGGCGGTCTCGTTTTCCTTGCCCGCATTGCGGGTGGAAAGCCGCCGCCAGGCCCAGTTCACCTTGGCCTCGCCCCGGAAGACCTCCCCGGAGACCACGATCTGCTCGGCCCGGCGGGTCGTGTCGCCCGAGCCCAGATAGACGCTCTCCTCGATATCGATCAGGCAGTCGCCTTCCGCGACACGGGCGCGGAACTGCCAGCCGTCGCCATTGGGCAGCAGCACCAGCACGTTGGAGCGGTCATGGGCGAGCGATACGCGCGCATCGGGATGGATGTGGAAGCGAACCGCATAGGACGGGTCCTCGGGCGGCTTGCGCCAGAAGCGCGGCTGCCACGGCCATTTGCGGATGGGGTGGGTCAGGGGTTCGAGCAGATCCTCGCCGCGCAGGTCTTCGCCCGAGCCGGACAGGTAAAGCCGGCGGCGATGGATCAGGCCGAAGTCGGCGGCATAGCCGTCATGCGCGGCCTCCAGCCAGATACCGGCCTCGTTTTCGTTGCGGCGGTTTTCGATATGTGCCGGGCCTTCCATGATGCGCGCGCCCAGAAGACGGCGCGAGAGGCGGCCACGCAGCATGCGCGCCGACGAGGTGTCGGCCAGCACCAGGGTGGAATGGGCCGCGGTTGCGCGGCTTGCCGCCTCCCAGTCGGGACCGAGAACGCGGGTGGCGCCGCAATTCACGATCATGCGGGCGCGGCCCGCGCTCATTTCGAGGGAGAGGCAACCGGCATGGGCATCATGGCTGAAGGGGCCGGGCGGGGGGCGGCCCGTATCGACCACGATATTGGCGGGCCCCGCCGCCAGCCGCTGATAGCCGGAATGGGGCGCGAAGCCGAAGGGGCGGCCTTTGGCGTCGTCGCGATCCAGCGCGGCGTCGATGGCGCCTTCCGGGCCTTCATTGGCGCCGTTGAAAAGGGCGAGCCTGCCGTCGCCGTGCCGGAAGAAGCGCAGCATGGGCGTCATGCGGTCGATCGCGTCGCGGATGGGCTTGGGGACGTTCATATGCCGGTCGCGCAGGCTGTCGCGCAGCATGAGCAGGTCGAGCAGGATGGAGAGCTGGGCCGACGGGTTGCGGCTGACATGGCCGCCATCCGGCAGGATCTGGCGGTCGAGTTCGTGGCAGAGCAGTTTCAGGCCCTTGTCCAGCCGGCGATGACCTTCCGATAGGCAGAGACCGGAAAAGGCAAGCCCCATGGCCGCGGTGATGCGCGGTGCGCCGTCGGGGGCGCGATGGGCGGTGCGGGCGAGGTGGCGGGCCTGACGCGCCATGTTGCGCAGCAAGGTCGAGCGGTAGACGAGTTCCGAGCCGTCGATGATGAGGGGCCCGTTGGAGACCAGCGAGATGATGCGCCGTCCGATGACATGGGGCCGCCAGGCGACCGGGTGCCAGCGCCCTTCGACCTCGATCCATTCAGACATCAGCTTGCGGGCATATTCCCGGGCGGCCGATCCGTTGTTCTGGGCGTTGGCGGCCGAGAAGTGCCGGAGCCAGGCGAACCCGTGAAGCTCTTCCGCCCAGGTCAGGCTGGGCGGATCGGCGGCGAAGGGCGAGGAGCCGCCCGGGGCGCGGACCTGTCCGCCGGGCAGGAACCAGCGGCCCTGGAACATGGCGTCGGCGCGCGAGGCGCGGCCCGGGCGCAGTTCCCTAGGGTAATGGAGCATGTGATCGGGCATGGGGCCGCGCAGCGTCTGCCCGTAGACCCATGTGCCGTAGAAGCGGTCCATGGCGGCGGTGCGGATACGGCCCGCCGCTGCGAACGCAAGGTCGATCAGCCGGTTTCCCGAGACCGGGCCGCCGTTCGCCGATGCCTTTTTCGCGCTTTCACCGGCCATCGTGTGTGACCGCCTCCCTGAAACGTCCCGAACGACGTCCCTGCCGACGTCCCGTCAAAGGGCGCCTACTTCTCGTCGCGCAGGGCCGCGATATTGCTCGCATAGGCGGACGGGCCGCCCTTGAAGGTTGCGGTGCCGGCCACAAGGACATTGGCGCCGGCCGTGATCGCGCGGGGCGCCGTCTCGAAATTGATACCGCCATCGACTTCCAGTTCGATGTCGAGGCCTTCGGCGTCGATGCGCTTGCGGATGGTTTCGATGCGGGCAAGCTGGCTTTCGATGAAGCTCTGCCCGCCGAAGCCCGGATTGACCGACATGACGAGGACGAGGTCGAGATCGCCCAGCAGCGGCCAGAGCATTTCAAGCGGCGTGCCCGGGTTGAGCGACAGGCCCGCCTTGCAGCCCGCTGCCTTGATGGACTGGATGGTGCGATGGGGGTGGTGGCCCGCTTCCGGGTGGAAGGTGACGATGTCCGCGCCCGCTTCCGCGAAGTCGGCGATGTAGGGATCGACCGGAGAGATCATCAGATGGACGTCGAAGGGTTTCGTCGAATGCGGCTTCAACGCTTTCACGACCGAGGGGCCGATGGTGATGTTGGGCACGAAATGGCCGTCCATCACATCGACATGCACATAGTCGCACCCCGCCTCGCATATGGCGCTCACTTCCTCGCCCAGTCGGGCGAAATCGGAGGCGAGGATGGAGGGGGCGATCTTGATGGCGCTCATGTGAAACTCGGTGGCGGAAATGCGGGAGACTTGCGGCAAAAAGCCTGATCTCCGTTCAGTAGCACCCGCCTTGAATCGGCGCAAGAAAGCCCGTCCGCTCCGGTCAAGGCCCGGTTTGCGCCAGCGCGGCTTCCATCTCCCGTTCCACGCGGTCGAGCGGGATGAGCGTATGGTCCATGCCGCCGAATTCCTGTGCCCAGACGGTCCTAAGGCCAGGCGCCAGCGGGGCGTATTTGGCTGGTGTGTGGCGGCCATAGAGCAGGACGAGGGGTTTGCTGGAAATGGCCAGCAAATGGCCGAGCCCGGAATCGTTCGCGATGGAGCCTGCCAGACGCCGGCCGAGAGCGGCGACCAGGAGCGGACCGGGCTTTTTGCCCGGTGGCAGGGATTGCTCCGGGAAAAGCGCTTCCGGAAAGGCCATCCTCAGCGGCTCCAGCAGGTCCGCTTCGCCGGGACCGACCATGAAGACCGGCCGGAGGCCGCGGTCCTCGAAATGTCTGGCCAGCGCGATGAAGCGCTCCAGCGGCCAGCGCTTGGCCGGATCGCCCGAGCCGGGGGCGATGCCGATATAAGGGGAGGGGGCTCTGCCGGTTGCCGAGTCCGGCAGCAGCGCGCCGGCCAGATCGTCGAGTTCGGCGGGGATTTCGACGGGCGTGTCGTCGCGCCGGAAATCCTCACCCGCCGCCAGTTCGACCAGCCGCAGCAGATGCTCGACGAAGTGCCGCGGTTTGGTGCGACGGTCGTCGGGCGGCTGGATGCTGGAAAGCCGATAGTCCATGGCCGCTGAAATGAAGCATTTCGGTTTGAGTCCGCGCCTGACCACCAGCGATTTCCAGAAAAGCGTCTGGGTGTCGATTGCGATATCGAAGGGCGTTCCCGGGATGCGGGGCGGCAGGATGAGCTGGCGCTTGTTTTTCGCCAGGCCCGTCATGGTGTGGACCCGGTCGATGAAGGGGGCGACCAGAGGGGCGAGAACGCCCGAATAGGTGCACCGATAGGCCGAGACCCAATGGATTTCCGCGTCGGGAAAGCTTGCCCGCAGGCTTCGGACGAAGGGGAGTTTGAAAAGTCCGTCGCCGAGCTGGTCGTGCCCGGAAAAGACCGCGATACGCTTGCGCGCCGCACCGGATGAAGCGGTCCCCCGACCTCTATTTGCCATATGTCCCCCATCGACTTGAGACGATAGATAGCAAATTGGGCCGATCTCTCCAAACGCGCAGCGCGGCCCCTTGTGCCTTGGCTGCGCCGATATGCCGGGCGAGCACGGTGAGCGAGGGGCTGTCGAAGAAGGTGAGGCGATGGGGCAGAAAATCGGCTTGCGGGATCGGAAGCGTTTTCCATCCTGAAAGATTAGATGGAAAATGCCCCCATGTATTTCGGAAAATTTACATAGAACAATACTTGTTCTGTAAGTATTGAAAGAATTATACCTATAGTATTATTATTTATTTTCTTTTCAGTTAGACCGGATCAACCGGGCCGCATAGAAGCCGTCCATGCCGCCCCGGTCGTCCAGATGGCAGGGCAGGCTGCGCATATCGCCTTCCGCCGTGACGAGGGCGCTCAGCTCGCCGACTTCCGAGGCGCGGATGGGCAGGCGTGAAAAGCCGGGTCGTCCGGCCAAAAATGTGTCGATCTGGCGCGGGCCTTCCTCGGGTTCCAGCGAGCAGGTGCAGTAGACGAGGATGCCGCCCGGTGCGAGCAGGCCGGATGCATGGGCCAGAATGCGGGCCTGCAGGGCGGCGAGCTTGTCGCGGTCGCCCGGCGTTTTGAGGCGCAGCACATCGGGGTGGCGGCGCGCGGTGCCGGTTGCCGAGCAGGGGGCATCGAGCAGGATGCGGGCCCATTGCCTTTTGGGCTGCCAGAGCGCGGCGTCGGCGGCGACCAGTTCGGCCGCGAGATTGACGCGGGCGAGGTTCTCGCTCACGCGCTCAAGGCGCGCCCTGGAGCGATCGAGCGCCGTGACCCGCGCGCCCATGGCGGCAAGCTCCACTGTCTTGCCGCCCGGCGCGGCGCAGAGGTCGAGCACTTCGGCGCCGGCGATCTGGCCGAGCAGGCGCGCCGGGATGGCCGCCGCGGCGTCCTGCACCCACCAGGCGCCCTGATCGAAGCCGGGCAGGGTCTCCACCCGCGTCGTTTCTCTGAGGCGCAAGCTGCCCGTCGGCAGGATTTCCGCGCCCAGCTCGTCCGCCCAGTACTGGCGTTCATGATCGTGTTTCACCGAGATGTCGAGAGGCGGGTCGGCGTAGTGGGCTTCGACGATGGCCTGCGCGGTGACGTCGCCATATGCGTGCGACCAGCTTTCGAAGAGCCAGTCCGGCGTGTCGAGCCTTGCCATGTCGAGCCCGACGAGCAGCGTCTCGCGTTCGCGGTCCGCGCGGCGGAGAATGGCGTTCACCAGTGCCTTGAAATGCCGGGCGACGCGGCTGGCATTTGCGCTTTCGACGGCCATGCCGACGGCGGCATGGGGCGCGACGCCCATGAAGAGGAGTTCGGCAAGGCCGATGCGCAGAATGTTGCGGACATGGCCGGCGCGGGCGGGCAGGGGCTTTTCCAGAAGAGCGTCCAGTACGCAATCGATGGTGCCGAGGCGACGCAGCGTGGTGGCGGCGAGCGCGCGGGCGAAAGCGCGGTCGCGCGGTTCGCAGCCGGCCAGCCTGCCGCTCGCCGCTTCCGCGGCGAAGGCTTCGTCGAGCGGACGTCGCTTTTGCAGGACGGCGCGCAGCAAGGCGGCGGCTCCGGCGCGGGGCGCGAGGCCCTGCGGCGCTTTCTGTCGGTTCGGTGTGGACATGGCAGGGTTAGATCACAAGGGGGAGGCGAAAGAAAGCATGGAAGAGGCCCTTCCGCCTACGGATGGCTCACGCTGCGTTTCGGCGGCATCGCGGCCTCTTATCCCCATGGGCGGCCGTTTGCCCGGTTGATCTCCTGCGCCAGTTTCTTCAGCGCGGTAACCCGGTTCGCGGTTGCCGGATGCGTGGAGAAGAGGCTGTCGCGGCCTTCGCCCGAAAGCGGGTTGATGATGAACATATGCGCCGTGGCGGGGTTGGCTTCCGCATAGTCGTTGCGTGACCGGTGGGCATAGTTCTCGATCTTTTCCAGCGCCGAAGCGAGCCACATGGGGTGGCCGGAAATTTCGGCACCCGCCTGGTCGGCGGAATATTCGCGGGTCCGGCTGATTGCCATCTGCACGAGGCCCGCGGCCATGGGGGCGAGGATCGCCAGCGCCAGCGTGCCGATAATGCCGCCGGCATTGCGGTTGCCGCCGAAAAAGAGCGCGAAATTGGCGAGCATGGAAACCGCGCCTGCGATGGTCGCGGTGATGGTCATGGTCAGCGTATCGCGATTGCGGATATGGCCGATCTCATGGGCCATGACACCGGCGAGCTCTTCCGGCGTCAGCATTTCGATGAGGCCGCGCGTTGCCGCTACCGCTGCGTGGTCCGGATTGCGGCCCGTGGCGAAGGCGTTGGGCTGGGGCGTGTCGACGATATAGGTGGCGGGCATGGGGATGCCGGCATTCTCGGCCAGGCGGCGCACGAGGCGCACATATTCCGGCGCGGTACGCTCGTCCACGGGCTGCGCGTTATACATGCGCAGCACCATCTTGTCGGAGTTCCAATAGGCGAAGAGGTTCATACCCGCGGCAAGCATGAATGCGAAGGCCATGCCCGCGCCGCCGCCGATCAGATAGCCGAGCCCCATGAAAAGGGCCGTCATGGCGGCGAGCAGAATGCCGGTCCTGAACGTGTTCATCTGTTCGTCTATCGCTCCTTTGTTCGATCCGAGTTGTCCGATCCGGGGATCCCGTCGGCGCGGGGTGGCGCGGGGCGGAACCTCGCTCTATATGTGGACAATCGTCATGGGCTTCAAGCAGATCCGGAGCGGATATGAGCGTCGAAAATCCCCGTAACAACGACGAAGAGCCGGAAAACGCGCCGAAAAAGGAGTTGTCCCCGGCGGCGCAGCGCGCGCTGGCCGAAGCCGATGCGCGCCGGAAGGAGGCCGACCGCCTCGCCGCCGAGAATCCCACGCCGAAAGAGGTCGACGGGCGCGGCGGGAAAGACCCGGCGCGTTATGGCGACTGGGAAGTGAAGGGGATCATTTCCGATTTCTAGATGGCGCAAGGACGGTCATAAGGATGGGTTGAACCGGTGGGCTGTCGCGGCGCGGGTGGCCCTGTTCTCCGGCATGGCTTTTCTGGCGGGCTGGGGCTTGTGGAACCTGCCCGACAGCATCAACCCCTTCTCTCCGCTCGAGATCGCCGACAAGCCAACGCTCGCCACCCCTATCAAGATGCGCATTCTCGAACATCGGCCGGAGGCCTGCGTTGCCACGGTGCGGCGCTCACGGGCCGAGGTGGTGCGCGCGCCGATCGCCTCCGACACGCAAGGCTGCGGCGTGGATGACGGACTGACGCTCGACCGTTCGGATGTGAGCTATGGCGGCGGGGTGCGTCTGTCCTGCATCTCCATGACGGCGCTCCTCATCTGGGAGCGGCATGTGGCCGAACCGGCGGCGGCGGAAATTCTCGGCTCGAAGCTCACCCGCATTGTCCATTACGGCACCTATCAATGCCGCAATATCAACCACGATCCCGACGCACGGCTTTCATACCACGCCACAGGCCGGGCCATCGACATCGCCGCTTTCGTGCTGGCGGATGGACGGAAGATCAGTGTCCTGAAGGATTGGGGCAAGGACACGCCGGAGGGGCAGTTCCTCGCGCGTGTGCATGACGGCGCCTGCGGGGTCTTTCGCGGCGTGCTGGGCCCCGATTACAACAAGCTCCACGCCAATCATTTCCACCTGGAGATGGGGCGGTGGAGCTTCTGCAAGTAGTTATAGAGGCATCTGCTTGATTTTGCCTTTGAAGTTCATGGGTAGTTCATGCAATGAGCCTCCGCCGACGATCCCTGTCAATCTTTCAATGTCTGGCCATCGCCACAACAAATATGACGCTACCTTGTTCATCGGTGTCTTCTGGTAGGCGGGGCTAAGAACGAATCCGATCAATCCGGACTGGCGAAACGCTGTCCGTTCTGGCTTGTTCTTTCTGATGCGTGTATCGCCCGTAATCACAATCCATACGGAGTTGTCATTCGCGAGCATTTCGATCCATTCGATATCGGTCGCACTACGCCCGCATTTAGCATCTTTGATGTGAGTTGCTGAATGACCGAGATGGTCTAGAAAGCCTCCGAGGGTGGAGGCTAGGACCGGTGAAGTGCAATTGTCGAAAAAGACCTTCACGCTGCTTTTTGCGGTTGTACGCGCTGTCGGAATTCAACGGCGTGTTTTATGGAGGAAACCGGAACTTGCCAAACCGTTGCGGCAGCTTCGATAGAACCCTCGGCTTCCACTGCCTGAAACAGCACGTCGGCAGGGACGCCGCTTTGATCATCTATCGGCTGCCCGAAGGACCGCTCGGGATCCACTACGATGTGCTTTCCCTTGCCTATCGGCCACCACCGGGCGGGAACCCCATCTTCGAAATCGATATTTCGTAGACTCGGCTCGATTATCTTCTTGAACGCGAATTGACTTCGGAAAAGATCGATGAGTTTCGTTTCGCCGTCCTCTGCAAGTACTTCAAGAAAGACGCTTCGCCCGTCCGTTCGGAAACGAGTGGTGGAAAGAGGGCGCTCTTCGCGGATCATTTCGCGGGCGACTTCAATAGCGCGCCGCACTTTGTGAGCGCTCAGGCCTTGTTGGATGAATGCGTCCGCTACACGGACTTCCATCAGGTCTCTGAAGCCAAGATAGGTGTGACCATCTTCAAGATTCACTTGGGAGTGCCACAATGGTTCATAGGTCTTGTCGCCTATCGAGTGACCGCGAAGCCAACGCGTGATTTTGGGTGCGGAAACTCCAATGAGTTGGGCCGCTTCACTGGGTGTGTAAAGACCAATGCCTACTAGGCTGGCTTTATTTTCGACAAAGTTCACTGTGAAATCCGCTGTCCGAGCTTGCGGTATTGTGAAGATTCTACACCAGATCAGTATCTTGGCTAGGTGATACTAATTCTTTCGTGTTTTCAGGGGATTAATGGTCACTGCGCTCTCACATAGATCGAGATATTGGTCGGCTTGGTGCCGTCGGGCAGCAGCACGGCCTGTATGAGGCGCATGGCGCCGCCCGTGTCGTCGAGCTGGCGCGAGGCGATCATCCGTTCCTGCCCCTTGTAGAAAGCGGCGGAGTTCAGCTCGCGCGCCGAGACCGGCGTGACCGACAGGGAATCGGCCAGGTCGCCGCCCGCGAAAGGCTCAGGCTCGCCGTTCGGTGTGCCGGTGAAGCTTGCCTTGTGTTCCTCGCCGGTGGCGTCCACCCATTCCATGTGAAAGCTCAAGCGACCGTCCGGCGTTTCCTCGATCCGATAGCTGCCCGCGCGGGGCGGGTCGCCCTGTTCGTACTGGCAGCTCTCGGGATCGAGCACCCAAAGGCCAAGAAAGCCCTGCCAGAGCAGGTCGGGTTTGTCGGACATGAAGCATGGCCTCCTTTGCAGATGACGGATTCCCCGTTACTCGCGGAGAGAAGCCGCCACGTCAATGGCTCCCGGCAAAAGGGCCGCTCGAACGAGCGGCCCTTTCAGCTTCGCGAGGTAACGATATTCAACCGGCCTTGTTCTGGCGGTTGTCGATGAGGTCTTCCACCACGCCGGGATCGGCCAGCGTGGAGGTGTCGCCGAGATTGGAGAAATCGTCTTCGGCAATCTTGCGCAGGATGCGGCGCATGATCTTGCCGGAGCGCGTTTTGGGCAGGCCCGGTGCCCACTGGATGAGATCGGGCGAGGCGATGGGGCCGATTTCCTTGCGCACCCATTGCACCAGTTCCTTGCGCAACTCCTCGCTCGGCTCGTCGCCGGCGTTGAGCGTCACATAGGCGTAGATGCCCTGACCCTTGAGGTCGTGCGGATAGCCGACGACCGCGGCCTCGGCGACTTTCGGATGCGCGACCAGCGCACTTTCCACTTCCGCCGTGCCCATGCGGTGGCCGGAGACGTTCAGCACGTCGTCCACGCGACCCGTGATCCAGTAATAGCCGTCTTCGTCGCGGCGGCAGCCGTCGCCGGTAAAGTAGCGGCCCGGATACTGGATGAAGTAGGTGTTCACGAAACGCTCGTGATCGCCATAGACGGTGCGCATCTGGCCGGGCCAGCTGTCGTCGATGCAGAGATTGCCCTCCGTCGCACCCTCCAGCACATTGCCTTCGTGATCGACGATGACGGGCTTCACGCCGAAGAAGGGGCGCGTCGCCGAACCGGGCTTGAGGTCGGTCGCGCCGGGCAGTGGCGTGATGAGGATGCCGCCCGTTTCCGTCTGCCACCATGTGTCGACGATGGGGCAGCGCTCGTCGCCGACCACCTTGTGGTACCAGAGCCAGGCTTCCGGGTTGATCGGCTCGCCGACCGAACCCAGCAGGCGCAGCGATTTGCGGCTTGTCTTTTTCACCGGGCCTTCGCCTTCGCGCATCAGCGCGCGGATGGCGGTGGGAGCGGTGTAGAAGATGTTGACGTTGTGCTTGTCGCAAACATCCCAGAAGCGCGAGCTGTCCGGATAGTTCGGCACGCCCTCGAACATCAGCGTCGTCGCGCCATTGGCGAGCGGTCCATAAACGATGTAGCTGTGGCCTGTGACCCAGCCGACATCCGCCGTGCACCAGTAAATGTCGCCGTCGTGATAGTCGAAGACATATTGATGCGTCATGGACGCATAGACCATGTAGCCGCCGGTCGTGTGCATCACGCCCTTGGGCTTGCCGGTCGAGCCGGAGGTGTAGAGAATGAAGAGCGGGTCTTCCGCGTTCATTTCTTCCGGCGAGCAATCGGGCGAGACCTTCGCCGCTTCTTCCTCGTACCAGATGTCGCGGCCGGACTGCATGTTCACATTGCCGCCGGTGCGCTTCACCACGACGACCGTATCCACGTCCGGGCATTGTTTCAGCGCTTCGTCGGTGTTGGCTTTCAGCGGGATCTTGCGGCCGCCGCGCACGCCTTCATCCGCCGTGACGATACAGCGCGAGTCGCAATCGACCACGCGGTTCGCCAGGCTGTCGGGCGAGAAGCCGCCGAACACCACGGAGTGCACCGCGCCGATGCGCGCGCAGGCGAGCATGGCATAGGCCGCTTCCGGGATCATCGGCATGTAGATGGTGACGCGGTCGCCTTTCTTCACGTTGCGCGCCTTCAGCACATTGGCGAAGCGGCAGACATGTTCGTGAAGCTCGCGATAGGTGATCTTCTTGTCCTGGTCGGGCTCGTCGCCTTCCCAGATGATGGCGACCCGGTCGCCATTTTTTTCAAGGTGACGGTCGATGCAGTTGGCGGCGGCGTTGAGCGAGCCGTCCTCGAACCATTTGATCGACACGTTGTGCGGATCGTAGCTGGTGTCCTTCACCCTGGTATAGGGCTTGATCCAGTCGATGCGCTGGCCGTGTTCGCGCCAGAAGCCTTCCGGGTCGTTGACGCTGGCGTCGTACATTTCCCGGTACTTCTTCTCATCCACCAGCGCGCGCGTTTTCCACTCGTCGGGGACGGGGATTACGGTTGCCGGTTGCGTGTCGGCTTCTGCCTTGGACATGGGGACGCCTCCTTCCCGAAAATTGAGGGCTTTTCTTCTTTGGCGGCATTATGCGCAGCGGGACAGTGAGCAGCAAGGTGGTTGCCGATTTCGGTTCGCCACCGTATCTCGTCATCCATTTCCAGCAGTGGTAGCGTTTTTCGCCACAAATCGATAATAGGGTTTCATGGGCTCTTCACTTGACAATAAATGTTTCATCCTCGGCGTGGGCGCACAGAAAGCGGGCACAAGTTGGCTGCATGATTATCTGGAGCGCCGCCCGGAGGTGTTTATGCCTTCGCCATGGAAAGAATTGCATTATTTCGATGCCAGATATTGCCCCATTTCGATGCCAGATATTGCCCCGATCTCTGCTCGCATTTCGACGATGTTTATCGCGACTTGGCGGCAGCCCGGCTAAGGGTATTGTCCCCGCCATGGTCGCAGAAAGTGCGCGGGCGAAAGCAAGCTGCATGGCGCGTCCGCATGATCTCAGAGCCGGAAGCCTATCGCGCCTATTTCGAGCGTTATGTACCCAAGCGTTGCCGGTTGTTCGGTGAAATCACGCCGTCTTATTCGCTTCTCCCCGTGGCCGGCTTTGAGGATGTGGCTCGCCGGTTCAACGAAGTGAAAGTGATTTTCCTGATGCGCGACCCGGTAGAGCGCGTCTACTCGCAGCTTCGTATGCACAAGCGCAACGGTACTGCGCATAGCGACGGGGAAGCGGCGTTCCTCAAGGCGCTGGAAGATCCGGTCTATCTGGAGCGCGGCTACTACCACAAGACACTGACACGGCTTTATTCAGTCTTCTCCCGCGATCGCGTGTTCACCGGGTTTTACGAGAACCTCTTCAGCGATGCCGAGGTGGCAAGGCTGTGCGATTTTCTTGGTATCCCTTTCCAGCCGGGTGCGTATGGCAAGATGATCAATGCGGCGCCGGAGCGAACTGCACTCGCGCCGCATCTTGTGGCCGAAGCCCGAGCTCGGTTTGCCGAAGCCTACGACTTCTGTTTCACCGAGTTCGGGGAGCGTGTTCCTGAAAGCTGGCGCCGAGACTAGGATTCTGGTTTCAGCTTTCCAATCTCGTCCTCGCTGAAGCCCGCCTCGCGCAGCACCTCTTCGGTGTCCGCGCCGAGGCGCGGCGGGTGACGGCGAATGGTGGAGGGCGTTTGGGAAAAACGGACCGGCGGGCGCAGCGCGAAATAACCGCCTGCGTCGGGATGTTCGTAGCGCGCGAAGAAATCCACCGCCTTCAGATGCGGATCGTCCTGCAGATCGCCCAGCCGGTTCGCCTTCACGGCGGGAATGGAGAGCGGCTGCAGCACCTCGAGCCATTCCTGCGTGGTCTTGGTCTGCGTCGTTTCCTCGATCATCGCATAGAGCTCGCGAATGTGCTGGGTGCGCGTCTTGTAGTCCTTGAAGCGCGGATCGTTCCTGTATTCGTCGAGGCGGCCGGCGAGTTCGAAGAACTGTTCCCACTGCTTGTCGGAATAGGGCAGCAGGCCGATATAGCCGTCCTTGGTCTTGTAGGGGCGGCGGTCGGGATTGGTGATGCGGCCATAGGTCCAATCGCCCGTGGGCGGGTCGTAGACATGATCGTAGAAATGCTCCGCCAGCACGAAGGAGGTGACCGCCTCATACATGGGTACTTCCACGAACTGGCCCTGGCCGGTCTTCTCCTTGTGATAGAGCGCGGAGGTGATAGCGGAGACCATGAAGAGGCCCGACACCTTGTCGGCGACGATCGTCGGCATGTAGCGGGGTTGTTCGTTGCCGTCCATGTGGGGCAGCAGGTCCGACGCGCCGGAGCCTGCCTGGATGAGATCGTCATAGGCGGGGAGACCGGCATAGGGTCCGTTGGAGCCATAGCCCGCCGCATGGACGAAGATGATCGACGGGTTCACCGCCTTCACGTCTTCATAGGAGAGGCCGAGACGGACCATGCCGTCATAGCGGATGTTGGAGGTCAGCACGTCCGCCGTGGCGATGAGTTTCAGCAGCGCCTCGCGGCCTTCCTCGGAGCGGAGGTCCAGGAGGACGGAGCGCTTGTTGCGGTTGATGGTCATGAAGATCGGACCGAGATCGGCGGGTGCGCCTTCCGGCGTGTGGCCGGGCCAGCGCATGATGTCGCCGCCCATGCCGCCGCCGCCCGTGGCGGAAGGCGCTTCCACCTTCAGCACGTCCGCGCCCATATCGGCCAGGATCTGGGTTGCATAGGCGCCGAACACCACAGCGGTCAGATCCACAATGCGCACGCCCTTCAGCGGGCCCGTATTCTCGGCGGCCAGCTCATTCGTTGTCGTCAACGCCTCTACTCCCTGACTTCTTTTCTCAAATTTTCTTATGGCCCGGCCAGCGCAGCAGCATGTCGGGCAGTTTTTCTTCGTTTTCGGCGCCGTCGGTCGCCTTGACCAGACGGCAGCCATGGCGCCGGTAGAAGCGCCGCGCGCCGAGATTGGCCTGAAAAACCCAGAGCGAAAAGCCTTGGGGCATGGATTTCTTTACTTCCGCCATGAGACGGGAGCCTGCCGCTGCGTTCTGGCGGTCGGGGCGGACGTAAAGATGATGGAGCCAGTTGTCGCCGCTTCGAGGCTCCATGGCGGCAAATCCCGCTATGCCGCCGTTTTCCGCGATCCAGACTGTCTGACTGCTGACGACATTGTAGATAAAGCCGCGCGTCTCCGCCCGGCTGTGAAGGCCGGGATCGAGATAGGGCATGTGTGCGCGGGCGGCGATGAAGATAGCGGCGAGCGCATCGGCATCGGCTGTTGCGGCCTGTCTGATCCTCACTATGTCCCTCCCGGGTGGAGATCGGTCCCTTAAACGGTCACAATAGGGCGCAGGAGGCAATCATGCTGTTGCACAAATCGAGCTGGCCCGAAGTCGAAGACTATCTCACGCGGTCGAAGGGCATCGTCATTCCCATCGGGTCCACCGAGCAGCATGGGCCCAACGGGCTCATCGGTACGGACGCGATCTGTCCGGAAGCGATCGCCCATCGCGCGGGCGAGGAGGCGGGCATTCTCGTCGGGCCGACCTTCAATGTCGGGATCGCGCAGCATCATCTGGGGTTTGCCGGATCGATGACGCTTCGCCCCTCCACCATGATCGCCGCGATCTATGACTGGGTGGCCTCGCTCGCGCATCACGGCTTCGAACGAGTCTATTTCTTCAACGGGCATGGCGGGAATGTCGCGACCATCGATGCCGCCTTTGCCGAAATCTATGCCGACCGCTCGCTCGGACGCGCCGCGTCCAATCGCGGGCCGGTGAAGCTCAAGCGCGTCAACTGGTGGGATTACAAGCCGGTCTTCGACCATTGCAAGAAGCTCTATGGCGCCTCGCATGGCAGCCATGCGACACCGTCGGAAGTCGCCGTCACCTATTACGCCTATCCGGACGCGATCAAAAAGGTGGAGATGAACCCGAAGGTCGCGCCCAATGGCCGCTTTACCGATGCCGAAGATTATCGCGCGAAATTTCCCGACGGGCGGATCGGGTCCGACCCGTCGCTGGCGAAGCCGGAAGACGGCAAGGTGCTGCTGGAGATGTCGGCCAAGGCGCTGATCGAGGATTTCCGGGCGTTCGAGGCGAGTTAGCGGGTTGAAATCCGCCCCTCACGCGATATCATGATACTGCTTGATGAAACTTGATGGGGTCGTTTCCATGACCGCGCGTGAAAAATTTGCCAGCCAGGCCGATCCGGAGCTTCTCGCCAGGATGCGAGAGCTTGCCAAGACGGAAGGTCGTCAGTTTCAGGCCGTGGTGGAAGAGGCATTCCGGAGCTATCTGGAAAGCCGGGAGGCCGTGCGTCCGCGCGAGCAGGTCATGGCGCATTTCCGCGACAGCGTCCGGCGCAACGCCGAGCTTTACAAGCGTCTCGCCAAATAGCGGCTGAGCGATGCCCGATTATCTGACGCTGGCCGAAATCCTCGCCATGCAGGCGGAACTGATCGACCTTTATGGCGGCGCGCATGGCGTGCGCGATATGGGGGCGGCGGAGTCTGCCCTGTTCCGTCCGCAGACCGGCTATTACGAAGACGTGATTGCGGAGGCGGCCGCGCTGCTCGAAAGCCTGGCGGTCAATCACCCTTTCATCGACGGCAACAAGCGTATCGCCTTCGCGGCGGCAGATGTTTTTCTCCGTCTCAACGGCTATGTCTTCGAGGCCGATCCGGTCGAGGCCTATGACTTCATGATCGGACTCTTCGATCGCGGCGAATTCCGCTTCGAGAAGCTGGAGCCGTGGCTGAGGGAGAATACGCGCAAGGTTTAGAATGCCGGCGACAAAGACATTTGTCGTTCCGGGCTTGTCTCCGGGACGACGTTGCAGCGGGTGGCCGGTCCGGGCGGAAAGCTTTAGCTCCCGATCCTTACCTCGCCGTCCACGACTTCGACCGGGATCGGGATCAGCGATTTTCCAGCGCAGGGGCCGGAGGTGCAATGGCCGTCCTCGATGCGGAAGAGGGCGGCGTGCGTCGAGCAGATGATACGTTCCTCATCCAGCGTCAGGAACTTGTCGGGCCATGTCTCGAGCGGCGTGAAGGCGTGCGGGCATTCATTGACGTAGGCCCTGACCGCGCCGTTTTTCCGTACAAGGAACATGTCGAAGCGGTCCGCGCCCTTGCCGAAAAGGAACCCTTTGGCGCCCGGTTCGTCGATGTCGTCGAGCGCGCAGAGGCGCGTGCCGGGGGCGGGCGCGCCGGGCCGGGCGAGCGGGTTCTTCACGGGTTTATTTGGGGAGTTTCTTCAGCCCGCCCATGGCGCAGATCTTTTTCCACGCATCGGGTTCGACGGGCTGGACCGAAAGACGAGACTGCTTGATGAGCGACATTTCATGCAGATCCGGTTCGCCCTTCACGTCGTCGAGCGTTACCGGGTTCGGCATGTCGCAGACGGCTTCGATGTCGACGAGGCCGAACTTGCCTTTCTCGTCGGTCGGGTCCGGGCGATGTTCGCCGATGACGCGCACGATGCCGACGATCCGCTTCTCGTTCACCGAGTGATAGAAGAAGCCGAGATCGCCTTTCTTCATGGCCTTCATATTGTTGTTGGCCTGGTAGTTGCGCACGCCGTCCCAGGGTTCGCCCTTGGCGCCCTTCTTTTTCTGGTCTTCCCAGGACCAGGTGCCGGGTTCGGATTTGAAAAGCCAGTAAGCCATCGCGTTCGTCCCTCCCGTCAGCCCTGTTGCGGTCCCAGCAGCCATTTCCAGGCGCGGATTTCGGCGGACTGGAAGAGACCCGCCTTGTTGTAGGGATCGTTCTCGACCAGCGCTTGGGCTTTCGCCTTGTCCGCGACATCGATCACCAGCATCGAGCCGTTCATGGTGGCGCCGTCATCGGTGGTGAAGGGGCCGCCGATCTTCACGCAGCCCGCATCGGCCCAATACTTCAGATGGGCATCGCGATTGGCGAGGCGGATATCGACCGAATCCGGTTTGTCGGTGCAGTAGAGACAGAAAAGCATGTCGGGGAACCTTCCATAGGCGTGGTTTGGCGCGAGACTATCCGGAACGGCCCCCATGCCCAAGAGGGATCGGACCCGACGGCATGGCGGCGTCGCCTATTCGCCTTCCGCGCGGAACGGGCGGGAGAGGAGCGCGACCATCGCCTCGTCGACTTCCATGCGGCCCGTCACGATGGCCGCGACGGCCTGCGCGATCGGCATATCGACCTGCCTGGCATTGGCAAGGTCGGCGAGCGCGGTGGCGGTATGGACGCCTTCGCTCACCGAATTGCGCGCGCCCATGATCTCGTCGAGCGGTTTGCCCTCGCCCAATGCGATGCCGAGCGACATGTTGCGCGATTGAGGCGAGTTGCAGGTGAGGATGAGATCGCCAAGGCCGGAAAGCCCGGTCAGCGTTTCGCGTTTCGCGCCAAGGGCGAGGCCGAGGCGGGTCATTTCCGCGAAGCCGCGCGTGGTCAGCGCAGCGCGGGCGCTGGCGCCGAGCCGGCGGCCTTCCACCACGCCGCAGGCAATGGCGAGGACGTTTTTCACCGCGCCGCCGATCTCGGCGCCGGTGAGGTCGGTCGAGTAATAGGGGCGGAAGGTGCGCGAGCCGACGGCCTTAGCCAGTGCGTGGCCGAGGGTCTCGTCGGCGCAGGCCAGCGTCACCGCAGTGGGCAGGCCCATGGCGACCTCGCGGGCGAAGCTCGGGCCGGAAAGAACCGCTGCGGCGGCTTGCGGCACCGTCTCCGTCAGCACTTGCGTCAGCAGGGAGCCAGTTCGTTGCTCGATCCCCTTGGCGCAGAGTATGACGGGTGTGCCGGGAGCCAGATGCGGCGCCATCTCTTTCAGCGTGGCGCGCACGAACTGGGCGGGCGTGACGATCAGCAGCGCATCGGCGCGGGCGGCGGCGGTGAGATCGCCGGTTGCGTCGATGCCGCGATCGAGGTCCACGCCGGACAGAAAGGTCGCATTTTCGTGTGTGGCGTTTATACTTTCGACGACGTCGGGCTCGCGGGCCCATATGGTGACGTCCCGCCCGGCGTCCGCCGCCACCTGTGCCAGCGCCGTTCCCCAGGCGCCTGCGCCTATGACGCCGATTTTTTCAAACTGCCGCATTGGACCTCTCGTATTTCGCCGCCCGGAACACGCGGCTGAAGATTGAACGGTTCATTGATCGTTCAATGGTCTTGCTTATAATCGTTCAAATGACAGATAGCGACGATCCCAGAACAAAAATCATCGAAGCCGCCCGCAGCCGTTTCAAGCATTACGGCTACACGAAGACAACCATGGCCGAGCTTGCGGAAGACTGCGAGATGTCGCCGGGCAATATCTATCGTTATTTTCCGGGCAAGCTCGATATTGCGGAAGAAATCTGCCGCAATGCCTCGATCCAGAATGCGACGGCGCTCTCCCGTATCCTCACGCAACCGGGCCGCAGCGCTTCGGAACGCCTGCACGATTTCCTGTTCGAGGATTTGCGGGAGACGTTCCACACGCTGGAGAAGGATCCGAAACTCGTTCAGATGGCCCAGATCGTCGCGACCGAGCGGCCGAATTTCTTCAATGAAGGCCTGAGCCGCGAGCGCGAGGTGCTGCGCAGGATCATCGAGTTCGGCAATGCCTCGGGCGAATTCCGGGTGGCCGATCCCGCCTTCGTCTCCGAGGTCATCCAGTCCGCCACGATGAAGTTCATGTATCCCCAGCTTTTCACGAGCCTGTCGCTCGAACAGCTCGAGCGGGAACTCGAAGGGGTCTATGCGCTCATTGCCGGCGCCATGCGGGCCGGTATGGAGATGGCGGATCCGGGCGTTCCGGCTGTGGAAACCGCGTCTGTCGAGGCCTGACGGGCCTTTTTTCTCGCACTGCACAAAAATTTTTCGCAGCTTGGTGCGATTGCAGCAAGCTGCGTAAGTAGTTGATTTTGCTTAATTTACTTGATTTTTTCGTGTAAATATCTGTTGCATCGCGGCAACATGAATGCTGAACGGTGAATATTTTTTGTTTTGTTCATTGTTTTTCGTTCAGGGGTCTCCTAAATCCTCGTCATCGGCACTGGAGAGCGCCGAGACGCTGCCCTCCTACAGGCACAGGAGAAGACCCATGATGAACATTCAGCCCCGCAAGGTTTCCTACAAGCTCGCCGCCCTCACGCTTGCGAGCTACGCGGTCGCGCTTTTTGCGCAGGTCGTCACCCAGTACGGCGTCTGAGACGCCGAAGATTCGACGGCAGGCCGGTTCGCCGGGCTGCCGGGCCGCCAGCCGCAATCGAGGATCGGAAGATGAAACACACCGCACATAATCTGGACGCGCTTCTGGACAGGGGCACCGGCCTCGCCGCCGCCGCGGTCCTCGCAGCCTATGCGGTGTCGCTGATCCTGCTGTCGGGTGGCGTTGCAACGATCATGTAAGGCGAGGGGCGATCCTCCCCCCGACCTCCGCCTTTCAAGGGCGTTCCCTCAGCCGGCTTTCACCCTCCCCCTTTGGAGAGCCGGCGACCCCCCGGGCCTTGTATGAGGTCCATTTGCCCCGATACCGTTTCCCCGGTATCGGGGCCTTTTTTAATTGGAGACGCGGTCAGGCTTTCACGCCGGCGCCCCGGGCGGGGGCGGCGTCGGGGTCGAGCGGCCAGCGCGCGCGGGGCGCGACGTCCAGCGCATCGGTTTCGCCGCGGGCGAGATGTTCCGCGCCGGCCCAGGCGATCATCGCCGCATTGTCGGTGCAGAGTCTGAGCGGCAGGGTGACGAACTCGTAGCCGCAGGCATGGGCGGTGCCGAGAAGGCGTTCGCGCAGTGCCATATTGGCGGCGACGCCGCCGGCCACCGCAAAGCGACGATACCCTTCCGGGATGACGAGATCGGCTTGCGCCATCGCGATCTCCGCGCGGTCGGAGAGCACGTCGGCCACGGCCGCCTGGAAGGAGGCGGCGATATCGGCCTTGTCCTTTTCCGTCAGCGGGTCGAAAGCCTCGATGGCCTGGCGCACGGCGGTCTTCAGGCCGGAAAAGGAAAAGTCGCAACCGGGCCTGTTGAGGAGCGGGCGGGGGAAGGCAAAGCGCGCGGCATCGCCTTTTCTTGCCAGTTTCTCCACCGCCGGACCGCCCGGATAGCCGATCCCCATCAGCTTGGCGACCTTGTCGAAGGCCTCGCCCACAGCGTCGTCGATGGTGGTGCCGAGGCGGCGGTATTTCCCGACATCTTCCACGACGAGAAGCTGGCTGTGGCCGCCCGAGACGAGCAGCAACAGATAGGGGAAGGGCAGACCGTCGGTCAGCCGCGCGGTCAGCGCATGGCCTTCCAGATGGTTGACGCCGATGAGCGGCAGGCCGCGCGCGGCGGCGATGCCCTTGGCCGTCATCAGGCCGACGATCACGCCGCCGATGAGGCCCGGGCCGGAGGTCGCCGCGATACCGTCGAGATCGTCCCAGCCGAGCCCGGCTTCCGACAGGGCGCGCTCGATCAGCCCGTCCAGATGTTCGATATGGGCGCGGGCGGCGATTTCCGGCACCACGCCGCCATAGGGCGCATGATCGTCGATCTGGGAAAAGACCACATTGGAGAGGATCTCGCCTCTGATCCCGATGGCCGTATCGCCGGGCTCCAGACGCACCACGGCCGCCGCGGTCTCGTCGCAGCTCGTCTCGATGCCCAGAACGGTCAGTATGGGTTGCACGTGTGGTGCCTTTCCCGGGTTTTCTTTGGCCAATGCGGCCATGCGCCCCTCTCGAAAGAGGGACGAAACACTATATAAGGGGCGCGTCGGAGTTTGGCGCCCCTTTGAAAGCGGGCGCTTGCAGGAATGGTCCGCGCTCCAGAAGGGGCGCATACAGGAACGGTAAGACGCATGCAACGCCGCTATCGCATCGGCACACGCGGGTCCAGGCTCGCGCTCATTCAGGCAAACGATGTCGCGGCGCGGCTCGCGGCGGCGCTGGGCCGTCCGGTGGAAGAGGCGACGGAGGTCGTCGTCATCTCCACGCAGGGCGACCGGGTGCAGGACCGCAATCTCTCCGAACTCGGCGGCAAGGGGCTTTTCACGCAGGAAATCGAGGACGGGCTCATCGACAAGAGCATCGATATCGCCGTCCATTCCATGAAGGACATGCCGACGGTGCTGCCGGACGGGCTGCTGATCGACTGCATTCTGGAAAGGGTGGATCCGCGCGATGCGTTCCTGTCGTTCAAGGCGGGTTCGCTGGCCGATCTGCCGGAAGGCGCGGTGGTCGGCACGTCTTCCCTGCGCCGCGCCGCGCAGGTGAAGCTGCGCCGGCCCGACATCGAAATCGTTCCGTTTCGCGGCAATGTGGATACGCGGCTGCGCAAGCTCGAAGAGGGCGTGGCCGACGCAACGCTGCTGGCCATGGCGGGGCTTACCCGCATGGGACTGACGGACCGCGTGACGGCGCCGCTGTCGGCGGACGAAATTCTTCCCGCCGTCGCCCAGGGCGCGGTGGGCGTGGAGCGCCGGGCCGATGACGACGAGGCGGCGGAAGCGCTTTCCCTGATCCATCATGCCGCGACGGGGTTGCGCGTTACGGCGGAGCGCGCGCTGCTGCGGGTGCTGGACGGGTCCTGCCGCACGCCGATCGCGGCGCTGGCGGAGATTTCCGGCAAGCGGATGCGGCTTACCGGCATGATCCTGACGCCGGACGGGGCGGAAGTCGTCGAGACCTCGCGAGAAGGCCTTGCCGGCGAGGCGGAAAGCCTTGGCGTCGAAGCGGGCGAGGATCTCAAATCCCGCGCCGGCCCCCAATTCTTCCAGACGGTATGAGGCGATATGCGGCTCCTCGTCACGAGACCGGAAGCCGATGCGGGCAAGCTGATGGCGGCTCTGGCCGAAAGCGGGCATGAAGCCGTTCTCGCCCCGCTGATGGAAATCGATTTTCACGACACCGCCGAGCTGCCGGCGGGGGAGTGGCAGGCGATCCTCGTCACCAGCGCCAATGGCGCCAGGGCGCTGGCGGCGCGCAGCGAGGCCATGGCGATGAAGGCCGTTCCCGTATATGCGGTCGGGCAGGCGTCGGCGGCGGCGGCCCGCGCGGCGGGGTTTGCCCGGGTCCGCAGCGCCGACGGCGATGTGGAGGCGCTGGCCGATCTCGTCTGCGCCGAGCTTTCGCCCGGTGCCGGGCGGCTTCTGCATGTCGCGGGCAGCGTGACGGCGGGCGACCTGCAGGCCATGCTGGGCGTGAAGGGGTTCGAGGTGGTTCGCGCGGTGCTTTACGAGGCGCGCCCGGTTCGCTTCCTGCCCGATGTGGCGCATGCCGCGCTGGAGGCCCGCGATGTGGACGGCGTGCTGCTCTATTCGCCGCGCACGGCGGCGCTTTTCATGTCGCTGGTGCATGAGGCGGGCCTCGACGGGGCGCTGGCCGGGCTCGAGGCGTTCTGCCTGTCCGGCGCCGTTGCCGGGGCGCTGGCCGATGCCCCGGGGCGCGAAAGCGGAACCGCCGTCTTCAGGCGGGTTCATGTTGCCGCAAGGCCGGAACAGGCCGCGTTGATTGAGCTTGTGAACAAGACGGGCCTTGCGGCCCGCGACGACCTGACCTGAGGGCCCCGAGCCCTTATAGTATCGAGTCGACAAATAGATGGATGCCCCCCGATGAGCGATGCGAACGGTCCGAAAAAACCCGGCTCCCAGAAACCCGCGGACGGCGATGCCGGTGCCGAGAGCGGGAAAGCATCTCCCGATGCGGAGGTGCTGAAGCCCGGTGCGCAGGGGCAGGGCAAGGGGGCCGGCGCAGAGCCCCAGCGGAAACGCCCCAAGGTGCTGGACGGCAAGGCGGAGGAAGTGAAGGCCGACGCGCCGAAGGGGGCCGCAGGCACGGAAAAGGCGGGGGGCTCTTCCGAAAGTGCGGGGTCAAAGAGCGCTGCCTCGGAAGCAGGCAAGCCGAAAACCGCTTCAACGGGCGGCAAGGGCGGCGGTAACGGCAATGGCGGAGACGATGCGAAATCTCCGCCGCCGCTGGCCGCGTCGCCGGCCAGCCATCTCCACCTCATCAGCGGTCTCATTTCCGGGATCGCGGGCGCCGCGGCGGTGGTCGTCATCGCCTGGCATTTCGGCATTGCCGAGCCCGACGGCACCTCCGGGACGGCGGACGCGGTGGATGCGAACAAGCAGGCCATCGCCGATATTGCCGACAGGATGGAGAGCGTGGAAAGCGGGCAGCCGGATGTGCAGGCCGCCATCGGCAAGGCGCTTGAGCCTCTGGATGCGCGTCTTGGCGGTCTCGAACAGGAAGTGGCCGCGCGCGACGAAACCGCGGGTGCGGGCGGCGGGGCTTCGACGGAGGCGGTGGAAAAACTGACCGCCCGTCTCGACGCGCTCGAAGAACGCAATGCCGGGCTGGCGGACACGATCACCGAGGCGAACAAGGCCGCCGTCGCCGCGCAGAACCGGCTTGGCGAAATGCAGGCGCAACTGCCCTCCGCCGGTCTCGACGACAAGGTGGCGCGTCTCGATGCGATGATCGGCAAACTCGGCGCCCAGATCGAGAAGCTGGAGCCGCAGCTTCAGCGGATGGAAACGCGCCTCGCCGCGCTGGAGCAGAAGGCTGACGATCCGGATGCCGCACAACGTGCCGCGCTTGCGCTGGCGTTGGCCAATCTTTCCCGCGCCATTGAAGGGGCGGGCCCGTTCGAGACCGAGCTCGAGACGGTCTCCTCCTTCCTGCCGAAGGAGGAAGTGCCGGCGGCGCTCGACGAGGCGGCGGCGAACGGCGTGCCGACGCGCGCGGCGCTGAAAGATCGTTTCGAGCCGCTGATCGAGAAGATTTTCGACGCCGCCCGCCGCGAAGGCGACAGCAGCATCTGGGATCGTTTCCTTGCCAATGCCGCCTCGCTCGTCACCGTGCGGCGGACCGGCGAGATTTCCGGCGACAGCACGGAAGCCGTCGTGGCGCGGATGGAAGAAAAGCTGAAGGAAGGCGACCTCGCCGGCGCGGTGGCGCAGGGCGAGACGCTGAAAGGCGCGGCCGCCGACGCCGCGGCGCCCTGGATGGCGGATGCGCGGAAGCGTCTCGATGCGGAGAAACTCGTCCGTGAGCTGACGGCTCGTGTCACGGCGCGTCTTGCCGAACTGAAAGGCTGAGTTGCCCCATGCTGCGTGCCTTTTACATATTTCTCGTGATCGCGGCGCTGTCCGCCATCGGCATCTGGCTCGCCGACAATCCCGGCCAGCTCGTCATGCATTGGCGCGGCTATGAGATCCGCACGAGCTTCGTTGTCGGGATCGCGCTGCTCGCCGTCGTTGCTTTCCTCGCACTCTTTATCTATCGCCTCTTCGTCAGCGCGATGGGCAGCCCGGCGGAACTGACGCGCTATTTTCAGGAGCGACGGCAGAAGAAGGGCTTCCTGGCGCTTTCGCGCGGCATGGTGGCGGTGGCCGCCGGCGATGCGGGCGATGCGAAACGCTTTGCCAAGGATGCGCGCGAGCTTCTCGATGCGCCGTCGCTGACGCTACTCTTGTCGGCGCAGGCCGCTCAGCTTGAAGGCGACGATCATGCCGCGGCGGGATATTTCCGCCAGATGATCGCGACGCCGGAAACGGAATTTCTCGGGCTTCGCGGTCTTTTCATTCAGGCCAAGCGTGCGGGCGACCGCGATGAGGCGCTCAAGATCGCCAGGCGTGCCTTCAAGCTGCGCCCCAACACGCCCTGGGCGGCGCAGGCCGTTTTCGAGATCGAGGCGGCGGAAGAAAACTGGAAGGCCGCGCTCGACGTGCTGGACGCGGAGCTCGCTTCCAAGCTCGTCGACCGGGAGAGCGCCCGAAGGCGCCGCGCCGTGCTGCTGACGGCACAGGCCCAGGAGGCGGAAGTTGCCGCGCGTATGCAGCCGGGCGATGCAGGCCGCAAGGCATTCGGCCGGGCCTATCGGCTGGCGTCGGAAGCCCTGTCACTCGTTCCCTATTTCCCGCCGGCCATGGGGCTTGCCGTGCGCGCCGCCGCGGCAACGGGACGGACGCGTAAGGCGATGAAGCTCGTTCGGGACGGCTGGGCGCATGACCCTCATCCCGATCTTGCCGGCGCCTGGCTGGAAATGGTGGAGGGCGAGAGCGCCTATGACCGTCTGACGCGGGCCCATGAACTGGAGAAGCTGGCGCCCGATCATGCCGAGAGCCGGATCCTGGTGGCGCGCGCGGCCATTGGCGCGCGCGACTGGCAGGCCGCGCGCAAGGCGCTCGCTCCCTTTACCGGTCCCGGCGCGGAAGAGGCGCCGACGCGCCGGGTCTGCGAATTGATGGCGGAGATCGAGGAAGGCGAGTTCGGCAATCGCGGCTCGTCGCGCGGCTGGCTTGCCCGCGCGCTGCATGCGCCGGACGATCCGCAATGGGTGGGCGAGGCCTATCGCTCGCCGCGCTGGTCGCCGATCAATCCCGTCACCGGCGAATTCGATGCGCTGACCTGGGCGACGCCGTCCATCCGGCTGCCCGCCTCCGGCATGCCGGGCGGCGCGGAAGGCGCGCCGGAAGACCGGCATGAGAGCGTGGTCACCGAAGCGGTCGAGCCGGAGCCCTTCTCCGCGCCGGGCGACGATGCCCGGGACGTGACGGAAAAGCTTCGCTCGCCGGTCGCGCAACCTGGCGCGTCGAGCGCGGAGACGGCCGGAAAATCCGCGCCGGAAAAAGCCGACGCCCCGCAACCCGATACTCCCGCGAAGGCGTCTCCCGCCAAAGACGGGACGAAAGCGGAAGAAGACCTTGTCATCGTGCCGCCCGTGCCCGACGATCCCGGTCCCGATGGGGATGAGGACGAGGCGCGGGAGGGCTCGACGAAATGGTGAAACGCTTTGTCTGGGGGATCGCAGGGCTGGTCCTTGCCGCGCTGGTCGTCATCGCCATCGCGGCGGTCCGCTTCGACATTCCCAGGGATGAACTCGTTGCCGAATATGCGCAGCCGCCATCGCGGTTCATCGAGCTGCCGGGAGGCGCGGATGCGCATGTGCGGGTGCAGGGCGATGAGGCCGGGCCGGTGCTTTTGTTGTTGCACGGGTCCAACGCCTCGCTCCAGACCTGGGAGCCATGGGCGGCGCAACTGGGCGACAGCTACCGTATCGTGACCATGGACCTGCCGGGGCACGGGCTCACCGGGGCCGTGCCGGGCGACGATTACAGCCGCAAGGGGATGGCCGATTTCGTCGATGAGGTGATGGTGAAGCTCGGCATGGACCGTTTCGCTATCGGCGGCAATTCCATGGGCGGCGGGGTTGCCGCTCAATATACGGTCGACCATCCGGATAAGGTCTCGGCGCTGATCCTTGTCGATTCCGCCGGTATTCCGCGCCGGCATTCCGAGGACGAGAAGGCGCCGCTCGCCTTTCAACTCGCCAGCAGTTCCATCGGGCGCGTCGTCATGCGCTGGGTAACGCCGCGCGCCCTCGTCGAGGAAGGCGTGAAGAGCGTCTTCGCCGATCCGTCCAAGGTGACGCCGGCGATGGTGGACCGCTATTACGATCTCACGCTTTACGACGGCAATCGCCGGGCGACGGCCCTTCGGTTCGCCGGTTTCAAGCCGGACGACGACAGCCTCGCCGTAAGGCTGCCGGAGATCGAGGTGCCGGTGCTGGTGATGTGGGGCGCGCAGGACCATCTCATTCCGGTTTCCGTGGCGGCGGCGTTCAAGAAGCGTATTCCGCAGGCGCAAATCGTCACCTATCCCGATGCGGGGCATGTGCCAATGGAAGAGGTGCCGGAAAAAAGCGCGGCGGATGTGCGAGGGTTTCTGAGTTTCGCGCTGGGCGGGACCGCGAAGCCTGCCTTGCCGGACGCCCCTTAGGGTGGCGTCCGCGTCTTTGCGGGAAAATCTTCGCGGCTTGCGCGTTTCCCTGTCGCAGGGATATTGCCAAAGGGCGCGCGCCGCGTTATTTGAGGGCCTCTTTCGGCGGCGTTTTCGAAACGCCTGCCATGCGGGCCGCTTTAGCTCAGTTGGTAGAGCACATCATTCGTAATGATGGGGTCGGGTGTTCGAGTCACCCAAGCGGCACCACTTTTCCCTGAAATCGCTTCATCTTTTCCGGCTTCGGACAAACAGAAGCCACTCCCGCGCGTGCCGGCGCATGGAGTGGCCTTTCGAGTCTGGTCCGGCTTTTTATTGTTGGTCGTGCTCCCTGGGGGAAGCGGCCGGGATGCTGCGCCGGCGGCGGCATCCGAGCAAGTTACGTCCGGGTAACGCCCCGGACACGTCCGATACCAAAGGTCAGTGCTGCTGCACGCCGCGATAGAGCAGGCCCTCATGGTCGCGCTTCTTAGGGCTTTCGGCGTGCTGCTGCTTGTCGGAGCGGAAGTCGGTGCCGCGATAGTGCATGTCGGTCGGCTTGCCCTTCGGGCCCTTCTTCGCTTCGCCATGATGATGCGCGCCGCGATAGTTCAGTTCGTCGTCCATCATTGCATCCTCCAAATCGGCCGGCCTCTCAATGCGGTTGGCGCGGGCCTTTGCTGTTCCTTTCCGGACCTCCCTTCCGGTCCGTTGCAAGCATTATATGGGTAAGATGTGTAAGTTTGTCAATATCAGCGTTTGGTGCGATTTCACAAAGTTTGGACAGGGCCCCCGTCGGATGCTAGAAAGTCAAGAATAGCAGGGGGTTAGGTCACTCACGCCGGGCCGGCCTCATCATGTGACAGTCGAGTCAGGCGGGCGGATTCTGACGAAGTCGGCCCCGCGCCGGAGTGGTTTCATGGAAAAACTGGATCAGCGCATCCAGCTCGTCGCCTCCAGGGAGTTCAACGATCTGGTGGATCAATGGAGACGGGCGCAGTCCGACCTGCCCTCCCGGTCGGAGGCGATCCGGCGGCTCGTCCATTATGGCCTTCAATACGACCAGGAATTTCCCATGCGCATGATCACGGCGATTATCCGGCCCCATAAGTATGATGAGCTGCGCGATGCGCTGGTGGCGCTGGGGATCGAAGGGATCACCAAGACGCAGGTGGCCGGTTTCGGCCGCCAGCGGGGGCAGACGGAAATCTATCGCGGGCGTGAATATGAAGTGACCGACGTGCCCAAGCTGCGGATCGATGTCGCCGTGCCCTCCGGCATGGTGGACAAGGCGCTGGCCGAGATCGAGAAGGTCACCCATACGGGCAAGATCGGCGACGGCAAGATTTTCGTCACGCCGCTGGAGCGGGTGATCCGGATCCGGACCGGCGAGCAGAACGAAAACGCCCTGGATTAGGGCGGACAGGCCGGATCGGGCAGGCACCGGGCGTCGCCTGCGAGCCATGCCCCGGCGGCCTCGCAGCGCGGCCCCGTATGTGATTTAGCCTTAAACTTCTCGTTTTTCCTAACGACCCGTTTACCTCCCCGAAACGAAGCGCGTCCTAAGGTCAAGGCGACCTGTTGATAGCCTTTCGGGGGCCTTTCGCATGTATGCGGAGCGCATGGGGCGGAAGCGGCGGCAAAGTTCGCTTCTCTCTCAGTACACGGAAAACATGGGCGAATTGATGTCGCGGCGGCGCTCCGAGGAGGCGCTGCGCGCAGCCAAGCTCGAATCCGACCTCGCCAGCCGCGCGAAATCGGAGTTTCTGGCCAATATGAGCCATGAACTCAGAACGCCCCTCAATGCCATTATCGGTTTTTCCGAATTCATCCAGCACATGCAGGACACCGCCGCCCAGCAGGATCGGGTGGTCGAATATGCCACCCATATTTCCGGCGCGGGTCGGCACCTTCTCAACATTATCGGCGATATTCTCGACATCTCGAAAATCGAGAGCGGGAATTTCAAACTCGATCTCGGCCGGCACGATCCGGCGGAGATCGTGGAATCCTGCGTCTCCATGGTGCGTCCGCGGATCGGCGAGAAGAGCCAGGCGCTCGAGGTCAAGGTAACGCCGGACCTGCCCCCGCTGATGCTCGACGAGCGGCGGGTGAAGCAGGTCCTCATCAATCTCCTGTCCAATGCCCACAAGTTCACGCCCGCGGGCGGCCGGATCGTGCTGGTGGTGGCGGGCAACCGGAACAACAGCGTCAGCTTTGCCGTCGCCGACAGCGGTATCGGCATGAACGAGACGCAGGTCGCCAGGGCGATGACGCCGTTCGGTCAGGTCGAGTCGGCTTTTTCCCGCAGTCAGGAAGGCACCGGCCTGGGACTTCCGATCGCCGCGGCGCTGACGCGGCTGCATGGCGGCGAATTCCATATTTCCAGCGAGCCCGGGCAGGGCACCACAGTCGTATTCACGCTGCCTGCGACCAATATGGCAGCGTTCCAAGGTGAAAAAGGCGGTGAAGCGTGACAAAGGGCATTACAGCACCTCGTCAGGCACCTCTGACGGTTCTGGCATGAAAGCCGGCGGCGACGGTTCGGAGCGGCGGGGAAAGCCCGCCTCGCCGCCGGTGCGGATCGCGCATATCGTTTCGGTGTCGGGCGCGCAGGCCGTGGCCGTGATGGAAAAGCTGCCGGGCGACAAAGGCGGTTTTCGCCGGCGCATCGAAATCGGTCAGCTGGTCAAGGTGCCGACGCGCGAACATCAGGTCGTCGGGATCGTCTCGGCGGTCAGCGCGCCCGCGCCTTCGGATGGGGACGATCAGGTCGATATGGGTCTGGTCGAGATCAACCTGGCCGGCGAAGTGGTTGTCGACAGCAAGGACGGAAGGCTCAGGTTTCAACGCGGTGTGTCCAGTCTTCCAACGCTTGGCGATCCCGTTCTGCTCGCCGACCGGCACGACCTGACGCGCGTCTACAACCAGCCGGGCAAGGCGACGGTGGAAGTCGGCAGCCTGTTTCAGGATGCCAATGTGCCTGCGAGACTTCTGCTCGACGACCTTCTGGCCAAGCATTTCATCGTTGTCGGGACGACGGGCTGCGGCAAGTCGTGCGCGCTGACGAGTATCCTGCAGCGTGTGCTTGCCGGTCACGAATATGCGCATGTAGTGGTCCTCGATATTCACAACGAGTATCCCAGCGCTTTCGGTGACCAGGCCGAACTCATCAATGCCCGCAATCTCAACCTGCCGTTCTGGCTCCTGAACTTTCAGGAGCTGACGGCGGCGCTGGTCAGCCATGACGGCCATTACGACGCCGAAGTGGAAATTCTGAGCGACGCGGTTCTCTATGCGAAGCGGCGTTTCCACGACGCCTCGTCGGGCCGCGCCGCCATTGCGCGCCGCGTCGGCGAGACGGGAGGCATCACCGTCGAAACGCCGACGCCTTTCCGTCTGTCCGACGTGCTGTTCTATATCGACGATCAGCTCGGCAAGCTCGAACGCACGCGCACGACGGTGCCCTACCGCCGGCTCAAAAGCCGCATCGAAACGATGGTCAGCGACCAGCGCTACAGTTTCATGTTCGGCAGCCTGACCGTTCAGGACAATATGGCCGACGTTCTTGGCAAACTCTTCCGTATACCGAGCGATGGCAAGCCGATCACCGTCATCGACCTTTCGACCGTGCCGCCGGAAATTCTCGATGTCGTGGTGTCTGTGATTTCGCGTATCGCCTTCGATCTCGCGGTCTGGAGCAAGGGAGGGCTTCCCATGCTTCTGGTCTGCGAAGAGGCGCATCGATACGCACCGGCTCATGGCGGCGACAAGTTCATGCCGACGCGCCAGGCGCTGTCGCGTATTGCCAAGGAAGGCCGCAAATACGGCTTGTCGCTCGCGCTGGTCAGCCAGAGGCCCTCCGAACTCGACCCGACCATCCTGTCGCAATGTTCCACGGCGGTCGCCATGCGGCTTTCCACCGAGCGCGACCAGCAGGTGATGCGGGCCAATACGCATGACGGCGCGCTCGACCTTCTCGATTTCCTGCCGCTGCTCGGCGACCGCGAAGCGATCATCCTCGGGCAGGGCGTCGCCATGCCGATGCGTATCCGCTTCCACGATCTCGCGGCCGACACGCTGCCGCGCAACGTGAACGCGGCTTTCTCGCAATCGTGGAGTGCGCCCAATCTCGACCGCCAGGGGCTGGAACAGATCGTGGCGCGCTGGCGTGTCAGCGGGCGCGAATGCGAGGCCGCCGAGCCGGGCGATCCCCAGGAAATCTGACGACCCCGTTTCGACAGCTTTCGTCGGAACGTCGTTTGACACGCCGACAGCCGACCCTAGGATGCGGATATCCGCATATGCTTTCTCACGCATTTTTGCATGCATTCTCGAGGGTCCGATGGGGAAGAAGCGTCAGTATTCGGAAAGGGAACAGCCGGAGAGTGCCGAAGGTGCGTCCCCGAAAGGATCCGAGGACGCACCGACAGGTGCCGTCCCCGGTTCGCTGACCCTTATTCCGGGCCAGCAGGGCAAGAAGCTCCAGACCCTTCTCGAACTCATCGATACGGTGAACCGGCTCCATTTCGAACTGGGAGCGATGGCTGCGCGTATTCATGGCGAGGCCGATGCCAGCGCGCCGCACCGGGCGTTGCTGCGCAATCTCATCGAGATGGGGCCGCGGACCGTGCCGCAGCTCGCGAGCCTCAGATCGGTTTCCCGGCAGTTCATCCAGAAGCTCGTCAACCGGCTGCTGAAAGAGGGGATGGTGGAGTATATCGACAATCCCGCCCATAAGCGTTCGCGGCTGGTGCGCATCGCCCCGCGTGGCTATGCCGCCTACCGCGCGATGCGGGACCGCGAGACGCCGGCGGGCAAATGGCTGGCGGGCGGATTGTCGAAATCGGACCTTCGAACGGCGCTGGACGTGTTGAGCGCGATCGAAGCGAAAGCGACCGGCTATACGGTCGCCGGACGCGGCGAGCCGGCCGGGGAAGCCGGCGAGGAGGCTGACGCTACCTCTGCCGGGCGCGAACGGACAGCCTCTTCCTGAAATTTTTCCAACCGCTCGCCTGCTGGCCTGTCGGGGGCGTCCATTTACCTCATAAGACAGATTCGATTCGACAGTAGTTTATGTTGCGTTGCACATAATCAGTGTGCGGTGCAATATATTCCGGTAACGGTCCCTTCTCGCCTCTCCGCCGTGTCAAAAATGTGTAAGCGGTGTTGTAGCCCCACCTTTCGCATTTTGAGGTGATGATTGATTTTGCTTCCCGTTGATTGGCGGGAAGGAGTTTCTCCATGGAGGCTA
>NZ_JAASQO010000020.1 GCF_011762095.1 Parvibaculum indicum | reverse complement strand
GAAGGAGATGCCACTGCGCATCCTTCAAGACTCGCACGCAACCGCTCGAAAGGGAATCCCAAACCGGACTCTTTCGTTCCAATCAATCCACTAGACTTCTGGAACGACTTCCTGAATTCCTCTGATAGAACTAGAGATACCGGGTTGGCGAAATTGAGATGGCGTTGAGAAGTGCACTACTCCAACTGCAGGACGGCCATATGCGGAGAATGGCTTACCAAAATTTGCACTTGGGTTGTCATCGTAACCAAGTCTTCGCATAGCCTTTGCGCCAACTGCTACGATACTTTTCGGCTCAAATATTTCTATAAGTTTAAACAAATACTCTAAAGATAGGGTGTTAAGTGTTTTTCTTCCAACACGTTTACTTCCGTATTCTTCTCTAAAGAAACTGGTATCTGAGCTCTGCGCGTGAACGAGTGAGTTGTATCGGCCAGCACGTATAAAGAAAGACGTTGCTACTAGGGAGTAAATATTGTTCTCAGTCACAAGCTGATTTTTTTTAGGCCAATAGTATTCCTCATGGTCATACATTTCGTCTTTTGCAGGGCAATCACCGATAATTAAACATGGTATACCTTTATGAATGGGCGGGGCATGCAGGATAGAAAAGCTAGATTTTTTGCGGTGCGGTAAGTGCTGGTTGGCCAAGCAGCGGATGTCATCATAGACCTCTTCGAGACAATCTAGATCATAGTCTGACAGATACCGCATGTTTCGTTTCTCGTAACAATTCAAGGAATGAGTACCGTAGAACCCGTCGTCTTTCTGCTTTCCAGATCCCTGTGGGCCTGCACGGCGTCGGCAAGATCGTATTTCTGATTTACCTCGATCTTCACGATACCCTTCGACACGATGTCGACGAGATCGCCCGTGCGCCAGGCGATTTCTTCGGGCGTGAGCAGGTAGTGCATCATGGAAGGCCGCGTGACAAAGAGCGAGCCCTTGGCGTTCAAAAGACCGAGGTCGAAATTCTCCACCGGGCCGGATGCATTGCCGAACGAAGCGAGCAGGCCGCGCGGGGCAAGGCAGTCCAGCGAGGTTTCGAAAGTGTCTTTGCCAACGCCGTCATAGACGACGGGCAGCATCTTGCCGGCGGTGATCTCCTTCACGCGCTCGGCGACGTTTTCTTCGGAATAGTTGATGACGTGATCATAGCAATGAGCGCGGGCAAGCTCGGCCTTTGCTTCCGAGCCGACCGTGCCGATGACCGTCGCGCCCAGATGTTTTGCCCATTGGCCGACGATGAGACCGACGCCGCCCGCCGCGGCATGGAACAGGATCGTGTCGCCTCGCTGCACCGGATAGGTGGAATGAAGCAGGTAATGCGCGGTGATGCCCTTCAGCATCATGGCGGCGCCGGCTTCGTCGGCAATGTTGTCGGTGAGCTTCACCACTGTCATGGCCGGTACATTGGCAGCCTCCGCATAGGCGCCGACGGGGCCCATGCCATAGGCGACACGGTCGCCGGTCTGGATGTTATCGACACCGGGGCCAACCGCCTCCACCGTGCCGGCCGCCTCGAGCCCGATACCGGAGGGAAGTTTCAGCGGGTAGAGGCCGGAGCGGTGATAGGTGTCGATATAGTTGAGGCCGATGGCGCCATGGCGGATGGTGATCTGACCGGCGCCGGGCTCGGGCAAGTCGATCTCTTCTAGGGTCATAACCTCCGGGCCGCCCTGTTTTTCGATGCGGATGGCTTTGATTTTCATGGGACCGTTCCTGTTGGTGCGAGTTCGGGAATCCAGTTGTCATAGAGGCGTCAGCGGCGGCTGAACGCGAGGCCGAGGCCTGCGAGCGCAAGCACGGCGCCTGAAACCTTGTTGCGGATCGTCTGGGCGCGGCGCGATTTCAGCCAGGGGGCGAGTGCGCCGGCGCCGACGGCATAGGCTCCATCCGAGATGGTGCTGACGGCGATGAATGTCACGGCGAGAATGATGAGCTGCGGCGTGGCGGGTGCTGCCGGACTCACGAATTGCGGAAAGAAGGCGGCGTAGAAAGCGAGCGTCTTGGGATTGGTGACGGAGATGAGGAAACCGCGACGCAGCAGCAGGTCGATCGTCGGTCGCGATGACGGTTCTGTGTCTTCATCCATCGGATCATAGGGTGCGCGCCAGCTCTGGATCCCGAGCCAGATGAGATAGGCCGCGCCGACGAGCTTCAGAGCTACCGTCCAGGGCCCCAGCGCGGCCAGGAGAGGCGCAAGGCCCAGCACGGTCAGCACCATATGAAGCGAGAGCGCGCCGGTGGTGCCTGCCAGTCCGGTGAGAGAGGCGCGCGGGCCGAAGCGGATGCCGGTCGCGACAAGCCATGTCACCACCGGTCCGGGGATGATGCAGAGAATGAATGTGGCGGCGATGAAGCCGAGATAAAGATCGATCGGGACCATCGCCGCCTTCCTATCGGTTTAGCCGAGATGACGGCGGAAGAAGTCGAGCGTCCGGCTGTTCGCCTCGTCGGCATTCTTCTTGTCGTAATGCGCGCCGCCCACACGCGCGAAGGCGTGGTCGTTGTCCGGATAGCGGTGGATCGTCACCAGCGCATTGTCGCGCAATCCTTCGACCATCGCTTCCTGCGCTTCCGGCGGCACGAATTCGTCCTTGCCGGCGACATGCAGCATGAGCGGGGCCCTGATGCCCTTGGCCTCGTCCAGACGGTTGGCGATGTTGACGCCGTAATAACCGACCGAGGCATCGCTCGTCGTATGGCAGGCGGTGAGATAGGCAAGCAGGCCGCCAAGGCAGTAGCCCACCGCGCCGACCTTGCCGCCGGTCATCGGGCGCAGCGTGTCGATCGTCGCCTGAATGTCCCTGGTGCCCTGGTCCGGATCGAACTTGCCCATCAGATCGAAGGCCTTCTGCCATTCCGCATCTGTCTTGTCGGTGATGTCGACGCCCGGTTCGATGCGCCAGAAGAGATCCGGCGAGAGGGCGACATAGCCTTCCGAGGCGAGCCAGTCGCAAATGTCGCGCATCACCTGATTGACGCCGAAGATTTCCTGAAGGACGACGATGCCCGGGCCGGTGCCGGAGGCGGGCTTGGCGAGATAGCCGCTGAATGAGCCGTCATCTGTCTTGATCTCGATGGTTTCGCCGCTCACTTGCTGATCTCCTTGGATTGCCTGGATAGGGAGGTGGGGTTTCCTGCGCGGGACTCTAGCTCTCTGCGTTCGTTGAATCGAGGCCCGATTGGCGAGTGCTGCGCAGGTTGTCGATCAGAGCGTCGGGGTTCGTCACCGGTAATGAGCAGGTTTCGCCGACGCAGACATAGGCCGTGGGTTTGCCGCCGACCATTCCCTTGCCGGAGGCAGGATGACTCTGCGGCAAGCTGGCGTCCGGCGGCAGATGGGTGACGATGCGGTTGGGCAGGGCAAGGGCGTAGACGGCGCGGCGCAGGGGTTCGATCCCGTCGGCCTCGCCCGCCAGTACGATCTGGATGGGGTGAAGGCGGGTCTCGAAACTCGCGATATAGCTGCCCATCGGAAAGATGTTGCGCTGAAGCTCGCCCGCAAAGGCGCGGATGAGGCCGTCCGCCTTTTCGAGATACGCATTGTCGCCCGTGAGAAAAGCGAGGCGGGTGAGTACGCCCGGCAGAATGCCGTTCGCCGAGGGCGTGGCGTCGTCATAGACGGTCCGTGTACGGACGATGAGACCCGGGGCGTCGTCGGCGGTGAAGAAATATCCGCCATTCGCGGTATCCGCATAATGGGAATCCAGTTGCCGAATGAAGGTTTGCGCGGCTTCGAGGTAGCGGGGGTCGAATGTCGCCTCGTGAAGCGCCAGCGCCGCATCGGCCATGAAGGCGAGGTCGCTTGCCATAGCGAGATGCTGCAGCTTGCCGTCGCGCCAGGCGTGATGGATCCGGCCGTCGCGGGTCATGTTTTCCTCGGCGAAGCGGAAGGCGTCCGCGGCCAACGCGATCCATTCGGGCTCGTCGAAGGCAAGGCCGGTGCGGGCCAGCGCGGCGATCATCAGCCCGTTCCAGTCGGCCAGTACCTTGTCGTCGAAACCGGGGCGGATACGGGTGGCGCGGCGGGCGAGGAGTTTTTGCTTCGGGGGGGAGAGGGCGGTTTCTTCCTCCTCCGTGACGCCGGTATCGGCATGGTGGAGGCGGTTCAGGATATTGGTGCCTTCCCAATTGCCGCCGGCGGCTACGTCATAGGCCTGCTTGAAGAGGGGGGCATCGTCGCCCAGGACCTCGTCGATTTCGGTTTCGCTCCAGACATAGAACTTGCCTTCCTCCCCCTCGCTGTCGGCATCGAGGGACGCGGCGAAAGCGCCGTCGGGGAGGCGCATTTCCCGCTTGAGCCATTCCACCGTTTCGCGGACGCGGCGGGCGTAGAGCGGCTTTCCCGTTTCCTGCCAGGCGCTCGCATAGAGGTCGATGAGCTGGGCGTTGTCGTAGAGCATCTTTTCGAAATGCGGGACGAGCCAGCGCTCATCCACCGCATAGCGGGCGAAGCCGCCGCCCAGATGGTCGTAGATGCCGCCTTCGGCCATGTGATCGAGGACGCGGGTTGTTGCGGTCTCGAAAGAGTGGCCGTCAGGGGCAGGGGTGCCGCGCAGATGGGCTCGCCAGAGGAGGGAGAAGATCCCGACCTGAGGGAATTTGGGTGCGCCCTTGAGGCCGCCTTCTTCCGGGTCCATCAGCTCGGCGAATTTGCCGGCGACGATGTCCGGCACTTTTGCGGTCGGCGCGCCGGGTCTTGCGTCGGCCGATTGGGCGGCGAGAGACTTTGCTAGCGCGGCGCGGTTCTGTTCGATCTTGCCGGGCTCCTCGCGAAAGAGGCGGGCGACCTCTTCCATCACCTGGATGAAGCCCGGACGTCCGTATTTCGGTTCCTTCGGGAAATAGGTGCCGCCCCAGAAAGGTTCGCCATCCGGCGTCAGGAACATGGTAAGCGGCCAGCCGCCCTGTTCGCCGAGCATGTGGAGCGCACTCATATAGATAGTGTCGATGTCGGGCCGTTCCTCGCGGTCGACCTTGATGGGGACGAAAAGCCGGTTCATCACAGCGGCCACGTCCTCGTCCTCGAAACTCTCATGCGCCATGACATGGCACCAATGGCAGGCCGCGTAGCCGACCGAGAGGAGGATCGGCTTGCCCTCGTCGCGCGCGGCGGCGAGCGCGTCCTCTCCCCAGGGACGCCAGTGAACGGGATTGTCCTTGTGCTGCAGGAGATAGGGGCTCGTTTCCTCTGCGAGAAAATTGCGTGACATAGGGCGTTCCTGATTGTTCACTCGACGAAAGACGGTACCCCGCATGTAAGGGTTCGCCGCGCCCGCGTCGATGGATGGATGAGCCATGAAAGTAAAGATCGACCTCGATATGACGCCCGAGGAAGCGAGAACGCTGATGGGGCTGCCGGATTTGCAGCCGATGCAGGAAAGGCTGCTTGCGCAGCTCGAAAAGCAGCTCGCCAGCAATATGACCTATGTCGATCCCGAGCAGATCATGAAAGGCATCATGCCGATGGGTGCGCAGTCCATGGAGCAGTTTCAGGAACTGCTCTGGGGCATGGCGCGCAGCGCGATGGGGTCCGGTGGCAAGAACGCCAAAGACAAGACGAACAACGACAAGGACCAGAAGGGCGAGTGATTTTCGCCTTCTGACGGAGACCGGATTTCTTGGACACGATCTATGCTCTTTCGAGCGCGGCCGGACGGGCCGGCGTTGCGGTCATTCGTTTGTCCGGACCCGAAGCGGGCGGGACGCTGCAGGCGCTGACGGGACGGGCGCCGGGGGACGCGCGCAAGGCGGAGCTTCGGCGGTTGCGGCGTCCCGATGACGGCGCGCCGCTGGACAGGGCGCTGGTGCTCTTTTTCTCAGGGCCTGAAAGTTTCACCGGCGAGGATGTGGCCGAGCTGCATGTCCATGGCGGGCGGGCGGTGGTCGCCTCGGTTCTGGAGGCGCTGGCCGGAATCCCCGGATTGCGCGCCGCGCTGCCGGGGGAGTTCACCCGGCGGGCCTTCGAGAACGGCAAGCTCGACCTGACCGAGGTGGAAGGGCTCGCCGACCTCATCGACGCGGAAACGGAAGCGCAGCGGCGCCAGGCGCTGAGGCAGATGGAAGGTGCGCTGGGCCGTCTTTATGAAGACTGGCGGGCGCGGCTGATGCGGCTTCTGGCCTATGCCGAGGCGGAAATCGATTTCCCGGACGAGGAAGTGCCCGGCGATCTGCTGAAATCGCTGGGGCCCGAGGTCGAGGCGTTACGCGCCGATATTGCGATTCATTTGAAGGACGGTCATCGCGGCGAGCGCCTGCGCGAGGGGGTGGAGGTCGCGATCATGGGGCCGCCGAATGCGGGCAAATCGAGCCTTTTGAACCGGTTGGCACGGCGGGAAGCGGCGATCGTTTCGGCTGAGGCGGGGACGACGCGCGATGTGGTCGAGGTGCGTTTCGATCTCGGGGGGGTGCCGGTGACGCTGGCCGACACGGCGGGGCTGCGCGAGGCGGCCGGAGAAATCGAGGCCGAAGGGGTCCGCAGGGCGCTGGCGCGGGCCGAGGCGGCGGATCTTCGGATCGTGGTGGAAGCCTGCGACGGGAAAGGGGGGCTCACCGGCAGCTTCGCATTGGCGCGGGAGGGGGACCTGAAACTCCTCAACAAGGTCGATCTGGGAGCGCCCGACAATGTCGATGCGATCATGGTTTCGGTCATGAATGGGGAAGGTTTGGGCGAGGTAGAACAGAAGCTGAGCGAGATTGTGTCTGAGCTCGCTTCGCTGAGTGAGAATCCGGTTGTCACGCGCGCCCGGCACCGTGAGGGGCTGGAGGAATGCCTGGCCTCGCTGGAGCGGGTCGGGGAGGGCCTGAGGGCGGGCCGGGAGACCGAGTTGATCACCGAGGATTTGCGGCTCGCCGCCCGGGCGCTGGGCCGGATCACCGGTCGGGTCGATGTCGAGGATCTGCTGGATATCGTTTTCCGGGATTTCTGCATCGGGAAGTGACGGGAGGCGATGTTTCACGTGAAACAGAGTCGGCGGTTTCCGCTCTCCGTGCCTCATCCATTGACCTGCGGACAATCTTGAGTCTATCTCTCGGGCAATGAGCGGCGGCGGTTCCGCCGGATATTTCTGTCAGAAAGCCCATGTCCCATCATTTCGACGTCATCGTGATTGGCGGCGGCCATGCCGGTTGCGAGGCGGCCTCGGCCGCGGCGCGGGCCGGCGCGCGAACCGCGCTCATCACCCACAAGGTTTCGACAATCGGCGAGATGTCCTGCAACCCGGCAATCGGCGGGCTGGGGAAGGGCCATCTGGTGCGGGAGATCGATGCGCTGGACGGGCTGATGGGCCGTGTGGCCGATGCGGCGGGCATTCAGTTCCGGTTGCTGAACCGGCGGAAAGGACCGGCGGTGCGCGGACCGCGCGCGCAGGCGGATCGCAAGCTCTACCGCGAGGCGATGCAGGACGCGATCCTGAACCACCCGAACCTCGAAGTGATCGAGGGCGGGGTGGACGATCTGCTCGTCAGGCATGGCCGCGTCTCCGGGGTGAAGACCGAGGACGGGCGCGAATTCGGGGCCGGGCGCGTGGTGCTGACCACGGGCACTTTCTTGCGCGGCATGATCCATCTCGGCGAAAAGCGGATTCCCGCGGGCCGGGTCGGCGAAGCGCCGGCACTAGGGCTTTCGGAACGGCTATACGGGCTCGGATTCCGGCTAGGGCGCCTCAAGACGGGAACCCCGCCGCGCCTCGATGGCGGCACGATCGACTGGGGGGCGGTGGAGATGCAGCCCGGAGACGAGCCGCCGGTCGCCTTTTCTTTTCTGACGGACGCGATCACGACGCCGCAGATCGAATGCGGGATCACGCGGACGACCGAGGCGGGGCACCGGATCATCGAGGAGAACCTGCATCAGTCGCCGGTCTATTCCGGGCAGATCGAGGGGGTGGGGCCGCGCTATTGCCCGTCCATCGAGGACAAGGTGGTGCGCTTCCGCGAGCGCGACAGCCATCAGATCTTCCTGGAGCCGGAAGGGCTCGACGATGACACGGTTTATCCCAACGGGATTTCCACCGCGCTGCCGGAAGAGGTCCAGCTCGCTTTTCTGAAGACCATTCCGGGCCTGGAGAACGCCACGATGCGGCGGGCGGGCTATGCCATCGAATACGATTATATCGATCCGCGCGAGCTGCAGGCGACGCTGGAGACAAAGAAACTGCCGGGGCTCTATCTGGCCGGGCAGATCAACGGGACGACGGGTTATGAAGAGGCGGGCGCGCAGGGGCTGATCGCCGGGCTCAATGCCGCGCTGGCGGAGAAGGGGGACGATCCGCTGATCCTCGACCGGGCCCAGGGCTATATGGGCGTGCTGGTGGACGATCTCATCACGCGGGGCGTGTCGGAACCCTATCGGATGTTCACTTCCCGGGCCGAATACCGTCTGACGCTTCGCGCCGACAATGCCGACCAGCGCCTGACGCCGCTCGGGATCGGCTGCGGCGTCGTGGGCGATGCGCGGGCGCGACGGTTCCGGGAGAAGGCTGTGGCGCTGGAGGAGGCGGGGACGCTGTGCCGCTCGCTTCGTCTGTCGCCCAATGAGCTGAACAAGCGCGGCTTCAGGATCAACCAGGACGGCGTGGTGCGGGACGTGTTCGACCTGCTCGCCTATCCGGATATCGACATGGCGCGGCTGATGGGTGTCTGGTCGGAGCTAGGCTCCCTGGAATCCCATATTTCGGAGCAGGTTGAGATCGAAGCACAATATGCAGGGTATTTGGAGCGGCAGGAGGCGGATATTCGCGCCTTCCGGAAGGATGAAGGCATGAGCCTTCCGCTCGACCTCGACTATGATGCCATTCATGGCCTGTCCAATGAGGCCAAGGTCAAGCTGGCCTCCGCGCGTCCCGCCACGCTGGGGCAGGCGGCCCGGATCGACGGCATGACGCCCGCGGCGCTGACCAGTGTGATGATTCACGTGAAACAAAACACACAATCGCGCAGCGCTTGAGGGGTATGATCGGGTATGCCCCAAAATCTGGTACAAGTCGTTGATGCGGAATCCTTTTCGGCCACGACCCATGTTTCACGTGAAACAATGGAGCGACTCGCGCAATACGAGTCCTTGCTGATCAAGTGGCAGCGCTCCATCAATCTGGTGGCCAAATCCACGCTGGATAGCCTTTGGCAGCGGCATATGCTGGATTCCGCCCAGCTTGCCGATCTCGCACCGGAAACCGCGCGTTGCTGGGTCGATCTGGGCAGCGGGGGCGGGTTTCCGGGGCTGGTGGTGGCCATTCTTCTGCGGGACCGCCCGGGATTCGAGATGCATCTGGTGGAAAGCGACCAGCGCAAAGGCATTTTCATGCGCGAGGTCATCCGGGCGACCGGCGCACCAGCGGAAGTCCATACGCAGCGGATAGAAGCCTTTGCCCGGGAGACCGAGCTGACCCCCGAGGTTGTGTCGGCCAGGGCGCTGGCGCCGCTGGACCGTATTATAGAGTGGGCGCACCTGCTTTTCGGGCCGGAGACGATGGGGCTGTTTTTGAAGGGGCAGGGCCTCGAAGACGAATTGACCTCGGCGCGTAAAGGTTGGATATTTGAAAAAACCGTCATACCCAGCCTGTCGGACCCCAGCGGCTCGGTGCTGCAGCTAAGAGGCCTCCATGGTGCAGATCGATGAAGATCGGATGGAAGATATTCCGTCTGCGGACAGCTCCACCCACAATATGCCGTCCGAGCAGTCAGGCGATGACGACAAGCCTGTGGCCCATGAAGATGCGCCGACGCTGATGAGCCATACCGGGTCGGACCGCGCGGTTGTTCCGTCCACGGACCGTCCCCGGGTGCTGGTGATCGCCAATCAGAAGGGCGGCGTAGGGAAGACCACGACGGCCATCAATCTCGGGACCGCGCTCGCCGCGGTCGGCGAGCGGGTGCTGGTAGTCGATCTCGATCCGCAGGGCAATGCGAGTACCGGGCTCGGTATCGGGCGCGGCGAGCGCAAGGTTTCCTCCTACGAGCTGCTGATCGGCTCGGCGCTTGCGGAAGATTCCATCGTGCCGACCAAGGTGCCGGGGCTCGACATCATTCCCTCGACCATGGACCTGCTGGGTGCCGAACTCGAACTGGCGACCGTGCAGCGCCGTTCGCACCGGTTGCGCGACGCCTTGCTGCGCATGCCGCGCCACGGAAAGGTGCGCGAGGGAAGCGACGCGGAGATGAAAAGCACGTCGCGTCCCTACTCTTATATATTGGTGGATTGCCCGCCCTCGCTGAACCTGCTCACCATCAACGCAATGGTCGCGGCCGACGCGGTGCTGGTGCCGCTGCAATGCGAGTTCTTCGCGCTGGAAGGGCTCAGCCAGTTGTTGCGGACGGTGGAGCGGGTGAAGACCAGCCTCAATCCCCGGCTCGAAATCCAGGGCGTCATCCTGACCATGTTCGACCAGCGCAACAAGCTGTCGGAGCAGGTGCAGGCGGATGTCCGCAGCTATCTCGGCGAGAAGGTCTACCGCACGGTGATTCCGCGCAATGTCCGGATTTCCGAAGCGCCTTCCTATGGCAAGCCGGCGCTGGTGTACGACCATCGCTGCGCGGGCAGCAAGGCCTATATGAAGCTTGCCGCGGAGATGATCCAGCGTGAGCGAATTTTGCGGAAGAATGCGGCGGCATAGCCGAATCTCCGTGTGCGGACAACAGGTCCGCGAGGAATTTTAAAGTCGGATCTGAAGACTCTTAACAAAACACTACAAGTCTCTGATCCGGCTTTCGA
Organism: Parvibaculum indicum; assembly: GCF_011762095.1. GTDB lineage: Bacteria > Pseudomonadota > Alphaproteobacteria > Parvibaculales > Parvibaculaceae > Parvibaculum > Parvibaculum indicum. Next base: position 47,328 of record NZ_JAASQO010000020.1, on the reverse strand, counting down.
ATCCGGTCATACCGGGTAGTGATGCATGTTTTCGGACCATAATCCGGCGCGATATTCCGCGGTTTATGGTCAATCGTTCCGGCCATACCGCATATGGCATCGGGCCCCGCGCAAGGAAGACTCGCGGCGGCATTGGAGAGGGAAGACGAGATGGCTGAAGAAGCACCGAGCAGGCTTGGACGCGGTCTGGCCGCCCTGATCGGCGACGATACCGCTTATGCGCTGGGCGATGCCGAGGCGCCGAAGCCGACCGGCATTCGCGAAGTGCCGATCACCGCGCTGCGCGCCAACCCGTATCAGCCGCGTCATCGTTTCCGCGAGGAAGATCTGGCCGATCTTTCGAACTCGATCCGCGAGAAGGGCATATTGCAGCCCATCGTGGTGCGGACGCTGTCCGGGCAATCCGACGCCTTCGAGATCGTGGCGGGCGAACGCCGCTGGCGTGCCGCGCAGCGCGCGCAGCTTCATCAGGTGCCGGTCATCGTCAAGGAACTGACGGATGCCGAGTCCCTCGAAATCGCGATCATCGAGAACGTGCAGCGCGCCGACCTCAACGCGGTGGAAGAAGCGGCGGGCTATGAGCGGCTGATGGCGGAGTTCGACTATACGCAGGACACGCTGTCCAAGCTGATCGGCAAGAGCCGCAGCCATGTCGCCAATACGCTGCGCCTTCTTTCGCTGCCCAAGCCCGTTCTCGGGCTGGTGGAGGAAGGCAAGCTCACCGCCGGGCATGCCCGCACGCTGATCGGCCAGGCGGATGCGCCGAGACTTGCGCAGGAAATCGTGAGCAAGGGGCTGAGCGTGCGCGAGGCGGAAAACCTGACGCGCAAGCCGGATACCGCGAAAAGCGGCAAGTCGTCCGGCTCGTCGGCCCGAGTGCAGAAGGACGCCGATACGGCGGCGCTCGAGCGCAGCGTCTCCGAACATCTCGGACTGGCGGTGGAGATCATTCACAAGGGCGACAAGGGCGGCGACGTGAAGATTTCCTACAAGACGCTGGAGCAGCTCGACGAGGTTTGCCGGCGGCTGGCCGGGCACAAGCCCCAGCCCATGGGTTGAGAGGGCGCCGCGCCGGTCTTTTGCCGGTCAGCGCCTGCCCGCGCGGGCGCCCTGTGCGATGCGCAGCAGGGTCTGGCCGCAGACCGAAACGTCGGGTTGGCCGGTCGTCTTGCACAGATTTTCCGCATCCAGCGCCAGTTCCAGGGCGCGGTCGAGCCGTTTGCGCGACCAGAGCTGAAGCTGGCGCTGAACGGTTCCCTGACGGCTGAAATGGACCGGCGGGCGCATGGATTTGAGCGCCGCGGACCGGTCGCCGCCTTTTTCCACCCGCGCCAGCGCCAGGTGAAGCTGCTGCAGGTGGCGAGTGAGGGCGTTCAATATGGCAACCGAATTGACATCCGCCGCACGGGCGCGCGCCAGCGCCGTGTCCAGTGCGCCGATATCGCCCGAAGTCGCGGCGTCGACCAGATCGTCGAGGCTCGAAGCGGCGTTGTCGCCGATACAGGCGCGCGCTTCTTCCAGCGTCACGTCGGATCCGCCGCTCATATAGAGGACGAGTTTCTCCAGTTCGTTGCGCGTGATGCCCCGGTCCGCCCCCAGATGGCTCATCAGATAGTCGAGGGCGGCGGGTTCCGGCCGCAGCCCCTCGCGCGAAAGCGTATCCCGGATGAAGGTTTCGAGCGCGCGCGCATCGTCGGCGTAACAGGGCAGGGCGGCGGCGTTTTCCGCCGCTTCGAAAAGTTTCCGCAGGCTTGATCGCGGTCCCAGTTCGCCGGCTTCGACAAGCACGAGCGCATCGCCCGCGGGATGGGACAGAAAACTCTCGACCGTCTTGGTCAGGCTGTCGCCGGCGCCGCGCACCCGGATGACGCGCCGGCCGCCCAGCATCGAGATCGCGGCGGCCTCGTCGGACAGGCGGGCCGGATCCTGCCGGAGATCCTGGTCGGTCAGATCGCAGAGGCGGAAAGGGTCGGAGAGGTCTTCCACCACGGAGGCGGTGAGCTTCTTCGTCCGCTCACGGATCAATCCGCTATCCGGTCCGTAGATCAGAACGGCCCGGATTGCCTCGCCCGGCCCGGCGGCAAAACGGTCTGCTTCTGCCGGTCTGATCTTCAAGGATCCCGTCCTATTCCGCCGTTTCCCGTTTCGCCGTCTTGTGGCCGTCGAAATAGATGCCGAGCTGCAGCTTGATGTCTTCGGCCACCATTTCGGTGCTGCGCTGCAGGCCGTCTTCCGATGCGACGATATTGGCGAATTCGGAATCCACGCGGTTATAGGAGGTCCGCGAGCGGGCGATGGAGCGATAGAGCGGCTTGTCCTCGTCCAGCCGGGCCAGCGTGAAACTCACCAGGAGCACGATGTTCTTGCGCGTGACCGAGGCATCCTGCTGGATCGCCACGTCTTCCTCATAGGTGCGCGGCGAGAGCTTCACCACATATTCGGGTGTGGCGGCGGGCGTACCGGCGGCGCGCAGATTGTCGATCAGCGTGTATTTCAGATCGCGGCCGAGCCGGGTATCGGGCGCTTCGACCGCTACATTGGCGAGGCTTGCGCCCAAATCGCCGTCGCGCGTGGCGTAAAGCGGGCTGAAGCCACAGGCGGCAAGCCCGGGGGCCAGGCCGAGAAGCAGCAGCACCAGAAACGGCATCGCCCTTGTCAATCCGCGCTTGCGCGCCGGCAATTCAGTTGGCGACGATATTGACGATCTTGCCCGGTACCACGATGACTTTCCGCACCGTCTTTCCATCGATCGCCCTTTCCACTTTCTCAAGTGCGAGCGCGGCGCGCTCCACGTCTTCCTTTGCGGCATCGCGTGCCACGGTCAGCTCGTCGCGCCGCTTGCCGTTCACCTGTACCGCCACCGTTACGCGATCATCTACCAGCAATGCCGGATCGGCAACCGGCCAGGGCGTTTCCACGATCAGCCCGTCGTGGCCGAGCGCCGACCAGCACTCCTCGGCGAGATGCGGCATCATGGGCGCGGTGCAGAGCACCATGAACTCCAGCGCTTCGCGCCTTGCCCATTTCCCGGCATCGTTCTGCGCCTTGAAGCCCGAAATCGCATTGGCGAGTTCGTAGATGCGGGCGACCGCGCGGTTGAAGCGCAGATGCTCGATATCCTCAGTGATCGAGGCGAGCGCCTGATGGGCCGCGCGGTGCAGCGCCAGGGCCTCGTCGTCGAGGTCCGGCATGGGGCTGCCGGCCGGGCACAGCTCGTCGACGCCTTCCGAGGCCAGGCGCCAGAAGCGCTGGGTGAAGCGCCATGCGCCCTCCGCGCCGGCATCCGTCCACTGGACGTCGCGCTCGGGCGGGCTGTCGGACAGCATGAACCAGCGCGCGGTATCGGCGCCGTACTGGTCGATGATGTCGGTGGGGTCGACGGTATTCTTCTTCGACTTCGACATTTTCTCGACCGAGCCGATCGAGACCGGCGCGCCGGTTTCGGCGTGTTTCGCGATCCGCTTGCCGTCGACATTGTCGAGGACGACCTCGGAGGGCGCGACCCATTTGCCGTCGGCGTCGCGATAGGTCTCGTGGTTCACCATGCCTTGCGTGAAGAGGCCGGCGAAGGGCTCGGCAAGGTCGAGATGTCCGGCCTTCTGCATGGCGCGGGTGAAGAAGCGCGAATAGAGAAGATGCAGGATCGCGTGCTCGATGCCGCCGATATACTGGTCCACCGGCAGCCAGTGTTCCGCCGCGGCCTTGTCCACCGGGCCGTCCGCATGCGGAGAGGTGAAGCGGGCGAAATACCAGGAGCTGTCGACGAAGGTGTCGAAGGTGTCCGTCTCGCGGCGCGCGGGCTTGCCGCAGGCGGGGCAATCGACATGCTTCCAGGTCGGATGACGGTCGAGCGGGTTGCCCGGCACGTCGAAGGTGACGTCGTCGGGCAGCGTTACCGGCAATCGGTCCTTCGGGACGGGCAGGGTGCCGCACTCGTCGCAGTGGATGACGGGAATGGGGCAGCCCCAATAGCGCTGGCGGGAGACGCCCCAGTCGCGCAGGCGGTAGTTCACCGTGCCTTCGCCGATTTTCAGGCCTTCGAGCTTTTCAATGGCCGCGTGCTTGGCGGCGGCGACATCGAGGCCGTTCAGGAAGTCGGAATTGACGGCCACGCCGTCGCCGGTGAAGGCCTCGTCCGCCTTGGCGGCGAAATCGGCAAGCCAGCTTTCCAGCTCGGCGCCGGTCTTGTCCTTCGGCGCGACCACGGGAATGACCGGCAGGCCGTATTTGCGGGCGAAATCGAGGTCGCGCTGGTCATGCGCGGGGCAGGCGAAGATGGCGCCCGTGCCATATTCCATCAGCACGAAATTGGCGACATAGACGGGAAGCGTGCGTCCCTCGATGAAGGGATGGCGCGCGGTGAGCCCGGTATCGAAGCCCATCTTCTCGGCCGTCTCGATGGCTTCTTCCGAGGTGCCCAGCCGGTCGCATTCGCGGATGAAGGCTTGCAGCTCTTCATTGTCCGCGGCGAGTTTCTGCGCCAGCGGGTGATGCGGGGAAACGGCGCAGAAGGAAGCGCCGTAAAGCGTGTCGGGCCGCGTGGTGAAGATTTCGAGCGCTTCGTCCGGCGCGTCCGCAAGGCCCTCGATGGGGAAGAAGACGCGGGCGCCTTCCGATTTGCCGATCCAGTTCTTCTGCATCAGCCGGACTTTTTCGGGCCAGCGATCGAGCGTTTCCAGCCCCGCGAGCAGGTCTTCGGCAAAATCGGTGATGGTCAGGAACCATTGCACGAGCTCGCGGCGTTCGACAGGCGCGCCGGAACGCCAGCCGCGTCCGTCGATCACCTGCTCGTTGGCCAGCACGGTATTGTCGACCGGGTCCCAGTTCACCGTACTCTTCTTGCGGGTCACGAGGCCCGCGTCGAGCAGGTCGAGGAAGAGCGCCTGCTGGCGGCCGTAATATTCGGGGTCGCAGGTCGCGAACTCGCGCTCCCAGTCGATGGCGAGGCCGATCGCCTTCAGCTGTTCGCGCATGGCCGCGATATTGGCGTAGGTCCATTCCTTGGGATGGACGCCCTTTTCGATGGCGGCGTTTTCGGCCGGCATGCCGAAGGCGTCCCAGCCCATGGGGTGCAGGACGTTGAAGCCGCGGGCCCGGCGATAGCGGGCGATCACATCGCCCATGGTGTAGTTGCGGACATGCCCCATATGGATGCGCCCCGACGGGTAGGGGAACATCTCCAGCACATAGTATTTCGGCTTGTCCGCGCTATCGGCTTCGGTGCGGAAGGCGGCCTTTTCGGCCCAGGCCTTCTGCCATTTGGGTTCGCTGGTGCGGGGATTGTAGCGGCTGGACATTGACGGAAATCGATTGCTGGTCGGATTTTGGGGAAAAGGGGCTCAGAAAGCGGACCGCCCGCCCGGCGGAACCGGGCGGGCGGGGAAGGTATAGCTTGCCGCGCGGTGCGGGAAAAGGATCAGTTGTTCTGGTTTTCCACCGAACGCATCCGCAGTTCGCGGGCGCGGACCAGAATGGCGTTTTCGATTTGGGTGGCCGTCGCCTGATCGACGGGCGTATCGACCCAGCCACCGTCCTCGTCCTTTTTCTGACGGAAGACGGCTACTTTCACGCCGTCGGCGCGCAGGCGCTTGTCGAGAATATAGGTGGTGACCTTGAAGCGTTCGCCCTGGGCCTTGGGATCCTGGTACCAGTCGGTGATGATGACGCCGCCAAAGGGGTCGGCAGAGGCCAGCGGCATGAAGCTCAACGTGTCGAGCGAGGCGCGCCAGAGATAGGAGTTCACGCCGATGCCGCCGCCGGTATCGTTGCCGCTTCCGCCGCCGCCGAAGATGTTGAGGCCGCCCTCGCCGAAAATCGTCTCGCGATCGCCGGCTTCCGGCGCAGGATTGCTGGGCCCGGAGCGGCCCGCGGTGTCCGGATATTGCCGCTCGCCGCCGCTGAAAACGCCGCATGCGGTCAGGCCGGTCGAGACAGTGAGCAGCAAGGCCGCGGCCATTGCAAAGCGGATGACATGGCGCAGTTTTCCGCCCGTTGCGGAATTTCTACGCATCGCGCGTCGTTCAACGGTCTTGGTCATGAGTTCCGGCAAGCCTCTTGTTTGCGCCCCCCGGGCCGTCGGTGCGGCCGGTGCCGTGATTATATGTCCGCCGCCTTCGGCCTCGGACCCGTTCCTTGCGCCCGCAAGCGCCCTGTTCGCCGTTGCGGGCGGGCCTTTATAGCGAGACATGGCGGTTCTCCGCAATCGCGCAGCAGCTTAAGTTTGCGAAATGACGCGGTGCGAGGCGCCGCGGGATGCGTTACGCGCGCGCCACAGCCGGGACTGTTTTTCGATGCGCGACGGAGCTTCCGGTTTTCTCTTCTCCTCATGCAGCGCGCATGTGCCGAGATTTGAGGCAGACTGCCTGGGCAGACCGCCTACATGTTGCGCAATAACCACATGCCATGACGCTTTCTTGACGGTCGACGCTGCGAACGGCGCGACTGATTCGCGCTGAAAAATGCGCGTCCGACGCAAAACATCCTTGTGGCACAAGCGGTTTGGGCATGGCGACGGCCCTTCTTCGTTAACGGTTCGTTAACCACCTCGAGGCCGCTTGTGCTGTTTCGGCAACATCTATCGACATTCCATCGTCATAAGGGGCCGGTGCGCTTGACCCTGAGGGTTATCGACGGATTAATCAGCATACGCGCTCGGGGGGCACCTTGTCGGCCCGGCGAATGTTGCGATCCGGTCGGGCGGCCTGGGCAAGCGTTGGGGGGAAACTCCTTATCCCGCACGCCTCAGACAACCCCGGCGGTTCGTAAATGGACCAGCACTAGCTGCTACTGCGAGGAACACATGAAAAAGATTCTTCTGGGGACGACCGCTCTCGTCTCTGCCGGCCTGGTGGCCGGTCCGGCTCTCGCCGGCGACCCGCTTTCCGTTTCGGTCAGCGGTTCCGTCGTGACCGGCTTCTATGTTGTCGATGCCGATGACGCCGTCGGCGGCACGGGATACCAGGACACCAAAGTCGCGCTCGTCGCCCGTAACATCGACATCATCGCCGAAGGTACGCTGGACAACGGCATGACCGCCGGCGTCGACGCCAAGCTGATGCTCGGCAGCGACTGGAATACGATCCACAATGTTGCTTCTCCGTCCGGCGTGACGTTCCGTCAGCTCTTCGCCTATCTCGAAGGCGGCTTCGGTCGTTTCGAAATCGGTGGCGTGGACGGTGCGGCCTACAAGATGCACTACACCTCTCCGTGGTTCGTGCCGGGTAACGGTGTCGACAGCCCGAACATCTACAATGGTGTGACGAGCACTGGCGGTTCTGCTTCGACCCGTCTGTCGACCTTCTCGCTGATGGCGACGGATGCGAACAAGGTCACCTACTTCACGCCGCGTTTCGCTGGCTTCCAGCTCGGTGCGTCCTACACGCCCGACGTGACGCAGAGCACCACTGGCCCGCGTGCCAGCGGCCGGGGTGTGCTGCCGGCGCTGACCGGTGGCGCCGGCGTTGGTCCGGTCACCGACGTGTTCGAAATTGCCGCCAACTATGCCGGCACGATTGGCGGTCTGGATGTCGGCGTCGACGGTTTCTACGTCGATGGTGACGGCAACGCCACGAATGCCGATCCGAAGGAATACGGCTTCGGCGCGAGCCTCGGCTACATGGGCTTCACGCTCGGTGGTGCCTGGTATCAGAACGAGGACATTGCCGGCCCGACCAACTACGGTGCCTTCACGCCGTCCGCTTCGCTGTCCGACGCGGGTTCGGAAATCCAGACCTGGACGGTCGGTGTGTCCTACGGCACGGGTCCGTGGACTGTCGGTGTTGCTTACATCGAAAGCCAGGACGACTCTTCCGCTACCTCGGCGTTCGGCAGCAATGGTGCCGAAACTCAGGCCTGGCAGGTCGGTGGCGGCTACTCGCTCGGCTCCGGTGTGGACCTCGGTCTCGACGTCCAGTTCACCAGCGACAAGTCTGCTGCTGGTGCGCCGACCTACGACTCCACGTCGGGCGGTCTGGTGCTTGCCGTTTCGTTCTAATCCGAACGAGACATCGAGAATTACGGAGAGCGGGTTTCGGCCCGCTCTCTTTTTTTGAATTCGGGCTTCGTGTCTGTCGGTGGCAAACAGGCACAACGCCGTTGTCAGCCAAGGAACATCACCGATGGGTGCGTTGATCTGGCTCGCGTCCTATCCGAAATCCGGTAACACCTGGATGCGGAGCTTCCTGCACAATCTGTTGCGTGGCGGAGCCACTCCCGTCGACATCAACAGCATGTCGGATTTCTGCCTCGGAGAGTCCGACGCGCAGTGGTATGCGCCTCGAGCGGGCAAAGCCGTCGACGAGTTGACGCCGGAAGAACTAGCGGACGTTCGACCCATCGTTCACCAGGACTTCACAACAGCGTTCCCCGACTCTGTTTTTGTGAAAACGCACAACTTTCTCGGAGAGTCCTTCGGCCGGCCAATCCACAATATGGAAGTGACGGCGGGTGGAATTTACATCCTGCGGAATCCGCTCGATGTGGTGTTGTCCCTTACCAACCACTATGCGATCTCGATCGAAGAAGCGATCGAGATGCTCGACGACAAAGAGATGACGACGGGCGGCAATGAAAAGCACGTCTTTGAATATCTGTCTTCCTGGTCGCTTCATGTGCAGAGTTGGACGCAGCAACCCAACCCGCAACTTCTCGTCGTACGGTATGAAGATCTGCTCGCCAAGCCGCGCAAACACTTCAAGCAGGTTGCCAGTTTTCTGGGCCTGAAACCGCCATCGGAACGGCTCGAACGTGCAATCCGGTTTTCTTCCTTCAAGGCCCTCAAGGCACAGGAAGAAAAAGGCGGGTTTCGAGAAAAGCCCGATAAAGCCCAAAGCTTCTTCCGTGAAGGCAAAGCGGAGCAATGGCGTGAAAAGCTGACGGAAGATCAGGTCCGCCGCATTATTTCCGACCATCGTGAACAGATGGAGCGCTTCGGCTATATTCCGAAAGAATATCTCTGAGTCATCGGAATTCGTACGCCTCACAAGAAACGGAAGGGTCGATAAATGGCTGGTCTGATCTGGCTTGCGTCCTATCCCAAGTCCGGGAACACCTGGATGCGGACCTTTCTCCACAACTTGCTCATGAATACGGACGAACCTGTCAGCCTCGACGAGTTGACGCGTTTTTGCATCAGTGAAGTTACGTCGACGCATTATCGCCGCCGCCTCCAGAAGCCTTGGGATCAGGTTACTCTTGAGGATGTCATGAGGGTACGCAGTGCGGTTCAGGCTGATTTCACATTCGCGAGCCCCGACTCCGTTTTTGTCAAAACGCATAACTATATGGGGGACTGGCTCGGTCTCCCTCTTATCAATCTGAATGTCACCGCAGGCGCCATCTATATGGTTCGTAATCCGCTGGACGTCGTTCTCTCCGCACGGGACCATTTCGATCGTCCGATCGATGAAACGATAGAGATCATGAATAGCGCCGATGGCGGTGTCGCAAAAACCGATCACCATGTTCCCGAGCGATACAATACATGGTCGGCCAACGTCGAAAGCTGGACCAAACACGCCAGCCCACAACTTCTCGTGTTGCGTTATGAAGACATGGTGGAAAAACCAAATGAAGCTTTCGGGAAAGTGGCGAATTTTCTCGGGCTGAATCCGCCGCAAGAGCGGTTGGACCGCGCGATTGCAAACTCCTCATTCGACAAGCTGAAGAGGCTTGAGGAAGAGGAAGGTTTCGTCGAGCGCCCGAAACATGCCAAGGCATTTTTCCGAAAGGGTCAGACAGGCCAATGGCGCGAGGAGCTGACCGAGGACCAGGTTCGCCGGATCATTTCCGATCATCGCACCCAGATGAAGCGCTTCGGTTATATTCCCGAAGAGTATGCCTGACGCTCACTTGTCGAGCAGAAAGCCGATCCCGGCGATGCCGGTGACGCCCGTTCCTTTCAGGCGGCGTATATCCGCGGGGGACGATACGCCGCCCAGGGCGTAGGAGGCGAGGCCGAGGGCTGCGGCGTGTCGGGCGAGCGAGGCCAGGCGCACCGTGCCGAGATGCGCGGCGCCGGGATGGCTTTGCGTGGGAAAGACCGGCGACAGCAAAACGGCATCGACGCCCCGCTGGGCCGCGCGGCGGATCGCGGATCGGGAATGGGCGGCCGCCGTGACGATGAAGCCGGGCCCTCGTTCTTGCGGATCCATCAGGTATCCATCCGTCAACGGATCGATTAGCGCGTATTCGGGCAGGTGCATGCCATGCGCGTGAATGGCAAGGCGCGGCTGGCCTGCCAGCAACAGAAGGCAATTGCGGTTTTCGGCAAGTCTCGCGACATGGCGTATCTCGTCGCGGCCGAGGCGCTGGCCGTAAGCGCGCCAGATCAGGATATTGCCCGGGGGCAGGGCGGCGAGCGCCCGTTCCGGATCGGGCAGGCGGACCGGATCGGTCATGCCGATCAGCGCCGGCGCGCCGTCCGCGTTCAGGCGCCGCGCTGCGCGGGCGAGCGGCGATGCCTTGTTTTCAGGGCCTTGCGGCACTAGCTTCGACCTCCCGATTGAGAGGCTCTAGATGACACGGAACGAGGCGGAACATAAAGAGGAAACGGCGGTGACGCGGCTTGCCGGCGTGCGGCGGAAAATCGCCGCGGCGGCCGGCGAGGCCGGGCGCGATCCGTCGTCGGTGACGCTGATCGCCGTTTCCAAGACGTTCGATGCGCAAGCCATATTGCCCGTCCTCGACGCGGGGCAGCGTGTTTTCGGCGAGAACCGGGTTCAGGAAGCGCAGGGCAAATGGCCCGATCTCAAAACGCGCTTTCCCGATGTCGAGCTGCATCTCATCGGACCGCTCCAGACCAACAAGGTGAAGGATGCGCTGGCGCTTTTCGACGTCATGCACACGCTCGACCGGGAAAAGCTTGCCCGGGTGCTCGTCAACGAGCGCGACAAGGGGGCGTCGCTTCCCCGGCTTTTCGTTCAGGTGAATACGGGCGAGGAAGACCAGAAGGCCGGGCTGCGGCCTGCCGAGGTCGACGATTTCATCGCGTCGTGCCGGGGCGAATGGCAGCTCGAGATCGACGGGCTGATGTGCATTCCGCCGGTCGAGGAAGAACCGGCGCTGCATTTCGCGCTGCTGGAAAAGATCGCGCGGCGTAACGGGCTTGCGAAGCTTTCCATGGGCATGAGCGGCGACTACGAAACCGCGATCGCCTGCGGGGCGACGCATGTGCGCGTGGGCAGCGCCATTTTCGGCAGCAGGGACCGGCTCTAGGCGGAAATCGAGATCATCGTCTCGTCGTCGATACGCGCCAGCAGCGCCAGCATGTCGTCGAGGCGCAACGCGACGCAGCCTTGCGTCGGCTGAAGCTTGCCGTTCTCTTCCTTCGCCTGATGAACGAAGATCGCGCTGCCGGCTTCGGGCACGACCGGATCGTCATTATAGCCGACAACGATCACAAGGTCGTAGAGATGGTCGTCGCGCCACATCTGCTCGGCGCTGGCGGTATAGGGAAAATCCACCGGCCGGTTATAGGCGGGATCGGCGGAGGCGTCGCACCAGCCATCCTTCGGTCCGATGGGGATCAGGGGCAGGCCGGTGTCGGGTGCGCTCATGCGGTCCTGCCGGTAACGCAGCTCACGAAGGGGGAAGGTGCCGATCGGCGTGCCGCCATCGCCTTCGCGTTTCTCCCCGGCAAGTCCGGTCCTGCCGATGGCGCAGGGGAAGGTATGGTCGCCCGCCGTCAGGCGGCCCGTCCGGGCACCCGGCTTTGCCGTTACGCTGATTTCGCTGAGCCTGTCCATGGCGCAAGAGTAAGGGCTCCGGGGCCGCAAAGCCATATCCTATCGGGTGGCCGCCTGCCGCTCGCGCATGTCCATCATGCTGCGGTATTTGTCGAGGCCGTTGGCCATGGCGGCGGCAAACCCCGATGGCGGCACCGGGGCCGGATCGGCAGCGGCCAGGCGGGGTTCGGCGGATTTTGGCGTGGCCGTTTCTGCGCGGGCTGTTCCGGCGGTCGCGGTGTCGTCGCCAAAGGCGGCAAGGATTGCGTTGAAGCCTGCCGGGCTCAGCTGCGGGATCGATGGGTTGCCGGTCCGGGCGGCGGTCTGCTGTACGGGCTTTGCCGGCTCCGGGGCGGTGTCGCGCCAGGGTGTGCCGAGGCGGTAGGCGGTGGCGATTTCCTGTCGGTCGGTGCGATCTTCCGCCGGTGCCGGGTTTTGCGCGGCGTCCGTTTCGCCGCCCAGCGCCGCGACGAGCGCCCGGCCCGGCGAGCGGCCCTCGGCGGTCTGAATGGCGCTGGAGAAGATACCGGATACGAGGCCGAGCGGACCGCCGTAAAGCGCATCGCCCACGACCTGCGCGCTGCCGGAGATGCTGTCGCCGGTCAACGATCGGTAGATTTCGGACACGACCGGGATGTGCTGCAGCGGGTTGGCGATGTCGAGAAGATCGCCGAAGCCGAGGGGCTGCCCGCTATCCGCCATGCGCGTGTCGCCCGCCGCGTCCCGCTGCGTGCGGAGCGCCTCGAAGGCGCGGGAGGCCATATTGTGCTTGCCCGCGCGCGGGTGGAAATCGGGCCTGACGGCGGCGGCGGAAAAATCGGTCATGCGCGGTGCGCTCTTGCGGATTCGGAATGGTTGCCCGTTTCCACGCAATAGGCGGGCCAATGGCCGAACGCAGGGAAATTCCCGTATATTCAAGCGATTGTGAATTGTGCGTGTGCCGCGCAGGGCAGTATTTGCCGGGTCGGCGTTCGATCTTGCCCATTCACCCGGTCGCGGGGCGCAATGCTTTGGCGCCGTGGCGGGCTGTGGCAGATTGGCGAGACGAACGGCGAAAAGGGTAACGAAGACATGGCAAAACCTCCGTCCAAAACACTTCCGGGGCTTCCCGCCGGCCGGCCGGGGCAGGCGAGGGCCGGCGGGCCCGGCCCGGCAGGCTTTGGCGGTGGAACCGTGCCCTTGCCGGGCGCGGCCGGGGGGACGGCGGGCTTTGCGCCGCGACCCGCACAGGCGCCACGGGCCAATCCGCAACAGCTTCTCATGGCGATCCAGCAGGCGGCGGCACTTTACGGACAGGGCCGGATGCACGAGGCCGCGGAGATGGCGCAGCGTATCCTGAAAGCCGATCCGGAATACCCCGATGCGCTGCACCTTCTCGGGCTCATTCTCTATGAGACGGGCAAGGCTGCGGACGGGGAGAAATTCATCCGGCAGGCGCTGGATGCGGCGCGGAAAAAGAAGACGCCCGTGCCCGCCTCGCTCTGGATCAATCTCGGCAATGCCCGGCGCGCGCAGCAGAAATATTCGCTGGCCGAAAAGGCCTATGACGAGGCGCTGAAACTCGATCCGCGCAATCAGGACGCTTGTCTGGAACGCGGTATTCTCAATCAGCTTTGTTTCGACCATGACGCCGCGCTGGCCGATTTCACGAAGGCCATCGAGATCGATCCGCAACGTCTTTCGGCCTATCTGCGGGCGGCGCAGTCTTCGGTGGATGCGGGCCGGTTTCGCAAGGCGCTGGAGCTGTGCGACATCGCGCTGGCGCGGCTCGACCCGCCGCCGGCCGAGCTTACCGCCTTCATCGGCATGGTGCATGAGCGCCTGTCCGAGCTCGATCTCGCCATCGAATGGACGGAACGGGCGCTGGCAAGCGGCGAAGCGAATGCAACCGCGCTCAAGAGCTGGGCCAAGGCGTCGCGGCGCAAATTCCGCAAGGATACGGAGAGGCTCCGGGAAATCCGGTCCCGGCTGGAGGCTGCCGATTTCAGCCAGTTCGAGGCCGACAACCGCCGGGCACTCTATGCGGAGCTGGGGCTCGTCTGCGACGATCTGGGCGATGCGGATGCCGCGGTCGAATGGTTTTCCAGGCAGAACAAGGCGAGCGAGGAGTTCGGCAAGACGGTCGGGATCGATCCGGAATCCTATGTCCGGCAGGTCGATGGGCTGCATGATGCCTTCACGCCGGAATTCGTGGCGTCATGGTCGCCCGTTCCCGGCTCGGGCAAACGAGCCGCGCATCGCGCGGCGCCGGTGTTTCTCGTCGGCTTTCCCCGCTCGGGGACGACGCTGCTCGACCAGATTTTCGACGCGCATCCCGATGTGCAGGCGCTGGAGGAACGGCCCACGCTTGTGGCGCTGGTGGAAAACCTGCGCGCGAAGAAGGCCGGCTATCCCGGATCGCTTGCTTCGCTGAGCGAGAAGGAACGCGACCGGCTTTCCGATCTCTATTACGAAGAGGCGGAAAGACACGGTGTCGATTTCACGCGGCATGTTGTGGTCGACAAGATGCCGCTCGATCTGGTGCATGCGGGGCTCATCCACCGTGTGTTTCCGGATGCCAAATTCATCTTCGCGCTGCGTCATCCCGCGGCCTGCGTACTGTCCTGTTTCATGCAGGATTTCGTGCCCAACGCCTCCATGCTCAATTTCGGTTCGATCGAACGCGGCGCGCGCCTCTATGACAAGGTGATGAGGCTTTGGGGCCGGTATCGCGAGGTGCTGCCGATCGAGGTTCAGGAAGTGCGCTATGAAAATCTGATTACGGATCTTCGCGGCGAGGTGGAACCGGCGCTCGAATTTATCGGGCTCGGCTGGGATGAGGCGGTGTCCGATCCGGCGGCGCATGCGCGCCAGCGCGGCAGCATCCGCACACCCTCCTATGCGCAGGTGACGGAACCGATCTATAACCGCGCGGCGGAACGCTGGCGGCGCTACGAGAAATATCTGGAGCCGGCCCTGCCGCTTCTCAAGCCGCATATCGAGCGGTTCGGCTATTCCCTCTGACACGCGGGCGAAGATGAGCGCGACAAAGAAAATCCTGATCGTCGACGATGACGATGTGCTGCGTGGATCGCTGATCGAGCAGATGGAGCTTTACGAGGAGTTTTCCTGCGCCGAGGCGGCGACGGCCGCGGCGGGGCTGGCGCTGGCCAAGGAAGGGCATTTCGATCTCGTGCTGCTCGATGTCGGCCTGCCGGATATGGATGGCCGCGAGCTTTGCCGCCTGATGCGAAGGGCGGGGATCAATGTGCCGATCATCATGCTGACCGGCGCCGACACCGATTCCGACACGATCCTGGGGCTCGATGCCGGGGCCAATGATTATGTGACGAAGCCTTTCCGCTTCGGCGTTTTGCTGGCGCGCATCCGGGCGCATCTGCGCAGTCACGAACAGAGCGAGGATGCCGTCTTCACCATCGGCCCCTACAGCTTCCGGCCCAGCGCCAAGACGCTTCTGGACGAAAACGGGAAAAAGGTCCGGCTGACGGAGAAGGAAACCGCAATCCTGAAGTTTCTTTACCGCGCGGGCTCGAAAACGGTCGGGCGCGATACGCTGCTCGCGGAAGTGTGGGGCTATAATTCAGGCGTCACTACCCACACGCTCGAAACCCATATCTATCGCCTGCGCCAGAAGATCGAGAAGGATCCGTCGAGCGCTGAAATTCTCGTGACCGAAACCGGCGGTTATCGGCTGATGCCCTGAGGGCGCTCCGTTGCCCGGTCAGGCCGAAACCGTCAGCGACAGGGTGACGATGATGCCGAGCGCGATGGGCGTGGCGATCAGCGCGAAGACGACCAGCGCGCTCGCGCCGAAGAAATAGACGGCGATCATCAGCGCCAGCAGAAGATTGATGCAGAACAGGGTCAGAGCGTCGGGACGGTCCATTACTCACGGGCCTTTCGGAAAACCGGGTGATCGGGTGCTTCCGAGTAAATGACTTTTTCTGCTTCCAATGTGCAGATGGCAATTCGCCGCATGGGGCGGTCCGCAAGGGCGCTCAGAAGGCTTCGCGCGACACCTCGTCCACCGTCAGCGCATAGGTTACGACGAAGTTTTCCGGCATGCGGGTCGGGCGGCCCGTTTCGATATTGATGCAGACGAAATCGGTCACCCCGCGCAGCAGCGTCTTGCCGGTTTCCGCATGGACCATCTGGAAGCGGCGGCGCAAGCGGATCTTGCCATCGTTTCCCGTAATCCATGTCGCGATCCATATCCGGTCGCCTTCATGGCTTGCGCCCAGATATTCGAGTTCGTGGCGGCGGACCACCATGCCGCGATTGAGCGAGGCATAGGCGTCGAAGTCGAGCCCCAGCGCCTTGGAATGCTCCCAGGCGGTCTTGGCCATCCAGGTCAGATAGACGACATTGTTCGTGTGCTGAAAATCGTCGATGTGCTGGGGCTGCACCTCCACCTCATGGATGTAGGGCCGGGGCCAGTCCCACCGGATCTGGTCGTCGTTTTTCTCTGGCACTGTGCAGGGTCCGTGCTGTCGGGGCCGAAATCGCTCCCGCTTTCTTAGCGGGGCCCCCGCCGGAGCGCAAACGGCGCGGCGGAAAACCGGTATCCACATTCCGGTGCGACGCTTTATGCTCGCTCCATGAGCCTGGAGACCATCGTCAGCAAGCTGAGGCGTCACGCGCTGTTTTCCCGTTTCGACAGGGTGCGGCTGGAAGTGATCGCCTTTTCCGCCGAAGCGCTTTCCTATGCGCCGGGTGCGACCGTTTGCGAGGCCGGGACGCCCGCCGACGGCGCCTTGCTGGTGCTGGAAGGCGAAGCGGTGATGTTTCTCGACGAGCAGGGCGAGCGCCGCGCGCTCAGGCTTGACAGCGGAGACCTCATCGGCGAAACGGCCCTGATCGAGCCCAGATCCTGGGAGGCGACGATCCGCGCGGTGAGCGCGCTTCAGGCGGTCCGGCTGCGGCGCGACACGTTTCACAGGCTCATTTCGGAATTTCCGGAGATGGGACAGCTCGTCACGGCGCATATGGCCGACCGGCTGGACGAATTGCAGGACGATCTATGGCGCCTGAAGGCGCGGCTGGGATCGGCGAGGCCGGTCCCCCGCGCGAGGCGGATGGCGGAAGAAGAACAAGGGGAGGGGAGTGGTCCCGATGACGACAAGTGATGCGCCGCAATGGGGCGAGCCGGCCGGAGAGCCCAGGGCCGACTGGCCGCCGAACATTCAGGCGCTCTACAAGCGCCGGGCGCCGGCAAGCGAGTATCTGGGGCTCCATATCATCGATGTCAGCCGGGAGGCGCTGACCGTCGACGTGCTGTTCGAGGCGGGCGAGCAGCTCTGCAATCTCTGGGGCGGCATTCAGGGCGGCATGGTCGCGGCCATGCTGGATGATGTGATGAGCCTCGCGGTCGGCCTCGACCTTGAATGGGGCCAGATCAGCCCGACGCTGGAGCTCAAGGTTTCCATGCTCAACGCCGCGCGGCCGGGCCGCATCTATGGCAAGGGGCGCGTCATCAAGAAGGGCAAGTCGGTCGGTTTCGTGGAAGGCGAACTTTATGCGCCGGACGGGACGCTGCTGGCGACGGCAAGTTCCACGGCGACTTTCGTGACGCTGAAGCGGAAGGAAAAAAAGACCGGAGAGACGGAAAAGGCGTCTCAGGCGTAGCCGTTCTTTTCAAAGAAGTCCCGTGCCTGCGGGCTCAGATGCGTTTCGAACAGCGCGAAATGGTGGCGGATGCCGGCATTGAGCGCGGGCTTGTCGAGCTTCAGGACGTTGCGCGTTTCGCGCAGGAAACTCGGCCAGTAGCGCACCACCATCCAGACATTGTCGGCCAGCGGCACCAGCTCGTCTTCCGGCAGGGTGAGATGCCCGGCCTCGATCATGTCGTGCAGAAAGCCGATCACCGCCCGGGTGGTCATGTCGTAGATGCCCGAGATGCGGCTTTCGAGATCCGGCGCTGCGCTGCCGTACTCCGCCTGGTCGCGATAGAGATACTGATAGGTCCAGACCTCCTCGAACATCACGCGATTATAGCGCGCATAGTCTTCCAGGACGGTTTCGGGCGTGCTGTCGATCGCGTTGCGCTGGTCGATCTGGGCGAAGAGCGCTAGCTGGTGCGCGCGCACGAGGTCGCGCTTGGTGCGGAAGTGGTACCAGAGATTGCCTTCCGAGATGCCGACATCCTCTGCGATCCGCGCCGTGGTGACCGCGTCATAGCCCAGCTCGTTGAAGAGCTTCAGGCTGTTGGAAACAATTCGGTCCTTGGTCTTGGGTGCCATGGGGTTTCTTGCTTTTGTTTTCCGCATTGCATCCGGTGCGGGTCGCACCGCGAGCGGCCGAAAGCCCGGCGCCTCCCTTATTTGTGCCAGTTTCGGCGCCAATTCACAAACTTGTCACTAGCGGAAACCGGCCAAAATCCGGGCTTGCGCGTCTAGGGCAGATACCCTACTTTAGGGGCCTCACCCTAATAAGAACCGGGTGGCGCTTTCCCCCTATTTGGCGTCAAAAACCGGCTGGACGTGAGGAACCCCAGGAGCGGGCACCGAGGCGGCACCCCCTATAATAAGGGCTGCCCCACAGCCTAGAGCCGCAGCGTCGCGATTACCGGCGCATGATCGGAGGCCCGCTCCCATCCTCTCGCTTCTTTCAGAACCTGCATGGATGTCGGCGCGTCGGCGAGAGCCGGTGTGACCCAGATATGGTCGAGGCGGCGACCCCGGTCGGACGCTTCCCAGTCCTTGGCGCGATAGCTCCACCAGGAATAGAGCTTTTCGTGCTCGGGCACGAACCGGCGCATGACGTCCACCCAGTTATGCGAGGCGATGACCTCGTTCAGCAGATCGACCTCGACGGGGGTGTGGCTGACGACTTTCAGCAATTGCTTGTGGGACCAGACATCGTGTTCCAGCGGTGCGACGTTGAGGTCGCCCACCAGCACCATGCGGGCTTTGGATTTGTTGCGGTGGCCCTTGTACCAGTCCCGCATCTCGCCCATGAAGTTGAGCTTGTGGGCGAATTTCTCGTTCTTGTCCGGGTCCGGCTCGTCGCCGCCGGCGGGCACGTAGTAATTGTGGATCCGCAGGCCGCCCGGCACATCGAGATCGACCGAAACGTGGCGGCTGTCGCCCATTTCGCAGAATTCGCGCGAACTCGTCGCCGTGAAGGGAATGCGGCTCACCGTGGCGACGCCGTGATAGCCCTTCTGGCCGCAAACGGCCATGTGTTCATAGCCGGCCTTTTTCAGCGCCTTGTAGGGGAAGTTGTCGTCGGTGCATTTGATTTCCTGCAGGCACAGCACGTCGGGGGCATGTTCGGCCAGCAGCTTCTCGACATGGTTGATCCGCAGGCGGACGGAATTGATATTCCAAGTAGCGAGTTTGAACTCCACGGGCGACTGGCTCCGTTTTTCGAAATGGGTGGGCGTTTCAGAAGAGGTTGAGCGTAAGCCCGGCAATGCCGATGGGCCAGCGTCCGCGCGCGAAAAGCGTGAATTTGCGGCGGAAGGGGTGATCGTGCTCCTCCTCCGCGATGAGCGCCAGCGCGGCATTATGGGCGGATTGCAGCGCGGCGCCCGCGGCGGCGTTCAACAGCCCCTCGTCGCTTATGTCCCAGAAATGCGCGGCGTCGCCGACGGCCTGGCGCATGCGCTGGCCCAAAAGCGCGCTGACATGCGTCATGGCGATGGAAAGCCCCTGTTCGCTGACGCGCTCGACGGCCTCCGCCGCGAGCGCGGCCCGCAGGCCTTCCTCGGCCTCCCACTGAAGGGGCTCGATGTCGAGGGTCATGGCCGCGTCGGCGGCTTCCTCCCAGTTGCGGATGCGAGCGACCTCGGCGTCGGGAAAACCGAGCCCGTCGAGATAGGAGCGTGCCAGCGCCCGCGTTTCCTTGTCGAGCGGGCGGCCGAGATCGGAGAACCAGGGCAGGCTTACGGCTTCTTCGGCAAAGCGCCTGAGGCCCGCCAGGACCGGCAGCTCGGATTCCAGCGCCTCCAGTTCGGCGTCCGAAATGGTGAAGGTCTGGCCCTGAGGCTCATTGTCGTTGGAGTAGAAGTCGTCGGACATGGTCCCGCTTATACAGATCGTGGCGGGGAGCGGAAAGCGGGAGGAGGTCGGCGCGGGCATAAAAGTAGCGCCCCCAAACCGATGAAAAAAGACGGCGGGCGCATAAAAGTAGCGCCCCGCCGGGGGGAGACGGGGCGCTACCGCGCATCTTCTTGCGCGGGGGCGCCGGGAGGGGAAGCCGGCGCCTTGGTCGGGACTTTCGCGAGAGGCATCGGGGGGCTTTGCCAGACGCGATTTTCGATGTCCCGGCCTTGTAGAGAGTATTTAGGCTTGAAGCCCGAGCGTTTCAATGGGGATTTATGGGTAATCGGTAATTTTGGGTTAACGATTCGACAGCATGAAAATATATTAATAATCAATAGCTTATTGGATAGGCAGGTGCGGCATCAGGCACCGGCCCGGGCGATAGGGCGGCAGCCGGGCACCATCCGCAGCGCAAAACTCGGGTATTCGCCGTTTTAGCGTCAGGACGGCAAAATCGCCAGAACCGCGATGGCGGCGACATTGAGCACGATCCCATAGGTCGCCAGCAGCCCGAAAACGGGCCGGATCGGCTCTTTCACTGCGAGCGCCAGGGCGAAAAACATGACCGGCATCCAGTCCAGCGTGAAGCGCTGGGTGTTGTACTGGGAGTAGCCGTTGCCGTGATAGAAGAGCGTGATCCCGGCGATCAGCGCGGCGCAGAGCGCGCCGACGACGACCGGCCGCGTGGCCGGGGCGAAGATCGCCAGCAGGACGAAGGGGCTCGCCGCTATGATCGAGGTGCCCATCGGATCGAAGGCGACGATATCCAGGAAGTCCGGTCCGCCCCACTGGACGTGGAAGCCCTGCAAAAACAGATAGACCGCGTTGAAAGGCACATAGTCTTTCGAAAAGAGCCCGATATGCGTCAGCCGGTAGTTGATGAGCGACCAGTGATCGAGATCGGGCGCGGCGATATAGGCATAGCCCGTCTGCATCGGATCGCCGAAGCGCAGCCAGTTATAGGTCAGGTAGACGGCGATGGCCCCGGCGACCGGCAGGCCGAGTTTCAGCGCGCGGACGATATGCGCCTTGCCGAATGAGATGAGCGGCTCCCGCGGTGTCAGCGACAGCGCGAAGAGGAACGGCACGAGCAGGATCGACATCTGGCGGCAGAGAAAGGCCGCGCCGATGAAGATGCCCGCGCGAACGAGGCTCATCCCCCGCAAGACTTCATGCAGCGCCGCGGAGACCAGCAGGAAGTCGATACTGTGCGCGAAGAACCAGACCTTGTCGGCGCGCAGCGTGACGTAGAAAAGCGGGCTTGCAAAAGTGAGGGCGAGCAGCAGCCAGAGCGCGGTTTCGCGGCGGACCTCCATGGCTTCGAGAATGCGCCACCAGAGCCAGAGCGAGGCGGCGAGCGCGACGACGCCGATGATCATGAAGTGATGGAAGCCAGGTCCGAAAGCGGCCACGAAGGGCATGGCGACGATGGCGGGCACGGGGGGAAAGACGATGTAGCGTTTGCCGTCGAATTTCGCGCAATCGCTGTCGAAACATTTGTCGACATCGAGACGGCCCTGCAGAAACCCGTCCGCCAGCGCGGCATAGCTGTTGCTGTACCCGGTCTCGACCGTTGTCTGGCGGCCGATCGCCATGGCGAGGAGCAGGGCCAGCAGCACGGCGACGACGAATAGAAATTTTTCCCGGAACCGCATGGACGCGGCGTCCTGAGTGGAAATTTCCGTCATTCACGTCACCCCGTTCGCGGTTCGCCGTCCGGTTCCGCTGCCCGGTTTCGGGGCGGCGGGCGGTTCGGTCTCGTGCACGAGAATGCCGGGCAAAGGTTTCGGAATGTTTGCCCCGGCGGATGGAAAGGTCCGCCGGGGGTTTTTGCGGTTTTCCGGGTCCTAGAGGACGCCGAGATCCTTTGCGGTCAGGTCGATGCAGCGGCGGGCCAGCTCGAAAAGCTCGTCGATCTCGGCCTGCGAAATGACCAGCGGCGGGCTCAGCACCATGGTGTCGCCGATGGCGCGCATGATGAGGCCCTCGCGGAAGCAGTGATTGCGGCACTGGCCGCCGACATCCATGTCGCCGGGGAATTTGGCGCGGGCCGCCTTGTCCTGCACCAGTTCGATGGCGCCCAGCATGCCGACGCCGCGCGTTTCGCCCACCAGCGGGTGGTCGGCGAGTTCCGCGAGCTTCTTCTGGAAATAGGCGCCGGTGTCGCCGCCCGCCTTCTCCACCAGCTTTTCGCGCTGGATCAGCTCGAGATTGGCCAGCGCCACCGCCGCGCAGACCGGATGGCCGGAATAGGTGAAGCCGTGGGACCATTCCTGCGGCGAGTTGAAGAGCGTGTTGCCGACGCGCTCGCCGAAGCCCAGCGCCGCGATGGGCTGGTAGCCGGACGAGAGCCCCTTGGCCATGTTGATCATGTCGGGCTCGATGCCGAAGGTGTCGGAGCCGAACCAGTTGCCGGTGCGTCCGAAGCCGCAGATCACTTCGTCGACATGCAGCAGGATGTCGTATTTGCGGCAGATGCGCTGGATCTCTTCCCAATAGCCCTTCGGCGGGATGATGAGGCCGCCCGCGCCCTGCACGGGTTCGGCGACGAAGGCCGCCACGTTTTCCGCACCGAGTTCGAGGATCTTGTCCTCGAGGCTCTTCGCGGTCTTGAGGCCGTATTCCTCCGGCGTCATGTCGCCGCCTTCGGCGAACCAGTCCGGGCAGTCAACATGGACGAAGCCCGGCAGCGGCAGGTCGGCCTGCGGGTGCATGGAGGTGAGGCCCGAGAGCGAGGCCGCGGCCATGGTGACGCCGTGATAGGCCTTTTTGCGGGCGATGAAGATCTTCTTCGATGGCTTGCCTTCGAGGTTCCAGAAATAGCGGATCGCCTTCACGGCGCTGTCGTTTCCTTCCGAGCCGGAATTGGCGAAGAAGAAGCGGTCGATGCCTTTGGGCGTGACCTCGGCGAGCTTTTCGGAAAGCTCGGCGACATAGGGCGTCGTGGTCTGGAAGAAGGCGTTGTAGTAGGGCAGCTCCTTCAGCGCCTTGTAGCCGGCCTCGGCCAGTTCCTCGCGGCCATAGCCCACCTGCACGCACCACAGGCCGGCCATGCCGTCGATCAGGCGTTTGCCTTCGGAATCGTAGAGATAGACGCCTTCGGCGCGGGTGATGACGCGCGCGCCCTTCTCGGCGAGATCGGCATGGGTAGTGAAGGGATGCAGGTGGTGGCGGGCGTCGATTTCCTGCCAGCGTTTGGTCTGGTTGGAAGGGGCAGCTTGAGACATGAAGTGGCTCCGGGTCCGAAGAGAATAAGAAATCAGCGGAAAAGAACGCGCGGACGTTTCCCCGCGCGACGGAGCAGGCCTAGGGGTTGTAGCCGATGCGGGCGCACAGGATCAGCAGGTCGCGCTTGGGCATGAAGCCGATCACTTCGGCTGGGCGCTTCTCTCCGCGGGGGCTTCTAAGCATCGGAAAACAAGCTCCTGAATTTCGCCATTAGCTGCAGCATCACCGCAGCAAATAGCGGGGCGATCATCAGCGCTCTCAGCCACACCGAATCCGTACGGACGAACAAGATCAACCCGACGCTGATCGCCCATAGTGGTAGCCATAACCAGTCGCGCAGGTGCTTGTTCATAAATCTGATTTTATCCGAAGCGCTTCGAGGGTGCGAGTCTCACCCTCTCAGCGCCTCGATGCCTCACACATTCAGCAGCAGATGCTCGCGCTCCCAGGCGGAGATGACCTGCTGATAGGCTTCGTGTTCGGTGTTCTTCACATCCATATAGACCTGCGAGAAACGCTGGCCGAGGACTTCGCGCAACTCGGTTGCGGTGCGCAGATGGTCGAGCGCGTCGAGCAGATGGCGCGGCAGTGCATAGCGCTTCGATTCATAGGCATTGCCCTTCATTTCGCGGGTGGGCGTCAGCTCGTTCACCATGCCGAGATAGCCGCAGGCCAGCGTTACCGCGATGGCGAGATAGGGGTTGGCGTCGGCACCCGGCACGCGGTTTTCGACCCGGCGTCCGACACGTTTGGCATCGGGAATGCGCAAGCCGACCGTGCGGTTTTCGTGGCCCCAATGCGTGTTGATGGGGGCGGCGAGGTCTTTCACGATGCGGCGGTAGGAATTCACATTGGGTGCGATGAGCGGCATGGCGGCAGGCAGATATTTCTGCAGGCCCGCGATGAAGGAAAGGAAGAGCCGCGTGTCCCTCCCCTGCTTGCTCGCGAAAAGATTGTCGCCCTTTTCCGCATCCACGATCGAGGTGTGGATGTGCATGGCGCTGCCCGGCTCGCCCTCATAGGGCTTGGCCATGAAGGTCGCATAGATACCGTGGCGCAGCGCCGCCTGGCGCATGGTGCGCTTGAAGAGAAAGGCCTGGTCGGCAATTTCCAGCGGGTCGCCATGATCGAAATTGATCTCGACCTGGGCGGCGCCGGATTCGTGGATCAGCGTATCGATGTCGAGATCCTGCGCCTCGCAGAAATCGTACATGTCCTCGAAGATCGGATCGAACTCGTTCACCGCGTCGATGCCGTAGGACTGGCGCGCGCTTTCCTGCCGACCATTGGCGCCGATGGGCGGCTCCAGCGGATAGTCCGGGTCGATATTCTTGGCGGCGAGAAAAAACTCCACCTCCGGCGCGCAGACGGGCTTCCAGCCGCGTTCCTCGTAAAGATCGAGGATGCCTCTCAGCACATTGCGCGGCGCGATGAGGACCGGCGTCTGATCCTTGTAATTCGCATCGCAGATGATCTGCGCCGTCGGTTCGTCATACCAGGGCACGACGCGCACGGTCTTCGGGTCCGGATCGAGCGTGATGTCGGGTTCCAGATCGTCCAGCACGTCGCTGTCGATATAGTCGCCGGTCACGGTCTGGCCGAAAATCGATTCCGGCAGGCGCAGCGTGCGGTCTTCGAGGCTGGCGACGAATTTGCGGGTGGGAAGGATCTTGCCGCGGGCGATGCCGGCCATATCCGACACCATGCATTCGACTTCCGTGATCCGGTGGTCCTTAAGCCACTTGATCAGTTCTTCGCGTGTTTCCGGCTTGCTGTTGTTGCTGGCCGCCATACGACACCTGATTTTCCTTTGCGGCGTCCCCCGGATGACTGCCGTGATTTTCGTCGGGCCCGGAAATTCCGGTCCGGGGAGGCTCGGGAACGATGCCCGCGGCCTCGCGCACCGCATCGCCGAAGGCGCCGAAGAGCGCCTGCGATACGGGATTGTCCCAATAGTGCCATTCGGGGTGCCACTGGACGCCCATGGCGAATGCCTTCGCGCCGGCGACGCGCATCGCCTCGACCGCCCCGTCGGGCGCGCGGCCCTCGACCAGAAGGCCCTCGCCCACGCGGTTCACGCCCTGGCCGTGCAGGGAATTCACCTCGATCTCGGTCGTGCCGAGAATGCGCTCGAAGGCGCCGCCCTCTTCCAGCGCGACCTTGTGCGCCGGTCCATATTGTTCGTCGAGCGGCGCGTCCTTGTTCTCGCGATGATCGAAGCGCGGCGCGTAGCCTTTCTCGGCCTCGCTCTCTTCCAGGTGCTGGAAAAGCGTCCCGCCATAGGCGACGTTGAGTTCCTGAAAGCCCCGGCAGACCACGAAAAGCGGCACCGCCCTTTCCACGCAGGCGCGGATGAGCGAGAGCGTCAGCGCGTCGCGCTGCGGGTCCAGCAACACGCCTTCGCGCGGCTCGGCCCCGTCATAATGCGAGGGGTGCACGTTGGAATGCGACCCGGGCAGGAAGATGCCGTCGCAGAGCGCGAAGATTTCGTCGAGATCCACCTCCCCGTCCAGCGGCGCGCGCGGAAGGGGCAGCAGCACGGGCTGGCAGCCGGCGGCGCTGTCCACGGCGGCGATGTATTTTTCGCCGACGGCGTGGAACGGATGGGGCCCGAGCATCTTCACGTCGCAGGGAATGCCAACCACTGGACGCTTTTTGGTGGGGCGCTTCTTTGCCGGTCTCGATACGGATGAATTCTGGCTCATGAGGGGATCAGGTTACCATGCCGGTCGCGGGCGCGGTCAAGCGGGCTCACGAGGCGCCGAACCGGCCGTGTCGAGGATATTAGACGGTTTCATACGAGGCGGCTTTGGGGGCGAGAAGCCGGAATGCCGCCCCGGCCCTGTTGCCAGGGGGCGGTCGTCAGTTCTTGGTGCCGCCGATCGCAGGGCGCTGATCGTCGCGCAGGACGAAGAGCGCATTGTCGGCCTCGACCCCGGCGCGGACATTGCGCAGCGCCACGGTGGTCTGGAGGCCTTGCGCATCCGTCACCACCCATTGGCGAAGCTGAAGGCTCGGCCGGTCGAAAACCAGCGTCACCGTGCCGGGCAGTCCGTCGTCCTTGCCGGTCAACTGGATGCGCAGCACGCCCGGCGCCTTTTCGACGTCGAGCACATTGGTCTGGGCCAGAAGATCGACCTTCTCGTCGAGAATGGGGGCAAACGGCAGGGAACTCAGCGGAATGCGCTGGGCGGGGGCATCGCCTTCCTTCACCGCGACCCAGAAGCCGTCGGCGACCACAAGCTGGTTTGCCGGCGGATCGTATTCGAAACGGGCGCGGCCGGGGCGGCGGATGAAGAATTTGCCCTGCGCCATGGAGCCGTCCGCGCCGATCTGCAGGAAGTCGCCCTGCAGGCGTTTCATCCCGTTCAGATGGGCGTCGACTTCTTTCACGGCGGCGATGTCGGCGGCGCTCAGATTGCCGGGCGCCGCGGCGGCTTCCTCGCGCGGGGCGTCCGCCCGCGTTTCGGCATTGGCGGCGCTTCCGCCGGCGCTCAGCACGGCGAAAGTCAGTATGCCAAGCCCGATCACGGCGGCGGCATAAAACCAGCCCTGACGGGCGCGGTTGTTCTCACCTGGTATGTGATGCTGCTTCGACATGGGTGCAAAGCTAGCGATGGTTTGTGGCAAAATCTGGCTATCCATTGGGCGTTCTATGGGCGTTACTGCGGCTTTCCGGGGCCTTTTCGTGGAATTTCATGATGGCTCCCTCGCAATGAAAGCAAGGTAAACCGGCCCGGAAAACAAATATTTTACGAGTGGTCGCCGACCAGAACCTCGCGTTTGCCCTGATGATTGGGCGGGCTGACCACGCCCTGTTCCTCCATCATTTCGATGAGGCGCGCGGCGCGGTTGTAGCCGATCTGCAAGCGGCGCTGAATGTAGGAGGTCGAGGCGCGCTTGTCCCGCGCCACGATCGCCACGGCCTTGTCGTAAAGCTCGTCGCCGGAGCTGCCGCCATCCAGCGACAGGCCGTCGCCCTCGCCCCCTTCCGGCTCGGCGGTGATGGCGTCGAGATATTCGGGCACGCCCTGCTTCTTCAGGAAGCTCACCACCTTCTCCACCTCCTCGTCGGAGACGAAGGGGCCGTGGACGCGGCGGATGCGCCCGCCGCCGGCCATGTAGAGCATGTCGCCCTGACCGAGAAGCTGCTCGGCGCCCTGTTCGCCCAGAATGGTGCGGCTGTCGATCTTGGAGGTCACCTGGAAGGAGATGCGGGTCGGGAAGTTCGCCTTGATGGTGCCGGTGATGACGTCCACCGAGGGGCGCTGGGTCGCGGTGATCATGTGGATGCCGGCGGCGCGCGCCATCTGCGCCAGGCGCTGCACGGCGGCCTCGATCTCCTTGCCCGCGACCATCATCAGGTCGGCCATTTCGTCGACGATGACGACGATGAAGGGCATGGGCTGGAGATCCATTTCCTCTTCTTCGTAGATCGCTTCGCCGGTTTCCTTGTCGAAGCCGGTCTGGACGGTGCGCACCAGCACCTCGCCCTTGGCGGCGGCCTCGCCCACGCGGTTGTTGTAGCCCTCGATGTTGCGGACGCCGACCTTGGACATTTTCCGGTAGCGGTCCTCCATCTCCTTCACCACCCATTTGAGCGCGACCACCGCTTTTTTGGGGTCGGTCACCACGGGGGCCAGAAGATGGGGAATGCCGTCATAGACGCTGAGTTCCAGCATCTTGGGGTCCACCATGATGAGTTTGCAGCGGTCGGGCGGCAGCTTGTAGAGGAGCGACAGGATCATGGTGTTGATCCCGACGGATTTGCCCGAGCCGGTGGTGCCCGCGATCAGCAGATGCGGCATGCGCGAGAGGTCGGAGATGACCGCTTCGCCGCCGATATTCTTGCCGAGCGCGAGACCGAGCCTTGAGTTGTGGCTTTCATATTCCTGCGTTTCGAGCAGCTCGCGCAGATAGACCATTTCGCGCTTGGCGTTGGGCAGCTCGATGCCGATGGCGTTGCGGCCCGACACGACGGCGACGCGCGCGGAGACGGCGCTCATGGAGCGCGCGATATCGTCGGCCAGCGCGATGACGCGGGAGGATTTGATGCCCGGCGCGGGTTCCAGTTCGTAGAGCGTGACGACGGGCCCGGGGCGTACATTGATGATCTCGCCCTTGATGCCGAAATCGTCGAGCACGGATTCGAGCAGGCGCGCATTCTGCTCCAGCGCGTCGTCGCTCATCTTCGCACCGCCGCCCCCTTTCGGCGGGGTCAGCAGCGAAAGCGGCGGCAACTGATAGGGGCTTTCCGGATCGAGCGCGAGCGAGGGCTGCGCTTCGGCGGCGGCGCGCTTGGAGGTCTTTTTCTTCGGCGCCGTGCGGCTCACCTTGGGGGCGGGTTTGGTGGACGCGGTCGGCTCCACCCGCCGGGCGCCGGCGGCGCGCTCGCGGCGCGCGGACGCCTTTTTGCGGCGCGGCGTTTCTTCCTCGTCGTCCTCGTCGTCGGCGTTGCGGCGGCCGAAGCCCGTATTGTTGCGCGCGGCCTCGCGTTCCTCTTCGCTCAGCGGCGCGAAATCGCCCCGGCGCAGCAGCCGGTCGGTGAAATCGGTGACGCTGTCCGACAGGGTCCAGATCGCCATGCGCAGGCGGCCCGGTTCGAGGTCGGGACGGTCGAAGATGTCGTCGTCCCCGTCTTCTTCGTCCTCGTCTTCGTCCGCGCGGCGGCGGGGACGGCTGACGGCGCCGGCCCGGTAGCCGGCTGGTTCCTCGCGCCGGGCCTGCGCGCGTTCGGAGCGCGCATCGGCCAGACGGCTGAACAGCGCCGCCACATCCTCGCGCCGCAGGTCGATCGCATAGCCGAGCGCCAGCACCGCCACGGGGCCCATGACGATCGCGGTCAGCACATAGGCGCCGGTTTCGCCAATGAAATTGACGAAAAGGCTGAGGCCCAGCGCGGCGAAGATGTCGCCGAGAAAGCCGCCCAGTCCCGACTGGAGCTGCCAGTCGAAAAGCCGCGGCATGGTGCCGAAGAAGCAGGCGGCGGTGAGCGTTCCGCCCAGCCAGGCGGCGACGCGGAAAACCGGATGGCCGGGTGCGCGATGGGACAGGAGCCGCCAGCCCCAGGCCATGAGCGGGATCAGGAAGAAAAGCGCGCCCAGTCCCAGCGTCTGGAGCAGCACGTCGGATGCATAGGCGCCCGGCAGCCCCATCCAGTTGCCCGGCAGATTGGACGTCGCGTTGTTGAAGCTCGGGTCGTCGATGGAGAAGCTGGCGAGCGCCACGAGGCCGAAAAGCCCCAGCCCGGCCAGTACGAGGCCGGCCAGTTCCTGCAGCCGCTTCGCGCAGAAATCGCGAATGGCGGGCGGCAGATGGCTCAGCGGGTTCGCAAGGAAACGTCTTACCAAAGCTGTTCCGTTCGTCCTGTTGCGGGCGGACCGGGCCGCGGATCCGCGCGTTGTGCCGGTGCCGCGCGACCGGCTGCCCCGCGCCGCCGTCTTGGCGGTTTTCCCCTTCCCCGCCTTGTTGCGGGCGGTCGCGGGTTTGCGGGGGGCGGATCGGCTTGCGGACTTCGTCTTCTTGCCACGCTCGGAGGAGACGCTCACAACACCTCCGCCATGCGGGTCAGGGCTTCGCCGGTTTTCTCCTCATTGTCGACAAGCGCGACGCGGATATAGGCCGCGCCGGGATTCGCACCTTCGTAACCGATGGAATCTTCGCGCGAGAGATAGGCTCCCGGCAACACTTTCACGCCGCCTTTCGCCCAAAGCTCGCGCGCCGCGGCCTCCCCGTCGCCGACATCGAGCCAGAGGAAGAAGCCGCCCGCCGGGCGGTAGAAGCCGAAGCGGTTGCCCAGAATGCTCTCCGCGAGGTCGATCTTGCGGCGATAGAGGTCGCGGTTTTCGGCGGCATGGGCGTCGTCGTTCCAGGCGGCCGTGGAGGCGGCGAGTATGGGCAGCGGCACCTGCGGCGCGCCGATATTACGGAAGGCGCGGAAGCGGGTCATGAAGGCCTTGCCGCCCGCGCAGAAGCCGGAGCGCAGGCCGGGCAGGCTTGAGCGTTTCGACAGCGAATGAAAGACAATGAGATTGTCAAATGGGTCCGCACCGGGCTTTGCCGGGCCCAGCTCCAGCGCGGCCTGAAGTGCACCGGGCGGCGGGTCGCGGTCATAGATGTCGGCATAGCACTCATCGAGCGCAAGCAGGATGCCATGTTCGCGGGTCAGTGCGATGAGGCGCTTCAGATAGTCCATATCCGCGACCGCGCCTTGCGGGTTGGCCGGGCTGCAGAAATAGATGACCGAGGTGCGGGCGAGGAGATCCTCCGGCAGCGACCAGAAATCCGGCAGGAAGCGGTTTTCCGCCGTCGCGGCGAGATAGACCGGCTCCGCGCCCGCGGCGAGCGCGGCGGCGGCATAGCATTGATAGAAGGGGTTCGGCATCAGCACGGCGGGGCGCTGGCCGTTCTTTTCGGGCGGGGTCGCCACCAGCGCCATGTTGAAGAGCGCCTCGCGCGTGCCGTTCACCGGCAGGATCTGCGTGTCCGGGTCGAGCGCGTCGCCCACGCCGAAGCGGCGGGTCAGCCAGCCCTGCACGGATTTGCGGAAATCGGGCGTGCCCATGATTGGCGGATATTTGCCGAAAAGGGCCGCATTCGCGTTGATTTCGTCCAGCACGAAATCCGGAAAGGAGTGCTGCGGCTCGCCCAGCGAGAGGATGAGCGGCGGCTTTCCCGGCTCGATTCCCTCGATCAGCGCATTGAGGCGCGGAAAGGGGCTGTCGGGCAGGGCGTCGAAACGCGAGGCGTCTGCGCGTTTTCGGGCGTGAATCTCCGTGTCGGTCATGACGCTGCCGGCTCTCGAGCCTGTTGAAAAGAATGCTTCGGATGTCCTCCCGGTCGCGGGCGACGGGAATCGGGAACGCTTCGGGCTGCGAAGCGTGGGCGATCTTAAACAGCCCGGCATCGGCGGTCCAGCGCTACCGACCGGCCCTTGAGGTGGAAAACTCTGTGGATTCCTCGTGGGTTATCCACAAAATCCGAAGCAATCCCTTAAAACTGCGTTAACCGGGCCCGGGGGCGGCCGCCTCAGCGGGCGCCCACTTCCTGTTCCGGGTTGGCGCCGATCATGTGAACGGAGAGGTCCGCGCCCCTGTGTTCGGCCTCCGGATCCAGGCGGATGCCGACCGTGGTGCGCAAGCCCGCATAGACGGCGAGGCCGGCGGCGAAGGCATAGGCCGCGCCCGCCAGCGAGCCGACAAGCTGCGCCATGACGCTGACGCCGCCCATGCCGCCCAGTTGCTCCAGGCCGAAGACGCCCGCGGCCACGCCGCCCCAGAGACCGCACAGCCCGTGCAGCGGCCAGACGCCGAGGACGTCGTCGATCCGGAAGCGGTCCTGACAGGCCTCGAACATGACAACGAAGATGGCACCTGCGACGCCGCCCACGACAAGGGCGCCGACCGGATGCATGATGTCGGAACCGGCGCAGACCGCCACCAGGCCCGCCAGCGCGCCATTATGCACGAAGCCGGGGTCGTTCCGGCCCGCGACGAGGGCCGCGAGAATGCCGCCCGCCATGGCCATCAGCGAATTCATCGCGACGAGGCCGGAGACGCCTTCGAGCGACTGGGCGGACATGACGTTGAAGCCGAACCAGCCGACGCAGAGCATCCAGGACCCGAGCGCGAGCCAGGGAATGGACGAAGGCGGGAAGGCGTGCAGCTTGCCCGAGCGGGAATAGCGGCCCGAACGGGCGCCGAGCATCAGGACCGCGCCGAGCGCGATCCAGCCGCCCACGGCATGGACGACGATGGAGCCGGCGAAATCGTGGAAGGGCGCGCCGAAGGCGGCGGTCATCCAGTCCTGGATGCCCAGATTGCCGTTCCAGACGATGCCTTCGAAGAAGGGATAGACCAGCGAGACGAGGATCGCCGTGGCGCCGACCTGCGGCCAGAAACGGGCGCGCTCGGCGATGCCGCCGGAAATGATCGCCGGAATGGCGGCGGCGAAGGTGAGCAGGAAGAAGAATTTGACGAGATCCTTGCCCTGAGGCGCGTATCGGGGTGCGAGGCTGCCGGCGGCGCCGGAAAGTTCATGCGCGGAGGCGAAGAAGTTCATCCCATAGGCCACCATGTAGCCGATGAAGAAATAGGCGACGGTCGAGACGGCGAAATCCACGAGGATCTTCACCAGCGCGTTCACCTGGTTCTTGTGACGGACCGTGCCGACTTCGAGAAAGGCAAAGCCGCCATGCATGGCGAACACCAGAATGGCGCCCATCAGAATGAAAAAGACATCGCCGCCCGACATCGCCCCTGTCAGGGCTGCGGGCGCGCTCTCGACCGGATTCATGAAATGCTCTCCTTCGGTGCCACCGTCGGTCCGCACGGAAATGCCGGACCGTTTCTCCCGGGCTGTTGTCGCGTCCCGCCGCTTGGGGGAGACGCCCAGCCTTTTTATTCAGCGGGTTGCACAATCAAGGGGCATGCCAGCCTGCTCATTTTCCGGGCAAGGGCGAAGATTGGGGGATTTCTGTCTGATCCGGGTGTGAAGGAAAATCGGAGGCGGGAAATACGCCTAATAATTGGACCCGATATATAGGCAAGTAGACTAATTAATATGCATTTCGTGGTGGCAGCCTCCGGTGTCCGGGGGCGGTCGCCATCGGCGGGCCCGACAAAAAAGAGCCCGACGGGTGACCGTCGGGCTCCAGTGTTGCCGGCGCCACCCGGAGAGTCGGTGGCAGAGGGGTGGGAGCGCCGGCTTTCGTCCTTTCAGTCCGGCGTTACGCCTGGCTGAACTCGGGATAGGCTTCGACGCCGATCTCGGCCTTGTCGAGACCCATCATCTCTTCCTCTTCCGAGGCGCGGATGCCGATCGTGAAGCGCAGTGCGAGCCACAGGACCAGGCTGACCAGCGAGACGAAGATGCCGATCGAGATCACGCCCGTCGCCTGGGTGGCGAAGCTCGTGTCCGCATTGGTGATCGGAACCGCCATCGTGCCCCAGATGCCGCAGAAGAGGTGAACCGGGATCGCACCCACGACGTCGTCGATCTTGAGCTTGTCGAGGAGCGGAACCGTCAGCACCACGATCACGGCGCCGATACCGCCGATCACCATTGCCCAGCCCAAGGTCGGGGTGAGCGGTTCGGCCGTGATGGAGACGAGACCGGCCAGAGCGCCGTTCAGCGCCATGGTGATGTCGACCTTCTTGTAGATCAGCTGCGTCATCACCATCGCCACGACAACGCCGGAGGCGGCCGCGATGTTGGTGTTGATGAAGATGGTCGCAATCGCGTTGGCGTCGTCATAGGTGCCGAGTGCGAGCTGCGAGCCGCCATTGAAGCCGAACCAGCCGAGCCACAGGATGAAGGTACCGAGCGTGGCGAGAGGCATGGACGAACCCGGAAGGGCGTTCACTTCGCCGTTCGGGCCGTATTTGCCGATGCGCGCGCCGAGCACCAGCGCACCCATCAGAGCCGCCCAGCCGCCGGTGGAGTGCACGATGGTCGAGCCGGCGAAATCGGAGAAGCCCATTTCGCTCAGCCAGCCGCCGCCCCACTGCCAGGAGCCCTGGATCGGGTAGATGAAGCCGGTCAGGAAAACGGTGAAGATCATGAAGGGCCACAGGCGGATACGTTCCGCAAGCGTACCGGACACGATCGAGGCCGCGGTGGCGACGAACACCATCTGGAAGAACCAGTCCGAAGCGGAGGCGTAGCCCGCGCCGTCGGTGGGCGGCGAATCCGACACGCCCCAGATGGAGATCGAGCCGACATAACCGCCGTCAACGCCCGCATACATCAGGTTGTAGCCGATGAGGTAGTAAAGGATACCGGCCACGGAATAGAGGGCGATATTCTTCGTGCACTGCATGGCCACGTTCTTGGAACGGACGAGACCCGCTTCCAGCATGGCGAAGCCGGCCGCCATGAACATGACGAGAAAACCGGTCATCAGGAACGACAGCGTATTGAAGATATACGCCGTGTCGGGCGCGGAGAGCGTAAACGCTTCCTCCTGCGCAAATGCGGGCGATGCCAGGGCGATCGAAGCGATCGCCGCTACCCCCGCAATCTTCGTTAGGTTGGACTTCTTGCTCATAATTCCTCTCGCTTTCGAGATTGCCTTCCCCAGGGAGTACCCGTCTAACCCGGCACGGTCAGAGGGCTTCCGCGTCGGTTTCGCCGGTGCGGATACGCAGCACCTGTTCCACCGAGCTCACGAAAATCTTGCCGTCGCCGATCTGACCGGTCTTGGCGGCACCGCTGATGGCGGCAACGACCTTGTCGGCCTGATCGGTCGGCACTGCGACTTCAATTTTCAGCTTGGGCAGGAAGTTCACGGCATACTCCGCGCCGCGATAGATTTCCGTCTGGCCCTTCTGGCGGCCATACCCTTTTACTTCCGTCACCGTCAGGCCCTGGACCCCAAGCGCGGTGAGCGCCTCGCGGACCTCGTCCAGCTTGAACGGCTTGATGATTGCCATAACGAGCTTCATATCGAGTTTCCTCTTCTCTCATTTGGCCGGGCAGATCACACACCTGGCAGTTCATGCGCATGTCTGGCCGTACCGACGTTCCCCTCATGATCCCTGCCGGGCGTCATCTCCCAGGCCCGGCTTACCGGACATTTGCCGCAAGCAAGCGGGAGCGGGTTGCAAAGGCATCTTCAAAAATCGTGCCGGACAGGAACTTTTTGGTAAGCCTTTGAATCGACACCATGAATCCCCATGGTGAGTTCGGGAGGGAAAAACAAGCCCCCACAGGGGCCGTGAATCCGGGCGCGGTTGCACAAAAAGTGTGCACCCGGACAATGCCGTGAACAACTGGCATCTTTTTCGGCAGCGCAAGAATCGTCGCGATGGGTCACTCCGAAGGGCGGATATGAAAAAGGGCGCCCCGCGGGGCGCCCTTTCCTTGTTCTGAATTTCCGTGTCCGGAATGCCGCGGCCCTACTGGATCGTCTCGCCATGCAGCGTGATGTCGAGGCCCTCGGTCTCTTCCTGCGGCGTCACGCGCAGGCCCAGCACGGCCTTCACGATCATCAGCAGGATGAAGCTGCCGATGCCGGAATAGGCCAGGGTGATCAGCACGCTCTTGATCTGGATCCAGAGCTGGGGCCAGTTGCCTTCCAGGCCGCCCGCCGTGCCGCCGACCGCGGCGGAGGCGAAGACGCCGGTCAGTACCGCGCCGACGATGCCGCCCACGCAGTGCACGCCGAACACGTCCAGCGCATCGTCATAGCCCAGCGCGTTCTTCAGGCTGGTCGCGGCAAAGAAGCAGAGCACGCCGGAGGCAAGGCCGATCCAGAGCGCGCCGCCCGGCGCCACGAAGCCGGATGCCGGGGTGATGGCGACGAGGCCGGCCACCGCGCCCGAACACATGCCCAGCAGGGTGGGCTTCTTGTGGACGAGCCATTCGGCGAACATCCAGGACAGGACGCCCGCCGCGGTCGCGATCTGCGTCACGGCCATCGCCATGCCGGCACGACCGTCGGCGGCAAGCTCGGAGCCGGCGTTGAAGCCGAACCAGCCCACCCAGAGAAGCGAGGCGCCGATCATGGTCAGCACCACATTGTGCGGTGCCATGTTGTCATGGCCGTAGCCCTTGCGGGGGCCGAGCACGAGGCAGCAGACGAGGCCCGCGATACCGGCATTGATATGCACCACCGTGCCGCCGGCGAAGTCGAGCACGCCGTCGGCGCCGAGGAAGCCGCCGCCCCAGACCCAGTGGGTGACCGGCGAATAGATGAAGACCAGCCAGAGCGTCATGAAAAGAAGCATGCTGGAAAACTTCATGCGGTCCGCATAGGCGCCGGTGATGAGCGCAGGCGTGATGATCGCAAAGGTCATCTGGAACATCATGAAGACGGTTTCGGGGATGGTGCCGGAAACGGCATTCACCCCGACGCCCGACAGGAACGCCTTGTCGAGGCTGCCGATGACGGCGTTCATGCCGCCGCCGTCGGTGAAGGCGAGGGAATAGCCCGCCACCATCCAGACGATGGTTCCCACCGCCGCCATGACGAAGTTCTGTGCTGTCATCGCCACGACGTTCTTCTTGCGGACCATGCCGCCGTAAAAGAGCGCCAGGCCCGGAATGGTCATCAAGAGCACCAGCGCGGTGGCGGTGATCATCCATGCGGTGTCGCCCGCGCTGATGGCCGGGGCCCCGGCTTCCTGGGCGAACGCTCCGCCCGCGCCGGCCAACAGGGCGAAGGTGCCGGCTGCCGCGGCGAGCGCGGTCCGGGTGGCGGCCCGCCGTACGCCCCCGGCGAAGATCTGAGTTTCTTTCATCGAATTTTGCTCCTTGGCTGCGGCAGGCCTCCTGCGGCCTGTCTTTTTTGCGCGCCTTTGATCGGAGGGAATGCGCCTCCCGGCACATTGCCCGTCAGGTTCCCTATCTCAAGAAGTGTGCCGATTTGTTGTGCAGATGTAAGCCATTGTTAAATAACGGGTTTCCCAACATTTCCGGTTCATTGCCATCCTGTAACCCGGGTCTTTCTGCCTAAATTCTAGGCGCGGTCGGAAATTGCCGTCGGGATTGGCCGGGGCGGGAGGATCGGTCCCGTTCGCCGATCCCGCGCCCATGCCCGTCCACCGGGGCGGCCCGGGAACGCGGCTGCCTTCCGGCCGTGCGACCGGCCCATTCGCCCGGGCGACTCCGGTAACCCATTGAAGGAACGATTGTTTCCGGCGCAGCTGACGCCGCTTGCCGCAAGCGGGTGACTAAAATGCGCTCAATTTGGTCATGATGCACAAATTATGTGCTGAAATTGCCGCGAAAGTCCGCCGCCGAACCATTTGCGCCTTCCCCCGGTTGCGCTACTCTCTGGACAAAAGGCGGAGTGTAACTCCGCATAAGAAGAAAGGCCTGCGCGCCTTCCTGGCAGCGGGCGAGGGACAACAGGACGGGGAGACTATGGCGGATTCCACGAAAAAGTGGCCCGTGGCGGTGAATGCCGTCGCCGGGCTGGCGCTGATCGGCGTGATCGGCTGGCTGATATTCGGCGGCGGCGACGACGCGCCGCAGCAAATGGCGGAACAGACGGCGGCGACGGATGCCGATACGAGCGGCATGGCCGAACAGCCGGCCGCCGCCGAGGAAGGGGACGGTATCGCCGACATCGCCGAGAACATCATCGGCGATATCGACGGCGACAAGATCATCAATGCGGACGAGCATCCGGGCGACTGGCTCGCCCATGGCCGCGACTATAACGAGCAGCGTTTCTCGCCGCTGACCCAGATCAACAGGGACACCGTCAAGGACCTGTCGCTGACCTGGTCCTACGACACGGGCACGGTGCGCGGTCTGGAAGCCACGCCCATCGTGGTGGACGGGCGCATGTTCGTTTCGCTGAGCTGGGGCAAGGTGGTCGCGCTCGACGCCACGACCGGCGAAGAGTTGTGGAGCTTCGATCCGGAAGTGCCGGGCGAATGGGGCCGCTATGGCTGCTGCGACGTGGTCAATCGCGGCGTCGCGGTGTGGAAGGGCAAGGTCTATGTCGGCAGCTTCGACGGACGGCTTTTCGCGCTGGACGCCAGGGACGGCTCGGTCGTCTGGGAAAAGAATACGGTGCCGGGTGCGCCCTATACCTCCACGGGCGCGCCGCGCATCGTGAAGGGCAAGGTGCTGATCGGCAATGGCGGCGGCGAATACGGCGTGCGCGGCTATATCACCGCCTATGACGCGGAGACCGGCGAGCAGGCCTGGCGTTTCTATACGGTGCCGGGCGATCCCTCGAAGCCGGTGGAAAACCCCGAACTGGAAAAAGCCATTCCCACCTGGAAGGGCGGCGAATGGTGGAAGATCGGCGGCGGCGGCACGGCCTGGGATTCGATGGTCTACGACCCCGATCTCGACACGCTTTATGTCGGCACGGGCAATGGCTCGCCCTGGACGCGGGAAATCCGTTCGCCGGGGGGCGGCGACAATCTGTATCTCGCCTCGATCCTCGCGCTCGACCCGGATACGGGCCGGATGAAGTGGTATTATCAGGAGACGCCCGGCGACAACTGGGACTACACCTCCACACAGCCGATCATGCTGGCCGATCTCGATATCGACGGCGAGACGCGCAAGGTTCTCATGCATGCGCCGAAGAACGGTTTCTTCTACGTGCTGGACCGCGAGACGGGCGAGCTGCTGTCGGCGAAGAATTTCGTCACCGTGACATGGGCCAGCCATGTCGACATGGAGACGGGCCGTCCGGTGGAAACCGACAATGCTCATTACAAGGACAAGACGCAGTTCATCCTGCCGTCGGCGAATGGCGGGCATAACTGGCATCCGATGGCTTACAGCCCGGACACCGGCTATGTCTATCTGCCGACGCAGGATATTGCCGGCATCTATTCGCTGTCTTCGGAGTGGCGGCAGGACCGCAAGTTCACGCCCGAGAACAACTGGTGGAATACCGGCCTCGACTGGGCGGCCTATATCGACGCGATCAAGTCGCTCGGCGAAATCCCGCTCAGTCATGGCTTCCTGAAGGCGTGGGACCCGGTGAAGGGCGAGGTTGCCTGGCAGGTGGAATATCCCGCCCCGCTCAATGGCGGCGTTCTGGCCACCAAGGGCGGTCTCGTCTTCCAGGGAACGGCGGACGGCTATCTCTACGGCTATGACGCGAAGACGGGCGAGAAAGTCTGGGAACGGAATATCCAGACCGGCATCGTCGCGCCGCCCATCTCCTATGAGAT
Organism: Parvibaculum indicum; assembly: GCF_011762095.1. Taxonomy (GTDB): domain Bacteria; phylum Pseudomonadota; class Alphaproteobacteria; order Parvibaculales; family Parvibaculaceae; genus Parvibaculum; species Parvibaculum indicum. The sequence goes on along the minus strand of NZ_JAASQO010000020.1, from coordinate 8,685 downwards.
CGACGGCACGCAGTATCTCGCCGTGCTGGCGGGCTGGGGCGGCGTCAACATCGCTTCGGGCGATGCGAGGACCTCCGCGGCGGCGAAATACGGCAATGACGGGCGGATGCTCGTCTTCAAGGTCGGCGGGACGAAGGAACTGCCGAAGCTCGCCATGCTCGACCAGTCCATTCCGGCCTGGCCGGCGCTCACCGCCGACGAGGCGACGGTGCGCGAGGGCGAGGTGTCCTTCGCCGAGCACTGCATGGTGTGTCACGGTGCGCTGGCGATCAGCACCGGTATCACGCCGGACCTTCGCCGGATGAACGAAGTGACGCGCAAGCACTTCCAGGACATCGTGCGGGGCGGCATGCTGAAGGATCGCGGCATGGCAAGCTTTGCCGATCTCATCAGCGAGGAAGAGGCCGACGCCATCAAGGCCTATATCCAGAAGCGTGCGCTGGAAGACAGGGCGCGGATGCAGCCGACCAACTGACGGTCGATCCGTTCACGAAGGAAACCCCGGAGAGCAATCTCCGGGGTTTTTTCGTTTTTCTTATCTGTCATCCCGGGCTTGTCCCGGGATCCAGGGCGTCATATGCCGAGGTCCGCGGCCCCTGGACCCCGGCATAAAGCCGGGGTGACCATTCTGGGTTGGGTCAGCACAGCGCCGCCTCCACCGCCTTTGCCAGACGCAACAGCTTTTCATCCTGACCCGGGGCCGCCTGCAGCATGAGGCCGACGGGCATGCCTTTCGCGTCATGCCCGACGGGCAGGGTGACGGCGCAAAGACCGAGCTGATTGCCGATGGTGGTGTTGCGCAGCGCCATGCGGTTTGCCTGTCCATAGGCGTCGCCGCCGGGCTCCAGCTCGGCGATGGGCGGCGGCGCGATGGCAACGGTCGGCATCACCACCGCGTCAACGCTGGCCGTGCGGGCAAGGTAGAGATTGCGGATATCCTCGCGCCTGGCGTCGGCGCGCATCAGCTCCGCGAGGTTCAGCGTTTCGCCCGCCGTGACACGCTCGAAGACCGGCCGGAAGATTCGCTCCTCATTGGCGCGCAGCATTTCGCCCCACAGCGCATAGGCATCCGCCACGAGGCGGCTCTCGGTCGGCGACCAGGCGAGCGCGTTGATCTCGTCGAGTTCCGGCAGGTCGCGTTCGACGATGCGCACGCCTTTCGCCACGAGTTTCCGAAGCGCATCGTCGACCGCCGCCGCGATGCCGTCATCGAGATCCTGCCAGCCCACATCGCCGGCAACGCCTTTGGGGAGCCAGAGCACGGCGCGGTCGAGCGCGCCGCCCGCGATGTCCGGTGCCTTCACGCCGGCGAGAAGGGCAAAGAGCGCGGCGGCGTCGGCCACATCGCGGGTCAGCGGTCCCACCGTGTCGAAGGTGTGGGACAGGGGGACGGTCCCGGCGAGGGATACGCGGCCATGCGTGGTCTTGAGGCCGACAAGCCCGTTCCAGGCGGCGGGGATGCGCACCGAGCCCCCCGTATCCGTGCCGATGGCGGCGGCGGCGAGACCGGACGCAACCGATACGCCGGCGCCCGCCGAGGAGCCGCCCGGCGCGCGCTCCACCCTGTCGTCCCACGGATTGGCGGGGGTGCCGAAATTCGGGTTCACGCCGAGGCCGGAAAAGGCCAGCTCCGTCATCGTCGTCTTGCCGAGCGCGACGAGGCCCGCCCGGGTGAGGCGCGAAAGCACCGCCGCGTCGCGCGCCGGGGTTCTGTCCTTCAGGGGCAGCGATCCGGCGGCGGTCGGCTCTCCGGCCATGTCGAACAGGTCTTTCCAGGAGAGCGGCACGCCGTCCAGCAGGCCGCGCCGGAGCCCCCGCTTCGCGCGGTCGGCGGCGGCGGCGGCTTCCGCGCGGGCGCGCTCCTTCGTCAGGCGGACATAGATGCGGCGGTGCGGATCGTTTTCCTCCGCATGGGCGAGGAAAACTTCCGTCACGTCGCGCGGGTCGGCAACGCGGTCCTCGAAGAGGGCGCCCAGTTCCAGCGCGCTCATATGGCTCCAGTCATGGGTGACGGCGGCGACGGGCTGTTTGCGGGGGGTCTTGCGGGGCGTTTCAAGGTCGTCTCGGGTCTTTCCCATGGCCGTTTCCTCCCGTTCTTCTTGTTCGTTGAGGAAAAGAGTAGCGCCCGGGAAGGGCGTCCGTCCATCGGGGCCGCCCCTGCGACGAGAAGGCCGCCATGTGCCTCTGGACATATGGCGGCTTCCGGCCAATTCTGTGCGTCATGAGCGAGAAAATGATCGACAGCGATGTGCTGATTGTCGGCGGCGGCCTTTCCGGCCTTCCGCTGGCGCTGGCGCTGGCGCAGGGCGGGCTGAGCGTGACCGTCGTGGATGCGCTGGACCCCGCGACGGCGACGGATGCGGCATTCGACGGGCGGGTTTCCGCCATCGCCTTTGCTTCCTGCCGCATGTTCGACCAGCTGGGCGTGACGCCGCATCTGAAGGGGCAGATGCAGCCCATCAACGACATCGTGGTGTCGGACGGGCGGCTCTCGGAAGGGGCTTCGCCCTTCTTCCTGCATTTCGATCACACGGAAATCGGCGACGAGCCGCTCGGCAATCTGATCGAGAACCGGCATATCCGCATCGCGCTGCAAAAGGCCGTGGTGGCGGCGTCCGGTATCCGTGTCGTCGCGCCCAATGCGGTGAAGAGCGTGGAATATGGCGCGTCGCATGTGACGGGGCATCTGGCCGACGGCACGGCGGTGAAGGCCAAGGTGTGCCTTGCCTGCGACGGGCGCGGGTCGCCCACGCGCAATGCGGCGGGGATCAAGACCGTCGGCTGGTCCTACAACCAGACCGGCATCGTCTGCACGGTGGCGCATGAGCTGCCGCATGAGGGCGTGGCGCAGGAATATTTCCTCCCCGGCGGACCGTTCGCCATCCTGCCCATGGTGGGGAACCGGTCCTCGCTCGTCTGGACGGAAAAGACGGCGGATGCGAAGGCGATCCTGTCGCTCGATGACGAGGAATTCGCCGATGAGATGCGCGAGCGCTTCGGCGATTATCTGGGCGATTGCGCGCCGGTCGGCCCGCGCTGGTCCTATCCGCTGACGCTGCAGCTTGCCCGCGACTATGTGCGGCCGCGTCTGGCGCTCGTTGCCGATGCCGCGCATGGCGTGCATCCGATCGCGGGGCAGGGGCTCAATCTGGGTCTGCGCGACGTGGCGGCGCTCGCGGAAGTGCTGGTGGACGCGGCGCGGCTCGGCCTCGATATCGGGCAGATCGACGTGTTGAAGCGTTACGAGCAGTGGCGCCGCTTCGACAACACGGCGCTCTCCTTCATGATGGACGGGCTCAATCGGCTGTTCTCGAACGACATTACGCCCGTGCGCCTTGCGCGCGATCTGGGGCTTGGCGTCGTCAACCAGATCGGCCCGCTCCGTCGCCTCTTCATACGCCATGCCGGCGGCGCGGTGGGCGACCTGCCGAGGCTTCTCCGGGGCGAGGCGGTTTAGGGCCAATTGTCCTCATCCTGAGGCGGCCGGTGGAGAGAAATGTCATTGCGAGCGTGAACGAAGCAATCCAGAGGCCACAGCCTCCGGACTGGATTGCTTCGTCGCTGCGCTCCTCGCAATGACGGTCGCGCTCAGTCCCGGTTGAGGCCTTTTTGCTCCAGCGCGTAGAGATAGTCGGTCCAGATCTTTTCCCGATCCTTCCCGAGCCGGTAGAGCGTTTCCCAGGTGTAGAGGCCGGTGTCGTGGCCGTCGGAGAAGATGAGGCGGACGGCGTAATTGCCGACGGGTTCCACCGCGTCGATGGCGACATTGCGCTTGCCGCCCAGCGTCACCTTCCGGCTCGCGCCATGGCCCTGCACTTCGGCCGACGGGCTTTCGACGCGCAGATATTCCGCAGGCAGATGGAATGTCGCGCCGTCGTCGAAGACGACTTCGAGGGCGCGTTCGGATTTCCTGAGCTTGATGTCGGTCGGCCAGGGAGAGGCCATGTCGGGCCTCAGTCGTCCAGCGCGCGGGCTTCGTCCACCAGCATGATCGGGATGCCGTCGCGGATGGGGAAGGCGAGTTTCGCCTTTTCCGAGATCAGCTCCTGCTTCTCGCGGTCATAGGTGAGCGTCGATTTGGTCAGCGGGCAGACCAGAATTTCCAGAAGCTTCGGGTCCACTTCGGGCCGGGCGCCGCGCGGGGCTGTTTCTGTGTTCTCGCTCATCCTGTTTTCCTTTTTGGCAGGCGGTCTTTCGCGCGCCCTTATGCCATGAAACCGCGCCGGGCCGAAACTACTGAACGGTATTGCCGCTTTCCGTGTCCTGAAGCGCGACCTCGGTGAGCGCGATCAGCATCTGGTTGCGGTCTTCCAGCGTTTTGGCTTCCAGAAGCGCCTGCTTTTCCTTCGGCCCGTAAGGGCTGATGGTGCAGAGCGAATTCACGAGGTTCTCATTGGAGGAGGCCTTGATCGCGCGCCAGTCCGCCTGCAGCTCGTAGGCTTCCAGATATTGCTGCAAGACCTCAATGAGGCGCTCGCGGCTGACGGCTTCCTCGCCCTCGCCGGGGGTGAGATCGTCGCGATAATCGTCCCACGCCACCTCGCATTGCCGGTAGGGCGTCATGGCGTCGAGTTCCCTGACGATGCGGAAACGGGAGACGCCCGTCAGCGTGATGACCAGGCGCCCGTCCGGCGTTTCGGCATAGGAGGTCACGCGGCCCGCGCAGCCCACTTTCAGCAGCGGCGGGTTGTCGGAGGGGCGGATCACGTCTTCCGATTCCGGTTCGGGCTGGACCATGCCGACGATGCGCTCGCCGCGCATGGCGTCGTCCACCATCTGCAGATAGCGCGGCTCGAAAATATTGAGCGGCAATTGCCCGCGCGGCAGCAGCAGCGCACCGGCGAGCGGAAAGACGGGGATCACCGAGGGCAGGTCCTCCAGGGATCGGTATCGGTCGGTGAGTCCCAAAATACGTCCTTTGTCCGGTCTGGAGCGGGCTTAGCTGAACAGGATGGACGACAGGCGGCGGCGGCCGGCAAGGGTCGCCTCGTCGGTCGGGCCATAGGCGTCGAAGAATTCCAGAAGCTGCTTGCGGGCGGCCTCGTCGTTCCAGCCCCTCTCCACCTCGATGATGTTGAGAAGCTGTTCCACCGCGCCTTCCCGGTCGCCGCGCCCGTTGAGCGCGAGAGCGAGGTCGAAGCGGGCCTGATGGTCTTTCGGGTTTTCGGCGAGCTTTGCCTCCAGCTCGGCCGTGTCGCCGGCCTCATCGGCCTTCTGGGCCAGGGAGAGGGCGGCCTGCGCCGATTTGTAGTCGGGATCGTTGGTGCCGTCGGGCCGGATGAGCGCCAGCGTCTGGCGCGCGCGCTCCAGATCGCCATTGGCGATATAGCATTGCGCAAGGCCGGAGACGGCCGCCGGGTGGCCCGGCTCCTGCTGGATCACTTCGGCGAAGGCCTGGGCGGCGCGGTTCAGATCGCCGCCTTCGAAGGCGGCCTTGCCGAGCGTGACGAGCTGGTCGGTCTGGGTGGGGCCGGGCTCGGGTGCGCCGAGGCCCTTGATGAATTCCTTGAGCTGGCTTTCCGGGATCGCGCCCATGAAGCCGTCCACGGGCTGGCCGTCGCGGAAGGCATAGACGGCGGGGATCGACTGCACGCGAAGCTGCTGGGCGACTTCGGGATGGTCGTCGATATTCATCTTCACGAGCTTCACCGCGCCGCGCGCCTCGCGCACCACCTTTTCGAGGATGGGCGTGAGCTGCTTGCAGGGGCCGCACCAGGGTGCCCAGAAATCCACCAGCACGGGCACCTGTTTGGAGGCCTCGACGACATCGGCCATGAAGTTCTGCGTGGTGGTTTCCTTGATGAGGTCGCCATCCGCGCCGCCTGCGCCCGCGCTGCCCATGGGGGACGCGCCCGCGTTTCCGTTGCCGATAATGGGATCCATGTTTCTCCGGCCTTTCCATCCTGACCTTGCTCCCCAAAAGATGGGGCGAGGCCATGCGAAAACAATGATTTAGCTCATGGTTTAGCGAGAAGCGCGGGCGAGCGAAAGGGGCAGCGGGCGCAACAGGCGGTCCCGGAAGGCGGTCGGGGGCCCCGAGGCGGCGGATTCGGTCGCAAAATCGTCGTTAAGCCCCTTTTTGGCCCTTGCATTGGGTCAAGCGATAGGTCATAAAACCGCCCTCACAGGCAGCCGGTTCCGCCGGATTTCGCCTGACCCGGATGCGGGCGTAGCTCAGGGGTAGAGCACAACCTTGCCAAGGTTGGGGTCGTGAGTTCGAATCTCATCGCCCGCTCCAGACTTTCAACGACTTAGCAGCGATTTGGGCCTTCCAGTTCCCTTCGGGGGAGCAACGGGGAGCAGATTATTGCTTTTCCTCGGCCAGAAAGTCGCCCAAAGGGCGGGCCGTTTTGCGAGAATTGCACTGCAAGCACGCCGTCACCAGGTTGTCTGCGCTGTTATCGCCACCCTTGGCTACAGGGGTGACGTGATCGAGTGTCGCGGTGAAGCGCGTCAATTGCTTGCTGCAGTAGGTGCAGTGGTAGTCGTCGCGCTCCCATATTTTGATGCGGTTTTCTCGCACATTGTAGAAATCAGCCTCTAGCGCGTCGGCGGTGATTGGGCGCGTCTCTTGCTGGGCGGCGCGGCGGCGCTGGCAGACCTCAATCTCCTCCGGCAGCAAGAGACGAAAGAGGGTACCTTCCCGGTTGGGTTCGCCCTCCTGTCGGATTGCGCCAATGGCTTCCAAGCCGTCGAGTGTCTGTTTTGCACTGGCATAGCTCATTGCCGTGTTGGCAGTCCCGTCTCGCGAAGTGTCAGGACGGTCAGCGCGATCTGAGTAGGCTGATTTAACTACTCCTGATTTCAGGCCGCGACGGCTCACTCTCACGTAGGGCGTTCCATGCTCGATCAGCGAGTGACGTAGAAAGTGAAGGTAGAACGCCGCCTCGTATGGCTTCAATTCTGGCATTAACAGATCAACAACATCACACATGATGTCGGGCAACTCCAAGCCTGAAAAGGCCCGGAACTCGCTTGCGCTTTCGGCTTGTTCGGCGGCTGTCTCAAGGTTTCGGAGCAACTGTTGAATCTGCTGTATGGTGTCTTTCATGGCTTGAGGTTAGCACATCAATCACATCTGCACACCTGGAATAGAAAGGCCGCCCCAAGTCGAGGCCTGAGTTCACAAACGAAGTGCAACACCAGCTTAAGGTGTTGCGATGGGGCAGATATACAATCAGTTCACACTGGAAGACCGGTGCGAGATTGCCCGCCTACGTGGCGCGGGGCGCAAACACCTCAATGTAATCGTCGCCGAGGATGCTCATAAAGCGCGCCGTATCATGCGGAAGGTGCGGATGGCTGCTCGACACGCCCGGCATGCGCGAACTGCAACTGACCGAGGCCGCTGCGGGGGTCGAAGAGGTCTTCGAAGGCATCCTTGCGCTGTCGTGGCAGTGCCGCTTTTCCGATTGCGCGCATGACGCCGAGCCGGGTTGTGTCGTGCAAGCCGCTCTCGATGCGGGAACGCTTGAGGTCGCGCGCTTTAAACCGCAGGCGGAAACTCGCAGCAGAAGAAGCTACAACACCGAAACGCTTTCGGAGAGGTGGGCGCGCGACCGCGCGTTCGACAAAATGTTGCGATCCGTCTCAAAGGAAAAAGCAAAGAGGAGAGAGGAATGATCCGCCCTACTCCCCCTTCTTCGCGCCTGCGCGGCGTCGCGCCTCGTCGAGCAATAGCTGGGCGGGGAGGGGGCGTGTCTTGGCGGGTCTTGTGACGAGGTAGACGGGGTAGCCCGGCAGGGGGCGCCAGGAGAGCAGCGGCCATAGCTCGCGGCGTCTGACCTCATCCTCCACGATGCAGGTGGGCAGGAAGCCGATGGCGGCGCCGGTGAGGATGAGGCGTTTCAACTCGCCCAGATCTTCCGAGCCGCCGCGCACATATTTGCCGAGGCCGAACTGGCGGCGGAAATTCATCAGCTCCACCGGCTCGTCGCGGCCCGTCAGGAAGAAATGTTCGTCCGCCAGCGCACGTGGATTGTCGAAGCTCTGGCCGAAAAGCGCATGGTTCGCGCTGCAGTAAAGCTGCTGCGTTTCGCTGAACATGGGCTCATAGGCGAGCACGGAATCGAGGATCTGCACATAGCCGAGCCCGGCATCCGCCTCGCCCGTGCGGACCGCGTCCAGGATGCTCTGCCAGGGCGCGAGGTCGATCGAGACTTCGAGCAGCGGATGGCGGCGCGCCATGGCGGCGAGGATCTGGTCGAACTCGCGGTCGCGGATGCTCGACATGATGGCGATGCGCAACGCCCCTCGCACGCTGCCTGCGGCCTGTGTCAGCAGGTCGGGCGCCTGACGCATCAGTTCCACCATCTCAGAGGCGATGTCGAAAACGATCCGGCCTTCCGGCGTCAGCGAGAAGCCGCCGGGGCCCCGCTCGCAGAGCTGGACGCCGAGCTGCTCTTCGAGGCGGGACAGCGCCTGGCTGGTGGCGGGCTGCTGGCGGCCCAGTGCGCGGGCGGCGGCGGTGACCCCGCCATGCTGGACGATTTCGTGAAAGAGCCGCATCAGGTTCCAGTCCAGGCGGCGCCAAAGCAGGTCGTGAGGGGTCATGGGGCTTTTCATCGCGGACATATCCCGTTCTCCGACCCTAGAGCGGTTTCATCATAAAAGGAATCGTCAGGGGATTCCCACGGGGGACGACACATGATTCTGTATCCCGAGGCAGATCGGGAGGCAGATATG
>NZ_JAASQO010000019.1 GCF_011762095.1 Parvibaculum indicum | reverse complement strand
TGAACTCCGTCTCGAAGTCCTCAAGCTCGCGAAACGCTGGAAGCCGAAAACAAGCCGGTGAAATGGGCGGGGTGTGACCGGAACACCGCTTACCACGACATGGTGTTGAGGTGAGAAGGCTACTTGAGCCCTATCTCCCCGGGGCTCAGTGGATTCCGTGGGAACCCAAGTACCTCTCACAATCATCCCGTGGCTGGACACAGCACGTGGCATCTGTGATCCGTGAGACCTTGGGGATCATGGGAGCCGAAGTGACCAGGGTCTCTTCAAAGAAACTGAAGTCACTTATCGCGACTAAGGTCGGAGAAGAGATCGCCAACACCACGTTCAACAAAGCCAGGAACATGGCTATCGAGGGGACACCCTGGTCACTTCAGGGGCGGTCACTCGTCATGGAGCCTCAGCTCTCAGGATAACGACCCAGGCTCTATAGTATTATAGGGAAAGGGTAGCTATCGGCGACGGACCTTCGTCCCAACACCATCAGCCCATCATCATTGTTCTTCTGTCTCTTAGGAGACTAGAGGAGTTGTGGTGGTGGGCTTTTGTTCCGCCGATATCATCCACAACCATCTCCCACTACAGTCTCAAAGGAATCCGATGACGCTCGGTGTCACCCGTGCACACCTGTGTTGCCACAGAGTTCGTACATTGATGTTGTGGAAGAGGGTGATGATCATGGGAGGTGTTCCTTCAAAGGTCCGACCACCATCAACAACAACTTCGACCCTTTAGCCCCTTTTTTGAACCGACGACATTCAGATCCCCGGGGGTCAAAATGTCTAGGAGTCCCACGCGCCTGAGCCACTAAGCATTCAGTATGGGTTTCAGGTCCATGGGGAGCGCGGCAAGGCCAGTGTCATCCGCCGGGTTTCGGCTGCGACCACCAAACCATCTCAGCACAATCATTGGCACCAGCGTGTAGTAGGCCATTGTCTAACAGGGCGAAGGCGTGAAAGTTGTCGGGTGTCAGGATTTGTCTTTGCAGGAGATCATCATGTAGGAGCCCGGCCCGATTGCGCTGGTTGGCATGGCATCAATCGTGTAGCCCGTAGGGCAGAGTTCTCCCGCCTTTTTGTAGCAATCATCCAGCGTCCGCATATAGCCGGAGCATTTCATGGAGTAGGCGGTCTTGCCCTCCGGGCCGGTGACTGGCGAGGCGGTCACGGCACACCCGCCCAGGGCAAGCGGCGCAGCCAGTGCTAGGGCGATCACGAGAAACTGTCTCACGAGCAACTCCATCAACGTCGGTTATGGAACGAAACCCTATGCCCCCGGCATGAGGATGGCAAATGCGCGTAGGAGCCCGAGTCTTCGTTGCGCCTCGAACCCTGGGAGAAGTTGATACGGTCGTCGACGCAATCATCGATTGGATTTAGTCCTTACCCAGCCGGATCACCTGTGCCGCCGTCCACTGTGTCTTTCCCCTCGGCGTCCTAACGCCCAGCGCGGATAGCTCCTTGGCAATCTGATTGGCCGACATGGTGCCATCGGGATCGAGGTCGTCGATGACCGTTAGCACACGCTCCCTGAACGCCTGTGCCTTCTCCTGACGCGCCTTGAGCCCGAGCTTCGGATCAACCTTTGGTCCACCACGGTAGCCCCCCAGAGTCACGCCACGGGCTCTCGCGGCCTCCAGGGCAACCTTGGTCCTCTGGCTGATGAGGCCGACCTCCAGTTCTGCGATAGAGCCCATGAGGCGGAGCATGAAGCTGCCCATGGGGCCTTCGGGCAACTCGGGCATGTCGCAGAAGACGACATCCACACCCGACTTCACCAATTCCATCAGGAAGGAGGCATCGCGGCTCAGGCGATCCAGCTTGGCGACGACGATGGTAGCCCCCAGGAGGTGGGCACGTTCAAGGGCCGAGGTGAGTTCCGGTCGTGCCGTGTTTTTGCCGCTCTCCACCTCGACGTAGATGGGCTGAAGGAGCTTCCCTCCCTGGCGGCTCACATAGTCCTGGATCGCGCCCTCTTGGGCTTCGAGGCTGAGGCCACTGCGGCCCTGCTTGTCGGTGGAGACGCGGGCATAGCCCAGGTACGGCTTCTTCACGGTGTTTATCTCATTACTGACGACGGTCGTTGTCTGAAATGTAACACCCATCCGAGCCCTCCTCCATGCCCGAAAGAGGCAGGCTCGCAAGTTTTATTGCACACCCAGAATATGTTCTTTGAAAAAGATAGGGACCTCGCCGGGCCGAAGCCCCCCTTTTGGTCACATCTCGTTGAAGATGCTGCCATCTTCCTTGGATTTGAGCTGGAGTTCCTCTGGAAGCTCCGCCTCATGCTCCGCCGTCCACGGTTTCGGAGGGCCATCCGGGTAACTGAACTTGATCCAGTTGCTCCGGGTCACGGGCACCTTGTACCGCTCCAGGGCCTCTACGACCGGGTCTTTCTCACCCATCACCAGCACCCATGTTGCGAGGTTAATGCCGCCAGCGGCGTCGTGAATGCGTTCACGGGCCTTCTCAGCACTGACCTTGCCCTTCTTGTAATCCTTTTTCATTGCAGTAGAGAAAGCGCCGGTCACATTAAAGCTGAACCGCCTCACACGATCTAGCGCCTCCTCTTCCTCATGCTATCACGACGATTTATTGAGCGGTACACGGAGCTATTATACGTGCGCATACAGGGTATTGTTCACCCATGATCGCATTTAACATGCTGCGCCCCTTGAGCAAGCCTGTGTTATTGCTCGAAAAGCGGACATCCTTTGCTTCGTCCCCTTGGAACAGAACTGCGACTTGGCACAGGGCGGTCTCGCCATCAATGTTACCGTTTGATCCGAGATGAGCCGACACGCCACCCTCTCCCGCATACTTCCAGACTTCTGTGTCGCCGACTTTCATCGTGCCTTGAGGGACACCAGCGCACTGAAGAACTTGTTCTCTGGACATGCCGATCATCGAGGTCTTGGCGCGACCGGATGTCGAGTTTTCGTGGCTCACGCAGCCAGTTACCGAGACGGCAACGAAAAGGGACAAGAAGGCGCAAATGTGCTTCATGAGTTCTCCGAGATTCGAGTTTCTTGGTTATGAGGTGGGTGCAGCGAGCGAGAGCTGCTGCGGGGCAGTCTCTAGGGGCAAATCGTTAGCGAATTGCAACCACACCGTCGGTGCTGACGTATAGGTGCGAGAAGTCGACCTCCGGCCATTCGATCTTCTGAATGGCATCCCTAAGAGCATTTAGGCCGCTGCCCTTGTGGTACACTTTGCTGCTCGTCCCCTGCCCTTCATGCCCCGTGATCTCATCGACGATGGCCGCGCTAGCGCCTGCGTCAAACAGCTTCGTGGTCACCCCGTGCCGAAACGAGTGGTAGTCCAACCCCACCTCATAGAGACCGATCTGCCGTCGATACCGCGACCACCATTTCGTGAATGTGTACCCCAGACGCTTGTCGGGGCCGCCGGGCTTGAGGTTCGGGAACACGCGGTCTTCTGAGTTGGGTGCATTCGCTTTCACGTACTCAAGGAAGCCGATGCGCACCACTTCAGGATGAATCGGGATGCGCCGCCTGGACTGCTCGTTCTTGAGCTGCTTGTCGCCGTCATCGTTCACGTCGAAAAACGGAATGCCATCTTCCTCCCGAACATCGCCCGCCACGAGCTGAGCGAACTCCTCAAGGCGGTTGCCATGGTACAGGGCCAAGATCGGCAACCAGAACTTCTCATCGCGCACGATGACTTCTCCAGGTTCTGTACGCCGACTTTCGGACATCATCCCAGTCCAGACCGGCGACCGAAACAGAGCTGTCAGCGTATCGCCCTCCCACATATGCCTCCGCGACTTTGCGCGTCCCTTGGAGGGAAACTCAAAGCCGTGAGCGGGGTTCTCTCCCTCATACAGGCCACGCTTGATCAGATAGGTGAACAGGCGCCCCAAGGCGCTGAAGTGACGCTTTACGGTCTTCATTGCCAGCCGTGGCACTGCATCATCTTCAGCCGTGTGCTCGACGATCTCCATCGGCGTCATGTCGCGCCATTCTCGGGCCTTCGACCACAGGGACGGCAACGCTGTCAGCATGTCGTAGAAGGGGGTGAAGTGATCCTTCTTGGTGTAGGCCGTGACGGGCAGGTTGCCGTTGAGTTGCACGAACATCTCGTATGTCTGCCTGTTCTGACCCAGCGTGTGCTCTGTCCACTCCTCTGACTGCCGCATCTGCTTGAAGAACTTGGGCAGCACCTCCTGCAGCAATGGTCCTTCGGGCTCTGGAGCCTTCTGAGAAACGCTCTCGACCACTAGTGAAGGCTCAAGGACGATCTCGGGCACCGGCTGCATCCGCCGCTCTTCTTGAAGTTTCACGAGCTGCAGCTGGGCTTGAAGGACCCCCATGCCCAACGCAGGGCGGGAAGAAGCAGGGAGATCATTCTCCTTCATCAGGGCATCGATCTCGTCCCCAAACCTCTCATATTTCCTGTGTGCGAGCGCCTCTCTGAGGTCGGAGCGAATGTGAGAAAGAACTTCCATGTCCGCATCGACGGCATCCTCTTCGCTCGCGGGCACAAAGCCAGCGTAGAGGGGTTCTCCAGGTGGAGTGGCGAGGTGGCGCTGGAGGTCTTCGTCCACGAGGCGCTGAAGGTACCGCCTGAGAATGTCTTGTAGCTCGGGGATCATGAGGGGGCGTGAACTCAATACAAAATCGAAGAGGCTGCCGAGAGCGCGAGCCCGCCGACCGGCAACCCAAAAATCATCGGTCCGCAGGGATAGGCTGACCTCCCTAGTGGAGCAAGGGATTCGCCGCCGGTAGTAGTACATGCCCTTCTTGCGGCTGATGTGGGTGGCATGTGGGCGAGTTGTGGGTGACCCCATAGAAGATGACCTTCTGCTGGGCGAAAACTCCCACGATTTCAATGTCTTATGAGAAGTTGGCTGGGGGACTAGGATTCGAACCTAGACTGGCGGAGTCAGAGTCCGCTGTCCTACCATTAGACGATCCCCCAAGAGCCTGAGCCGGCCGGGCTTTTATGCCCGGATACAGTAAAAATACCGCAAATGGCGCCGTGATCGGCACTTGGTGCGCAAAGCGCGGGAATCCCGCGTCGCGAGGCCCGGAACTTATGCGCAAGGGTCCGCTTTCGTCAACTCCCCCCTGACCGCGAACCGGGCGGAAATCCGGCCCTGGCGGGCTAAATCACCATAAATGATCCAGATCAAGGCCCCGGCACGTATACCTGTCATTATGATCTTCACAACGACGGCGGTACCACGTAGGCAAACCGCTTCAGTTGCTCCACTGCGCGATCCCGGTGTCCCCCCCTCACCTCCCTCTCGCAGCCAGTGGCATCTCAAGGGAGCCCGAAAGGGCTCCCTCTTCTTTTGTCCGAATGCCTTTCGCGGCCATTGCGACGACCGGACGCGGGCGCGCCCACTTGGCATTTCGGGCGGCAGGGACTAGCACCCTTGGGGTATGCTTCAAGGATGCGAATGGTGACCACCGCTCTCCAGAAGGCGCTGCCGCGCCGGGCCTCCCTTCCGTTCATGGACGGCGCGGTCTATCTGCTGCTGGCCGCGGCGAGCGCCGCTTTATGGTGGCTCTGCCGCAATGTGCCCACGCTGCTGCCCGTCTGGGCGCCGTGGGATTTCTACCCGCTCGAATTCGTGTCCTTCTGGCTTGCGCTCTGGTGGTTCGTCCGGGGGCTGCAACTCTCTTCGCCCGGGGAACGCCCGGCGAAATGGCGCATCGCCTGTTTCGTGGCGGGCCTTGCCCTTACCTACGCCGTGCTGATGACGCGCTACGATTATCTCGCGCAGCACATGTTTTTCCTCAATCGCTTCCAGCACATCGTCATGCACCATCTGGGGCCGATGCTGATCGTGCTCGGCTGGCCGGGCGCGACGATCCTGCGCGGCATGCCGGGGCCGCTCGCACGGCTTTGCCGCGCGCACTGGCTCAGGCGCGTCATGCATGTCGTCCAGCAGCCGGCGCTCGCCGCCTTCCTCTTCGTCGGGCTCATCTATCTCTGGCTGATCCCGGACATTCATTTCCGGGTCATGGTCGACCCCCGGCTCTACTCCCTCATGAACTGGTCCATGGTGGTGGACGGGATCCTGTTCTGGAGCCTGATCTTCGATCCGCGCCCCTCGCCGCCCGCCCGTCTGGGGTTCCTGGCGCGAAGCGGCATTCTGATGGGGGTGATGTTCCCGCAAATCCTGATCGGGGCCTTCATCACCTTTTCCAGCCGCGATCTCTACGAGTTCTATCACTGGTGCGGCCGCATCTATCCCTCGATCGACGCCATGGCGGATCAGGCCTATGGCGGGCTCATCGTGTGGATTCCGGGTGCCATGATGAGCGCCGTCGGGTTATTGCTTGTGCTGAATTTCATGCGCCTCGCCGAAGAAGAGGCAGAAAGCGAGAATGAGGATGAAACATCTCCTGCCATCAATGCGGCAAGCTGGACTGGCATGTAGCCTCGCCCTGGCCCTCGGCACGGGCGCGCTCGCACCGGCGCCCGCGTTTGCCGGCGAGGCGGCGGGCCTCAACCTGTCCGACACATGGATGCGGGTCATCGTGCCGAGCCGGCCCGCCGCCGGTTATTTCACGCTGACCAATGAGAGCGGCGAAGCCCGCACGCTTGTCGGCGCATCCTCGCCCGCCTGCGGCAGCATCATGCTGCATGAGAGCAAGGGCGACAAAATGGTCATGCTCCCCGAAGTCGCCGTCGCGCCGGGCGAGAGCGTCAGCTTCGCGCCCCGCGGCAAGCACCTGATGTGCATGAAGCCCGCCGCCGGGCTGAAGCCGGGCACGACTGCCGAGGTCACGCTGAAGTTCAAGGACGGCTCGACGCTGACCGGCAGCTTCGACGTCAAGGGCGCGACCGCGACCGGCAAATAAGACCCTAGAACCAGGCGGCGATGCGGCTCAGCCAGCCGCCGCCTGAATCTTCCCGCGTCAGTCTTTCAAGGTCGGTCGTCATGCCGTCCATATCCGGCTGCGCGCGCGACAGCGACGAAAAGAGCAGCCTGATCCGGCCCTCGCCGTCGAACACATAGACGGCGGAGCCGTGCGACACTTCGTAGTCGCTGTCATCCTTCGCCGGACGCACCGTATAGGCAACGCGATAGCGCTTGGCGAGCGCCGCAAGCTCGTTGGGCGTCCCGCGCAGCGCGTCCACCTGCGGCGCGAAGGCGTCGGCATATCGCTTGAGGTCCGGCAGCGTGTCGCGGTTCGGATCCACGGTCACGAAGAGCACGCGCACATCGTCCGCCGACTTGCCCATGCGGTCCAGAATATTGCTGATATGGCTGAGCGTGGTCGGGCAGACATCGGGGCAGAAGGTGTAGCCGAAATAGAGCAGCACCGCCTTGCCGCGATAATCCGCTTCCGTCACCTGCTTGCCGTCATCGGCGCGGGTCATGGCGAAATGCAGCGGCGGAAACGCACCCGACAGATCGGTGGCATGCCAAGCCTGCCCGTCGTCGCAGCCGGACACCGCGAGCATCGCGATACACACGCCCAGCAGGCGCGCGGCAAACCCCTTCGCATGGCGCGCAACGGCGGATGAAAGCCCCATTCCGCAATTTCCTCCTGTCGGACCGGCACGGATGTTACGGCGCTACGCCTCCCCGCGCCCCGGCACAATGCGACGCTTCGTCCCGGCGGGCCGAAAGGCGCATGGCATGGCGGAAACTTACGGGCTTTTCATCGAGAGGAAAGGCGGGGGAGAAAGGCGGCGGCAAGCCGCTCAGACGCAGCCGGCCTGTCCGCGCTGCGCCACATAGTCGGTGAAGACCCAGCCCTTGGTGCCGTCCTTCCGCTCGACCTCGCGCCAATAGCGGTTGCCGCCCAGCACCTGCAAGGGCTCGCAGCGATTGACGACGCCCAGCACGGCCCCGCCATTATCCGGCCGGGCGCGAATGAATACGTCGCTCGACGCCAGATAGGCCGGCGTCAGCTCCGCGCTTTCCGTCTCGCCGGTTCCGGTCTCGCGGGAAGCGGCGGCAACGGGTTTTGCCTTCGCCGTCTCGATCTCGACAGCGGGCGCCGCCTCGTCCGTGTCGGCGGCGGGCGCGGTGTCGTTTCGCAGCGCGGGTTCCGCGTCACGGGCATCCGCCACGACCACAGGGGCGGCGACGGGGGCCTGCGCCACCGGCGTTTCGGACGGGGTCGCGGAGGCTTCGTCCCCGGCGGCAAGGTCGGTCGCCGCGGGCGTCTCGTTCCGCTCCTCGGCGGGCGCGGGCTCGGCGGCGCGCGGCGCCGGGCTTTCGGCCTTGTCCTCCAGCACCGGCAGCGACGCCTTTGCGGGCGGCACGCTGGTCTGCGGCGCGCTCGTGGCCGCGACATCACCGGACTGCGTTCCGCTGAAATAGAAGACGCTTCCCGCGACCAGCGCCATCAGCACCGCCGCCACGCCGTACATTCCCCAGCCGCGCCGCGTCTCCGGCAGCAAAAGCGCGGGCGCTGAATAATCCGTCTGCGAAACATGGTCGTTCACTTCCTCGCTCAGCTTGTCGATATCGTCGCCGAGATCGATCTGCAGGAAGTCGGCATAGCAGCGCGTGAAGCCGAGGCGCTGGGGAACGGCGGGAAGAAGCTCGAACTGCCCCGCCTCTATCGCCTGAAGATAGACGGGGCGAATATGGATGCGCTCCGCGACCTCATCCAGTGAGAGTCCGCAGGCCTGTCGCGCATCGCGCAATGCGGCGCCGATCTTGTCGTGGTGGTCTGACATTGGAAGTGATGACTTCGTTTCTTCCCCAAACCCGACGTTAGCAATCGTACAAGGATAGCGTTGTGCATTTTTGTCACGGTTTGCAACCGCCATTTTAGCTTACTCACGCAATTATTTACCGCTTATGAAGATAAAGCGGCAAATACGCGCCGTCCGTCCATCCATGTTTCCAGAACCTGGATTCCCCCAACCTCCCCGGGCGCCACGGCCAGCGGATTGCGGTCCAGCACCACGAAATCGGCGTATTTGCCGGGCTCCAGCGAGCCGATTTCGTGGTCGGAATGACATTGCCAGGCGGCATCCCGCGTCAGCGCCAGAATGGCCTCTTCCACGCTCACCCGTTCTTCGAGGTTCAGCACGCTGCCGGGCTCCTTCCACAAGGTCCGGTTCACCGCATTGTCGATGAGACGCAGCGGCCCCATTTCGCTCACCGGCTCGTCGGAATGCATGGTCCAGGGAATGCCCGCCTTGCCGCAGCTCGCCGCCCGGCCCAGCAGCTTCGCCTTTTCCGGCCCGAAGATGTCGTCGCGGAACGCCTTGCCCCAATAATGCACATGGCCGATGAGGAAGCTCGGGCTAATACCCAACGCCTTGATCCGCTCGATCTGCTCGTCATGCAGGATCGAGCAATGCTCGATGCGGAAGCGGCGCTCGCGCGGCGCGCCTGCGTCATAGGCCGCCTGAAAGGCGTCCAGCGCATGGTCGATGGCCCTGTCGCCATTGGCATGCACCACCACCTGCCAGCCTTCCAGCGCGCGCTGCACCACCGTCTCGCGCAAGCTGTCCTTGTCCACATAGGCGATGCCGGTGTCCTCGCGCCCGTAATAGGGCTCGCGCTGCAAACCGGTGCGGCCCTGATTGGAGCCGTCCGACACGATCTTCCAGCCCACCGCGCGGGCGATCCCGTCGCCTTTGCCGAAGGCGATGTCGCTTTCGTCCCAGCGCTTCGCACTCGAATTGATGAGCGAATAGCGCAGCCGCGCCGTCATATGGCCGGAGGCCGCGAAGGCATGGAAGGCGTCGATCTCGCCCGGTCCCTGAAAGCCGCCGCTCGCCTGATCGCAGAATGTCGTGATGCCGACCGCATTGGCCTTTTCGCAGACCGCCTTGCAGGCGGCGGGCACATCGTCCAGCGCCAGCGCGGACAGGTTATGCGCCAGCACGCCGAACATGGTCGCCTGCCCCTGCAGCACGCCATTGGGATGGCCGTCCGTATCGCGCCCATAGGCCGCGCCCGCCGGGTCCGGCGTCTCCGCCGTTACGCCCGCGATCTTCAGCGCCGCCGAGTTGCAATAGGCGATGTGCAGCGACGCATTGAAGATGAAGACCGGATTGCGCGGCGCGACCTGGTCCAGCGTATGCCGCGTGATGCGGTCCGCGCCCGGCTGGAGCGAGGGGTCGAACTGCCGCGCAACGATCCACGTGCCGTCTTCCGTCTCCGCCGCCAGATCGCCCATCCGCGCGATCACGGCATCCGCATCGTCGCATTTGAACGGGCCCACATCGGTAAGCCGGTTCATGATGGCGATGGGGAAGAAATGCATATGCGGCTCGATGAAGCCCGGCAGGATGGCGCGGCCCGCGCAGTCCACGACCTCTGCGTCCTCGCCCGCCGCCTCCTTCACCTCGTCGAGCGTGCCCACCGCCAGGATGCGCCCGTCGCGAAAGGCCAGCGCCTCGGCGATGGAAAACCCCGCATCCGCCGTCACCACCGTCGCATTGGCCATGACGACCGTCTCGGCGGGCGCCTCCTTCGGCGCACCGAGCTTCTTCCAGGCTTCGGGCCGCGCGGCATTGGCCAGCGGCGGCAGCGAGATCAGGCCGAGGTCCTGCAATACGGGCGCGCAGCAGGGGCAGCCATAAAGCTCATCTGCATGGTGGTCGTGGTCGGGGCAATCGCATGTCGCCGCCCCGCAAATCCCCGTCTTGTCGCCCTGCTCGGCCATCTCGCGTCCCGCCCCGTTTTCGTTTGCATCTCGTTTTCAAGCAGATTTGACGCAAGGTCGCCGCCTGTCAACGCCGGCCGCGGCGCCCTCCCCGGCGTCATCGGCCTCTTTCCTGTCGGACAGCGCCGCCGAATGCGTTACTCTCCCGCAAAACGAAATCGAAAATCCGGAATTTCGGGAGGATAAGAGATGAGCGAACGGATTACCGTCACTATCGAGGACGGCGTGGCTGATGTCCGCCTGGTGCGCACCGACAAGATGAACGCGCTGGACGACGCCATGTTCGAGGCGCTGCTCGATACGGGCGAGCGCCTGCGCAACGAAAAGGGCCTGCGCGCCGTGGTGATCTCGGGCGACGGGCGCGCCTTCTGCGCCGGGCTCGACATGGGCAATTTCGGCAAGATGGCCGGTGACGACAAGAAAGAAGACAAGGGCGGCGTGCCGAACCGTCTCACGCCCCGCACGCATGGCATCTCCAACCGCGCGCAATATGTCGTCTGGCAGTGGCGCGAACTCGAAGTGCCGGTCATCGCCGCCGTCCACGGCGTCGCCTTCGGCGGCGGCTTCCAGCTCATGCTGGGCGCCGACATGCGCTATGTCGCGCCGGACACGAAGATGTCCATCATGGAAATCAAATGGGGCCTCGTGCCGGACATGGCCGGCACGCAGATCATGTATCACCTCGTGCGCGAGGATATCGTCCGTGAGCTGACCTATACGGGTCGCATCTTCCTCGGCGAGGAAGCGGGCCGCATCGGCTTCGCCACCCGCGTCACCGAGACCCCGCGCGAAGACGCGCTGGCGACCGCGCGCGAAATCGCGGGCAAGAGCCCCAGCGCCATCCGCGCCTCCAAGCGCATCCTCAACGCCGCGGCGGTGGTGAGCGAGGAGGAAGGCCTCACCATGGAATCCGTCGAGCAGGACAAGCTCATCGGCAGCCCGAACCAGGTCGAGGCGATCATGTCCAACCTCGAAAAGCGCGCAGCGAACTATCAGGATTGAGGATTTTCTCACCTGGGGTCGTCATTGCGAGGAGTGAAACGACGAAGCAATCCAGTGCCGAGCCAGCCGCGCCGGATCAACGAAGGGGCGCGGCTGACTTTTGGGGGAGGTCGGCAGTCATGCGTTTCAGTCTTCTCAGGATGTTCGGATATTTCCTCGGCGGGCTCTGGACCGCATGGGGCGGGCGGAAACGCATCGAAGCGAAGCAACGCCGCAACCTCAGGCGTCTGGTTGAAAAGGCGCGGGCCGACTCCCCCCTGTTCCATCGGCTCTATGCGGACGTGCCGCCCTCAAGCGAGGTCGAGCTGCGCGACCTGCCGGTGACCCGCAAGCCCGATCTCATGCGCGCGTTCGACGACTGGCTGACGATCCGCACCCTCCCCCTCGAAAAGGCCCGCGCGCATCTCGCGGACATGAGCAAGATCGGCGTGCCCATTGGCGGTGTCGCGGTCTTCCGAACCTCCGGCACGTCGGGCGAACCGGCGATCATCGTCCTGCCCTCCCGCTTCCTTGAATATTCCTTCGGCATTTCCCTCGCCCGCTTCGAGCGATACCACTGGAAGTTCCTCCGGGAGATGCGCGAGCGCGGCATGCGGGTGACGGTCACCGGCGGCAACGGCCACTTTGCGGGCACCGGGTACAACAAGCTGGTAAGAAGCCTTCATCCGAGGCTCGTGCAGGGGGTGACCTTCGTCGAGGCCGAGCAGCCCATCGCCCGCCTCGTCGAGCAACTCAATGCGATCCCCGTTTCCAACATCGTGACTTACCCGAGTGTGCTGACGATCCTCGTCAAGGAAAAGGAAGCCGGGCGGCTGAAGATCGAGCCGGTGATCCTCAACACAGGCGGCGAAACCCTCACGAACGAACTTCGCGAACGCGTGCGCCGGGCGTTCCCCTCGCTGAAATACGGCATTCTCGATGCCTATGGCTGCACCGAGTGCCTGGTGCTCTCCTTCGTGTGCAGCCACGGGCGGAAGCATGTGCATGAAGACTGGGTGATCCTGGAAGCGGTCGACGACACGATGCGCCCCGTGCCCGACGGCACGCTGTCGGACACCGCACTGCTGACGGTGCTGGCGAACGACGCGCAGCCCTTCATCCGCTACGACATCGGCGACTGCATCCGTTTCCACACGGACCCCTGCCCCTGCGGCTCGCCCTTCCGCAGTTTCGAGGTGGAAGGACGCGAGGCAACGCTCGTTCACGTCGGCGACGCCACGCTGTCGCCCCTCATCTTCGAGCTGGAACACGAGCGCGCCCGCCGCGTCCAGCTTGCCCAAACCGGCGAGAGAGAGTTCGAGATCCGGATAGACGCCGCTGACGAGGCGACAGCGGAAGTTGTCTTTCAGGAGGTCAGCCAATCGGTCCAGCGCGTCTTCCGCGACAACGGCCTCGAGGACATCACGGTACGGAAAAGCGAAACCCCGCCCCAACTCACCGCGAGCGGCAAGTTCCATGAGGTGTTGCCATTGCGCGGGGTGAAACGCGAGGGCTGAGGCGACCCCTCCCAAACAACATCGTCATGCCGGACTTGATCCGGCATCCATACTGAGGCTGCGGCGCGCTCCAGGCTGCATGGATTCCGGGTCGAGCCCGGAATGACGGGGTTTGGGGCTGGTTCCTTCACCCCCACCAACATTGTCATCCCGGGACTTGTTCCCGGGATCCACTCGCGTTTCGCCAAGTATCAAGGTGAATGGGTCCCGGCAACGAGTGCCGGGACGACATGAGGCATGGGAAAGCATCAAGATAGCCTCGTCAGAACATCCCATCTTGTTCCACAGCTGATGTGCTACAATTCAAAAATGAGACACGGAAAACTCAGATCCATTGCTCACAATATCGCTACATCGTTGACGAGCGATGCGAGCCTCCTTTTCGGTGTTGGCGGGGAAATCTATGATGGCATTGAAGGAAAGCCGGAAGGATACATTATCGTCGATTTCCTGACGGGAACATCTTCCGGAGCCAGACCTTCTCTTGGTGCTGATGGACGTATTTGCGCCGCGCCGGCCATTCTGAACGAGCTGTGCCGCAAGCACGGAACGAGCATTTGGTTCTTCAAGGAACTTACCGCCCGCTATGTCGGATCGGGAACAAACGCTTATTTTACGGTCACCGTGGAAGACCGAATGGGAAAGCGTACCGTTGAAGAATTTCACCGCTTTGGTCATAGAGTGAGGATCGTAGACTCGCTGGGCCGTATCCGGCCAAAGCCCCCTAAGCGAAGCTCTACCACTCCTAACAAGTAAGCAGGTTCAAGAACCCAGCACCGGCGCCCCACCACCCGGTAGCGCCTCTAGCGCGTCGTCTTTCAGCTTCACGCCGGTGAGCTTCAGCCGCCGCGCCTCCTTCAGCAGCCAGGCGATCTTGTAGCCGGCAAGCTCCGGTTTCAGACCTGCGGGGCGGATGTTAGAGACGCAGTTGCGTTCCGCGTTCTGCCGCCCCGGCTTCGGCTCGTAAGTGAGATAGGCGCCGAGGCTGTCGGACGCCGAAAGGCCCGGCCTCTCCCCGATCAGCATCACACTCAGCGCCGCGTGGAAATGCGCGCCGATCTCGTCGGCGAGCGCCACGCGGGCCTGATGTGCGATCACGAGCGGCGCGACTTTCCAGCCTTCGAGATGTTTCAGCGTCGCGGCGAGCGTCGCCACCGCGTTTTCATGCACCGCCGTCGCGGAGAGGCCGTCGCCGATGACGAAGACCACGTCATGCTCGCCCGCCGCCTCCGGCAGTTCCGCATCCGCCGCCAGATGCCGCCCCTTTGACGGGTCCTGCAGATAGGCATGGCGCGTCGGCGCTTCCGAATTCACTTCCGCGACTTCCAGCCCGATCCCCGCATCCGCAATCTGTCCGCGCAGCAAATCCATGTCGAGCGCGGCATGTACCGCATCGCGCGCCCTTGCATGGGCCATCTGGAAGTCGAGCAGGTTTGCCGTCGGCAGCGCATTGCCGGTGCGGCCCAGCGCGATGCGCGCAGCGGTGAACTCGCGCAGGAAGGACCAGCGATCGGGCCCGCTCATTCCGCCGCCCCGTATTCGAGAAGCTGCGCCGCGCCCGCGCCGCCTGCGAGCTCCGGCCTCACCTGACCCCGCTCATCCATGATGTTCATGGCCCTGAGCCATGCCTCGAATTCCGGCGCGGGCTTCAGGCCCAGCGCGGAGCGCACGTAAAGCGCGTCGTGATACGACGTGGACTGATAACTCAGCATGATGTCGTCCGCGCCCGGCACGCCCATGACGAAATTGCAGCCCGCCACGCCCAGCAGCGTCAGCAGATTGTCCATGTCGTCCTGATCGGCCTCGGCGTGGTTCGTGTAACAGACATCCACGCCCATGGGCACGCCGAGAAGCTTGCCGCAGAAATGATCCTCGAGCCCCGCCCGCGCGATCTCCTTGCCGTCGAAGAGATATTCCGGGCCGATGAAGCCCACCACCGTATTCGTCAGCAGCGGCGAAAAGGCGCGCGCCACCGCATAGGCGCGCGCTTCCACCGTCTGCTGGTCGAGCCCTTCATGCGCATCCGCCGAGAGCGCCGCGCCCTGCCCCGTTTCGAAATACATGACATTGTCGCCGACCGTGCCGCGCTTCAGCGCCAGCGCCATCTCGCGCGCTTCGGCCAGCATGGCGAGGTTAATGCCGAAACTTTCATTCGCCTTTTGCGTGCCCGCGACGGACTGGAAGACGATGTCGACCGGCGCGCCGCGCCTCATCACCTCCATCGCCGTCGTCACATGGGCCAGCACGCAGGATTGCGTGGGGATGTCGTAGCGCTGCCGCAGGTCGTCGACGAGATGGAGGAGCCGCGCCATCGCTTCCGGACTGTCCGTTGCCGGGTTGATGCCGATCACCGCGTCGCCGCAGCCATACATGAGCCCGTCCAGCGTGGAGGCCGCGATGCCCTTCAGATCGTCCGTCGGGTGGTTGGGCTGGATGCGGATGGCGAGCCGTCCGGCAAGCCCGATGGTGGAGCGGAACGCCGTCACCACGCGGCATTTCCTCGCCACGGCGATCAAATCCTGGTTGCGCATGAGCTTGGAGACGGCGGCGGCCATTTCCGGCGTCAGCCCGGGCGCGAGCGCCTTCAGCGCCGCCTCGTCCGCCGCATCGGAAAGTAGCCAGTCGCGGAAGCCGCCGACCGTCAGCCCGCGAACGGGTGCGAAGGCGTCTTCGTCATGCCCGTCCATGATGAGGCGCGTCACCTCATCCGTTTCATAGGGGATAAGTTCTTCATTGAGAAAGGTGTCGAGCGGCAGGTCCGCCAGCGCGAAGCGCGCGGCGACGCGCTCCTCGTCGGTTTCCGCCGCGAGGCCCGCCAGCCGGTCGCCGGCGCGCGCGGGGCTCGCCTTCGCCAGCAGCGTTTTCAGATCGGCGAACTCGTATCGGTGACCGGCAAATGAATGGCGATAGGCCATGAACGCCTCATGGAAGGTCGGCTTGCGAAAAGCCTAGCCCGTGGGCGCGCGTCTGGCGAGGGCCTAGCCGTCCACCAGCAGGATGTGGACGTGGCGCGGCCCGTGCGCGCCCATCACCATGGTCGCCTCGATATCCCCGGTGCGCGAGGGCCCGCCGATGATGTTCACCGCGCGCGGCAGGTCGCGATTGCCGCCCCTCGCCCGCGCCGCCGACCAGATGCCCTCGAAGCCCGGCACGATCTGCGATTTCCGCAGCACCACGAAATGGAAATCCGGCAGGAAGGCGATCGCCGTCACATGGTCCGCATCGGAGGTCAGCACCAGCGCGCCCGTCTCCGCGCTCGCCGCCGCGCAGGCGCTCACCGCCGCCACGCCGTCCAGCGCATCGCGATTCATCTCGCGGCTGGTTCTCAAACCGGGGATATCTTCCCATGGCAGCGAGGCCAGTTCCGGCTCGTTGGACACATGCAGGAGAGGCTCCACTCCAATCTCGCCCAGCACACGCTCAATCTCGCCCGGAACCTCGTTCAATCTCGACAATTCGGAGAGACCGCAAGAGAGCTTCGCCGCCTTGTCGCGGAACTGGGCGACCATCTCCTCGCCCGTTGTCATCGCCATGGCGGGCTTCAGATGGCCGGTTATCCCCGTCGCCCCGGAGCCCTTCGTCCGGCGGACGAGCTTGCCGAGGATTTCGTCGCGCGCGCCCATCAGCTCCGCCTTCCCTTCGCATATTGGTCAAGGAAACTGCCGCCTTCCGGCGCCTTCAGGTCGCGCATTTCGGTCCAGCCGCCGGCGAAACCGGGGAGCTTTTTCACCCAGCCCCTGGCCGCCATCGCGCGCAAAATGCGCCCGCCCATGGACGAAACGAGCCGGTAGACCGCCGGCCGCGCGGCAATCCACCGCCAGGCGCCCATGCCCCAGCGCTGCCCCGCGGGCGTGTAATGCCGCTCGAACTCCCGCTCCCGCCAGTGCCGCATCAAATTCGGCAGCGGGATGCGCACCGGGCAGACTTCCTCGCATTTTCCGCAGAAAGTCGAGGCATTGGGCAGGTTCGCGGCATGGGTTATCCCCGCCAGCGCCGGGGTCCACACCGCCCCCATCGGCCCGGAATAGACCGACCCGTATGCCTGTCCGCCCACACTGGTGAACACCGGACAACCGTTCAGGCAAGCCCCGCAGCGGATGCAGCGAAGCATGTCCTGAAACTCGTTTCCCAGCATGTCGGAACGACCGTTATCCACCAGCACGATGTCGAATGTTTCCGGCCCGTCCGGGTCGCTGTCGCGCTTCGGGCCGGTGTAGAGCGAGAGATAATTCGCCGTATCGAGGCCCAGCGCGGAGCGCGGCAAAAGCCGCAGAAACACGCCGAGATCTTCCAGTGTCGGCACGATCTTCTCGATCCCCGTCACCGCGATGTGGTGCCTGGGCAGGGTCGCGGAAAGGTCCGCGTTCCCCTCATTCGTCACCAGCGCGATGCTGCCCGTCTCCGCGACGAGGAAGTTCGCGCCGGTTATCCCCACATCGGCCTGTTTGAAGCGTTCGCGCAGGACGATCCGCGCTTCGCGCACCAGCGCTTCCTTCTCCGTCACCTTTTCGGTGCGGCCATAGCGCTTATGCGCCTCGTAAAACGTGTCCGACACCTGTTCCTTGGTCAGGTGCAGCGCCGGGCCGACGATGTGGAACGGCTTTTCCTTGCGTAGCTGGATGATGTATTCGCCGAGATCGCTCTCGAACACTTCTATCCCCTGTTTTTCGAGGTGGGGATTAAGTTCCAGCTCTTCCGTCACCATCGACTTCGATTTGACGACGGTCTTCGCATTCGCCTCCGCGCAAAGGCGGGCGATGATTTCATTGGCCTCGGTGGCATTGCGCGCCCAATGCACCCGGCCGCCATTGGCGATCACGCGCTCCTCGAATTGCTCGAGATAATCGCCGAGATTGGCCAGCACATGGTCTTTCACGTCGCGCGCCCGGTCGCGCATATCGCCGAATTCCGGCACTTGCGAGATGCCGATCTCGCGCAGCGCGGTGAAGCCCTTGGCGAAGATGAAAAGCCCGCCCTGCAGCACCTTGTCGTCCAGCGCGTGTCGCGCATTCTCCGAGAAGCGCTCGCTCGTCACGTGCATTTCGGGGGTATGCCATTCGTTCGGGGAAGTCATTTCGCGAGCCCCGCCAGCACCTCGGCCACGTGCCAGACCTTGATATCCGAGCCTTTGCGGGCGAGCGCGCCTTCGATGTTGAGCATGCAGCCCGCATCGCCCATGGCGACGGCCTTCGCGTCCGTGGCCTCTATATCGGCGACCTTCTTGCGCACCATTTCGCCAGAAACGTCGGGATATTTGACGCAAAAGAGCCCGCCGAATCCGCAACAGACTTCGGCATCGGGCAGCTCCTTCAGTTCCAGTCCCCTTACCGTTTTCAGCAGCGCACGAGGCTGTTGCTTCACCTTGAGTTCGCGAAGCCCGGCGCAACTGTCATGATAGGCGAGCGCGCCATCGAAACTCGCCTCGACATCCGCGAGGCCGGCGACCTCGGTGAGAAACGATGTGAGTTCCCAGGTCTTGGCTGCCAGTTCCTTCACCGGCACGCCGTCCGGGTCGTCTTCATCGAACAGGTCAGGATAATGCGTCCGGATGGTGCCCGCGCAGGAACCGGAGGGTGCAACGACGTAGTCGTAGGAGGCATAAAGTTTTGCCAGCCGACATGCGAATTCCTTCGCGCCCGCCTTGTCGCCGCCATTCATGTTGGGCTGGCCGCAGCAAGTCTGGTCGCGCGGCACCTCCGCCTCGAATCCGGCCCGTTCCAGCAGCTTCAGGCTCGCAAACCCGATTTCGGGCCGCATCGTGTTGACGATGCAGGTAACGAAGAGCCCGACTTTTGCCATGGACGTTTCTCCCCTTGCCCGACACTAAGGTCGAAGCGGCCTTTTGCCCCAATCTAGACCCGGCCCCGGATGATTGCCAAATCGGCGTCCGCATTGCCCGTGACGGTCAGTTCTTTGAAACGGCGGCGCACGGTCTCGCGAATGATCGCCGCAAGTCGGCGATAGGCTGTGGCCCGCCCCGCGCCCTTGCGCCAGGTCAGCGCCACGCGCCTTTCCAGCCTCTGCCCGTGCACCGGCAAAGCGACCACATCGCTGCCCGACCGGATTTCCGAGAAGACATAAAGCGCGGGCAAAAAGCTCGCCCCCATCCCCATGCCGATCATCAGGCGCAATGCGTCGAGACTTGTCCCCTCATAATCGGCCTGCATACGGGCGCCATAGCTGGCGGCCAGACGCGACACCTCCGCGTGAAGCGGAAAACGCATGCCGAGCGAGAGCATGGTTTCGTCCTCGATGTCCTTCATCGTGACCCGTTCACGCGTCGCCAACGGGTGGTCCCGCGCCACGGCGAGATAAAGCGGCTCGTGAAAGAGTTCCTCATTGACGAAATCCTGCCCAGAAAAGGGCATTTGCGTCAGCAGCACGTCATGCCGTCCTTCTGACAATTCGCGTTTCTGGGCTTCCGGCTGACATTCGCGCACATAGAGGCTGAGAGAGGGATATTGCCTGTGCAGGCGCGCCACCACATGCGGCAGGAGGTAGGGACCGAGCGTGGAAAGAGAGCCCAGGCGGATCGTCCCCGCCAGTCCCGTGCGCCCTTCGCGCGCGAAGTCCATTATCTCCCGCGCCCCGGCCAGCACGGGACGGGCCTTCGTCACCACGGCCCGACCGAGCGGCGTCAACGCCACGCCTGACCGGCTTCGTTCGACCAGGTGCAGACCCAGCGCCTCTTCCAGCGCCTGTATCTGGGCGCTCAGCGTCGGCTGGCTCACCCCCAGACGTTCCGCCGCCCGGCGAAAATGCGGCACCTCGTCCAGCGCGGCGAGATATCGGAGTTGCTTCAGTGTCGGCTCGCTCGGATCCATCTCGAGGCAGGCTCCTGATAGATAATTTCTATCAAACTATTGCCTGAGTTTGGATTTTCTTCAACACCGCTTCGCCCTATCTCATTGCCATGTGCATTCTGGCGGGAGAGTTTGAGAGTTGAGTGTCATCATCCAGCGTATCGGCGAGTTTCTGAAACTGGAATCGGCCTCGGGGCTTATCCTCATGGGCGCGGCGCTTCTGGCGCTTTTGGCGAACAATTCGCCGCTGAGCCCGTGGTACGACACGCTTCTCTCCACCACCGTCGCCATCCAGATCGGCGAACTGGAAATCTCCAAAGCGCTGCTGCTCTGGATCAATGACGGCCTGATGGCCGTGTTCTTCTTTCTGGTTGGGCTGGAGATCAAACGCGAGCTCATTCAGGGCGAGCTGTCGAGCTTCGACAAGGCCGCCCTACCTGCCATCGCCGCCATCGGCGGCATGGCCGTCCCGGCCCTGATCTTCACCGGCATCAACTGGGGATCCCCGGAAACGCTCAACGGCTGGGCCATTCCCGCCGCCACCGACATCGCCTTCGCGCTCGGCATTCTGATGCTGCTCGGCAACCGCGTTCCCCTGGCGCTCAAGGTGATGCTGCTGGCGGTCGCCATTATCGACGACCTCGGCGCCATCCTCATTATCGCTCTGTTCTATACGAGCGACCTTTCACTCGGCGTGCTGGGTCTGGCGGCCATCGGCTTCGCCGCGCTCATCTCCCTCAACCTTTCAGGCGTCCACCGCATCTCTCCCTATGTGCTTATCGGCACAGTGATCTGGGTGTGCGTCCTGAAATCCGGCATCCATGCCACGCTGGCTGGCGTGCTTATCGCACTCACCATCCCCCTCCGGACCGGCGATGGCGTGGATGCCGGAGAACATCAGTCCCCGCTCCACAAGCTCGAGCACGACCTGCATCCGTGGATCGCCTATATGGTCCTGCCCGCTTTCGCCTTCGCCAATGCGGGCGTCTCCTTCAGCGGCATGTCGCTTTCCGACATTACCGGCGTATTGCCGCTGGGTATCGCGCTCGGCCTCGTCATCGGCAAGCCGCTCGGCGTGCTCGGCTTCAGCTTTCTCGCGGTCAAATCCGGCCTCGTAAAACTTCCCGATGGCCTGACCTGGGCGCATGTGGCGGGCCTGTCGGCGATTGCCGGCATCGGTTTCACCATGAGCCTCTTCATCGGCACGCTGGCCTTCAATTCCGGCGACCTTCTCAACGAGGTCCGTATCGGTGTGCTGCTGGGATCGACCGTTTCCGCGCTTGCCGGCTACTTCTTCCTGCGCGCGGTCCTCGGGCAGGACAAGGGCGGCGAGACCGAAGACCGTTCGGTCTCATCCGCCGGTCAGCGCGCTACCGTGTCGCCGTCCTGATCCTGCGGAAACAGAAGAATGTCTTCCGGTGCCACGCTCAACCAGACATCCGCGCCGGGCTCTATATCGGACAAACGCGCAATATGGGCGGTCAGAATCTGGTCGCCCTTTTTCAGCTTCATGTGAAGCCTGGTCGCGCGCCCCACAAAGACGCGCGAGATGACGCTTGCCTTCGCGGCCTCCGTATCGGCCGGCTTTTCACGGGTCACTTTCACGGCTTCAGGACGCATCAGCGCCACGATCTCGCCTGCGAGGCCGTCCGAAGGTACCGCGCCGAAAGGCGTATCGGCGGCCGTGCCGTCGCCGGTTACGGATAGAGCGTTGGACTCGCCCAGAAACCTCATGGCGAATGGCGTGCGCGGGCGCAGATAGAGCTCTTCGGGCGTCCCCTCCTGCTCGACCCGGCCCTCGCGCATGAGCGCAATGCGGTCGCCAAGGATCATCGCCTCTTCCGGATCATGGGTAACGACCACGGCGGCAACGCCGGTTTCGTGCAGAACCTCGCGCAGCTCTTCATGCACGCGGCGACGCAAAACCGTATCGAGCCCCGAGAACGGCTCGTCCAGCAGCAGAATGGAAGGATCCGGCGCCAGGGCGCGCGCCAGCGCAACACGCTGCTGCTGGCCGCCGGAGAGAACGTGCGGATAGTCGCGCGCCTTCTCCGACAGGCCAAGCCTCTCGATCAGCGCGGTCGCCCGCCTTTCCGCATCGGCGTCCCCTCGCGGCATGCCGAACAGCACGTTTTCCATCACCGTCAGATGCGGGAAAAGCGCATAGTCCTGAAAGACAAACCCGACATTGCGCTTTTCCGGTGACAGGTGCAGTCCCTTCCCCTCGACCGCATGTCCGTCCAGCTCGACGGTGCCGCTCCATGGCGTTTCGAGGCCCGAGACGATGCGCAACAACGTGGTCTTCCCGCAGCCCGACGGCCCAAGCAGGCACGTTACCCCCCGGGACGCAACCGACAGCGACACACCGTCGATTACCGCACGGCCCTCATAGCCGTGACTCAACTCCTCGACCTTTAGCGCGGGCGTAGCGCTCACATCAGCACCTCTGTTTCCGGGCTCGCTCCGAAGTCCCGCGCTTTCGTAATGGCCCGGCTGATGAAGAGGACAGGCAGGAGACCCGCCATTGCAATGGCGAGCGAAGGAAGAGCGGCCTCGGCAAAACGTTCGTCAGCCGCCAGAGAATAGGCTGTCGTGGCCAGCGTGTCGAAATTGAAAGGCCTGAGCACAAGCGTTGCGGGCAGCTCTTTCATCACGTCGACGAAGACGAGCAGAATCGCCGTCAAAAGGCTTCCGCGAATGAGCGGGAGGTGAACATCGCGCAGCGTTCCCGTTGCGCCCCGCCCCAGCGTGCGCGCCGCCATATCGAGCGACGGCCGCACACGCTTCAGACCGCTTTCCACGGTGCCATGCGCCAGCGTCAGGAAGCGCACCAGATAGGCAAAGAGGAGTGCCGCCACCGTACCGGACAGGATAAGCCCGACCGAAACGCCGAAAACGCCTTCCATGAAACCGTTGACCGTGCGGTCGAAAAAACCGAAAGGCACCAGAACGCCGATTGCCAGTACCGCGCCGGGGACCGCATAGCCGAAACTCGCCGCGCGCGCGGCCAGCGCAGCCGGGCGTGAGACGCCGAGCCGAGTCGAATAGGTCAACCCCACCGCAACCGCGACGCAGAGAAGCGCCGCCACGCCGCCCAGCGTCACCGAGCGCACCACCAGGGCCGCAAAATCCAGCGACAGGGCGTCGGAAAGCCTGGCGCCGGACAGTCTTACGAGGATCGCCGCCGGGAGCAGGAAACCGCAAAAAAACGGCAGAAAACATAATAACGACGCACCCGTTCCCAGCCATCCGGACAGTTTTCGTCGCGGCGGCGCCCTCATCCGCGATGTCTGAACATAATAGGCCCGGCGGATACGGCCCCGGCGCTCCAGCCAGACCAGACCTGCGATGAAGACAAGCAGCACCAGCGCGATCTGCGCGCCGCCCGCCGCATCGCCCATCACCAGCCAGACATTGAAGAGGCCGGTTGTGAGCGTCTGAACCGAAAAAAGATCGACCACACCGAAATCGCTCAGCGTTTCCATCAGGCAGAGCATTATCCCCACCATAATGGACGGCCATGCCAGCGGCAGCGCCACGCGCCGAAACGCATCCCATTTCGTACAACCCAGCGTGCGCGACACTTCCAGCGCGCAAAGCGATTGTTCCAGAAACGCGGTGCGTGCCAGCAGATAGACGTAAGGGAAGAAGCTCATCGTCATCACGAAGGCCGCGCCGCCGAGGGACCGGATTTCCGGGAACCAGTAGTCGCGAGGCGTCTGCCAGCCGAACAGGTCGCGCAACCCGCCCTGAACGGGCCCGGCATATTCCAGAAGGTCGGTATAGACGAAGGCCACCACATAGGCGGGCATGGCGAGCGGCAAGAGCAATGCCCATTCGAAAAACCGGGCGCCGGGAAAGTCATGCATGGTGACAAGCCATGCGCAGGCCGTGCCGGCGAGGAAAACGCCGATACCGACCAGTACCGCCAGTTTGATCGAGTTCAGGACATAGCCGGGCAACACCGTCTCCCAGAGGTGCTGCCAATTGGCGCCGATACCGCCGGTGAGCGCGATCCAGGCCACCGCCGCGACCGGAAACGCCACCAGAAGCGCCACAAGCAATGTGAGTCCGGAGCGGGCGCGCTCAGAAAAAAGAGACGGGCCGGCATCCAACCGGCCCGTTTTCCGCCCGGCGCCAAACCGCCCCGGCGTCAGTTTCACCATGTCAGCCAAACATCAGGATCCAGCGTTGAAATCCACTTCGTTGACGAGCTTCAGCGCCTCGTCATGCAGATCGGCGATCACGGCGAGATCGACCGTATCCGCCTTGAATTCGCCCCAGCTTTTTACCGTGTCGGACCACGGCACGCCAGGCTTCACCGGATACTCGTAATTGGACTGGGCATAGATTTCCTGCGCCTTGTCGCCAGACAGGAATTCCAGCAGCGCCACCGCTTCCTCGCGATTGTCTGCGCCTTCCAGCACCGTCGCCCCGGAAATGTTCACATGCGCGCCGGCGCCATCCTGATCGGGAAAGATGATGTAGGCGGCCTCGGCCCATTTGCGCTGCTCGGGATCGGCCAGCATCTTGCCCATGTAATAGGTGTTGCCGATCGCCAGATCGCACTGGCCTTCATAGATGGCCTTCACCTGGGCGCGGTCGTTGCCCTGGGGCTTGCGCGCGAGATTGGCCTTCACGCCCCGCAGCCACTCTTTCGTCCGTTCCTCGCCATGCCGTGCGATCATGGCGGCGGTCAGCCCCAGATTGTAGGGATGGTCGCCAGGACGGATGCAGATTCGCCCCTTCCACTTCTCATCGGCGAGCCCCAGATAGCTGGTCAACTCGCCTTTGGGCACACGATCCGCGGAGGCATAGACGACGCGGGCGCGCTGGGTAAGACCCCACCATCTGCCCTCTTCCTCATGATACTGAGCCGGAATATTGGCCGACAGCGTGTCCGTCATGACGGGGGCGGCAAAGCCCGCTTCCTGCACTTCCACGAGCCGCGGCAGGTCCGCGGTGAGGAACATGTCCGCAGGCCCCGCCTCGCCTTCCGCCTTCAGCCGCTCGAGAAGCCCGGCCTTGGCGTAGACCATGTTGACCTTGATACCGGTTTCCTCGGTAAAGGCCTCGAAGAGCGGCTCCATCAGATAGGGCTGGCGGTAGGAATAGACATCGACCTGCCCCGCCTCTTCCGCGGAGACCGAACGAATTTCACCGAGAAGAAAACCCGCCGCCATCGCGGCGGTTCCGATCAGCAGAACGGCGAGACGGCGTTTGCGGCGATGGCTTTTCATGTCGGCGGTCATGTCGTCCTCGGAGGCTGTTTATTTCCACCCTTTTTTATTGCGGATCATTCTTAGTAACAAGAGCGAAGGTACCCGTTCGGCCAGCTTTCAGGCCCATTCCTGCGGTGATACCGAAAAAACACACTCGACCAGGTTCTACGGGTAATAACGCTGTTACCCTTTTATGCGACCTATATCGGACCTAAATAGGTCGCTTATATCGGAACAATATAGGCGACCGGCCGGTTTCATGATCGGTTCCGCACGGGAACAAGGCGATTTCTCTCCCAATGCAGGTATCCACGCTTTGCCTCGGAGCGCTCATGCTGGGCGACTCCACCGGCTATGAGATCAACAAGCTGTTCGAGGACGGCCTGTTCAGCCATTTCATGGATGCAAGCTATGGCTCCATCTACCCGGCCCTGACACGCCTGACCGAGCAAGGCATGCTCACCTGCACCGCCGAAGCACAAGACGGCCGCCCGGACAAAAAGGTCTATTCGCTCACCGAACAAGGGCGGCAAGCACTTCGCGATGCGCTGATGTCCCCGCTGTCGCCTGACAAGTACCGCTCCGAATTCGTCTTCGCTTCCCTTTTCGCCTCCATGCTGCCCGGCCAGCGCGTAAAGGACATGGTGGATGACCATCTTGCACGTTGCCGTGAAGATCTCGCCCGCATCGAGGAAGCTC
Organism: Parvibaculum indicum; assembly: GCF_011762095.1. Classification (GTDB taxonomy): domain Bacteria; phylum Pseudomonadota; class Alphaproteobacteria; order Parvibaculales; family Parvibaculaceae; genus Parvibaculum; species Parvibaculum indicum. The sequence goes on along the minus strand of NZ_JAASQO010000019.1, from coordinate 34,333 downwards.
TCGCCTCCGGTACTGACCAGGCATCCAAGCGCTTCGTGCTCGGCTACGGACAAGTCGTCATGAAGGCTTCCATCGAATATCTCGAAAAACATCGACAAGACATCGAGGCGGCCGCCTCCCCCGAAGCAGCGCCTGACGGTGCGGGCATTCCGGCCTGAACCGGATACGACATTCAGAAATCGGTTAGTTAAATGAAACGCTCATACCTTATTGCCCTCATCATCGGCGCCGTCTTTCTGGTCTGGATCGGTCTCGGCCTGATCTTTTCCGGCAATGGCGGCTCGCAGACCGCGCAGAACGGCCAGAACGGCCAGAACGGCGCTGAGCAGGAAGAACTGGTCGCCGTCCGGATCGTCAAGTCGAACGCGACGGAGAAACGTACCTCCATCGTGATCCGCGGGCGGACGGAGGCGAAACGCGCCGTACAGGTACGCGCGGAAACGGCCGGCGTCGTTGCCGATCTGCCCGTGGAAAAGGGCCAGCGCGTCAAGAAGGGCGATACGCTCTGCAAGATCAGCGTGAATGCGCGTCAGGCAAGGCTCGACGAAGCCAAGGCGCTGGTGCAGCAACGCTGGCTGGAATATGACGCCGCGCGCAAGCTCGCCGCCAAAGGCCATCGTTCCGAAACCCAGGCTGCGGGCTCCAGGGCCGCGTATGACGCGGCCAAGGCGCAGCTCAAACAGATGGAAGTCGAACTCGGCAATACCGATATCGTCGCGCCGTTCGACGGCATTTTCGACGACCGCGACGTCGAGGTCGGCGATTTCCTTGCCATCGGTCAGACCTGCGGCCTCGTCGTCCAGCTCGACCCGCTGAAAGTGACCGGCCAGGTGGCGGAAGACAAGGTGAGCGACCTGCGCGCGGGCACGACGGGCCTTGCCCGCCTCGTCACCGGCGAGGTGAAAGAAGGCAAGATCATCTTCGTTGCCAAGACGGCGGAAGAAGCGACCCGCACTTTTCGCGTCGAGATGGAAGTGCCCAACCCGGACCACAAGATGCGCTCCGGCGTGACGGCGGAAATCGTTGTCCCCGGGCAGCCGGTCATGGCGCACCTTGTGCCGAGTTCGGTGATCTCGCTGAACGACCAGGGGGTCATCGGCGTGCGCACGGTGGACGACAATGACCGCGTGCAGTTCCATGAGGTGAAACCGGTGGACGATACGCCGGAGGGGCTCTGGGTCGCCGGCCTGCCGGAAACGGTGCGCCTTATCACCGTGGGACAGGATTACGTGACCGAAGGGCAGAAGGTTCGGGCGAAACTCGACAGCAAGAGCGGGGCTTCATCGTGAACCATTTCATCGACGCCGCACTCAATCGGTCGCGCACCGTCGTTACGACGCTCATCCTGCTGATCCTGGCGGGCACGCTGGCCTATGCGACGATCCCCAAGGAAGCGGATCCGGATATCCCGATCCCCGTCTTCTTCGTCTCGATTATCCATCACGGCATTTCGCCGGAAGATGCGGAACGGCTGCTGATCCGTCCCATGGAGACCGAGCTGCGGTCGCTCGAGGGACTGGACGAGATGGTCTCGACCGCCGCTCAGGGGTATGGCGGCATTCTGCTCGAATTCGACGTCGACTTCGACAAGGAAGCCGCGCTTCAGGACGTTCGCGAAAAAGTCGATCAGGCGCGCGCCGAGCTTCCCGACGAGTCCGAGGAGCCTGTCGTTACCGAATTCAACACCGCCCTTTTCCCCGTCCTGGTCGTAACCCTGTCCGGCGATGTGCCCGAACGCACGCTCTACAATGCGGCGCGCAGCCTGCAGGACGAGATCGAGGCCGTTCCGACCGTTCTCTCGGCGGACCTTGTCGGCAATCGCGACGAGCTGCTGGAAGTCGTAATCGACCCGGCCAAACTCGAATCCTACCGCATCTCCCAGCAGGAGCTGATCAATACGGTCAGCCTCAATAACCGGCTTGTGGCCGCCGGCAATATCGATACCGGGCAGGGCCGCTTCTCGGTGAAGGTGCCGGGCCTTTTCGAAACGCGCGAAGACGTGCTGAACCTGCCGATCAAGGTGTCCGGCGAAGGCGTGGTCACGCTATCGGATGTCGCCGATATCCGCCGCACCTTCAAGGACCCGGACGGTTATGCCCGGTTCAACGGACAGCCCGCCATTGCGCTGCAGATCACAAAGCGCATCGGCACCAACATCATCGACAACAATCAGCAGGTGCGGCAGGTCGTCGAAGGCTTCACGAAGGACTGGCCCCAGGCGATCAGGATCAACTATTCGCTCGATGCCTCGGACTGGATCTACCGCTCCATCGGCTCGCTGCAGGCCTCCATCATGCTTGCCATCGTGCTCGTCATGATCGTGGTGGTGGCGGCACTCGGGCTCAGATCGGGCCTGCTGGTCGGCTTCGCCATTCCGACCTCCTTCATGATCGGCTTCTTCTTCCTGCAGACGGCGGGCTACACGGTCAACATGATGGTGATGTTCGGCCTGCTCCTCGCTGTGGGCATGCTGGTCGACGGCGCCATCGTGGTGGTCGAGTATGCCGACCGGAAGATGGCCGAAGGCATGCACCGCAAGGAAGCCTATGGGCTGGCGGCCAAACGCATGTTCTGGCCGATCGCCTCGTCCACGGCGACGACGCTGGCAGCCTTCCTGCCGCTTCTGCTCTGGCCGGGCGTCAGCGGCAAGTTCATGTCCTATCTGCCGATCACGCTGATCGTCGTGCTCTCGGCATCACTCCTGACCGCCCTTATTTTCCTGCCGGTCGTCGGCTCCATCTTCGGCAAGGCCGACGACGCGGACAGCGACACGCTGAAGCTGCTGGCCGGCGCGGAGACCGGGGATATTCGCGGCCTGCCCGGGCTTACCGGCAGATACGTCCGCTTGCTGGACCGGCTGGTGCCGCATCCCGGCAAGGTTATCCTCGTCACGCTCGGGGTGCTGGTGAGTACGATCGCGCTATTCAGCGTGTTCAATCACGGCGTCGAGTTCTTCGTCGATACCGAGCCGGAACAGGCCATCGTCATGGTCAGCGCCCGCGGCAACCTCGCCGCGAAAGATACGCTCCGGCTTTCGGAAGAGGTGGAAAAGATCGTCCGCAACACGGACGGCGTGGATACCGTCTTCACAACCACGGGTCCCGGTCTCGGCGCAGGCGGCAACAGGCCGGGCGGCGGCGGTGGAGGCGAAACGCCCAAAGACCTGATCGCCCAGCTGATGATCGAGCTCAAGCCCTATGAAGAACGTCGCAAGGGCGCGATCATTCTTCAGGAAATCCGCGACAAGACAGCGGATCTCGCCGGCGTCAAGGTCGAGGTCCGCAAGCAGGAGAACGGGCCCCCCACCGGCAAGGACATTCAGGTTCAGCTGACGGGGATCGACTACGACAAGCTGAAAACTGCTGCCGGACAAGTGCGTCAGCTCCTCGAAAACGACGTCTCCGGACTGATCGATATCGAGGACGACCGTCCCCTGCCCGGCATTGAGTGGGTGATGTCGGTAGACCGGGAAATGGCAGGCCGTTTCGGCACCGATGTAACCTCCGTCGGCTCCGTCATTCAGCTCGTCACCAACGGTATTCTCGTCGGCAAGTACCGGCCGGACGACGCGCAGGACGAAGTCGATATTCGTGCGCGTTTTCCCGAGCAATACCGGGTGATCGACCAGCTCGATCAGCTCCGCGTTCAGACCCCCGAAGGGCAGGTTCCGCTCTCGAATTTCGTCGAACGCGAGGCCGAACCGCAGGTGACCACCATCCAGCGGATCGACGGGTTTCGCCGGATCATGGTCAAGGCCAATACGGCGGTCGATCCGGAAACGGGCGTAAAGGTGAACGTCAACGAGAAGGTGGGAGAGATTCAGGAGAAGATGGCGACGCTGAACCTCGACCCGGCGGTGACGGTGACATATCGCGGCGCCAACGAGGAACAGGCTGAGTCCGCCGACTTCCTCGGCAAAGCGATGATCGGCGCGCTGTTCCTGATGTTCATCATCCTGCTGACGCAGTTCAACAGTTTCTACCACTCGTTCCTGACGCTCTCGACGGTTGTCCTCTCGACGGTGGGCGTGCTGCTCGGCATGCTCGTTACCGGTCAGGCCTTTTCCGTCATCATGACGGGCACGGGCATTCTGGCGCTGGCCGGTATCGTGGTGAACAACTCCATCGTGCTGATCGACACCTATCAGCGCCTGTTGCATGACGGGATGGAACCTGTGGAAGCAACATTGCGCACGGCGGGACAGCGACTGAGGCCGATCATGCTGACCACGATCACGACGATGTTCGGCCTGCTGCCCATGGCGCTTCAGATCAACATCGATTTCTTCAGTGCGAGCGGTCTCCCAAGCATCGAAATCGGCGGTCCGGTGGCCGCCTGGTGGGTGCAGCTCTCGACCGCCGTGATTTTCGGTCTGGGCTTCTCCACGCTGCTCACGCTTGTGCTGATCCCGATCCTGCTCGTGGCGCCCGACCAGTGGCGTCAATCCGCCGGTTCGCCCATGCGGCGGGCCGCCGACTGGGGCAAACGCAAGCTTCGCCGCGGCAAGAACACGCACCAACCCGCGGAATAGGCGGGTCGCGCCGAGACACACGAAAAGGCGGGTCTTGACCCGCCTTTTCTCGCTTCTAGGATCATGTGAGGTGGGTGGGCCCCAGAAAGACAGAGGAGCCCTTTTGACTTGCAAGACCGTCCTGGGCGCCGCGGCCGGCATCGCGACATGCGCCATAGCCGGGGTCGCCCATGCCAGTTCTATCCAGCCATCCGGCGAAGGCGACGATCCGGACATTCCCTCGGAAGCGCATGCGCCCGCGATTGCCCGGCCTGACAACGCCGCCCCCGGCCCCTCATTTCACCTTGGCGGTGCGATCAGGGTGAATGCCTATCGCAAGAGCTGGGAGAATGCTCAGAAGCGTCGGAAGCTCTCCAAAAATGTGCGATTGGACACCGTTATGCTCGACCTCGGCTTCCAGTCCGGGCGGTGGGACGGTTCGGCCCAGTATCGTGTCTACTATTATAGCGACACCGACAGGGCGACCCATTTCCCGCACCATGCATGGGTAGGATACCGGCTGGACGACCGGCAGAAAATTCAGGCGGGTATCCAGAAGGTGCCCTTCGGCCTGCTGCCATTCGCGTCCAACAATTTCTTTTTCTCCCTCGCCTTTTACGCAGGCCTTGAAGACGACTATGACGCGGGCATCAACTACCGGCGGCAACAAGGCGGGTCGACGCTCGATGCGTCCTATTTTCCTGCCGACGAAGGGAACTGGGGCGGCAACAGCAATGACAGCGCGCGCTACTCCTACGATATCGTCTCCGATGGAGTCCGCGAAAACAGCGAACGCCATCAGGTCAATCTGCGGTTTGCCCGGTCGTTCGCATTCGACAATGGCATTTATGGCGAAGCCGGTCTGTCGCTGCAATACGGTCTATTGCCAAATGGCATAACCGGGCGAAACGGCCATCAGGACGCACAAGCTATTCACGCCGATCTGCACTATGGAAACTGGAACCTGAAGACGGAGGCTATCCGCTATCGCTACGATGTAGAAAACCCGCCCACACAGGACGACCGGTATGTCATCATGGGTGCGTTCGACTTTCCTTATCGTGTTGCCGCAAGCGGTCAGATCTATGTCGCCAGCCTCAGCCATGGCTGGGACATCCCGGGACGTCTACTCAACAGCATCACCGTCTATAGCGACTACAGCTACTTCCTGAAAACCGAAAGCGGCTATTCGGACAGTCAGCAACAGGTCATCGGCGCCGGGTTCGACTTCGAAGGCCCTCTCTATGTCACAACCGACATCGCGCTCGGGCAGAACAACGCCTATATCGGTCCCGACTTCACCAATGCGTTTGCCGCCGGCAATCGGGACAGCGGCTGGTCGAGCCGTCTCAATCTCAATGTTGCGCTCTATTTCTGAGGGGCACTTCCGGCCGGCCCCGGCGCGTTCAGCACTGTGCGAAAGCCGAGATGGCTTGTCGGCAGATCGATTTCCTGCGGCTGACGCGCCGCGGCGCGGTAGCGCATGCAGTAGTTCGGCGCGCAGAGGTAGGAACCGCCCTTGATGACATAGCGGGCAACCGGCGCGGTATCGCCCCGCGCTCCGCCACCATCGAAATCGTCGGCAGGTGTATGGTCATGGCGTGAGGCATAGGGGCTCGACGTCCACTCCCAGGCATTGCCGATCATATCGTAAAGGCCCAGCGCATTGGGCTTGTAGCAGCCCACGGGTGCCAGCCCGACAAAGCCGTCATCGGCCTTGTTGATGACCGGAAAGATGCCCTGCCAGGTATTTGCCTCCACAGGCTGACGGGAGGGGTGCTCGTCGGGATGGGTTTCCGGATCGGCGGCGCGGGCGGCCCATTCCCATTGCGCTTCGGTTGGCAATTCCCTCCCCTTCCATTCGGCATAGGCCAGTGCATCCTCATAGGCGAGATTCATGACAGGAAAGGCGCCCCGCCCCTCTTTATCGGTATCGGGCCCGCCTGGATGGCGCCAGTTCGCACCGGGGACGAATTGCCACCATTGAGACAGGTTTCCCAGACCGTTCACATCGTTCGGCATGATGAAGACAACGGCACCGGGCGCACGCATGTCCAGCGGCAGGTCGGGATGCATGCGCGGGTCCGCGCCCCGCTCCGCCCTTGTGACATATCCGGTCGCGGCGACGAATTCCGCAAACTCGTCATTGGTTACTTCGGTGCGGTCCATCCAGAAACCGGGAACGGCGACGGAAATACTCGGTCCTTCTTCGGGGTAGACCATTCCACCCATGCGGTATTCGCCGGCCGGCACGAAGACCATGCCGGGATGCGGGGCTCGGTCACCGGTTTCATGCGGACAAGAGAGCGTCGCGCTTGAGATCATCCCCGCCGTGCTCCAGGCGCCGCCGAACCAGAGAGCCGCCAGGAGAAGCGCCGCCAAAGCTGCTCCTCCCGTCAGCCACGCAAACAAAGCGGTCCTCGTCATTGCGATCCGACACCCTTAGTTCGACCAGTAGATATACTCGTCGGTCGGTTTGTCCGGCTCGCCCAGAGGATGATCGATCGGTATCGGCCCTTCAAGCAGCGACGGCCAGAGCGGCTTTGCCTGATCGCCATCCACCTCGGCAAGCTTTGTCTTCATCTCGGCGAGCTTGTCCGGCTTGCTGTCAGCCATGTTGACCTGTTCCGTCGGATCTTTCCGGAGATTGAAAAGCCATTCCTTTTTCGGTTTCTCCGAAACCTGCAGTTTCCAGTCTCCGGACAGCAGAACCTTGTAATCGCCGGAACGCCAGAAAAGCGACTTGTGCGGATTTTCCACTCGTTTCCCATCGACATATGGCAACAGGTTTCGCCCGTCCATGACACGGTCCGCCGGTGAGACCGCACCGGCGGCGGCCGCCGCGGTTCCAAAGATATCCACATGCGCGACGGGCTCACCATAGCTTGCCCCGGAAGGAAGACGCACCGGCCAGCGCATGAAGAAGGGAACGCGAATGCCGCCCTGAAAGAAAGTCGCCTTCCAGCCACGATAGGGCTTGTTGATATCGTCGAGGCCGATGTAGTGGGCACCGCCATTGTCGCTGGTGAAAATCACCAACGTGTTCTCGTCCAACCCCTCTTTCTTCAACTGATCGAGTACCTTGCCGACGCCACGGTCGAGCGCACGGATCATTGCCGCATAGACGCGCAGGCGATGGTTCTCGATTCCCGACAGGGCGTCATAGTCCGACTTCAGCGCCTGGAGCGGCGTATGGGGCGCATTGAACGAGAGATACATGAAGAAAGGCCGGTTTCGGTTTGCATGGATCGCCTTCACGGCCTCGTCGGCCAGATAGTCGGTCATGTACTCCTTCGGCGCGTAGCGGGGGCCCGTATCCTTGCGGACGGCGAAAGGCAGATTGGCCCAGAGGAAGCGATCGATGGGATCGAAATCCTGGCGCGAATTGACGACGCGGGGATCGTCCGGATCCAGAAACATTGAGGCGCCGGGCAGGAACCCCAGAAACTCGTCGAAGCCCTGAGACTGCGGCCGCGATGTCGGCGTTCCGCCCAGATGCCATTTGCCCAGCAGCAGCGTGCGGTAGCCTTCCGCCTTCAGCAGTTCCGCGATCGTGATCTCCCGGGCCGGGACGCCGAGCTTGTTGGGATCGTCGGGCCATTCCGCCACGCGGTCCTCGTGAAACACCGGCTTCCTAATCTGCTGCTCGTTGGAGAAAGTGCCGACAAGGCGCTCGAATGCGACCGGCGCGGGCGTGAACTCGAATCCGAAGCGGGTCGCATAGCGTCCGGTCATGATGGCGGCACGGGAAGGGGCACATGTGGCGTTTCCCGCATAGCCTTGCGTGAAATTCACGCCGTCACGGCCAATGGAGTCGATATTCGGCGTCGGCACGGCTCCATCTGCGACGCCCCCGCCATTGAAGGTGATGTCGTTGTAGCCGAGATCGTCCGCCAGAATGACGACGATGTTCGGGTCACGCTTTCGAGCCGGTATGCTTGCGGTCTCCGGTCCCTCGCCCCAGGCCACAGCTTGCGCCGGCCCAATGGGGTCGCGCCATTCGGCAAGCATGCCCGGCACGTAGATCCAGTATTTCGAGACCACAAACCAGCCGACGATCAGTATAGCGACCGCCGCGCCGGCCCAGATAACGACGCGCTTGCTCATCCCTTGTTCCTCCGCCTGCCGGTGCCTTCTTTGCGATAATTAATGAACTACATTAATATGGTAGGCCGCATGCGGCAACAGAAAAGCCCCGGCCGCTTCCGGCCGGGGCTTCGATTGTGAAAACCCGAAGGTTTGCCTGATCGTCAGAAGGTGTAGGACGCCGACATGCTCACAAAATCCTTGTCATAGGAGGGATTGCGATAGTCGGCACCGAAATTGGCTGTGTAGTCCATGCCGACCTTGTAGGTGTCCTGGTAGTTGGCCGTGACACCCGCGGTAATCGCCTTTTTGCCCTGCACGAAGCCCGGGCCGATAGGCCCCGCGGAGTAGCCCTGCACGTCATGGCTCCAGACAATCTGGGGAGAAAGCGTCCAGGCACTCCCAAAGGCGGAGTTGTAGTCCAGCCTCGCCAGCAGACGGTAGCCCCAGGAGAACTGGCTCGCATATTGCGGCGAAATGGAGCAGGTGCCCTGGCGGTTGCAATCATCGCCGAATGTTTTAGCCATGCCTGCCGCAGGGTGGGATTCACCGGAGCGAGGAATGGCGAAGCGGTTCTCCCCCCCATCCGGCAACCACTGGAAGCCGGCATTCGCAACGAGAATGAGAAGATCCGCATTGGTGAACTGCACAACCGGATTGGACGGCGTCAACGTACTGAGCGTATAGAGCTGGGCATGCAGCGCCTTGGTCCGGCGATACCCCTGGATCACGTCACCCGGCGCCACGGGGGGCCCGGTGTAATAGTCTGGCTCGCCCGGCCCGGCCGTATAGCCGAAATTCTCGGCGTCCGCGCCCTGCAGTTCCGATGTGTCCACCTGGAAGGGCATATTGGGATAAAAGGCAATGTCTCCCGAAAGCGCCGTACCGTTCAGAATATTCATGGTCGTGTTGAAGCTCGCCCCGAACATCTTGATATCTTCCGGGTACTGCGCAAGGAGGTTCTTGTTTGCGCCGGCGGCCTCGGCAAACATGGCCTGCGACACAGACACCGGACGTCCCGCGTCATCCTGAACGGGCCCGTTGGCCGTGCAGCCCGGTCCGTCCAGTGTGCCGGCGCCAGGCGGACACGCCACCTGAAAAACCGTCGTCGCGGTGGTCGGGGTCGATGCGGTGAAGGTGCCGATCGGCAGCTTCGAGTGGAAATTGACGAAGTAGCCGGCGAGTTCCGTGCCGTAGTTCAGCCAATCGGCGTAATAGCGCAACGCGAGACCGTACTGGCCTTGCTGACGGGCTTCCTGCGAGGCAATCCGCTCGATGGTCGCCGTCGGCGAATAGGATGTTCCGTCGCCGTTATTGTAGACTTCGCCACCGCTCAATGCGTAGGCACAGCCGTCCGCCAAAGCATCGCTCGGCGAAAAGAAGCTGCCGCAAGCTGGAAGTTTGCTCTTGTTCCACTGGAAGGCGTACCAGCCCTCAAAGGTAAATCCGGCCGGCAACCCGATGCTGGTGAACGCCGTCGCCTGAGGCAGAAAAATTTCCTTCAGCTCCACGCCAGGCTTCACAAGCGCCGAGACGTCCAGCGGCAGATAGGACGACACGCCACCCGGGATCAGCAGGCTTTCGCCCCAGTTGGTCGCCTGCCGACCAATGCGAACCGTCGCGGGCATGTCGAAGAAGTCGAAATTCGAGTAAACGAATGCGTCGAGCAGCTTGAAGTCCGTGGCTTGAAGATCGCGAGCATCGTCGCCCCGGAACTGGTCATTGAGCGGGCGCCGCTGGTTCGGCGAAAGGACAGGACCGTATTTGCCGTCACCGTTTCCGAGAACATTGTCGCCGACATAGTCGTAAGCGGCCTTACCGCGAACGAAGGCGCCGAAGTTCCGCCAGGTTACGTCCATCTCCGAGATGCCCTTGACCGGCGCGGAAATGAAATCCCATTGCTCGACATTCACGTTACCGTCGTCGGAGTTCACATCATAATCGGTGTTGCCCACGCCATAGCAGCCACCGTTGAAAACGGAGATGTAGGCACAGTTCTGTTTGCTCGTGCGCATGCTGGCACTAACCGAAAAAGTCGTGGAGAGATTCACATTGAATTCCCCAAACTTGTACTGAAGCGCCTGGGCCGCGTTCGGCACGACCATTGCCAGCAACATCGGCAACAGGCTGATTTTCCATATATTCTTCATTGTCAAAAACCCTGTAACTCTGGTGATGCGCTCAGGGACCATGCCGCTCACGGCACGATCGCAAGGGATTCACTGATGGTGTCGAGCGGCACCGTGTTGCCGACGACGCCCAGCACAGAGCCCAGCACGACGGGGAACACGACATCACCTGCTGTCTGGCCCCCCGGAAGAGGCGTATTTGTCAGCTGATTTACAAGCGAGACCGCGGGGACAAGAACCGGCTGAACCTGATCCAGCGGCAGCGAGGACAGGGGCAGCGCAGAGAGCGGGCTATCGCTATCGCCGCCCGCACCAAGCGCGGTAAGAAGAAGCGGTTGAAGCAGCGGCGCGGTATCGCTGAGATTGCCCGCAGTCGTATTCGTCTGCAACCCGTCCACAACGCCGGCCAGCAGATCGCCCACCGGTTGCAGAGGCGCATTGCCCCCCGGTAGAGCACTGCCCAGAGGTGCGCTTTCACCGCCCCCCAGAAGCGCAGGCACGACGCCGCCATCGGTACCGATCAGATCTCCAACCAGATCATAGCCCAGCAAATCCTGTCCCAGACCACCATCACCCGACACGCCGAGCGGCGGAACGGATTCGGAGACCTGCGTCAGAGCACCATCGAGAGCCGACAATCCATCGGACGGCAGAGGCGAGCTGCCTCCTCCCGCTCCGGCAACGGCACTGCCCACAAGGCCATCGGAGCCGCCGGCGAGCGTCGCCCCCAGCAAACCACCCTCGCCCAGAAGCGGCGAGACCACATCGGCACCCGCGGCGCTCAACACGCCGCCCTCACCGGTTACGCCCAGCTGCGTGCCACCGGCCAGGCTTTGCGAAGATGCGGATGAAGAACCGGATGACGGCGACGTTGCCGACGGCAATCCGGTAGACGAACACCCGGCCAGGCCGAGCGCGGCAAAAAGAGTGATGGTAGACAGATGTTTCAACATGATGACGTCCTCCCGTGTGACTTCAGCTACCAAATCAAACGGATGGATGGTGTAGAGAAATGTACCGATGTGTTCGGAACGCCCGGATGTTCGGGACGCTTTTGGCGCAACGCACAGGGTGCTCTCCTTGCACGGAATTTCTTCTCCTGCAGCCAGGGCATGCATCCCGCGCACTGTAATTGTTTGTAAAAACCATGGACGCCCTGCCCCGCGCCGGGAGAATGCCGCCGCTTGGGCAAGAGACCGCGCGGCGCCGTCATGCGAATTCGATAGACCGACCTCCTCGGCCACGATGCAGCATCCCTCATCAGACGGACTGTGCACCGGCTTCCTTTCCCAATGAGAGGCGTCCGCATTATGGAAGCATGCGGGCGCCTCATTCTTTTCGAGCGCCCATCCCTGCAACGAAAAGGGGCGGCCTCGAAGACCGCCCCTCATATTCGCGTTTGGTTGCCGGCTTAGAGGCCGAGCGTGCCTGTAACAGGGGCGAGCGCATCCGTGACCGGAGCCAGCGGCGTGCCATCCAGTGCACCCGTTACCGGTGCGAGCGGGCTGTCGCCACCGCCCGGCAGACCGCCACCGAGAAGATCGGTAACCGGCGCAAGCGGATCGGAGCCACCGCCACCCGGAAGCGTACCGGCCGGAATGACGTCACCGAGGACACCGTTATTGCCGCCGCCGAGAAGGTCGGCTACGGGACCAAGCGGCGCCAGACTGGATCCGATCGGATCCGAGCCGACAAGATCGGCCACCAAGCCATTGTCCCCGGTTACACCGAGGGCAGGCGTGCCGCCCAGGTCTCCACCGCCGAGAAGGTCGGTTACCGGCGCGAGCGGATTGTCGCCACCGCCCGGCAGGCCGCCGCCGAGAAGATCGGTCACAGGGGCCAGCGGGTTGTCACCGCCACCGGGAAGGCCGCCACCAAGCAGGTCCGTCACCGGAGCCAGCGGGTTATCGCCGCCACCCGGCAGACCGCCACCGAGGAGATCGGTCACAGGGGCGAGCGGATTGTCGCCACCGCCACCCGGGACGCCGGGAAGGCCGCCACCGGTCAGATCGCCCAGTGCGCCGTCATTGCCGCCGCCAAGGAGCGCGACGACCGTGCCGTCATTGCCGAGAAGCGGGCCGACAGGATCCTGTCCCAGCACGTCGCTCAACAAACCGCCGTCCTGCGTCACGCCGAGGCCGGGGATCTGGTCGGTCACCATGTCGAGGGGCAACGAGGAAGCCAGCGTATCGACTACCGGGGAGAGCCCTTCGGCAAGCGGCTGCGTAAGTTCGGCGGGCAGAACACCGCCAAGCTGACCGTCACCGCCGCCGCCCAGAAGACCGGTCGTGCCCAGAAGCGGGTCGGTCAGGGTAGCGAGTCCCAGATTATCCGTCGTGCCGCCTTCACCGGTGACGCCCAGCGAAACGGGCGACGTCGTGGTGCCGCCACCACCGCCGCCGCCACCGCCACCGCCGCTGCCAAGGATCGGGGTGCTCGTATCGACGCAGGCCGCGAGCAGGGATACAGCCCCTGCAACCGCGGCGAGTCTCATTGCCTTCTTCATTTCGTCCTCCTCCTCAAAGTCAGAGAGTTTTCAGAACCCGGAAATTGGAGGACAGACTAGGCGGTGATTATGGTTTGGAGTGTTGAAGCATGTGCGATTGCGTGTGCGTGTGTTTACTTAGCCGCTCACACAGTCACATCTGTACCGGAATCACACGGCGGGAGGCGCCATCTCTCGGTATTTCTGCGGCGCAAGCCCCGTCCAGCGCCGGAAAGCGCGGCGAAAATTGGCCACATCCTCGAATCCGAGAAGCGATGCAATGTCGACAACGGTCAACGGCGTATCACGTAGATATTCCCGCGCCAGGTGACTTCTCACCTCGTCCAGCAGATCCCTGTAGCTGGTTTTCTCCTCCGCGAGGCGCCTTCGCAGGGTCCTTTCGCTCATGTGGCGCGTTTCCGCCAGTTCTTCCATATCGGGGAAACGGCCGCGCGCGGAGAGCAATTCCCTGCGTATTTCGGCGGCAAGGCCCTCAGCATGCGCCATATCGCGAAGCAACGCCTCGCATTGTCGTCGGTAAAGGTTCGAAAGCGGGATCGACGCTGCCGGCAAAGGTTCATCCACCTCCCGCAGAGGGCCTATGAAGCGGTTCGTGTCATGACCGAAAGAGACGGGAACCCCGAGATAGGTCTCATAAGTCATTTCCGGCATGGGCGGACGACCGGCGATTTCGATGGAACACTCAAACAGCGTACCGCCGACGACTTGCCGCAACCCCGTCGTCAGACCGCCAAAGAACAGATCGGTCATGAAATAGGGCGCTCCCTTGACCTCGAAAGGCGGAACGAAGGTCAGGATCGCCTTGCCTCCCCCGAAAGACAGCCGGATATTGCCGCGCGCGCCGGCAATCGGATTGTACTGAGCGAGCAATTCCGCAGCCTGGCGCAGATTCCGGCTGCTCAAAATCGCATGGCCGAGCAACCCATGCGTACCGATATGCATCTTCGTGCCGATGCGCAGGGCAAGTGTCGGTTCCTGCGCTTCGGCTACCAGAAACTCCGTCATCGACAGAAATTCCGGTTCGGACAATCTCTGACGTGTCTCCAGACCGAATGCGTCGGGATCGTGCCCCAGTTCCCGCAGCACCTCGGAGACGATTTCGAGATAACCGGGTTCAATGCGCATGACCTGTCCTTTTTAGACCCCCATGTTGGCCGAAAACGACCTCCCGGTTGGCTCTCCATTTCCTATCTATGTCGCAACACGGTGGCCTTGCCACATTCATTACGACGGCATTTCGAGGAGAGTATTTCATGACGAGTTCCAGCCTGTCGCGCACACCCGAGAACGTCGATATCGTCACTCGTAACCGTCAATTCGATATCGAGGAAGTCCTCGCCACAAATTGGCACAGTGACGACGCGTTCAAGACCGCGTTCTTCAACGCCCTGTCGATCCTGTTCCCGCTGGGCGAACAGTTCTTCATCGACAGCGTCAAAGCCTATCGCGATCGAATCGACGACCCCGTCCTTCAGGAACGCGTCAAAGGCTTCATGGGCCAGGAATCGGTTCATCGCCGCGAACACCAGAAATACAATGAAGCGCTCTGCGAAGCGCACGGGCTCGACCTGGAAGAGCTCGAAGCGCTGGTTGCCAAACGCAAGGCCTTTGCGCAGAAGCATCTTCCGGCGCTTCGCCAGCTGGCTGGCACCGTTGCGCTTGAACATCTCACCGCGATCATGGCGGATGCGACTTTCCGCAACCCGGCGGGCCTCGAGGGTGCGCATCCGAAGATGAAAGAACTCTGGCACTGGCACGCTCTGGAAGAAACAGAGCACAAAGCGGTTGCGTTCGATGTGTTCGAAGCCGTTGGCGGCAATGCGCGTATGCGCCGCTTTGCCATGTTCGTTACGACGGTCGAATTCACGCATCATGTGATCCGCAACATGCGGCTTCTGCTGCGCGACTATAAGGGCTCGCGTATCAAGCTGTGGTATGGCGGCATGAAGTTCCTGTTCGGCAAGAATGGCGCCTTCAAGGGCTTGATGCGTCCCTATCTCGACTTCTACCGCAAGGATTTCCACCCCTGGGATCACGACAATCGCGAGCTTGTCAGCTCCGTGATGAAGGAATTCGGCGGCGGCACGGTTCAGCCGATCTGACCCGCGCGCGAAAGTCCAGAAAATAGAGGGAGGTGAGAATGGCCGCGGTCGAAACAATCGAAGGCGAGAAAACGGCTCGGAACTTCGTTCCGGCGAGGCCTAACCCGCCCCGCCACCAGGTCGGCCTTGCCAGGGCTCTGATCCAGCCGACCATTCTCACCAACCTCATCGCCTCCTTTCCGGAGGCCTGGTACAGGGAACGCTTCAGCTCGTTTCGCATCGGCGTTTCTCCTTCCGGCCGAGGTGTCGTGGTCAACGACACCGACGCCGTTCGGCATATTCTTGTGACGAACCCGGACAACTTTCCCAAGGAAGACAACCAACTCGCGGTCTTGCGCCCGCTTCTGGGACGCGGCCTGCTGACGGATGAGGGCGAAAGCTGGCGGCGTAAAAGGCGGCTTGCCGCCCCCATTTTTCAGCATGCCGCGCTCAAGGAATTCGCGCCGCTCTTCGTTCGCGCGGCGGAGCGCTCGGCCCATCGGGCCCTTGCCCACAAGAGCGCCTTTTCCATCGACGCGGAAATGACCCGCGTGACCCTCGACATTATCGGGGAAGCCATACTGGGCTGCGATCTGGAGTCCGACGTCGAAAATATTTCGCATACGGTGGGCAGCACGCTCGACAAATTTCCGGGCATGTTTCTCGCTGGCGTTCTCCTTCCTCCCTATGGCCGGGATCGCGTGATCGAAGCGCTGGTCGCACCGGGGCGGAAGAGCCTGACCAGGTTCGCCCGCAAGATCATCAAGCATGCGCGCGACAATCAAATCCGCTCGTCTCTGATCGGCAAACTGATGGACGCGGCCAAGGCCGACAGCGGCGAGGACATGACGCTCGACGATGTCCGCGACGAAATCGCCACCTTCCTGTTGGCAGGGCACGAAACCACGGCAACCACGCTGAGCTGGGTCTGGTACCTGCTCTCCCTCTACCCCGAAGCGATGGCACGCATTCAGGATGAGGTCGATCAAGTCGCGGGCGGACGCCCTCTGACCGCGGATGATTTCCCGGCGCTGCCCTACACCCGGGCCGTTCTCGACGAAACATTGCGGCTCTATCCGCCGGTTGCCAATCTCCTGCGAAAGGCCAATGAGACGGCGGAAGTCGCGCCCGGTATCACGATAAAGGCCGGGGAAAGAGTGCTCATTTCGCCCTGGCTGCTGCACCGCCATGAGAGCTACTGGAGCGAACCCAATGAGTTTCGGCCCGAACGCTTTCTTGGCGAGGCAGGCAAAAATCGGCCGCGCCATGCCTACCTGCCTTTCGGCGGCGGCCCCCGCATCTGTATCGGCTCCAGCTTCTCTTTGATGGAAGCCGTGCTGATTCTCGGGACCTATGCGCAGAAAATGGGGGTTCAGGTGGTCAATACCGGCGAGGTGATGCCGCAGGCACGCATCGTCATGCGGCCGTCCGTCAAGCTGAAGGCCATCACGACACCCCGTATACCCTCGAATGCGTGATTCAGCCCTCTATACAAAGATCACTCAGCTCGACACATACACACACAAATCAGACAGACTGGTTGAGTCAGCTTGATAGCATCCGGATCGAGATTGCGCAGCGACGCGTACCCCAAACGACAGACCGGGAGGAATGGAATGCGTATCAAACTGATTATTTCGGCGGGTCTTTTCGCCGGGCTCATGGTGGGTCTGGCCCCCGGTGCCCATGCGGCGGCGGACCTGAATTCGCTTCAGACCGGAAGCGACGTGGCAGCGGCCTGTGCCAACCCCGCCAATGTCGACGCCATTACCGATGAAGAGCGCCAGCGCCTCCAGGTCTGCGGCGCCTATATCAACGGCTTTCTCGCACATTACAGTTTCGTGCGCCGGCAGGTCGAAAAGCCGTCCTTCTGCCTGCCCGAGGGCGGCGTGAACGGCGAACGGGTCCGGCGTGTCTACCTGGCCCTGCTGAAGCAGAAGCCGGAACTTCGCGATATGCCCGCGAGCCTAGACATGGCGACGAGCCTCGCCTGGGCCTATCCGTGCAAGGGAAAGTCCTCTGAAAAGCAGTGACGCATCGCGCCCCGGTTGGCGCCTAGCTATACCGGGGCGCCGACTCTTCGCATCGGGCGCGCCATTCCCGAAGCAATGCATCGAGGAGCTCGCGCAGTTCCTGGTCGCTCAGACTACTGACGGCACTTGAGAGGTCTGCCAGACCATCGTCCATGGGATGCAATGGCGGCTCACTTACCCGACTTCTGCGTTCATGTTCCATTTTTAGCACCCTGCTCTCGTCACCCTGACAGTTTCGAATTGGGGCCAGCTTGAAATGATTTGAAGGCTTCAGGTGTAGAAATCTGTGGCGAAAGGTGAATCTGGCTTACTAATCCGGACGATCCCCTTTCCGTATGACCCAACTGGTAAAAATTAGACGCTTTCCATTGCGTGAATCAGCACCAACGGGTTTCAAGCGGCCACAGTGTTTCGTAAACTTTTAGGGCGCTATGCTTACCTGTGGAAGCCATCCTTGGGGGACGCTTCCAGAAGGTATCCGTACCGGTGGGAGGACTGCGAAATGACCAATGCGTCAACACGCGATGACGAATCGCAAGGGACTGCCATGTCGAAGCCGTCCCTGCTTCTTGTCGACGACGACCCTGATATTCTCGAAGAACTTGGGAGCTACCTGTCCGCCAACGGAATGATGGTTTCCCAGGCATCCGATGCCCGCGCCGCATTGCAGATGTTCCGAGACAATCGCTTTGATCTGATCGTTCTCGATCTCTGGCTCGGCAATGAGAACGGTTTCGATCTTCTCCGGGAAATTCGTCAGACCCATATGACCCCGTGCATCATGTGCACCGCCCAGGACGAAGCGACCGACAAGGTGGTCGGGCTGGAGCTCGGGGCCGACGATTATGTGGTGAAGCCTGTCAATTTGCGCGAACTTCTGGCACGTATTCGCGCGCTGCTCCGGCGGTCCCAGACCGGGGGCGGCGGCGGTGACGTCCAGGAGGAACAGAGCGTATTGATGGACGAAGCCGGCAGCCGCTGGATTTTCGATCCGATGCGCAGAAAGCTTTCCTCGCCGGACGGCAATCTCGTACCGCTGACCACGGCTGAATGCGACCTGCTGATCGAGCTCGTAGCCCATGAGGGCCGGCCGCAGACACGCGAGGAGCTGTGCAGGCGCGTCTTCAACCGCCAGTGGCAGCCCTATGACCGCAGCCTGGACAGTATCGTGGTGAAACTTCGCCGCAAGCTGGAACCCAATCCCGACCATCCTATGGTGATCAAGACCATTCGCGGAAAAGGATATCTGTTCACAGGCTTTCCGACCGAAAGCTGAGCGGGTCATTTCCAGCTTCGCGAATTAGCCTTACGCGGGAAAGACAAGGGTTACGCGACCGCCCCCTTCATCTCGATTTCCGATATCGAGGCGGCCGCCATGCTCGCGCAGAATTGCGTCGCAAATGGCAAGGCCCAGACCGGTTCCTTCATTCGACGGCTTGGTCGTGAAGAAGGGTTCCGCGGCCCGGTCGAGAATTTTGTCGGGAAAACCCGGCCCGGTATCGAGGACGTCGAGACATATCTCACCGGTCTGGCGACGCGACAAGATCGTAATTCTCTTCTCTCCCTCTCGCGCTTCCGCGCCGACACCCGACATGGCATCCGTCGCATTCTGGAGGAGATTTGTAAGTACCTGTTCGATCTGCAGCGGATCGACGGAGACTGCCAGTCCCTCGGGAACATCGATTTCGATGCGCACGCCTTTCCGCATCAATACGTGCCCCATGATCGCGCTTACATTTTCGGCCAGCGTGGCGAGCGCGACGTCTTCTTCCGATCCCGTCCCCTTGCGGCCGAAACGGCGAAGGCGGGTGACGACTTCGTTGGCCCGCTCAACCTGCGCAAGAATGCGCTGCGCTTTTTTCAGAATGGAATCCGGCGGTACGTCCGGCGATTCGAGCATGGCTTCGAGGTTTTGCGCCGACATGGAAATCGTGTTGAGAGGCTGGCGCAGCTCATGCGCGATACTTGCCGACATCTGGCCCAGCGCGGCCATCTTTGCAGTCTGTGCCAGTTGAGACTGCTCCTCGCGCAACTGAAATGCCTGCTGGAGGAGAAGGTTGAACCGCGCGGCAAAATCCAGATCGGCACTGTCGAACCCGCCATGGCCGCGCGGGGCGCAGACCAGATAAGCCGTCTCCGACCGAAGCGGCAAAGCGATGATCGCGACGTCACGCCCCGGCAGATCGAAAGCCGAGTGCATGTCCGACGCCTCGTCGATCTTCTCGTCGAGAACATGCACACCCTTGCCGGCTAGCCAATCGTCGAACTGCCTTACCAGACGTTCCGCCCGCGCGGGAAACTCCCCGTCGCGGGGCACCAACAAGCGGATCGAATCGTCCACCGCCCTTTCCACCAGGACGGCCTTTTCGGCGCGCAGCGCATCCTTCAGCAGCGCGACAAGCTTTTCCAGCCGTTCGCGCGAGGTCGCATTGCCCAAAAGCAGCCGAAGCCCCTCCAGCATGATCTCCGCTTCCCGACGATGACGCTCCTCCCGCTTGCGGGCGCGGCTTACATCATTCATCAGGGAAGCCGCCTCGCTGAGCGACTGTCGCTCATCCGAAGCATCTTCCGCCATCAGCGTGCCGAAGAACCCGCCCTGCGCATTGCGCATTCCGCTGAACCGCACAGCCCGGCCCGCCCCGCCATCGCCTTCCGGAACGCGCACAGCGAGCTGCCGGAGGGTCTCGCCAGCCGCGAGGCGGTCTTTCACATTCCCCTCGCCGTCGCGGGGCATGAGCCTGGAAAGAGACAGCCCTTCCACCAGTGCGGCCAGATCCGTGTTCCGGTTCAGAATGCGCCGGCAATGCAGGACGCCGTTCGCAGATGCTTCCCAGAGGATATCCGCGTCCAGCGCAAGAGCATTGTTCACATAATTGAGCTGAACTTCGCCGGCGCGACGACCGGCTTCTTCGACAGCCTGGTCCCGGAGGCGCTCAAGCGTGGCCGCGACCAGTCTTGCCATATCGGCCAATAAGGCGGTGTGCGCCGGTTCGCCCGCCTCTGCGGGGTAAACGATGACCGCAAGGAGCGATGTCGCGGCCAGTGTGACAAGGGCCTGTGACTTCCCGTCCGGCCCCTGTATTTCCATATTCGGGCGACGCTCCGCGCGCATGGCCCATTCGGAAAGGCGCGGCATGTCACGCAAAGACAACCCGTCGGAGGGCGTCTGCCAATTCAGCCGCCACCCGCCGGCGGCCGCCGGTGCAATCTCCGCAAATACCAAGCCTTCCAGCGACAGACCGTCTGAGATCAGACCCGCCAACTCGGCAAGTTTCACTCGAAGCTCGCCTTCATTTCGTACGGGCGCCAGTTCGAGCGCAACGTCTGAGGATTTGAAATGGCTTGAGTCCGCCCCGTTTTCCTGAAGGCGATCATTCGTCCAGGGACGGTCGGAGGCGGTCATGGTCCGCCTCAACCCGATGGGTCGGCGACGACGAATGTCGTTTCGACGGGCGGAAGATCACCAAGCGACGGCACGAAGGGCATGGAAGAGAAACGGTCGTCGCTGTAGGCGATTGCGATTTTCATGATGGAGTCGTTCGTTCCGCTCGTATCGAAGGTGATCGTGGCCTTGCCCGGATCCACCAGTGGCGAATAAGCATTGAGCGCATCGTTTATCGCCGTTGTGGCAAGCGTCTGGCGCTCGCTTGTGTTCAGTCCCGCCATGGCGGCGCGGCCTCCTTCGGCCACCGCATAGGAAAGCGCGATGCGCGTACCGAACATGAAACCGAAAGTGATGATGCCGAAGAGAATGGCGAAAAATACGACAGAAACGAACGCAAACTCGATCGCGACGGAACCGCTCTCGTTCCGCCGGAAAGTCTCACGGGGGCGTACCCGCTTGAAGCGGATACGACCCCCGAATCTAACGGCTTTACTAAGCCAATTGCCGTTCATGAGAACTATCCAGCAATCGGCTTAACCTCCTGCGGCTGTCGAAAGATCGGAACCGACATTCGTGTAGATCGTCTGAAGATCTGTACCAATGGGATTGATCAGAACCCAAAGTCCCATGGCAATGCCCGCAGCGAGCAATCCATACTCGACCGCGGAGATACCGCTTTCGTCCTCCGCGAACCTCTCACCGAACGCTTTGATCTTGCCAATCATGGTCATAGCAAGTTCCTCCATTTTTGGCCTTGCGGCCTTCCTCACCAAGCACCTGAACTACTCAGGCACCCCTTTCCCCGATTGCTAAACTTTATTGCGCTATCCGTTGACAGTGCGTTTACTTAACCTGAGTATCTTGCCATCCTAGACACACAGTGTGTGTCAATTTAAGTGGAGATGTGTGAGACAGCGTAAATATTTCCGTTACTTTCCGCTGCCGCTCCCCGACGTCGAAGCCGGCTTTTCCAGCTTCTTGCCGATATTCTTCAGATATTCCTCGCGTATGCGTTCAGCTTCATCCGCCTGCATCGCGGTCGGCCGGGATTTGGCGGCATACTGCGCAGCCATCACATCCTCGGCAGCGGACGGTTTTTGCTGTGCGGTGGCGGCACACGTCCCCAGAAGGAGCAAAGCCCCTACCAACGCTATTGGCATATACCTCATCACGCGTCCCTCCTTTACCGACATCATGTCAGTTCACGGCCTTTCCGCGATCCTTCACCCAGCTCCGGGCAAAATCCCGAACGGCCAGACGTTCCTTGCGCGTCGCAATGCTGTCGATCAGCCGCTGGGCTTCTGCTTTTTCGCCACGCATCATCAGGACAAGGACCAGATTGTTCCGGATCGAAGTCGAAGCCGGGCTCAATTCGTATGCCTGCCTCAGATTGAATTCGGCCTGGCCTAATGCTTCAGGCCCGAGATGAAGACGCGCATAGCCCAGATTGTTCAGATATTCGGCACTGGCCGGACGTGCGCCGACAGCATTGCCGAAATGTTCCGCAGCTTCGTCCCATTTGCCCCGGGCGGCCGCGACCCGACCCAGCCCGGCGTAACCTTCCGCCGCGCGGCCCGTACCGGCAAGCTCGGTAAAGGTATCGACTGCGGCATCGTATTGCCTCGTGCCTAGCAGCGCCTCTCCCCGCAGGGAAAGATATTGCGCATCGCCCTTTTCGCTGACGGCATATTGATCGAGATAGGCCAGCGCCGCTTTGTAGCGTCCCTGATCGATCAGCCCCTGCACGGCATTCAGATAGAGTTTCCGCGTGGACGAGGCATCGATCGGTTTGGCGGCTTCCGTCATTTCCGGAGGCTCTCGATGCTCCGGCTCCATCATCGCGTCATACGCGCGGCCCATGGAAGAGCACCCGCCGAGTACGGGAACCAGGAAAAGCGCAGCGACAACCCCAACCCGTCTCATTGTGTTGCTCCACTTTCGTGCATCTGTCGCGCGACGGAACCGATGCCCTCAGTCAACTGCACTGCCGCAGGACCGGCCAAAACGATCAGCAGGACCGGCATGAAGAACAGGATCATCACCATGGTGAGATGGGTGGCCTTCTTGCCGACACTTTCGCGGGCCTGCGCCATGCGAATATCGGAAAGGTCGGCGGAGAAGCGGCGCAGGGTCGATCCCAGTTCGCCGCCGGATAGAAGCGCCTGCTTGATGATATTGGCGAAGTCCTGCCCCTCATCGACACCCAGCCGGTACCCCATGCGGTCCAGCGCCGCATCGTATGGCACACCCGATTCCACATCGGCGATCAGGCGTTTCAGAACAAATCCCGACACCGGCGCCGTTTTGGGCACGACAACCGACAGATGCCTCAATGCCTGGTCGACGCTCACGCCCGCATCGAGAACCATCAGCATGATGTCGAGTACCGGCGGCATTTCCCGGCGTACTTTTGCGGCTCGGCGTTCTGCCAGAAGTTTCACAGCGATCAGCGCGTAGCGATAAACGAGATAGCCGAAGACAATACCAATGGCTATCTGGACAGGCCCAATCCCCTGTGTAGCCTGAAGCCAGAAAAGCATCAAAATCGTGAAAAACACTGCGAAGGCAAGACGCAATGCCAGAAAGATGTAAGGTGCCGATCCCGTGAAAAAACCTGCCTGCACGACTAAGTCGCGCACTTCAGGGCTTACACTCCCGCCCGCGAGGCGGCGCCCCAATTGTTCCAGCGATGACAGAAGACGGTCGATCCCCGATCCGGCATAGCCTTCCGTCTCGAACATCTCGCCGAACCGCATCGACACCGTGCGCTGTCTCAGCAGAATAATGCCCGACAAAGCAAGCGCCAGCCCTCCCGTCAGGGCGGCGGCTATTGCGATGATCCATGTCAGCCCGTCCAGCATCGCGTTCCTCAGTAGGACGTTTTCACAACGGTGCGCATCAGGACACCACCGATGATCTGCGACGATATGCAATAAATCAGAAGCAACCGGCCGGTTGGATCGTTGAGGAACCATCCGACATAATCTTCGTTGTCGATCATCACCAATGACGCGACCGCCATCGGCAACAGTGCCAGCACCCATGCGCTGGACCGTATCTGGGCGGTATTTACGCGCACTTCCCGTTCCACCGCCGAACGGCGCCGGATATTCTCGATCAGATTGGCAATGATCTGCGTGATGGAACCGCCGAAGCGAAGATTGGTTTCGATAGCCGTCGCAAAGAGGCGTATCTCGTAAACTTCCAACTCTTCTGCAAGGTGCGACATGCTTTCCCCGACGCCGGCACCATTGGCAATGCGCCGCATCGTAGGCGTAAACACTTCAGCCAGGACCGGTGACGAAGATGCCGTCGCGCGGTTAAGCGCAACCGACAGACTGTTGCCAACGATGAGCAACTGCCGGACCCTGTCGAAATAACCGAGCATGGCACTGCTGACGGCATTCATTCGTTTACGGGCCAGGTAGTCGATGACGGCAAGGGCAGTCAGTACGGCCGTGAGAGCGATCAGCACCGTTATCGCCAGGCCAAACCAGCTCACGAGACCAAGCAGAATGGTCAGGCCGAAGAAAGCGAGTACGCCGGTATTTACGGGTTCGATTTCTATTCCGGCCTGAAAAAGACGCCGCCTCAGCCACACCGGCAACCATCGCTCTATCTTGTCGTCCTGCTCCTCTTCGCGCGATGCGGCCATAGCGGCTGCCCGCTCCGGCCTGAGGAGACCGTCCAGCTTCTTCTCTACGGCCACATCGTCGCGCTGCCGGTATACCGCAAGCGCCAGCAACGCCGCAGCCGCGACACAGATCAAAGCGAGGACGAAGCCGACAAATGCCATGCGTCAGACCACTCTTTTCCTGCCCCGGTCGGTGCCGCTTGTGAACACCTCCCTGAGCGAATAGGTCGGCCCCTCCATGCCTACGACCTCGCAAACCGATGCGATTTCGCGAACGCCGTCGGTACGGCGGGCAATATGGACAACGATATCGATAGCGCCGGAGATGAACCGGCGAACGGCCTGCAGATCCGCCGAAAAACCGTAAAGGCCCATCAGCATCTCAAGCCGTTCCAGCGCGTCGCGCGGCGCATTGGCATGGAGCGTGGCCATGGATCCGTCATGCCCGGTGCCCATGGCCTGCAGCATTTCGATGGCTTCGCTGGATCTCACCTCGCCGAGGATAATGCGGTCGGGGCGCATACGCAGCGCGTTGCGCAGGAGATCCCGGGAGCTGACTTCGGACCCGCCATCGGGCGTGGAGGGACGCGTTTCGAGCCGCACCACATGCGCCTGCTGTAGCTGAAGCTCCGCGGCATCCTCGATGGTCACCAGACGTTCCTTCAACCCGATATAGGAACTCAGGACATTGAGCAACGTCGTCTTGCCCGAACCGGTGCCGCCGCAAATGAGGATGTTCTGCTTTTCCCGGACGGCACTGGTGAGGAAGTCGAGCATTTCGCGCGTCATGCTTCCCCCGCGAACCAGATCGTCGCCGGTCAGCGGAACGCGCTTGAATTTGCGGATCGATACTACCGGCCCATCGAGCGCGACAGGAGGAATGATGACATTGACTCGCGAGCCATCCGGCAGACGGCCATCGACGTAGGGAGATCCCTCGTCCACGCGCCGGCCGATCGGGCTCACGATGCGCTGGATGACGTTCATCAAATGCGTGGTATCGCGAAAGCGCGTGTGCACCGGTTCCAGCTCGCCCTTGCGTTCCACATAGATGCGATTGGGCCCGTTCACGATGACATCGTCGACTTCCGGATCGTTCAGCAAAGGCTGCAGCGGACCGAAACCCGTGATTTCGTTCTGTACATCCTCGATAAGCTGGGCGCGTTCGCGCGTATTGAGGGCGATACCGCGCGACATCAGAACCACCGAGATGGCGCGGGCAATCTCGTCCTGAAGGACAGCGGAGGGCAGCGCATCACCTTCCACGCCCTGTTGCTCTAGATATTCGAGCGTCAGATCGAACACCCGGAACTTGATTTCCTGGTAGCGGTCGGAAACACCGATATCGTTCGATGAAGCTTCAGGCCCTCTCAGATATGGCTGCATTCCGTACTTCATACTCTACCCCAACAACTTCGAGGCCCAGGCCAGCAAGGGCTGGTTGGCGGTTCTGGCTTCTTCCTGTCCCGAAATCAGGGACAGGGATACAAGATAGTCTTCAAGTTCCTCCGCGTAGCTCGAGCGGCCGGAAATGGAAAGCGGGACGCCGCTATTCAGCGCTTCCGTCATGCTCTCCCAACTCGTGCGCAGCCGGATTGCGCGCTGTGCATTGGCCGCCTGACGGATCGCTTCGAATTGCGGCACCATCGTTCCCGAATACTCATGCACGGCGAGCATGGGCGCGACGCCGGACGGCCGGGTGGATTTCACCAGCGCAATGATCTCGGCCGCCGCTTTCACCGAAGAAAACCGCTGATTGCAGGGGACGATCATTTCCGCATCCTCGCCGGGGAGACGCAAGATGTCCTCCCGCCGCGAAAAGGGGCCGTAAGCGATCACGACGACCTGATAGAGCGACCGCAGAACTTCCAGCACCGCACCGAGATCCTGCGCATCGAGAAACCATTCTTCGGCATCGCCGTGAATGGCAAGCGGCAGCACGTAGAGCCCAGTCCTGGGACACTGCGCCAATGCAGAGTCGAGAAGCGTACGGTCGAGGCGCGACATTTCCCTTACCGCATCCTTGATGAGGAACGGCAAATCCATGTTGAGCGCGATGCCGGCGTCGCTTGCCGGAAGCGAGAGGTCGACCAGCAGGACGCCATCCTGCGGATGCCTTTCGGCAATCAGGGAGGCCAGATTGACAGCCAGATCCCGGTCCTCGTCGCCGGAGCCGCCCGACATCACAGCCACGAAGCGGGCACTGGCGTCCCGGCGCGCGCGCGCATTAGCTGCGATGTGACGTTGGACGACACTCAGCACCTCGTCGTCGGGCGCATCGCGGTCGATGAAGTCGCTTGCTCCGGCCCGCATGGCCGTAAGAATGAGCTGGGCGCCGGCCTCATTCCCGATCACCAGATAAGGGAGTTCGGGGAACCACTGGCGCACGGAAGAGAGCCGCTCAAAGGCCGTGCTTGCGCCCATGCGGAAATCACTGTCGGCGATTACGCAATCGGGCGCGAACTGAGCCGCCACATCCTGAACCGCGTCGGTGGCCGGATCGGTGCGCATGACGGTTGCAATCGACGCCAGTGCCCGCCGCAACTGTTCGCCGAGTTCGCCTTCGCCCGAAATCAACAATACACGGTACGTCACCCACTCACCTCATCAGCCCGTGCTTCACAATATGGTCGTCAAGTGTCGTCGTATTCAGCAACCGCTGTTCAAGCGATGGATCGTAAGGCGGCACGCCCTCGCCGGGCAGTTTCGGCACACGTCCGGCCTCCATGGGCGAAACCAGTCGCGGCGTGGCAACGATGATCAGTTCCTGGCGTTCGCGCGAATTCTGCGTCGTGCGGAAGAACTGGCCGATAATCGGCAGATCGCCTAGCCCGGGCACCTTGTCCTCCACATTGGTGGAGGAGCTGTACATCAGCCCGGCCAGCACGAAGCTCTGCCCGTCGCCCAGCTCGATCGTGGTCCGCGTGGAGCGCGAGCGCAGCGCCGGGATCCGGAACCCCTGAACGTCCACGCCATTGGAATAATCCAACTCGCTCACTTCCGGAGCGACTTTGAGGACGATGCGGTCATTATCGAGAACAGTGGCATTCACGCCGAGCTGCACGCCGAAGCGCTTGTACTCGATGGTAACGGTGTTGTTGCCGCCGGACCCGGACTGGGGAACGGGTATCGGAATCTCGCCGCCGGCGAGGAAATCGGCTTCTTCGCCGCTGCGCACAAGAAGGGTCGGCTCAGCGAGCATCTGCGCAAGGTTGGCGCTGTCCAGCGCACTGATGACCCCGAACAGGTCGCCACTGTTTCCAGACAGAAACAGGTTGAAGGCCTCCGACAGAGGAAGACCGGCCGTTACCGAAACGCCCCCCGGCCCTACGGAATATGAGTTGACGGTATTGGGAGCTGTGGACGCAAACTGGAAATCACTGCCCAATGCCTGGAAATTGATCCCCAGCGCTTTCAGCGTATTGACGGATACGGCGGCGAAGCGGATCTGCACAGCGACCATTCGGCGATCGGCCACTTCGATCTGATTGTCGGCGGCCTTGCCCAGATACGTCTTTGCGAGGCTCGCGGCGCGCTGACGGTCGTCGAGGCTGTAGACCTGCCCCTTCAACGCGACCCCTTCGCCGGTCTGCACAACACGCACGCCCGACAGGCCCTTGTCCTTTTTCAGAGCGCCCTGCAGGTCGCCGGTATCGGCCCCCACGCGAATGCTGTAAGCGCCGCTCTTGTCGGACCCCGAATACCAGACGGTCAGATCGGTTTTGCCCGGCGCCTTGCCGAGCACACGCAACTGTTTGGAGGAGATGACCTGAACCTGCGCCACCGTCGGGTTGCCGAGAGCGACACGATCGACGCTTTGCGCAAGATTGAGGATCTTCTGTCCGCCCAACGGCACATTCACCGGGGTCGCCGCGTCGACGTTCCCCGCGCCGGTCAAGGCGAAGGCGACAAGGATCGCCAGAACGCGCAGCGCTCCGACACCTTTCATTTCCGCTATCAGCCCATGCCGCATAATGGCCAGCACTCCCGCCTCACTTCTCTGTATAGACCGTGGTCTTCGCCGAGCCGGACAGGATTTCCACCCTGTGACCGCCCTGGCGCTTCGTAGAATCGTTCCCCGCCATATTTTCGCCTGCGGACGGCTGCATATCGCTCAAATCGACGAGCCGTGCGTCCGCGACCTTGTCGTCGCCGGGCTTGCGGATAGCCAGAGACAGCTCGCCCAGACGCTGTGCAAGAGCCAGCCGTGCCACCTGGTCCGGGCTTGCCGCCAGTGCGATGGTCCGCGCGCCAAGTTCGGCGGTCGCCCCGGGCGTACTAAGCCTTTGTCCGACGGCCAAGACCTGGATGTTCTGAAGAAGGAGAGCCGCGCGGCTCCGGTCCGCCGACTTTTCGCCCGCGAGCTGCTGCTGCGCGAAGATATTGCCGGGCAAGGTTACGTAGATATCCGCCCGATCTCCCACCTTCAGGAAACCGCCGAGAATATCGTCCTCGGTCACATTAACCGAATAGGCGCGATAACCATCCGGAACCAGTGCGGCCAGCCCCGCGGCGGCGAGATCCTTCCCGAGCGCTTTCGACATCAAAATCTGTCCGGCGGCAATATCTTCTTCCGCCACATGGCCGATAACATCGACATCCGCCGCTATCGCCCCTTCCGGCGCGGGCGCCTCGACGCGGGTCGTCCGAACGTCTTCGGCGGTCAGTGCGTAGCCGCGCTGAATATCGCGGGCCGCCGTCTGAATTTCGACCGTCTCGATCTGTTCGGATTGTTGCGCGGGTTGGGGCGTGCGAGCCGCCTGTTCCGCCTCACGGCCGGTCAAGCTGATCCAGATAAGCACCAGCGCAGCGACAAGAAGCGCCGCACCGACACCGAGCAATACAACCGGATTACGTAACACCCGCTGATCCAGCGCCATCTAACTCCCCTTCTGCAAACCTCGATTGCAGCTCCCGTAACAACATCCGGAAAACGCGATGCTCCACCCTTCGCATTCCGAACCCGCCTGGTCAGACGGCCAACAACTTCCCACCACTCAAACGGCCGACTTTTTTCCGAAACTCCGCGGACGATCCAGGCAACACAGTCCACGGTGAATCAATTTAACAACATCATTGGTTAATTCGGACTTGCATTCATCAACAAATTTTTCCCCACACAAGTATTACGGGTATTTTCGGCGATAGAAGTACAACTACACAGACCCTTCCAGCTTCATGGTTATTCTCTGTATCTCCCCGAAAACAAGGTCGTTTTGCTCTGCACAGGGAGCAGTTCCGGAAGCACTCCGATTCTCTGACTTTTTGTCGGCCCGGCATAACCCTTACGCCGACATGGAGAAGTTCTCCAGTCATTGGACAAAGCGTATCACTTCATCGACATTTTTCGACAGCACGTGGCGTATTTCTACTAAGTACGTACACACGCTCGCGTAAGGAATCGATCGTGCACATTACTCTTCTTAAACGAAGATCGGGTTCGACTAGGCTTGGTGCACTTGTCGACAGGACAAGTTGCACGCCGTCGCGAGACGGCCCGAGGGGCGGAGGGACATGATAAATCGCAGCCGGACTTTACTCATCGCGACATCGACGGTCGCACTGATTTCACATCCTGTTCTGGCTGCGGGGCCGAACGTCCAGACCGCCCCCTCTCCGGGAACCGTGCTGACTCCGCCTGAGCCTTCGCCCGACCTTCCGAAGCGCGAAGTGCCCAAGCTGCAGGAGCAACTCAACCTTCCCGACGGCTCTTCGCGAGTGCTCAATTTCCGCTTTTCCGCCGTTCGCATTGCGGGCAACCAAGTGATCGATGCGAAGGAGATTGCCGCGAAATTCGATGGCCTGCTCGACAAGCAGATTACCTCCGCCGACCTGCGGGCCTCGCTCGATGCCGTCAACAAGCTCTATTCGGATAATGGCTATGCGCTCGGCCGCGCCTATATCCCCGTTCAGGTCGTGCGGGGCGGAACGCTCATCGTGCGCGTTGTCGAAGGCTATATCGGCAATGTTTCAATCGACACCGACAATGACCGACTGCGCCGCACCATCGAGAATTTCAGTAACCGGATCACTGCGGAACGGCCCCTCACGGTCGACACGCTGCAGCGCTATCTGCTTCTCATCAGCGAAATACCGGGCCTGACAATCGGCGGTCGCCTGACGGCCATGAATGTCTATACCGGTTCAGCGACGCTGACGCTGACCACCGAATACGAACTCGTTTCGGCTTCCACCGCGCTCGACAATCGCTCCAATCTCGAGGACCTGCCTTTCGCCACCTATGTCACCGGCATGGTCAACAACGCGTTCGGCTATGGCGACCAGCTGTCGGTGACGACGCTGGTCTCGCCCGAGTTCGAGAAGCAGCAATATTACCGCGCAGCCTTCTCCTCCTTTATCGGGTCCGACGGGCTGCGCGCCTCGGTCGGTGCGTCCTATGCGCGCTCCCTTTCGCCCGACATACCCGAGCCCAACGAACTCATCAGCAAAAGCAACCAGTTCGATTTCCAGTTGAGTTACCCGCTGATCCGCGCGGTCAATCATACGCTCAAACTGGAGGGCGGCGGTTATTACACGACCTCGAAAAACATCCTGAACGGCGTGGCATTCAGTGAGGATGCTATTCGTGCCGTCTATGCCGGCGCTCAGTACACGGGACGCATGGGAGAGACCGTCACGGTCGGAGGCTCGTTCCGCATGACGCAAGGCCTGTCGATATTCGGCGCAGGCCCCGACAACACCCTGCATTCGCGCCTGGGCGCCGTGCCGAACTTCACCAAGGTCTACGGCAATGCGACGCTTGTCTATGCTGCGACCGAGAAACTTCTCCTTACGCTGAAGGCGGCCGGACAATACAGCCCGGACTCGCTCTACAGTTCTGAGGAAATAAGTTTTGGCGGTGCCCGGTTCGGCCGCGGCTACGACACATCCGAGGTCAGCGGCGATAGCGGTTACGGCCTCTCCGCGCAGGCCGGATACCGCTTCGATGTCGACGTGCTGGGCGGATGGGCACTAACGCCCTACACCTTCATCGATCATTCCCGTGTCTTCAATCAGAAGATCGACCTGCAAGGCGATGCGAAGCTGCTTTCCACTGGCGTGGGGCTGAACGCATCCAACCGGAAATGGCTGTCTCTCGGCGTTGAAATGGACAAGCCCATCAACCGGAATGTCACCTCCAAGGGCAACAAGGATCCGCGCCTCTTCGTGTCGGCCGAAGTCAGGTTCTGATCGGGACGCGAACCGCCGCATTCATCGCTATCGACACATGAAAAAAGAGGCCCCGCCATACGGGGCCTCTTTATCTTTACCGGTTTTCGTTGCCGCCCGGTTCCGGACGAGGCTTTATGGACCGGGCTTAGCCGCCAATGCCCAATACGCCGTTCAGCAGCCCGCCCACCGGTTCGCCAACCACCGGAAGCGAGGATACCGCGTCAGTGACCGGAGAGAGCGCTCCCGTAACCGGTGCCAGCGCGCCGGTTGCAGGGGCCGCGCCGGAACCGCCGGTTACCGGCGAAAGCACATCGTTGAGCGCGGATACCGGATCGCCCGATACAGGCAAGCCTGCACTACCCTGCCCCGTAATACCGCCAAGTACGTCGCCGACCACAGGCACATTGCCCAACGCATCGGAAACCGGCGCCAAAACGGTACCCAGGCCATCGCCGACGGGGCTGGAGGTATTCCCGGCCACGGCGCCCAGAACGCCCGAAACGGTGTTCCCGACGGCACCGAGCGGGGCCTGGCCGTCAGGCACCGCATTGCCCAGAACGCCGGCATCGCCACCGCTCAGAAGGCCGCCGACGGCGCCGCCCGAAGGCAGAACGCCCGCCGTCAGATCGGTCCCCAGAAGATCGGCAACCAGACCGGACTGCCCCGTGATACCCAGCGATGCCTGCCCGGCAAGGGCCGTCGTAAGCTGTCCGAGCGGCAGGTTATCCGTCGCCGGAGCCAGCAGCCCCTTGGCTGGATTGTCGCCGAGAACGCTGCTGAGCAGACCGTCATTGCCGCCTGCGATATTCGACGCGATCAGCCCCTGGCCGCCCAGAAGGTCGCCCCCGACATCGCTCCCGAGAAGATCGGCGATGACACCGCCTTCGCCGGTAAGCCCGAGGCCGCCCGGCAGGATCACGCCATCGCCCGTCCCGGCCAGCGCGCCCGCCACTTCAGGCACGATACCGCCCGTCGTCGCGTCGGGGGCCGTTCCCAGAAGGTCCGCGAGCTGGGGAAGTGTGTCCTCGATCACGCCGCCAATGGGGTCCGATCCCGTCAGGCCGTCAAGGACGCCGCCATCGCCCGTCACGCCGAGGCCGTCCACAGGAACGCTGCCGTCGGAAAGAGACCCGCCGGAAGCCGGCGTTACCGCCGCTCCGCTCCGGTTGGTTGCATAGCCGCTTCGCGCACCGCCGCCGCCGACCTCCGAGGACATTGAAATGCTGTCCGTACCGCAGCCTGCCAGCCCCGCGCAAAGCAGCGTCAGAGCCATTGTTCTGGTAAATTTCGGTGTCGACATCACGCCCTCCCTAAGCCCGTCGGCGAAATTCTTCTGCCTGCTGTTTCCTGACTTCCTTGTAGGACGGGAAAGCGCAATTGCGTGTTGCGATCTGTGGCTTTGTGTGAGCGGAGTGACTATCCGCCCATGCTCCGGCCACAGAGGATCACCTTTAAAGACAAAACACACGGCCCGTGGCCGGGCGGAATGGCCTAATCTTGCGCCCGGGCCATTCATCTTATGTCAATCATGGTTTATGACACTGGCTTCAGGAGGAGTTCAGCATGAAGCGGTCGCTCATTTCGCTATGGCACCGGTTTGCCGACGACGATAGTGGGGCCATCTCCATTCTCGCGGTCGGTGCGATCGTGGCTGCCATCGGTGTTTCGGTGATCGTGGTCGATGCGGGCTCCCTGCTTTATGCAAAACGCCAGCTTCAGGCCGCCGCGGACGCCGCCGCCATGTCCGCGGTGCGCGACATCGGCAAAGCCGGCGGAGACCCGACGGCGCGCGCCGAGGAAGCGCTTGCCGCCAATGGCTTCGACGATCCCCAAAGCCTTCAAGTCCTGTCGGGCGGCTACGACGCCGACGAAAGCATCGCCCCGGCCAGCCGCTTCGACACGGCCGCCGGCACGAGCAATGCCGTGAAGGTCATGACAAGCATCAACTCGCCGACCTACTTCGCCCAGTTCTTCGGCGTTCCCGGTACATCGGAAGTCTATGCGGAGTCGACCGCCGCCATGGTGGACCAGGCATCGATATCGGCGGGAACGGGGCTTGCGTCTCTCAATGACGGCATTGCGAACAATCTCCTGACCGCGCTGCTCGGGACGGCCGTCAACCTCTCGGCCGCCAACTACCAGGGTCTGGTCGACACGAAAATCGATGCCCTCGCCTTTCTCGATGCGCTGGCAACCCGGGTCGGTGTCAGCGGCACATATGGCGACCTGCTGAGCGCCAATGCTTCTGTCGGCGACATAGTGAATGCCGCTCTCGATGTTCTGGCGTCGGGAGATACCAGCCACTCTTCCGGCGATCCGGTGGCCGCGCAACAGGCGCTCAACGCGCTGCCGGAGAGCGCGCTGAACGCACTGGATCTTTCGGTCAATGCCGTTATCGACGCCTCGGAATTGCAGGACCGTCAGATCGGCAACATCGTCAGGACAGGGACAAACGACCTCAAGGTGAATGCCTACGACCTGCTCATCGCTGCCGTGATGGGCCAGGCGAATGGAGAAACGATCGATCTGGGAACGACTTTAAGCTTGCCTGTAACGGGTACCAGCATCAGCACCCGCATCGCCATCGGCCAACCCGAAGCGCAGTCCAAAATCGGTCCTGTAGGAACACAGGTCAAAACAGCCCAGATCATCCTCGCTCTTGAAATTACCGCAGTCGACACCCAGCCGACCGGCTTGGGCACTAGAGCGGTTTCATCATAAAAGGAATCGTCAGGGGATTCCCACGGGGGACGACACATGATTCTGTATCCCGAGGCAGATCGGGAGGCAGATATG
>NZ_JAASQO010000018.1 GCF_011762095.1 Parvibaculum indicum | reverse complement strand
GCCCCAGGCAGAGGAGATGGCAGCATGATCAACCTCATCTTCACTGCGGAAAAATTTCAGATTGGGGCTGGACTGTCAGGATATATCGCGGAGATCAACGCCGCCTTCTGCTGCGCGTCGCTCGGCATCGTACCGTCCGTGCGGCACGCCGATTACATCGGCTCCTGGCTCGAAGTGCTGCGCGAGGACAACCGCGTCATCGTCCGTGCCGCATCCCAGGCGAGCAAGGCCGCCGACTGGCTCCTGACCTTCGCGCCGGCTGAAGCCGAACAAACGGTCACGGTCGAGCCATCTTGCGACAGGAGGGTGGCATGATCCTGCTGACCGACGACCTGCGAGATCGGCTGCTCGCCAATGAGCGACAGCGCGACGTCGACCATGTGCCGGTGGTGAAGTTCTTCAATCCCGTCGGCGCCGGAACCTGGCTCATCTCCGAGATGGAGCCAAACGGCGACACGTTGTTCGGCCTCGCCGATCTTGGCTTCGGGTGCCCCGAACTCGGCTCCTGTAGCCTCGCCGAGCTCACCTCAGTCCGCCTGCCATTCGATCTCGGTATCGAGCGGGACATCCTCTTCGAGGGTTCCTTTCCTCTGTCGGTCTATGCCGAGGCAGCGCGGCAGGCGGGCAGCATCGTGGAGAGCGAACGCCTGCTCAAGGCAGCAGCGGCCTCCCTGCGGAACGGGCGATGATCTCTCCCGCTCCATCGGCCTGATCCTCTGACTTCCGTCTCCGGACAGGAGAGTGAGAGGGCTGCGCCCTTTTCCGTGACGGGTTGGAAGTCGAGAGAAGGGCTCTCGGCGCCCGTCGCGGAGTAACCAATCATGGCAACCGCCACTCAGAAGATCACCCTCAGCGCGTCGCGCGACATCCCCTTCAACAAACTCGTCCTCTCCCAGTCCAATGTTCGGCGCCTGAAGGCCGGCGTCTCGATCGAGGAACTGGCCGAGGACATCGCCCGCCGCGGCCTCCTGCAGAGCCTCAATGTGCGACCGCTCCTCGACGCCGAGGGCAAGGAAACCGGCATGTTCGAGATCCCGGCCGGCGGCCGGCGCTACCGGGCGCTCGAACTCCTCGCCAAGAAGAAGCGCCTCGCCAGGACCGCGCCCGTGCCCTGCATCGTGCGGGAGGCGGGCAGCGACATCTCGGCGGAGGAGGATTCCCTGGTCGAGAACGTCCAGCGCGCGCCGCTGCACCCGCTCGACCAGTTCCGCGCCTTCCAGACCTTGCGCGAACAGGGCACGACCGAGGAGGAGATCGCCGCGCGCTTCTTCGTGTCCGCCAACATCGTCAAGCAGCGGCTCAAGCTGGTCACCGTGTCGGAGAAGCTCCTCGACATCTATGCCGAAGACGGGATGACGCTCGAGCAGCTCATGGCCTTCACCGTCTCGGCCGACCATGCGCGACAGGAACAGGTCTGGGAGTCGATCCAGCATAGCTGGTCGAAGGAACCCTACCAGATCCGCCGCATGCTGACGGAAAACACCGTGCGCGCCGCCGACCGACGCGTGCGCTTCGTGACCATCGAAGCCTATGAAGAGGCTGGCGGCGCCGTCATGCGCGACCTGTTCCAGGACGATGACGGCGGCTGGGTCGAGAACGTGCCGCTGCTGGAGCGTCTCGTCGCCGACAAGCTCAAGGCAGAGGCGGAGACCATCGCCGGCGAAGGCTGGAAGTGGATCGAGGTCGCCGCCGATTTTCCCTACGGCCATACGCAAGGCCTGCGACAGCTTGCCGGCGCACCGGTCGATCTGACCGACGAGGAACGCGCGACGCGTGAGGCGCTGCGTGACGAATATGACCGTCTCGAATCCGAATATGCCGAAGCCGACGAATTGCCCGACGAGGTGGATGAACGGCTCGGTGAGATCGAGACGGCACTCGACGCGTTCGAGGACCGGCCGAAGCATTTCGATCCTGCCGAGATCGGCCGTGCCGGCGTGTTCGTCGGCATCGGTCATGATGGCCGCCTCAGCGTCGATCGCGGCTATGTCCGGCCCGACGACGAAGCCCCGGCGGGCGGCGACACCGGCGTTGGCGGCGATGACGGCCAAACGCCGGGCAGTGACGGTCAACGCACGGTCATTTCGGTCGGCGGCGAGCCTGAGCCGCAGGATGACGAGGACGATGTGGTCAAGCCGCTGCCCGAGCGGCTGGTGATCGAACTGACCGCACACCGCACCCTCGCGCTGCGCGATGCGCTGGCCAACAATCCGCATATCGCCATGACCGCGCTCCTCCACAAGCTGGTGCGCGATACCTTCCAGCACGTCTCCTCGCCGGGATGCCTCGATGCCTCGGTTCGACATGTGTTCTTTCCCGTGCAGGCCGATGATCTGAAGGACAGTGCATCCGCCAAGTCCGTCGACGATCGGCAGGAGGCGTGGAAGGTCGATCTTCCCCTCGGCGACGATGACGCGCTCTGGGAGAGGCTCGACGGTCTTGACGACGCAAGCCGCATGGCGCTTCTCGCCCATTGCGTCTCCTTCGGCGTCAATGCGCTCCACGAGAAGGCCAATCCCTACGGCGCCGGACCGACCGTGCACGGCGTGCAGCAGCGCATCCACGAGGCGGACCGGCTGGCGCGCGCTACCGGTCTCAACATGGTGGAGGTTGGCTGGCGTCCGACGGTCGACAACTATTTCGGCCGGGTGACGAAGCCGCGCATCCTCGACGCGGTGCGCGAGGCGAAGGGCGAGGAAACCGCGCAGCTCATCGACCATCTGAAGAAGCCGGACATGGCCAAGGAAGCCGAGCGACTGCTCGCAGACAGCGGCTGGTTGCCCGAACCGCTTCGCCTTCCCGCGCTGGACGATGACGTGACCCCCGGGGCGACCAGTGGCGAATCCGAAACGCTGCCGGCCTTTCTCGCCGATCAGGAGGAGGCCGACGGCGAACCCGCCGACGAGCCTCAGCCCGTGGCCGCCGAATAAGCAGACGCGGGGCGGTCCCGCGCCGCCCCGCGCCCTTCACCATCAATTCCGACAACGCCCGGTCTCCGCACCGGGCGTTTTTCGTTTCCGGAGGCCACCATGGCTGACTACTTCACACACTTCTCCTGCCTGCTCGACGTAGGCACGTCCGGCAATGCCGCCCGTGCCCTCGACATCTACAATGACCTCTGCGCGCACAGCGCGTCGGAGGATCCGCCTTCCGACGGCTTTCTCCTGTCGGTCGATCCCGCCCACGGAGGTTCGAAACTCTGGATGCAGGAAGACGGCGCCGGCGACCCGCAGCGTGTCATCGACTTCGTCCTGCGCTGCGCCGACGCCTTCGCGCTCACCGGCCGCTGGGGCTTTCAATGGGCCAACACCTGTTCGCGTCCGCGCATCAATGCCTTCGCCGGCGGCGCCCATGTGCTCGATCTCGGCCAGCGGGACACCGTCGCCTGGATCGGCACCCATGGCTGGCTCGACGATACGATCCGCGGAGGCCGGCCATGAGCATTCCCGATCATGCCCGCGCCAATTTCGAGACGCTCCTGCGCGCAGCGGCCGACGGCAATCTCGCTCTCATGGAGTGCGTCGACGCCGCGACGGGCACACCGCGCTACGTCATCTTCGCCGTCGGTCGCGACGGCGAAGACTTCGTCTTCACACCCTTCGGCCACCTCGCCGAGGGCAATCCCTACGAGGCCTATGTGCCGCCGGAGCCGTGAGAGGGAGAGGATGGCCGGGACGGGTTTGAGCCGGGACGTCAAAGAGAGAGCGCCGCCTGGTTCGACCCTTTCCCGCTCTCCCGAGGTCTCCTCCATGACGCAAATGTTCCCCGCCGCGGCGCACGCCGCCGCCACACATCCGCTCGCCGATATCGAACCGATCCCGCATGCCGCCGATGCGGCCAGGACGCTTCTCGTTCATCTCGAACAGGGCCGCAAAATCGATGCACCAATCCTGAGGGACGCCATGGAGATCGCCTATGGCGGCTCCGACGCCGACGGCGCCTGGGACTGGAAGCTGGCCTATGACGCCTGCGAGGCGGCGACCATCCTGTTCCTGCGCAAATACGGCAAAGTGCTTTTGCGCAAAGCCGGATCTCCAGCCGCTGCGTTGCCGCTGCTCGCGAAGATCACCGATCTTCTCCCGACCCATACCCGCCGCTCCGAAGAAAGTCAGGCCTTCCAGCAATTCTCGACGCCGATCCCGCTCGGGTTTATCGCCGCCACCGCGGCCGTGATCACGCCGCAGGACGCCGTGCTGGAACCCTCGGCAGGCTCCGGGCTACTCGCCATCCTCGCCGAGATCGCCGGCGGCAGGCTCATTCTCAACGAACTTGCCGAGGCGCGCGCGGATCTTCTCTCCTCCCTTTTTCCGGCCATCCCGGTCGCCCGCTTCGATGCGGCGCAGATCGACGACTATCTGGACGCCAACCTTGTGCCCAGCGTCGTCGTCATGAACCCGCCGTTCTCGGCGATGGCGAATGTCTCGGGGCGCATGGCCGACGCCGCCTATCGCCATGTCGCCTCGGCGCTGGCGCGCCTGGCGCCCGGCGGGCGTCTCGTCGCCATCACCGGCGCGGGCTTTGCCCCCGATGCCCCGAAATGGCGCGACGCCTTCGTCCGGCTGCAGGAGCACGGCCGCGTCGTCTTTGCCGCCGCCATCGACGGCCGTGTCTATGCGCGGCACGGGACGACCATCGACACGCGGCTCACCGTCATCGACAAGGTGCCAGCCGATGATCCGACCGCGTTTCCCGCATCACCGGGTGTCGCGCCTGATCCGGCGACGCTGCTTGGCTGGATCGAGGACAACCTTCCGCCGAGGGCGTCTGTCTCGCTTCCGACCATCGCGCCGCTTCGCCCTGCGGCCCCCGATCCGAACAATCGTTCGTCATGTCACGCGGGCGCGGTCGAACCGGCCTTCACCATCGCCACACCGGCGGGCGAAGAACTCGCCTATGAGACCATCGAATGGAGCCCACCCCAGAACGCGCGGCTCACCGATGCGCTTTATGAGGAATACGCGCTTCAGTCGATCCGTATTTCCGGCTCTAAGGTCCATCCGACCAAGCTGGTGCAGTCGGCAGCCATGGCCTCGGTGGCACCGCCGACACCGAGCTATCGCCCGCATCTGCCGGCAAATTTCGTCGGGACCGGCATCCTGTCGGACGCCCAGCTCGAAAGCGTCATCTATGCCGGCGAAGCTCATAGCCAACATCTGCCCGGCGCGTGGACCGTTGATGAGACCTTCGATGTCGTCACCGCGGCGGCGGACGACCAGGACGGCGCGGTGGGTTTCCGGTGCGGCTGGTTCCTGGGCGACGGCACCGGCGCGGGCAAGGGGCGCCAGGTCGCCGGCATCCTGCTCGACAACTGGCTCAAGGGCCGCCGCCGTGCGGTCTGGGTTTCCAAATCCGACAAGCTGATCGAGGACGCGCAGCGCGACTGGTCGGCGCTCGGACAGGAACGACTCCTCGTCACGCCGCTCTCGCGTTTTCGCCAGGGCACGCCGATCCGTCTGGAGCAGGGCATCCTTTTTACCACCTACGCCACGCTGCGCTCCGACGAGCGCGGATCGAAGGTTTCGCGGGTCCAGCAGATCGTCGATTGGTTGGGAGCAGACTTCGATGGAGTAATCATCTTCGACGAAAGCCACGCCATGCAGAACGCCGCTGGATCGAAGGGCGAACGCGGCGACCAGGCCGCTTCGCAGCAGGGCCGCGCCGGGCTTCGCCTGCAGCACGCGCTGCCCGATGCGCGCGTGGTCTATGTCTCGGCGACCGGTGCCACCACGGTGCACAATCTCGCCTATGCCCAGCGGCTCGGCCTGTGGGGCAGCGAGGACTTCCCCTTCGCCACCCGCGCCGAGTTTGTTGAGGCGATCGAGGATGGCGGGGTCGCGGCGATGGAAGTGCTGGCGCGCGACCTCAAGGCGCTCGGCCTCTATCAGGCCCGCTCGCTCTCCTATGAGGGCGTCGAATATGAGATGGTCGAGCACCAGCTCACCGACGAACAGCGGCGCATCTATGACGCCTATGCTGGCGCCTTCGCGATCATTCACAACAATCTCGACGCAGCCATGCAGGCGACCAACGTCACCGGCAGTGAAGGCACGCTGAATCGGCAGGCCAAGTCCGCTGCCCGCTCGGCCTTCGAGAGCGCCAAGCAGCGTTTCTTCAATCATCTCATCACGGCGATGAAGACGCCGTCGCTGATCCGATCGATCGAATCCGATCTCGACGCCGGGCACGCAGCCGTTATCCAGATCGTCTCGACCGGCGAAGCGCTGATGGAGCGGCGTCTGGCCGAGATTCCGATCGAGGACTGGAACGACATCCAGGTCGACATCACGCCGCGCGAATATGTGCTCGACTATCTGGCGCATTCCTTCCCGGTGCAGCTCTACGAGCCCTTCACCGACAGCGAGGGCAATCTCTGCTCACGGCCGGTATTCCGGGACGGCCAGCCCGTAGAAAGCCGCGAGGCCGTCGCCCGGCGCGACCGGCTGATCGAGAAGCTTGCCTCGCTGCCGCCGGTCCCCGGCGCGCTCGACCAGATCGTCCAGCGCTTCGGCACGGACGTGGTGGCCGAGGTGACGGGCCGTTCGCGCCGCATCGTCCGCAAGGGGGATCGCCTCGCCGTGGAAAGCCGGGCCGCCGCCGCCAATCTCGCCGA
Organism: Parvibaculum indicum; assembly: GCF_011762095.1. Classification (GTDB taxonomy): domain Bacteria; phylum Pseudomonadota; class Alphaproteobacteria; order Parvibaculales; family Parvibaculaceae; genus Parvibaculum; species Parvibaculum indicum. Next base: position 53,708 of record NZ_JAASQO010000018.1, on the reverse strand, counting down.
GACCGCAGCCTTCATGGACGACGCCAAGCGCATCCTGATCTTCTCGGAGGCGGGTGGCACCGGACGCTCCTATCATGCCGACCTCGCGGCGAAGAACCGGCGGCTCCGCGTCCACTACCTGCTGGAGCCGGGCTGGAAAGCCGATGCCGCGATCCAGGGCCTTGGGCGCACCAACCGCACCAACCAGGTGCAACCACCGCTCTTCCGGCCGGTGGCGACCGATGTGAAGGCGGAAAAGCGCTTCCTCTCTACCATCGCGCGGCGGCTCGACACGCTCGGCGCCATCACGCGCGGCCAGCGCCAGACCGGAGGCCAGGGCCTGTTCCGCGCGGAGGACAATCTCGAAAGCGCCTATGCGCGCGATGCGCTGCGCCGGCTCTATCTCCTGATCGTCGCCGGCAAGGTCGAGGGCTGCCCGCTCCAGACCTTCGACCAATCGACCGGCCTCAAGCTCACCGACGCCAATGGCATCAAGGACGAACTGCCGCCGATTACCACATTCCTCAACCGGCTGCTGGCGCTCACCATCGATCTGCAGAACATTCTGTTCGCGAGCTTCGAGCAAATCCTATCGGCCCGGATCGAAGGCGCGATCGCCAGCGGCACTTATGATGGCGGGCTGGAAACCTTGCGGGCCGAGCGCTTCACCGTCACGGACCGGCAGGCCATCCACACGCATCCCGCGACCAGCGCGGTGACGACGTTGCTCACCATTGCCCAGCGCGAACGCAACCGGCCGGTGATGCTCGACGCGGCGCTCGACCATCTCACCGATCCCCGCGCGGCGCTCCTCGTCAACGAGCGCTCCCGACGAGCCGCGGTGCGCATCCCGACCACCAGCGTGATCGACGATGACGGCGCGGTCGAACGCCGCGTGCGGCTGATCCGGCCGATGGAGGCGACCAATGTACCCGTAGCCATGATGGGCGACACCCATTGGGTGGAAGCCGACCGGGCGGCATTTACGAAGGCCTGGGAGGCGGAAGTCGCGTCCGTGCCGGAGTTTACCGACAGCACCATTCACATCGTCGCCGGGCTCCTGCTGCCGATCTGGAAGCGCCTGCCGAATGAGTCGACGCGGGTCTATCGGCTCCAGACCGATACGGGCGAGCGCGTCATCGGCCGCAAGGTCTCGCCGGCCTGGGCAGCAAACGCAACGGCAACCGGCACGACGGCGCTCTCGCCGGAGGAAGCGTTTGCGGCGCTGATGGACGGGCGGACGATTCTCGATCTCGCCGAAGGCCTGCGGCTTCGCCGCGCGCGCGTCATGGGCGTCAACCGGATCGAACTCACCGGCTTCACCGACACCATGCGCGACCGTCTCAAGACCTATGGGCTGTTCGGCGAGATCATCTCCTGGAAGTTCCGCCTGTTCGTTCCGACCGACACATCCGGTCCTGCGACCCTCGCCAAACTGCTGGAGCGGTTTCCGATCGAGCGCATCGCCGAGCGGGAGGCTGCATGATGACCCGCGACGCTTCAGACCTGGCACACCGTCTCGGCCGTCAGGCCGAGGCCGTCTGCCGCGAATATCTCTCCAGCGGACGGCGCGAGGGCCGCTACTGGATGGTGGGCGATGTCCGCAATACGCCGGGCCGCTCCATGTTCGTCCGCTTGATCGGACCCGAATCCGGCAAGGGCGCGGCCGGCAAGTGGGCCGACGCGGCCACCGGCGAGCATGGCGACCTGCTCGACGTCATTCGCGAGAGTTGCGGGCTGGTCGACTTCAGGGATGTCGCCGATGAGGCCCGGACCTTCCTGAGCTTGCCGCGTCCCGAACCCGAACCGGACCGCCAACGGCGGCCGACGCCGGCGCCCACCGGATCGTCGGAGGCTGCGCGACGGCTTTTCGCCATGTCGCAGCCGATTACCGGCACCGTCGCAGAAGCGTACTTACGGAAACGCGGCATCACGAATTTGCACGGAGCCGGATCGCTCCGCTTCCACCCGCGCTGCTATTATCGGCCCGACGAGCATTCGCCGACCGAGACCTGGCCGGCGATGATCGCTTCCGTCACGGACCTCGACGGCCGGATCACCGGAGCGCACCGCACCTGGCTTTCCCCCGATGGCGACGGCAAGGCGCCGATCGACACGCCGAGGCGGGCAATGGGCGACCTTCTCGGCCATGCGGTCCGGTTCGGCGTGGCGCACGACGTGATAGCGGCGGGAGAAGGCATCGAGACGATCCTGTCATTGCGTTGTGTCCTGCCCCACATGCCGATGGTCGCCGCGCTGTCGGCCGCCCACCTTGCCGCTATCCTGTTCCCGGCGGCACTGCGCAGACTCTACATCGTCCGCGATGACGATCCGGCCGGCGATGGGGCGCGCGACAGCCTGATCGAGCGGGCGAACGGCGCCGGGATCGAGGCGATCGTATTGTCGCCGGTGCTCGGGGACTTCAACGAGGATCTCCGCACCTTCGGCATCGACGCTCTGCGGGCAGCGGTCCACCAGCAGCTCGCCCTGGAGGATGTCGCCCGTTTTCTCGCCCTGGCGGCATAGCCGGAAGGGACAAGCGCGGGGGAGCGGCAGCCGTCGCCGTATCGCACGAGGCTGCTCCCTTTGCATCGGAGGGGACCGCGACCCGGCCTTCGAGAGGGCGATCGGCCGTCAAGCGGACCGGACCGGCAATGGCTGCGCCCAGCTATTTTCCGGCGCGCTCCAAGAGGAGCGCTTTCCATCGCGAAACAAAATAGCCGGCCTTCGCCATCCGGCGCGATGCTTGGCCCTGCGCTGACGCTCCGGGTGCAGGTCCGGCCCGCCCGACAGCTTTCGTCGCCAGAAGGCCGCGAGGGTCGCGGTCAAACCGACGAAGGAGCATCCCATGGCGAGCGAACACGACGACGGCTTCGAGCCTCACCACGCCTCATCCTCCACCGACCACGTTCTCACCGAACTCCAGCTCTACGGCTACCGCCCATTCCACGACGAACCCGATCCGAGACCGCTCCCGGAGGGAAACATCGTCGCCGGGGCCATCGCAGATATATTCGATGCCCTGATCGCGACCCTCGGCGACACCCGCCTCGAGCCCGACCTCGACGACCTTCTCTGGTCGGCCGTCAACCTCTTCCATCGCGCCGCCGACCGGATCGAGCGCGAGCTCGACGACAACGAGCAGGGGCAGCGCCGTAGCCAGCGGGAACAGGACGGCTCGGAGGTGAAATCGGTCGAACTGGAGCGCCTCACCGCCGAAGGGCAGACATTGATCGAGCGCCGCAACGCATTCGAGCTGATGCGCGACCAGGCCGCCGAGCATTTCGAGCGCCACACCGGATCCTCCTGGCGGCCACGCAGCGGATCGATGGTCAATCATCGCACCCTGACTTCGGCCATGATCGACAGCCGCGATTTCCTCGCCGCCAAGCGCCGGGCTGAGACCGAGGTGCTGCTGCCGACCGGACCGAAGATCGCCTTCACCGGCGGGCTCGAGTTCAACGACCACCGGCTGATCTGGGCGAAACTCGATCAGGTCCATGCCAAGCATACCGACATGGTGCTGCTGCACGGCGGATCGCCCAAGGGCGCCGAGCGCATCGCTGCCCGCTGGGCAGACCAGCGCAAGGTGCCGCAGGTCGCGTTCAAGCCCGACTGGACCCGCCATGCCAAGGCCGCGCCGTTCAAGCGCAACGACTCCATGCTGGCGGTATTGCCGATCGGCGTGATGGTGTTCCCCGGCACCGGAATCCAGGGCAATCTCGCCGACAAGGCCCGCAAGATGGGCATTCCCGTCTGGAAGTTCGGCGACGGCGGCGCGTAAGCGCCGCTACTGCTAAATCTCGCAAAGGCGGCTATTGTCTTCGCAGCAAAGTATTCTCGGAACGGACTGGCAATGCTCACAATTACTCATCCAGAAATATTCGCAGAACTTGTAGCCTTTCCTGGAGGCCTCTGGCCCCTGCGGCTACCCGAGGAAGAGGCCACAAGACTGATCATCAAATGCCCGAAAGAGTACATGCTGGCAGCGAAGATAAAGCGTGAATTTCGCTTCTATCTAGCACCGCTCATAGCCAACGGCTCATCCTCTTATGGGCTCGTAACGGCTTTCTTCGACGACCACGACGAGCCGCTGACATTCTGGTCTCCGCTGTTCGACGACCAGATGACCATCGACATCAGACAACTGCTTTCGTCCGACGACTTTAATATCCATTTTCTCGACGAGCATAATCGAGAATTGCTGGGCTATTCCGCGAAGAACGATGACGCCCCACGCTTCCGGGCATTCGCTGAAACCATGAATTTCTTGCCGTTCTCGTTTCACATAGCAAGGGAGTTTCTTGATCAGATGCCTGATTGGTTCGGACGTAGGACAACGTTGGACGACGAGCAATCATTTGCGATCCATCTCCAAGAACCTCTATTTCCGGAAGATCTTTATATCTCGGACACCCGACCCGAAGTGAACTCCTATCATGGCAAGAAAACCAACATGCACACGGTCCTAGAGCGTGATGACGCCGGTCACTTCAGTGAACTCGACATCGTTCATGCCCTGCATCGGACATTCGCGAGCGACCAGATCTATCTAAATCCGATCAGGCCTGACGACGGGAAGGAGTTTGTAGATGTTCTTGTCATCACAGCATCTGCGATCCTGCTCATTCAAGCGAAAGACAGCCCGAACACGGAGCTAGCATTGCAAAGATCGATTGAACGTAAAATATCCACCGTCGTCTCCCATCTTACGAAGGCGACTGCTCAGTTGCGCGGCTCTATTTCCTACGCGCAACAGCACCACCCGCTTACGTTTCTCACGAATGGCATCACTCACGAAATCGATATTGGAAACCGCGAGATTATTGGTTTGATTGTAGTTAAGGAACTCTTCATGACTGAATTCTCGGTTTATACACCACCAGTTATGGGAATATACGACAATACCGGCGTTCCATGCTTCGTCTTGGACTACCCGGAACTTCACGCGTATACGCTTCATCTCCGAACAGAGGACGCGTTCATTGGGGCGCTCGAGCAGGTATTCAAGGTCGCTCGCGAACGCGGTGAATTTCCTCGGCTTCGATTTGGTCTTACACCCTCCTCCTGAGAAAGCGTCGCCATCAACCGCTCTCAATGCGCTGATCCTTGGTCCAGCCGATGGCCTGACGCCATCAACCCGTGAAGGGTCCGCTACGCGAGCGTGCGGCCTTGAGGCTTCGCCTCCGCGGTGATTGCGGCCCTCGGCCGGACACATCGGGCGCCTGTCGCGCGGGGGATGGTCCCCCGCCTCCAGACAGGAGCCGGAACAATGTCCCTCAACGACGCCCACGCCTACGCCTTCAGCCTCGCCACCACACTCATGGTCGCCATCGTCATCTTCCGGGCCGGCGACGGCAGCCTTTCGGTCGTTCCTGCCAACGAATACGACGGCGACACCGCCGCCATCATCCATGAATTCGATCCCTTCCAGTCCTGACGAAGGGAGCGCCTGGTCTGGCGAGCGGAACTTCCTAGCCGATTTCCGCTCCCGTGGCCGCTCATCTTCAGCTATACTTGGCACCGCGCCGTGGTGGTGGTGGAAGGCGCGACCGTCAGACCTTTTCTCACGGAGACCACCACCATGATCTTCCTTGGCATCATCTTCAGCATCGCGGCCATCGGCGTTCTCTGCTGGCTGCTGTTCACGCTTGCTATCTACGCGCTTCCAGCCTTCGCCGGCGTCACCGCCGGTATGTGGGCCTATGACAGCGGCGCCGGCTGGCCGGGCGGCATCGCGATCGGCTTGGTCGCGGCCGCGCTGATTTTCGGCGTCGGCCAACTGCTCCTTGCCTTCGCCCGGCCGCTCTGGCTGCGCATCGTCATTGCGCTTGCCTTCGTCGCGCCTGCGGCGATCGCGGGCTATCACGCGACCCATGGCATCGTGAAGCACGCCATGCCGTCGGAGACTTGGCAGATCGCCTTTTCCGTCGTCGGTGCGATCGCGGTCGGCGTCACGGCATTCCTGCGGATCTCGGCGATGGCCGCGCCCGAGCCGGCCGGACAGGGCATGGCGCGGGGCTGACACAGACACAGCCGTCGGAGCATGGCCAGCAAGTCGGCACGCCTGCCATCCTCGACGCAGGAGATGGACGAAACTGGCCCTCGAGCAGAGATCGCAATGTCAGGCCCGAAATAGCGTAAGGCATGTTGAAGCGGCGCTGGACAGGTAGCTGGTCCGCTGCACAGCTACTCGACGACGAAGGCGCGGATGGCGTTTCACGAGCCGAGGGCTGCGGGAAGCCCATCGCGGTTCTCGCCAGGACAGGTGCAACGTCGTCACCGGCAGCGACCCGTTGCCAGGATTCCTACGGCTGCATGGGACCGCCACGTTCTCCCTTGATCTTTTTGTCGGGTCGACCGCTCCAAACGGCCTCTCCAATGGCCTGATCTGGCCGAAGACCGGCTGCGCCTCGATCGCCTATGCCGCAATGGCACCGATCAACTTTCTTCCCCTGAGCGCTGCGCGCTCATTCCTCGCGAAACAACAAAGTCGCTCGGGCGCCATCCTCCGCTGGCGCTGCGGCCCTAGCGGGTGCGGCGTCGATCGCCTCCGGCCCGTCGATCGCCATCGAGGCCGCAATGGTGCGGGCTCGGAGCTTCAAATCAAGGAGAACTGACATGGCGACCATCGGCACCTTCAAGAAGACCGGCAACGAATACACCGGCGAAATCGTCACCCTCAATGTGCAGGCCAAGAACGTCCGCATCGTCCCGGAAACCAACCAGACCAGCGAGAACGCCCCCAGCCACCGCATTCTGGTCGGCCGCGCCGAGATCGGCGCCGCCTGGTCCAAGCAGTCCAACGAGGGCCGCGACTATCTGGGCCTCAAGCTCGACGATCCGAGCTTCACCGCTCCGATCTACGCCAACCTCTTCGACGACGAGGACGGCGGTTTCAGCCTCATCTGGTCCCGTCCCACCCGCCGCAACGGCGACTGATGCGCCGCGACGCCCCGCCCGGACGATCCGGGCGGGGCCGTTCGCCGTTCGTATCCGACCGAATCAGTCACAACGCCGATCGCTCCGAAGGACACCAACACAGCGTTTTGTGTCTGGTCCTTCACCTATAGAACGACTATTATAGTCGTAGTTCTGGCATGTGCGTTCGTGTCGGTGGGAGGTGATCATGCATGATCACCGCCCGACAGACGCGGGCCGCACGCGCGTTGCTTGGTTGGACGCAGGAGACGCTCGCTGAAAAGGCCCTGGTATCCCTGACCGCGTTGAAGCGCCTCGAGTCCGAGAGCGGACTGAAGGTGTATGAGACGACGCGCGATCAGGTGCGCCGGGCGTTCGAGGCCAATGGCATCGTCTTCCTCAACTCCGACCAAGGAGAAGGGGTGATGTTCGTTCGTGCGAAAATCGACAGCCGAAAATAGCCCCGACATCCCATTCAGCGCCTCGGCGATGCCTGCCACGCATCACGCGATGCGCCAGCGGTCTTCCCTCTGCCCATCGAACGCCTGGTTAACAAATGGGGCGCGGGCGGATATGGTGTGGCTCTGGGGGCTGGGGTGACGCAAGTACAATTCCTCGATGAACCGCCGCAGAGCGCGGCGCTCACGGCCTATGACCGTGAGCATATGAAGCTCTACATGCGGCTGCTCGATGCGGCGACCGACGGCGCCGACTGGCGCGAGGCCGTCACGATCCTGTTCGGCCTCGATCCGGCTCGCGAGCCGGATCGCGCGCGCCATGTCCATGACACCCATCTCGCCCGCGCCCGCTGGATGACCGAGCATGGCTATCGCCTGCTCGTGCGCGAGGGCCGCGCTCACTGACCGCAATCGCGATGCCTCACCCGCATCGCCCGTTGCCGCCTTCGGGGCTTCCGGCGGCCTCTGCAACCGGGAATGGTGCGCCTCCCGGTAGACAGCGCGCAGAGGACTCCCATGACCCCTGACATATCCCGGTGGCGGTCGACATCGACCTACGACTATCTCGACGATCTCGTATCGCCCGATCTCGGCTGGGAATGGCTGCGGCGCAATGGCGACTATCAGCGCGACTATGCCGAGACCAGGCGTCCGGCGTGCGATCTCCGGGAATTGACGAACCGGGTGCGGAAACGCTGGGGGTTGCAATTTCGTCGCCCGTCCATCGCTCAACGCCACTGAAGCGCCGGTCTTCTGGTGTCCCGAGGACGACACCAGCACCGTGCTGCTAACGGCCGCGCCTTCCATACTTCCCGCCGATATCAATCTCTTCACCGTCGTTCAGGAAACCGCCGCCCGCTCCGACGAACGGGGCGTCCATTTCCTGCACGATCCCGGAGATGGGCAGGTTCTGCATCTCCTGCGGCTGGCAGGCGTTGCCGGCGGCGAACCCCTTGCCGCGCTGGTCCCGCTCGATCTCGACGGCCTCGACCGGCTCGAAGCCGTCGAGCGTCTGCTCAAATCCCTGCTTGGCCGTGCTGTCCCGCCCGATGCCCGCCTGACCAAGCAGCAACGCCGGCGTGCCCGCCACATGCTGCAAGCGGTCGACGGGCGCATGAACGGCGCGACCTACCGCGAGATCGCGGGCGTCATTTACGGCGTGTCCCGCGTTGCATCCGATCCCTGGAAGTCCTCGGCGCTGCGCGACGCGACCATGGACCTTGTCAAGGATGCCCTCGCCATGATCGCCGGGGGCTATCGCGTTCTCCTGCGCCATCGCCGCCGATCCTGATCCGATGTCGGCAGAGGGGGTGCGATTTTGGCATTCCCTTGTTCGCACTCCCCCCTCGCGGCTCTCCTTCGCCACCGTGGCCTGCGTCCGCCGCTCATTGCCAGCGGCCTCAACCAACCCACGGAGGCCCCGATCATGTCGCCCAATCTCGCCGGCTTGCCGCCGCGCTTTCTCAGAACTCCCGAAGCCGCGCGTTTCCTCGGTCTCTCCGGCCGGACGCTGGAAAAGCACCGCACTTATGGAACCGGCCCGGCCTATCGCAAGCTCGGGGGCCGCGTCGTCTATGCGATCGAGGACCTACAGGCCTGGGCCGATCGGGGCGCCGTCACCTCGACCTCCGACCCGCGTGGGTCTGTGCTGCCCGCCAAGCGCCATGAACCCGCACCGGCGGCCCAGGCCGGCCGCACCCGTCGCTGAGACGTCCGATCATGAAGCGGCGCCGCCTCATCACCTCGACCGAGCGGGCCAGGCTCGATCCCTTCATCGTTGCGACCGGCGACGCCAGCCCCCGCGATCAGCGCGATCTCATGGAGCGGCCGTTCTTCTCGCTCGCCAAGGCCAAGCGCATCGCGCCGATCCTTTATGAGACCGGCGGTGTTCGCGTCGAGGTCTTCGCCGTGCCCGAGCACGGCATGGCGACCATCTGGGATGCCGACATCCTCATCTGGGCCGCCTCGCAGATCGTCGAGGCCGAGAATCTCGGTCTCCAGACCTCGCGCTTCCTGCGCTTCACACCCTATCAGCTCCTGACATCGATCGGCCGCGAAACCGGCCAGCGCGACTACAAGCTGCTGAAGGGCGCGCTCACCCGCCTGCAATCGACCGTCATCCGCACCACCATCCGCCAGGGCGAGCATTGGCGCCGCCACCAATTCTCCTGGATCAACGAATGGGAGGAATGCGTCACGCGCGACGGCCGCGTCGAGGGCATGGAGTTCGTGCTGCCAGACTGGTTCTATCGCGGCGTCACCGACCGCTCGCTGGTGCTCACCATCGACCCGGCCTATTTCCGGCTGACGGGCGGCATCGAACGCTGGCTCTACCGTGTCGCGCGCAAGCACGCCGGCCGCCAGCCGCCGGGCTGGATTTTCGAGTTCGCCCATCTCCATGAAAAGTCCGGCAGCCTCATGCGCGTCTCCGACTTCGCGCTCCAGCTCCGGCGCATCGTCCCGCGCCAGCCGCTGCCCGGCTACCGCCTGCACATCGAGCGCAAAGGCCGACGCGAACTGCTGCGCATCCTGCCGGCGAAGCCATCCGCCGTACCTGTGGACGGCGCTGTGGACGCGGTCGGGACTTCGCACGCAAGCGGTATCGGGATTTCGCACGTAGGACCATCGGGACTTCGCACGCAGAGATCGCAGTTAAGTCTCTGGCCGGAAACGACGATTCCGGGCCTTAACTTAGAATCTAACAGAGAATCTAACTCTTATGTTGCGCGGAGCGATGTGGAAAACACCGTCGCTGCCGCCATCAACGGGCTCCTCCGAAAGACATCCGGGGCGCGGCCAACCGGCAGCGACACCGCTCACCCATCGCGACTCTCCCTCGGGCGTAAGCCGGGAGGGGGACGATGATCGTCGCGTTTCTCAACCAGAAGGGCGGCGTCGGCAAGACGACGCTGGCGCTGCATCTCGCGGGACAATGGGCACGGCAGGGAAGGCGCGTCACCCTGATCGACGCCGATCCGCAGGGCTCGGCGCTGGACTGGTCGCAGCAGAGGGCGCGCGAAGGCCTGCCACGCCTGTTCGGCGTCGTCGGCCTCGCGCGTGACACGCTGCATCGCGAGGCGCCGGAGCTGGCGCGGGACGCCGATCACATTGTCATCGACGGACCGCCCCGTGTCGCCTCGCTGATGCGCTCGGCGCTGCTCGCCGCCGATCTGGTGCTGATCCCGGTGCAGCCGTCGCCCTTCGATGGCTGGGCTTCGGCCGAGATGCTGTCGCTCCTGCATGAAGCGCGCATCTATCGCCCGCAGCTTGCCGCCCGTTTCGTTCTCAACCGCTGCGGCGCGCGTACCGTCATCGCCCGCGAGACGGCCGAGACGCTCGCCGATCACGATCCGCCGGTGCTGACGGCGCGGATCGGTCAGCGCGTCGCTTTCGCCGATACAGCGCAATCCGGGCGGCTCGTCTTCGAGATCGACGAGGACAGCCCGGCCGCGCGCGAGGTCGCGGCCCTTGGTGCCGAGGTGGGAAGGCTTGCGCCATGAGCGGGCGCGCTCCGAAACGCGGTTTCGCGTCGCGCCCCGCCGATCCCGAGCGCTGGATCAAGGCGTCGGATGCACCGCCGGCGCGCGACGCGGATGCCGCCGGCTTCACCGCCCGGCTGACGATCGACGTCACGCCCGAACTGCGCGGCCGGATCAAGATCGCGGCGTTCCGGCGCGGACAGACCGTCGCCGGCATGCTCCGCGACCTGCTCGCCCGCGAATTCCCCGCAGACGAAGGAGACCCCCTCATGACCGGCACCGCGGCCTCCCGCGCGCGCGGCGGCCCGATGCCGTCCGCCAACAGTCCCGATGCGCTCACCCATGTCGAGCTGACCTGGATCGAGAACCGGATCGAATACTGGATCCGCTTCGGCCGCCAGGCCGGTGACCGGATTCTCGATCGTCGTCGGCGTGTAGTGTCCTTTCGTCCCGGCGCCATCTTCGCCTTTGTCCGGTGGGCGGCAAACGACTTCGGCACCGTCATCTCGCGCATCGACATCGTGCGCGCCGTCGACGCCGGCGCCGCCTATCAGACGCTGCCTTTCGTGCGTCCTGGCGGCGAAATCCTCCTCAAGATCGAAGGCTGGCCGAAGGTCGAGAAAGTGCTCCTGCATATCGACGCGGTGGAAGCCGCCGGCGTCGATCCCTGCGACGTCGCCCCCGACCACTGGCGCCATGTGGCGCACAGGATGAACGCCGGTCACGAACCGCGCTCCTACACGTTTGCGCGCCATCAGGCATGGCTCAAGCGGCGGAAGATCGAACAATGACCCGCTTCGGCTATGTCATGCTGACCTACGTTGCCGCGATGGGCGTTGCCGTAGCAGCGGTCATTCCGACATCGACCAGGCTCGTCTGGAACGTGTCGGCCAGCGCGCCGATCGGGCTCTATCGGATCGATCCGGCCGAGCGTCTCGAAGTTCCCGACCTGGTCGCGGTGATGCCGCCCGAGCCGCTCGAAGATTTCATGGTCGAGCGCGGCTATATCGGCCGCGACGTGCCGCTCCTGAAGCGCGTCATGGGGCGTCCCGGGCAGCGGGTGTGTCGCACCGGCCACGCCATCACCGTCGATGACATCCCTCTCGGCGAAGCGCGCGACCACGACAGTCACGGCCGCCCCCTGCCGGTCTGGCACGGCTGTCGCCGCGTCCAGCCGGACGAGCTGTTCCTCATGAACATCGACATCCCCGACAGTCTCGATGGTCGCTACTTCGGCCCGCTCCCGGCCACCACCGTCATCGGCCGGGCAGTCCCCCTTTACACCGACGAAGACGGAAACGGCCGCTTCGTCTGGCGCGCGCCGACGCGGTGACGACGCACGCCTTCCCGCAAATCCACCGCAACCAAAAAGGAGATTCCCATGCCCCAGATCGGTCAGTTCACTCGCACACCCGGAGGATATTCGGGCCGTCTCCGCACCCTCTGGTTCGACTGCGAACTCACCTTTGTCACCGCCGACAACGCCGACAGCGACAACGCGCCCGCCTACCGGGTTCATCTCGGCGACGAACACGGTCCGGAGGTCGGCGCGGGCTGGAAACACTCCGGCGAACGGGCGGGCACGTTCATCTCCGTCGTCCTGGACGATCCGGCATTTCCGCTTCCGATCCGCGCCCGGCTGTTCCAGTCGGATGAGGACGGACGCGACTGGGGCCTGCACTGGACCCGCCCGAAAAAGCGCGACGACCAGGACTGAACGATGCGCTGCGTCCGCTTGTCCCCAGCACTGCGGCGGTGCGGCCCTTGCGGCCGCATTGCCCTCCTTCTCCTTTCCGGCCTGTCCCTCAGCCTGGTCGAAAGCGGCGTCGTTTTCGCTCAGCCGGCGACCGCCGGACAGCAGCAGATCGGCCATCCATTCGCCGCTTACGTTGCCGAGGCGGCGCGTCGCTTTCGCATTCCCGAACACTGGATCGTCGCCGTCATGGGCGCCGAGAGCGCCGGCGCTACGCGTGCCGTCTCATCCGCGGGCGCGATGGGGCTGATGCAGGTCATGCCCGATACCTGGGATCACCTGCGCACCCGGTATCGCCTCGGCCGCGATCCGTTCGATCCGCGCGACAACATCCTCGCGGGCGCAGCCTATTTGCGCGAGATGTACGACCGCTACGGCGCCATTCCGGCCATGCTGGCGGCCTACAATGCGGGGCCAGCCCGCTACGACGAGCACCTTGCAACCGGTCGGCCATTGCCTGCCGAAACGCGTGCCTATGTCGATTTGCTTGCGCCCGCGCTTGGCGCCGCTGTGCCGTCGCCGAACGCTCCGGCCGCACCGCCATCGCCACCGGACTGGCGCGAGGCACCGCTGTTCGTCCCGCGCTCAAACGACCATCGGACTGTCGACAACCGTGCCTCCGAGGAGCCGTCGAAGACGTCCCACTCCCCCGTCCCGGAGCAGCGCGAACCCAATCAACGGCCACAATCGGAATCGGTATTCGTCGCCCACGGCAGCATGAGGGGACCGTCGTGACTGAGGCCATGTGCATTCGTGCCCTGTCGGGCTCTGGCGTGGTATGGCGGGCGCTGGTGGGGGCGGCAGGCCCAACAACCGCACGATGGCAGGATAAAAGGGCGCACATTGTGCGCCGGTCGGTCGGTTGTTTTGCTTGGATTTTCTGGCGCGTTCCGCACATTGCCCAGCCTTGGCGCAATGTGCGCCGACCGCTCAAATGCCCGTGTCTACGCGGGTTTTCGCACCTTGCGGAGCGATCTCATGGCCGATGATCGCGAGTTCCGCATCCGTCCCGGCCGCATCCGCTCGACGCGTGCACAGGCCGCGCGCCCGTTCATCGCCCAGGCGCTCGCCGCCGCGAAGAAAGCCGGCGGAGGCGTGTCGCGGTCTGGCCGCGTCGTTTCCGGCAACCGCTCGCGCTTCGGCCATGGCCAGCGTGCCAGCATCCAAGCCAACCGGCTCATCACCGCGCGCTCACGCGGCGCGGTGATCAAGGCACGTGTGGTCCGGCATGCCGCGCGCGCCGCGCCGCTTGGCACGCATCTCGATTATCTGCGCCGCGACGGGGTGACCCGCGACGGCGAGAAGGCGCGGCTGTTCGGGCCCGGAGAGGAGGAGACGGATGGCCGCGCCTTCGCCGAGCGCTGCGAGGACGACCGCCACCATTTCCGCTTCATCGTCTCGCCGGACGACGCGCTGGAGATGTCGGACCTCAAATCCTTCACCCGCGACCTCGTCGGACAGATGGAGAAGGATCTCGGCACTGAGATCGATTGGGTGGCCGTCGATCACTGGAACACGGAACACCCGCATGTCCATCTGATCGTGCGCGGTGTGCGCGACGACGGCCAGGATCTCGTCATCTCGCGCGATTACATCAAGGAGGGCATGCGCGATCGGGCGCGCGACCTCATCACCCAGGAACTCGGTCCGCGCACCGACCTCGACATCCGACGCAGCCTCGAGAACCAGATCGCCTCCGAGCGCTGGACGCAGCTCGACCGCCAGCTCGTTCGTGACAGCCGGCGCACCGGCGTCATCGACCTCGCGCCGCATCCGGGCGAGCAGCCCGACGAGTTCCACGCGCTCAAGGTCGGGCGGCTGCGCAAGCTGGAGACGCTCGGCCTGGCCGAGCTGGTCGGCCCCGGCCAATGGATAATCGACGACACGGCCGAGGCGACGCTGCGCGAACTCGGCGAACGCGGTGACATCATCAAGCGCATGCACCGGGCGCTGACCGAGCGCGGCATCGGGCGCGGATCGGCGGATTACGTGCTGGCCGCCGAAAGTCTCGACACGCCGATCGTCGGCCGCTTGGTCGAACGTGGACTCGACGACGAACTGAAGGGCACGGCCTATGCCGTGGTCGACGGCGTCGACGGACGGACCCACCACATCAAGCTCGCCGATCTCGATGCGGCCGGCGACAGCGCGCTAGGCTCGATCGTCGAGCTGCGCGCCTATGACGATGCCCGTGGACAGCGGCGGGTCGCGCTCGCGGTGCGTTCCGATCTCGACATTGAACGGCAGGTGACCGCATCGGGCGCGACCTGGCTCGATCGGCAAAACATCGCACGCGATCCCGCAGCTCTGTCGGAAGGCGGGTTCGGCGCCGAAGTCCGCGATGCCCTGGACCGGCGTGCAGATCACCTGATCGAGCAAGGTTTCGCCGAACGGCAGGGCCGGCGGATCATCTTCAGTCGCAATCTCCTCAACACGCTCCGCCGGCGCGAAGTGGACACACTCGGCGAGAAGCTCGCGGCTCAGACCGGCCAGCCCTTCCAGCGTGCGACCAACGGCGAGTACGTCGCCGGCGCCTACCGCCAGCGTTTCACGCTCGCCTCCGGCCGCTTCGCGATGATCGACGATGGTCTCGGCTTCCAGCTTGTTCCCTGGACACCCTCGCTCGAAAAGCATCTTGGCCGCCACGTCTCAGGCGTGGCACGCGGCGACGGCGGCGTCGACTGGGGTTTCGGACGCAAGCGGGGCCTGGGCCGGTGATGCCTCCGCTAGAAACTCTCCGATTTCTTACCGGCGGCCACCGTTTCTGCGATGAGCGAAGAATAAGCTTGAGAGCGGCAGGCATGGCCCGCAGCGTGCAGATATTTGCGCGGAACATAGACCATGTCGGGTACGAAAATTCTCTGGGGCCAGATCCTCATTGTCTTCACGATTGTCCTCACCACCACCTGGACGGCGACGCAGTGGACGGCCTGGCGCCTCGGTTTCCAGCCCCAGCTCGGCGCGCCCTGGTTCGAGTTCGCGGGATGGCCGATCTACTATCCCCCGGCCTTCTTCTGGTGGTGGTATTTCTACGACGCCTATGCCCCGCCGATCTTCATCGAGGGTGCCATCATCGCCGCCTCGGGCGGCTTCATGGCGATCGCGGTGGCGATCCTGATGTCCGTCTGGCGGGCGCGCGAGGCACAGAGTGTCGATACCTATGGTTCGGCGCGATGGGCGCGGCCCGATGAGGTCAAGGCGGCCGGACTGCTCGGACCCGACGGTGTCGTTCTCGGCAAGCTCAAAGACGACTATCTGCGCCATGAGGGACCGGAGCATGTCCTGTGCTTCGCGCCGACCCGCTCCGGCAAGGGCGTCGGGCTCGTCATTCCATCGTTGCTAACCTGGCCGGGCTCCGCCATCGTCCATGACATCAAGGGCGAAAACTGGCAGCTCACAGCCGGCTTTCGCGCTCGGCACGGCCGCGTCCTGCTGTTCGATCCGACCAACCCGACTTCGTCGGCCTACAACCCGCTGCTCGAGGTGCGCCGCGGCGAGTGGGAGGTCCGCGACGTCCAGAACATCGCCGACATCCTCGTCGATCCGGAAGGGTCGCTCGAGAAGCGCAATCACTGGGAAAAGACCAGCCACGCGCTACTAGTCGGTGCCATCCTCCACGTCCTCTATGCCGAGAAGGATAAGACACTCGCCGGCGTCGCCGCTTTTCTTTCCGACCCAAGGCGTCCCATCGAGTCGACGCTCGCTGCGATGATGAAGACGGCGCATCTCGGCGAATCCGGCCCACATCCGGTCATCGCCAGCGCCGCGCGCGAACTCTTGAACAAGTCGGACAACGAACGCTCCGGTGTGCTCTCCACCGCCATGTCCTTCATCGGCCTCTACCGCGACCCTGTCGTTGCAACGGTGACGCGCCGCTGCGACTGGCGCATTGCCGATCTCGTCGGCCGTAAGCATCCGACGTCGCTCTACCTTGTCGTGCCCCCCTCCGATATCAACCGCACAAAGCCGCTGATCCGCCTGATCCTCAACCAGATAGGTCGGCGCCTAACCGAGGACCTGCAGGCCAAGGCCGGACGGCATCGGTTGCTGCTGATGCTGGACGAGTTTCCAGCGCTCGGTCGCCTCGACTTCTTCGAGAGTGCGCTCGCCTTCATGGCGGGCTACGGGCTCAAGAGCTTTCTCATCGCCCAGTCGCTCAATCAGATCGAAAGGGCCTATGGGCCGAACAATTCGATCCTCGACAACTGCCATGTGCGCGTGAGCTTCGCGACCAATGACGAGCGCACGGCCAAGCGAGTTTCCGACGCGCTCGGCACTGCGACCGAGATGCGGGCGATGAAGAACTACGCCGGGCACAGACTCTCGCCCTGGCTTGGCCACCTGATGGTGTCGCGGCAGGAAACCGCGCGACCACTGCTCACGCCGGGCGAGGTCATGCAGCTTCCGCCAGCCGATGAGATCGTTATGGTCGCCGGGACATCGCCTATTCGAGCGAAGAAGGTCCGCTACTTCGAGGACGGACGTTTCCAAGAACGCATCCTGCCGCCGCCGTCGAACACCGAATCCGTGCATACGAAGGCTGATGACTGGACGAGTCTGCCATTGCCGGCGAGCCCGTTGGAAACCGCTCACATGTCTGCCAGCGCTGCATCGGAGGAGGACACGACTGATTCAGAACGGCGCCGCCAGCCCGAGTTGAGCCGTGCCAAACCCGTCGAGAAGAAGGCCCCGTTTGAAAACGAGTTCGAGATCGATCCCGCCGATGACGATCAGGAGGAGACTGCGCGCACCAGCGGGATGAACCGAATGATGCAGCGTGTGGCGCGGCAGGTCTCACTGGACCCCAACGACGGCATGGAGCTCTAGGCCATGCCCAGCCGCAAGAAGAAAGCGCAGATCTCCGTCTATATCGACCCGGACATCATGACGATGCTGGCGGACTATGCCGCCCGTCGCGAGCAATCGCAGTCGATGATTGCGGAGGCGGCGATCGCCTCCTTCCTGTCGCCGGATGACGCTGAAAGGCGCGAGGCCGCGATCGCCAAGCGCCTCGACCAGCTCGACCGCCGAATGAACCGCTTGGAGCGCGATATCGGGATTTCCGTCGAGACCCTTGCAATCTTCGTCCGGTTCTGGCTCGCGACGACACCGACTTTGCCGGAGCCGGCTGCACAGGCCGCGCGTGCCAAAGCCGGCGAGCGCTATGAGGCGTTCATTACCGCTCTCGGCCGGCGCCTCGCCAAAGGGCCGAAGCTCAGGCAGGAGATTTCCGAGGATGTCAGCGGTTCAGGCAGTCAATAACGCCGAGCGATGACGTAGTTCGTATCCCATGTGTTCCGCCATTTTCCCGTTACGAACTTCAAGCGGCGCGCCATGAGCGCCGGATTTCTTCCAAGTTTCAAAGGGGCTTGCTGAAGCCATCCGAACCTCGGAGACTGGCGTAGCGCAGACTTTCGGTCTCTGACGGGCTTTCGTCTCTAACCGAGCGAACCTCGTCTCGTTTGGTTCGGCTTCGCGAAAGGCAATGTTTTCGGCAAGTTCTGCTCGTTCCTCTGGCGCACCTTCTGCGACCCTTCTTCCGGCTGGCGTCACAATCCAGAGAACGCGAGGTAGGCGTTTCATGGCGGACGTACGGGCGGTTGTTCTGGACGCCTTCGGCTGCCAGCGCTTTCGCCAGCGTCGTCGCGGAGCCGGTGGCGACGAACCGTTCGAAGATCATCCTGACCGTCGCGGCCTCGTCTTCATTGACTACAGCTTGCGGTCGCGCACGTCGTAGCCCAGCGGTACGTAGCCGCCCATCCACATGCCGCGCTTGCGGGACGCCGCGACCCCGTAGATGCGGGCTGTCCTGCGCTTCGGCGCCATCGCACATGCTGTGTTGCTGTTCCTGCTCGCACGGCGGCGCTCCGGCGAGCGTGCGGGACGGCTGGCGGAACGCCTCGAAACTTTGGAGAAGGCCAATGACGTCCAACGCCAGATGCTCGACGCGGCGGCTCGCCGACCTCGCGATCGCAACGATCTCGCTGACCGGCTGCGCAACGGCCGCTTCTGACCCTCGCGTCGCCACCGTCTGCCCACCGGTGGTCGAGTATGGCCGCGAGTTCCAGGCGCGCTCAGCCGACGAACTCGATCTGCTGCTGGACGGGTCTCGGCCATTGCCGAGATGCTGAGCGACTACGCGGTGATCAGGGAGCAGGCGCGGGCCTGCTCGCACAGCAGCTAAATATGTTCAGTTGCCATTCCCCAAGGCGATCAGTAGCATCGCAGAGCGTTCAGCCATCCAAGCTCGACAGCGACCATCAAGACGAAAGCTCAACTTCGATGATGTCCGGACTTCTTCGCGCATACTCCAACGCATAGGCGAGTTCGCCCGCGGATTCCGCGTGGATGTCAAGCAGTGCCTCGGCCTTGTCGATCTCCTGACCGAGACTCACATTCAAGTAGACGCCCGCTGCCTTGGCTTCCGGCGCGCCAGCGAGCTTGGCGAGCCTTGCCAGCTTGCGATTGTTGATATGAACAATGCGACCTGCACGCGGTGCGATCAGTGGATGAATGTGGGACGCCCGCGGCGGCGTGCGCATGCCTCCTTGCGCCGCGCAAATGGCCTGGAACTTCCGCCAGGCTCGCCCGTCCGCAAGGGTCGCAAGCGCAGCGGCTGCTCCTTCCCCCTTGGCGGCCTTCCCACCAATCTCCAGGGCGGCGCCAGCCAGTGCCGCCGCGCGTCTGCGCAGATCATCCGGTGCATCCGGTGCACTACGGAGAACCGCGAGGACATCGAGCGCTTCCAGAGCCGGGCCTATTCCGCGACCGACCGGTTGCGATCCGTCGGTCAAGAGGCAAGTGGCCGAGAGTCCGAAACGCGCAGCGACGGCGCTGATCCGTTCCGCGAGGTGACGCGCCGACGCCTCGCCGCGGACCTTCGCGGTAGCTCCGACCGGGATATCGATCACGACGTGCGTCGAGCCGGCCGCGATCTTCTTAGACAGGACCGAAGCGATGAGCTGTCCCTCGGTATCGACATCGAGCTCGCGCTCTATGCGGACGAAAATATCGTCGGCCGGACTGAGATGCATCGCCCCGCCCCAGGCAATGCAGCCGCCCTCGGCCTCCACGACGCGTCGGAGCGTCGCGATATCAAGGTCAACCGGTGCAAGCGTCTCCATGGTATCCGCAGTTCCTGCCGGCGATGTGATTGCGCGCGACGAGGTCTTGGGAATCACGAGTCCGCAGGCTGCAACGATCGCGACGACGATCGGGGTGGTGCGGTTGCCCGGCAGTCCGCCAATGCAATGCTTGTCGAGCACGATCGGGGAATCCCAGTGCAAGCGCTCGCCGACATCGACCATGGCTCCCGTCAGATCGATGGTCTCCTGCTCGTCCAGAGGAAGGGCGGCGCTCGCCGTCAGGAAGGCCGCCAGATGCACATCTGTGTAGCGTCGTGCGGCGACGTCCCTGACGATCGACCCTACGGCGTGCGCGTCGAGGCGATTCCCATAGATCCGACGGCGGACACTGGCGAGGGATTCGAGCGTCGGTGCATGCGTGACGGTGACCGCGGCATCCTCGTCGAGGCTCAGGATCTTCCATGTGGTTTCGGTGAGCGCAATCTGATCGATGGCGAGCAGATCGTCCCCCTCGATCTGGAACAGGGTTGCCTGCACCTCCCGGCCACCGCTCGACACCAGGACCTGCGATCGGGAAGCCAGACCCTCCGAGCGGCAGACATGGCAGTCGGTCCGCATGATGACCACCGCCTGGTGCTGTGTGTGCAGGCGAAGGCGTGTTGCGCGCAGCTTCGGTGTGGCGGGGAGTTCGGCGTCACCCTGGCTCATAGGTCGAACGCCTGATCCTGGCGGGGAACGGTGGCCTTCCACTCCAGCTCCCTGCCGATGCGGACGCGCAGGGCTTCCGAAGCTTCGGGCTCCCCATGGACGATGAAGGTGCGGGCAGGCGCATGACGAAAGCCGGAGAGCCAGCGCATCAGCTCATCGGAATCTGCGTGCGCCGAAAGTGCAGGAAGGTCGGCAATCTCTGCCTGGACCGGTATCCACTGTCCGTGGATCTTGATCTCACGGGCGCCCTGCAACATGGCTCGTCCGCGGGTTCCGGCCGCCTGAAAGCCAGAGAACAGAATGGTGTTCTTCTGATCGGGTGCAAAGGCTTTGAGATGGTGGAGAACGCGGCCACCGGTCGCCATGCCACTGGCAGAGATCACCACCTTGGGATAGGTACTGGCGGTAATCGCCTTGGATGCCTCGACGTCCCTGGTGTAGGTGGCGATGGCGCAGACTGCGTCGCAAACCTCAGGCGAGAGCCGGTGATCCGCGCGATGCGTGTGAAGCAGGTCGGTCGCGCTGATCGACATCGGACTGTCGAGGAAAATCGGGATGGATGCCAGACGACCAGCCTGCTTTAATTGCCAGAGGTGATAGAGCAGCGACTGCGCCCGGCCAACGGCGAATGCCGGAATCACCACGGTCCCGCCGCGCTGAACCGTGCGGTCGATGACGGAACCCAGCATCTCGGTCGGATCGCCCTTTTGATGGGTTCGGTTGCCGTAAGTCGATTCAACGACAATATAATCTGCCTCCGGAACCAAGACCGGATCGGGCATGACCGGATCGTCATAACGCCCCAGGTCCCCGGAAAACACGATCCGCTTGCCGCCCCATTCGATATCTGCGGTGGCGGCACCCATGATGTGGCCTGCATGCCTGAACCTCAGAGTCGCACCGCCGGGCAATTGCATGGGCTCGTCGAACCGAACTGACGAGAAGCGTTCGAGGGCGCGTTCCGCGTCGCGAACCCCGTAGAGCGGTAGGGCCGGCTTATGCTTCGAGAACCCCTTGCGGTTTGCGTATTCGGCATCCTTCTCCTGGAGAAACCCGCTGTCCCTCAGGATCAGCTTCGCAACGTCGTGCGTCGCGTCGGTTGCGAAGATCTTGCCCTGGAAGCCATCCCTTACGAGCTTGGGCAAATAGCCAGAATGATCGAGATGGGCGTGGGTGAGAACCACTGCATCGATGCTCGAAGGGGCGATCGGCAGTGACTCCCAATTCAACTCACGCAGGTTCTTAAGGCCCTGGAACAATCCGCAGTCGACGAGGATCCGCTTGCCGTCATGGTCAAGAAGATGTTTCGAACCGGTGACAGTGCCCGCACCGCCGAGTGATGTGAATTTGAGCATGACTTCCTCCTGGTCGAATTCATGTGCTTAGTCGCCACCTGAAAGGGTTCGCCGCTCAGTCGACGCCACCTGTCCAAGGCGGAGCATCGCTGGCGGGAAACGAATCCAGGCCCGCCTGTTCAACTTCGTCATAAGGTTCGGGCGGACGGCGGTGCCGCTTTATGTCGACCGGAGTCTTGTTGGCGGACGCGATCATGGCTGCGATCAGCGGCGCAAGCCCGATGGCGTTGCTCTCATGTGGAATGGAGTCGCTGGAAACTATTCTGTCGGTGAGGAGCCTCAGGCGCTCATAGGATCCTTCGGCGAATACGCCATGGACAACTGCGCAGACAGGTCGCCGGAAGCCCTGGAGCGGCAGCTTCTTTGCCGCATCGATGAGCGTTTGCCCGGACGAGGCTATGTCATCGACGATGACCGGACAGTGGGCCTTCCATTCCGAAAGGTCGGGCAATTCGACATCGACGTTGCGGTCGCCATGCCGGATCTTGCGCAGGACGGTATACGGAGCGCCGATGCGCTCGGCGATTGCCGACACCCACTGTTCGCTCTCCTCATCCGGGCCGACGATCAGCGGTTTGTCGACCTCTGCGGCGATCCAATCTGCCAGCAGAGGTGCCGCGTGCAGCGTATCGGTCGGGATCGTGTAGAGCGCGGAAAGCGCAGGATATCGGTGTAGGTGGGGGTCGACTGTCACCAGGCGGTCGAAGGTCGAAGATAGGAGCCGCGCGAATGTCTTCGAAGTTATGGCCTCGCCCGGTTGGAAGCGTCGGTCTTGTCGCATGTAGGAAAGGTAGGGCGCGATCAGCGTCACCTCGCTCGCGCCAAGCGAGCGGGCGGCGTCCGCGGCGAATGCGAGGCTGAGGAAGCCATCGGCCGGCCGTGCAAGCGTGCAGACCAAATCCACCGGCCGATCGGCGACATCCGAAAGAATGCGGACATAGCTCTCGCCATCGGGGAAACGCCGGGTTTCGATGTGCCCAAGCTCCCATCCTCCGGCTTCAGCAAGATGACGGGCAAAAGTTTCGTTGCCGGGCAAAGGCAGGATCAGCCGCATGTCAATGTACTCTTTCAGTTTCTACCGGTGGCCTCAGTGCCGCCCGTAGAAGAGCGCAGCTCACCCATTCCCACGCTCCATCGGCGGTCTATCTCGTCTTCGACAATCGCAATCCTCCACCGCCGTCACAGCCAACCGCCGGTGAATCCCGCGCGACGGAAACCTGTAACTATGTAAGGGCTGGCTCGCATCAGCCGCCACAGTAATTCCGATCGGTAATTCTCACACATCAGCACCACGGGACCGAGGTTGATCCCGAAGTGATAGGGCGACGTCCAGCCACCGTGGACATCTTCTTCGTTCTGAAAGCTCAGGTTGAAGCTACACCGAAAGCAGTACTTTCCGGTCACCTGCGGATACACGTCCTGAAAATGCGCAATCGCCGGCAACACGATTTCCGGTGCGAACGGCAACGCCGCCAGCACGGCCCACGGCGCGACCGTTCCGTCGTCAGGGCCGTACGGCGCCCCACGGGCGGCATAGTCGAAGAAAGCGCGCTCGATGCCATTGACGCGCCGCGTCGTCCGACCGGGCCCGTCACTCGCGGTCAGGCCCCAGAAATTCTCTCCGTAGCCCGCAAATCCGAGCGGATTGCGGATCGCGTATTCCCGCTGGACGTAGGTGGCGCGGCGGCTGTTCTCGAAATAGTCGATGCCTTTGTCTCGCGTGAATGCATCCTGGATTCCGCGGAAGTCTATCCAGATGTGCGAGTACTGGTGGATGAAGAGCGGTCCGCCATAAATGAATTCGTAGCCGTAGATTTCCTTCCATTGGTAGGTCGAGGTCCACGCTATGTAGCCCTCTGCAGCCAGCGGATGGGTTGGTGAGCCCAATGCGAGTACATACAGAAGAGAGGCCTCATCATAGCCTTCCCAGCGGTAAGGCAGAAATCCGCCCTCAGGCGTCCACCCGTGGGTGATCGTCTCGCCGCCGTTGCAGGCCCATTGCCAGTCCGCCCGGCGGTAAAGCGCGTCGGCGAGCGACCGTATCTCCTGCTCGTCTTCACTGTTCCGATCAAAATACGCAGCGGCGGCGAGCATGCCGGCCAGCAGGAATCCGGTATCGACGGTGGACAGCTCGCAAATGCCCGCGCGCCGCCCGGTCGTCATGTCGAGAAAGTGATAGAAGAAGCCCTTGTGCCCGGTCGTGTCAGGGTCCGTGCCCTGCGGGGCGTTGCTGAAGAACCGCAATGCCGCCAGAGTCCGGTCGATTGCACTTATGCGTGAGATCCATGCGCGCTCGACACCGACGGGGTAGGCCGCCAGGGCGAAACCCACGGCTGCGATGCTCGCGGGCGCGCCCGGCTGCGATTTGTCGGCTACGAGGCCATTGGCGAGATTGGTTTCGTTCAGGAAGTAATCGAAGGCATGCCGCTGTAACGCATCCAGCCTCGTTTCTCCGGAGTGGGGCCGTTTCACATGCGATTGCCGCTGCATCATAAGGCCCGCCTGTTCTTCTTGGGATCGCTGGTCGGCGCATCGATCGTCGCGTTTCTCATACTTTCATCTCCGCAGAGCGATTTCTGGATCTTTCACGCTCCGGCCTCATTTGCCGTCTTCATTGTTGTTTTCGCTGGTCTGGCGGGGTGCCCGCGCCGCCCAGCACATGTCGCAGACCGGATCCCCGGCCGAGAGTGTTTGCCGCCGGATATAGTGTCCCCGATGTCCGTCGGCGGCGATCAGATCGGCGCCAGGCCAGTCATATTTGCACCAGCTGTTTGCGAAGCCGGCCAGTGCTTCAGGATCGCCCGTCTCGTCGGCAATGCGCCGGGCAAAGCTTTGCGGGGGACAGTGCGTGAAGTGCGTGTGGATGTCCTCGCCTTTTCGAAAGACTTCGGCGGCGTAGCCGGGGGCACCCACGGGCCGGAAGGGGAAAACGAGCAGCCCGCGGATGCTCCAGCGCAATCGCTTTCCCGGGTCGCGGGTGACGAGGCGAGCGGGCAGGGACGAGAGGGCAAGCTGCCTGCGATAGACGGACCAACCGATGTCCGCCAAGGCGTCCCGCGCGCTTTGGGGATCAAGATCTCGGTCACGCAGCGTCCGGTCGGCCGCAACGGTATAGATCGCAAGCTCGACCATGAGGCGACTGCCGAAATTTGGCAATGCGTCAAGCTGCGCCACCGGGCGCAGGAGCGCCGTCCTCGTTGAGACCTGGCTCAGGAACAAATCGATGTCGTTCTGCAACCAGCGAATTTCACCGCCCGTCTTGTTCCTCAGGCTTCTGTCGATGAGAACGCGCTCAGCTGCGTTGCAGATAAAGCGCCACAGGATCCAGCGCATGATGCGCCAGTGAAAGCCGCTTTTCTCGATTGCATCGTCGTGCTCGCTCATGGCTTGCTCATTTCCCCGGTAGGGCGGTTTGCTCATGCTTTTCTGGAAGTATTGGAATGCCCTCCATTTGCGGCCCATTGCCAGTTTCGGATTTCTGGCATGTCCTCGCCGTGCTGTCGGATGTAGGATCCGTGAGCGGAGAGTTTGGCGCCGATGAATTGAGCGAAGGCTGCCGCTTCCGGACCCAATCGCGGCACCCGCTCAACAACGGCTTTAGCCAGATGGAACCGATCAAGCTCGTTGAGCACGACCATGTCGAATGGTGTCGTCGTCGTTCCCTCTTCCTTGAACCCGTGAACGTGCAGATTGTGATGGTTGGCTCGACGATAGGTCAGCTTGTGAATCAGCAGGGGATACCCGTGATAGGCAAAGATGATGGGTTTGTCCCTGGTGAACAGCGCATCGAAGTCCTCGTCGCTTAGGCCGTGCGGATGCTGGTTCTGTGACTGCAAAGTCATCAGGTCGACCACGTTGATGACCCGGATCCTGAGCACTGGGAAATGCTGACGCAAGATTTCGACCGCAGCCAGTGTTTCAATAGTTGGCACGTCGCCTGCGCAGGCCATCACCACGTCCGGCTCGCCACCTTCGTCGGTGCTGGCCCATTCCCAGATGCCCAGTCCGGTGGTGCAGTGCCGGATGGCGGCATCCATATCGAGCCACTGCGGCGACGGTTGCTTGCCGGCAACAATGACGTTCACGTAATTTCGGCTGCGCAGGCAATGATCGGTAACGGAGAGCAGGGTATTGGCGTCGGGCGGCAAATAGACGCGGATGACCTCCGCCTTCTTGCTCATGACGTGATCTATGAAGCCAGGATCCTGATGGCTGAAACCATTGTGATCCTGCCGCCACACGTGTGACGAAAGCAGGTAGTTCAGAGAAGCAACCGGCCGCCGCCATGGAATGCGGTTCGCAACGTCGAGCCACTTGGCATGTTGGTTGAACATCGAATCGATGATGTGGATGAAGGCTTCGTAGCAGGAGAAAAAGCCATGTCTGCCCGTGAGCAGATATCCTTCGAGCCATCCTTCGCACTGGTGCTCGCTCAAGACCTCCATCACCCGGCCGTCCGGCGCAACATGGTCGTCGCCGGGAACTATTTCCGCGGTCGAACAACGGTTGGTCACCTCGAATACCGCACCCCAGCGGTTCGACGCCGTTTCGTCCGGACTGAAAACGCGGAAGGTTTCGGGGTTCAGTTTGATCACGTCGCGGATCAGTTCGCCTTGGACGCGCGTAGCTTCCGCACTCACGCTACCGGGTTTCGGAATCTTCACCGCGTAGTCTCGGAAATCCGGAAGGTGCAAGTCGCGCAATAGCAGGCCGCCATTGGCATGCGGATTGGCGCCCATCCGCCGCGGGCCGCACGGGGCCAGTTCAGCGAGTTCGGGCCGTAGCCTGCCGGTCTCGTCGAACAGTTCTCGCGGGCGATAGCTCTCCAGCCACTCTTCCAGAACCTTTACGTGCCCGGGATGGCTCATGTCGCCCATGGGCACCTGGTGCGAGCGATAGGTTCCCTCCGTCGGTTTGCCGTCGACCTCCTTCGGGCCAGTCCAACCTTTCGGTGACCGCAAAATGATCATCGGCCAGAGCGGACGCTTCTTGAATCCGTTGGCGCGGGCATCTTGCTGGATGTGGCGGATGCTTTCGACCACGGTATCGAGCGTCTCAGCCATGAGCTGATGCATCTCCATCGGATCGTCGCCCTCGACGAAGTGAGGCGTGTAGCCGTAGCCGCGAAACAGCGATTCGAGCTCGTCACGGGGAATGCGGGCAAGCACGGTGGGGCCTGCTATCTTGTAGCCGTTCAGATGCAGGATCGGCAGGACCGCGCCGTCGTGCACCGGATTGAGAAATTTGTTCGAGTGCCAGCTGGTGGCGAGTGCGGCAGTTTCCGCCTCGCCATCGCCCACGACACAAGCCACGAGCAGATCGGGATTGTCGAAGGCGGCGCCGTAGGCATGCGACAGGCAATAGCCGAGTTCACCGCCTTCATTGATGGAGCCTGGCGTCTCCGCCGCAACGTGACTCGGTATGCCGCCGGGAAAGGAAAACTGCGTGAACAGCTTCTTCATCCCCGCTTCGTCCTGCGAGATGTCCGGGTAGAGTTCGCTATAGGTTCCCTCGAGATAGGTGTTGGCCACCAGGCCAGGGCCTCCGTGCCCGGGGCCGGTGACATACATCATGTTCAGGTCATGCTCGTTGATAATGCGGTTCAAATGGACATAGATGAAGTTCAACCCCGGGGTGGTGCCCCAATGACCGAGCAGTCGCGGCTTCACGTGCTCGATCTTCAAGGGTGTCCTGAGCAACGGGTTGTCGAACAGATAGATCTGGCCAACCGAGAGATAGTTGGCCGCTCGCCAGTAGGCGTCCATCTTCTGGATGAGGTCGGTCGAAAGCGGCTTGTTCATTGGCTTACTCCTCCGGATGAGCGTGCTGGCCAGTTTCGGCGCCGGCAAGCATTCCGAAAACCGCTTCTGCAATGATTGCATCTTCGTCGGTGCGAATGACGCGCACCTCGACGCGCCCCCGATCGGCCGAGACGACTGGCTTGCCGGCAGCGTTCCGGCTCTCGTCAATTTGGACGTCGAGAAAGCCGAGGCCCTCGCAGATGCGCGCACGGATCGCGGGGGCGTTCTCGCCGATGCCACCCGCGAAGACGAGCGTGTCCAGTCCGCCAAGCGCGGCGGCAAAGGCACCGATCCACTTCCTCACCTGGTAGCAAAACAACTCGACTGCTTCGGCAGCCCGAACATCGCTCGCCTCGCGACCCAACAGATCCCGCAGGTCGGAGCTCGTTTCCGAAACGCCCAGCAACCCCGATTCCTGGTTCACCATCTGGTGAAACTGCTGCGCGGTCATTTGCTCGGTTTGCGCAAGGTACCAGCCCAGCCCGGGATCCAGATCGCCGGAGCGAGTGCTCATCGGCAAGCCCGCCGCGGGCGTAAAGCCCATGCTGGTATCAGCGCTCTTCCCGTCGCGGACCGCTGCGAGGCTCGACCCATTTCCGAGATGACACAGGATCACCCGCCCTTTCGCAGCCTCAGCGCCGGCCAGGCGCGCGAGCTCTTCAATGAGGAACTCGTAGGACAGGCCATGAAAGCCATAGCGCTCGACCCCCTTGGCCGCAAAACGCCGGGGAATTGCCAGAGTCTTGGCGACCCGAGGCATGTCCCGATGAAATGCCGTATCGAAACATGCCACCTGTGGCAGACCCGGTATCCGCTCGTCGACCAATTCAATCATGTTGATCTCGGAAGGCAGATGCTCCGGCGCATAGGCGCTGACACGGCGCAGTTCCCGAAGAACTTCCTGCGTGATCCGATGCGGTTCACGATACCTGGCGCCACCGTTTACGACGCGGTGGCCTACTGCCGCAATCGACGAAAGACCGATCTGCTCGGCAAGCCAGTCGAGCAGGAAATCTGTCGCCGAACGATGATCGAGCTCACCGATGCCGCGATTACCCTGCTGCTTCCGGGTGGGGTCATCGAAAGTGAAATGGGTTCCCTGCAGGCCGATGCGGTCGATCTTGCCGCGCAGGCCCTTCCGGGGCTGGTCGCCGTCCATCCTGTACAACGCGAACTTGATGCTCGATGAGCCCCCGTTGATCGTCAGGATGCACACTCCAGATGACATCAATCGAATTCCTCTTGCGCATGCAGCCCTGCGTAGGTCGTCCGCGCTGCTGAATGCACCAAAGTCATGATCCACCGGCCTTGTGGTCCGCGTGGGCATCGCCAGGCGTTGCGGTCCATTGACCGAGGTAAATCCACAGAAGGCCGAACACCGCGCCGATCGCGATGGCGGCGTAGAGGACGATTGCGGGATCGCTTTGCAGCTTCATCGTAGTGAAGGCCGCGAGCACCGCCGCGTCAAAGGCGATTGCGGCCAGCAGGACAGCGCCCACGGCACCGATCTCTTGCCGCCGGTAGCGGAACACGCCCCAGTGGATGGTCATGTCCATGATCAGATAGAAAAATGCGCCCAGCGACGCGATGCGGCCCAGATCGAAGAACACCGCCAGCGCCGAAGCGATGACGACGGTGTAGATCAGCGTGTGGCGCTGGATCGGGCCCGCCATGCCGAAATGGCGGTGTGGGATCAGCTTCATGTCGGTGAGCATCGCCAGCATCCGCGACACCGCGAAGACGCTGGCCAGCAGTCCCGAAGCGGTGGCCACCGCCGCGAGAAGCACGGTCAGCAGGAACCCTGCCTGGCCAAGGGCGGGCTCGGCGGCCTCGGCGAGCGAATAGTCGCGCGCGGCGATGATCCGGTCGATGGTGAGGCTCGATCCGACGCCGAAGGCTACGAGCAGATAGACGACGACGCAGAGCGCGATCGAGATCATGATGGCCCGGCCAACGTTGCGGTTCGGTTCGGTGATCTCGGCGCCGCTGTTGGTTATCGTGGTGAAGCCCTTGAAGGCAAGTATGGCCAGCGCCACCGAAGCGACGAAGCCGGTCGCGGTGAAGTCCCGGCCTGTCTCGGACGCTGCGGCGAAGGAAAATCCGCTCGCCCACAACGCCGCAATCCCGAAGAGCGCGATGCCGCCGATCTTGAGCGTCGCCATGACCAGCGAGAACAGCCCGACCGACCGGTTGCCGGCAATGTTGACGAGGAACGCGAACAGGATCACCGCAACGGCGAGGATCGGCACGAGCGGCCCGCCCGTTATCTCGAAAGGCCGCAGCACGTAAGTCGCGAAGGTGCGCGCCACCAGGCTTTCGGCGATCACCATGCTGAGCGCCATCAGCAGCGCCGCGCCGGCGGTGACCGCTCCGCGCCCGTAACACTTCTGCAGGATCATCGCGATTCCGCCCGAGGAAGGCCAGGCGTTCGACATCTTGATGTAGCTGTAGGCGCTGAGCGCGGTCACGATGGCTCCGGCGATGAAGGACAGCGGAAACCAGGGTCCCGCCAATTCGGCGATCTGACCGGTCAGGGCAAAAATGCCGGCGCCGATCATCACGCCCGTGCCCATCGCGACCGCACCGTGCAAGGTGATGCTGTTTGCCTTGTACTGCCCTTGCATTCGTGGCTGGCCCGTCGACGGAGTCATAGTTTTGCGCGCTTCAACAGTTGCGCGTTGATGGCCACAACCACCGTGCTCGCGGACATCAGGATCGCGCCCACTGCGGGTGTCAGCAGTATGCCCCAGGGTGCCAGAACGCCGGCGGCAAGGGGTATGGCGAAGATGTTGTAACCCGCCGCCCACCAGAGATTCTGGATCATCTTGCGGTACGTGGCGCGGCTCAGGGTGATGATGCGGGGGATATCGCGGGGATCGGACCGCACCAGCACGATATGCCCGGCCTCGACGGCAACATCCGCGCCCGCGCCGATCGCGATCCCGATATCGGCAGTGGCCAGGGCCGGGGCGTCGTTCACGCCGTCGCCGATCATCGCGACCTTCTTGCCCTGCGCCTGAAGCTCGCGGACCTTCGAGGCCTTGTCCTCGGGGAGCACTTCCGCAAACACGGTATCGATGCCCAGCTCCCTCGCGACGGCATCGGCCACGGCCTGCGCGTCGCCGGTCAGCATGGCAACCTCGATCCCCCGTTCATGCAGCGCCGTAATGGCTTCGCGGCTCTCCTCGCGGATCGCGTCCGCCACGGTGTAGACGGCCAGGGCCTTGCCTTCGCGGACGAGATAGATGGCAGCCCGTCCACTGTCGGCCGCCGCCTTGGCCGCCTCCAGCAGCGCCTGCGGTACCTGCACATTCTCGGCCTTGAGCAGAGCCGGGCCACCCATGTGGTATTCGGTGCCGGCGATCGTCGCCGCCACCCCCTTGCCGGTGATTGCGCGGAAGCCTTCGGCGACGGGCACGTCTATGCCCTTGTCCTGTGCGGTCTTCACGATGCCCCGGGCGATCGGGTGCTCGGATTCGGCTTCGATGCCGGATGCGATCCGAAGCGCCTCGTCCTCGGCCAGCCCATCCGCGACAGACATCGCCACGACCCGGAACTCGCCAAGCGTCAACGTGCCGGTCTTGTCGAAGATCACGGTGTCGAGGTTCCTCGCCTCCTCGAGTCCGCGCCGGTCGCGCACCAGAAGCCCGTTGCGGGCGCCCAGCGTCGTCGAGATGGCCACCACCAGCGGCACGGCCAACCCAAGCGCGTGCGGGCAGGCGATCACCAGCACCGTCACCATCCGCACCACGGAGAAGTCGATCGCTGCGCCGACAGACTGCCACACCACGATGGTGATGGCCGCGGCGGCGATCGCGACGAAGGTCAGAAGCCGGGCTGCGCGATCTGCAAGGTGCTGCGCTCTGGACTTGGACTTCTGGGCATCGGCCACGAGTCGCATGATGCCGGAAAGCTTGGTTTCCTCTCCGGTGCCGGTGACCTCGACGCGCAGAGACCCTTCTCCGTTGATCGTGGCGGCGATCACCTCGTCGCCTTCCCGCTTTTTCACCGGCCGGGACTCGCCGGTGATCATGGCCTCGTTGACGTCGCTCTCTCCCTTTCTCACGGTCCCGTCGGCGGGAATGCTCTCCCCCGGATGGACCAGAACGAGGTCTCCGTTCCGCAGCGCGCTGACGGCGACCTTCTCCTCGCCCCCGTCGGTGATCCGCGTCGCGGTATCCGGAAGGAGCTTCGCGAGTTCCTTCAATGCGCCTTCGGCCTGGTTGATGGACCGCATCTCGATCCAGTGGCCAAGCAGCATGATCGTGACCAGCGTCGCCAGTTCCCACCACAGGGCACTCGCCTCGATCAGCCCGAGCTGAACCACCCAGGAAAACAGGAAAGCGACGGAGATCGCGAGCGAGATGAGGGTCATCATCCCCGGCAGCCGGGACCGCAGTTCCCGCCAGGCCCCCTGCAGGAACACGAGACCGCCGTAGAGGAAGACGACCGTGGAGAGCACGGGGCCGATCCACTCCGATCCCGGAAACGCGGGGGCCCGGTAGCCGAGAAGGTCCTGGATGTGGGCCGACCAGATAACCACCGGAACCGTCAGGGCAAGCGAAAGCCAGAAGCGGTCCCGAAACATCGCGGGCGAGTGGCCCGCGTGCTTGTCATGGTCCTGGTGTCCTGAATGGCCCGATGCCGGTCCTGGACTCTCTGGTGATGCTCCGGCCGTCGCGTGGCTTTCGTGCCCCCTGCCGGTCGAAGCGGCAGGCGGCGCATCGACGCCGGGACCAGGCCGCCGAACCAGGGATTTGATGTCGGCGACCTTTATGCGGGTCTCGTCGTATTCGACCGTGGCGTTTTGCGACGCGTGATCCACGGAGACGCTTTCGACGCCCGGCACCTCGCCGATCCGCCGTCCCACTTCGTCCGGGCCCAAGGCTGTCAGCAAGTCGCCGACGTCGATTGCGATTGTTTTCATCGTGTTCTCCTTAGGCGGGCGCCAGTACCGGTGTCAGGTGTCCGCGTTATTCGGCTATCTGCCGGAACAGACCGGGATAGCGGTTGAAGGCGAGCTTCTGCACCAGCGAGCCGTCCACGGTGACGATCTCTGCAGTGATGCTCCCGTCAGGCGCAGTGCCGATCTCGCCGAGCCTCAGACGGGGATTGCCAAGATTGGTCACCTGCTGCTCGAGCAAGGCGCGTACGCGATCCTCCGTCATCTCCTCCGGTGTGCCGTTCGGCGTTCCGAGGAGGATGCCCTGACCACCCATCATGCCGGGCATGCCCATTCCTGCCTGGCCGTTCATCATCATTCGCATCATCGGGCACGCCATCATGCCTGCCATGGGCATCTGACCGGCCATGCCTGGAACCGCGCCACCCTCGGCCATGCCCTGGCCTGCCATTTCGCCCATCATCATGCCGGTCATTGCACCCTGACTCATCATGCGCTGCATCATCTGCATCATCTCCGGCGTCATCATGCCCATGCCGGGCATGCTTCCGGGTGCGGCTGCTGAGGGCGCGTCACCGGGCGCCGGGCTCGCTGGCGGAGCGTCCTGGGTTTCTTCCGGGTGGTGTTCGTCCTGTGGCTGTGCGCTGGCTTGGGCTGCGACCGATGCTGCGGTCCCGATAAGTAGCAAACCCGCGAACAGGGCCGCCTGAAGGTTTCGTGTTCTCACGTTCCGTACTCCTTGGTTGATGAGAAGGAAAAATCGCCACAGTCACCCCCTGCTCGAACGAAGCAGATTGGAGGGGCGCGGCAGGAAAGCCGGAACCGCACTGGCATAGCGGCGGTATTGGTCACCGAAGGCCGCCTCTACTTCGCGCTCCTCGGTCCTTGCGAGCCGCCAATACATGACCAGAAGCACTGGCAGCATCAGACCCGTCACCAGCGTTGGCCACTGCAGGAAAAATCCGATCATGATCAGCGCGAAGCCGAGATACTGCGGATGCCGCAAGCGGGCGTAAGGGCCGGTCGTCGCGAGCAATCCCTTCTTCTGCGCATCGTGCAGCACCCGCCAGGCGGCGGCGATCAGTATGAAACCGCCGCCAATGAGGACGTAGCTCAGCAGATGGAACGGGCTGAAATGCGGATTCATGGACCAGCCGAACAGGGCTGGCCAAAGATGTCCTGCATCGTGCGAGAGCGGATCGAAAGCCGGCACGGTGCTGCCGAGCCAGCCTGCCAGCAGATAGAGCGTCAGCGGGAACCCGTACATCTCGGCGAACAGGGCAACGATGAAGGCCGAAAAGGCCCCGAGCGAGCGCCAGTCGCGCGTCGTTTCGGGCTTGAAGAAGCTGAAGGCGAACAGGATGAAGATGCCCGCGTTCAGGGCCGCCAGAAACCACAGGCCGTAGGCAGGAACATCACCGTTCATCGCTGCCACCACCGTGACCTCGATGCATGAAGAAGTGCATGCCGCCGCAGACCAGCAGGAACAGGAGCGGCCAGGCTCCCAGGAGATGAACCCTGTGCTCGAAAACAAGAAGGACGCCGCCGACGGCGAGAAACACGCAGATCGCAAGTCCCGCCGGTGTTTTCAGAAACGGCTGGCGCCGATCTTCGTCTGCCTTTGGCTCGGCGGGTGAGTGATCGTGATGGGTCATGACCCTGCGCCCTCGTGACGGGGGCACTTTGAAAACAGCAGCGAAGAAGCCGCGCCGATCATGCCTGCGGTGTCGGTGAATGCCAGAAACTGGCGATATGATGGATGGTTCATGACGAAACTCTCTCGGGAACGTTGCAGGGCCGGACCGGCGGGACCGGTCGGATCAGCCCGACACGCCGGGAGAGGCGCGCGGGCTCAGCCGTTCGCGGAGAGACTCGGAGGTCGCAAACCGGGCGACGGCGCGCGGCCGGGATGAACTTCGTCGGGAAGGCGTGCTACAACTTCAGCGACCGTCGCCATGCTCGTGCCTCCCGCCGAGACCGGCGGGACGAAATAGGAACAGACGCTGCCGGTGCAACAGGTTGGACCGTGGGCTTCATGGGCATCGCCGCCACAATCCGGTTCCGCAGTCACGGCCTGATCAATGGACGCAACATCAAGCGAAAGCGATGTTGCCGATGCGGCATGGTCGCCCATCGAAACATGGGCAAGACCTGACGTTGAAAAGGCAAGTACAAGCAGCAGCGCCAGCCAATGCTTCAGGCCCCGTGTCAAACGATACGGATCCTTTCTGCACTGCCAAGTAATTGCCTGCGACATGGTATTTCTTGCCTTGTCCACCGGACTTTCTGCGACCCTCCATGTAGGATGGCGTCGCAACGTCCGCTCTGATCTGGATCAATTTGGCAATGATAGGACGGATTACTCTCGAATGAAACTGCCAGTTCCATTCATCGGGCGAAACTTGGCGCATGAGCAATGACCATCGGCGCCGCCCTCCGCCTTCTGGTGGTCATGGTGCTTTGGGCCGCATGCTTTCCCCTCATCACCATTGGCCTGGACCTTGCGCCGCATCTTGCCTTTGCGGCCCTGCGCGCTGCGTTGGCAGGCGTTTGCCTGATTGCACTCGGAGCCCTCTGCCATCGTCCGGTTCCTGTCGGCGCGCGGCCCTGGTTTCTGATCGTCGTGGTCGGGCTGGGGGCGACAAGCATGGGTTTCTTCGGCATGTTCCATGCGGCCGAGTTCGTTTCGCCGGGACTCGCGACCGTCATCGCGAACGTGCAGCCGATCGTCGCCGCGGTTCTCGCGTATGTTTTCCTGGAGGAACGCCTCAAGGCGACTGGAAGGATCGGGCTTGCGGTCGGCTTGGCCGGCATCACGGTGGTCGCGTGGCCGGGCCTCGCCGGAGACGACGCCCGAGGCTACTCCCAAGGCATCGCCTATGTCTTGCTTGCCGCCACCGGTGTTTCCATCGGCAATGTCGCCATCAAGCGCCTCACCGGCCAGGCCGACCCCATCATGGCGATGGGTTTCCAGTTGCTCATCGGTGCGGCGCCCTTGGCTCTGCTGTCCATGCTGACGGAAGACATCTCGGTGCTGACGTGGTCGAAGGAATTCGTCCTCGTCCTCGTTTCCCTTGCGGTCCTCGGATCATCGCTCGCGTTCTGGCTCTGGTTCGTGGCGCTGGAGCGAGTCGAGCTCAGTCGGGCGAATGCCTTCACGTTTCTGGTGCCAATCTTCGGGCTCATTATCGGCGCGGCCTTTTTCGGTGAGCGGCTGGAGGCAGTCCAGATTTTCGGTGTCGTCCTGGTGCTGAGCGGCATCTTCCTGGTGCAGCGGAGCGCCGCTTCATCCTGACGGCGCCAACGGAAACGAGGATGGCATTGGACAGGCCATGATACGGTGGACACCGTTCAAAGAAATTCGCCAAGCCGGGTGGTTCGGGGGCAGTAACTGAGCCGCATTTGTGGAATACTTGGCAGTATTTCGACAGCAGCCAGCGGCACATCACGGACGTGCGCTACCAACGCGAGGAGAAGCCGATGACCCCAGCGAAAAAGATCCGCGTCGCCGTCAACGGCTACGGCGTGATCGGAAAGCGTGTCGCCGACGCCGTTGCCGTGCAAGACGATATGGAGCTGGCCGGGGTTGCGGATATCAGCGCCGACTGGCGGCCACGCATGGCGACGCAGAAGGGTTACCGCCTTTTCGCAGCCACCGGTGACCATGCAGAGGCGATGCGGAACGCCGGTCTCGATGTCGCCGGGAACCTCGATGATCTGCTTGAAGCGAGTGATCTGGTGGTCGACTGCACGCCGAAGCGGATCGCGGCGGTGAACGTCGACATCTATCGACAAAGGGGCATCAAGTTCATCGTCCAGGGTGGCGAGAAGCACGATGTGACCGGACACTCCTTCGTTGCGGAATCCACCTATGCGAGTGCGCTGAACCGGGACAGCACGCGCGTCGTCTCCTGCAACACCACCTCGATCGTGAGAACCCTTACGGCATTGAAGCAGGCAGGCCTGCTGCGTCGCGCGCGCGGGACGCTGCTGCGCCGGGCGACGGACCCTTGGGAAAGTCACCTCGGCGGGATCATGAACACGCTCGTCCCCGAGCCCGAGATTCCCAGCCATCAGGGGCCGGATGCGCAGAGCGTCGACCCCGACCTCGATGTCGTCACGATGGCGGTCAAGGTGCCGGAGACCCTGGCCCATCTGCACTACTGGTCGGTGCAGTTGACCCGGCCGGCTTCCAGGGAAGAGGTGCTCGACGCCTTTGCCGCATCGTCTCGGATTGCCCTGATCCGCATGGATGCCGGGTTGACGGCCCTCAACGCGGTCAAGGAACTCATGGCCGACCTCGGCCGGCCACATGACAACCTCTACGAAGTCGCGCTTTGGTCGGACATGCTGAAGGTCCAGGGGGACGAACTGTTCTACGCCTACATGGTGGACAACCAGGCCATCGTCATTCCAGAGACGATCGACGCGATCCGGGCACTGTGCGGAGTGATCGCGAGCGCCGAAGACTCCATCGCAAAGACGGATGCGGCACTCGGGATCGGCCTGCTGACCGAAACACTGAGGCAACGATGATTCCAAGACTTTTCGATGCCCGCATCGGGCCTGACGCGCGTCCGGCCTCGGGACAGCCAGGGCTTTGGGGGCGATGAGCGATCCAGGCCCCACGTCCACGGGTCCAGTTCAGACCCTCTCGGAGCGGCTGAACCAGAATTGCTTCTGCATCACCCTCGACCGTCGGTCGCTGTGCGAGGCGCTTGAGCGCGAGGCTGCCGACCCGGAGTTCTGCGATACCTTCATCCACCCCAAGGCGCACCTTTTCTCGAATGTGCCTGTGTTCCTCTCGGCCAGCCAGGTGGCCGAGATGCAGGAGGTGGTCGCAGCGATCGAGGCGACCGCGCGGCTCACCGCATACAAGGCCGCTGTCCTCTCCTGGGCGCCGGAAATCTCGCAAGTGGATCACGGCCCTGTTGGTGCGTTGATGGGCTACGATTTCCATCTCGGCGAAGACGGCCCCCGGCTCATCGAGATCAATACCAACGCCGGCGGGGCATTCCTCAACGCACTTCTTGCAAGGGCGCAGCGCGCTTGCTGTGCCGAAATGGACATGCCGTTGAAGCCGCACGCCTTCGAGGATGTCGCATGTCGCATGTTCCAGGACGAATGGGGGCGTCAGCGGGGAAGCGGTTCCGCAGGCCGAATTGCCATCGTCGACGACAGGCCGGAGGAACAGTATCTCTATCCCGAGTTCGTCCTGGTGCGGCAGGCGCTGGTCGCACGCGGCGTCGATGCCGTTATCGCGGACGGCAGCCATCTTCGTTATGAAACCGGTCGGCTCAGCGTCGAGGGCAAGCCAATCGACGTCGTCTACAACCGGGTCACCGACTTCGCGTTCGATCAGCCGGAACACAGGGCGCTGAGAGATGCCTACCGGGATGGCGCGGTGGTCGCGACGCCAAATCCGCACAACCATGCCCTTCTCGCCGACAAGCGGAACCTTTCGATCCTCTCGGATCCCGCGATGCTCGAAGGCTGGGGCGTGGAACCGAAAGTCTTGGCTCGGCTCAGATCCATCCCGCGAACCGTCGTTGTCACTCCCGAAACTGCCGATGACCTGTGGAGATCGCGCAAGAGCCTGTTCTTCAAGCCGACAGGCGGACATGGCGGCAAGGCGGTGTACCGCGGCGACAAGGTGACGAAAGGCGTCTGGTCGGACATCGCGCATGGCGGCTACGTCGCCCAGACCCTGGTCAAGCCGAGCGAGCGCATGATCCGGATCGACGACGCAATCGAGGCGCGCAAGATGGACGTGCGGCTCTATACATATGACGCGCAGGTGCTTCTGGTGGCCGCCCGCCTCTATCAGGGCCAGACCACCAATTTCAGGACGCCGGGGGGCGGCTTTGCCCCGGTCTTCGTGATCTGATTGCCAAGGCATGACCGGCGACCCCAAACATGTGGAGGCTATCGATGACCCGGAAGATGAAGGTGACCATTTTCGTGGAGCCCGGCCGCATCGCGCTGGATGAAAAGCCGATCCCCGATGTCGGCCCGCTCGATGCGCTCGTCCGCGTCACCACCACCACGATCTGCGGCACGGACGTACACATCATGAAGGGGGAGTATCCGGTCGCGAAGGGGCTCACGATCGGACATGAACCGGTCGGCGTGATCGAGGAGCTCGGCTCTGCGGTCGTCGGTTACACGGAGGGGCAGCGCGTCATTGCTGGAGCGATCACTCCGAGCGGCTGGAGCAACGCCTGCCTCTGCGGCTACTGCTCGCAGGATGGTGCCGGCACGAAACACGGCTGGAAGCCGATGGGGGGTTGGAAATTCGGCAACACCATCGACGGCTGCCAGGCGGAGTACATTCTCGTACCAGACGCGATGGCCAACCTTGCGCCCGTGCCGGACGGGCTCACCGACGAGCAGGTGCTGATGTGCCCGGACATCATGTCGACCGGCTTCAGTGGCGCGGAGCGCGGCAGGGTCCGCATCGGCGACGCGGTCGCGGTCTTCGCCCAGGGCCCGATAGGTCTTTGCGCGACAGTCGGTGCACGGTTGAGCGGCGCGACGACCATCATCGCCGTGGACCGGGTGGCCGAGCGGATGGCAATCTCGCAGAAGCTCGGGGCGAGCCACGTCATCGACTTCACGAAGGTCGATCCCGTGGACGAGATCATGCGCATCACCGATGGCCGGGGCGTCGATGTCGCCATCGAGGCGCTGGGCACCCAGGCGACGTTCGAAGCCGCGCTTCGCGTCCTGCGGCCAGGGGGATCGTTGTCGAGTCTCGGTGTCTATTCAAGCGACCTCAGGATACCGCTCGGTGCGTTCTCTGCCGGACTTGGTGACCACACCATCGTGACAACGCTCTGCCCGGGCGGCAAGGAGCGCATGCGGCGGCTGATGGAAGTCATCCGGTCCGAGCGTGTGGACCTGACACCGCTGGTGACGCACCGCTACAAGCTGGACGACATCGAGGCGGCCTACGACCTCTTTTCTCACCAGCGTGACGGCGTCCTGAAGGTCGCAATCACGCCGTAGTCGCACATAAAGCCAGACGTCGAACGCGTTCCGCGGTGACGCGAGCAACGGATTACCGGTCGGGTGACTTGGCCGCATTCCCCGAGACGGGTAGAGTCCTGCCACGCACTCAAGCATCGTGACGTACCGAACTCGTGGCTTCGACGCAGAGCATGGCGTGCGCTACCAGCATCCCGAGGACCGCAAGACCCGCGAGAAACCTTGCGCGCAAATTCATCTCAGATCGCCGCGACGGCCTTCGCCAGAAGGTCGCGAACCTCACCCGCGACCGCGGTCAGTTCAGGGTTCTCGATCGCTTGCATAGACACCACCGGGTCGATCGCGCTGACCTCGACGCCGCCCTCGACCTCGCGCAGGATGACGTTGCAGGGCAGCATCGCACCCACCCGAGGCTTGATCCCGATGGCCCGATGCGCCATTTTCGGGTTGCAGGCGCCGAGGATGCGATAGGGCGGCATCTCGACGTCAAGCTTCGTCTTCATCGTCGCCTTGACGTCGATCTCGGTCAGCACGCCGAAGCCGCGGTCTGCAAGCGCTTTTCGGGTCCGCGCGTCGAGGTCGTCGATATTCGCGTCGGAGATCATGCGATTGATCGTGTAGCTCATGTAAGCGTTCTCCTGGTTATGTGAATGGCGACACCGGGTAGGCCGCCGCAGGGCGGGCGAGCCGGATTCGGCGTTCGTGGCGAGCATCCGGGGCGACCCGCTCCAGCCACCTTCTGCAACATAGCACCTGAAAGCAGGATCGCGGGATTGATGTAGATCAGGGCGCGGAGGTTACTCACCCTCCATATGAGTACGTTATGGCAATTATCGCCAACCAAAAGGATGAGACGGATGAAAACCAGAAGCTTTGCGGTGGCCACAAGCCTCATCGCAGCAACAATCGCAACAGCGCATCCCGCGATTGCGCAGGTCGGAGACATTCCGGATCTTAGCGCCCCTTACTTCTACGGACATGACATGATGTGGGGTGGCAGCCAATGGGGAGGATTCGGCATGATACTCGGACCGATCTTCATGATCCTGATCGTGGTCGCGATCATCGCGGGGACGGTATTCCTCGTCCGGCACTTCGGCGGTCCGGCGATGACCGGCAGCGGCCATGCGGCGCATGATCGAGCCCTGGCACTGCTCAAGGAACGCTATGCCAAGGGCGAGATCGACAGCAAGGAATTCGAGGAACGCAAGAAGCTGCTGGCAGATTGACCGGACTTCCCTTGCTTCCATGATCCAAGAGGATGATATCCCGTAAGCGCGTGCACGATGGAATGGCATCCGTCCTCGGGCACGTGATACGGGGGAACTGCAAGCGATTTGCCCATGGGGTCCGGGTGGCCCAGCATCGGGCACCCGCCATGCCTATCGAAAGACCAGAATGAAAAGACGCCAGTTCCTGACTTCCTCGTTCTCCGCACTCCTGACCGCCGGTATCCTTTCGTCCGTGCCTGCCCGGCGTGCCTTTGCCCAGGACACCGCTCGCTTGACACGCCTGTCGATGCCGCCACTCCTCGATACGCGGGCGACGGGTCGGCTGTCCCTGACAGCGATGGCTGGCAGCAGGAGATTCAGTGACGGACCCGCCGTTGCAACCGCTGGCTTCAACCAGGGTTATCTGGGGCCGACGATCATCGTGCAGAACGGCGACCTTGCGACCGAGGTCACCAACAGGCTGGACGAGCCTGTCAGCGCGCATTGGCACGGTCTCCTGGTGCCGGGAGAGCATGATGGCGGTCCGCACCTCGCCATTGCGCCCGGTGCGACATGGCGGCCGGAGATGGTGATCGCTCAGGATCCGGCAACCGCCTGGTATCACACGCATATTCATGAACGCACGGCGGCACAGGTCTATTCCGGCCTGGCGGGCGTCATCCATGTCGCCGACGGCCGCGACGACCAGCGCGGTCTTCCAGCGGAGTACGGTGTCGATGATCTGACACTGGTGCTCCAGGATCGACGATTCGATGCCGCGGGACGGATGGTCTATGACCCTTCCATGATGGACATCATGCACGGGTTCGCCGGCAACCGGATGCTGGTGAACGGGCAGGCGGGCGCGACGGCGGTCGTGCCGGAAGGGATCGTCCGGCTGCGGCTTCTGAACGGCTCCAACGCGCGCATCTACACGCTGTTCTTCGACGACACGCGGCTGATGCACCTGGTGGCGACGGATGGCGGCTACCTGCCTGCGCCGCTGGCGCTGGACGTGCTGCGGCTTGCTCCGGGCGAACGCGCGGAGATCCTTGTCGATTTCGCCGCAGGCGGGGCGCCGGTGCTGCTCAGCGATCCCGGTCAGCCCTATGGTGTTCTGCAATTCGAGAAAGATCCCACGCAGACGGCCCGGATCATGCGCCTGCCGGACCAGCTTGACGGTGCACCCGAGGATCTGTCGGGCAACGAGATCAGGACCCGACAGGTTTCGCTCGACATGGGCATAGGCGGCATGATGATGGGCGGCGGCGGCTTTGCCATAAACGGCCGCCCCTTCGACATGAACAGGGTCGATTTCGAGGTGGCGCTCGGGTCGGTCGAGCGCTGGCATGTCCGCAGCACGATGGTGGCCCATCCATTCCACGTCCACGGCGTGCGCTTCCGGGTGGTGTCCGAGAATGGCGGGCCGCCACGACCCGAAGACACCGGGTGGAAGGATACCGTTCTGGTCCCCGGCGAGGCCGAGATCCTCACTCGCTTCGACCAGCCGGCGAGCCGCGAGACACCGCTCATGTTTCACTGCCATATCCTCGAGCATGAAGACGCTGGCATGATGGGGCAATTCACCGTTACCTGAGCGAAGCATCGTGCAGCGCGCTGGACGCCCGGAAGTGACCCCGGCGCCGACACATAACACCAGTCGGCAAAGGAGACCGCCGCCGCTCTCCTGTCTTTGCACGCCACACTACGACGACGCTAATTCCTTGTTGAATCGACCCTAAAGCAGGCCCTTTTAATCATCCCCGCATGGGGACCATCTGGTTTGTCCCCGTCGAAATCGGGGATCAGATGGCGACCTCGCATCACAATTCGGAAGGTATTGCGCGCGGCGCGCGGATGTTACGCACCGCGCTCGGTCCCGCCATCGGCCGCTTTCTCGAAGACGCAGGCGTCGTCGAGGTGATGTTGAATCCGGATGGGCGGCTGTGGATCGACCGCCTCTCCGAAGGCCTGTCCGATACGGGTGAACGCCTGGCGCCGGAGGATGGCGAGCGGATCATCCGCCTCGTCGCCCATCATGTCGGCGCGGAGGTCCATAGCGGGAGCCCGCGCGTTTCGGCAGAGCTGCCCGGGACGGGGGAGCGGTTCGAGGGACTCCTGCCGCCGGTGGTCGCAGCCCCGGCCTTCGCGA
Organism: Parvibaculum indicum; assembly: GCF_011762095.1. GTDB lineage: Bacteria > Pseudomonadota > Alphaproteobacteria > Parvibaculales > Parvibaculaceae > Parvibaculum > Parvibaculum indicum. The sequence continues at coordinate 10,916 of NZ_JAASQO010000018.1, read as the reverse complement.
TCCGCAAGCCCGCCGTCGCGGTGTTCACTCTCGACGATTACGTCGCCGCCGGCATCATCACGGCCGAACAGGCCACCGCGTTGCGCGACGGAGTCGCGGCCCGAGCCAACATCCTCGTCGCCGGCGGCACCTCCACAGGCAAAACGACGCTGACCAACGCTCTCCTGGCCGAGGTAGCGAAGTCCTCCGACCGCGTCGTCATCATCGAGGACACACGCGAACTGCAGTGTGCGGCACCCAACCTCGTCGCCATGCGGACGAAGGATGGCGTGGCCTCTCTCTCCGATCTCGTCCGCTCTTCGTTGCGCCTGCGTCCCGACCGCATTCCCATCGGCGAGGTCCGCGGCAGTGAGGCGCTTGATCTTCTGAAGGCCTGGGGCACCGGCCATCCGGGCGGCGTCGGCACGATCCACGCGGGCTCGGCCCTCGGTGCGCTGCGCCGTCTCGAACAGCTCATCCAGGAAGCTGTCGTCACCGTTCCGCGCGCGCTGATCGCCGAGACAATCGACATCGTGGCGGTGTTGTCAGGCCGTGGCACGGCCCGCCGTCTTTCCGAACTCGTTCGCGTGGAAGGCCTCGGGCCGGACGGCGATTACCGCGTCGCGACAGCCGTCTTCGCGCCCGGCGCACCTCTTCTCACACCAGACGCAAAGGAAAGTCCACATGCACCAGACCCTGCGTAACGCCTACCATCGCCTGGCCGCGGCGACATCGGTGGCGGTCATGACTTTGATGACCACGCCTGCCGCTCATGCGTCCGGTTCCTCCATGCCATGGGAGGCACCGCTCCAGTCCATCCTCGAATCGATCGAGGGGCCGGTCGCCAAGATCCTCGCCGTCATCATCATTATCATCACCGGCCTGACACTCGCCTTCGGGGACACGTCGGGCGGCTTCCGGCGCCTCATCCAGATCGTCTTCGGTCTGTCGATCGCCTTCGCGGCAAGTTCGTTCTTCCTGTCGTTCTTCTCCTTCGGCGGCGGAGCGCTCGTCTGATGGCGGGCCTTGGCGAACAGGACGGCGAGTTGCTCGGCTTTTCGGTCCCGGTCCACCGGGCATTGACCGAGCCGATCCTGCTCGGCGGTGCGCCGCGCGCCATCGCCATCATGAACGGCACGCTCGCGGGCGCCATCGGGCTTGGCTTGCGGCTTTGGCTCGCTGGCATCGCGATCTGGGCCATCGGTCATCTGGCCGCCGTCTGGGCCGCCAAGCGCGACCCGCTCTTCGTCGAGGTTGGCCGCCGGCACCTGCGCATTCCCGCGCATCTGACGGTCTGAGCGTGAGGAGCCGTCCATGATGAACCTCGCCGAATATCGCAATCGCAACGCACGCCTCGCCGATTTCCTGCCCTGGGTCGCCCTGGTCGGCCGAGGCATCGTCCTCAACAAGGACGGGAGCGTCCAGCGGACGGCGCGGTTCCGGGGCCCGGACCTCAATTCAGCGGTTCCAGCCGAACTCGTCGCCGTCGCCGGCCGGTTGAACAACGCCTTCCGGCGCCTGGGATCAGGCTGGGCCATCTTCGTGGAAGCGCAGCGGCATCCGTCGAACAGCTACCCCGACAGCCGCTTTCCTGATGCCGCGTCGGCGCTGGTCGATGCCGAGCGCAAGGCGAGCTTTGAGGAGGCTGGCGCGCATTTCGAATCCAGCTATTTCCTCACCCTCACTTATCTGCCGCCGGCTGAGGACGCCGCCCGCGCCGAGGGCTGGCTCTATGAAGGCCGCGAGTCCAAGGGGATCGACCCGCATGAAGTGCTGGCCGGCTTCGCCGACCGGACCGACCGTGTGCTGCGCCTGGTCGAAGCCTTCATGCCGGAATGCCACTGGCTCGATGACGCCGAGACCCTGACCTATCTTCACGGGTGCGTTTCCACCAAGCGCCACCGCGTCCGCGTGCCGGAAACGCCGATGTATTTGGATGTGCTGCTCGCCGATCAGCCGCTCGCCGGCGGGCTCGAACCGCGACTCGGCGACCAGCATCTGCGCGTCCTGACCGTCACCGGGTTTCCGACAGCGACCACGCCAGGACTACTCGACGACCTCAATCGGCTCGCCTTTCCGTATCGCTGGTCCACCCGCGCCATCTTGATGGACAAGACCGATGCGACGAAGCTGCTGACACGCATCCGCCGCCAATGGTTCGCCAAGCGCAAGTCGATTGCCGCGATCCTGAAGGAGGTGATGACCAACGAGGCCTCGGTGCTGGTCGACACCGACGCATCGAACAAGGCGGCGGACGCCGATCTCGCGCTGCAGGAACTCGGCGCCGACTATGCCGGCGTCGCTTATGTCACCGCGACGGTGACGGTGTGGGATACCAACCCCCGTGTGGCCGACGAGAAGCTGCGTCTCGTCGAGAAGGTCATCCAGGGCCGCGACTTCACCGCGATGCCCGAGACCATCAACGCCGTGGATGCCTGGCTCGGCTCGCTGCCCGGACATGTCTACGCCAATGTCCGCCAGCCACCGATCTCCACGCTCAATCTCGCCCACATGATCCCCCTGAGTGCCGTGTGGGCGGGGCCGGAACGGGACGAGCACTTTGCAGCGCCCCCACTGCTGTTCGGCAAGACCGAAGGCTCTACCCCGTTCCGGTTTTCCCTTCATGTCGGCGACGTCGGGCACACGCTCGTCGTCGGTCCGACCGGCGCGGGCAAGTCCGTGCTTCTGGCGCTGATGGCGCTGCAGTTCCGCCGCTATGCGAGCGCCCAGGTCTTCGCCTTCGATTTCGGCGGCTCGATCCGCGCCGCGGCGCTCGCCATGGGCGGCGACTGGCACGATCTCGGCGGCGGCCTGACCGACGGCGACGAGCACAGCGTCTCGCTGCAACCGCTTTCCCGCCTCGAGCAAACAGCGGAGCGCGCTTGGGCCGCCGACTGGGTCGTGGCGATCCTGATGCGGGAGGGCGTCGGGATCACACCCGAGGTGAAGGAACATCTCTGGACGGCGCTCACTTCGCTCGCCTCGGCGCCGGTGGCGGAACGCACGATCACCGGCCTTGCGGTGCTGCTCCAGTCCAACGATCTCAAGCAGGCGCTACGGCCCTATTGCGTGGGAGGCGCCTACGGGCGGCTGCTCGACGCGGAGGCTGAGCATCTCGGCGAAGCTTCTGTTCAGGCTTTCGAGACCGAGGGCCTGATCGGCACCGGGGCGGCGCCGGCCGCGCTCGCCTACCTCTTCCACCGCATCGAGGACCGGCTCGACGGCTCGCCCACCCTCATCATCATCGACGAGGGATGGCTGGCGCTGGACGACGAAGGCTTCGCCGGTCAGCTCCGCGAGTGGCTGAAGACGCTCAGAAAGAAGAACGCCAGCGTCGTCTTCGCCACGCAGAGCCTCAGCGACATCGACGGCTCCCCCATTGCGCCCGCGATCATCGAGAGCTGCCAGACGCGATTGCTCCTGCCCAATGAGCGGGCGATCGAGCCTCAGATCACCGCGATCTACCGGCGCTTCGGCCTCAACGACCGCCAGATCGAGATCCTCGCCCGGGCGACGCCCAAGCGCGACTACTATTGCCAGTCGCGGCGCGGAAACCGGCTGTTCGAGCTGGGGCTCAGCGAAGTGGCGCTCGCGCTCTGCGCCACCTCCGCCAAGACCGATCAGGCCGCCATCGCCCGCATTCTTACTGAACATGGTCGCGACGAATTCCTCGACGCCTGGCTGCGCCATCGCGGCGTCGACTGGGCCGCCGACCTCATTCCCGACCTCAGCAATCTCATCCCCCAAGCCGAAAAGGAAACTCTGCCATGAAGACCCGTAAACCCCGCACACGTGCAGCCCGCTTCGCCGCCGCTCTGATCGCCGCGCCGATCGCGGCGTTGCCGATGGTGCTGGCGTCGCCGGCGCAGGCACAGTGGATCGTTTATGACCCCACCAACTATGCGCAGAACGTGCTCCAGGCGGCGCGGGCGCTCGAGCAGATCAACAACCAGATCACCTCGCTGCAGAACCAAGCGCAGATGCTCATCAACCAAGCCCGCAACCTCGCGAGCCTGCCACATTCCTCGTTGCAGCAACTCCAGCAGGCCGTGGGCCGCACGCAATCTTTGCTCCAGCAGGCCCAGAACATCGCCTTCGACGTCCAGCAGATCGACCAGGCGTTCCAGCAGAATTACCGCAACATCGACCTGAGCACGTCGGAACAGCAGCTCGTCGCCGACGCGCGATCGCGCTGGGAGAACACAGTCGGCGGGCTTCAGGACGCCATGCGTGTCCAGGCCGGCGTGGTCGGCAATATCGAAACCAATCGCGCGCAAATGTCGGCGCTGGTCGGTCAGAGCCAGGGCGCGACCGGCGCCTTGCAGGCGGCACAGGCCGGCAACCAGCTCCTCGCGCTTCAGGCGCAGCAGCTCGCCGACCTTACGGCTGTCATCGCCGCAAACGGCCGGGCCCAGGCGCTGACCGACGCCGAGCGCGCGGCGGCGGCCGAACAGGGCCGTGTCCAGCGCGAGCGCTTCCTCACACCGGGCACCGGCTACCAGCCCGGCAACGCGCAGATGTTCAACAACGGCAACTGACGAGCCAGACGGCCGGAAAGGGGAAACCGATGGAGGGCAAGATGCTGGCGCGGATCGCGGCCATCATCTTCGTCGCCTTCGCCATCACGGCGACGGTGATCGAGATGACGCGCAAGGATGAGCCGGTGCGATCGGCCTCCGCGCCGGCACTGGCGCCTTCCGCCGACCCGCTGCGCGCAGCTCAGCGCCGCTGCCAGCAGATGGGCGAGGCCGCCGCGCGCGATCCCGAATGTCTGCGCATCTGGGCGGAAACCCGGGATCGCTTCCTCGGTCGCACGTCGACCTCCGTCACCCCCCAGAGCAGCGAGGACTAGCGAGCCATGGGCGGGACGGGCGTCATCGACAGTTTCCTCGGAGTCTTCACCAGCTATATCGATTCCGGCTTTGGGCTCCTCGGCGGCGAGGTGGCGTTCATCGCCACCACGCTGATCGTCATCGATGTGACGCTGGCCGCGCTGTTCTGGTCATGGGGCGCCGACGACGACATCATCGCCCGTCTGGTGAAGAAGACCCTGTTTGTCGGCGTCTTCGCCTACATCATCGGCAACTGGAACAATCTCGCCCGCATCGTCTTCGAGAGCTTTGCCGGCCTCGGCCTGATGGCGTCCGGTACTAGCTTCACCACAGCCGACCTGATGCGGCCGGGCCGTGTCGCCCAGACCGGACTCGATGCCGCCCGGCCGCTGCTCGAATCCATCTCCGACCTTATGGGCTGGGTCGCCTTCTTCGAGAACTTCATCCAGATCGCCTGCCTGCTCTTCGCCTGGGCACTGGTGCTTCTCGCCTTCTTCATCCTCGCCATCCAGCTCTTCATCACCCTGATCGAATTCAAGCTGACGACGCTGGCAGGATTCGTACTCATTCCCTTCGGTCTCTTCGGCAAGACCGCGTTCATGGCCGAACGGGTGCTCGGCAACGTGATCTCGTCCGGCATCAAGGTTCTGGTGCTCGCCGTCATCATCGGTATCGGCTCGACGCTGTTTTCGCAATTCACCGCCGGCTTTGGCGGTGTCACCCCCACTATCGACGAGGCCATGGCCGTGGTGCTGGCAGCGCTGTCGCTGCTCGGGCTCGGCATTTTCGGCCCTGGCATCGCGAACGGCATCGTCTCCGGCGGACCGCAGCTCGGCGCCGGGGCCGCAGTCGGCACCGGCCTTGCCGTCGGCGGCGCTGCCCTCGCTGGAGCGGGCGCCGCCGGTCTGGCAGCGCGTGGTGGCGGTATGGCGCTGTCTGGGACCGCGGCCGCTGCTCGCGGCGGCGTCGCCGCAGCGGGAGGCGCCGCGACCGCCTACAGCCTTGGCTCGGCCGGTCAGTCGGGCACCGGAGGCGTCGCCTCTGGGCTCGGCGCTGTAGCGAGCACAGGCGCGCGCGCCGCCGTCTCTCCACTGCGGCGCGCCAGCGCCAACGCCTCCGGCAGCCTAAGGCAGAGCTTTCAAGCCGGCGGGCGAGCCGCCTTCGAGACGACGGGCGGCACTATAGGCAATGCGAGCGGTGCAGCAACCGCTGCGGCTGCACCATCCCCCTCATCCGCCTCCGACGGTCCTCCGGATTGGGCCAAGCGCATGAAGCGCTCTCAGCGGCTCTCCCATGGCGTCCGGGCCACTGCCCATGCCGTGCGCTCCGGCGACAGCCATGGCGGCGCCAGCTCCGTCAATCTTTCCGAAGGGAACCGCTCATGAGCTTCTTCAAACGATCCTCGACCCACTACGGCAAATCTCCCGAGCCTGAAACGCCCTATCAGCGTGCGGCCCAGGTCTGGGACGAGCGCATCGGCTCGGCACGTGTGCAGGCGCGCAACTGGCGGCTGATGGCATTCGGCTGCCTGATCCTCTCCGGCGGCTTCGCTGGAGCATTGGTCTGGCAGTCTGCCACGGGTTCAATCGTGCCCTGGGTGGTGCAGGTCGACAATCTGGGCCAGGCGCAGGCTGTCGCGCCTGCCACTGCCGATTACCAGCCCCGCGACCCGCAGATCGCCTTCCATCTCGCGCACTTTATAGAGCAGGTGCGCGCGATCCCCGCCGACGCGATCATCGTGCGTCAGAACTGGCTGCGCGCCTACGAGTTCACCACCGATCGCGGCGCACTGGCGCTCAACGACTATGCCCGCGCCAACGATCCCTTCACCAAAGTCGGACGCCAGCAAATCGCGGTCGAAGTCTCCAGCGTCATCCGCGCCTCGCCGAACTCCTTCCGTGTCGCCTGGACCGAGCGGCACTACGAGAACGGCCAGCTCTCCACCACCGAGCGATGGACGGCGATCCTGACCATCGTAATCCAGCCGCCGCGCGACGCCGAGAAGCTGCGCGCCAACCCGCTTGGCATCTATGTCAACGCCATCAACTGGTCGCGGGAGATGAGCCAATGAGCACGATCTTCCGCAAACCCGCACGTCCGGTTTTCCGTAAATCCGCGTTGGCGTTTGCGCTGCTTTCCGCCACGGTGCTCGCGGGATGCGCCACGAATCGGCCTCCGCAAATCAGCTACGACGACAGCGTGCCGCCGCTGCCCACGGTGCAGAGACCAAGCACGGACGAACGGCCGCGGGCGCTCCATACGCCACCGGCCTGGACGGTTGCACGAGGCGGTACGGATGAGTCCACGCCGACCGGCCAGGTCGAGAGCGCCAATGCGGCAGCGCGCATCGAACCCCGCCGGGAAGGCTATTACAACGCGATCCAGATCTATCCCTGGAGCGAAGGCGCGCTCTATCAGGTCTATGCGTCGCCAGGCCAGATCACCAACATCGCGCTGGAGCCCGGCGAGACTCTCACCGGGGCGGGGCCGATCGCCGCCGGCGACACGGCACGATGGATCATCGGCGACACGACAAGCGGTTCCGGCGCGACACGGCGCGTCCATATCCTCGTCAAGCCGACACGTCCGGACATCACGACCAACCTCGTCGTCACCACCGATCGCCGGACGTATATGATCGAACTGCGCGCCGAAGAGCAACCTTACATGCCGGCGGTCGCCTGGGCCTATCCGCAGCCGCCGGCCACGCAGCGCGCGACGCCGGCCACTCCGACCATTCCAGCAACCTCGGCGCGACACTATCGCTACGGCATGCAAGGCGACAGCCCGCCCTGGCGGCCGGTGTCGGTCTTCGATGACGGGCGACGGGTCTACATCATCTTCCCCGCCGGAATCGTGCAGGGCGAGATGCCGCCGCTCTTCGTGCTCGGCCCCGATGGAGAGCCGGAGATCGTCAACAGCCGCATCTATCGCAACATCCTGATCGTGGACCGCATCTTCGCGGCCGCCGAGCTGCGTCTCGGCAGCGGCGACCGGCAGCAGACAGTCAGGATCGTGCGAATCGACGGGAGGCCTGCGTCATGAGCGATATCGATGATAATAAAGACGAAAGCGCTCCGCTCACCGCATCGCCCGCCGACACGGCCGAACCAATGCGGCTGCGCGGCAATCCTCCGCGCGTCACGCGTCTCTCTCGTCGGGTATTGGCCGGCATCGGCCTCGTCGCCGCGCTCGGCGTCGGTGGTGCGCTCATCTATGCGCTTCAGACCCCGGAGGACGGAGTTAGCAGCGAGGAGCTCTATTCGACCGAGAACCGCAGCACCGCGGATGGGCTCAACGAATTGCCACGCGACTATACCGGCCCGGTGCTCGGTCCCGCCTTGCCCGGCGATCTCGGCCGGCCGATCCTCGATGCCCAGGAGCGTGGGCGGCCCGTCGTCCCACCCACGATGAACACGCCGGCAGTCGATCCGGAAGAACAACGACGCCTTGCAGAAGAAGAGGCGGCGCGCACCAGCCGGGTCTTCTTCCAGACCACCCCGGCCACGGCGAATTCTACGCCTGCGCCCGAAACCGTGGGTCTCAGTCTCGGCGGTCGACCGCCCGCCGCTCAGAACAGTGATGTCGCATTCCTCAGCGGTCCCGTGGACAGGCGCACCGTTGCGCCCGATCGCGTCATGCCGCCAGCGTCGCCCTACGTGCTACAGGCCGGGTCCGTCATCCCCGCCGCGCTCATCACCGGCATTCGCTCCGATCTGCCCGGACAGATCACTGCGCAGGTCACCCAGCACATCTATGACAGTCCGACGGGCAGCATGCTCCTGATCCCCCAGGGCACCCGCATCATCGGCGAGTACAGCAATGATGTGGGCTTCGGCCAGCGTCGGGTATTGCTCGTCTGGAACCGGCTGATCTTTCCGAACGGGCGTTCCATTGTACTGGAACGTCAATCTGGAGCCGACACGCAAGGCTATGCCGGGCTTGAGGACGGCGTCGACTATCACTGGTGGGACATCGCCAAGGCGGCTGCACTCTCGACCCTGCTCGGCGTCGGGGCGGAACTGGCTGCCGACGACAACGATCGCCCCATCAGCGCCATTCGCGGCGGTGCGCAGGACACGATCAACGATGCTGGCCAGCAGATCGTTCGGCGCCAGCTCAATGTGGCGCCGACGCTGACCATCCGGCCCGGCTTTCCGGTCCGCGTGGTCGTTACGCGCGACCTTGTCCTCGAACCCTATGGCGGATGATTCATGGCGAAACTGAAACTCGGACCCATCGCCGACGACCGACCCGTCAAACTCAACATCGAGCTTCCCGCCGCGGTGCATCGCGACCTCGTCGCCTACGCGGAGGTCCTGGGCCGGGAGACGGGCCAGCCTGTGGGCGAGCCGGCCAAGCTGATCGCCCCGATGGTGGAACGCTTCATGGCGACTGATCGAGGCTTCGCGAAGGTGCGTCGGGAGGCCGGGCATGCCCGCCACGTATATCCGCCGAAGGAGCCGGCGAAGGATTAGTCGCTGCTCTAGTTGTGAGCAGGTGCGATCTGGATCGCTTCGACATAGTCCTCGCCAGACTTAGCAGGCGTCTGAGCGCCGGATTGTCGTTCTGCGGCGACCAAATCGCGCAAAAGGGGAGGACTTCGTTCGCCAACGGCCGGTAGATGACGCCCGGAAAGTGTGCGGCCGTAGTCGCCTCGCTGGTTAGGGTCAGGCCCTGACCTATAGCGACGAGCGGCATCAAATTGTCTCTGCCCACTCCGTGACGTTCGACACTCGGATGGTGACCCAGCTCGGCGAGATGCTTCACCAGATAGTCGTGGATCTCGGGTCCGGGGTCGGTCTCGCTAACGATGAAATGTCGGTCGCGCAGATCATCCCAAGAGATCTCATCCCTATGCGCCAATTCATGGTCACTCGGCAAAGTCACGAAAACGCGTTCATTCCACAGATGCGCCCGATCGCAACCGTCGGCGACCGGCGTGCCGGTTAGGAAGGCCACATCCAATTGATGCCTTTGGACTGCTGCGATGTGCCCTCGCGGGCCACCCTCAACAAGATCGGGGCGGACGCCCGGATTTGCTGAGACATAGTCGCGTAGCAAATCAGCGAGAAATCCCGATGCAAGGGAGGAGAATATTCCGATGCGTACAACTCCCGCTTCGCCGCGCCCGAAGGAACCGGCGTCTATTGCGGCATGACCAATCTGATTGATCGCTTTACGCGCGCGAACGAGGAATCGCTTGCCCGCCTGGGTGAGATGAACGCCGCCATGGTGGCGAATGAAAAGTGCCGCTCCGATTTCATCTTCCAGATCCCGGATACGCCGGCTGATGGCAGATTCCTGAATTTGCAGGGCCTTCGCCGCGCGCCGAAAACTCCCATGCTCAGCTGCGGCAATAGCATAGCGAAGATGGCGGAGTTCGATCTTCAGAGGCCTGCCTCCTTCAGCTTAGGTCCCGGCCTCTGAACCGATGTGACCGGACGCCCGACCGCAGTCCTCGAAGATCAAATAACCTGAAGACTGCCGACGACGCATCGGCGAGACCCGATCCCCTTGAGTGATGCCAAACAATGCGTCAGCGTACCTCCTGTAGCCGCTACAGAATCAAGCTGAATATCATCGAAACTGGAGCCGTGTTCTGCGCAGCGACACCGAGACTACCCACTAGCGATGTGCACGGTCAGTCAAACCTGCTTGGAGCGCAGTCGACGCCGGGAACGACCGGGGGCTTCATCAATCTTTGCGACTCGGCAAGCCCTCGCGTGGCGCCTCGCGCGCCTCCTCCAGAATGTCCCAGCCGCCCTTGATAACGATTCCACCAACCACCAGTCCGATGATCAGATCGGGAAGCGGAGATCCGAAGAGCATCACTGCAGCCCCGGATACAACGATGCCGGCATTGCCTTCGCTGCACATGTAGCTGAGGAACATGCATTCCGATGCGGCGTAGCTGTTGCCGACCTTGGCGTTGAACACGCGCGCAATCCGTCCGTATTCCTTCTGTGGCAGACCTTCGGCCGAGAGGGCCAGCAGCACCGGATGGATGTGGAGCAGCCCGGCTTCCTGTTCGTCGGCCAACAGGGCAGCCATGCTGGCGTAGGGTGTAAGCAGCGCCGCCTGGAAGCGGTTCAGTCGCTCGAC
>NZ_JAASQO010000017.1 GCF_011762095.1 Parvibaculum indicum | reverse complement strand
TGAAGGAGATGCCACTGCGCATCCTTCAAGACTCGCACGCAACCGCTCGAAAGGGAATCCCAAACCGGACTCTTTCGTTCCAATCAATCCACTAGCAACGTGTTTAGACTAGGCATTCTCCTCCCCGGATTCCGCTATTCACAAGCTTGCTCTATGTCTTCACAGAATAGGAGACATCTCTCAATATCGACAATTGGTTATTTGAGTTGGAACCATGGCACCAGCTCGAGAAATTGAATGAATTATTTGGCCAACGAGAACATGGCGGACCACGACTTTCTCGGGTATTGCCTAGAGTGATAAGGCCAATAGCGATCCTGGAGATACTGCTTGGTTCAACTCCGTCGACCTCTGACGCCGCTTGATCGCGTGACTCGACACGTGGTGTTTGTTCACGGGCTAAATGGCAGCTTCGACAAGACTTGGATGTCGGCCGGAACACCACCGGAGTGCTGGCCAGACTGGCTGAACCGCTCTGACGGCACGACGGCTATCTGGGGTGTCAGCTACGGCGCAGCAGCTCTCAAGCTGCAAAATGGGGCTTCGATGGCTCTCCCGGATCGCGCCATGAGCCTACTGCCTTTGATGACATCCACGCCTGAGCTAGCCACAGGTGACGTGATCCTGGTTGGATACAGTCTCGGCGGCCTGATGATTAAATACATTCTCAGGCTCGCCAACGAACGAAAAGGACAAAATCCAGCGATCGGAAGCTTTCTACGAAGGGTTCGCCGCGTCGCCTTCATCGCCACACCACATTTGGGTTCCGAACTAGCCCCCAAAGCCCGCGTTCTGAAAGCGTTTTTGCGGGAACCCGTATTTGATCTACCGCGCAACGACCCGAACCTACGGTCTCTCAACGACTGGTATCGTGTCTATTGCGATGGGTCGCCCTTGGAAACGCTAGTTCTATGGGAGAAGGAGAATAGTCGGTATCCGATATCTCTACCATTTCATAAAACGATCACGTTCGACGTCGGACATATTGTAAAACCTGACAGCGCGAATCCGGGCGTTACTCGCCTATCAATCTACCCGATTGATGCCGATCACTTCACTATTGTGAGGCCGGCAGATAGAACCTCCCCCGTCTTCGAGCGTTTGAAGGAATTTATCGAGAAACCATTCCCGCCAGATCAAGTACGAGGACCTGGTGGAAGCTCACCTAGTCGTGGGCCAGGATCGATCGGACTGGACGTCGAAAGTCCGCTCATCACAGCTCAACTTCTTTCCAGAATCGATACTCTACGACAATCTCGCTTCACTATTGAGTTCGATGCGATATCCGAATGTAGCGCGTTTTTTGAGTCTATTGACGAGGAGTTCTCTCTAGCATCACCTGACGCCAAACGGATCGCTGCATCGTGGTGTGCTCGTATAGTCGCTGCAAAGGACGAGTCCCTTGCCGCAACTATGCTGGAGCGGGCAGAGTCCCTAGGGGAAGGCATTGAGACAAGGATTGCGCGATCATATTTGCTCTTCTTTGCCGAAGGAGATCGTCGGCGCGCACTCGCTCTAATAGCCGATATTGATACAGACGCAGGTCGTTCCAGCCGCGCCATTCTTGTAAGTCATGGCGAGCCACCCGATGTTGGACTACAGCATATCGACGAAGAAGGCCTTCGATTTGATCAGCTCGACTCCGACGGAAAATTTGCGGTCCTTCAGAAAACAATCGCAGCCGGACTATGGGACAGAGGCGTTCAGCACGTTGCCGCGCTTACGGAAGAAGATTTCGCAAAGACTCCATCCCTCTTGCTAAGCGCTGCCGCGCTACTCCTAGCCTCTACCGTGAATGATGATTTCCGAGCGGGAATTGTCCGTTACCTGCCGACTGAACTCTCTACACTTCCGATGTTCGAGGACTCTGCCTCCATTGAACGCCGACGACAGGCGCGTGCACTTTACGAGAGGGCAGCTGCCGCTTTTACTTCACTCGCAAGAGCAAAATCAGCAGCTTTGACAGCAGACTATGCGCTCTGGCTGGGCCTTATAGACCCTGCATCACATCCGTCCGCTATTGAAGAACTGCGCAGCAGCATGGCTGACAGAGAAATCGCTCTTCGGCGCCTTCCTTTCGCGATCGAATTTGGTCTTGATCTGGACATCGAAATGGTTGAGGCCGAACTCAATCAAAAAGAAATGGCGGAAGATGCGTTACCTCAGGTCGCTGCTGCCCGGTTCGCCATCGCAAAGCGGAAGGGATCACCTGCAGAAGCTGTTGCGTACATACAAAAATATAGAGATCAGCTCACAAAACTTTACCAATCCGACTGGATACTTTCTGTTGAAATTGAGTTGCTTGCGAAGGCGGGCAAGCTGGAAGAGGCAAGAGAAAAACTATCGAATGTTGACCCGGCATTTCCCGAACAGACACTGAAAAGCCTCCAGCGAATTCTAGAAGAGGCATCCGGCTCTGATCCCATTGAAATCCGAGAAAGGGAATATGCGGAATCGGGATCGGTCGGAGACTTGATTCTTCTGGTCGACGTACTCAAAGCCAAGGAAGCTTGGGCAAAGCTAGTCGACTACGGCAAAGTTCTGTTCGATGCTACCCGCGATATCAGTAGCCTTGAGGCGTACGTCCAAGGGCTTTTTCAAATAGGTCGTGATGTTGCGATCATCGAACTTTCGCAATCTGTGCCGGATATGTTTTCGACACACCAGCTTGTTCAGTCACTCGCTTGGTCTTACTTCCGCACAGGAGACCTTGAGGCCTCCAGACGATCACTGGCGCAGATTGGAATCTCTTCACGAGATGCGAATGATCGAGCCCTTCAGGTGAACCTCTCAATCACTTCCGGTGATTGGTTGTCCTTAGGCAAATTTGTTGAGGAGGAATGGGCCAATCGAAGCGAGCGCACTGCAAGTGAACTGCTACAGACTGGACAGATAGCACAACGTGTGGGCTCTCACCGCTCGCAGGAGCTTATTAGAGCCGCTGCAGCAAAGGCGGATGGCGACGCCGCATTGTTGGCGGCCTGTTACACAGCTGCGGCAAACGAAGGATGGGAGGATAGTCCAGATGTCCATGAATGGCTGGCAACAGCGATCGCAGCATCCGGTGACGACGGCCCAATTCAACGGATAGACATTGGGGAGATGATATCGATGCAGCCCGACTGGGCTGAGCGCGAGAAAAGAACTTGGGACCAATTAGCCGCGGGGCAGTTGCCCGTTTTTGGGGGTGCGCAAGCGCTTCGCCGATCACTGCTCGACATGTCTCTTCTTCCAGCACTGGCAAATCTTGAAGAGCCCGATCCTCGTAAGCGGGGCATGATCTTCGCTTTTAGCGGCGCCAGACCGCCTGGGCATGTAGAAGCTCGAAGGGTAGCCATCGACGCTAGTGCGCTTTTATCCATTGCCTTTCTCGGACTACTTGAGCGCGTGTTGGCGCATTTTGACGAAGTATTCATATCACACGGTCTGCTCGGTTGGCTCTTCGAAGAACGGCAACGCATCCAGTTCCATCAGCCCAGCCGCGTAAGAGCCGCACTAGAAATCAAACGGTTGATAGATTCCGGGCAGCTTTCGAAGTTTGAAGGCACAGTCTTAGTTGATGACCTTCTAGAACGTGAAGTTGGATCAGAACTCGCCTCGCTTATTGCCGATGCGGCTGGTGCAACCGCAGAAAACCAGCATGTAGTAATTAGATCCTACCCGGTCCCTAGGGCAGACACGTTGCTTGAAGAAAGTGCCGACCTTACAGGTTATGAAACTTGGATCGCCGGCTGTGGCGATCTCGTGACCGCGCTTAAACGGCAAGGATACCTTACCCGGGCGGAGGAGGAGCAAGCGAATTCATATCTTAGCCTGCATGAGAAACCGTGGCCTCACACCACTGAAATTCAGCCTAATGCAACGCTATACCTAGATAGCCTAACCGTTGACTATCTACAGCACCTAAACCTACTGAGCCGATTACGAAGTGCGGGTTTCAGTGTCTTCATTGCGACGTCGGAAACCGATGAGGGTGATGCATTGATACGACATCAGGCGTTTTCGGAGCACGCGGGCCGTTTGATTGAAGAGATCCGCGCCGCACTTTCAACAGGTCTCGACGACGGGAAGGTTCGGCTCGGGCACATGAATTCAAAATACGATTCGTTGCACCTAGATCATCCGACCGCGACATTCTTCGAACTTGCCTCGTCTGTTGACGCTCTCATCGTCGATGACCGCTTTCTAAATAGACATCTAAATTTTGATTGTAGCGACGGCACCGAACTTCGACCGATACATTCGAGCCTCGATCTGCTTCAGGGCATGCGTTCGGCGGGGCACTTGGAAGCTGGTGAGCTCTCCGAGGCTCTTACGCTACTTCGCCGTGGCGGCTTCATACTCACCCCAATAGGTGAAAAAGAAATACTTCACTCGATTGGCGACGCAAGAGTGGAAGATGGGCGCTTGGTTGAAACTGCAGAATTGCGAGCTATCCGCGAGTCGTTTGAGCGGGTGCGTATGACTGATATTCTACAATTGCCGCTTGAATCGACATGGCTTGATGACATCCATAAGGCTCTCATCGCTGCCATCCGTGCTCAATGGGCAGACGCGATCGATTTTGGGCAGGCGGAAGCACGATGTGACTGGCTTCTTTCCCTTTTTGACATTAGAGGCTGGGCGCATAGGACCCCCCCTTCAGGAGGAGAGGCCTCAGTTCGCTATCGAGCGCAGCTAATGCTACTCGCAAGCCCGTCGGATCTGAGCGAAGACGTACGACCACATTACTGGCAATGGCTTGAAACCCGACTCCTTGCGCGTTTTCGCGACGAGAACCCGGACGACTACGCCGCTCTTCAGTCCACAATTCTCGAGCTGATCGATAGTACTGCGCGGACCATAGAGGAGGAGGACGAAGATGACTGACAAACAGTTACTTCGGGCCTTGGTGGCTCAACTCGTCGAAAACCTCCCCCCGAGCCTTAAACGAACGATAATTAGCTCTCGGGAATTTCAGAACCGCTACAACATAAGTACAACTGCAAAGATCAGCCTCGGTGATGGCGGTATCACGTTTAGTCGCACCGACTTCTATAATGCGGTTCGTAGGATCTACGACAATCCGGATTCACCGCCACAGCTGACGTCAGACGAAGGAACTTTCTATTCCGTTTCCTTGCAAGAGGATACTGGTGCTCGGCATGTGACGTTAGCGTCGGACCAAAGAACCATAAAGCTTCCCGCTTTCTGGTTCCTTTCGCCGAATGCGGCCGATAGGCTTGGTGGTTTCGATGCAGAAGCGAACAAACGCCATCTCGTTGATCCGGAAATTCTCGAATGGCGCGAGCGACTAGCAAAAGCACCGCTGGAAGACGATGATGTTGACGAACTTCATGAAGAACTACAGCTGAATCCGGGTGAAATCTCGGAAGCAATTTCTAGTGAGATTGCGGCGGGAACAAGCCATATCAGGATTCTCGTACCACCGAAGCCCTCGTACTACGAACGTCTCGTGGGGCCACTAAAGGATAGCCGCGATCTTCCATCCTTTGTCGATCGGACTGCGAAGGAGCGACTGAGAAACCTCCTCGACTGGAACCATTCTGAAGGACTTAAGCTCGCACTTCTAATGTGCCCACAGAGTTTGCTTTCTGCCTCCATCGAGGCCGAGCAAATACCAGAATCAATTGTGATCGAGACTTTCAAATGGCTCGAAGAATATGGCGATCGATTTTCTCAAGTTGCAGGAATTGAGCTGGGCTTGCGATTATTGCCTCGATTTCCAGAAATCGAGCCCATTCTTCACGAGATGGTCGCTAACCTCTTAGAGGATGACCCAAATGACTCCGTTGGCCGACTGACGCTTTCCGCCAATCTCGCTGTCTTTACGGACGGCGAACTAGCGCGTCTTGGGATACTACGTAATGCTCCACCTTATTATCGTCGATTAGCTGCACTTGCCCAAGCCTCACTGATCGAACGCGAGCTAATTGCAGTGGATGTGGATAAAGCCGCAATCGGAGATTGGTCCCGTGACGGTCGAGGACAATGCTTCTTCCTTCAGTCGTTAATTGATCTTCGTACGGAGCCACGCTGGCTACCCGATTTTATGTCATCAGAACAACTTAGATACGAATTTCTCGGGCGTATTTCCGCAGCAGCCGTCGCAAACTGTGAATCGATTCGGTCTAAAGAGTTCCAAGAATTGCTAAACGGAGATACTCCCAACAGCGTTAAAGCACAATTAGTCGTGCCATTCGCATTCCTGCCAGGACCACTGGAAAGTGGCTATGCCCCAAAGGTGCCTGTGCCGCAGGAGTTTGACGATTTGTCGAACTCACTAACGGCAGGGGAAATCGACGAAGGCGTGCTCGCCCCTTTTGTCAACTCGGCGCTCATTTACAGGTTTGAGAAGGAGCACGCGGAGACCATCGCCGCATCTCTAAGAGCAGCAAAGTATCATGTTGCTATCCAAGCAGATAGTGATCGCATCTTCTCGCTGCTTGTAGGATTGGCGACGATAGCTTCGGTAACTAGATCGACAGAGCTCGCGGATGAGGTTCGTATCCTTGCTCGCGTGATGCGAAGACGCCCAGGAGTGACGCTAGAGCCAGATAGCTTGATGCGGATTGGAATGATTGCCGCGGCAGCGAATGCAGATGTTGATCAGTGGGCTCGTAGAGTAGGCGATTGGCTCACGGAGGTATCAGTTGACCCAATGGACAAAGACACTGCCCTACAGATGCGATCGCATGTTCGGCGATTGTGTGAACTGGAGCCGCACCTCTGGAAGACTTGTGCAAAGGCTGACGCTGCCTTTTCTGTATTGATCGGCATGGCTGCGTAGGAGCTATGGCCAAATAGCGAGAATTATATGGCGGACTTCCTGCTCGCCATGAGCCATGCGACCACTCTGACAGCCATCGACCTCATCAATCTGTGTCGACTGGACTTCTCCCGCAAAGGAAGCATCCATGTGCATGCGCCAAGCGGCGCAGGCCCCGCAGGAATCATAGTCCGGGGCCTTTCGGGGTGAGGGCGCCTGAGCGATGGGCGCCTGTAACCGAAAAGAGCCCCGAACATGGCAACTTCTCCAAACACTGCACCCAAATCCTCAGCATCTCCCGGCAGCAAGCTCGGCCAGATCATCCGCCTGTTGCAGCGCACCAAGGGCGCGACCATTGATGACCTGGTCGATGCAACCGGCTGGCAGCCTCATTCCGTACGAGGAGCAATCAGCGGACAGCTGAAGAAGCGACACGGTCTCGACGTGACTGCAACCAACGACGAGACCCGCGGCCGGGTCTACCGCCTGCCGAAGAAGGCCAAGACGGGAGGCGCCAAATGAATCAGGTCGAACCCGACTTGGGCACTCTTGATCTTGGCGAACTGCGGAAGCGGTGGCTCGCCGCTTACGGCAATCCTCCCCCACCCCGCGCCGGCCGTGAGCTGCTTGAGTTCGGTGTCGGCTGGCACCTCCAGACCAAGGCTCATGGCGGCCTTGATCGGACGACACGAGAACAGATCGCTGCTTTGGTCGAGGATGTCCGCGCGGGACGTGAGCCGGGCCTCACGGAGAGTCGTTCCGACCTCACCCCTGGCGCGACACTGGTCCGGGAGTGGAACGGCCGGACCTATCAGGTCCAGGTGCTGGAGACCGGATACCTCTTCGAGAACAGGGTCTGGCGCAGCCTCTCGGAGATCGCAAGAGAGATCACAGGCGCCCGCTGGAACGGACCCAAGTTCTTCGGTCTCAGACAGAAGCAGAAGGAGGTCGCCTGATGGTTGCCCGCAAGCTTCGCTGCGCGATCTATACCCGCAAATCGACCGATGAAGGTCTCGATCAGGACTTCAACTCACTGGAGGCCCAGCGCCAGTCCTGTGCCGCCTATATCATGAGCCAGACCCATGAGGGCTGGGAGGCGCTGACTGCTCACTACGATGATGGCGGTTACTCAGGGGGTACTCTCGAGCGCCCCGCCCTGCAGAGCCTGATGCAGGATATCGGGAAAGGCCTGATCGACATTGTTGTGGTCTACAAGGTCGATCGCCTGACACGGTCGCTTGCCGACTTCGCCAAGCTGGTTGAACTCTTCGATCAACACAGCGTCTCCTTCGTCTCTGTAACCCAGGCCTTCAACACCACCAACTCCATGGGGCGTCTCACCCTCAATGTCCTCCTCTCTTTCGCCCAGTTCGAGCGGGAGGTCACGGCCGAGCGTATCCGCGACAAGTTCCGCGCCTCCAAGGAGAAGGGCATGTGGATGGGTGGCAAGCCACCTCTTGGCTATGACGTGGACAAGCGGAAGCTCATCATCAACGAAGAGGAAGCCGAACAGGTTCGTCATATCTTCGAGCGCTATCTCGAGCTCGGCTCGGCCATGGCCCTGATGAAGGACCTGGAGGCCAGAGGCATCCGCTCAAAACGCTGGATCACCCAAAAGGGGCGGATGATCGGTGGTGCCTGCTTCACCCGTGGCGTTCTCTACCTGCTCCTGCAAAACCCGATCTACATCGGGAAGATCCGGCACAAGGATCAGGTTCACGAGGGGCTGCACGATCCCATCATCGACATGAAGACGTGGGGGAAGGTGCAGGACCTCCTTGCCCGCAACCGGCACGAGAACAGGACAAGGAAAAACGCCAGCGCCCCGAGCCTGCTGGCCGGGTTCCTCTTCCATGAAGACGGCACCCCGTTCCGGCCGCGGCAATCCCATATGGAAGGCAGGCGCCTCCACTACTACAAGCATCCCGACACCACTCTTCCTGCCCGGGAGATCGAGGGTGTCGTCACAAGCGAGCTCGTTGCCCTTCTTGGAAATCAGACAGAGCTCTGCCGGCTCATCGGGGCGGACCATCCCAATCTCATCGAACTGGTCGGGACAATGGCTGCACAGCATGCGGCTCAGCTGAAGGTTCACCCCACGCGTGAGGTCGTCCTGCAGCTCATCGAGAAGGTCACAGTCGAACAATGCAGCATCCACATCACGCTCAACCGGCGGGGTATGGCTGAGCTTCTCGGGTACGCCGACACGTCCGTAGTCAATGAGGATGCATGTTCCGAGCCGGTTGTCCTCACACGCCGGTATCAGCTGAAACGGGTCGGACGCGGCAAGAAGCTGATCATTGGGGCGAACAACCCGAATGAGACCGCTCAGCCTGATGCGTCACTTCTCAAAACCATCGCCCGGGCGCATGCCTGGCTGGACGATCTGAAGGCAGGGCTCAGCTACAAAGAGATCGGCACGCGGGATGCGATCGACGAACGGCTGGTCGCGCGAACTGTACGGCTGGCCTTCCTGGCTCCTGATATTACGAGAGACATCCTCAATGGCCGCGAGCCCGAAGGCCTGACTTCACAGGGACTGATCCGGCTTCCGAAGTTGCCGGCAAGCTGGGGTGAGCAGCGCGAGGCACTTGGCTTCACCTAAATCGGCCAGAGTCGGAGAATGCACTTGCCCGCGCTTCGGCGCGGGCTTTGTCGTTCCGTTGACGTTCCCACGAAACACGGCTGCATCACGGTGCATCATCGTGCATCGAAATACGCTGAAGCGGACCTGTTTGGCCCCTCGCAGAGACATGCCCACGAAATGACGTCGAAATGCCCTCCGCAGAGCACCTCCGCCGCTCACCGCGATGCGCAAATGGGCCGCAAGTCCCCGGAATGACGGAGAATTTGCGGAGAGGTCTGGAGGTCTTGGTTTTGCAAGGGAAGGACTGGTGGTCGGCAATAGAAACGTTGCGCTGACCTCTCCATAGCTCGCGACTTTCGCCTAGGCGATGAGTCACGAACAAAGCAAAGACCTCTCCAGAACGGTCTGCGTTTTGCTCACGACTCTTCGGTAGAGCGAAGAGTCACAAAACAAGCAGAGACCTCTTCCGCTCGCATTCACCGATGCATTCACGATGCACTTTCGATGCACATTTCCGTGGAGCGGACCAAATCGTCCGCGCACAGAGAATTCCGCGAGAATGTCTGAGAATTGAGGCTCTCTGGTCCGCCCTACGGCGAACTTAGATCACCAAATATGCGCTAACCCTCGGAAACTTTTGAAGATTTCCGGAAGCAGATATTTGGGTCTAGATAAGAGGGTGTAGACTGGTGGAGCCAGACGGAATCGAACCGACGACCTCTTGCATGCCATGCAAGCGCTCTCCCAACTGAGCTATGGCCCCATTTTCAGTCTTGCCGGCGGGGTGGGGCCCGCCGTTGAGGAGCCGGAACTTATTTCGTCGTTCCGGCAAATTCAAGAGGAAGTTGACGTCCTTTTCGGCGAGACCGCCGATCAGTCGTCGTCTTCCTTGCCGCCGCGCACGATCCCGCTCACATCGTCGTCATCGTCCTCGTCGTCTTCGAGGAAGGTGTCGTCGTCGCTGTCGTCGTCGTCGAGGTCGATGTCGTCTTCGTCGTCATCGCCGTCTTCGTCGAAATCGTCCTCGAGCTCTTCCAGCGAGATATCGCCCGCCGAACTGTCGTCCTCGTCGTCATCCACGCCCGGCGCCGGCTTTTCCGGCTCCTTTTTCGGCTTTTCGGCCGCCGGCTTCGCCCGTTTGGGCGCCTTGGCCACTTCCGGCATGAATTCGTGCTGGCACTTCGGACAGACCAGAGGGGTCTTGTTCAGATCGTAAAACTTCGCGCCGCAGCTCGGGCACTCGCGTTTCGTTCCCAACTCAGGTTTCGCCAAGTTCGATGCTCCCCGCGCTTCACGCTTCAATATGGCCGACCGCCGCTGGCCCGGCGGGCCCGCTGCCGATTTCCCATGAAAGGATTTTCCCATTGCCACGTCTTCATGCGCCTGTCAAAACCTATTCGCACGACCGTGCCCGCCAGCCCGCGCGGCGAGGAATCCCGCCCTTTCCCGCGCATCCCGCGGCGGGTCGTTCCGCTCCGTTTCTTCCGCTTTTCAGCCGGTGACACAAAGTGGCCCACGCCTCCGCTTCAAAGACCTCGACAGCCCTTACCGCGGCCCCTTCTCCGGCGCTTTCCGGCAACATGACGGTGCCGGGGGACAAGTCGATTTCGCACCGTTCTCTCATTTTCGGGGCGCTGGCCGTGGGCGAGACGCGGATTACCGGCCTTCTGGAAGGCGAGGACGTGCTGGCGACGGCGGAAAACATGCGCCGTCTCGGCGCCCGTGTGACGCGGCATGAAGACGGCTCATGGTCGGTTTCCGGCGTCGGCGTGGGCGGCCTCAGGGAGCCCGCGGAACCGCTCGATTTCGGCAATTCCGGCACCGGGGCCCGCCTCGTCATGGGGCTGGTGGCCGGCCACCCGATCACGGCGACCTTCACGGGCGATGCCTCGCTGTCGGCCCGGCCGATGAAACGGATCATCGATCCGCTCACGCTGACGGGGGCGGAATTCCATGCCCGCGAGGGCGGACGCCTGCCGCTGACGCTGAAGGGCGCGCGCGCCCCCTTGCCCATTCGCTACAAGCTGCCCGTCGCCTCCGCCCAGGTGAAATCGGCCGTGCTGCTGGCGGGCCTCAACGCACCGGGCGAGACGGTGGTGGTGGAGCCGGTGCCGACGCGCGACCATACCGAGCGGATGCTCGCCGCCTTCGGCGCGAAAGTGGAGATCGGCACGGATGACGAGGGATTGCGCGAGGTCCGCCTGACCGGCGAGCCGGAACTGACGCCCTGCGACATCGTCGTCCCCGGCGATCCGTCGTCCGCGGCCTTTCCGGTGGTGGCCGCGCTTGTCACCCCCGGCTCCGACATCGTGGTGGAGGGCATCACGCTCAACCCGCATCGCGCCGGGCTCTACACCACGCTCATCGAAATGGGCGGGGATATCGAGATCATGAACCAGCGCGACGAGGGCGGCGAGCCGGTCGCCGATCTGCGCGTGCGGGCAAGCGCGCTCCAGGGCATCGACGTGCCGCCGGACCGCGCCGCCTCCATGATCGACGAATATCCCGTGCTCGCCGTCGCGGCCGCCTATGCCTCCGGCCTCACCACCATGCGCGGCATTCACGAGCTGCGCGTGAAGGAGAGCGACCGGATCGCGGCCACGGTAGCGGGGCTTCATGCCAATGGCGTGAAAGTGCAGGAATTCGAGGACGGCATGGTCGTGGAAGGCCGGTCGGGCCATGTCGATGGCGGCGGCCATGTCGCGACCCATCTCGACCACCGCATCGCCATGTCCTTCCTCGTCATGGGGCTTGGCGCGAAAAAGCCCGTCACCATCGACGACGGCGCGATGATCGCGACGAGCTTTCCCGACTTCCATCAGCTCATGCGCGAGCTGGGCGCCGTTTTCACCATTCCCAATACCGCGGGCTCCAATGCCGCAGGATCGCGCCCGTGATTGTCGCCATCGACGGTCCGGCCGCCTCGGGCAAGGGCACGCTGGCCCGGCTTCTGGCCCGGCATTACGGCCTCGCCTATCTCGATACGGGCTCGCTCTACCGCGCCGTGGGGCAGGCCGTGCTGACCTCCGGCAAGGACCCGCATGACGAAACGGCGGCGCTCGAGGCCGCCCTGTCGCTCGACACCGGCCATATCGACGAAAAAGCCATCCGCACGGCGGAAGCGGGCAATGCCTCCTCCATCGTGGCCGCGATGCAGCCCGTACGGGACGCGATCCTCGATTTTCAGCGGAATTTCGCCGAAAATCCGCCAAACGGGGAAAAAGGCGCGGTGCTGGACGGGCGGGATATCGGCACGGTGGTCTGCCCGGACGCGGATGTGAAACTTTTCATAACCGCCTCGCCCGAGGTCCGGGCGCATCGGCGCTGGCTGGAACTCAACCATTCGGGGTCCGATATCGCCGAGACACAAGTTCTGGCCGATGTCCGCGAGCGGGACCGGCGGGATGCCGAGCGGGCGACGAGCCCCATGCGCCCCGCCGACGACGCGCACTTGCTCGACACCTCCAATTTGAGTATAGAAACGGCGTTTGACGCAGCGGTCGCAATCATAGACGGCTCAATGAGTTAGGTGCGATGCACGGGCGATTTCGGGGACCCCCGAAGCCGCGCGTTCGCACCTTGTTTGTTTGTGAACTCGAATGGCTGTCGCCCGCATGCCGCCTGCGCCGAAACACCCGTATGAACTTTACCCATGTTCACCTGCTCCCGGGCACTTCCATACGACCCGGGGGAAGACCGCCGGACCCAACCGTCGGCCAGGAACAAGAAGACGATCAGGAGACTGAATACTTTGGCAGAAGCAATGAGCGCCGAGCTCAACCCCAGCCGCGAAGATTTCGCGGCCATGCTCGAGGAAAGCTTTTCCGAGAGCGACATGCAGGAAGGCAATGTGGTCAAAGGGACCATCGTTGCCATTGAAAACGATCTTGCGATCATCGATGTCGGCCTGAAGACCGAAGGCCGCGTCCCCCTCAAGGAATTCAGCACCGCCGGCAAGCCGGCCGACCTTTCCGTCGGCAGCGAAGTCGAGGTGTATCTGGAGCGCATCGAAAACGCGATGGGCGAAGCCGTGCTCAGCCGCGAAAAGGCGAAGCGCGAGGAAAGCTGGATCCGTCTGGAAGCCGCTTTCGAAAAGAACGAGCGCGTGGAAGGCCAGATCTTCGGCCGCGTGAAGGGCGGCTTCACGGTCGACCTCGACGGCGCCGTGGCGTTCCTGCCCGGCAGCCAGGTGGATATCCGCCCCGTGCGCGACGTCACGCCGCTCATGAACATTCCGCAGCCTTTCCAGATCCTCAAGATGGACAAGCGCCGCGGCAACATCGTCGTCTCGCGCCGCGCCGTTCTTGAAGAGACCCGCGCGGAACAGCGTCAGGAACTGGTCGAGAACCTCAAGGAAGGCCAGGTGCTGGAAGGCGTCGTCAAGAACATCACCGATTACGGCGCGTTCGTCGATCTCGGCGGTGTGGACGGCCTGCTGCACGTCACCGACATTGCGTGGCGCCGCGTCAACCATCCGACCGAGGTTCTCTCCATCGGCCAGACCGTGAAGGTCCAGGTCATCAAGGTGAACCACGACACGCAGCGCATCTCGCTGGGCATGAAGCAGCTCGAGGCGGATCCGTGGGAAGGCGTCGAAGCCAAGTACCCGGTCAATGCCAAGTTCAAGGGCCGCGTGACCAACATCACCGATTACGGCGCCTTCGTGGAGCTGGAGCCGGGTGTGGAAGGTCTCGTCCATGTCTCCGAAATGAGCTGGACGAAGAAGAACGTGCATCCGGGCAAGATCGTTTCCACCTCTCAGGAAGTGGAAGTGATGGTGCTGGAAGTCGATCCGGTGAAGCGCCGCATCTCGCTTGGCCTCAAGCAGTGCATGGACAATCCGTGGACGACCTTTGCCGACCGTTACCCGCCCGGTACGGAAGTCGAAGGCGAGATCAAGAACATCACCGAGTTCGGTCTCTTCATCGGCCTCGAAGCCGATGTGGACGGCATGGTGCATATGTCCGACCTCGACTGGAACAAGTCGGGTGAGGAAGCCATGGCCGAATACCAGAAGGGCCAGGTGGTGAAGGCGGTCGTTCTCGACGTCGACACCGAGAAGGAGCGCATCTCGCTCGGCATCAAGCAGCTTGGCGGCGACCCGCTGGAATCGCTCGGCGATCTCCGCAAGGGCTCGGTCGTCACCTGCACCGTGACCGAGGTTCAGGACAACGGCATCGAGGTTTCCGTTGGCGAAGAGGGCGTGACCGCCTTCATCCGCCGCGCGGAACTGGCACGCGACCGTGCCGACCAGCGTCCGGACCGCTTCGCGGTGGGCGACAAGCTCGATGCCCGCATCACGCAGTTCGACAAGACCTCCCGCCGCATGCAGCTCTCCGTCAAGGCGCTGGAAATCGCGGAAGAGAAGGAAGCCGTCGAACAGTACGGTTCGTCGGACTCCGGCGCCTCGCTCGGCGATATTCTGGGCGCCGCGCTCAAGGCACAGGACAAGGAGTAACAACTCCCTGTCATCCGGACGAAATTGCCGGGGCGACACCGCGGAAATCCCGCGTTAAGCTCCGGCAGTTTTCCAAGACCTGTCCGGAGGAACGGTGTGTCGATCGACGCAGATACGATAACGGACAGGCGGCGCATGAAGCGCCGCCTTTCTCTTTGGCGGATCGTCGCCATCGTCGCGGTGGCCGTCGCCCTTATCGCCACCTCGCTGCAATCGGGCCTCTTTCCGCCCTCGGAGCAGATCGCCCGCATCCGGCTGGAAGGCGTGATCGTGGACGACCCCACCCTTGCCGACCTGCTGCGCAAGGTGCGCGACGACAAGAGCGTGAAAGCCGTCATCCTCTACATCAATTCGCCCGGCGGTACGGCGTCTGCGGCGGAGGCCGTCTACGAAAATGTGCGCGGCATCGCGGAGAAGAAGCCCGTCGTCGCGGTGCTGGGCACGGTCGCGGCGTCGGGCGGCTATATCGCGGCGCTGTCGGCCGACCACATCGTGGCGCGCGGCAACACCATCACCGGCTCCATCGGCGTCATTTTCCAGTGGACGCAATTGCAGGAGCTGATGGGCAAGCTCGGCATCGAGATGCGCGAGGTGAAATCCGCGCCCCTGAAAGCGGAACCCAATCCCTTTACCGAAACGAGCCCGGAAGCGCTGAAAGCGACGGAAGCGCTTATCCAGAGTTCCTATCGCTGGTTCCTCGGACTGGTTCAGGAGCGGCGCGGCTTCGACGAGGCGACGACCCGGAAACTGGGCGACGGGCGCGTCTATACCGGCTTCCAGGCCATGGAGAACGGGCTCATCGATGAAGTGGGCGGCGAGCAGGCGGCGCTTGCCTGGCTGCGCAAGGAGCGCCGGATCGGCGAACGACTGCCGGTGCGCGACTGGACGCCCGAGGAAGACGAATTCGGCATCACCGATCTGGTCGGGCAGGCCATGGCGCGCGCAGCGCTTTCCACCATGGAGGGTCTGAGCCAAAAAACACTGCACACAAAAAGACTTACACTTGACGGTCTGACCAGCCTTTGGCACCCTGAAGCCCGTTGAGCCATGCCTGAGCATGGCGGACAGGGCTTCGGGCGGCTCCCCGCCGGGAAGGAACGAATGCGCAGAGGACGGACGAAGAAGAATGATCAAATCTGAGCTCGTTGCCCGTCTGGCGCAGGCCAATCCCCATCTCTATCAGCGCGACGTCGAACGCATCGTCAGCACGATCTTCGACGAGATCAGCGCCGCGCTTGCCCGAGGCGACCGGGTGGAGCTGCGCGGTTTCGGGGCCTTTTCCGTGAAGGCCCGCCCCGCCCGGACAGGGCGCAATCCGCGAACCGGCGAGCCGGTGCATGTGGAGGAAAAGTTCGTGCCCTTCTTCAAGACGGGCAAGGAACTGCGCGAACGTCTCAATGACGGCGAAGCGGGCGAAGACGACTCGGATGACGACAGCGAAGACTGATCGCTTCGCTGACGCGTTCTTTTCTCGAACGGGACAATTCCATTGAAACTGTTGCGCTGGATCATTCTGCCGCCCGTCGCGATCATCGTCATCGCGCTTGCGATCGCGAACCGCCACGGCGTGACCTTCAGTCTCGACCCGTTCGACGCGGAAAAGCCGGCGCTCGCCTTCGACGTGCCGCTCGCGGCCATCATTCTGGTCTCGATTGCGCTCGGCATCCTGATCGGCGGGCTCGCAGCCTGGTGGCAGGGACGGCGGCGGACCTCGCGCAAGCTCGAAGCGGAGCGCCGCCAGCAGGCCAATGCGCCCGTTCCCGCGCCGAAATCGGCGGAATCCGGCGCTTCGACCGGCGCTTCCGGCCCGGGCGGCCTTCCGGTGGTTCAGTAAGCCGGCCAAGCCTGCTATATAAAGCCGAACGTCCCAGTCCCCACAGCCCGGTCAAGCCCCATGCGCCCTTCAGGCAACCCTGTCTTCTGCGCACTCGACACCACGGACACCGCCCGTGCGGTGACGCTCGCCCGCTCGCTGAAAGGCACGGTCGGAGGGCTGAAAGTCGGCATGGAGTTCTTCAACGCCAACGGGCCCGACGGCTTCCGGCAGGTCGCGGAGGCGGGACTGCCCGTCTTTCTGGACCTCAAACTCCACGACATTCCCAACACGGTCGCAGGCGGTATCCGCGCCGTGCTGCCGCTGAAACCCGCCATCGTCAATGTGCATGCCGCCGGCGGCCCCGCCATGATGCGCGCGGCGGCGGACGCGGCGGCGGAAGCTGGTGACAGCCGCCCGCTCGTCATCGCCGTCACCGTGCTGACCAGCATGGATGAGGGCGACCTTGCCGCGACCGGCATATCGGGAACGCCGCGCGACCAGGTCTTGCGGCTGGCGAGCCTTGCCCGCGAGAGCGGCCTCGACGGCGTCGTCTGTTCCGCGCATGAGATCGAACCCCTGCGCGCCGAGCTCGGCCCCGACTTCAAGCTCATCGTGCCGGGTATCCGCCCGGCGGGCGCCGATGTCGCCGACCAGAAGCGCATCATGACGCCGGAACAGGCCTGCGCGCTCGGTGCCGATATCCTCGTGATCGGGCGTCCCATCACCGGGGCGGAAGACCCGCGCCGCGCGGCCGAGGACATCTCGGCGAGCCTTGCCCCGGCACTGGGATAGGCCTCCCATGACCGTCCGTGTCAAAATCTGCGGTATTACCGACGAAACGGCTCTCAAGGCCGCGGTTTCGGCGGGCGCGTCCTATCTCGGCTTCGTCTTTTTCGAGAAGAGCGCCCGGCACCTGACGCTGGAAAAGGCCGCCGCGCTGGCCGCTCAGGTGCCCGACGGCGTGCTCAAGGTGAGCCTCACCGTCAATGCCGCCGACGCCATGCTCGACGCGATCGTCGAGACGCTAAAGCCCGATCTCCTGCAGCTTCACGGCAGCGAACCGCCCGAGCGGCTGAGCGAGATCAAGGCGCGCTACGGCCTCCCGGTGATGAAGGCGATCGCCGTTGGCGGGCCGGAAGACCTGGAAGCCGTCGCCATTTACCAGAAAGTGGCGGATTTGTTGCTGTTCGACGCCAAACCACCTAAATCTATGGCGGGTGCTCTGCCGGGCGGAAACGGTCTTGTTTTCGACTGGTCGCTGATCGCGGGCAACCGGCCCGACATCCCCTGGATGCTGTCGGGCGGGCTCGATGCGGACAATGTGGGCGAGGCCGTTCGCATGACGGGCGCGCCCGCGGTGGACGTGTCCACCGGCGTCGAAAGCGCACCGGGCAGAAAGGATCCCGAACGGATCAGGGCGTTCTGCAAGGCCGCGTTCGGCGCGGCGGAACGCCGGTAGAGAAAGTTGTGAACCAGTGAGCACTGCAAAGCCCAATTCCATGCGCAGCGGTCCCGACGAGAGAGGCCGCTTCGGTATTTTCGGCGGACGCTTCGTCGCCGAAACGCTGATGCCGCTCGTGCTGGATCTCGACCAGGCCTATAAGGACGCGAAGAACGATCCCTCCTTCCATGACGAGATGGAGGCCCTTCAGCGCGATTATGTGGGTCGCGAAAGCCCGCTCTACTACGCCGAGCGCCTGACGGAGCATTTCCGCGAACAGGCCAAGGAAAAAGGCGGCGACGGCGGCGCGAAGATTTTCTTCAAGCGCGAAGAGCTGAACCACACCGGCTCGCACAAGATCAATAACTGCCTCGGCCAGATCCTGCTCGCCATGCGCATGGGCAAGAAGCGCATCATTGCCGAAACCGGCGCGGGCCAGCATGGCGTGGCGACGGCGACGGTCTGTGCGCGTTTCGGCCTGCCTTGCGTCGTCTATATGGGCGCGACCGACATCGAACGTCAGAAACCCAACGTCTTCCGCATGCGCCTTCTCGGCGCGGAAGTCGTGCCGGTCACCTCCGGCACGGGTACGCTGAAAGACGCGATGAACGAGGCGCTGCGCGACTGGGTGACGAATGTGGACTCGACCTATTACCTCATCGGTACGGTCGCCGGTCCTCACCCCTACCCGGCCATGGTGCGCGATTTCCAGGCGATCATCGGCGAAGAGACCAGGCGCCAGATGATGGAGCGCGAAGGCCGCCTGCCCGACAGCGTCGTCGCCTGTATCGGCGGCGGCTCCAATGCGATGGGACTTTTCCACCCCTTCCTCGACGATGAGAGCGTGCAGATTTTCGGCGTCGAGGCCGCGGGCCACGGCATCGAGACGGGCGAGCATTGCGCCTCGCTCAAGGGCGGCAGCCCCGGCGTGCTGCACGGCAACCGGACCTATCTGCTGCAGGACGATGACGGGCAGATCCGCGACGGCTATTCCATTTCCGCCGGGCTCGACTATCCGGGCATCGGGCCGGAACATTCCTGGCTGCATGAGACGGGCCGCGCCACCTATGTGTCGGCGACCGACCAGGAAGCGCTCGAGGCTTTCCAGCTCTGTTCGCGCAAGGAAGGCATCATCCCCGCGCTCGAACCCTCCCATGCGCTGGCCTATGTCGCCCGCGTCGCACCGGACCTGCCGCGCGACCATCTCATGGTGGTGAATTTGAGCGGGCGCGGCGACAAGGACATCTTCTCCGTCGCCGAACATCTGGGGGTGAAGCTGTGACGCGCCTTGAAAAACGCTTCGACGATCTGAAAACGCAAGGCCGCGCCGCTTTCGTCACCTTCATCACGGCGGGCGATCCCAATCTTGAGGATTCCCTCGCCATCCTCAAAGGTCTGCCCGAAGCCGGCGCCGACGTGATCGAACTCGGCATGCCCTTCACCGATCCCATGGCGGACGGCCCGGCGATCCAGCATTCCTCACAGCGCGCGCTGGCCGCCGGCCAGACCATGCTGAAAACGCTCGACATGGTGCGCCGCTTCCGCGAAGGCGACGATGCGACGCCCATCGTGCTGATGGGCTATTACAATCCGATCTATCATATGGGCGTCGAAAAATTCCTCGACGCGGCGACGGCAGCGGGCGTCGACGGCCTCATCGTGGTCGACCTGCCGCCGGAAGAAGACGACGAGCTGTGCGTGCCCGCGATGAAGGCGGGCCTCAACTTCATCCGGCTTGCCACGCCCACGACCGACGACAAGCGGCTTCCCGCCGTGCTCGCCAATACGTCGGGCTTTGTCTATTACGTCTCGATCACCGGCATTACCGGGTCGGCGAGCCCGCAGGCGCGCAATGTCGCCGCCTCGGTGCAGCGCATCAAGGGACACACCAAACTGCCGGTCGCGGTCGGCTTCGGCATCAAGACGCCGGAACAGGCCGCCGAGATCGCCCGCGACGCCGACGGCGCAGTGGTCGGCTCGGCCATCGTCGAGACCGTCAAGGCGGAGCTCGGCGAGGACGGCAAGCTGAAGGACGGAGGCGTGGCGCGCATCCTCGATTTCGTGCGCGGTCTTGCCGACGGCGTGCACGGTGCGCGGGCACAGGCGGCTGAATAAGGGAGAGACCCATGAACTGGATCAACAGCGTTGTCCGACCGAAAATCCAGCGCGTCTTCAACAAGCGCCAGGTGCCGGACAATCTCTGGCGTAAATGCCCCTCCTGCGGCGAGATGATCTTTCACCGCGATCTCGTGGCGGCGCTCAATGTCTGCCCCAATTGCGATCATCACATGCGGCTGGGAACGAAAGAGCGCTTCGACTCGCTCTTCGACAATGCCGACTACCAGATCGTGCAGGTCGATCCGGTGCCCGTCGACCCGCTGAAATTCCGCGACCAGAAGCGCTATCCCGAGCGCCTGAAGGAAGCGCGCGCCAAGACCGGCCGCGACGATGCCGTGACCGTGGCGCATGGCGCGCTGGACGGCGTCGAAACCGTCATCGCCATCGAGGATTTCTCCTTCATGGGCGGATCACTCGGCATGGCGGCGGGCGAAGCGCTCATCAAGGGCGCGGAAACCGCCATCGAAAAACGCGCGCCCTATGTGCTCTTCACCGCGGCGGGCGGCGCGCGCATGCAGGAGGGCATTCTCTCCCTGATGCAGATGCCGCGCGTCACGGTCGCCGTGCAGTTCCTGCGCGAGGCCGGGCTTCCCTTCATCGTCGTGCTGACGGATCCGACCACGGGCGGCGTGCTTGCGTCCTATGCCATGCTGGGCGACGTGCAGATCGCCGAGCCCAAGGCGCTGATCGGCTTTTCGGGCCGCCGCGTGATCGAGCAGACGATCCGCGAAAAGCTGCCGGACGATTTCCAGTCCGCCGAGTTCCAGTTCGAACATGGCATGATCGACATGATCGCCCATCGCCACAAACTGCGCGAAACGCTGTCGCGCGTGATCCGGCTGATGACGCATCGTCCGCGCGGCAAGGCGCAGCTCACCGCCAATCTGCCTGCCACCACGCAGCCCGAAGCGGGCGCCGAAAAGGCGTGAGCGACAGGGAAGACGCGACGCAGACGACACCGGCCGATCCCAGCGACGTCATTCTGGAGCGGCTGACCGCGCTGCATCCCAAACTGATCGACCTGTCGCTCGACCGCACTTACCGGCTGCTCGAAAAACTCGGCAATCCGCACCTCTCCCTGCCGCCCGTCTTTCATATCGCGGGCACGAACGGCAAGGGCTCCACCGGCGCCTATCTGCGCGCCATGCTGGAGGCGGCGGGCAAGCGCGTCCACGCCTATACCTCGCCGCATCTGGTGCGTTTCCACGAGCGTATCCGGCTTGCCGAGGGGGAAGGCCGCAGCGCTTTCATCGACGAACCAGCGCTGTCCCGTCTGCTCGATGAATGCGAGCGCGCAAATAATGGCGAACCCATCACCTTTTTCGAGATCACCACGGTCGCTGCCTTTCTCGCCTTTTCCCGCGTCCCCGCCGATGCGCTCATTCTGGAAGTCGGCATGGGCGGACGGCTTGATACGACCAATGTGGTGGACGATCCGCTTGTGAGCGTCATCACGCCGGTGAGCCTCGACCATCAGGGCTTTCTCGGCGACACGCTCACCGAGATCGCGGGCGAGAAGGCCGGTATCCTGAAGCGCGGGCGTCCCGGCATTATCGGTCCGCAGGCAGACGAAGCGCGCATTGCCATCGAAATGGCGGCGGAGCGTATCCATGCGCCGCTCTTCTTTCACGGACAGGATTTCTCGGCTCATGAAGAACACGGCCATCTCGTCTATCAGGACGAGCACGGCCTTCTGGACCTGCCCCTGCCGAAGCTCGCCGGGCGACATCAGATCGACAATGCCGCCGTCGCCATCGCGGCACTACGCAAGGCAGCGCAGGAAAAGCCGATGCTCGCCGTCGAGACCGAGGCCATCGCGCATGGCCTCACCCATGCCGAATGGCCGGGCCGCATGCAGCGCCTCACGCGCGGACCGCTTGTCGGGCTTCTGCCGCCCCATGCCGAACTCTGGCTCGATGGCGGGCACAATCCGGCAGCGGGCGAGGCGGTCGCGCATGTCATGGCCGACCTCAACCAGCGGCAGGAGCATATCCGTTCCCGCCCGCTCATTCTCATTTGCGGCATGCTCGACACCAAGGATGCGGGCGGTTTCCTCGTCCCCTTCAAGGGGCTTGCCGCTCAGGTGGAAACGGTGACGATCCCCGATACGCCCGCGAGCCTCACCGCGGAGGCGCTGGCGGAGATGGCGTCAAAGGCCGGTCTCCCCGCCTCGCCCGCGCCCTCCATCGAGGCGGCGCTTGAACGCGCGCTGCTGGAAGGCGGACGCGACGCACCGCGCATCCTCATCTGCGGCTCGCTTTATCTGGCCGGGCATATCCTGCGCGAGAACGGATGACGCCATGAAAAAAGGCCGGTCGAACGACCGGCCTTTTACATGTTCTGTCGGGACAACTCAGAGCGAGCTGTCGATCCATTCCTGGATCTTGCCCTTCGGCATCGCGCCCACCTTGGTGGCGGCGACCTGGCCGTCCTTGAAGATCATCAGCGTCGGAATACCGCGCACGCCGAACTTGGTCGGCACGTTCGGGTTCTCGTCGATATTGATCTTCGCAATGGTGATCTTGCCGTCATAATCCTTGGCCAGCTCTTCCAGAGCCGGGCCGATCTGCTTGCAGGGGCCGCACCATTCGGCCCAGAAATCCACAAGCACGGGACCAGAAGCGTCCAGGACGTCAGTATCGAAGCTGTCGTCAGTCACTTTGGTGGTCGTCATTTGCTACTTCCTTTCCTGTGTCGGCTCAAAAAGCCCGGAATCCGGGCTTTTTTGCCGCAAGGCGCCGCGTTGTTCCGCAGCTCGCTTGATTCCGGATTGCACCGAATCTAGGAACGCGCCCCTCCAAGGTCAAGGCGACGGCGTGCCGCGCGCCAGCGCCTCGTCGAGCATGTCGGGCGGCAGTTCCATCAGCGCGGGCGTCTCCGTCCAGAGGAGCGCACAGCGTATCGCCCGGCCGGGATGGATCCGCTGCAGAAGCGCGCGATAGGCGGCCATCTGCGCAACATAGGCCGGGCTCGCCTCCTCCACCTTGCGGGGCGGCGGCCTGTTCGTCTTGTAGTCGATCACCAGCACATCCTCGCCGACCGCGCAGAGCCGGTCGATCTGGCCGGAGACGAGATGCGGCTTGCCCCCGAACTCGATCCGACCGACCACCGGCACTTCCGCGCGGCCGCCCGGCGCGAACACATCGGCGAATTTTCCATCGTTCAGCACGCGCGCCACCGCGTCCGCGATTTCCGCCTGCGCCTCCCCGCCGAGACCATGCGCGGGGGCGGAGAGAAAACGCGCCGCGGCCGCCTCCCGCTCGCCCGGCGGCAGCTCCGGCAATGTCTGCAACAGCCGGTGAATGAGGCGTCCGCGCTGGAAACGGGCCTGGCTGTCGCCCGTCAGCGGCGAGGAGACCGGCGGTTCCTCCATCCCTTCCGGCGGCAGGCGCGACGGCGAGAGCGGGCGCGAGGGCGCGGGCTCTCTCGGCGCGGGCTCAAAGGCCCAGCTCCCGAGCGGGGCGATGTCCTCGCGCTCGACGACCTCTTCCGGTGCCGGTGCGTGGCGCTGCTCGCCCTCGATGCGCCATATGCTGCGCCCCTCTTCTTCCTCGACCTCCACCGCATCGGGCAAGAGCGCGGCGCTGGCGAGATTGTACCAGCAGCCCTCCGGCGGCTCGCGAAGCCCGCGATAGCCGCAAATATAGAGCCGGTCGCGCGCCCGCGTCATGGCGACATAGAGAAGCCGGCGATATTCCTTTTCCTGCTCTTCGCGCCAGCGCTCCCGCGCGCCGCCCGTCACCTCGTCCTCGTCGCCCTTGCGCACCGGCCAGAGCAGGAGCTTGGGTTCGGTCGGCAGTTCGATCAGCGCCGGGTCGTGCTGCCCGCCGGGCATGGAACAGGTGTCGGGCATGAAGACGATTTCCGCTTCCAGCCCCTTCGCGCCATGCACCGTCATGACGCGCACCTCGTCGCGGCCCTGATCCATGTCGCGCTTGATTTCCGAGGCGCCGCGCTCCAACCAGTGCAGGAACCCTTCGAGCGAGGGCGCATGGGTGCGCTCATATTCGAGCGCAAGCGCGAGGAACTCGTCGATGGGGTCGTTGGCGTCCTCGCCCAGCCGCGCAAGCAATCGTTTGCGCCCTTCCTCGCCCGCCAGCACATGGGCGAAGAATTCGTAAGGCGGTTCGTAGTCGGCGCGCGCCAGCAGCCGCATCAGCAGATCATGCGCCCGGGCGTAGCACGCGCCTTCATGGGCGGCGGCCTGCAGGGCGGACCAGAGATCGCCCTTGCGCCCCCATGCCAGCTCGAACAGCTCGTCCTCGCTCAGGCCGATGAAAGGCGATTTCAGCACCGTGGCGAGGTTCAGATCGTCCTGCGGCAGCAGCACGAAACGCGCCAGCGCCACCAGGTCCATCACCGCCATCTGGTCCATCAGCACCATGCGGTCGGCACCGGCGACAGGAACGCCGCGTTCCTTCAGATGGCGGATCATCTCGTTGACGAAGGAATTGCGCCGCCGCACGAGAATGAGAATGTCGCCCGCCCTGATCGGCCTTGCCCGCGCGGCGAGTTCTTCCCCGTCGCGGAGCCAGTCGGCAATCCTGTCGGCAATGCGGGCGGCGAGCTTCGCGGGCGGCGCCGTCTCGTTCATATAGTCGAGCGGGGCGTCCCAGACATCGACCTCGTCCGTTTCGTCCGGTTCTTCCAGCGGCCATATTTCCACGCGGCCCGCATCGAGTTCGCGCGCCGCGACATGCTCCACCATCTCCGCTTCATCCGCCGTCAGACCGGCTTTCGCCTCGACACGGGCGAAGACGGCATCGACCGCGGCCAGCACCTGCGGCGCGGAGCGGAAGGAGCGCACGAAAGGTATCGGATACCAGACCATATCCGCCGCCTTCACCGCGCGCTCGAAATGCCGGCGCATCTCCGCAAAGGCGACCGGGTCCGCGCCCTGGAAGGAAAAGATCGACTGTTTTTCGTCGCCCACCGCGAAGATGGTGCGCGTGCCGTCATGCGCGCTTTCGCCGGAGAAGAACTCGTCGGCCAACGCCTGCACGATCTTCCATTGTTCCGGGCTCGTGTCCTGCGCCTCATCGACGAGAATATGGTCGATGCCGCCATCGAGCTTGTAAAGCACCCAGGCGCCCATCCGGCTGCGGGTCAGAAGATCGCGCGTCTTTTCGATGAGGTCGCCATAGTCGAGAAGCGCGCGGGCGCGCTTGGCCGCCTCATAGGCTTTCAGCATTTCGGTTGCGATGACGAAGATCGCTTCCGTCGACTGCGCCACGCCCACCGCGCGCAAATGGTTCATGCCGGCGAGAATGCGTTGCTGCTCCTGCACGAGACACTCGGCGGAGGCGGGATAGGCTTCCGCCACCTTCTTCGTCATCAGCGTCTTGCGCGGCTCCCCCTTGGCGGTCAGGAAGACGCTCACATAATCGTCGAGCCGGTCGCCGCGCCGCGCCCGGTCTTCGAGAAACCAGTAAAGCGTTTCGGCACGTTCCTTGTCGGTCTTGGAGCCGGTATCGAGCGCATCGGCCGCCGCGCGCAGCTCCTCCTCCGGCACCATGGAAAGCCCGGCGCGCGCGGCCTCCACCGTTTCCTCCGCCGTCACGCCCAGCGCAAGGCGCACCGTCTGCATCACGCCGTCCACGCTGCCGAAATCTTCCAGAAGCGCGGCGATGCCGTCGCGCCGTCCGGCAATCTCCGTCATCAGGCGGGAGAACATGAACTCGTCCACCCGCCCCACGATATGGGCGAGCGCGCGACCCACCGGGCCTTCCTCGTCGTCCTGCGCGGCGAAAAGCACCTGATCGCGCACGTCTTCCATCAGTTCGGCGGATGAGCGTTCGTCCAGAATGTCGAAATGCGGCGGCACATCCGCTTCCAGCGGAAAGCGGCCCAGCACGCTCTCGCAAAAGGCATGGATGGTCTGGATCTTCAGCCCGCCCGGCGTCTCGATGGCGCGGGCGAACAGTTTTCGCGCCGTCGCGATCTTGTTCGCATCCGGGGCCGCGCCGTCCATATCCTCGATGATGGCGGCCAGCGCGGCATCGTCCTCCATCGCCCAGCCGCCGAGGCGCTTGTAAAGACGGCTGGACATTTCCGCCGCCGCGGCCTTGGTGAAGGTGAGACAAAGAATGCGTTCCGGCGCCGTGCCGGAAAGAAGGAGCCGCGCCACGCGCGTCGTCAGCGCATGGGTCTTGCCGGACCCCGCATTGGCCGACACCCAGACGGAGGCGGTCGGGTCCGTCGCCTTCCTCTGCTGATCGTCCGTCACCAGACGTTTCTTCTTCGCAGGCACGCTCATTCGCCGTCCCCCGCCGACCATTCGGGCACCCGGGCCAGATGGTCGTAATCGCCGAAGCGGCCGATGAACATGGGCCGGGGCCGCGACAGATAGGGCGTCGCCTCGTTCTCATACTGGGTCAGGAGGTCGACCAGCGCGTCATAGGTCGCATTGGCCAGCTCGCTGCCCGCATCGGTGATGGCGCGCACCTCGCCCGCATTCTCGCCGCCGGTCAGCCGCACATAGACAAGACGCGAGGTATTGGCGGCGGGCAGCGGCACCTCCCGTCCCTTTGCGTCGCGATAGCGGAAGCCGCCCCGTGCGGCCATTTCCGCTTCCAGCGGCAATTGCGGCGCGAGGCCCGCTTCCACCTGATTGCGGCTCGGCAGGGCACCCGTCTTGTAGTCGGTAACGACAAGCGTGCCGTCGTCGCGCTCGTCGATACGGTCGGCCCGGCCCGTCAGCCGGACGGGCGTTGCCAGTTCGTCGAGTTCGATTTCGCCGGAAAGTTCGGCATGGCTGCGGCGGATTTCCTGCCGCTCGGCCTGTTCGTACTCGACCATCCAGGCGGCGATGCGCTGGAAACGCGGCCACCAGAAGGCGCGCACGCCGGGCCGGTCCATCAGATGGGCGAAGACCTCGGCCCCGATGCGCAGCATCTCTTCCAGCGGATTGGGCGGCAGGCCTTTCGGCCACTCCTTCGTGAAGCGTTCCAGCGCCTTGTGGATCACCATGCCGCGCTCGGCCGCGGCGACATCGGCATCCAGCGGATCGAGCGGCGAGAGCCGCAGCACCTTTCGGGCGTAGATCGCATAAGGATCGCGGATCAGCGTCTCGATCTCGGTGACGGAGAATTGACGCGGGCGCGCCTTCAGCGGCGGCGCGGGGCGCGGCTTGGGAATGGCGATCGTCTCTTTCGCCTCGTCCAGCTCGTCCGCCCAACGTGCCCAGCGGCGGTCGTGCAGGCCGTCCTTCACGCCCAGCGCCTCCACCACGCTTGTCAGGCGCAGCCACCAGCGCGAGGCGACGGTGGGCGCGCCCTCCTGTTTTTCCGCCCGGGTCAGCACCGTTTCGCCCGCGCTTGCCGCTTCCACGAAATCATGTGCGGCAAGCCCGATACGCTGCTCCGGCGGTTCGAGCCCAAGCGCCGCGCGCATGGGGCGGTTGAGCCAGGGGTCGATATTCGCCTCGCCCGGCCATGTGCCTTCATTGAGGCTGCCCAGGATCATCAGGTCCGCATGCTGGAGCCGCGCTTCCATCGGGCCCCAGATGAAGAGGCGCGGATGGCGGCCGAAACGCGGGCGCAGGTTCCGCGCATCCGCCAGTTCGGCAAAAAGCCTCGGCCATGAGGCGGGCGGTATCGGGCCGAGCTTCGGCGCAGCCTCCAGAAGGTCTTCGAGGAAGGCGGCGGAGGCCTCGCCCGTCTCCTTGATCCAGAGGCGGCCCGCCCCCTTTTCCGTATCGGTCGCGGCCAACGCCTCGGCCACGCGGATATGCATTTCGGCGAGATAGGCCGGATCGGCCTCGCCGCGCGCCATCGCCTCGACCATCGGCTCCAGCGCGAGGTCCAGATCGTCGATCAGCCGGTCGAGCCCCTCGAAATCGGCGACGCTGCGTCCGGCCTCCCTCCGCCTGTCGCGTTCCTCCACCAGCGCGGCGCGCAGACCGTCCAGGCCGGGGGCGGGGCGCGGTCCGCGCAGCAGCATCCGTTCCAGCCGCCGCGTCTCGTCGCGCAGCACGTAAGGCGCCCGGGAAAGCGCGGCCATGGGATGTTTCAGCATGGCGAGCAGCGGCACGGGCGCCAGCTCCTCGGCCACCGCTTCGGCGATGAGCCGCATGAAGCCGACGGGCGGCGCCTTGCCAAGCGGCGCGCCCGCGCTGTCGTCGATCTCGATGCCCCAGCGCCTGAGCTCCATCGCCACGCGCCGCGCGAGGTTCCGGTCGGGGCTCACCATCGCGGCCGTCTTGCCGGGCACTTCCAGCGCCTCGCGCATCATCAGCGCGATGGCGGCGGCCTCGTCGCGCTCGGCGGAGGCTTCGACGAGACGCAGACCCTTCACCGCTTCCCCGGCCCGCGGCCTCAGTCCCGCCAGGCTTTCGCGCCAGCGTTCCGTCGTTTCGGCGGGGCGCATGGTTTCCGACAGGAACGCAATGCGCGCCTCCATCGCGCCCACCGGCTCCGCGCCCGGCCAGAAATCGACATCGGCCCGCGTCGCCTGCAGCCGGTCGATGAGCTTCTTCATGCCGTATTGCGGATGCGAGGCCGTGCCGGGTCCGCCCAGCGTGGCCCAGCTCGCCTCGTCCAGCGCGAGATCGAGCCCCGGCAGCACCACCGCGCCATTGGGCAGGCGCGAGACCACGGCCAGCAGATCCGCCGTCGCGGGGATCGAGCCGGTG
Organism: Parvibaculum indicum; assembly: GCF_011762095.1. Taxonomy (GTDB): domain Bacteria; phylum Pseudomonadota; class Alphaproteobacteria; order Parvibaculales; family Parvibaculaceae; genus Parvibaculum; species Parvibaculum indicum. The sequence continues at coordinate 35,352 of NZ_JAASQO010000017.1, read as the reverse complement.
GAGCCCGCCGCGATCACCGGCCCTTCCGGCGGATTATCCCGCCAGTGCTTCGCCTCGGCCTCCAGCAGGCGATTGCGGCGCTCGGCCTGTTCCATGAACCCCAGGCGCTTCATCTCTTCGGGCCAGTGCGCTGTCAGCACCTTCAGGAAATCGACGGTGATCTGCCAGTTCTCGGCATAGGTGTCGGGCACCAGATCGGCGAGGTTCTTCAGCGCCACGCGCTCGGTGATCGCCATATCGAGGAACTGGCCCAGTTCGGCGGCCAGCGCCAGCGCGCGCGGCGCATCGGGCGTGATGCCCTCTCTTCCTTTTTCCCGGGCAGAGCCTGCCTCATGCGCGAGGATGAAGCGGGCGAGCCGCATCTGGCGCTCCAGCGGCGGCATGGCAGGCGGCAGCGCCAGCATCTCCGCCGAGAGGCCGCCCGGATCGAGAATGATGCCGTCCTCATCCACATCGCCCAGCGGCCGGATGACGGGCAGCAGCAGCGCCTCGCCTTCGCCCGCGCGCAAGAAGGCATCGCCCAGCGCGCGCGCCGCGCGGCGGGTCGGCAGCAATATGGTGAGGTCCGGCAGCTCCGGCACGCGCCCGTCCGCCATCGCGAAGCGCCCGCCCAGCGACGGGTCGGCCCGCAGCGCTTCCGCCAGCCGCGACAGGAAGGGCTGGCCGGAGGGCACGGTGAAGAGATGGAGGGAATCGGCTGCCATGGACGCGAGTCTAGTGAGTTTCCCGGTTTCGAGAAATCGCGAAGGAATGCAAGACACCCCTTAAGACCGTCATGCCGGACTTGATCCGGCATCCATCCGGCTTTTCGTCATAGATGAGGGGCTGCATGGACCCCGGGCCGGGGCCCGGGGTGACGCCTTCCTTTCGACACTCACGTCTCCTTCAGGGCTGCCTCGGCATCCTTGAGGTCATCCGGCGAGCCGACATGCATCCAGAGGCCCTGCATGCGCTGGCCATAGAGAGTGCCCTTTTCGATGAGCCCGTCCCAGATCCGGTTGGTGGAAAAGGCGCCCTCCGGCCCGTCCCTGAAAAGCGCCGGTTTGACGACCTGCACACCCGCATACATATAGGGCGCGGTGGTCGATTCCTCGCGGCGCGTCAGCCGTCCGTCCGGGCTCATCTCGAAATCGCCCCTGCCGCAATAGCCCACCGTGCGCACCGCGTCCGCGATCATCAGCAGCGCATCCATGCGCTCGGCATCGAAGGCGTCGATCAGGTCGCGCAGATTGCTGCCATAGCCTTCCACCCAGACGCTGTCTGAATTGAAGGTGAGGACGGGATCGCCGCCCAGCAGCGGCAGCGCCTTCTTCACCCCGCCGCCGGTGTCGAGCAGCGCGTCGCGCTCGTCGGAAATCACGGTCACGGGCGTCTTGCGCTTTTGCAGATGTTCTTCCATCCGGTCGGCGAGGTAGTGGACATTCACCACCACCTCTTCGATACCGGCCTCTTCCAGCCGGTCCAGCGCATGGTCGATCAGCGGCTTGCCGTTGAATTCGACCAGCGGCTTCGGCGTCGTGTCGGTCAGCGGGCGCATGCGCGTGCCGAGACCGGCCGCCATCAGCATCGCCTTGGTAACTTTGCGGCTCATGGGGGTCGGGTCCTCAGTCGTCCAGCGGCAGATGTTTGTCGGTCCAGCGCTTGAGATCGGCAAGCGCCGGATGGGCGAGATTGCGCCGCAGGTAGGATTTGGTGCGCGGCATATGCGCCATATAGTGCGGTTTGCCGTCGCGCTTCAACAGCCGAGGCCAGAGCCCGATGAGACGCAAGCCCCGCTCCGCGCCGAAAGCGGCATAGGCGGCGCGGAAGTCTTGCTCGTCGAAACCGGTGAGCGTGGCTTTCGCGCAGGCGACATAGAAATCCAGCATCGCCTCTTCGCGCTCCGCCGGTACGGTCTTGCGCGCATCCTGCAGGAAGGAAACGACGTCATAGGCACGCGAGCCCAGAAAGGCGTCCTGGAAGTCGATGAGGCCGACACGCTTCAGGCCCTTTTGTTCGGAGAGCCAGAGAATGTTGGGCGAGTGGAAGTCGCGCAGGCAGAGCGCGCGCGGGCCCGCCTGCATCAGCGGCCAGAGAGCCGTCCAGAGCGCATGGAACTCCTCGCGCTCTTGCCGGCTTGCCTCGCGCTCCAGTACCACCGGGAAATACCAGTCGAGCGGCACGTCGAGTTCGGCGCGCATCAGCCCGTCGTCGAAATGCGGCACCTCATGCGTACCTCCGTCGCCCACCGGCAGGTGCTCCGGCGCGCCCTCGGCCTGCAGCCGCACGAGGAGTTCGATGCAGGCGCGGTAGATATCGTCCAGCGGTTCGCCTTGCGGCCCCGCGCCCCGCTCCAGAATGCCGCCCAGCACATGGTCGCCGAGGTCTTCCAGCAGCAGGAAGCCGCGGTCGAGATCTTGCGCGACGATTTCGGGCGCGGTGAGGCCGATGCCGGTCAGATAGTTGTCCACCGCCACGAAGGGGCGAACGTCCTCGGCCAGATGCGCCACGGTCGAATAGGCATGCTTCGCATCGTCTACGGGTGCATCCGGCCCCGCCGGCCAGTCCATCAGCACGGCCGGGCGCCCGTCGAGGCTCAGCCGCTCATAGCGCCGCGTGGAGGCGTCGCCCGCCAGGTCCGCCCGCATCGCCGCGCCCCAGCCGCTTGCCTTCAGAAATTCGATGATGGCCGCTTCGCGCGCGGGATCGGGATGACGGGTCATTCAATCGTTACCGGCTTCACCAAAGGCTTCGGTCAGTCTCGCCGCCCAGCTTCCGGTTCCCGTCAGTTCCGCGCGACGCAAGCCTTCTGGCATGAGGGAGAGGCGAATGTCGAGCCTGTCGCGCGTGAGCCGCGCCATTTCGCCCTCCGCCCGCTCCGGCCATTCGACCAGCACGGCGCCCTCATCCAGCGCTTCGGCAAGCCCCAGCTCGCGCAGCTCGCCCTCTTCCTCAATGCGGTAGAGGTCCACATGGGTGAGCAGAAGCGCCGGGCTTTCATAGGCCTGGACGAGGGTGAAGGTCGGCGAGGGCACGTCTTCCATCAGCCCGTGGGCCTCCAGATGCGCCTGGATCGCGGCGCGCGCCAGCGTGGTCTTCCCCGCCCCCAGATCGCCCCGCAGCAGGATCAGGTCGCCCACCGCAAAAAGCGCAGAAAGCCGCGCCCCCAGATCATGGGTCGCGGCTTCGTCTTTCAGCTCGATTTCGAGATGAGTCGTGTCGGCCATAGGGCCTTTTTATCGGCGGCAAGTCGTCGCGCCAATCAACAAAAAAGTTGACGCGAGCGTCATGTTTGTGGCTTTTTAGCATCAGGGCCGGACCCGGCGCCCGAGCGCGTCCCTATGCGCTTTTCTCCGGGTTTTCGGTCGCATTTCGCGGCGTTTCCACACGTGACGCAGGCCCCCCTTCACCCTAAAAAGAAGGGGACAGTCCGGCTATTGCGTAGTAAAACTCCGCGAAAGATGACGCCGGCGCCAAGATCGGCGAAACAGAATTCGGGAGGCGGAAACGCATGGGCAAGGACATCATCATCGTCGGGGGCGGGCAGGCCGCCGCGCAAGCCGCGCAAAGCCTGCGCGCGGAGGGCTTTACGGGCCCGATCCGCATTTTCGGCGACGAACCCCATGCGCCCTATCAGCGTCCGCCCCTGTCGAAGAAGTTCCTCGCCAAGGAAATCGGGTTCGACCGCGTGGAGCTGAAGCCGGAGAGCTTCTACACCGACAACGATATCGCCACCCATTGGGGCACGCGCATCACCGAGATCGACCGCAAGGGCAAGCGCGTGCTGACCGCCGACGGCCAAGCCTACGACTACGCCAAGCTGCTGCTGGCGACCGGCAGCCGGGTGCGCGAGATCAATGTGCCCGGCTTCGAGATGGACGGCATCTACTACCTGCGCAACATCGCGGATGTCGAAGCGATCCAGAGCCATTTCAAGGAGGGCGCCCGCCTCGTCGTGGTGGGCGGCGGCTATATCGGCCTCGAGGTCGCCGCCGTCGCCAAAAAGCACGGCATGGACGTGACCGTGCTGGAAGCCGCCGAGCGCGTCATGGCGCGCGTGGTCGATCCGATCGTCAGCCATTTCTACGAGCGCGTACACCGCGAGGAAGGCGTGAAGATCGAGACCGGCGTCACGGTGGCGGGCTTCGAGGGCGAGAGCCATGTCACGGCCGTCGATTCCGGCGAGGGCAAGCTCTACCCGGCCGATTTCGTGGTGGTGGGCATCGGCATCATTCCGAATACGGAGCTTGCCGTGGAATGCGGGCTCGACGTGCAGAACGGCATCGTCGTGGACGAGAACTGCCGCACCTCGGACCCGGATATTTTCGCGGCGGGCGACTGCACCAGCCATCCCAACGGCATTTACGGCCATCGCCTCCGGCTCGAAAGCGTTCACAACGCCATCGAACAGGGCAAGACGGCGGCCGCCGCCATGGTTGGCGAGGAAAAACCCTATAACCAGGTGCCGTGGTTCTGGTCCGACCAGTACGACCTCAAGCTGCAGATCGTGGGCCTCTCGGCCGGCTACACGCAGGCCGTGGTGCGCGGCGACCCCGAAAACGGGCGCAGCTTCGCCGTCTTCTATCTCAAGGACGATACGGTCATCGCCGTCGACGCGGTGAATCGCGCGCCGGAATTCATGATGTCCAAGCAGCTCGTGCACAAGAAGGCGACGCTCGACCCGGCCCGCATTGCCGATGAAAGCATCAAGGTGAAGGAGATCGCGCAGGGCTGACGAACCGCCCGCGCCATAAAGAGAAAAACAAACACTGGAGGAGTGAGACCCGATGGCGAAGATTACCTATGTCGAGCATAACGGCACCGAACACACGGTGGATGTGGCGAACGGCCTGACCGTCATGGAAGGCGCGATCAAGAATTCCATTCCCGGCATCGACGCCGATTGCGGCGGCGCCTGCGCCTGCGCGACCTGCATGGTCTATGTGCCGAAGGAATGGCAGGCCAAGATGCCGGAAAAGGAAGACATGGAAGAAACCATGCTCGACTTCGCCGAGGCCTCCAACGAGGATTCCCGCCTTTCCTGCCAGCTTCCGGTGACGGACGAACTGGACGGCCTGCGCATCACCATGCCGGAAAGCCAGCACTAAAGCCTTCTTCGTCATTCCGGCCCCGAGCCGGAATCCATGCTGCATGGACCCCGGGTCGACAGGGCCCGGGGTTTGCGTGTTTAGGGGGCAGGTTACGCCTCTGCCTGGTAGGTCATTTCCAGCGTGGCGGGATCGAGCAGCTTGAAAAGCCGGTCCCGCTTCACCCCGTCGGAAGACAGCGGCAGGATCATCCGCACATAGGACCAGCGGCGCCCGTTGATCGCGATATAGGATTTGCGCGCCAGCGACGGTTCGCCGGTTTCCGCGACGCGAAGCCCCGCCGCCAGCACCTTCTTCCCGTCTTCCGGCTTGAAGAAATCGTCCGTGGTGCGCCCGCGCATTTCGCCGCCATGCTCCTCGCAGACCCGCGTGCCCGCAAGACGCACGCGCAGGCAATCGGCCTCCACGTCGAGCAGCATCATATAGGGCAGCAGCGAAACGGGCACGCTCGTCGGATCGAGCTGCGCGGGGAAATGCCCCTTCTTGTTCGTCAACTCCGACCACACCTCATGCACGCGCTGAAGATCGGCATAGGCCGACATCTCGGCGAGCGGCAGTTCCTCATGCGTGGAAGACTGAAAACTCGTCAAACCGTGTTTCTGCGCATCCATGGGCGCTTCTCCGGATGGTGAAGCTTTCAGCTAACATCGCCCGGGTAAGCATTTCGTAAACCATCCCGGCAGGCGAGCGCCCCGTTTAGTCTGCAGCCACTTTAGTCCGCGGCCTGGGCGAACTTGCCGCTTGCCGGCGAGAGGTCGTGGATCGACATGGGCAGTTCGCGGATGCGCTTGCCGGTCAGCTTGAAGATCGCATTGGCAAGCGCCGGTGCGACGGGCGGCGTGCCCGGTTCGCCGAGCCCGCCCATGGCGGCCCCGCTGTCGATGAAATGCGTCTCGATGACCGGCGTCTCGGCGATCTTCACCATCGGGTAGTCGGGGAAATTGCCTTGCGCCACGGCGCCGCCCTCGATGGTGATCTGTCCGTATAGCGCCGCCGTCAGACCGTAGATCACGGCGGACTGTACCTGCGCCTCCGCCGTATCGGGATTGACGACACGGCCGCAATCCACCGCGCAGGTCACCTTGTGGACGCGGGGACGATTGTCCTCGTCCAGCGAGACCTCCAGCACTTCGGCCACGATGGTCTCGAAGCTCTGCTGCACCGCCAGTCCGAAGGCATGGCCCTCGCGCAGGGTGCCGCCGTAACCGGCCTTCTCCGCGGCAAGCCGCAGCACGGCGCGGTGGCGCGGCTTGTCCTTCAGTAGCGCCATGCGGAAGTCATACGGGTCCCTGCCCGCCTCATGGGCCAGCTCGTCCATGAAACTTTCATTGAAGAAAGTGTGCTGGGTATGCGCGACCGAGCGCCAGGGCCCGCGCGGCACGGATGTCGGATTGTCCACATAGCGGATCGACTGGTTTTCCACCGCATACGGAATATGCGGCGCTTCCGCCGGCTCGTCCTTGTAGACATAGCGGTTCTGCCAGGCGACCGGATTGCCGTCGGCATCCAGCCCGGCCTTCATCCTGTTCGCCACCGCGATGCGATAGGCGTCGTGCCGCATGTCGTCCTCGCGCGTATAGACGAGCTGCACCGGCGCATCGACTTCCCTTGCGATCATCGCGGCATAATCGATCTCGCTGGGGAATTCCGAAAAGCCCGCGCGATAGGGAATGCGCCGCCCGAAGCCGCCGCCCAGCAGCATCGGATGCACTTTCACATTGTCGTAATCGACGCCCGTCATTTCGGCGATGCGGGCGCGCGTGCCGAGCGGATCCTGATTGCCGACCCAGACTTCCGCCTTGTCGTCATGCACCCAGACGGTGCAGTTCATCGGTTCCATGGTGGCATGCGCGAGATAGGGCACGCGATAGGAGGCCTCGATCACCCTGGCCGCGTTTTTCAGCGCGCCCTCCGCATCGCCCGTCTCCTTGTCTTCGGTACTTTCGCCCGTCAGCGCCTTTTCATGACCCTCGAAGATGGAGGCGGAGGAAACGCCGCCATTGCCGCCATCGTCGAATTCGATGTCGAGCGCGGCGGCGGCTTCCTTGGCGCGCCAGAAATTATCCGCGATGACGGCGACGCCCACGGGCAGTTCCACGACCTGCTTCACGCCGCGCCGTTTCAGGATTTCGCTTGCGTCATAGCGCTTCACCTTGCCGCCGAAGACGGGCGACTGGCGCAGCGCCGCATAGACGAGGCCTTCGGGCCGCGCATCGAGGCCGTAGCGGGCGGTGCCGTCCACCTTGCCCGGCACGTCGAAACGCTTGGTGGGCTTGCCGACGATCCTGTACTGGTCGGGCGTCTTGAGGGTCGGCGCGGCGGAAGGCGAATATTCGGCCGCGTCCGCCACCAGTTCGCCGAAAGTCGCCGACTGGTTCTTGCCCTTGCGGTAGACGATGCTCTCGCGCACCTCGCAATCGCCGGTGGAGCAGTCCCAGCGCGCCGCCGCCGCCTTTACCAGCATTTCCTTCGCCGCCGCGCCGGCGATGCGCATGCCGTGCTGGCCGGTATAGCGCACGGCCATGGAGCCGCCGGTGATCTGCATGCTCATGAATTTCGCGACATTGTACCAGAGCGTCTCGGCGGCCCCGGCCAGCATGTCGGGCGCCGTCCGGCCCTTCGTGATGAAGAGCCCGAGCGATTCATTGGCGAATTCGGGTTCGGCGGGCGCCTGTTCGGCGCGCACCAGGTTCCAGTCCGCATCCATCTCCTCGGCCGCCATCATGGCAAGCGCGGTGATGGGACCCTGCCCCATATCGGAATGCGGCACATAGACGGTCGTCACATTGTCCGGCGAAATCTTCAGCCAGGTGATGACGAAACGCTCGCCGCCTTCCGCGGCGATCTCGTCTTCCCGGTCGCGGCGCGAGGGGCCGGAAACGGCCACGCCGATGAGAAGCGCCCCGCCTGCGAGGCCGCCCCCGATCAGCATTTGCCGGCGCGTCGGTTTTTTCAGGTCGAATGCCATGGTCCCGTCCTCCCCGTTCAGGCGCGCGTCACGTCGCGGATGGCCGCCACCACGCGCGGATAGGAGCCGCAGCGGCAGATATTGGTGATGGCCTGCCCGATCTCGTCGTCGCTGGGCTGCGGATTGTCCTTCAGCAGCGCATCCACCGCCATCAGCATGCCGGACTGGCAATAGCCGCATTGGGGCACCTGGCGTTCGATCCAGGCCTGCTGAAGCGGCGAGAGGCCGCCTTCTTCCGCGCCATGCGTCGCGGCCAGCCCCTCGATGGTGGTGATGTCGGATCCGTCGGCATAGGAAACCGGGACGGAGCAGCTTCGCATCGCCATGCCGTCCACCTGCACGGTGCAGGCGCCGCAGGCGGCGATGCCGCAGCCGAATTTGGTGCCGGTCAGACCCAGCTCGTCGCGCAACGCCCAGAGGAGCGGCATGTCCTCCTCCACATCGAGCGTGTGTTCTTTCCCGTTGACCCTGAAGCTGATCGGCATGGCGAGATCTCCTCCGGCTGCGATGCGGGCGCCCTCTGATTTCCCGCCCTCGGCGGCAACGCTAACGCGGCCCGTCAGATGTGTCACTGACTATTTTGACGATTTCGGTCATTCGGTAGCCCGGCATGCGGTAGGCGAGCCGGGCGCCTGCCCGATTTTGGTCGCAAACGGGATTTAGCCCTGATCCACGGAACGACAATGACCCCGACAAAAGGAGTTCCCCCATGACCGATCTCGCGAAACGCCCCTTCACCCCCTTGCGCAAGACCATGCTTGCCGCCGGCTTCGCGCTCGCGGCGGGCGGGCTCGTGTTCGCCGCGCCCGCCAGCGCCGCCGATGCGGCCAAATCCGCCGAAACCGCCGCCCAGCATGCGGGCTTCGCGGCGGGGTCCAGCGGCATCAAGGGCGTGCATATGCACCTGCATCACGCACTGAACTGCCTTGTCGGCGAAAAGGGCGACGGCTTCGACGCCGATGAGCTCAATCCCTGCAAGGCGACCGGCGGCGCCATTCCCAATACCGCCGACGACGCCCGCAAGGCCGAGCTCGAAAAGGCCGCCGAGGCGGCGCGCGCCGGGATCGCCGAAACCGATCTCGCCAAGGCCCAGGCCGATGCGAACGAGGTTCAGACGATCCTCACGGGCGAGTAGCCGCGGCTACCCGTCCAGTTCCGGATAGTGCCGGAACAGCCCGTCGCCGAACTCCTGCCGCCTGTCGCTTTCGAGATAAGCGGCGATATTCGGCCGGGCGGCCACGCCCTCGGCCAGAGCGCGGGTGAGCGGCGCCTTGCGGCTCGCCCGTTTCATTGCCTTGGGGAAAGCGAAATCGAGCCCGTCGATCAGGAAATAGAGCGAGATGTCGGCATAGGTCACGCTGCGGCCCGCCAGCACGGGGCTTTTGCGTTTCGCATTCGCCGGGTTGCGCTCAAGGATCGTCTCGAACCAGCCGAGAATTTGCGGCAGGCGGTCGGTGCGGAACCATGTCGCGCGGCGCTTCGACTCTTCGATCTGGTCTTCGTAATAGAACATCATCGAGATCGGGTGATGCGTGTCATGCGCCTCCACCGCGAAATCGGCGATGGTGAGCTGGATCTGGTGCAGCCAGAGCCGCGTCGCCTCCGTCTCCGGCGCCAGGCCGATGCGTGGCCCCAGCCAATGCAATATGAGCGGCGTCTGGCCGATCACCGTTTTCCCGTGCCGCAGGATCGGGCAGGCGAAGGACGGGCGCTCGCTTTCTTCCATCAGCTTCCGCATTTCGGCGAAACCGTCCGTGCGCTCGCGCGCCACATCCACATAAGGCGCGCCCGCATCTTCCAGCGCCAGACGGATGAATTCGCCCCGGCCCGGAATGCCCGGCCAGTAAAAGAGTTCGTAGGGTTTTGCCATGTCGGCCTCTATGGGGTGTGCCGCTAGAACGGCGTGGGGTCCGTGAAACTTACCCTCGCGCCGCCGTTCGGATGACGCAAGGCCAGCGTCTCGGCATGAAGCTGCAGGCGCGGCGCGGCCTCGAAGATGGCGTCGTCTGCATAAAAGGCGTCGCCGAGGATCGGGTGGCCGAGATGCGCCAGATGCAGCCGCAATTGATGCGAGCGCCCGGTCACCGGCATGAGCTTGAGGCGCGTCACCGGCATCGCGCCCTCTTCGCGCGCCATCACCTCCCATCGCGTGATGGCGGCGCGCCCGCGCTCGTGATCGATCCGCTGCATGGGGCGGCGCTCCGGGTCGGTCGCGATCGGCAGGTCGACCTCGCCGCTGTCCCCGTTCACATGGCCGGCAACGCGGGCGATATAGGTTTTCCCCACGCGGCGGCTCTGGAACTGTTTGCCGAGATGACGCTGCGCCTTGTCGTGGCGGCCCAGCACCATGACGCCGGACGTATCCTTGTCGAGCCGGTGGACGATCCGCGCCGCGCCCCAGCGCGTCACCGCGCGCGCTTCCAGACAGTCCGCCAGATGCGCCTCCTTCCCCGGCACGGTGAGGAGCCCGGACGGCTTCGACAGCACGAGAATGTCGTCATCCTCATGCAGCACGGTAAGCCAGGGCTCCGTCGGCGGGTCGTAGGTGAAGGGGCGGGGGGCGTTCATGGGACTGGTATGGGGAAAATACGGCGCGGGGGCAATGCATGACCCTCACCTCCGGCGGCCATACGGGCGCGGCCGCCTGAAAACCCACCGAAACCCGCCACTTTGCTTTACATCACGAAACCCTACATAAAACGTAGCGGCATGCTCGGATATATTCTGATAAAATGTCAGCAAGGTGAAAAACCTGGTCAACCAATCAACTACTCCCGGGAGCGAGATTTATGGGGACGGAACATTTCGACGTGGTCATTGTGGGTGCCGGCATTTCCGGCATTGGCGCGGGCTACCACCTGCAGGCCAATTGCCCGGACCGCTCCTATGTGATCCTGGAAGGCCGCGAGAACATGGGCGGCACCTGGGACCTCTTCCGCTATCCCGGCATCCGCTCCGACAGCGACATGTATACGCTGGGCTATTCCTTCCGCCCCTGGAAGGAAGCCAAGGCCATCGCCGACGGGCCGAACATCCTGAACTACCTGAAGGAGACGGCGGCCGATTACGGCATCGACCGCCACATCCGCTACAGCCACAAGGTGACGGGCGCCTCATGGTCGTCCGACCACGCGCTCTGGACCGTGAAGACGGAGCGCGGCGATACCGGCGAGACTGCCGAATTCACCTGTAATTTCTTTTTCGTCTGCTCGGGCTATTACGATTACGACGAAGGCTATACGCCGGACTTTCAGGGGACGGAGGATTTCAAGGGCCGTATCGTCCATCCGCAGAAATGGACCGACGACATCGACTTCAAGGATAAAAAGGTCGTGGTGATCGGCTCGGGCGCGACCGCCGTGACGCTGGTGCCGGAAATGGCGGATGAAGCCGCCCATGTCACCATGCTGCAACGCTCGCCGACCTATGTCGTCGCACGGCCCGCCGAAGACAAGATCGCCAACTGGCTGAGGCGCAACCTTCCCACCAAATGGGCCTATGGCCTTACCCGGTGGAAGAACGTGCTGCTCGGCATGTATTTCTTCCGCATGTGCCGCAAGGCGCCGGAAAAAGTGAAGGCGCTGCTGCTCAAGGGCGTGCGCGCGGAACTCGGCCCCGATTACGATGTGAAGACGCATTTCACGCCGTCCTACAATCCGTGGGACCAGCGCCTCTGCCTCGTGCCGAACGGCGACCTCTTCGCCTCCATCCGCGAAGGCAAGGCCTCCGTCGAGACCGACCACATCGAACGCTTTACCGAGAAAGGCATCCTGCTCAAATCCGGCAAGGAACTCGAGGCCGATCTCGTCGTCACCGCGACGGGACTCAAGCTCAAGATGCTGGGCGGGGTCGAACTCTCGGTGGACGGCACCCCCGTCCATCCCAGCGAGACGATGAGCTACAAGGGCATGATGTATTCCGACGTGCCGAACCTTGCCTCCTGCTTCGGCTACACCAATGCGTCCTGGACGCTGAAATGCGATCTCACCTGCGAATATGTCTGCCGCCTGCTGAACGAAATGAAGAAGACCGGCAATCGTCAGTGTACGCCGCGCGTGAAGGATCCCGAGCTCGGCGAAGAGCCGTGGCTCGACCTGTCCTCCGGCTACATCCAGCGCGCCCAGCATCTCTTCCCCAAGCAGGGCGACCGCAAGCCGTGGAAGCTCTATCAGAACTACGCCAAGGACATGATGATGCTGCGCTTCGGCAAGCTCGACGACGGTGCCATGGAGTTCTCCAACCCCGCGCCGAGCAATGCCCGCCCGGCGGTGGAAGAACCGGAACGCCTGGCGAGCTGAGACTGAAGATGGATTCCGGGGCGAGCCCGGAATGACGAGTGAGTGAAATTTCTCAACAAACGAGAGTCGTCACCCCGGGCTTGCCCCGGGGTCCATCCGGCCTTTCCTCATGAAAGAAGCGTGTCGTAAAGATCATCCCAATCGGGGTTCGCCGAAACGATCAAATCGATCTTCCACGCGCGCTTCCAGTTCTTGAGCTGCTTTTCTCGCGCGATGGCTTGCTCGATCTCCTCGTATCGTTCGGCATATACCAGACGCTTCAGCCCATAGCGTTTCGTGAAGCCGTCGGCCAGCCCTTCGCGATGCTCCGTTATGCGGCGCGCAATATCCGCCGTGACATCGGTATAGAGCGTCTCGCGTGGCGCGTTGGTCATGATGTAAACCCAACCGCCTTTCACGCCTCATCCTCTGAATGGATTCCGGGTCGAGCCCGGAATGACGATGCAGGAGAGCCTCAGTCCACCACCGCGCCCTGATCGCTCAGCGCCGGCGTCTCGGGGGGACGGGGCGGGGCGGCGCGGACCGGCAGGTGGCAGGTCACGCGGGTGCCGAGGTCCGGCGCGCTTTCCAGCGTCACCCAGCCGCCATGCAGTTCCACGAAGGAGCGCACCAGCGACAGGCCGAGCCCCGCGCCGCGGCGGCGGTCCTGTCCGCCATGCGCCTCGAAACGGTCGAAGACGGTGGACTGGAACTCCGGTTTGATGCCGTCGCCCGTATCGGCCACGTAAAGCTCGACCGAATTTTCATGCCGCCGCGCGCCGATGGTGATGGTGTCGCCGGGGCTGGTGAAGGAGAGCGCGTTCGACAGCAGGTTGATCATGATCTGCTTGATGCGCTTTTCGTCGGCGCGGATCGCACCCGTATCGGCCGGGCAATCGACCTTCAGCCCCACCTTGCTCTTCTGGGCCGGACGCTGCGCGAATTCTTCCGCGGCGTAGAGCACTTCGGAAATTTCCATATCGGAAAGATCGAGCGTCATCGCGCCCGCCTCGATCACGGCGAGGTCCAGAATGTCGTTCACCGTGTCGAGCAGGGTCTGCGAGCTTTCGAGAATGCCCTGCATATATTCGTGCTGGCGCGGCTCCAGCCCGCCGAACATTTCCGATTCCAGGATTTCGCCGAAGCCGATGATATTGGTGAGCGGGGTGCGCAACTGATAGGAGACATGGCTGATGAATTCCGACTTCAGCCGGTCCGCCGTTTCCAGCGCGTCATTGCGTTCCCTGAGCGCGATCTCCATGCGCGTCGCGTCGGTCACGTCGAGATAGGTGATGAGCGTCGCCCCGTCGGGCAACGGCACGATGGCGAAATCGACCACCGTCTCGTCGGGCCGGTTGAGGCGGCCCGTCGCATTCGCCCTCATGCCCGAGACCGTCGTCACCTGCGTGCGCAGCAATTCGGCTTCTTCCGGTTCCGCGTAGAGCGCCCGGCTGAGGTCGATGACGTCGCTGACATGCGGTTCGTCGGCCAGCTGCTCATCCGACAGGCCCCAGATGCGGCCATAGGCGGGGTTGGAGAGCTTCAGCCGTCCGTCGCTGCCGAAGACCGCCACACCCTCATAGAGGTGGTCGATCGTCTCGCGCTGCACCCGCGCCAGCGTGTTGTAGGAGCTTTCCAGATTGAGCCGCTCGGTGACGTTCTCGTAGAGATAGATGACGCCGCCGAAGGGATGCGCCTGCGCGTTCAGTTTCACCGTGCGCCCGTCCGGCAGGTGCCAGAACTCCTCCACCGGCTCGGTGGAGGTGTAAAGCTCCATGCGCGCCTGCTTCCAGGCCTGGAAATTCGCCTGTTCGGGCAGGCGGCGCTGCGCGCGCAACTCGTCCAGCACCGCGCCGTCGGTCGGCTCTTCGTCGAGCCAGGCGGCGTCGAGGCCCCAGAGTTCCTCGAAAGCGTGATTGCGGAATTTGAGGCGCTTGTCGGGCCCGCAAATTGCGACCGCCGTGTTGAGCCGGTTCAGCGTTTCGGCATGGCTGTCGATATGGCGCTTCAGATCGTCCTGCAGGTTTTCTTCCGCCGTCACGTCGATAGCGATGCCCGCCGTGCCGCCGTCGAGGTGGCTTTCCACCACATCGAGGGCGCGGCGCTCGCCGGACATGATCGCATGGGTGCGGCTCTTCACGCGCGGCTTGTCGAAAAGCGTGCGGCGCATGGCGGAAAGCGCTTCCTCGCCCAGCAGTTCCAGTTCCCGCGATACCGCGTCTTCGGGCGAGGCGGCGTCCACGGCGGTCGCATAGGCCCGGTTGACCCAGGCCAGACGCCCCTCCCCGTCGCGCCGCCAGGCGGGGCAGGGCACCTCCATCAGATGCGCCTCGTAGCGGGCCCGGTCGGCATCGGCCTGGCGCATGCGCTCGGTCAGGCGCGCGACCTCGGCGCGTTCGCCCGTCACGTCGCGCAGCCAGAGCACGGCCAGCGCGCCCGCGGGGCGTCCTTCCGCCTCGAAGATGCGCCCGTCCAGCGCCTCCACATGGAGGGAGAAGCGCGCGCCGAGCCGCCGGAGGCGTTGCACGGCGGTGTTGAGCCGGCCGGCATTTTCAGGCCGCAGCCGCTCCAGCAGATAATTGTAGTCGAGGTCGCCCGAGGCCGGGTCCACCAGCCCCGCCGTGGAGCCGACGATGCGCGGTCTTGCCTGAAAGGTGCCCGGCGAGGCGCGCAGGCTTTCCGGCGTCCAGATGAAGAGCGCGTCGGGTTCGGCGGCGAGGATCGATTCGGCCGTGTCGAGGCGCACCGACAGCGCGGTCAGCTCGTCCTCGCGCCCGAAGGCGGTCTTGCGGGCGGCGCGCGCGGCCCGCAGCGCCACCACGGTAAACAGGATAGCCGCGAGCGCGATGCCCGCCGCTACGGCATAGGCGATGATGATGTTCTGCTCGGCGGCGACCTCTTCGGGAACGCCCAGCGCCGTCAGCGTGGAGCCGACGAGATTGTCGGCGCGCGCCGACCCGGCGGCGAGCCACAACGCCCCGCCTGCGCCGACCGCGCCTGCGCGCCACCCGCCGCGCCTCTTGCTGCCTTTTGCCCCCTGCATACCGCTTTCCTTATGCCCGCCCCCGTTCGCGCAAGACTGCTTACGGGATCTCATCTGGAAACGACGCGATCCGGGCGGTCCGGCCTGCCCAAATCAGCAGACCGTGGAAAGTTTACACTAAGTGCGAAGGCATTTCGAAAGTGCCAACAAAAAGGGCCCGGCTCACGAGGAGCCGGGCCCTGCCTGAATGCAATCGCGCCGATCGCGGTCTGGTATTCGCGACTGGCGCGATTGCGATCGGCGCCAAATCGCTTAGTAGCGATAATGTTCCGGCTTGAAGGGGCCTTCAACCGGCACGCCGATATAGTCAGCCTGCTCTTTGTTCATCTTCTCGAGCTTCACGCCGATCTTTTCGAGATGCAGCATCGCCACCTTCTCGTCGAGCGACTTGGGCAGCGTGTAGACGCCGATCGGATATTCCTCGGTCTTGGTGAAGAGTTCGATCTGGGCCAGCACCTGGTTGGTGAAGGAGGCGGACATCACGAAGCTCGGATGGCCCGTGGCGCAGCCGAGGTTCACCAGGCGGCCTTCGGCCAGCAGGGTGATCTTCTTGCCGTCGGGGAACTCGATCTCGTCGACCTGCGGCTTGATGTTCGTCCACTTGAAGTTCTTCAGCGCACCGACCTGAATTTCGCTGTCGAAATGGCCGATGTTGCAGACGATGGCACGGTCCTTCATGGCGCGCATGTGATCGACGGTGATGACGTCGATATTGCCCGTCGTGGTGACGAAGATGTCGCCACGCGTCGCGGCTTCGTTCATCGGCACGACTTCATAGCCTTCCATGGCGGCCTGGAGCGCGCAGATCGGGTCGATCTCGGTCACCAGCACGCGGCAGCCGGCCTGACGCAGCGAGGCGGCGGAGCCCTTGCCCACATCGCCGAAGCCCGCGACGACGCCGACCTTGCCGGACATCATCACGTCGGTCGCACGGCGGATGCCGTCCACCAGCGATTCGCGGCAGCCATAGAGGTTGTCGAATTTCGACTTGGTCACGCTGTCGTTCACATTGATCGCCGGGAAGAGCAGCTCGCCCTTCTTGAACATTTCATAGAGGCGGTGAACGCCGGTCGTCGTCTCTTCGGAGACGCCCTTGATGGCTTCGCCGACCTTGGTGTACCAGCCGTGATTGTCCTTCAGGCGCTTCTTGATGGAGGCGAAGAGCGCGGTTTCTTCCTCGTTCTGCGCCTTGTCGAGGAAGGCGGTGTCGCCCTTCTCGGCGCGCATGCCGAGATGGATGAGCAGCGTGGCGTCGCCGCCATCGTCGAGGATCATGTTCGGAACGCCGCCATCGGCCCATTCGAAGATGTTGTGGCAGTATTCCCAGTACTCATCCAGCGTCTCGCCCTTCACGGCGAAAACCGGCGTGCCCGACGCGGCGATCGCGGCGGCGGCATGGTCCTGCGTCGAGTAGATGTTGCAGGAGGCCCAGCGAATGTCGGCGCCGAGCGCGGCCAGCGTCTCGATCAGAACCGCGGTCTGGATCGTCATATGCAGCGAGCCGGCAATCCGCGCACCCTTCAGCGGCTGCGACTTGGCATATTCCTCGCGCGTGGCCATCAGGCCCGGCATCTCGGCCTCGGCGATTTCGATCTCCTTGCGACCGTAATCGGCAAGCGAGATGTCTTTGATGACGTAATCCTGTTTGGCACCCATGGGCGGTATAACTCCTTTGGTGTCGTCGGTCTGTGTTTGCCTTGCGGGCGCAGCGCCGATTTCCGCGAAAAATCGCCGATTTCGGCGGTAGCGCACCCCGCGCAAGGCCTCGGGCCCCGCGCCAGCTTCAGCCGGTCGGCCCGGCAAATTCGGCGTGGTTATAACAAGCCCGACCCGATGGGGCAAGGACGACATAAAGAAATGTTTATATCTTTGTTTCCGAGGGGCAATCGCGGCCCGGCGGCTCAGTCCCGTTCGCCGAAGCCGTCCTCGACAAGCTCGGCCAGGGCCTTGAGCGCCATCTCCGCCTGGGGGCCGGTCGCCGACACCTCGATGGAGGAGCCCTGGCTCGCCGCCAGCATCATCAATCCCATGATGGAGGTGCCCGGCACGGTGTGCCCGTCCCGGCTCACCGAGATATCGGCCTTGAACTGCTCGGCCACCTGTACGAAACGGGCGGAGGCGCGGGCATGAAGGCCCCGGCTGTTGACGATGGCGAGGGTGCGCCTGCATTCGCCGGCGTCGGAGGGGGAGGTGCCGGACGCGCCGGCGTCGCGGTTTTCTTCTCCCCTGGGCATCGGCGGCGTCACGCGCCGTCGCCCGCGAGGACGCGGCTGGCAATGGAGATGTATTTCCGGCCCGATTCCTGCGCCTGATCCACCGCCTCGCGCAGATCCTTGTTCTCGCGGACGCTGGCCAGCTTGATGAGCATGGGCAGGTTCACCCCGGCAATCACTTCCACGCGCGCCTTGTCCATGACGGAAATGGCGAGATTGGAGGGCGTGCCGCCGAACATGTCGGTGAGCAGGATCACGCCATGGCCGGTATCGGCCTTGGCGACGGCATCGAGAATGTCCCGGCGCCGCTGCTCCATGTCGTCATCGGGTCCGATGCAGATCGCCGCCACCTGCTTTTGCGGTCCAACGACATGCTCCATGGCCGCCACAAACTGACTGGCGAGCTGGCCATGCGTAACGAGTACTAATCCGATCATCCACCGCCCTCATTGCCATCCGTCTTCGCTTACCGCGGCAGGCCGCCTTCTTGTCGCGACGAATGGCTCAATGCGCGCCCGCTAAACCCGCATCGTGAACGTATTTTAAGCAAGTTGGCAAGTGTTGCAGCGCAACAATAAGGCAGTTTCGCGACGGGGCGGCGGTCAGGCCCCGCCCAGAATGCCGTCCTCGCCCGGGAAACCGCGGTCGGGCAGGACTTCGAGCGCCAGACGCAGCTTGTCGGCGGCCGTCGGATCGAAGGCGTGAAGCCGGATGAGCGGCACCCGGACGCCCTGAATATCGGCGAATTCCGGCGCGGGAAGACGCGGCACATCTTCCCTCGGCACCAGCTCGACAACGAGCCTCACCACCGCCCGCTCGATGACGGGCACGCGCAGCAGGCCGAGGCCGCGCAATTCGACGAGGCCGGTCAGCGCCTCGGGGGCGGTCGCGGCCAGTCCGTCCTCCGCCGCGCCAAGATGCACCTGGTCGTCGGCCACGAGGCGCGTTTCGCCGCTTGCGTCCGCCCGGATCATGCGGAAGGCGAGGTCGGACTTGCCCGCGCCGGGGCTGCCGCGCAAGAGCGCGGCCCGTCCGCCGCAGGCAATGCAGGTCGCATGGATGGTGGTGCCGTTTCCCGACATCGGCCCCGCTCCCTATACCGGCGCGGCGGGCAGCGTGACGATGAAGCGCGCGCCCTGCACCTCGCCATACTGCATCCGGTTTTCGGCGCGGATATTGCCGCCATGCGCCTCCACGATCTGGCGCGAGATCGCCAGGCCGAGGCCGGAATGCTTGCCGAAACTGTCGGGCCGGTCGGTATGGAAGCGGTCGAAGATCTTTTCGAGGCTGTCTTCGGGCACGCCCGGCCCCTGATCTTCCACCATGATGACGATATGGCCGGGTTCGCGGCGCGCCATCACCTTCACCTGCGCCCCTTCCGGGCTGAAGGACAGCGCGTTGTCCACCAGATTGCGCACGACCTGGCCCAGCCGCATGTCGAAGCCCTTCACCACCATGCGGTCGCGGCCCGGCGCGCCGGGATCGATGTCGAGCAGCACCCGTCTCCCATTGGCGATGCCGGTTTCGGTGAAGAGGTCGCAAACCGCTTCCAGCAAGGTGGCGATGTTCACATCCTCCATTTCCTCGCGCGCCAGCTCGGCGTCGAGGCGCGAGGCGTTGGAGATGTCGCTGATGAGACGGTCGATGCGTTTCAGATCGTCCTTGATGATCTCGTTGAGCCGCTCGCGCTGTTCCTCGGTCTTCGCGAACTGAATGCTCTCGATCGCACTCGACAGCGAGGTGAGCGGGTTTTTCAGCTCATGCGCC
Source organism: Parvibaculum indicum (assembly GCF_011762095.1). GTDB lineage: Bacteria > Pseudomonadota > Alphaproteobacteria > Parvibaculales > Parvibaculaceae > Parvibaculum > Parvibaculum indicum. Next base: position 15,997 of record NZ_JAASQO010000017.1, on the reverse strand, counting down.
ACATCGGCGGCGAAACTCTCGATGGCGTCGATACGGCTGTAGAGCGCATTGGTCATGTCGCGCAGCGCGCCCGACAGATCGCCGATCTCGTCGCGCCGCTCGGTGAAGTCGGGGATCTGCGCCCGCGCGGTCTTGCTGCGCCGGACGATCTCCGCCGATTCCGCCAGCCGGCGCACGGGCTCGGCGATGGTCGCGGCCAGCACCACCGAAAGCAGGATCGTCACGCCCAGCGTGACGAGGAAAACCTGCAGGATCGCGAAGCGCTCGCCCCGGACGATGGCGTCGATGTCGCCGCCGCGCGTGGACAGCATCAGCGCGCCCAGCACCGCCCGGTAGCGCTGGATCGGCACCGCCACGGAGACGATCAGCTCGCCACGGTCGTTGACACGCTCCATGCTGGCGGCCTGGCCCGTCAGCGCGCGGGTCACTTCCTGGTACATCTTGCCGTTCTGGCCGCCCGCCTCCTTGAACAGTTCGAGGTCGCGCCCCGGCAGGAAGCTCACCAGCCATTGATAGAAGCGGGTGAACATATTGGCGTCCTCATCGGCATCCGCCGGCGGCGGCAGCTCGAAGGCGACCACCTGGGCGGAGGCCGACAGGCGGCGGCTGTCGAGGAGCAGCCAGCCGCTCCGGTCGTAGAGGCGCGCGCGCGTCCGGGTCGGAACCGTCAGCCGGCGGAGGATGGGCGCGGCGGCCTCCGGCACGATGGGAAGAACCTTGTCGGCCGCCCCGTCCGTTTCCGGCATGTTCCGCTCGCCCTCGCCGGCATTGCCGAAAACGCCGTCCAGCGGATCGATGACCGTGGCCTTCGGCGCCTCGGTCGCGCCCTGCGCCAGGGCGCCGGCGATGATCTCGGCCTGGGTCAGCAGGCTCTGCCGTCGGGCGTCGATGAGCCCTTCGCGGAACTGGTTGATATAGAGGATGCCCGCCACCATCACGATGAGGGCGACGACGTTGAAGACGACGATGCGGCGCGTCAGGCTGGAAAAACGGCCCCGGACGAGAAAGCTGCGAAAGCGGCTCCAGATGTGCCCTGTCAGCGCGAGCAGGCGAAGCGGCAAGCCGCGAGCCGGCGCCTCCGCGCCGCCTTTCGCCGAATCCCGCGCGTCGGACAGCGGATCCTCCGCATCCGGTTGGCCCCTATCCGACAGCTCGTCCTCGCTCACACTTGCCATTTGCCATGCGTTCAACGGGCTTCGGCGACCGTGCCGAAAGCCGGGCCTCAGGCCTCCCGGTAGCGGTAGCCGACACCATAGAGGGTTTCGATCGCGTCGAACTCCTTGTCGACTTCCTTGAACTTCTTGCGCAGCCGCTTGATGTGGCTGTCGATGGTGCGATCGTCCACATAGACCTGGTCGTCATAGGCGGCGTCCATCAGCGCATCGCGGCTTTTCACATAGCCGGGGCGCTGCGCCAGCGATTGCAGGATCAGAAACTCCGTCACGGTGAGGACCACCGCTTCGCCGTCCCAGGTGCAGGCATGGCGGTCGGGATCGAGCAGCAGCTTGCCGCGTTCCAGCACCGCCGCCGCCTCGCTCTCGCCGCCGGCCGCGGCCTCGCCCTTGGTGTTCTGCGCCCGGCGCAACACCGCCTTGACGCGCTCCACCAGCAGGCGCTGGGAGAACGGTTTCTTGATGTAGTCGTCGGCCCCCATCTTGAGACCGAACAGCTCGTCGATCTCGTCGTCCTTGGAGGTCAGAAAGATCACCGGCATGTCGGATTTCTGGCGCAGGCGCCGCAGCAGCTCCATCCCGTCCATGCGCGGCATCTTGATATCGAACACCGCGACATCGGGCGGATTGGCGCCGAGCCCGGCCAGCGCCGCGGCGCCGTCGGTATAGGTCTGGACATGATAGCCCTCGGCCTCGAGCGCCATGCTCACCGAGGTCAGAATATTCCGGTCGTCGTCAACCAGCGCGATGGTTGGCATATTTGCCCGTTCCCTTTGGCTCTGTTCGTTTGGGCCTTCCGGCATCCTTATGTACCCTGTTTTCCGCGTCGCCCCCCGGCAGACATGGAGGCTTAGGGTCGCTTTTGGCCCAAAATGTGGCCGCATTATATGCACCCGGCACCGGACTGGCCATGAAGAGCTCATCCGGGGACCGCGGAGCACCGCATGCGCGCCGCGTCCCGGCCACGCGGCGAGGGACGCATCGCCGCATGTCCTGCAAACTGTTCGCAAAGCTGTTGCGCGGGGCAGGGCTGCCCACTATGTTGGCGCCGAAATTCAGGAGCCGGCGGGCCCTGCGGGCCCGCAAAGGCTCATATTTGCTTGTTTTTGGCGAATTTACGCCATTTTGGCGCTCTGCCCTGCCAAAGCCGCGCGACGGTGATAAATTTCCGATCCTGGCCGCATGCGGCGGCGGAATGCGGCAGTCAGACTTAATCAAGGATACGGCCCGAAGGGGCCGCCCAGGACCACGAGGAGAGAAGCGTGAAACAGACCGGGCCCCATATCAGCAAGTTCGGCGTCGACAAAAGCGGCTTCAAAAATCTCGCCGCCGCTCACTGGAACTACCGTCCCGCCGCCCTTTACGAAGAAGGCGTGCGCCGCGGCGAAGGTGAGATCGCCGCCAACGGCCCCTTCGTCGTGAAGACGGGCGTGCATACGGGCCGCTCGGCGCAGGACAAGTTCATCGTCCGCGACAGCGAGACCGAAAACACGGTCTGGTGGGACAACAACAAGGCGATGACGCCGGAAGCCTTCGACGCGCTCCATGCCGACATGCTGAAGCATGCGGAAGGCAAGGAACTCTTCATCCAGGATCTTTTCGGCGGCGCCGACAAGACCCACCGCCTCGCCACCCGCGTCTACACGGAATATGCCTGGCACTCTCTCTTCATCCAGAACCTGCTCATCGAGGCGACGCCGGAAGAACTGGACAGCTTCTCTCCCCAGTTCACCATCATCGACCTGCCGAGCTTTGAAGCGGATCCGGAAAAATACGGCTGCCGCACCGGCACGGTGATCGCCTGCAATTTCGACAAGCGGATCGTGCTCATCGGCGGCACCTCCTATGCCGGCGAAATCAAGAAGTCGGTCTTCTCCATGCTCAACTACGAGCTGCCGCCCAAGCGCGTGATGCCGATGCACTGCTCGGCCAATATCGGCCCGGCGGGCGACACGGCGATCTTCTTCGGCCTGTCCGGCACCGGCAAGACGACGCTCTCGGCCGAAGCCAGCCGCACGCTGATCGGCGACGACGAGCATGGCTGGTCGGAAAACGGCGTCTTCAACTTCGAAGGCGGCTGCTATGCGAAGATGATCAAGCTCTCCGCGGAAGCCGAACCGGAAATCTACGCCACCACGCAGCGTTTCGGCACGGTGCTGGAAAACGTCGTGATGGACGAGGACAGCCGCGAGCTCGACCTCGACAGCGCGGCGCTGGCCGAGAACTCCCGCGGCGCCTATCCGCTCTCCTTCATTCCGAATGCGAGCGAGACGGGCACGGGCGGCCATCCCAAGAACATCATCATGCTGACGGCCGATGCCTTCGGCGTACTGCCGCCCATCGCGCGCATGACGCCGAGCCAGGCCATGTATCACTTCCTCTCCGGCTACACCGCGAAGGTCGCGGGCACCGAAAAGGGCGTGACCGAGCCGGAAGCGACCTTCTCCACCTGCTTCGGTGCGCCCTTCATGTCGCGCCACCCCACCGCCTATGGCAACCTGCTGCGCGATCTCATCGCCGAGCATGGCGTGACCTGCTGGCTGGTGAACACCGGCTGGACGGGCGGCGCCTATGGCGTCGGCAACCGCATGCCGATCAAGGCGACCCGCGCGCTTCTCGCCGCGGCGCTGGACGGCTCGCTCAACAATGCCGAGTTCCGCATCGATCCGAATTTCGGCTTTGAAGTGCCGGTCTCCGTGCCGGGCGTGGACAACTCCATCATGGACCCGCGCGGCACCTGGTCCGACAAGACCGCCTATGACGTGCAGGCCCAGAAGCTTGTCGGCATGTTCGTCTCCAACTTCGCGAAGTTCGAGGATCACGTCGATCCGGACGTGCGCGACGCCGCGCCGAACGCCGCGAAGGCCGCCGAATAACAGAAACGGCAGATTGGCCGCTATGATCCAGCCCGGAGGTCGCAAGGTCTCCGGGCTTTTTCTTTGATCGCAGTCGAACGAGTAACAGCAGTCAAACGAGTAACAAATGTATCGCGACCGGATTCGTCACGGGGGGTTGAGGGACAAGATCATCACGGCGGAGGAAGCCGCCTCTTTCATCAGGGACGGCATGACCGTCGGCATGAGCGGCTTCACCCGCGCGGGCGAGGCGAAAGCGGTGCCGATGGCGCTGGCGGCGCGCGCGCAAACGGACCCTTTGCAGATCACCCTTCTGACGGGGGCTTCGCTCGGCAACGATCTCGACAAGACCCTGGCCGAGGCGCATGTGCTGAAGCGGCGCATGCCGTTCCAGTCCGATCCGGGCCTGCGCAAATCCATCAATGCGGGCGAGGTGATGTTCGTCGACCAGCATCTCTCCCAGACGGTGGAGATGCTGCGCACGCACCAGCTTCCGCCGGTCGATATCGCCATCGTGGAAGCCGCCGCCATCACCGAGGAAGGCGGCATCGTGCCCACCACATCGGTCGGCAATTCGGCGAGCTTCGCCATTCTGGCGCCGAAGGTCATCGTCGAGATCAACCTCACCCAGCCCTTGCTGCTGGAAGGCATCCACGACATCTACATCCCGACCCGACGGCCGCATCGCGATCCCATCCCGGTGGTCGCCCCGCATAGCCGCGCCGGGCTGCCCTATATCCCCATCCCGCCGGAAAAGATCGCGGGCATCGTCATCACCGAGAAGCTCGACAGTTCCGCCAGAATATCGCCGCCGGACGACGGAACGCGCGCCATTGCCGGGCATCTGATCGACTTGCTGCATCACGAGGTGAAACAGGGCCGCATGGGCACCGACCTTCGCCCGCTGCAGGCCGGCATCGGCTCCGTCGCCAATGCGGTGCTTCACGGGCTCATCTCATCGCCCTTTCACGACCTGACCATGTATTCGGAGGTGTTGCAGGATTCGACCTTCGACCTCTTCGATTCCGGCAAGCTCCTTTTCGCCTCGGGCTCGTCCATCACGCTGTCCAGGGAAAAGCATGACGAGGTGATCGCCAATATCGGCGCCTACAAGCCGAAACTTCTGCTGCGCCCGCAGGAAATCAGCAATCATCCGGAAGTGGTGCGCCGCCTCGGCGTGCTCTGCATCAATACGGCGCTCGAATTCGACATTTACGGCAATGTGAACTCGACCCATGTCGGCGGCACGCAGATGATGAACGGGATCGGCGGGTCGGGCGATTTCGCGCGGAACGGCTTCCTCTCGATCTTCGTCACCAAATCCATCGCCAAGGAAGGCAAGGTGTCGAGCGTCGTTCCGATGGTGAGCCATGTGGATCATACCGAACACGATGTCGGCATCCTGATCACCGAGCAGGGGCTTGCCGATCTGCGCGGCCTTGCGCCGCGCGAACGCGCGAAACTCATCATCGAAAATTGCGCGCATCCCGATTACCGGGACCGGCTTGCGGACTATTACGAACGCGCCGTTTCGCGGGGCGGGCACACGCCGCATGTGATCGAGGAAGCCCTCTCCTGGCACCGCGCGCTGGCCGAAACCGGCACGATGCAATCCGGCGCGGACTGAAAGACGCTAGCTTTTGCTCTTGCTGTTGCCGTGGCCGTCGCCCGTATGCGTCGGCGTCCAGGAGGGCGGATCGGACGCCGGGAAACTTTCTTCGGACGCTTCGTCCACCATGTCGTCGTCATGCTTGCGGCGGGCTTTTTCCTCCGCCTCCTTTGCATCCGCTTCGGCGTCCTTGCCGCCCTTCGGCGTCAGCCCGGCCGGGTCGGAGGCAGGAAAACTGCCCTCGACGGCCTTGTCGAGATCCTTCTTGTCCTTGTCACCCATCGGCTGGCCTCCTGATGTTTCAGTATTCCGGCTGAGAGAGCATACTCCCGAATATGGGGAGAGCATGGCAGAAATGCCAATTCTCCGGAATGCGTCAGATCAATGCGCCCAGATCAATGCGCATCGTTCCAGTTGTCGGCGGCGCGCGCCTCGACGTCGAGCGGGACCGTGAGTTTCACGGCCGGTTCCGCGGCGGCGGACATCACCTCCGCGACTTTCTTTTCCGTTTTGCCCGCCTCGCCGGAGGGCGCTTCGAAAATCAGTTCGTCATGCACCTGCAGGAGCATCCGCGCTTTCAGCTTCGCCTTTTCCAGCGCGTCCGGCATGCGGATCATGGCGCGACGGATGATGTCGGCCGCCGAGCCCTGAATGGGCGCATTGATCGCGGCGCGTTCCACGAAGCTCTTTTCCGCCTGGCTTTTCGACTTGATGCCCGGCAGGTGCACGCGGCGGCCGAAAATGGTTTCGACATAGCCGTTCTCGCGCACGAATTCCTTCGTGCTTTCCATGTAATCCCTGATCCCGGGAAAGCGCTTGAAATAGCGGTCGATATAGTCGCCCGCCTCGCCCCGCGAAATGCCGAGCTGGTTCGCGAGTCCGAAAGCGGAAATACCGTAGATGATACCGAAATTGATCGCCTTGGCGCGGCGGCGCACCGCCGGGTCCATGCCCTTGATCGGCGTATCGAAAATCTCGCTCGCCGTCATCGCGTGAATGTCGAGCCCGTCGGCAAAGGCTTTCTTCAGCGCCTCGATGTCGGCGATATGCGCAAGCAGCCGCAGTTCGATCTGGCTGTAGTCGGCGGAAATGAGCTTGTTGCCCTTCTCCGCCACAAACGCCGTCCGGATCTGTCGCCCGTCTTCCGTCCGTACCGGGATGTTCTGCAAGTTCGGGTCGGAGGAAGCCAGACGCCCCGTGGAGGTCGCGGCCATCGAATAGCTCGTATGGACACGGCCCGTTTCCGGATCGATATAGCCGGGCAGCGCATCGGTATAGGTGCTTTTGAGCTTTGAAAGCCCGCGCCAGTCCAGCACGCGCTGCGGCAGGTCGTGGCCTTGCGCGGCCAGCGTTTCCAGCGTGTCGGCATCGGTGGACCAGGCGCCCGTCTTGGTCTTGCGCCCGCCTTCCAGGCTCATCTTGTCGAACAGGATTTCGCCGAGCTGCTTGGGCGAGGCGATGTTGAACTTCTCGCCCGCCAGTTCGTAAATCTCGTCCTCATATTGCGCCATCTTCTGCGCGAAGCCGGCGGAAAGCCGCGCCAGCACCGTCTTGTCCACCTTCACGCCCGCGCGCTCCATGCCCACCACCACGGGCACGAGCGGCCGCTCCAGCGTTTCATAGACCGTCATGCGGCGCTCGCCGGTGAGACGCGGTTTCAGCAGCATCCAGAGGCGCAGCGTGACGTCGGCGTCTTCCGCCGCATATTCGGTCGCCTTGTCCACCGGCACCCGGTCGAAGGTGATCTGCTTCTTGCCCTTGCCCGCGACTTCGGAAAAGGGAATGCAGTTGTGGCTGAGATGGATGTTTGCAAGCTCGTCCATGCCGTGCCCGTGAAGCCCCGCATCCAGCGCGTAGGACATATGCATGGTGTCGTCGATGGGGCCGACCTCCACGCCGTGACGCGCCAGCACCACCATGTCGTATTTGAGGTTCTGGCCGATCTTGAGGACGGACGGATCTTCCAGCATGGGCTTCAGCGCTTTCAGCGCCTCTTTCCGATCGAGCTGGTCGACCGGGTCGCCGCCCTCGAAATCGAGCCCGCCATCGCTCGCCTTGCCGTGCAGCAGCGGGATGTAGCAGGCCTCGCCCGGCGCGGTCGCCAACGACACGCCCACAAGCCGCGCCTGCATCTCGTCGAGCGAATCCGTTTCCGTGTCGACGGCAATGAAACCCTGGTCCATCGCCTTGTCGATCCAGACCTGGAGCGCGTCGAGCGTGGTCACGGTTTCATAGGCCGCGGCGTCGAAGTCGGCATCGATGCCCTTGGGCGTTGCGCCCGGCGCACCGCCTTCCTTCGTCCGCGCGGATTTCTTTTCTTCCGTCGCCGCTTTCTTCTTCTGCGCGGGGTGTTCGCCCGCGGGCTCGACCTCGTCGGCATCCACATTGAAGCGCTCGCCCACGCGGCGCGTCAGCGTGGAAAACTCCATGTCCTTCAGGAAGGCGATCAGTTTTTCCGGCTCGGGATCGTGCGCGCCCATCTCGTCCAGCGGCACGTCGATCGGCACATCCTGGTCGAGTTCGACAAGTTGCCGCGAGATGCGCGCCTGTTCGGCGAATTCGATCAGGTTCTCGCGGCGCTTCTTCTGCTTGATCTCTTCGGCTTTCGACAGAAGCGTTTCGAGATCGCCATATTCCTCGATGAGCTGGGCCGCCGTCTTGATGCCGATACCGGGTACGCCCGGCACATTGTCGACCGAATCGCCCGCCAGCGCCTGCACGTCGACGACCTTTTCGGGCGGCACGCCGAATTTCTCGACCACCTGATCGTGGGAAATCGATTTCAGCTTCATCGTGTCCAGCATGTCCACCCGGTCGGTGACGAGCTGCATCAGGTCCTTGTCGGACGACACGATGGTCACCTTCGCGCCCGCTTCCGCGGCCAGCCGCGCATAGGTGGCGATGAGATCGTCCGCCTCATAGCCCATCATCTCGATGCAGGGCACGGAGAAGGCGCGCACCGCGTCGCGCACCAGCGCGAATTGCGGTTTCAGGTCTTCGGGCGGCTCGGGCCGGTTCGCCTTGTAATCGGGATAGATGTCGTTGCGGAAGGTCTTGCCGGAGGCGTCGAAAATAACCGCGAGATGGCTGGGGTCGAATTCGTCCTTCGTATCCTCCAGCAGCTTGTAAAGCATGTTGCAGAAGCCGGAGACGGCGCCCACCGGCAGCCCGTCGGATTTGCGCGTCAGCGGCGGCAACGCGTGATAGGCGCGGAAAAGATAGCCCGAGCCGTCCACCAGAAAGAGGTGGTCGCCCTTGCCGATGGGGCGCTTTTCCGCCCCGTCCCCGGCCTCTTCCTTCTTCCCGCTCGCCTTCTTGCCGCTTGCCACAGACGTCTGCCTTCCTATCTAAGGGGGGCCCGTGCCATTATCCGCGGCCCCGGTACGACGATACCGGCCCCGCCGGTATCGGGCCCGCCAATATAACGCTTTCGCCTGAGCGGGCCACCGCCCCGCCCGCGTTTCCGGAAGCGGCAGAAAAACAAGAGAGGTCCCGCCATGGCCGACACGCTCGCCGAAACCGAGAATGCGCTAGAAAGCCGCCTTCCCCGCGAGGAAAGCGACAGCGGACCCGTATCGGCCATTTCGGCGCGGGCCTTGCGCAAGGTCTACAAGGCGTCGGGCGGGCAGCCCGCCAAGGAAGCGCTGAAGGGCATCGACCTCGACATTCCGCGCGGCTCCATTTTCGGCCTGCTGGGCCCCAATGGCGCAGGCAAATCGACCTTCATCAACATTCTCGCCGGTCTCGTCATCAAGACCTCCGGCTCGGCCTCGATCTGGGGCTTCGATACCGACGTCAATCCGCGCAGCGCCCGCGCCTCCATCGGCGTCGTACCGCAGGAACTCAATATCGACCCCTTCTTCACGCCGGCGGAAGCTCTTGAAATGCAGGCCGGGCTTTACGGCGTGCCGAAGTCGGAACGGCGCACCATGGAAATCCTGGAAGCCATGGGGCTCGACGACAAGGCGCATGCCTATGCGCGCACCCTGTCGGGCGGGATGCGGCGGCGGCTCCTCGTTGCCAAGGCGATGGTGCACAATCCGCCCGTGCTCATCCTCGACGAGCCGACGGCGGGCGTCGACATCGAACTCCGCAAGCAGCTCTGGGACTATGTGCAGGCATTGCATGCGCAGGGTACGACCATCGTGCTCACCACGCATTACCTGGAAGAGGCGCAGTCGCTTTGCGACCGGATCGCCATCATCAATCACGGCGAGGTGGTGGCCTGCGAGCCGACGCAGACGCTTCTGTCGCGAATCAGCGAAAAGCGTCTCATCGTGCGCGCCGCCGCGCCCCTGACGCAGCTTCCCGCCGCGCTGGAAGAGATGAAGGCGACGCTCCGCCCCGACGGCTCGCTCGACATCCAGTACAACCCGGCCGAAGTGAGCGCCATGTCGATCCTCGCCCAGCTTTCCGCGGAGGGGCTGGAGATCGCGGATATCGCGACCGAGGAATCGGATCTGGAGGATGTGTTCCTGCAGCTCACCTCCGGCGCGCACAACGCCGCAAGCTGACCGCCCTGCCGGGCGCGGCGGCGCCGATCCCTACCGCCCGGAGGAGGCGCGTTTCACCAGCTCGCCCATGACGAGGCCCACCGTGTCGCCGCCATCCTGCCCGGAGAGCGGCAGCAGCACGCCTTCGATCTCCGTCACCGCGCCGCCCGGCGCAAACCGGGCATGGCCGTAGACGCGGATGGGGCGGCGCAATTGCGCAACGATGCCGAAGAGCTTGCAAAAGGCCGAGGAGGGCTTGGCCGACAACACCTCGGCAAAACTTCGTCCCGTGAAATCCTGCTCGAACAATTCGTTCAGCGCCGTTCCCATCAGCCGGACCGTGAAATCCTCGGGGTTCAGCATGGGCGACGCCGTGTTCACCAGGAAGACGCTCGGCAGGTGGGAAACGATTTCCGCCGGGCTCACATCGGCACGCGCCGGCATGGTCCGGCCCTGCCGCTTGCCGTCCCAATAGGCCTGCATCTCGCGCAGGCGGCGGTCATGGAAGCCCAGCAAGGGGTCGACAAAGACATCGAAGGGGGCCAGCCGGATCGGCTCGGACATGGGACACTGACTTTCTTCCGACGCATCATGAGGGGAGAGTCAGCGCGGCCATCGTCTTTCGCCATGACCGGAAGCGCCCACCTTCGCCCGCCTCCCTTCTACCACACTCGCAAGCCGGCCCGACAAGCGAAAGCGGATCGAGGCGGGCGCGCCGGCGATCGTTTCCCGGCCTCCCCGCGCGCATTTTCCTCCGCTTTTCCCCGGTATTTCCCCGGCATTTCATTGTACCCTCCGGGGTTTTGGGCTATCTTCCGCCGCGCATTCCGGGGCATATAGCGCGCCCCCGGGCCGTTCCCGGCCCGCCGGTTCATACCGGGCACCCGTAGCTCAGCTGGATAGAGCGCTGCCCTCCGAAGGCTCGTGTCAAGCTGTTTGTAATGCGAATGGAAACAGAAAAGTAAGGAGAAACAAGAGTTTATGCGGATCACGAATGATCGCCGAAAACCGAAGATGGCCACGTAAGCATCGCGTAAGCACCTTGGGGCGTGCGATAGCGAGGTGACGGATAAGGTGGTGTGAGGAAGCGTCCGGTGTCTGTCAGACCAATCCGACCGAGGCCATCTGATTGAGAATTGCCGAATCCGTTGACCCTCAAAGGTCTGTCGGGCTAGGCGAAGATTGCAATGCACCCGTAGCTCAGCTGGATAGAGCGCCACCCTCCGAAGGTGGAGGCCACAGGTTCGAATCCTGTCGGGTGCGCCAACCTTTTGCCTGAAAATCAAGTAGTTAAGAACGGCCCTTAGGGGCCGTTTTGGTTAGAATGCCTCCGGCGACTGACATTCTGCAATGTTCGCGCGCATGCGATGAAACCTCAGTCTGCTGGTGAGCGACACAAGCGGTCAGTGACCGCCGGCAGGCTTCCAATTCGTATATCCAAAAGCCGATCATCATGACAGCCAATGTCAGAAGCCGCGCGAGAACGCTTTCGCTCTCGAGAGGGTACCCGTTCGAGCGCGCGACCTGACGGATATCGAGTTCCACGCAGTTAGCTGAGCCGGATGTGCGACGAGGGTCTGCTCATCAAGGTGGGCTAGGGACTCTATCGAGCTGACCAACCATCGCGAGGTGGCTTGATCCGAATTTTCAAGCCCGCGGCTCCGATGTCAATGGCAACAGCAGAGTCTATCCAGCCACTTAATCGCGCGACAAGGTGCGTTGTGGCTTGATCCTGTGGGGACTACAGGATTACTGCGCGAACGATTCTCAACTAGAGGCTCGTAGATGCACCTGTTCCATGGTCCTGTTCGCCCCCGCATGAGCGCTGTTGGAAAGGCGTGTCGTTACACGTTCGTACTGCTGCTTTCCGCTATTCTATCGCAAATCGCGCCGAATCAGGCGATTGCGAGCGACACGGAAGTCCAGACCGTGTGGCGGCTGCTTGACTATATTGCCGTCGACTACGCCGGTGCGGTCTCTGGCGGGCGCGTTAGCAGTGAGGCCGAATATGCGGAGATGGTGGAGTTCGCGGGCCAGGTAGAAACCAGGCTCGGATCTTTGCCCGAAAAGAGTGGCAAGGCGGACCTGTTGCGCCAGACGAGGGCGTTGCGCACGGCGATCTCAGCCAAGGCGCCGCCAGCTGAAGTCGCCGCACAATCTAAGGCGCTTGCGTCCGCGCTGCTCGCTGCCTATCCCGTGCCGCTCGCGCCGACGGCGCCGCCAGACCTTGCGCGCGGGGCTGCGCTCTACGCCCAGAATTGTGCGAGCTGTCACGGCGCAACGGGCGATGGACACGGCCCGGGTTCGGTGGGGCTTGATCCGCCGCCGATCGCATTCAGCGACAATGTGCGCGCTGATCAGCGCAGTTTGTTCGGCCTTTATCAGGTAATCACCCAAGGCCTCGACGGCACGGTAATGGCCGGCTTCGATTCCCTTTCTGACGAAGATCGCTGGGCGCTCGCGTTCTACGCCGGCACCTTCGCCTACCCGGCTTCCGAGACTGGACGTGGTCAGAGGCTATGGCGCCATGATGCGTCACTCCGCCAGAGATATCCCAATCTGGCGGCATTCGTCGGCGCGACGCCAGCGTCGCTTGCCGCCGAAATTGGTGCCGGCAAAGCTGACGCCGTGACTGCCTATCTGCGCCGGCATTCAGACTCGGTGACAGCCCACGCCAATGGTTCGCTCGCGCTCACGCGCGAACGTCTCGAGGCAAGCCTCAAAGCCTACGCGGCTGGGAATCGGCAGGCCGCCACTGACCTCGCGTTGTCCGCCTATCTTGATGGATTTGAGCCCGTGGAGCCGATGCTCGCGGCTCGCGATCCGGAGCTGATGGCGAGGATCGAGCAAGCAATGGGCGCGCTTCGGGCAGCGATTGCCAAGGCGCGCCCGCTCGCTGAAGTCCAGGCCGCCAATCAGGAGCTCGGAAGCCTATTCGGCGAAGCTGAGGCTGCGCTCGCGCCGGAAAAGGCAAGCAGTGCATCAAGCTTCGCCGGCGCGTTCGGCGTCCTGCTGCGTGAGGGGCTTGAGGCGTTGCTGATCGTGATCGCGATGATCGCCTTCCTCCGAAAAACAGAGCGAACCGAAATGCTCGGCTTCGTACATGGCGGATGGGTGGCGGCGCTTGCGGCTGGCGTGGCCAGCTGGTTCATCGCCACATACTTCATCGGTATCAGCGGGGCTTCACGGGAGCTTACCGAGGGTTTCGGCTCGCTATTCGCTGCGATCATCCTGCTTACGGTTGGGATCTGAATGCACGGGAAAAGCAACGCGGAGGCATGGCAGCGCTACGTCAAAGAGAAGATGGCGCACGCTCTGTCTAGACGTTCGGGTTGGTTCCTCTTCCTGCTGGCTTTTGTCGTCGTCTATCGGGAAGTGTTCGAAACCATCCTTTTCTATGCCGCGCTCTGGGCCCAAGGAAACGGCTTAGCAATGCTTGGCGGCGCGACTGCGGCGGGCTGCGTTGCTCGCCGTGCTGGCCTGGATCATGCTCCGATACGGCACCCGCTTACCGATCACCCAGTTCTTTTCGTGGAGCGCCATTCTCATCGCGATCCTGGCCATCGTTCTCGCTGGAAAGGGCGTAGCGGGTCTGCAGGAGGCAGGAATCTTGGGAGTCGTACCGCTCACGGGCGTACCGCGCATCCAGATGCTTGGGCTGTTCCCTACAACCGAGACAGTGCTAGCCCAACTGGTCGTCCTGGCAATTCTGGTTGGGGGTTTCTGGCTCAATCGCAGAAGCGCGGTGCTGGAGACCTGACGCTATCGCTTGGAGCGATTAGCAGTTGCGCAACCGGCTTGGTGGGGCCGGTGAGTCCGTCGAGACCCGGGCCGGGCAGCCAGCGCTAGCGGCTATGGCACGGCACGGGATCAGCGTTATTGTGGTTGCAGCAGGATCATTGGCCTCCGCGACGATTTAAGCTTGAATCTGTAGTCGCTACAGGATGTAGGATTGCGAGAAACGAAGACAATGCCCGTGCAGTCTGACCTGACCTACACGCCCGCCGCCGGGCATCATTGGCTCACCCCCTTTTACGACTTCGGGGTAGCCGCGCTCACACGCGAGCACCGATGGAGGACCGTGCTCATCGCGCAGGTCCATCCAAGCCCTGGTGACGTGATCGTCGATGTTGGCTGCGGCACCGGGTCGCTTCTCGTGCGCTTGGGGAAGGCTGCAGCGTCCGCCCAGCTCGTAGGGATTGATCCCGACCCCGCAGTGTTGACGCTTGCGCGGAAGAGAGTCGCCGCCGCTGGCCTTGCGGTCGAGCTGCACGTCGGTTTCGCGCGGCAAGTGGCTGAGTTGCTAGAGGGACGGCAGCCGACAAAGGTCGTGTCGAGCCTCGTTTTCCATCAAGTGCCGATGGAAGAGAAAGTGGCTGCACTCGCCGCCATGCACGCGGCGCTTGGGGTCGGTGGCGAGATTCACATTGCGGATTATGGCTTGCAGCGTACGCCGCTCATGCGGGCTCTCTTCAGAGGCGTCATTCAGAACCTCGACGGATGCGCGAATACTGAACCGAACGCCCGAGGAGTGCTGCCGGACCTTATGCACTCAGCCGGGTTCCGGCACGTGGAGGAGACGATCGTCATTCCAACGCTCAGTGGATCGATTTCGCTCTACCGGGGAAGCTGCTCATCGTGATGCCGAAACGTTCCCCGAGCGGTTTTTCGCCTCGTCATCGCTCATGGGCGGTGCGTGGGATGTCAGCTCTTCGGCACCGATCCTTGCCGGGGCACGTCTCCGCTCAGCGGCGATTCCAGCATGTCAGCGACCCGCACAACATAGAAGGTGGTGATGGTTGACCGTCAGACGATCCTTGCATTGTTGCTGTTAGGAGCGGGGGTGAGCGGGGGCTTTGCGCTAAATGGCGCCCGGGCCGAGCCGCAGGGTAATTGCGGCAACCAAGGTGTCACTGTCCTCTACGGCGATCCCGCCGAGCTAGCTGAGGCATGCGGGGCGTTGGCCGACATCGTTGCGTATTTCCGAGGCATTGGGATCGAAGTGACGCCCAGGATCACGCTGCGCTTTGCCGACCGCGCCATTGTGCGCTCAGCGGAGCGTGCCTCCGTTCATGGCTATTTTGACGGGCAACAGGCGGAAATCACCTTCTATCGCAAGTCCCAAGTGAGACCCCGGGGGCTGCCGTGGAGTTCGGCGCTGGCAGGCTCCTTCCTCCGGCACGAGTTGGCGCACATGGCGATCTGGGAAGCCGTCAGGGGAGGCCCGGTCAAGCTGCGGCCCGAGTGGCATGAGTTCATTGCTTATGCAGTCCAGCTCGATCTTATGGACCCGCAGCTTCGTCGATACGTTCTGAATGCGAATACCGATGTCCGGCCGTCCGAGAGTCTCTTGGAGATCAATGAATTCACGTCTCGAATGGATCCTGACACGTTCGCGGTTACGGCGTACAAGACCTATCTTGCCCAGGGTGCGGGGACGTTCGTATCGCAGCTCCTGCGCGGCGAGATCGTCCCCCACCCTTCGTGTACCCCTTCGCTGTCCTGCCGGGTCAGGTACCAGACCGATGACGATTACTGGATAGAACTGCCCTGCTGCCGCGTCGATGGCAACCGTCCAAACGCTGGCCTTTCGAGTTGAATCGCCCCATTGTTAGGAACGCCCTGCCTTGCGGTGCCACCGAGTGTCGCAACAAGTCGTCACCGGGGTCGAAACTACGAGATACGGAGTGCAGGCAAGGACGAGGAGCACAGAGTGGGCCGCCATTGGCCCGCGTTCAATCTCGCTGACGCGGCGATTGTCTGCGGTGCCGCGATCCTCGTGCTCGAGCATGTGATGGCACTTCCGGATGACCGGGAGGGTCAGCGAGAACTTCGATGACCCGGCAGTTTGCGACCTTCCCGTTATCG
>NZ_JAASQO010000016.1 GCF_011762095.1 Parvibaculum indicum | reverse complement strand
AGCCTCCATGGAGAAACTCCTTCCCGCCAATCAACGGGAAGCAAAATCAATCATCACCTCAAAATGCGAAAGGTGGGGCTACAACACCGCTTACGGCAGAAGATGTCGTCCCGGGATTTATTCCCGGGACCCACTCGCTTTGTCTGCTTGCCGCAGGGCCAATGGATCCCGGCAACAAGTGCCGGGATGACAAAAGTGTTTTGGGATCAGGTTTCCGAAAACCAGCGCAGGCTCAGGCGTCCGCCTTCACCTTCCGGTATTCGACGATTTCGCCGTGCCGCGCACAATCCGGCGAGGCCAGCTCCAGGAAGAGCGGCACGAGATCGGCCGGCTTCGTCAGCGTCGAGGGGTCTTCGCCCGGCATCGCCTTCTTGCGCATGGCGGTGCGGACGGGGCCGGGGCTGATCGAATTGATGCGGATGGAGGTCTTCTCGCACTCCGCCGCCCAGGTCTTCATCATCGTGTCGAGCGCGGCCTTGGTGATGGCATAGGGGCCCCAATAGGGGCGGCACTTATGCGCGGCGCCGGAGGTGACGAAAATCGCCCGGCCCGCATCCGACCGCTTCAGCAGCGGCTCGAAGGAGCGGATCATGCGCCAGTTCGCCGTCACGTTGAGGGCGAGCGTCGTGTCCCAGTCCTTCGGGTCGAGATGGCTGAGCGGCGTCAGCACGCCCAGCGTGCCCGCATTGGCGACCATGATGTCGAGCTTGCCCCAGCGCTCGAAAACGCTGGCGCCCAGCCGGTCGATGGCGTCGCCGTCGGTGATGTCGAGAGGGACGAGGGTGGCCTTGCCGCCGACCTTGCGGATTTCGTCGTCCACTTCCTCAAGCGCCCCAACGGTGCGCGAGACGAGGATGACATGCGCCCCTTCGGCCGCCATGCCCAGCGCCACGGCGCGGCCAATGCCACGGGATGCGCCGGTGATAACCGCCAGGCGGTCCTGAAGTCGTCCACTCATATCATTCTACTCAAGCAATTTCGGCAAGGAGCGAGAGCTGCCTCGTTTTCTGCTCGCCGTCGCGGTCGACCAGCGGCGTGGGGTAGTCCCCGGTGAAGCAGTGGTCCGTAAGCTGAGGGTTCTCCGGATCGCGGCCCTCGAAATCCATCGCCCGGTAAAGGCCGTCCACGGAAATGAAGGCCAGGCTGTCCACGCCGATGAAGTTGCGCATGCCTTCCAGATCGTAATTGGCGGCCAGAAGCTGCTGGCGTTCCGGCGTGTCGATGCCGTAATAGTCGGAATGGGTGATGGGCGGGCTCGCGACCCGCAAATGCACTTCCGTCGCGCCGGCCTCATACATCATCTGCACGATCTTGATGGAGGTCGTGCCGCGCACCACGCTGTCGTCCACCAGGATGATGCGTTTGCCTTCCACGATGGCGCGATTGGCATTGTGCTTCAGCTTCACGCCGAGCTGGCGGATATGCTGCGTCGGCTCGATGAAGGTCCGGCCCACATAATGGTTGCGGATGATGCCGAGCTCGAAGGGAATGTTCGACTCGCCCGCATAGCCGATGGCGGCGGGGACGCCGCTGTCGGGCACCGGGATCACGACGTCGGCATCCACATGGCTTTCGCGGGCAAGCTCCTCGCCGAGCCGCTTTCGGACATTGTAGACGCTCTTGCCGCCCACAACGCTGTCCGGCCTTGCGAAGTAGATATATTCGAAGACGCAGGGACGAACCTCGCGCTGCGGGAAGGGGCGGATCGACTCGATCCCGTCCTTGGTCGCCACGACGATTTCGCCGGGCTCGACCTCGCGCACGAATTCCGCGCCGATAATGTCGAGCGCGACCGTTTCCGAACAGAAGATCGGCGCGCCGTCCAGCATGCCGAGAACCAGCGGCCGGATGCCCAGCGGGTCGCGCGCGCCGATGAGCTTCTTGTTGGTCAGCACCACCAGCGCATAGGCGCCCTCGATATGGGAGAGCGCATCGACGAAACGGTCGACCGTGCGCGGCTCCTGGCTGCGCGCGACGAGCTGAAGGATCGTTTCGGTATCCGAGGTGGACTGGAAGATGGCGCCCGCGCGCACCAGATCGTTGCGCAGCGTGATCGCGTTGGTGAAATTGCCGTTATGGGCGATGGCGAAGCCGCCGCCCCACAGATCGGCGAAGAGCGGCTGCACATTGCGCAGGATCGTCTCGCCCGTGGTGGAGTAGCGCACATGGCCGATGGCCATATCGCCCTGCAGGCGCTCGATCACCTTGCCGCTGGTGAAATGGTCGCCGACCAGACCCAGCCGCCGCTCCGAATGGAAGTGTTCGCCGTCATAGGAAACGATACCCGCCGCTTCCTGGCCGCGATGCTGAAGGGCGTGGAGGCCCAGCGCCGTCAGCGCCGCCGCGTCCGGATTGCCCAGAATGCCGAAGACGCCGCATTCCTCGCGCAGCTTGTCTGCGTGAAGCTCGTCGTCGTCAATGCCGATATGCTCGTCTTGTCTAGACAGGATACGCCCCGGTATTTCACTGCTGGTCCCGGATTTCAGGGCCCCGGGACGGACCTTGCCGGACGGGCCGGCGGCACCAAAGTCGAAGGTCAGCTGATCGGTCAGACATCCTTCGGACACGTGCTGCTGAATCATACATACGCTCCAGAGAAGCTAAAGGGTTACCTTCCCCCCGTTACTCCCCTGTCGTGCTTTCGAACAGCCGATCGAGCCCCCTGCGTTCGGAGGAGTTATAGCCGGGCGGGGGCGTCTTGTCAGCGGCAGAATTGCCGCTCCCCGAATTGCGTCCCGTGGGGATTTTGGGAATGGGCTGCGTGGTGGTGCCGCCCCGGCCGTCGGGGAAGCGGGGACGGCGGGTTTCCTCGGGCGCCAGGGTAAACAGCAGGCTCGCCGTGCTCTCCACCATGGGACGGAGCTTGGCATTGCGAATCCAGCCGGGCTGGTCCACCGGATCGGGTACGAGCCAGGCAAAGAAGAGATAGGCCACCGCGACGATCAGAAGGCCGCGCGCCACCCCGAAAACGAAGCCCAGCGTGCGGTCCAGCAGGGCCGCCCGGTCATGCAGTTCCATCAGCGAATCCGACCAGCGCGAGGTGAACAGCGCGACGAGGGCATAGGCGGCAAAGAAGATCAGGATGGCCGAAACCACCGCGGCGAGCCACGGCGTGGGGATGAAATCGCGTACGATCGGCGTGAGATAGGGAAACAGCCACAGCGCCGCAATGGCCCCCACGACCCAGGCGAGGATGGAGAGGATTTCATTGGTGAAACCGCGCAGCAGCGCCAGCACACTCGAGATCAGCACGACGCCGATCACGATCCCGTCGAACCAGGTCACCAGCCACTCTCCTTCTTGCGGGCCTTCTTTCGGGTCTTTTGCCCGAAAAATACCATACTCACGCGTCCCCAGCGTCCGCTTCTTTGCCGTCGCCGACGGCAAGATGCGCCAGCAGCGAGGCCAGATCGCCGATGCCGGTGAGTTTGAGCCCGCCGCCGACCCCCGGCCGGGCGGCCCCGGCCGGCACGATGGCGCTCGAAAATCCCAGTTTTTCCGCCTCTTTCAGGCGGGCTTCCATCTGGCTGACCGGGCGCACGCCGCCCGACAGCGCAATTTCGCCGAAAATGACGCATTCGGCGGGAAGCGGGTTGCCGGTGATGGACGAGACGAGGGCGCTGGCCACGGCGAGGTCCGCCGCCGGTTCGTTGATTCGCAATCCGCCCGCCACGTTCAGATAGACGTCCTGTCCCGCCAGCGAGAGGCCGCAGCGCGCCTCCAGCACGGCGAGCACCATGGAAAGGCGCCCTGAATCCCAGCCGACCACGGCGCGGCGCGGGGTGCCGAGCGCGCTCTGGGCGACGAGGGCCTGGATTTCCACCAGCACGGGCCGGGTGCCCTCGATCCCGGCAAAGACCGCGCTGCCGCTGGTGCCGCCGTCGCGCTCGCCGAGGAAAAGGGAGGAGGGGTTGGGCACTTCGGTGAGCCCCAGCTCGCCCATCTCGAAGACGCCGATCTCGTTGGCCGGGCCGAAACGGTTTTTGACCGCGCGCAGGATACGGAACTGGTGGCCGCGCTCGCCTTCGAAATAGAGCACCGCGTCCACCATATGCTCCACCACGCGCGGGCCGGCGATCTGGCCTTCCTTGGTGACATGGCCGACAAGGATGACGGCGGTACCGTTCTTCTTGGCGAAACGCACCAGCTCCTGCGCACTGGCGCGAACCTGCGCTACGGTGCCGGGCGCGCTGTCGAGGCTGTCCGTCCACATGGTCTGGATGGAGTCGATGACGACGGCTTCGGGCGGCCGGCCGCTTTCGAGCGTCGAGATGATGTCGCGCAGATTGGTTTCCGCGCCGAGCTGCACATCGGTTTCGGCAAGCCCCAGACGGCGCGCGCGCATGCGCACCTGCGCGATGGCTTCTTCGCCCGAGATATAGACGACGTCATGTCCGCGATTGGAAAGGGCGGACATGGCCTGCAGCAGCAAGGTCGATTTGCCGATGCCCGGATCGCCGCCCACCAGCAGGGCGGAGCCGGGCACGAGCCCGCCGCCGAGCACGCGGTCCAGTTCGGCAATGGCGCTTTCGAGCCGCGGCGGGTCCGCGCTTTCGCCGCTCATGGCGACAAGTTCTATCTGGCGGCCCTTGCCGCGCGCGGCCTTTTGCGGACCGCCGCCGATACCGGCATTGTCGGCGGTCTCCTCGACGATGGTGTTCCATTCGCCGCAAGCCTCGCACCGGCCCTGCCAGCGCGCGGACACCGCGCCGCAGGACTGGCAGACGAATATGCGCTGCGGCTTCGCCATCAGGGCTTCAGCACTTCCATCTGAATGGGGCCTTCGGCGCGGCCATGGATGAACTGGTCGACATAGTCGTTGCCGCTATTGTCCACTTCCTCGACGCTGCCCGCCCAGATGATCTTGCCCTTGTGGATCATGGCGACCTTGTCGGCGATCTTGCGCGCGCTCGCCATGTCATGGGTGATGGAAAGCGTCGTCGCGCCAAGCTCCTTCACGCTGTCCACGATCAGCTCGTTGATGACATCGGCCATGATCGGGTCGAGGCCGGTGGTCGGCTCGTCGAAGAAGATGATTTCCGGATCCGCCGCGATGGCGCGGGCAAGGCCGACGCGCTTCTGCATGCCGCCGGAAAGCTCCGCCGGATAAAGCTCGCCCACATCCGCGCCGAGCCCCACCTTGGAGAGCTTGTCGATGGCGATCTCCTTGGCCTCCTTGCGCTTCATGCGGCGGCCCTGGATGAGGCCGAAGGCGACGTTTTCCCAGACGGGCAGGCTGTCGAAGAGCGCGGCGCCCTGAAACAGCATGCCGAATTTGCGCAACGTGTCTTCGCGCGCGCTCTGATCCATCTCCAGCACGTTGCGTCCGTCGACGAAGATCTCGCCCTTCTCGGGCTTTACGATACCGAGAACGGATTTGATCATGACCGACTTGCCGGTGCCTGAACCGCCGATGACGACGAGGGACTCGCCTCTCGGCACGGTCAGGTCGATACCGTCCAGGACCACCTTGGGGCCGAAGCGCTTGTGAACGCCGCGCAGTTCGATTTTCGCGTCGGGATCGGGTTTGTTTGCCATGTCCGTTCTCACTTCGCGAACAGCAGCGACGTCATCACATAGTTCGCTGCGAGGATCAGAATGGAAGCGCTCACCACCGCGTTCGTCGTCGCGCGGCCCACGCCCTGCGCGCCGCCCTTGCTGTTGAAGCCGTGGAAGCAACCCATCAGTGCAATGATGAAGCCGAACACGGCCGCCTTGATGAGGCCGGAGCTGATACCATTGTCGTGAATGTAGTTGATGGTGTTTTTCAGATAGACGCCCGCATTGAAGTCGAGCGATGCGGTCGAAACCATATAGCCGCCCATGATGCCGACGATATCCGCGATAAAGACGAGGATCGGCAGGGTGATGACGGCGGCCGCGATGCGCGGCACCACCAGATATTTATAGGGATTGGTGGAGAGCGTGGTCAGCGCGTCGATCTGTTCGGTCACGCGCATCGTGCCGAGTTCGGCGGCAATCGCCGCGCTGACGCGGCCTGCCACCATGAGCGCGCCCATGACCGGACCGAGTTCGCGCGTGATGCCGAGCGCGACAACCGTGGCGACGAGCGCCTCGGAATTGAATTCGTTGGATCCGTAATGAATCTGGAGCGCCAGCACGCCGCCGGTGAAAAAGGCGGTCAGCGCCACCACGGGCAGCGAGAAATAGCCGATCTGCATCATCTGCTGCAGCGTCATGCGCAGGAAGAAGGGCGGTCGCAGCACATGGCTGACGGCGGCCCAGGTGAACCGGCTCAGCTTGCCGATCTCGGCGAGCGTCGCAATCACGACCCGCCCGATAACCGCTAGAAAATTCAAGATACGCTCCTGCCCTTATTGTTGCCCGCGACGCCGGACGGGATTCGACCGCCCCGAGTGTAATGGCGGCGATAGCGTTCGCCCAGCGATGTCAGGACTTCGTAACCGAGCGTCCCCGCGCGCCGGGCCACCTCGTCGAGCGGGACGGCGGGGCCTATCAGTTCCGCCATATCGCCGCGCGACACGGCGCCTTCGGGCAGCGATGTGATGTCCGCGACGATCAGGTCCATCGAAACACGTCCTGCAACGGGCACGATCCGCCCCGCCAGCGCAACCATGCCTCCCTGGGCCCGGAGGTCGGGCAGGGAAGGGAAACTCAGGGACCGGAAATACCCGTCCGCATAGCCCGCCGCAAGTACCGCGATCCGGCGCACGCCCTCCGCCGTCGAGCTGGCGCCATAGCCGGTGCTTTCCCCGGCCGGCACCTCTTTTACCTGAAGCACGCGCGCGTGCGCCGTCGCCACCGTCTCGAACGGGTTGTCGCGCGCGGCGAACGGATTGCCGCCGTAAAGGCCGATACCGGGCCGGATGAGGTCGAAATGATAATCGGTGCCGAGAAAGGCTCCGCCGCTATTGGCGAGGCTTGCGACCGCCCGGGGAAAGCGCGGCTGAAGCGTTTCCACGATATGCGCGAAACGCTCGCGCTGGGTGGCATTGAGTGCGTGAGCGGGGTCGTCTGCACAGGCCAGATGGCTCATCAGCAACGCCACGTCGAGCCCGCCGGACCAGTCGTTATCGGCCATGAAGCGGGCGGTCTCGCCGGGGGAAAGCCCCAGCCGGTTCATGCCCGTATCGAAATGGATGGCGCAGGGCAGATGCGTCGCGGCCTTCCATTCCTCTATTTCGGCCAGCGAGGAGAGGCAGGGACGAAGCCCGTATTCGATGAAGACGGGCGCCGCGCCCGGCATCAGCCCGTTCAGCACATAGATGGTGGCATCGTCCGCGCGCCCCTTGAGCGCCTCGCGCACTGCGCGGCCCTCGGCGGCTTCCGCGACGAAAAAGCTGCCGCACCCGGCCTCCGCCAGCGCGGCGGCGACGGGCCGAAGGCCGAGCCCATAGGCATTCGCCTTGACCACCGCGCCCACTTCCGCATGCGGCGCGGTGTCCTGAAACCGCCGGTAATTGGCGGCGAGCGCATCGAGGTCGATCGTGAGCACACCGCCCGCATCGGCCTCGAAGGGAGCATCTGCGGGAGCGGGCGCGCTGGGCTTGGTTCTCAAGGTATGGATTCCGGCAGGTGGTCATCGGCGATGTGGTCGCTGAAGCGCGTCACATCCGCCTGGAACTGTAGTTTGACCGTGCCGGTAGGTCCATGGCGCTGCTTGCCGATAATGACTTCGCCGATGCCGTGGACATGCTCCATTTCCGCCTGCCACTCCAGATGCTCGGGCGTGCCTTCGCGCGGCTCGCGGCGGGAGACGTAGTATTCCTCGCGGAAGACGAACATCACCACGTCGGCGTCCTGCTCGATGGAGCCGGATTCGCGAAGATCCGAAAGCTGGGGCCGTTTGTCGTCGCGCGCTTCCACCTGACGGGAAAGCTGGGAAAGGGCGAGGATCGGGACATTGAGTTCCTTGGCCAGCGCCTTGAGGCCGGTGGTGATCTGCGTCACTTCCTGCACGCGGTTGTCGCCGAACTTGCCGGAGCCCGCCAGAAGCTGGAGATAGTCGATCACGAGGAGCCCGAGGCCGCGCTGGCGCTTCAGCCGCCTTGCGCGCGCGGCCAGCGTCGCAATGGTGAGGCCGCCCGTATCGTCGATGTAGAGCGGCACGCTCTGCAATTCGCGGCTCGCCTCCACCAGACGGTGGAACTCGTCTTCCTCGATACGGCCGCGCCGGATGCGCTCCGACGGCACGCCGGACTGTTCGGCGAGCAGTCGCGTGGCGAGCTGTTCCGACGACATTTCGAGCGAGAAGAAGCCGACGATGGCGCCGTCCTTGGCTTCCACCGTGCCGTCGGGGTGGTGGACGGCCTTGTAGCTCTTGGCCGCGTTGAAGGCGATGTTGGTGGCCAGCGCCGTCTTGCCCATGGAGGGGCGGCCGGCGAGGATGATGAGGTCGGACTGCTGCAAGCCGCCCATGCGCTGGTCGAGATCGCGAAGCCCCGAGGAGATGCCCGACAGCCCGCCATCGCGCTCATAGGCGGCGGCGGCCATGTCGATGGCGGTCTTCAGCGACTCGTGGAAGGCCTGGAAGCCGCCTTCATATTTGCCCTTTTCGGCGAGCTGATAGAGCGACTGTTCGGCATCCATGATCTGGGTGCCCGGCGCATCGTCCACCGGCGCGTCGAAGGCGCGGTTGTGCATGTCCGTGCCGATGCGGATGAGCTCGCGCCGGATGGCGAGATCGTAGATCGTGCGCGCATATTCCTGCGCGTTGATGATGGTCGTGGCCGCGCCCGCGAGCCGGGCAAGGTATTGCGCGCCGCCGACCTCCGACAGCGCCTCGTCGCGCTCGAAAAAGCCTTTCAGCGTCACCGGCGAGGCGAGATGGCCCTGCGTGATGAGCTTCGACATGGCCTCGAAGATCCGGCCGTGAACGTCCTCGAAGAAATGCGCGGGCTCGAGGAAGGCGGCGACCCGGTCGAAGGCGTCGTTATTCACCAGAACGGCGCCCAAGAGCGCTTGCTCCGCCTCGATATTGTGGGGCGGCACACGATATTCCGCGCCTCCCTCATCGGGGGCGGGATCGTCGGGCATGTCGTTGTAAGCGTGAAGAGGCGTGTCCATGACCCTCTTATCACCCGCTGGAAGCCCTGCGAGAAGGGCAAAAAGCGCTCTGATTCAGTTCCTTAACAGCTATGTTTTTCACAGGCTGTGAGCAAATCCCGAATGCGCGCCAAAATCCGGCGATACGCCTCGTTTCGAGACGTGAACAAAGCTGTGGATAAGCGACGATCTTAAAGCGATTCGGAAAGGGCGCCGTCCGGCTTTCCGGCGCGGCGCCCGTTCCGGATGACGGATGCAATCGAGTTGTCAGTCGCCCGCCAGTCTTTCCATCGTCCGGGGCGTACCGAGCCTGTGCTCGTCTTCGAGCATGTAGTCGCGCGTCATGGGCAGGGCGTCGATCTTCTTGGAGATCTGCATCTGGAAATTGACCATGCCTTCATTGCGGAAGGAGGTTTCCGAGCCGACCAGATAGAATTCCCACATCCGACAGAAGCGTTCGTCATAGATGCGTTTGGCTTCGTCCCAATGGGCCATGAAACGCCGCCGCCATTCGCGCAGCGTCTCGGCATAGTGGAGGCGGAGAATTTCGATGTCGGTCATGAAGATGCCGGCATTTTCCACCGCCGCCGACATTTCGCTGAGTGCGGGGATATAGCCGCCGGGGAAGATGTATTTGGCGATCCACGCATTGGTGGCGCCCGGCGGGTCGAGACGGCCGATCGTGTGGATGAGCGCCACGCCGTCATCCGTCAGCAGGTTGCGCACCGCGTTGAAATATTCGGCGTAATGGCCGACGCCCACATGCTCGAACATGCCGACCGACACGATGCGGTCGAACTGCTCGTCGAGCTCGCGATAATCCTGAAGGCGGATGTCCACGCGGTCCTCAAGCCCGCGCTCCCTTGCGCGCTTCGTGGCGACGGCGTGCTGCTCTTTCGAGAGGGTGACGCCGACCACGTCCGCGCCGCATTCTTCCGCCAGCGTCAGCGCCATGCCGCCCCAGCCGCAGCCGATGTCCAATACGCGCATGCCCGGCTCGATCTTGAGCTTGGCCGCGATATGCCGCTTCTTGGCGAGCTGCGCCTCTTCCAGCGTCATGTCGGGATGCGCGAAATAGGCGCAGGAATATTGCTTGTCCGCGTCGAGAAACAGATCGTAGATGCCGCCGTCGAGATCGTAGTGATGGGCGACGTTCTTCTGCGCCTTGCCGACCGGATTGTGCTGGTCGATCCGCCGCTTCAGCCGGCGCAGCCGGGCCTGCATACGAAAGAGCGGGCCCGCATAATCGTTGCCCAGGCTGCTCGTCAGTATGTCGATGAGATTGTAGACGGTATGCGGCGGGTCCACGGTCAGCCGACCGTCCATATAGGCTTCGCCCAGTTTGAGATAGGGATTGAGCGCAATCTCCCGTCCGACTTTCCCGTCATGGGTTCGGACGATGACTGTCTCTCCCTCGCCATTCCCGAATGTGGTCGTCTTGCCGTTCGCATCGATCAGGGTCAGCGACCCCTTCTTGACGACCATTTTGAGAAGTAACTGAAGCAGCATGGTACCCCCTCAAAGAGTGGTGGACCGGTCGTTCGCTTAACTATGAAAAATTAAACCGCTGCCATTTGCAAGAGTGGTTCTAAAAAGCTTCGTAACTTGGCAAATCGTTGACTTAGATCATTGAAACGAAAAAGGCGCCCCGGTTTCGGCCGGGACGCCTTGGTCTTTTGAAGACTTCAGAGAAGTCAGCCTGCCGGCGTTTCCTCTTCGGAATCGGCGGGTTCGGCCTCGGCCTCTTCCGCGCCTTCCTCGGCCGGAGCAAGCTCTTCGTCCTCGAAGAACTCGGCGGCCTCGACGTCTTCATCGTCTTCGTCCTGCGTCTGGGTGACGTCTTCGCCGCGTGCCTGGCGTTCGGCTTCTTCTTCCGAACGGGCCACATTCACGCTGATCGTGGCGATCACCTCAGGATGGAGGACGACGCGAACGTCGTGCAGGCCGAGATTCTTGATCGGCTTGTCGAGCTGCACCTGATTGCGGTGCGTCGAGAAGCCGCCCACCGTCATCGCATCGGAGATGTCGCGGGTGCTGACCGACCCGTACAGAATGCCGGTGTCGCCGGCCTGACGGATGACGATGAACTTCTCGCCATTGACCTTTTCGAAGACCTGTTCGGCTTCCTTGCGAAGCTCCAGGTTGCGGGCCTCGAGCTGGGCGCGCTGCTCTTCGAAACGCTTGAGATTGTCCTTCGTCGCGCGCAGCGCCTTGCCGCGCGGGAGCAGGAAATTGCGGGCGAAGCCGTCTTTCACTTTGACGACGTCACCCATCTGACCGAGTTTTTCCACCCGTTCCAGAAGTACGACTTGCATGTTGGCGTCTCCTTCAGCCGGGATTTAGGAAATCACGTAGGGCAGAAGGGCGAGGAAACGCGCGCGCTTGATGGCACGGGCGAGTTCACGCTGCTTCTTGGCCGATACGGCGGTGATACGGCTCGGCACGATCTTGCCGCGCTCGGACACGTAACGCTGCAGGAGCTTGGTGTCCTTGTAGTCGATCTTCGGGGCGTTGGCGCCGGAGAACGGGCAGGTTTTGCGGCGGCGGAAGAAAGGCCGGCGTTGCGGTGCGCTGCTCATCAGGCATTACCCCCTTCGGAATTGGCGTTGCGGTCTTCACGGCGAGGGCCGTCGTCGCGGCGCGGACCCCGGTCGCCCCGGCGGTCGTCGCGGCCGCCGCGGCGGTCGTCGCGATCGCGGCCGCCACGATTCTGCATGACGGCGGACGGTTCGGTTTCATGTTCCTCGACGCGGATCGTCATGAAGCGAAGCACGTCGTCGCTGAGGCCCATCTGACGCTCCATCTCCGCGATCGCGGCATGCGGCGCGTCGATGTTCATGAGCGTGTAGTGACCCTTGCGGTTCTTCTTCACCTTGTAGGCGAGGTTGCGCAGGCCCCAATACTCGGTCTTGCCGACCGAGCCGCCATTTTCCTTGATGACGTTGGTGTACTGTTCGAGCAGCTGCTCGACCTGCTGCTGCGACACGTCCTGTCGCGCAATGAAAATATGCTCGTAGAGAGCCATAGAGCCTTCCTCATTTGTATCCGGCCCCGGCGCAAAGCCCCCTTTGAGCCCCGGAAATACGCTGTAGACAGCGGAGAAAGGCTCGAAAGGACCACCAAAGAAGCGGAGACACCGGAGCCCGGACCTTCTTCAGTCCTGCCGGCGGAAATCCGCCGGTGCGCCGTTCAGCCTCCAACCAGGGCCTTCGGAAGCGCGGAATATACAAAAAAGGCGTTTCAACGCAAGGGGTTTCGGGGCCGAAAGGCCTATTCCTCGGGCTCGGTCGTGAAAAGCAGGGGATAGCCTTGTGCGCGGCCCATCTCGGTCGCCCGGGTCGCCTTGGTTTCCGCCACATCCTGCGGATAGACGGACACGACGCAGGAGCCCTTGCGATGCGCCGTTATCATCACTTTATGGGCCTGCGCCTCGGCGATGCGAAACTCGCCCATAAGAACCTTCACCACGAATTCGCGCGGCGTGAAGTCGTCATTGACCAGAATGACCTTGTGGAGCTTCGGCCGTCGGGTCCGGGTTCTCGTCCGGGGGCGGGGCTTGATGTCGATATCGCTCACCTGGGGAACTCCTTGCGGGCAATGCTCATCCGAAAGAGTACGAACGCAGTTTCTCACGATCGCCGCCTTCGGTCCAATCCGCGCAAGCCGTGAATTGCCGCGCGCTGCTTGACTTGGGTCTCTTTGCCGGTATCTCTTGGCGCTTCGCGGGGGATGTGCCGTTTCGGGCAACGCCATCGCGCGGAAACCGGCCGATCAGGCCGGATGGAAACAGACAAGACGGGAGCAGGGATGACGCGCGCATTCACCTTTCCGGGGCAGGGGTCCCAGGCGGTCGGCATGGGCAAGGAACTGGCCGAGGCCTTCGCGCCCGCCCGCGAGGTCTTCGAGGAAGTGAACGACGCGCTGGGCCAGAACCTCACCAAGCTGATGTGGGAAGGCCCGGAAGACGAACTCACCCTTACCGAAAACGCACAGCCCGCCCTGATGGCGGTGAGCGTCGCGGCCATGAAGACGCTGGAAGCCGAAGGCGGCTTCGCGCTGGCCGACAAGGCCTCTTTCGTGGCCGGTCACTCGCTGGGCGAATATTCCGCGCTTGCCGCCGCGGGCGCTTTCACCATCGCCGATACCGCGCGCCTGCTGAAGCTGCGCGGCCAGGCCATGCAGCGCGCGGTGCCCGTGGGCGAGGGCGCGATGGCCGCCATGCTCGGCCTCGATTTCGACGTGGCGAAGGAAGTGGCCGAGGAGGCCGCGCAGGGCGAGGTCTGCCAGGCCGCGAACGACAATGCGCCGGGGCAGGTCGTGATCTCGGGAGCCAAGGCCGCCGTCGAACGCGCCGCCGAAATCGCCAAGACCAAAGGCGCCAAGCGCGCCATGCTGCTGCCGGTGAGCGCGCCTTTCCATTGCGCGCTGATGCAGCCCGCCGCCGACGAGATGAAAGCCGCGCTCGCCGAGGTCGCCATGCAGGCGCCCGCCGTGCCGCTGGTCGCGAACGTCACCGCCTCGCGCGTCGCCGATGCCGAAACCATCCGCAACCTGTTGGTGGAGCAGGTGACGGGCATGGTCCGCTGGCGCGAAAGCGTTCTCTATATGGTGGAGCAGGGCGTGACGCAGCTTGTGGAAGTCGGCGTGGGCAAGGTGCTGACCGGCATGGCAAAACGCATCGCCAAGGAAGCCGAAACGGCGGCCGTCGGCACGCCCGCCGATGTCGAAACCTTTTTGAAGACGCTCTGAGCGCCCATATAGGCCCAGACAAGTACGCCCAGACAGGGAAAGAGACGAAAGGGGAGAGAATGTTCGACCTCACCGGTAAAAGCGCGCTCGTGACCGGCGCGTCGGGTGGCATCGGGTCCGAGATTGCCCGGGCGCTGCACGCGCAGGGCGCGACCGTGGCGCTCTCCGGCACGCGCAAGGACGCGCTGGACGGGCTGGCGTCCGAGCTTGGCGAACGCACTCATGTGCTGCCCTGCAATCTCGCCGACGGCGAGGCCGTGGACGCGCTGCCCAAACAGGCGGAAGAAGCCATGGGCGGCATGGACATCCTCATCAACAATGCGGGCCTGACGCGCGACAACATTTTCATGCGCATGAAGGACGAGGAGTGGGACGAGGTCATTCGCGTGAACCTCACCGCCGCCTTCCGCCTTTCGCGCGGCGTCATGCGCGGCATGATGAAGCGCCGCTGGGGCCGCATCATCGGCATCACCTCGGTGGTGGGCGTGACGGGCAATCCCGGTCAGGCGAACTACGCGGCCTCCAAGGCGGGCATGATCGGCATGACCAAATCGATCGCGCAGGAAGTCGCCAGCCGCAATATCACCGCGAACTGCATTGCGCCGGGCTTCATCGGCTCGGCCATGACGGATGCGCTGAATGAAGACCAGAAGGCGCGAATTCTTTCGACGATTCCCGCCGACCGCCTGGGCGATGCCAGGGAAATCGCCTCCGCGGCGGTTTATCTCGCCAGCGACGAGGCCGCTTACGTGACGGGCCAGACCCTTCATGTGAACGGCGGCATGGCCATGATCTGACGACGGAGACCCCGTTCTCCAAAAAACTGTTGCAATTCAGGGGTGTAACCTAGCGTAACCAGCATTACCCCTATCTGGTACATGGCAGAAATATGTGATACCTAGGCCGTCGATTTGGCTTGCGGCCAGGCCCTTTTCTGGGCCAGAAGGGGGACGATTTTCTGCCGAATTCGATCGCGAGCAATCCTCGGGGTCCGAAGCGGGTATAACCGCCAGGGACCGGGGCCGGTCAAAACAACGATCTGAGGACTTGAGAATGAGTGAAGATATCGCGGAACGCCTGAAGAAGATCGTCGTCGAACACCTTGGTGTCGATGCCGACAAGGTCACCGAGAACGCCAGCTTCATCGACGACCTGGGCGCAGACAGCCTCGACAATGTCGAGCTGGTTATGGCGTTTGAAGAAGAATTCGGCGTGGAGATTCCGGACGATGCCGCCGAGAAGATCCTCACCGTCAAGGATGCGATCGAGTTCGTGAAGTCGAACCAGTCGTAAAGTCCTCTCGTGGCGGCCGGTCGGCGACAATAGAAGCCGCACCGGCCCCCGCGGATAATACAGACTTCCGTCCCCTCCGGCCCTTGCCGAGCAAACGCGCCCCGGGGGAGTGAAGTCGCAAGGGAGTTCGAAGCGCATGAGACGTGTCGTCGTTACTGGTGTGGGCATGGTCTCGCCGCTTGGATGCGGCGCCGAGACGACCTGGAAACGGATTCTCAACGGCGAGTCCGGTGCGCGGAAAATCGAGAAGTTCGACGTTTCCGATCTTCCCTGCAAAATTGCCATGCCGATCCCGCGCGAAGGCGAAGGAGCGTTCAATCCGGACGACTGGATGGATGCCAAGGAAGCCAAGCGCGTCGACGAATTCATCGTCTATGCCGTCTCCGCCGCCACGCAGGCGCTTCAGGATGCGGACTGGAAGCCGACCTCCGAGGAAGATCAGTGCCGCACGGGCACGATGATCGGCTCGGGCATCGGCGGCCTCGAAGGCATCGCCGACACGGCGATCACCCTGAAGGAAAAGGGCCCGCGCCGCGTGAGCCCGTTCTTCATCACCGGACGACTCATCAATCTCGCCTCCGGCTACGTTTCCATTCAGCACGGGCTGAAGGGACCGAACCACGCTGTCGTCACCGCCTGTTCGACGGGCGCGCACGCCATCGGCGACGCGGCGCGTCTCATCGCGCTGGACGATGCCGACGTGATGGTCGCGGGCGGCGCGGAATCGGCGATCAACCGTCTCGGCATCGCCGGCTTTGCCGCCTGCCGCGCGCTCTCCACGAGCTTCAACGACGAGCCGACCAAGGCGTCGCGTCCCTATGACAAGGATCGCGACGGCTTCGTGATGGGCGAAGGCGCGGGCGTGGTCGTGCTGGAAGAATACGAACACGCCAAGGCACGCGGTGCGAAGATTTACGGCGAAGTGGTCGGCTATGGCCTGTCCGGCGACGCCTATCACATCACCGCGCCGCCGGAGGACGGCAATGGCGGATACCGCTCCATGCAGGCTGCGCTGAAGCGCGCCGGCATCTCCGCCTCCGACCTCGATTACGTGAATGCGCACGGCACCTCGACCATGGCCGACACGATCGAGCTTGGCGCCGTCTCGCGCCTGCTCGGCAATGCGGTGAGCAAGGTGTCGATGTCCTCGACGAAATCGTCCATCGGGCATCTCCTGGGCGCGGCGGGCGCGGTGGAAGCGATCTTCTGCCTGCTGGCCATGCGCGACAGCAAGCTGCCGCCGACGCTCAATCTCGACAATCCGGCGGTCGAAACCGAAATCGACCTCGTGCCCAACAGGGCCGTGGACAAGGAAGTGAATTACGCGCTTTCCAACTCCTTCGGCTTCGGCGGCACCAACGCCTCCCTCGTCATGAAGAAGGTGACTGATTGAGCGAGCCGACCGACAAGCCGGAAACGAACGAGACTGGAAAAGCCGCGCAGACATCGTCGCGCGGCTTCTTCATGCGGCTCGTTCTCTGGCACCTGATCGGCCTGCCCGTGCTGGTCGTGCTGATGGCCGGCGGTTTCTTTCTCTACGGAAAATGGCAATACGAGGCGCCGGGCCCGGCGGACGAGCCCGTGGTGGTGATGCTGCCCAAGGGCATCGGCGTGCGCGACATCGCAGGCCGACTGGAAGGCGCGGGCGCCATTTCCGACGAGATGATCTTCCGCCTCGGCGTCAGGCTGCAGGGCGCGGACGCCGCGCTGAAGGCGGGGGAATACGAAATCCCCGCGAATGCCAGCATGGCCGTGATCGTCGGCATTCTGCGCGCGGGCAAATCGATCCAGCACCGGATCACCCTGCCGGAAGGGCTGACCAGCGAGCAGATCATGAAGATCGTCGCGGCGGACCCGGTGCTGAAGGGCAAGCTGCCCGAGACGCCGCCGGAAGGCTCGCTGCTGCCGGAAACCTACAGCTTCACCCGCGGCACCACCCGCGCCGAGATGGTGACGCGGATGCGAAAGGCGCATGACGCGCTCCTCGACAGGCTCTGGGCGGAACGGGCGAAGGATCTTCCGGTCAAAACGAAGGAAGACGCCGTCATCCTCGCTTCCATCGTGGAGAAGGAAACGGGACTGGCGGAAGAGCGGCCGCTGGTCGCCTCCGTCTTCACGAACCGGCTCAGACGGCCGATGCGCCTGCAGTCCGATCCGACGATCATTTACGGGCTGGTCGGCGGCAAGGGACCGCTGGGCCGCCCGCTTCGCCGCAGCGAAATCGCCAAGGCCACGCCTTACAATACCTATGTGATCGACGGCTTGCCGCCGACGCCGATCTGCAATCCGGGCGAGGCCTCTCTGCGCGCCGTGCTCGACCCGCCCGATACCAGGCATCTCTATTTCGTGGCCGACGGCACCGGGGGGCATGTCTTTTCCGATACGCTGGCGCAGCATCGCCGCAATGTCGCCAAATGGCGGCAGGTGGAGCGCGAACGCCGCCGAAAGCAGGGCAACTAGCCCGCGCGATCCATACCTTTCGTCGGGCCTGCTATGATGCGGCCCTGACCGACACGATTCCCGGAGGCCCAGATGTCGCTCAACTCCATGACAGGCTTTGCCCGCGCAGACGGCGCGCTGGGCGATATGCGCTGGCACTGGGAACTGCGCAGCGTGAACGGCAAGTCGTTCGATTGCCGGTTCCGCCTGCCCGCCGGCATCGACGGGTTGGAACCGCGCCTGCGCGAAGCGCTGGGCAAGCATATCAAGCGCGGCAATTGCCAGGCCTCGCTTTCCATCGATCAGAGCGCGGCCCCCGCGCCGCTGCGCCTCAACCGGGAGGCGCTGGCCGTCGTCCTCGACGCGGTGAAGGAAGTCCAGGGCGCATATGAGACGCAACCGCCCCGCCCGGAAGGCATTCTGGCGCTCCGGGGCGTGCTGGAAACCGGCGACGCCTCGGAAACGGACCCGGAGGAAAAGGCAGCGCTGGAAACGGCGCTGGTGAAGTCCTTCGACGAGGCGGCCTCTGCGCTCGCCATGGCACGGGCGGAAGAGGGGCTGAAGCTCGAAGCGCTCGTTTCCGCCCAGATCGACGATATCGAAAGGCTGACGAAGGATGCCGCCGCCGCGCCCGCCGCGAGCCCGCAGGCCATTCGCGACCGTCTGGCCGCGCAGCTTCACGAACTGCTCGACGGCAATGGCGGCATCGCGGAAGATCGCCTCGCGCATGAGGCGGCGATGCTCGCGACCAAGGCCGATATTCGCGAGGAACTGGACCGTCTGGCCGCCCATGTGGAGCAGGCGAGGGCGCTCCTTTCCGGCACCGACCCGAAAGGCCGCCGCCTCGACTTCCTGACGCAGGAATTCAATCGCGAAGCGAATACGCTGTGTTCCAAGGCGGCGGATGTGAGCCTGACGCGGATCGGGCTCGACCTGAAGGCCGTGATCGACCAGCTCCGCGAGCAGATCCAGAATATCGAGTGACGGGGGACGAGCGCATGAGCGGGATCGACATCAAGAGGCGGGGGCTGATGCTGGTGCTGTCCTCGCCGTCCGGCGCGGGCAAGACGACGCTGTCGCGCCGCCTGCTCGACAGCGACGCCAATATCGCCATGTCGGTTTCCGCCACGACGCGCGCCCCGCGCCCCGGCGAGGTGAACGGCAAGGACTATTATTTTCTGTCTACGGAAGATTTCGGCATCATGCGCAACAAGGGCGACCTCCTTGAAAGCGCCAAGGTCTTCGACAATTACTACGGCACCCCCCGGGCGCCCGTGGAAGAGGCGCTGAGCGAAGGGCGCGACGTGCTTTTCGATATCGACTGGCAGGGCACGCAGCAGCTCAGTGAAAGCGCCAAGGGCGATCTGGTGAGGGTTTTCGTGCTGCCGCCCTCCGCGCAGGAACTTGAAAGACGGCTGCACTCGCGCGCGCAGGACAGCGAGGAGGTCATCGCCCGTCGCATGGCGAAGGCGTCGGACGAGATCAGCCATTATTCCGAATATGAATACATCATCGTCAATGACGATCCGGAAAAGGCGTTCGGCGAGTTGCAGGCCATCCTGCGGGCCGAGCGCCTTCGCCTGAGCCGCCTGACGGGGCTGTCCAACTTCGTGAAGCAGATCCGCGAAGCACTCTAGGGAGGCTCGTTCCCCGACAGTGTCGTCATTGCGAGCGCAGCGACGCCATCCAGTGCCGTAAGGCAGGGCGTGGATTGCTTCGTCGCTATGCTTCTCGCAATGACGGCGGCTATCGGGTTCCCGCCTACATGCAGCCCATGACCGGCAGGATGTCGTCGGCCGTTTTCTTCTGTTCGTCGGAAAGGGCGTTGTAGAGCTTTTCGGTGGCGGGCTTCAGCTCCTGCAGCGTTTCCAGCCGGGCCTTCATGGCCTCGATCCGGAAATCGAGCATATCGACCACCGAACGGTCCTGACCGCCATTGCGGAACATCTGCATCATGGTGCCGCGCATGGAGACCATGGTCTGCGAATTCGTGCGCATCGCATCCGCATATTCGCTCCAGGCCGTTTCCTGATCGGCGGTGATCTTGAGTTCGGCCTTGAGGAAAGCGATCCGCCCGTCGAGATAGGTGCCGTAATCGCCGCCGGAGCCCATCATGCCGCAGCCGCCCATCATGCCGCGGCCATAGCCCTGGCCCATCTGGCCGGAGCCCATCATGCCCCGACCCATCATGCCTTGCCCCATCATACCGGGGCCCATGCCTTGTCCGGCACCCTGACCCCAGCCCTTCATCATGCCGTAGCCCGGCTGGGGGGCGGTGCCGGTGTCATCCTGTGCCCGGGCCGCGGGCGCGGACAGGGAAAGGCCCAATGCGAGAGTGAGTGCGCAGAAACCGGCACCCGCAGGCTTCAAAAAATTCATGGCGTCCTCCTGTTACGAGAGGACGCCATGCTTGTCCCGGAACCGGGCCTGCTCATTGAGGCAGATCAAACGGAACCCACAATTAATCTGTGGGTTTATCGGAGCCCCGTTTGAGCTGGATCAAATGGCCTTTCGCCGTGTCAGGGCTTCAGCACCACGCGGCCCATCACATGGCCTTCGCGCAGATCGTCCAGCGATTTGGAGGCTTCCGAAAGCGGGCGCTCGGCCACCGGGATCGGGTCGATCTTGCCGGCCTTCACCAGATCCATCATCTCATGCGTTTCCGACAGCGAGCCCACATAGGAGCCGCCGATGGAAATGGCGCGCATGGGGAACATCGGGATCGGCATGGAGAAGCCGCCGCCGAACAGGCCGACCACGATCACCTTGCCGCCCTTGCGCACGGCGCCTTGCGCGAATTTCAGCGAGGCTTCCGAGCCGACGAAATCGACCGCGGCCGGGACGCCGCCATCGGTGTCGGCGAGCAGCTTCTTCAGCGCGTCTTCGTCCTTCGGATTATAGACCTCATGCGCGCCGGACCCCTTGGCGGACTGGAGCTTGTTTTCGTCCACATCCGCCGCGAGCGGCGCGGCCGGGAACATGGCCTTGGCGAACTGGAGACCCATCATGCCCACGCCGCCGAGACCGACCACCAGCACCCGCTCTTCGTCGGTGAGCTCGCCGATCTTCTTCATCGCGCTGTAGGCGGTAAGGCCCGAGCACATATAGGTCGCGGCAAGCCCGTCCTGCACGCCTTCATAGTCGAGCAGGTAGCGCGGATGCGGCACGATGCAATGCGTGGCATAGCCGCCCGCCACGGTGATGCCGAGCGCGCGCGGCCTGTTGCACAGATGCTCTTCGCCGCGGTTGCAGGTGGCGCAGGCGCCGCAGCCGATCCAGGGGAAGACGACGCGCTGGTCGCCCACCTTCACGCCTTCGGCGTCCGGGCCGACAGCGACGACTTCGCCTTCGATCTCATGGCCGAGCGTGAAGGGCAGCTTGCGGCCGCCGCTGACATCGAGCTTGTTGCCGCCGCCCATGTCGAAATAACCGTCATGCAGATGAACGTCCGAATGGCAGACGCCGCAATGGCTCACTTTCACAAGGACTTCGGTTCCCTGCGGTTCCGGCGTGTCCAGGGTAACTTCCTGGAGCGGCGCCCCGTATTCGACGATGGCTTCGGCTTTCATGATGGCCTCCCGACTGGACTGGCTGGTTGTTTTGCGC
The DNA here is from genome assembly GCF_011762095.1 of Parvibaculum indicum. Lineage (GTDB taxonomy): Bacteria > Pseudomonadota > Alphaproteobacteria > Parvibaculales > Parvibaculaceae > Parvibaculum > Parvibaculum indicum. The sequence continues at coordinate 54,183 of NZ_JAASQO010000016.1, read as the reverse complement.
GCTACTTTTACACGGCGCAGGCCCGCTCACAACATGGGCGGCCCGCTAAAACGCCTGCTGACGCAAGGTTTCGGCCAGCTGACAGAATTGTTCGACGCCAAGCTGCTCCGCGCGCACGGTCGGGTCGATATGGGCCGCCTCGAGCAGCGCGACGGGATCGCGCACGATGGGCTTCAGCGCGGCGCGCATCATCTTGCGGCGCTGTCCGAACGCGGCGGCGACGACCTTCTCCAGAATTTTCGGGTCGGCGGGCGCGAGCGGCTTGGGACGCGGAATGAGTTCCACCACCGAAGAGGTGACGGAAGGCGGCGGCGTGAAGGCGCGCCGGTCCACATCGAACAGAATGCGGGCATGGGTCCGCCATTGCGCGAGGACGCCGAGCCGTCCATAGGCGCGGCTGCCGGGCGGGGCGACGATGCGCTGAGCGACTTCCTTCTGGAACATCAGCGTCATCGTTTCGTACCAGGGCGGCCATGGTTCGGTCTGCAGCCATCTGACGAGGAGCGGCGTTCCCACATTGTAGGGAAGGTTGGCGATGATCCGCGCCCGCCCGCCGACAAGCGACCGCATATCCGTTTTCAGCGCATCGCCCTCGACGATCTGCAAACGGCCCGGATAGGCGGCCGACAGCTCCTCCAGCGCGAGGATGCACCGATGATCCATCTCGATCGCGATGACGCGCTCCGCGCCTTCTTCCAGCAGCGACCGGGTGAGACCGCCGGGGCCGGGACCTATTTCGATCACCTGCCGCCCGACCAGCGACCCGGCCGCCCGCGCGATGCGCCGCGTGAGGTTGAGGTCGAGAAGGAAGTTCTGCCCCAGCGATTTCTGGGGGCTGAGCCCGTGACGCTCCATCACTTCGCGGATGGGCGGAAGCTCGGGCGGCACGGCCTGGCTCATGCGCCCGCTCCGGCAGTGCGTCGCCTGCGGTTCCAGGCGATTTCGCCCGCCTGCCGGATCGCCTCGACGAGGCTGCCGGGATGGGCGAGACCCTTGCCCGCGATATCGAGCGCCGTTCCGTGGTCGGGCGAGGTGCGCACGATGGAAAGACCGAGCGTCGTATTGACGCCGCGCTCGAAGTCGATGGTCTTGAGCGGGATCAGGGCCTGATCGTGATACATGCACAAAACCGCGTCATAGCTTTCGCGCGCGCGCTCATGGAAAAGCGTGTCGGCGGGGAGAGGCCCCGTCACCTCCGCGCCTGTATCGCGGATAAGGGGGATGGCGGGGGCGATGATATCGATTTCCTCGCGCCCGAGATGGCCTTCCTCGCCGCCATGCGGGTTGAGCGCCGCCACGGCAAGGCGCGGCGCGTCGATACCGAAATCGGATCGCAGCGCGTGGGCCAGCGTCGTGCCCGTCTGCGCGATGGCCGATGTCGAGAGATGTTCGGCAACGGCCTTGAGCGGCATATGGATGGTGACGAGGGCGACGCGCAAGCCCGGGCAGGAGAGCATCATGACCGGCGATCCGCCGACCCGCTCGGCGAGATATTCCGTATGGCCGGGCAGCTTGAACCCCGCCTCGTAAAGCACGCGCTTGTGGATGGGGCTCGTCACGATGCCCGAGGCCTCTCCCTTGAGCGTAAGGTCGCAGGCAAGGTCGATGGCGCCGATGACGGCGGCGGCATTCGCCGGCGCAAGTTCGCCCGGCCGGGCCGCCGTGGCGAGCGGAAGGTCGAGCACGGGAAAGGCATGTTTGAAAACGGACAGGGCGTCGCCCGGCTGCGAAATCCGTTTGACCGGAATGTCGACGCCGAGGCGGCTCGCCGTTTCGCGATAGCAGGCCGCGTCGCCAATGGCGAAAAAAGCGGGAAGGGCCTCCCGGTCGCGCAGCCCCCAGGCCTTGAGAGAAATTTCCGGACCGATGCCCGCCGGCTCCCCGATGGTCAGGGCAAGCGGCGGCGTTTCGTCATGGGCGGGCCTGTCGTCCGAACTGCCGCTGGAGGCGTTCATGCATCCTACCGCATCACCACGACGGCATCGCGCCGCAGGTCGCGCAGGTGACGCCGCGCCATCATGGAAAGTTGCTGCTCATAGAGGTTGTTGTCGATCTGCTCCGCCGTGGGCAGGCCGCCTTCATCCGGCTTGTAGCCGCAGACGACGAGCATTTCCACACCGACATTGGAGCGGATGGGCTCGCTTACATCGCCGGTTTCAAGGCCGGAGATGGCCTTGCGCATGCGCGGCTCGAGCTGGCCGGCGAGTACCGTGCGCGGCTTGTCCGCCGTGCCGCCGACATAGGCGTTGATCTTCTTCTGGGCGGCCTCGCAACTGTCGACGCTTGAGCGGAACGCTTCCGCTTCGCGGGCGCGCTGCGCGACGAAACGCGGCGCGGCATCGGGCGTCAGCGGCAGCAAGACGCGCATCAGCACATACTGGTCGTTCAGCGGATCGGCGCCGGAGCCGCGGCGCATCGCGCGAAGCTGGATGATGTAATAACCGTTCCGGGTACGGATCGGATCGGAAACCGTGCCGGACGGCATATCCTTGACGACATCGGCGACGGGTGCGGGAAGCTGGCTTGCCCGGACCCAGCCGATATCGCCGCCGCTCGCCGCGGAGGCCGACTGGCTGAACTGACGGGCCACGGCCTGGAAGGGCGCACCCTTGCGGATCTGCTCGATGAGCTTTTCGGCGCCGCCGCGTACCTCGGCTTCCTGCGAGGGATTGTCGAAGGTCAGGAGAATTTCGCCGACATCGTAGCTCGGGCTGTCCGATTCATCGCGCAGCCGCTGGAGTACTTCCTGCACTTCGCCGTCGCTGACGGAAACCAGTGCGCCGAACTGCTGGCCCACGAGCTTGTTCCATGCAATGTCGGTGCGCAGCTGCTGGGTCAGTGTGCTCTTTTCGACGCCGTTGTCCTTCAGGAACTTGCCGATCTGATCGACCGTCATGTTGGAGCGGCTGGCGATCCGCTCGAACGCCCCGTTGATGTCGTCTTCGCTTACATCGATCTTCAGCCGCTTGGCTTCCTGTTCCTTCAGCCTCTCATCGACCAGATTGCGGAGAACCTGCGGCCGGATGCGGTCCCGGTTTTCCTGGGTGTCGGGAATACCGGAACTGGCGAATACGAGCTTGATGCGCTGGTTGAGATCGTAGCTGGAAATCACTTCGTCGTTCACGACCGCGGCGATGCCCTGGCTCAGCGAACCTCTGGAAGCGCCAGTGGCGGCCTCCTGGGCCGATGCGGCGCGAGGCAGACCGCCCGTCAGAATGACGAGACAGGCCAGCCCGAAAATCCTTGCGAAAAACGGCATGGCAACGCCCCGCCGAAAGGCAGGTGTCTCGCGAACGGCAATCTCTTTCGTCATGGCTGCTTTCTCACGGCGGACGTGTCGTCCGATGGTCGGCCCAGAAACCCGGGCACAGAATACTGGAATTGAGTGTCCGATCAACCTGGCCGACAATCGGAAAAAACTGTCCGATTTCAGTAGGTTGGCGATACAGCCCCTTGATGTTGCATCGTCATGAAAATCTCGTCGGGCGATCCTGGCGCTTGCTCGTCCTCACCCCTCGATGCCCCCGAGGGTCGCGAGGGTCAGGCGCAGTATGAAGGAATTTTCCGGCTCGATGTCGCGGTCGCGCGTGAAGGATTGGTAATATCCCAGCGAGATGTCGAGGCACTCGTCCGAATATCCCACGCCGACGCTGTTGTTGACCGCGCGGTGATTGGAGAGGTCGCGGCGGGTCTGTCCGAACAGGCGCCAGTAGTCGTCGAGGCGGACGACCGATCCCAGCACGAGTTCCTCGCGCGGCGTGAAGGTGCTGAACTGGTCGGCGGCGAAATAGGCATATCCGAGCTGGGCGCTCACCGGGCCGTAGCGGCCATAGGCATTCACTTCGTTGCGGCGCAGCTTGAAACTCTCGCTGCCGACCCGGAAGCGATGCACGATCAGCCAGTTCGACGACGGCGACAGCATGATCCGGCCGACCACGTCCGAAAGTTCGTTGCGAAGCCCGCTGGCAGACGAAAAACTCGTATTTTCGTCGAGGCGGTAACTCTGTCCGATCAGCGCGCTGGCGCGGCCCTGTTCGCCCCAGAAGAGCGAATAGCGCATACCGGCATTCAGGCGCGTGCCGGTTTCCCACTGGTCGAGGCCGGGGAACCGGTTTTCGGAGAAGAGGTTGGTGTCGTCGAACTCGAAGCTGAGCGAATCCTCGTTGGGCAGCTTCACCGTATTGCCGATGTCGGGCGAATAGATGAGCTGCAGGATGGGTTCGAGCACTTCGCGCAGGCCGCCGCTGTTGCGCACCAGCGGATAGCTGACTTCGGAGCCGATCGTCGGCAGGCCGCGGAAAAGGGTCGTGTTGTCGAAGGTCACGCCCGGGTTCGACGGATCCTCGATGTTTTCGACGGAATAGACGTCGCCGCGCAGATTGCCGAACAGCCGGTAGACGAAACCGCCCTCGGTCGTCCGTCTCATGTTCCAGTCCATCTGGGTGGACAGGCGGCGCATGTTCGGGCCGTCGTTCCGGCCCAGCACCAGCGCATCGCCGGAAAAGGAGAGCGTACCGCCCAGCACCTGCGAGGGAAGGGTGTAGCTTCCCTTCATATGCGGCGCGATCCAGGGCGTCGTGTCGTAGTTGTCGGAAGAGAGCAGGCCCCGGAAGGCGTAGAGGTCGGTTGTGAACCAGTTGCGGCCGTTCGCGTAGTCGACCGACAGGTTGTTGACGAGGTCGGTCGCACCGGAAAGGTCGTATTTGCGCAGATAGGTTTCGTCCGTCGTGAGCTCGCTCCGGAAGCTCCAGCTCCAATGGTCGTTCAGACGGAACCTGCCGTTACCGAAAAAGCTGCCGCGGAAATTTTCCTCGCCGGGCGTACCGAGCGTCTTGTCCCGGGGCCAGGTGCCGCTGCCGTTGAGCGTCATCCGGCCGTTGCTGAACAGCTCGCGATAGATGCCTTTGTAGACGATGCCCTGGCGCGAGGTGTAACGCGGCGAGAAGGTGAAATCCTTGTCGGGGGCGATGGCCCAGAAATACGGCGTTTCGACCTGTTTTCCGAGATCGTTGGAATTCGCGAAGCTCGGCGCGAGGAAGCCCGATTTGCGCTTCACCGACGGATCGGCCATCGAGAAATAGGGGGTATAGAGGACGGGGATGCCGAAGAGTTCCATCCGCGCGTCTTCGTAGACGATCTGCTTTTCTTCCTTGTTGTGCGTAACGCGGAAGGCCTTGATCTGCCAGACGGGTTCCGTCTGGCCTTTTTCCTCGCAGACGTCGCAGGCGCTGTAGACGCCCTTGTGCAGCGTCGTGATGTTGGCGTCCTTGCGGACGACGTCGTTGCCCGCGAGCTTTGCGTTGTTCGCCATCAGGATGCGCAGGGTGGTGACGACGCCGTCCTTCATCTCGTTGCGCAGAACGATATGGTCGGCAAAGGCGACGTCGCCGCCGGGATCGAGAAGCGCCACATTGCCATCGGCGGTCACGATGTCGGCGTTTTCGTCATAGACGACCTTGTCGGCGATCAGGACGCGCTCGCCATAGGCGAGTTCGACATTTCCCCTTGCCGTGACGATCCGGGCGTTGCGGTCATAGTCGAGTTCGTCGGCGAGCATGAGCACTTCGCCGGATTCCGGGAAGCTCTTGTTCTTGGCGATTTCCGATTGCGGCCGCGCGTCCTGGGCCGAGGCCGGGACGGCGACCAAAGCAAAGCCCGCCAGCAGGGTTGCCGGCAGGAGGGTCGCAGCACTCAGCGCGTGCCGGATTTTGTTCGTTCCACCCCGTGTCACGTGCTGCTTCAGCCCCCTGATGCCCCTCTGTCATGCGCGGCCGGAGGATATGGCAGTCCCCCGCGATTCGTCTGGTCTTTAACCGTCCTCAAGGTGGAACAGTACCGCAAGCCCCAAAAAAAGGACCATAAGCGATGGCGCCCACGCCGCAAGGAAGAGGGGCAATATGCCCGATAGGCCGAGTGCGAGCGAGAGGTCGGACAGAAAATAGACGATAAATCCGGAAAATATGCCGCCCATCACCAACTGGGCCATGCCGCCGAAGCGGTTCATGCGCAGCGAGAAGGCCGATCCGACCAGCACCATGGTGCATAGCAGCAGCGGCGTCGCCAGAATTTCGTAGAAATGGAGCTTGTAGCGCCGCGCCGTGAAGCCGGCCGCCTCGGCGGTCTCGATGAAGCGGGGCAGGTCCCAGAACGAAATCGTGTTGGGATTCGCAAAGCTTTCCTGCACCTGCTCGCGTGTGAGCGAGGTCGGCTGCTGGAAGGTGTCCATATGCACCGGCGCCTGATTGGGGCGCGCGATCCAGAGGTCGGACAGCGCCCAGTAACCGTCGCGCAGGACCGCCTGTTTGGCGTCGATGCGGCCCGTGAACTCGTCGTTGAGGCCGTAAAGGACGAAGATGACCTGATCGAGCGTCAGCCCGGCATCGCTGATCCGCGTGGCGTGAATCACCGCCTGGCCTCTCCCGTCGGCCTGACGCAGCCAGAGCCCGTTATCCGATACCGCCATGAAGCTCGACCGGCCCTTCAGATGCGTCGCGTCGAGCTGGTCGAATCGCGAGGCCATGGTGGCCGATATGGGGTTGTAGATCGTGATGACGATGACCCCCAGCGTGAAAGCCACGAAAATGGCGGGCGCGAGAAACTGCCAGACGGAAATACCCGAGGCGCGCGCGATGACGAGTTCGTTGCTGCGGCTCAGCCTCAGGAAGCACGCCATGGCGCCGAACAGCACCGCGAAAGGCATGGTCGCATTGCCCACGCGCGGCAGGTCCAGAAGGGCCATGCCGGCCAGAAAGGCGAAGGAAATGTCCTCGTGCTCCGCACCCCGGCGCATCAGCTCTACAAGATCGATCATGTAGATGATGAACAGGAACAGGCCGAAGGTGAACAGCGCCGTGGTGAGAAAGCGTTTGGCGAAATAGGCCGAAAGCGTCCAGGAGAGATTCATCGGCTATGGCTCCCCGGCCGCGGGTGACGGATCATGGCGCGAACCGCGTTGAGCCCGGCAATGGTTTTCCCCTCCACCGGAACGCCCGACAGCACCGCCGCGGCCATGGCGCAGACCAGGAGCGGAACGATGTACATGACCGGGATCGTCGCAGGCGCGGTGGCGGCCGAACTCACGATCCCGAAAGCCAGGACGCGGAAGAACAGCGCAATGCCCGCCGCCAATGCGATGCGCATGCCGTAGCCCCGGCGGCTGAACGGGGCGGGCAGGAGCGCGGCCAGCGCCACCAGCGCGAAAAGCAGGGGATAGATGGCATTCGATATGCGGTCGTTCGCATCCGCCAGAAGCTGGGTGCGGAACTGCTGCGCATAGGCATCGTCCGGCGCGGGGTTCACGAGCTCGCTGAAATAGCGCTCCCGGGCTTCGTTGTAATAATCGGGCTCCTGCTGGATGTAGGAGGACAGGTCGTAGGTGTATTTGTCGAAATAGAGCAGGGTGACGGGGCCGCTCTCGCCGTCGTCGGTCCGCTCGACACGCTGGATATTGCCGTTGAACATGACGAGCCGGGGCCCGGCGGGGCTCTTCACCAGGCTGCCGGTTTCGGCCAGATAGGTGGTCGGCTTCATCTTGTTGCGGCTGTCCTGCACCAGAATGCCGTGCACCGTGCCGTCGCTCGACCGCTCGCGGACATAGACCGTGAGGCCCTCCGTCGGATTGGTGAAGGTGCCTTCGCGCAGCATGGTGGTGACGACATCGCCGCGAATTTCGTAAAGCCGGCTCTTCAACTCGCGAAGGCCCGCCGGCGCGACATAGATGTTGAGGGCCAGCACCACGACCGAGACGGCGCCCGCCACGGCAAGAACGGGAACCGCCACCCGCCACATGCTCATCCCGGCGGAGAACATCACCACCACCTCGCTGTCGCTGATGAGCTTGTGAAGGGCGTAAAGCACCGCGCAAAGCAGCGAGATGGGCAGGACGATGGCCAGCGTGCTGGGCAGCGCGAGAACCGTCAGGTCGAAATAGGCGAGAATGCTCTGCCCCTGGGAGATCAGCACATCCAGCATCCTGAGGGCCTGGGTCAGCCAGATGATTCCGGTCAGCACGAATGTGACGATCGCGAAGGGCACCGCCGTTTGCCAGAAGATGTACCGTGTGAGCGATTGCAGCATCGAATCCGTCGGGCGGCGCAATGAGGAAAATTGTTCGGAACGGTCAGGTTTGTCTATCCTGCGTCACCGGGTTAGATAGCATGGTTATCCCAATTCGACGGGCGGGAAAAGGCGGCGGGGCCGCCGCCGGACCGCCCGACCCCCAAAGGCCGCCTTCGAGGCCGACCCGGGAGGCCAACCAGAATGCGGAACGGGCGCTAAGGGCGCCGGTGTCCGGAGAAAGGCTTGTTTGATGAATATTTCCTTCGCCGACATATCGCTGACCAAATCGGGCGCACTCGCCGTCCTCGTGACCGAGGCCGCGACGCCGCGGGGCGTGGCCGCCGAGATCGACAAAAAGACCGACGGCGCCCTGAAGCGGGCGATGAAGGCCGCCGGGTTCACCGGCAAGGCGGAGAGCGCGATCGAGATACTCGCCCCCAAGGGGCTGGGCGCCAGCCGGGTTCTACTTGTCGGCGTGGGCAAGACGGGCGATCTCGACAAGGCGGTTCTGGAAAAGGCGGGCGGCATCATTGTCGGCCGGCTCGAAAAGGACAAGGAGACGGCCGGAGCGATCGTGGTGGAGGGCATCTCGTCGGCCCGGGTGACGGCGGCCGACGCCGCGGCGCATGTTGCCCTTGGGGCGGCCTTGCGGGCCTACAAGTTCGACAAATACAAGACTGCCAAGGGCGGCAACCACAAGGATGCGAAGAAAGAGCTGAAGACGGTCTCCATCATGTCCGGCGGGGCCGCCGCCGCGCGCCGGGCCTATGCGCCGCTTTCCAAGGTGGCCGAAGGGGTCTGTCTCGCCCGCGATCTGGTGAACGAACCGGCCAATATTCTGCACCCGGCGGAATTCGCCAAGCGCGCCCGCGCGCTCTCCAAGCTCGGCGTGAAGGTGGAAGTTCTCAGCGAAGCGCAGATGCGCAAGCTCGGCATGGGCGCGCTTCTCGGCGTGGGGATGGGCAGCGAGCATGAAAGCAAGCTCGTCGTGATGCGCTGGGAAGGCGGCAAGGCGAACGACAAGCCGGTCGCCTTCGTCGGCAAGGGCGTCTGCTTCGACACCGGCGGCATTTCGCTGAAGCCGCCGGCGGGCATGGAAGACATGAAGGGCGATATGGGCGGCGCGGCCTGCGTGACCGGTCTCATGCATGCGCTTGCCGCCCGCAAGACCAAGGCGAATGTGGTCGGCGTGATCGGCCTTGTGGAGAACATGCCCGACGGCAAGGCGCAGCGCCCCGGCGACATCGTGACCTCCATGTCGGGACAGACCATCGAAGTCATCAACACCGATGCCGAAGGCCGCCTCGTGCTGGCCGATGCGCTCTGGTACACGCAGAACCGCTTCAAGCCGAAATTCATGATCGACCTCGCCACGCTGACCGGCGCGATCATGGTTGCGCTCGGCAAGGAGCATGCGGGGCTCTTTTCCAATGACGACAAGCTGTCGCGCCAGCTTGGCGATGCCGGCATGGCCGAGGGCGAGAAAGTCTGGCGGCTGCCCATGGGCCCGGCCTATGACAAGCTCATCAATTCCAGGTTTGCGGATATGAAGAATGTCGGCGGACGCGATGCGGGCTCGATCACCGCGGCGCAGTTCCTCGAGCGTTTCGTGAACAAGGTCACATGGGCGCATCTCGATATCGCCGGTACAGCCATGTCGTCGCCGCAGACGCCGACCAATCACAGCTGGGGCGCCGGCTGGGGCGTGCGGCTGCTCAATCGTCTGGTGGCGGACAATTACGAGGCGTAGTTGCCCGCACCGGAGAGCGGCATGACCGAGGTGCTTTTCTACCATCTGCAGAACGCGCCGCTGGAGCGCGTTCTGCCCGACCTGCTGGAACGCTCGCTGCAACGCGGTTGGCGGGCGATCGTCCGCGCCGGCAGCAAGGAACGGCTGGACGCGCTCAACAACACGCTCTGGACCTATCGCGACGAGAGCTTCCTGCCGCATGGCATGGCCGAGGACGGCCCGCCGGAGCTGGAACCCGTCCTGTTGACGACGGAGACGGAAAACCCCAACGGGGCGAATGTGCTCTTTCTGGTGGACGGCGCCGAGCCCGGCGAGGTGGACGGCTATGAACGATGCGTCCTGATGTTCGACGGTCGCGACGCGGAGGCCGTCGGCGCGGCGCGAAATCACTGGAAGACTCTGAAAGAAGCCGGACACGACACGACCTACTGGCAGCAGAGCGATGCCGGAAAATGGGAAAAGAAGGCCTGAGAGCAGCAAAAAGCCCCGCATCCATCATCAGGATACGGGGCCAAAGACGCGAGGCGTCTTACTGGGCGTCATGCCGCCGCTCTACCGCTTCGATCAGGGCCGCCAGTACATCCGTGGTCGGCCGTGAGCAAGGGCAAGCGGGCTGCCGGTCTTATCCGGAAATCCGGAACGCCGGCTTATGCAATCAGTCCAGAAACTTCAGGTTCTCGGCAGCGGACTTGCCACTGCGCGAATCCTGAGTGAGTTCATATTCGATCTTCTGGCCTTCGCGCAGATTGCTGCCGCCCGCGCGTTCCACAGCACTGATGTGAACGAAAGCGTCGTTGCCGCCATCATCCGGCTGGATAAAGCCAAAGCCCTTTTGGGCATTGAACCACTTTACGGTTCCTGTCGTCATATTGTGTTTCTTCCAAACATAGTGTGGTCGGCCCGCACCTTGCGGGCCGTCGATATCGAATTGTCAGGTGAGATGATTATGAACTTGGGGCGGGCAGGGCCCGCACAAGGCCAACACGTCTGGCCATCTATCGATTGGATGGAACATAAATCCTGTTTGGGTAAAGTACAAGTATATTCAAAAATTTATTTATCCGGCATCGTTTAAAGTACTGGAAAATTCTCGAAAATGACAAGGAATTTCGCCGGTTTTAAGGTGTTTTATCTTAATAAATCAGAGGGTTTTTGCGATTGAATTTTGCCATGGGGACGCGCTACGTCCGGTCCGGGCCTGTTTCAGACGAGGAAGTTTCGCCGCAAGGAGGCGCAACGTGACGGCAATCACCATTCGGCACCGAACGACCTACAGCTATGACGAAGCCGTCAGCCTGGGGCCGCATCGCCTCATGCTGAGGCCGCGGGAGAGCCGGGACCTGCGCCTCCTGTCGCATGAGGTCACGGTGACGCCGAAGGCGGAGCTGGCATGGTCGAGCGACGTGTTCGGGAACGCTGTCGCGATCGCGTCGATGGCCTCGCCGACGGACCGGCTGGTGATCGACAGCGTCGCGCGGATCGAACTCGACAGCGAACCATGGCCGGTCTTTCCCATCGCGGCCTCGGCGATCCGCTACCCCTTCCTGTATTCCGATGATGAATGGACCGATCTCGGCGCGATGACGGTCCGGCAATATGAAGACCCGGAAGACAGGCTGCGCATCTGGGCGCGGGGCTTCGTCCGGGGAGAGGAAACCGACACGCTTTCCTTGCTCAAGGACCTCAATGCCGGGGTTGCGGCTGCGCTCGGTTATCGCGAACGCGAGGAAGAGGGCACGCAATCCCCGGTGGAAACGCTCGATCTGGGCACCGGCACCTGCCGCGATTTCGCCGTGCTCTTTGCCGAAGCGGCCCGCGCGCTCGGCTTCGGCGCGCGGATCGTCTCCGGCTATCTGAGCAATCCCGACGACCCGGATACGGTCGGTTCGGCAGAGGCAGGTTCGACCCACGCATGGGTGGAGGTCTATGTGCCGGGGGCCGGCTGGATCAGCTTCGATCCGACCAATCGCGGAATGGGTGGATATAATCTCGTGCCTGTGTGCGTCGCGCGGGATATCCGCCAGACGATCCCCGTTTCGGGCAGCTTCGTCGGCAACCCCGCCGCCTTTCGCGAAATGGAGGTGGAGGTCGTCGTCTCCCGCTAGTGCCGCCGGAAAGCGGCCCCCTCTCGAAACGCAGGCCTTGTCATGTTTGAATGACGCTCCACCGAACGGAGCGGGACCCATGTCGCTCAGACCGCCAAATCTCTTTGCCGTCCAGACCCATGTCGAAACCGGCGAGCAGGTGCTGGACCAGGAAATCCTTGCCGAGCAGGCCTCCGCGCTGGGCCGGGCGGGCGCGGGTGTGGAAAAAGCGCTGAAAGCATTGCGGGAATGCGAAGCGGAAGACGAGGCGCGTCCGGCGCTCGTCGACGCGGCGGCGGAGAAGGTCTATGGCTTCCTGATCCAGCGCGAACTCTGCGGGCTCAGAGACCGGCGCGACGTCATTCGCACCTATGGCATCCCGGGTGAAGTGCTGGCGCGGCTGGGGGCGAGTTCGGGAGGAAGTTAAGGGGTGTAACCCCGTTTCTTCAACTCGGTTCGCAGCTCTTTTGCTTTCTGTCGCAGATATGAGAGCCGTTGTCGGGCCTCTCTATCAGCCTTGTATATTTCGGCGTCTTCCAGAAAATTATCGATCAACACATATAGCGCAAATAGCGTTGCAACTAGACCCCAAACGGTCATCGAACTGATCGCCGCGCCGGCAAAAAGGCCGGCGGCACTGAGGATAAGGTTTCGCGTCCTGCGGCCGGCCTGATGCGGAAGGTCGAGTGAGGCGAAAATGATGTGCGCCTCGATCTCTAGAGAATGCAAAAGCTCCCTTATCTCACCGTCGGTGAGAGTGGAAAGCGATTTGTTCCCTCTCGGAGCCATCGAAATGGCCTCTGTCAGGAGGGGAAATCGCTGGAATGGTCGGAAACTTGTGACGGCTTCTCCATCGCTTTTGCGAGGGAGCCGAATTCCTTCGACAATATCAAGGCTTCGAGCCTCAATGTTTCGCGTTCGGTATTACGACGCATCGATCGCATGGAAACCAAAAGCGCCAATGCACCGAAAGCCAGAGAGAACAGAGCGAGCCAGGGAAACTCGACAGCCCATGATAGGGACGAAGCGGTTGTCCGATCCGTCACATTAAGCCACAGCCAAATGCAGTTAGCCGCTGTAACAGCGAGAATAAGCGCTACGGGAACGAAGTCCCGCCACCATGGCAGAGGGGCTTTCATTTTTTCGTCTAGATGCAACGGGTCGTATTTGTAGTCATGATTGGAATAGCTCATGCGATACGCTCCCATCCTCGACTAAAATAAAACCTTAGCAGCCATTGCACGACACGAATAGTCTTGCAATTTCAGGACGAAATCCATCCTCGGGGCTTTAGGGGAGGGATACGAAGACGCTCACTCCGCCGCCATGGCCTCTTCATAGGCGGTGCTCGCTTCGAGCCACGCTTCCTCGGCGGCGTCCACCGCGCGCAGGGCGTCGGCGCGGGCCTTGGCAAGCTCGTTCGCCTTGTCCGGATCGCGCTCGAAAAGACCGGGTTCGGCAAGCCTGGCGTCGATCTTCGCGACCTCCGCCTGACAGCGCTCGATGTCCTTCTCGGCGGCCTGCGCCTTCTTTTTCAGCGGGGCGAACTGCTCGCGCTTCTTCGCGGCGAGGCGGCGGGCTTCCCGCTTGTCGTTGGAAGGTCGCGGCGCGGCGGGCGCGTCCTCCGCCTCTTCCCCGTCGGGCTCGATGGGGCGCACGCGCCGGGCCGGATCGAGCAGCCATTTGCGGTAGTCGTTGAGGTCGCCCTCGTAAGGCGCGACCGTGCCGTCCGCGACCAGCCAGAGCCGGTCGGCGCAGGTCTCCACCAGATGGCGGTCATGGCTGATCAGGATGAAGGCGCCGTCATAATCGTTGATCGCCATGACGAGCGCTTCGCGGCTGTCGACATCGAGATGGTTGGTCGGCTCGTCGAGAATGATGAGATGCGGCTTGTGGAAGGTCGCAATGGCAAAGAGAAGCCGTGCCTTCTCGCCGCCCGACAGCTTTTCCACCTTGGTGTCGGCCTTGTCCGCGCCGAACCCGTAGGAGCCGGCGGCGGCGCGCACCTGTGCCTGCGTCGCATCGGGCATCAGCTCGCGGAAATGCTCATAGGGCGTCTCGCCCATATTGAGTTCGTCGAGCTGGTGCTGAGCGAAATAGGCGATGCGCAGCTTTTTGGAATCGTATTTGTGCCCCGAACTGACGCGCAGCCGGTCGCACAACAGCTTGGCGAAAGTCGATTTGCCGTTGCCGTTCGCGCCCAGCAGCGCAATGCGGTCGTCCTGGTCGATGCGCAGGTCGAGATCCCTGAGCACCGGCTTGTCGGGCTCGTAGCCGACCGAGGCATGTTCCAGCCGGATGATGGGCGAGGACAGCGGCTTGTCCGGCGCGGGAAAGCGGAAGGGCAGGACGCGCTCGCTCAGAATGTCGGCAATGGGTTCCATCTTTGCCAGCGCCTTCATGCGGCTTTGCGCCTGACGGGCCTTGGAGGCTTTCGCCTTGAAGCGCTCCACGAAGCTTTCCATGTGGCGGCGCGCATCCTCCTGCTTTTTCTTCATCGACATCTGCAGGAGCAGCTTCTCGCGGCGCGTCTTCTCGAAGCGGTCGTAATTGCCCGCATAGAAGGTGAGCTTCTTGTGTTCCAGATGCAGGATCGACTGCGCGACATTGTTCAGTAGATCGCGGTCATGGCTGACGATGAGGACGGTGTGCGGATAGTGGCGCAGATAGTCTTCGAGCCAGATCGTGCCTTCCAGATCGAGATAGTTGGTCGGCTCGTCGAGGAGCAGCAGGTCGGGCTCGGAGAAGAGCACCGCGGCGAGCGCCACGCGCATCCGCCAGCCGCCGGAGAAATCCGAACAGGGCCGCGCCTGGGCCGCGTCGTCGAAGCCGAGGCCGGCCAGGATCGAGGCCGCGCGGGCAGGGGCCGCATGGGCGCCCATATCGGCAAGCCGCGTGTGGATTTCCGAGATGCGGTGCGGATCGGTTGCCGTCTCGGCTTCTTCCAGCAGCGAGGCGCGCTCCAGATCGGCGGCCAGCACCGTATCGAGCAGCGTGATCGGCCCGGCGGGCGCCTCCTGCCGGACCATGCCGATGCGCCAGTTTCGCGGATAGCTGACGCCGCCCGTCTCGGTGCCGTATTCGCCGGTGATGATCTTCAGCAGCGTGGACTTGCCCGTGCCGTTGCGCCCGACAAACCCCACCCGCTGCCCCGGCGGGATGGCGCCGGAGACGTGATCGAGAAGGAGGCGGCCCTCCATGCGGAATGTGAGATCGTTGAAATGCAACATGAGCGGCTACTTAGCACCGGTCGGTGCGTTCGTCACGGGGGATGGTTGCCGCCTTGGCTCCGGCCCGCTATAAGGCCCGCCAAATGCCGCCGGGAGCCTCCCGGCCGCCCCTAGGACAGCCCCTAAAGAGGACGAAGATCATGGCCCTTGAGCGGACCTTTTCGATCATCAAGCCGGATGCGACCCGGCGCAACATCACCGGCAAGATCGTCGACCGACTGGAAAGCGCGGGCCTTCGCGTGGTCGCCTCCAAGCGCATCCACATGACGAAGGAGCAGGCCGAGGGTTTCTACGCGGTCCATAAGGAGCGTCCCTTCTTCAACGATCTCGTGGCCTTCATGACCTCCGGCCCGGTCGTGGTGCAGGTGCTGGAAGGCGAAAACGCCATTGCCAAGAACCGCGAAGTGATGGGCGCCACCAACCCGGCGGAAGCCGCGGACGGCACCATCCGCAAGGATTTCGCCGAAAACATCGAGGCGAATTCCGTGCATGGTTCCGACGCGCCGGAAACCGCCGCGCAGGAAATCAAGTATTTCTTCAAGGACGAAGAGATCGTCGGCTGATTTCAGTCGCCGGACGAATTCGCAAGGCCCCGCCCCTGAAATGCAAAAGGGGGCGGGGCCTTTTGCTTTTTCGGCAACACTTCGCAAGGCAATCGCCCGATCGGCCTCGCGGGATGGAATCGCATGCTAGTCTTTTTCGACCGAAGCACATTGCCGATAAAGCGAGACGAAATCTTGAGACGCGTATTGTCTGTCGTTCTCTGGCCGCTGCTCTTTGCCGTGCCGCTGGCCATTGTATGGGCTGCCATGTCCACCGGGCATGGGGTGGCCGCCTTCAACGCGACCTATCTTGGGCTGGCGCTCGCCATCGCCAGCCTCGAGCGCATCATGCCGCATGAGCGGGCCTGGCTCGAAAATGACGGTCAGATGCTGCCGGACCTCCTGCATACCGTGCTGAACAAGGGCGTGGCGCAGGTGCTGATCACGGTGATCGTCTTCATGGGGATTGCCGGATGGGTGGCGCCGCAGGAAGGCGGCATCTGGCCGTCCGAATGGCCGCTCGTCTTCCAGCTCGCGCTCGGTCTCGTCGTCATCGAGTTCCCGCTCTACTGGAAGCATCGCCTGGCGCATGAATGGCCCTGGCTCTGGCGCTTCCATGCGGTGCATCACAGCGTGACGCGGCTCTGGTTCTTCAATACCGGGCGTTTCCACCTCGTGGATACGCTGACCGGCCTCGCGGTGGGCATCCCGATCCTGCTGCTGCTCGGCGCGCCGGACCCCGTGCTGCTGCTGGTCAGCGCGGTGACGGCCTTTGTCGGTCTTCTGACCCACTGCAATATCGAGATGCGCTGCGGCGTTCTGAGCTATGTCTTCAACACGCCCTCGCTGCATCGCTGGCATCACTCCAAGGATCTGAGCGAGGGCAACCGCAACTATGGCGAGAACCTGATGCTGTTCGACCAGCTTTTCGGCAGCTTCTACAACTCGCCGCG
Organism: Parvibaculum indicum; assembly: GCF_011762095.1. GTDB lineage: Bacteria > Pseudomonadota > Alphaproteobacteria > Parvibaculales > Parvibaculaceae > Parvibaculum > Parvibaculum indicum. Next base: position 37,566 of record NZ_JAASQO010000016.1, on the reverse strand, counting down.
CCGCCCGCCCCGCGATATCGGGATCGAACAGCCCATGCCGGAAAATTTCCTCGGGCAGTTGAAAGTGCCGTTCACCCGTCAGCCGCTTTGATTGGCTTTGCCTTCTGAACGGAATCTACCTCCCCCTGGCGGGGAGGTCGGAAATTTGCGGAGCGAATTTCCGGGTGGGGGGAGGCGTTGCCGCAATCTCGGGCGCATGCGCGTGTCGCGTCACCCCCTCCCAACCCTCCCCCGTCAAGGGGGAGGGCTATTGAGCCCGATGCTCTAGCCCAGTGGCGGCATGAAGATGGGCGCGGGCGCGTCGGGGATGCCGTCGGAGATGACGACCCGCTCATCGGCGACGCGCGCCTTGCCCTCTGCGACGAGGCGCAGCGCAAAGGGGTAGAGCTTGTGTTCCGCCGCCAGAATGCGCTCCGCCAGCACATCCGCGGTATCATCCGGCAGAACCGGCACGGCGGCCTGCGCGACGATGGGGCCTTCATCCATCTCGGGGCGGACGAAATGCACGGTCGCGCCCGAAATGCGTACGCCTGCGTCGATCGCGCGCTGATGCACATGCAGGCCCTTGAAGGCGGGCAGGAGCGAGGGATGGATGTTGAGCATCCGGTCGCGCCACCTGTTGACGAAATCGTCGGTCAGGATGCGCATGAAGCCCGCATTGCAGGCGAGTTCGATCTCCGCATCCTCCAGCGTGCGGTGAAGCACCGCGTCGAACTCTTCGCGCGTCTTGAATTCCTTGTGGTCGATCACCTTGTGGGGGATACCGGCTTCCTCGGCATGGAGGAGGCCCGATGCGTTCGGCCGGTTGGACAGCACAAGGCCGATGTCGGCGGGGAAATCTTCCGCCGCGCAGGCATCGATCAGGGCCTTGAGGTTGGAACCGCGGCCCGAAATCAGTACGGCAATGCGCATCAGCGGCCAGACCCCAGTTCGCCCTCGATGACGACGCGCTCGCCGCCGTTTTCCGCTTCGGCCAGTTCGCCGATGCGATAGACGGTTTCGCCCGCGCCGCGCAGGAAGCTCGCGACGTCCTCGGCCTTGTCCGCATCCGCGACCACAACCATGCCGATACCGCAATTGAAGGTGCGGCCCATCTCCGCCTCGTCGAGCCCGCCCAGCTTCATCAGCCAGCGGAAGACGGGCGGCATGGACCAGCTTGCGCCGTCGATGCGGGCGGCGAGACCGTCCGGCAGCACGCGGGGGATGTTTTCGACAAAGCCGCCGCCGGTGATATGCGCCATCGCCTTCACGGCCTGCGTCTCGCGGATCGCCGACAAGAGCGAGCGGACATAGATGCGCGTCGGCGTCAGCAGCGTCTGGCCGATATTCGCGCCGTCGCCGCCGGGGAAAGGGGCCGACCATGAAAGCCGCTCGTCTTCCACGATGCGGCGGACGAGCGAATAGCCGTTGGAGTGGAAACCGGAAGAGGCAAGGCCCAGCAGCACGTCGCCCGCCTTGAGGTCGGCGCGCGGCAGCACGCCGTCGCGTTCGACCGCGCCGACGGCAAAGCCCGCAAGGTCGTAATCGCCCCTGGAGTACATGCCCGGCATTTCCGCGGTCTCGCCGCCGATCAGCGCGCAATGGGCCTGGCGGCATCCTTCCGCGATGCCGGACACGACCGAGCGCGCCACATCCACATCCAGATGGCCGGTCGCGTAATAGTCGAGAAAGAAGAGCGGCTCGGCGCCCTGCACGACGAGGTCGTTCACGCACATGGCGACGAGATCGATGCCGACCGTCTCATGCTCATCCGCCTCGATGGCGACGCGCAGCTTGGTGCCCACCCCGTCATTGGCGGCGACCAGCAGCGGATCCCTGAAGCCGCAAGCGGCCAGGTCGAACAGGCCGCCGAACCCGCCAAGCGCGGCATCCGCGCCCGCCCGGCGCGTGGAGGCGGCCAGCGGTTTGATCTGCTGTACCAGCTCGTTTCCGGCGTCGATGTCGACGCCCGCCTTGGCATAGGTGTAGCGGTTGCTGCGGTCCGGATTTTCAGGATTGGAGGCCATGTCGCGCCGTCTTCAGGGAGGGGGAATCGAAGGGCATAAACCACCCGAAATTGAGCCCGTGCGCAAGTGGCTGCGGCAGAACGGGCCGGGAAGCCGGAAAGAAGCCGGCGGGAAGAGGAAGAATGCGTGGATAAGCGCGGATTGCGGCGGCTTTTTGGCCCGGCCGCCTTCGCGTGAGCGGGCGCGATGGTATAGTGTCGCGGAAATCCAAGGACCCCGCCGTCCAGGGCGGGGGCGCAGTCGAGCGTTTCCGGGACAGAATTGAAGGCCAGTTCATGAAGGCGATTTACCGGCTCCTGCCCGTCGCAGGGCTTTTCCTCGCATCGCAGATCGTATTCGGCGCCCTCCCGGCCGGCGCGGGCGAGCTGTTTACGGTGAAGAACGTGCATGTGGACGTGACCGCCGACAGCGCCGCCACGGCGCGCGGACTGGCGCAGGCGAAAGGCCAGCGCGAGGCGCTGACGCTGCTGATGCAGCGCCTGACCCTGCCGGAAGACTGGGACAAACTTCCCCCGGTGGATGACGGGATGGCCCAGAACGCCGTCTCCGGCTTTCAGGTCGCCGATGAAAAGGCGAGTTCCACCCGCTATATCGCCGACCTGATCGTGAGCTTCCAGCGCGGGGCGGTGCGCGGCATTCTCGGCCGGTCCGGCGTTCCCTATGCCGAAACGCAGGCCCGCCCGGCGCTGCTCCTGCCGGTGCTGGAAAAGGACGGAACCCGCATCCTCTGGGAAGACGACAATCCCTGGCGCAAGGCATGGAACGAGCGCGATCTCGCCGGTGCGATGAAGCCGCTCATCGTGCCGCTGGGCGACATCGACGAAATGAGCCTCGTCCCCGTCGACAAGGCGGTGTCGGGCGATGCCGAGGCGCTGAAGACGCTGGCCGACCGCTATGGCGCCGCCGACGCCGTGGTGGCGCTGGCCAAGGCCAGCCCGCGGGACGGCAAGACGGTGCTCGACGTGACCGTTACCCATTACGGCGATCCGGCGTCGCAGGAACCGATCCAGCGTTCCTTCGAGGACGAGACGCTGGAAGGCGCCGCCGCGCAGGCCGCGCAAGGCATGCTCACCTCGCTGGGGATCCAGTGGAAGCGCCAGATCATCGTCCGCGATACCCGCATACGCGAACTGAATGCGACGGCCAGTTTTGCCAATCTGGGCGAGTGGCAGAAGATCCGCCAGGGGCTGGGCAGCACCCCGCTCATTACCGGCATGGACGTGATGGGCATTACCGGCGGCGCGGCCGAACTGCATCTCTCCTTCAAGGGCGCGCCGGAAAGGCTGGCGCTTTCCCTCGCCCAGCAGGGCATCGCGCTCTCCCCGGACGGCGCGGCCATCCAGGGCCCCTCGGCCGATGGCGCGGATACGGGCATGTCGCCGGTCGCCGAGCCGGGCGATGATGCGTCCGCCGAAACCCGGGTGCCTGAGGAAGGCGGTTTCCTGACGCCCGAGGAACGGCAGACGCGGCGCCGCGACCCGATGGACGCAATGCAGGGCGCCGCCGCCGATATGGCGGAACAGACAATCGAAAGCGGCCGGCACTGGGTTCTGAAAGTGCAGCCGTGACAGGCATCGCCGATCCGCAACGAGACCGGCCGGGGAGAGGGCAATGAGCATTCAGCGGCAATTGATCGTCTGGGCCATCGTGGCGTTCGTCTTCGTGCTCATGCTCTGGCTGCTTGAAAGCATTCTCCTGCCCTTCGTGGCGGGCATGGCGATTGCCTATTTCCTCGATCCGATGGCCGACAAGCTGGAGGAGTGGGGGTTGTCGCGCCTCTGGGCGACCGGGGTAATCACCATCTTCTTCGTCATCGTCATGGTGGTGGCGGCGATCCTGATATTGCCGCCCGTCGTGCAGCAGGCGGTTTCGCTGGCGGAATCGCTGCCGAATCTGCTGGAAGAGGCGAGACAGGGGCTGCTGCACCTGACCTCGGCCCGGCTCGAGGCGATCTTCGGCGAGCGCGCGGCGGATATTCAGGACGCCATCAAGAATTCGCTGGGCGACAGCTTCGGCTGGCTGCTGAACATCATCGCCTCGGTCGGGTCGCAGGGGCTTCAGATCGCGGGCGTCATCGCCCTGGTGGTGGTGACGCCGGTCGTCGCCTTCTATCTGCTGCTCGACTGGGACCGGATGGTGGAGCGGATCGACCAGTTGCTGCCGCGCGACCACGCGCCGACCATCCGGGCGCTGGCCCGCGAGATCGACACGGTGCTGGAAGGCTATGTGCGCGGTCAGGTGCTGGTCTGCATCATTCTGGGCACCTATTACGCCATTGCCCTGTCGGCGGCGGGACTGCGCTTCGGTCTCATCGTCGGGATCATATCCGGCATCATCAGCTTCATTCCCTATCTGGGATCGCTGACCGGCTTCGTCATTTCGCTCATTCTGGCGCTGCTTCAGTTCTGGCCCGACTACACCCAGATCATTCTTATCATGGCGATCTACCAGCTGGGGCAGATCGTGGAGGGCAATTTCCTCCAGCCCAAGCTGGTGGGCGACCGGGTGCAGCTTCATCCCGTCTGGGTGATGTTCGCACTGTTCGCCTTCGGCGCGCTGTTCGGTTTCGTCGGCGCCCTGCTGGCCGTGCCCGTCGCCGCGGCAATCGGCGTCGTCGCGCGTTATTCGGTGGCGCGCTATCAGACGAGCCCGCTCTATCTCGGCGACCGGGCCTATTCGACGGGATCGGGCGATATGGTGGCGCAGGCCCAGCATGCGGAAGGGCGGCCCGTCCCGCCCGGCGTGGCGCCCACCAAGGAAACACCGGAAGGCTGATGGCCCGGCAACTCGTATTGGCATTGCCGCACCGCCCGGCGCTGGGGCGGGAGGATTTTCTGGTCGCAGCGTCGAACGAGACCGCGGTCGCGATGATCGACGCCTGGCCGGACTGGTCGGCGCCATGGCTCGTCCTGTCGGGACCGGCGGGAAGCGGCAAATCGCATCTCGCCGAGGTCTGGCGCATGAGAAGCGATGCGCGGCACGTCGCGCCCGCCGACTTGCCCGACGCCGATATCGCCGCCCTGGCCGCGAGCGGTCCGCTGGTGCTGGAGGGCATCGACGCGCTGTCGGAAAAGGGCGAGCGGGCGCTTTTCCATCTGGTGAACCTGACGCGGGAAGAGGGCGGGTTCCTGCTGATGACCTCGCGCACCGCGCCCGCTCAGCATCCCTTTACCTTGCCCGATCTCGCCTCGCGCCTGCGCGCCGCGCCGCATGCCGAACTGGGCAGCCCCGACGACGACCTGCTGGCAGGCGTGCTGGCAAAGCTCTTCGACGACCGCCAGCTCAATGTGCCGGAAACGCTGATCCCCTTTCTGCTGCCGCGCATGGAGCGCTCTGTGGCGGCGGCCCGTGCGCTGGTGGCCGCGCTGGACGAGGCGTCCCTGGCGGGGAAACGGCCTTTGGGGCCGCGGCTCGCCGCCGAGATACTGGAGCGCGGCCCGGCGCAGGATTGACCCCCAAGCCTTTGAGCGTTCAGGCGAAATCGGCTTTTCGGGGTCATATCTTGGTCATATAGTTTTCGTAATCTGCGATCCGTTTCATCATTCGATTTGATAGCCGACAGGCTGAACAGAAAGACGCGCCCCACATGACCACCGGTAAAGCCACGCGAAACGCCGCGGCCAGCGATATGGCCCAGCCGGATGACGCCCGGGACGCCGCGCCCAAACCGGCAGCGTCCAAGCCGGCCGCGTCCAGGCCCGCGGCGCCGAAGTCCGGCGCGACGGCGGCGCCGGATATTCCGGTCACGTCGATCGACATGACCCGGCCCGAACGGTTCATCAATCGCGAGCTGTCCTGGCTGGCCTTCAACCGGCGCGTGCTGGAAGAGTCGGAAAACCCCAACCACCCGCTTCTGGAACGGCTGCGCTTCCTGTCCATCTCGGCCTCCAACCTGGACGAGTTCTACATGGTCCGCGTGGCGGGCCTGCGCGGCCAGGTGCGCGCGGGCGTGGAGACGATGAGCCCGGACGGGCTGACGGTGGCCCAGCAGCTCGACCGCGTGAACGCGATGGCGAACGAGCTGATGAACGATCAGCAGGACCGCCTCGGCGAGTTGCTGAAGGAATTGCGTCAGGCGGGCATCTGCCTGCTGGAGCCGGAGGAAGTGACGGAGGAGGAGTTCTCCTGGGTCGAGACGCGCTTTCTCGAACAGGTCTTTCCGGTGCTGACGCCGCTGGCCATCGACCCGGCGCATCCTTTCCCCTTCATCCCCAATCTCGGTTTCGCGCTGGCGCTGCAACTGAGGCGGATCGGCGATGGCAAGATGATGGATGCGCTGCTGCCGGTGCCCCATCAGGTGGAACGCTTCATGCGCCTGCCGCCTGATATGGGGGGCAGGGGTACGGAAGGCACGATCCGTTTCATCAGTCTTGAAAACATGATCGGCCTGTTTCTCGACCGGCTGTTCCCCGGCTATCAGGTGGCCGGGCGCGGCGCCTTCCGCCTGCTGCGCGACAGCGATATCGAAATCGAGGAAGAAGCCGAAGACCTCGTGCGCTATTTCGAAAGCGCGCTGAAGCGCCGTCGCCGGGGCAGCGTGATCCGGCTGAAGATCGAAGCCGCCACGCCCGAGGGGCTGCGCAATTTCGTGGTGGACGAACTCGACGTCAGCGAAAAGGAACTGGTTCAGGTCGACGGCATTCTGGGGCTTGCCCAGGTCAGCCAGCTCATCGTGGACGATCGTCCGGACCTGAAATTCCCGCCCTATAATGCGCGCTTCCCCGAGCGGATCCGCGACCATGGCGGCGATTGCCTCGCGGCGATCCGGGCCAAGGATATTCTGGTCCATCACCCTTACGAATCTTTCGACGTGGTGGTGCAGTTCCTGCGGCAGGCTGCGGCCGACCCGGATGTCGTCGCGATCAAGCAGACGCTCTACCGCACCTCCAAGGACAGCCCCATCGTGGAGGCGCTGATCGAGGCGGCGGAGGCGGGCAAGTCCGTCACGGCGCTGGTGGAGCTGAAGGCGCGTTTCGACGAGGCGGCCAATATCGGCTGGGCGCGCGACCTGGAACGCGCCGGCGTGCAGGTGGTGTTCGGCTTCATCGAACTCAAGACCCACGCCAAGGTGTCGCTGGTGGTCCGCCGCGAGAGCGGCGTGCTGCGCTCCTATGTGCATTTCGGCACGGGCAATTACCACCCGATCACCGCGAAGATCTATACCGACTGCTCGATGTTCACCTGCGATCCGCGCCTGGCGCATGACGCGGCACAGCTCTTCAACTTCATCACGGGTTATGCCGAGCCGAAGGATATGGAGCTGCTCTCCGTCTCGCCGCTGAACCTGCGCAAGCGACTGCTCGCCGACATCCAGACCGAGATCGACAATGCAAGGGCGGGCCGCCCCGCCGCGATCTGGGCGAAGATGAACTCGCTGGTGGATACCGCGCTCGTCGATGCGCTCTACAAGGCCAGCCAGGCGGGCGTTCACATCGAACTCGTCATTCGCGGCATCTGCTGCCTGCGTCCGGGCGTGCCGGGTCTTTCGGAAAATATTCGTGTAAAGAGCATCGTCGGGCGCTTTCTCGAGCATTCCCGCATCGTCTGCTTCGGAAACGGCGCGGAACTGCCCTCCGACAAGGCGAAGGTCTATATCTCGTCGGCCGACTGGATGCCGCGCAATCTCGACCGCCGGGTGGAGACGCTCGTGCCGATCCTGAACCCCACGGTTCACGATCAGGTGCTGGACCAGATCATGCTGGCCAACCTCAAGGACAACCAGCAGAGCTGGGAACTGCGCCCCGATGGCCGATTCGTCCGCACCAGGGTGCCGGAGGGCGAGGAGCCCTTCAACGCGCACACCTATTTCATGAACAATGCCAGCCTTTCTGGACGCGGCAAGGCGCTGCAGAAGAATCTGCCGCCAAAATTCGACATCAAAGCCGCGCAGGATTAAAACGTCCTGCAAACGTCCAAGAGGGTTGAAGTGAGCCGCAGCAAGAAGAGCGGCCGGTTCGGCATTATCGATCTCGGCTCAAACTCTGTACGACTCGTGGTCTATGCCGGTGCGCAGCGCAATCCGGTACCGGTCTTCAATGAAAAGGTGATGTGCGGCCTTGGCCGTACCCTTGCGAGTACCGGGCGGCTCGATCCGAAAGGCATGGAACGGGCGCTGGCGGCGATGCGCCGCTTCATGGCGCTGCGCGACCAGATCGGGATCGACGAGCTGGTGGTCGCCGCGACGGCCGCCGTGCGCGACGCGGAGGACGGGGCCGAATTCGTCAGACAGGCCGAAGACATCTGCGGCTTTCCCTTCATGATCCTTTCCGGCAAGGACGAGGCCCGTTACGCCGCGCAGGGCGTTCTGTCCGGCACGCCCGATGCCGAAGGCGTCGTGGGCGATCTGGGCGGCGGCAGCCTCGAACTGGTGACGGTGGGCGGCGGCAAGATGGGCGAGGGCGCCACGCTGCCGCTCGGGCCGCTGCGCCTCATGGACCTTTCCAAGGGCAATCTCACCCTTGCCGAGACCATCGTCGAGAAGGAACTCAAGGATCTCGACTGGCTGAGGCGCCTGGAAGGGCGCCGTTTCTACGCGGTCGGCGGCGTCTGGCGGAATCTTGCCCGCATTCACATGGCGCAGCGCAAGTATCCTATCCATGTGCTGCACCATTATTCCATGCCCGCCTCCGAGGCGGCCGAGATTTCCCGCGTGATCGAAAAGCTCGGCCCCAAGACGCTCTCGCAGATCCCCGACGTGTCGGAACGCCGGATCGATGCGCTGCCCTATGGCGCGCTAATCCTTGACAAGATCCTGGCCGCCACAAGGGCAAAGGAAGTCATCGTCTCCGCCTACGGTCTGCGCGAGGGCGTACTGTTCGACCGGCTGGACGCTGAGGAAAAGGCGAAGGACCCGCTGATCGCAGGCGCGCACGATCTGGCGGGCCGTCTGGCGCGCTTTCCCGAGCATGGCGACGAGTTCTTCGACTGGACCGCGCCGCTCTTCGCCAAGGATCAACTGGGCGAAAACAAGGAGGAAGCGCGGCTGCGGCTCGCCGGCTGCATCCTCGCCGATATCGGCTGGTATGTGCATCCCGATTACCGGGCGCATCACGCCATGACCCAGATCATGCTGGCGCCTTTCTCCGGCATCGATCATCCCGGACGTATCTTTCTGGCTCGTGTGGGTTATCACCGGCATGAGGGGCGGGGAGAGCCGGACCTGCTGGGCGATCTCACCGGCATGATGAACGAGAAGGAGAACAACCGGGCGCTGGTGCTGGGCCTGGCGCTCCGTCTGGCCTTCACGCTGTGCGGCGCGACGACCGGCCTCCTGCCGCGCACCAGGCTGAGCGTGAGCAAGAACTTCGTGACCCTTACCCTCGACCGCAAGGACGAGGCGCTGACCGGCGAAGTCGTTGAAAAGCGCCTCAACGCGCTGGCCCGGACGCTGGGCCGGAAGGGCGAGATCAAGATCAAATAATCCGCGACGGACGGCATTAACCGCATTGACGACGCTCTCCGGCACTCTATATAGTGTAGATACACTATATAGAGTTTGGCATGACCGGGACGACGACCGAACATCGCGATATCGCCGCTTATCGGGCCCTGAAAGAAACGGGCGAGAGCGGACCCGCCTCAGGCGCATTGGAACCGCTCGACGCGGATTTCATTCGCGGGCTCTTCATCGAGGCCGGGGCGGACGATTGCGGCATTGTCGCGGCAAACGACCCGGCCGCGGCCGCGCAGGCCCACCTGATCGAGGCGCTTCTGCCGGGGACGCGGACGCTGGTGAGCTTCGTCTGCCGTATGAACCGGACGACCGTGCGCACCACGGTGCGCTCCGTCGCCAATGAAGAGTTCCACCAGACCTACGACCTGGTGAACGATGTCGCCCGCGACGTCGTGCGCAGGCTGGAGGATAGGGGGATCCGCGCGATCAATCCCGCCGCCGCCTTTCCGATGGAAGCGCAGAATTTCCCGACCAATATGCAGACCATCTCCCACAAGCCGCTGGCCGAAGCGGCCGGGATGGGCAAGATGGGGCTTCACCGCAACGTGATCCATCCGAAATTCGGCAGTTTCATCCTGCTGGGAACGGTTCTGATCGAAAACCCGGTGACGGAGGCGAGCGCGCCCCTCGACTATTCGCCCTGTCTGGATTGCCGTCTCTGCGTGGCCGCCTGCCCGGTGGAAGCCATCGGCGCGGACGGCACCTTCAACTTCTCGGCCTGCTACACGCATAATTATCGCGAGTTCATGGGCGGCTTTACCGACTGGGTGCATGAAGTCGCCGATGCCGGGGACGCGGAGGACTATGACCGCCGCGTGAGCCATGGCGAAACCGTGTCCATGTGGCAAAGCCTGTCCTTCAAGCCGGGCTACAAGGCGGCCTATTGCCTGAGCGTGTGTCCCGCCGGAACCGATGTGCTGGGGCCCTATGCCGACGACCGGATCGAATATCGCAAAACCTATCTCGACCCGTTGCTGGCGAAGGAGGAGACGGTCTTCGTGCTCGAAGACTCCGATGCCGCCGAGAGCGTTCCCAAGCGCTTTCCCCACAAGCAGACGAAACCGGTGGACTGGACGATCGAGAGCGACAATCCCTTCGCTTTCCTGTTCGGCCTGACGCTCACCTTCCAGCGCCGCAAGGCGCGGGGGGTGGACGCGGCGATCCATCTCACCGTGACGGGCGAGCAGGCGACCGAGGCCGCGCTGACGGTCGCCGACAACAGGCTGACGGTCGATTTCGGCGCGCCCGAAACACCGGCGGCGCATCTGTCCATCGGATGGGAAGACCTTCGCCGCCTGTTTCAGGGCAGGACCGAGCTTGCCGCGCTGGTGGAGGAGGGCGCGGCGCAAGTGGAGGGAAGCGAACAGAGCCTCGCGCGGGTTCTGGACTGTTTCCCGCGCTACCGGGTGAGCGAGACCGTTTAGGCGGCCTCAGACACCGCGAATGATCTGCTCAAGCGAGGATTTCGCCACCGGCCAGTCGTCGCCCAGCTCCGCCTCCACGGCGCGCTGGGCGGCCTGCCAATGGGGAAGGGCCTCATGCAGGCGCGTCTTCCCGCTGGCCGTGAGTTTGAGCGAAAGCGCACGGCCTTCGCCGGACGGCTCGCTCGAAACGAGGCCGGCCTCCTCCAGCACCTTCAGATTGCGCAGAAGCGTCGTCCGCTCCATGGCGAGAAGGTCGGCAAGCGCGCTTACCGATTTCGCGCGACCGTCCTTGACGGCGATCAGCAGCGTGAACTGCGTGATCCGCAGGCCGGTCGGCTTCAGGGCCTTGTCGTAGATCCGGGTCAGCTTGCGCGCGGCCATGCGCGCCCGCAGACAGGCGCAGTTTTCCCGCACCAGTTCTTCCAGCTCTTCATCGTCTTGCATCTGGCGTCATTCCCTTGGTCCGACCGGAAAAAGTGTACCTACACAAATCCAGGCGAACAAGGCTCGCATCGTCATGTCCTCGGGGTCGACGCGGTGTGCGTGAACAGAACAAAAAACATAAATTTCACAATGGGTTAAGTGCATTTTCCGGACGCGCGGCGAAAGGATTTGGAGAGGTTTGTATGTTTTGCTGGGGACGGTCTGAAAGCGAGAGTCGGAGGAAAGCCTCCAAACCACGGAGCGCCCGCGATCATGCAACCCAGCGATACGCCGAAAGACGAAATCCGGAAAGCGATCAACATTCTTGACCAGGAGCTGTTCAATCACAGCTTGTGGATGGACACGCTTCAGATGACGTTGGTCTGCCGCTTGCGGCCCGACGACCGGGACCTCGCCGCGGATGCCTACCGGCGCTGCCGTTTCGGGCAATGGTATTACGGCGAGGAAGGGCAACCTTTCCGTTCCAATCAGAATTTCATAGAGCTCGAAGCCGCGCACAGGAAGATGCACGAGCACGCCGCATGTTTGCTCAACCTGTCGATGCGGCATGAAGAAATTCCCGTCGCCGAATACGAACGGTTCCTTCATGAGCAAAGGCGCATGCGGCTTCAGATGGATACGCTCAAGCACGAGCTTGAGGACGAAGCCTTCAACCTGGATGCGCTGACGGGTGCGTTCAGCCGCTCAGGCATGCTGACGCGCCTTCGCGAACAGCAGAGCCTGGTGAAGCGCAACCTGGAAAGTTGCGTCATCGTCATGATGGATATCGACCACTTCAAGCTGGTCAATGACAATTACGGCCACACGGCCGGCGATCGGGTGCTCGCCGCCTTCGCACGGCATGTGATGTCGAATACCAGGCCCTTCGATCGCCTCTTCCGCTATGGCGGAGAGGAGTTTCTGCTTTGCGCTCCGCATACGGATATTGAGTCCGCCCACACCCTGATCGAGCGCATTCGGTCGGGACTGGAACAGCTTGCCATCGAAAACAATGGAGACGCGCCGCTGCATATCACCGCGTCATTCGGCATGACCATGCTCGATCCCGACCTTCCCGTTGTGGACTCGATAGATCGCGCGGACATTGCGACATACGCAGCCAAGCGGGCAGGCCGCAACCGGACCATGGTATGGGATTCTTCCATGACCAAGGCGGAGATGGGCGCGTCCGACCCGGTACGGTCCGTCGCCGGTACTGCTGGATAGGGAGCGGGCGTCGCCCCGGAAGAATTCGATGGGTCTTTTGGTCGAGGAAACGGACAGCGAAGGCGACGTCGTCTTTCCCGCCGCCGACGAAATTCGCGCCGCGATGGCAGACATCGACCGGCAGATCTTCGAGCATGTCGGGTGGCTGGACAAGCTGAACATGGCTCTTGTCTGCAAGCTTCCTTTCGATCCCGAAAACTTCCGTGAGAACGCGCATCATTGCTGTCCCTTCGGGCGCTGGTACGACAATGAATCTCCCGACTGGCTGCGTGATGTGCCGGGATATGAGGAGCTGGGCCAAAGCCACCGCAGGATGCATCAGGGGGCTCACGGCCTGCTCAGGCACTCTGCGGAAGGCCGCTCGATCGAAAAGGCCGAGTATGATGCCTTTCTGAAGCTGGTGGGGGATCTGCGCCTGCATATTTTGCTGCTCAAGCGCACCCTGGAAGACATGCTCTTCGACTTCGACCCGCTCACCGGCGCGGGCAATCGAGTGGGGATGATGGCCAAGCTGCACAAGCAGCAGCAACTGGTCGACCGTCAACTCGTGGATTGCATGCTGGTGATGATGGATCTCGACGAGTTCAAGCAGGTCAATGACAGTTACGGCCACACCGCGGGCGACCGTGCGCTTATGTCCTTTGCCAGATACATCATGGATTCCACCCGGCCCTTCGACATGCTGTTCCGCTATGGCGGCGAGGAGTTTCTGCTCTGCGCTCCGCAATCGGGACGGGACATGGCGCTGGAAACCGTCGAGCGCATCAGGAAAGGCCTGATGGAAGTGCCTGTGACGACCGGCGACGGCGATCCGGACGCCAAGGCGTTTCAAATCACCGCATCTTTCGGTATCGCTTTCATGGAAAAAGGCATCGCCGCGGAGGAGGCGCTCCGCCGCGCGGACGTCGCCGTCTACGCAGCCAAGAAGGCCGGGCGGAACTGCACGAGAATCTGGTTGCCCGGCATGGGCACCCGGCCGAACGCCTGAGCGGGCATCGGCGAGAGCCTATCGGCCGGTTTCGATCAGAACGATCTTCTTGCCTTGGGCGCCAAGCGCCAGCTCGCCCTTTTTCAGCCGCAGCGCATCCTCGCCGAAAAGCTCCCGCCGCCAGCCCTTGAGGGCGGGGACATCGGCTTCTTCATGCGCAGCGATGAGTTCGAGGTCCGACACATTGGCGACGAGCTTTTGCGCCACGTCGTGCTTTTCGCATTTGAGCTTCAGCAGCACTTTGAGAAGTTCCACCAGCGGGCCGATACCCGGCGGCAGGGGCTCGGGGCCCTCGACGACGGGAATGTCTTCCTCGGACATGGCCAGCCCCCGCTCGATGGCCTCGATCAGCCCTTGCGCGGAGCGCCCGCCGGAAAAGCCGCGCGGGATCGCCCGAAGCTGTTCCAGCTCTTCGAGCGAGCGGGGAAGCTGCGTCGCGATCTCGTAAAGCGCATCGTCCTTCATGATCCGCCCGCGCGGGATGTCGCGCTCCTGCGCCTGCCTTTCGCGCCAGGCCGCGGCCTCCACCAGCACGGCGAGGCCCTGCCGGCCGCGATAGCGCATCTTGAGGCGCTTCCAGGCATTTTCCGGTTTCATTTCATAGGTGGCCGGGGCCTGAAGGATGGCCATTTCCTCGCCCACCCAATGGACGCGCCTGGTCTTGGTCAGCCGCCGCGCCAGCACCTCGTAGATGGTACGCAGATGGGTGACGTCGGCCATCGCATATTTGAGCTGCTTGTCGCTGAGCGGCCGGCGCGACCAATCGGTAAAGCGGGAGGATTTGTCCACGCTGCCGCCCGTGAGCCGCTTCACCAGCGTTTCGTAGCCCACGCTGTCGCCGAACCCGCAGACCATCGCGGCCACCTGCGTGTCGAACAGCGGGTCGGGAATGGTGTTGCCATCATGGAAGAAGATTTCGATGTCCTGCCGGGCGGCGTGGAACACCTTCACCACGTTCCGGTCGGCCATCAGCCGGTAGAAGGGGGCAAGGTCGATCCCCTCGGCCAGCGGGTCGATAATGGCTTCATCGTCGGGCCCGGCCACCTGGATCAGGCAGAGTTTCGGCCAGAAGGTGGAGTCCCGCATGAACTCCGTATCGACGGTGATGAAGCCGGCCTTGGCGAGACGCTCGCATAGGGATTCCAGAGCGTCGGTTTTCGTAATTATGTTCATGGGCCGGTTCTATACCGCATGGCGCACGGCCTGTCCTGCATGAAGGCCGGCCCGCCGCCGCCATGCGAGGGCAAAGCTGGGCCTCGCGGTCTTGACAAGGCAGGTACATCCATGCGCTTTTCGCGCGTCAAATTCATTCACTCCTCCTGATTTGATGACGATTCGTCCTTGAATCTCAAGGCCTTGCAGAAATGAACAAATTCCGCAGCCACACCTGTGGCGAGCTTTCCAAGTCCGATGTCGACAAGACCGTGCGCCTGTCCGGCTGGGTTCACCGCAAAAGAGACCATGGCGGCCTGCTTTTTATCGACCTCCGGGACAATTACGGGCTGACCCAGCTCGTCTTCGACCCCGACCGGGCAGACGCTTTTGCGATTGCCGAGCGCGTGCGCGCCGAGTCGGTTCTCTCCGTGGAGGGGCAGGTGGTGGCCCGCTCCGACGAGACGGTCAATCCGAACCTCGTGACCGGTGAAATCGAGATCCGGGTGGAGGGCGTCGAAGTGCTCTCCGATGCGCAGGAACTGCCGCTCCCGGTCTTCGGCGAGCCCGATTACCCCGAAGAGACGCGGCTTACCTATCGGTTCCTCGATCTGCGCCGCGAGACGCTTCACAGCAACATCCTGAAGCGCTCCCAGATCATTTCGTCGGTCCGCCGCCGTATGACGGAGGAAGGCTTCCTGGAGTTCCAGACGCCGATCCTGACGGCCTCCTCGCCGGAGGGTGCGCGCGACTTCCTGGTGCCCTCGCGCATGCATCCCGGCCAGTTCTACGCGCTGCCCCAGGCGCCGCAGCAGTTCAAGCAGCTCATCATGGTGGCGGGCTTCGACCGCTACTTCCAGATCGCGCCCTGCTTCCGCGACGAGGATGCGCGCGCCGACCGCTCGCCGGGCGAGTTCTATCAGCTCGACGTGGAAATGAGCTTCGTCGAGCAGGACGATGTCTTCAACGCCATCGAGCCGGTGCTGCACGGCCTGTTCGAGGAGTTCGCCGACGGACGCGAAGTGTCCCCGCTGCCGTTCCCGCGCATTCCCTTCGCCGAGGCGATCCGCAAATACGGCTCCGACAAGCCGGATCTGCGCAACCCGATCGAGATGCAGGATGTGACGGACGCCTTCCGCGGCTCCGGCTTCAAGGTCTTTGCGAACCTGATCGAGCAGAACCACCAGACGGAAGTCTGGGCGATCCCCGCGCCGGGCGGCGGCAACCGCGCCTTCTGCGACCGGATGAACTCCTGGGCGCAGTCCGAAGGGCAGCCGGGCCTCGGCTATATCTTCTTCCGCGAGGAAGAGGGCGGCGTGCAGGGCGCAGGCCCCGTGGCCAAGAATATCGGTCCGGAGCGCACGGCGCAGATCCGCGAACAGCTCGGCCTCGGCGCCGGCGACGCGGTCTTCTTCGTGGCGGGTATCCCGTCCAAATTCTACCAGTTCGCAGGGCTCGCCCGCACGCGGGTGGGCGAGGAACTCGAACTGGTCGAGCAGGGCATCTTCAAGTTCTGCTGGATCGTCGATTTCCCGATGTTCGAATGGGACGAGGACGAGAAGAAGATCGACTTCTCGCACAACCCCTTCTCCATGCCGAACTATCCGCTGGACAAGTTCCTGGAACTCGATCCGTCGAATTCCGACGAGATCCTGGGCATGACCGCCTTCCAGTACGACATCGTCTGCAATGGCGTGGAGCTGTCCTCCGGCGCCATCCGGAACCACAAGCCGGATGTCATGTACAAGGCCTTCGAGATCGCGGGTTATGACAAGTCGGTCGTCGAGAACAAGTTCGGCGGCATGCTGAACGCGTTCAAATACGGCGCGCCGCCCCATGGCGGTATCGCGCCGGGCATCGACCGGATCGTGATGCTGCTGTGCGGCGAGGAAAACCTGCGCGAAGTGACCATGTTCCCGATGAACCAGCAGGCGCAGGACCTGCTGATGCAGGCGCCCTCCGAGGTGGATGCAAGGCAGCTCAAGGAACTGCACATCCGCGTCGTGCCGCCGCTGGAGAAGAAGGCGGACAAGAAGGACGACTGACGTCTTTCAGCGCAAGGCATTTCAGCCCGGCGGGCGCGCATCGCATGAGCGGTGACGCTCGCCGGGTTTTTCATGTCCGGCCGGAAGGCTTTATTCCGCCGCCGCCTGCTGCTTGGCCTGCGCCGGTGCCTTCTTCGCGGTCTGCTTCGCGGCCTCGTCCGGCGCGATCTCCGACATGGCTTCGATATTGTCGTTGGTCATCTTCCGCCAGATATCGCCGAGCGCGCGCATCTCTTCGAGATAGGCCGATGCCGCATCGGTCAGATACTTGTTCTGCACCTTCACGGCGTCCATCGGAGACTTCGCCTCGCGGAGCTGGTCGAAAGCGTCCTTGGCCACTTCCATGCGCTGCTCCGTAAAGCGCTTCATCTCGTCCTGCCAGGCGGCCATGCCGTCCTTGCAGGCACCGAGAGACTCGTTCATCGCTTTTTCGACCGACGTGCCGCCAATCGGAAAGAAATTTTCCAGTTGGCTGCCGAACAGTCCGCCGAAATCCTTGCCGTTCTCCTGTTTGGTCACGGGTAAGCTCCTCAAATCCTGCCGACAAAAAACTACCGGCCCTCATGCGGGCGGGCCCTTACACGAAGAACCGGACGAACGCAGGATAGTCTGAGAAGTTTGTTTCTATTGTGACATGATCTGAATCAAGCTCATGCAGATTCAACGCCGTCAGAATGGATGTTGAAAGAGAAACCGCTGCCGACAATATCTTCTATGCGGACAAACGGACGGGACAGCCATGACACCGAAAAAGATCTGGGTTCTGGTCGCCAACGGCCACAGTGCGAAGATGTATGAGAGCGCGAAGCGCAATGAAGGGCTGAGGGAAGCCTTGCCCTACGAGCTTCACATGCCCAATCCGCCTTCCGGCAAGAAAGGCGATGACGACCGCCCGGGCCGGGTGCATGAAAGCGTCGGCGCGCAGCGCCACGCCATGGAACCGCGCTCCGATATGGAAAAGCTCGCGAAGGAAAATTTCGCCCGCTACGTCGCCACGGTGCTGGGCGAGGAAGCGCAAAAGGGAAAATTCGACGAACTGGTTGTCGTCGCCTCGCCCGAATTTCTCGGCGACCTGCGCGACGAACTGCATGGCGAGATCCGGAAAAGGGTTGTGGGCGAGATCGACAAGGATCTCACCCACATGAAGCCGAAAGAGCTGCGCGACCGGGTGTCCGCCGATCTCGACCTGTTGCTCTGACGCCGAACGCTATTCGGCCGCGGCGGCGCCGGCCGTCTCCGGGTCGACATCGGAGAAGGAGGGCATGGGGACGCCGTCGATCGGGACGAGTATGCCGTTCGCCGCGCGGACCGGGTCTCCGGCGACGCTCCCGCCATAGTCACCCCCATATCGGACCGTTCCGTCCTTCATGGCGATTTCCACCTTGCCCTTCTGGTAGGTGGTCATCACGCGGGGCGTTTGAAGCGCATCCATATCCACCCGGCCGGACACGATCTGATAGAGCAGCAGCGCCTGGACATTGTTTTTCGTGCTCTCGTTCGACGGTGCGATCATGTCCCCATATCCGCCGGGGATCATTTCGAAGGCGTCATTGGTTGGCGCGAACACGGTGCGGGCATCGCCCCCCTGATAGCGCCATTGCAGGCCGACGCCCTCGATAATCCGTGCAAGGATCGAGAAGCGGGAATCCGTGCTGATGACGGACCACAGATCGCCCTGGGCCGTCTTCTGTGCCGCCTGCGCGGCGCCTGCGGAAAGGCCGACGACCATCAGGACGACGGCGGGCAGGGAGACCGCATTGCGGAAAAATTTGGTCATGAAGGCCTCCTTTGAGTGTTCTTTGCGGTTGCGGGGCGGGAAGTCCTTTCCGCCCTGCCGGCAGCCGCCATCTGGCGTCAGCATTCGGGCCGTTCTGGGGCGGCGGGCCGGAAAGCGTCTATTTCGGGCGAGCCGTTTTTCCAGAATATCCGGACAAGCCGTATCCGTGTGTCTTATTGAAAAAATCTCGTGTTTTTCCGCAGTGTAGTACCGCCAAAACGAAGAAATCACGATCTAACCCGAGCATAAATTTACCTTTGAGTTAAGGACTCGCAGCGAGAATCCGGCATGTGATTACGGCAGGAAACCTGCCTGCATCGTTGAATCGGATGGCCCCGGCATGAGTCTCGGCAAACAAGCCATGAAAATACCCGGAAGGATCGACTTGCCCGATTGGCTCGGGCAGGCCTTCTCGCTGGGAAAGTGGCGCTTCGACATCGCCGCGGATCGCCTGCATCTCGATCACCCGCGATTGACGAAGCTGGGGATCCCCAGACAGCCGGTGTTCTCGCCCGACTATCAGACGCCTTCTCTGGACCGGCTTCACGCATGGCTGGGCGAATGCGTGCCGGGCGATGCTGTGACGTTGAACTTCACGGAAGACCGTTCGCCCTTCTCGGTGCGGGCCTGCTGTACGGAGCGGGACGAGTATCACGTTGCCGGTTTTTTCCAGGATTTGTCCGATCCCATTTTCGGCAACGGGGCCGACAAGCGCTTTCGCATGGCGCTGGAGGGAGCGGCGCACGGAATTGCGCTGGTCTCGCTGGACGGGTCATGGCTGCAGGTCAACAATGCCCTGATCGACATGCTGAGATACACGGAGGACGAGCTTTACGAAAAGACCTTCCAGGACATAACGCATCCGGACGATCTGGAAGCCGATCTCGATCTTCTTCACGAATGCGTGGAAGGCAAGCGCACCACCTACCAGATGGAGAAGCGCTATTTCCGCAAGGACGGCGAACTGATCTGGGTCCATCTCGCCGTCGCCGTCATCCGCTCGGACAATGGCGCGCCGCTCTATTTCATTTCGCAAATTCAGGACATCTCCGCCCAGAAGAGCGGCGAAACCGAACTGATCGAGGCCCGCGACGCCGCCCGGTGGGCGAACAAGGCGAAGAGCGATTTTCTGGCGGCGATGAGCCATGAAATCCGCACGCCGATGACCGGTGTTCTCGGTATGTTGACACTGCTGGAACAGACCGGCGCAACCGACGACCAGAAGGCGATGATCGAGACGGCGCAGCATTCCGCGGAGATGCTGTTGTCGATCATCAATGACATTCTCGACATGGCCAAGCTGGAGGCCGGCAAGCTCGACATCGACGATATCGATTTCAATGCCGACACGGTCTTCCGGATGGTTTGCGATCTGATGGCCGGGCGGGCGGAGGAAAAGGGGCTGACCTTCAACGCGGTCCTGCCCATTTCCGCGCGCAGATGGCTGAAGGGCGATCCGAACCGCATCTCCCAGATCCTGTTCAACCTGCTCGGCAACGCGGTGAAGTTCACCGAGCGCGGCACGGTCTCGCTCTTTGCCGAAACGAGGCAGGGCCTGCAGTCGCTGGAACTTGTGTTGCGCGTCATCGATACCGGCCCGGGCATACCGGAAGACAGGCGGAAAACGATTTTCGAAGAGTTCGAGCAGCTTCAGCAGGGGCGGCAGCGCCATGACGGCACCGGCCTCGGCCTGGCCATCACCGCCCGTCTCGTCTCATTGATGAACGGATCGATCGAGCTGGAAAGCGAGGTGGGCAGGGGATCGGAATTCCGCGTCGTGCTGCCCGTGAAGCCCGGCAAGCCGCAGGAAGCCGACCGGCAGGCGGAAGAGGACGCGGCAAATGTCGTATCCAGCCCGCTGGCGGGGCGCCGTGTGCTGGTCGTCGAGGACAACGAGATCAATCGCAAGGTCGTCAAGGGCATGCTGGATATTGTCGGCATCGAGGTCGCATTCGCTTTCAACGGGGCGGAAGGGCTTGAGATGCTGAAGGGAGCGGAGTTCGATGCCGTTCTGATGGATATCGAAATGCCCGTCATGGACGGGCTGACCGCGACGCGCCGGCTGCGCGAGGGCGGCGCGGGCCTGCCCGTGATCGGCTTCACCGCCAATGCCTCGGCGGAAGACCGTGCAGCCTGCCTCGAGGCGGGCATGGACGATGTCGTCACCAAACCCGTCCGCCCGGCCGAGCTGCTCCTCACCATCTCGAAACATCTGTCGAGCTGACAGGAAAAAGAGATATGATGGCCAGTGTGACTTTTGTTCGCTGCTAACCTAGCTGGCACTCTATACCACTATATTGCAAATCTAATGTGCTGCAGGCTATGCGTTCGTTACATCTGTTTTTGTCAAAGCAGACTGGGAGGGGCACTAGGTAATGACGAGTGCTGTGATTGAGATGAGAACTTCGTAGACGCCTAAGGTACAGAGAACGTCTCGAGCGCCTAGTGCGGGTTGCGGCGAAGCGGACAAAGTGGGTGAAGGGGAGAAGAAAGCCTACTTCCCCATAGACACGTCACGGCCCGGATAAGTCGGGCCATGCCATTTTTGTTGTGATAGTTACTCCGCCAGCCAATTCCGCGCAGTAGGCCACTTCATCTTCACGCAACTGGTCGTTCGGTCGTGCCCTTCGAGGCGCGAGATCAGATTGGCACGGGCGCGGAGGGTTGGAGAGGAAATGGTTCCGAGTGTCCGATATGCTGAGCAGATAAACAGTAGCGGATCGTCCTCAGGAGAAAGGCATGGCAAAAGGAACATCAGGAATTCCTCCAAACATGGAAGACTTCATGAATGAAAATTTTGATGCCGTAGCCAATTCGCCTCACGAGTGGTTCATGCAATCTCAGAAGTTGTGGTTCTGTGCAAAGATCATCCTCGAAATTTGCACTAGCGCAAAACAGGAGATGTCTAATCAATGGGCTAAGCAAAAGAAAGCTTCATCGGAGGTTGACGCCGATAAAGAAGCTGAACAGTTCCCTAGGCCAATCGCAAAAACCGAGTGGGCTATGATGTCGGAGAATACCGGACTCATGTTGCTTGGAATGGCTTTCGAATGTCTTATGAAGTCAATTTTGATCGCACAGGCAGACATTCCTGCTGCAAAAATGGGCGTGTACAAACCGCCGGCGGGGCACGACCTCGTTGAAATGGCCAAGCTTATTGATGACACAACGAACACGAGGGAAATTGAACTTTTAAGGGTGCTAACAGAATGTGTGCTGTGGCGAGGGCGTTATCCCACGGCGAAACGAGTCTCGGTTATTTCATCCTTCTATTCGTTCACGGAAACAGAGGGTTCCTTTCTTTGGTATGGTGCTGACAAAGATCACGATGACGACAAGGTTATCTCTGCCTTGTATCACCGGCTAGCACAACGGGCGCTACAGGCTTGGCGATAGCTAACTACAGCCGCTCGTACTCCCGCAGGTGTCGCATTTGAGGCAGGTGCCGTTCCTGACCATGGTGAAGTTGCCGCATTCGCCGCAGGCTTCGCCCTCATAGCCCTTCATCCGGGCTTCGGTGACGCGGGACATGGTGCTGGCCGCGAAGCTGCCGCCCCCGCCGCCGCCCGATACCGCGACGCTCGCTTCCACGGTTTCTTCATGCAGGCTGATGCCCGCCATGTCTTCGGCGTCCAACGTCGCGTCGAGCATGGCCTGGGTGCCGGTTTTCTCGGCCGCCTTCTTGGCGTCCGACGCCGCGCCGCCGCGCACGAGGTAGAGATTGCCGAGCTGCGCGTTGCGCGTATAGCCGGGGCTCACCACGGCGGAGGCGGGGACCGCTTCCGGCAGCTTGCCTTCATCCGCGCCGTCGCCCATGGCCGTGTGGTCGAGGTCTTCCGGTTCCACATGGCCGAGGTCGGACCGGCCGAGATAGGAGACGGCCAGCTCGCGGAACACATAGTCGAGGATCGACGTCGCATTCTTGATGCGATCGTTCCCCTGAACGAGGCCCGCCGGCTCGAAGCGCGTGAAGGTGAAGGCCTCCACATATTCTTCCAGTGGCACGCCATATTGCAGGCCGAGCGAGATGGCGATGGCGAAATTGTTCATCAGCGAGCGGAAAGCGGCGCCTTCCTTGTGCATGTCGATGAAGATTTCGCCGATCTTGCCGTCGTCATATTCGCCGGTGCGCAGATAGACCTTGTGACCGCCCACAAGCGCTTTCTGCGTGTAGCCCTTGCGCCGGTCGGGCAGGCGCTCGCGGGAGCGCTCCACGACACGTTCCACCACACGCTCGGCAACCACGCGGGCGCGTTCCTGAGCCGGTGCGGCGGCGACGCGCTCGACGAAGGTCTCTTCCTCGTCCTCGTCGAGATCCTCGTCCTCGAGGATCTGCGCATTGAGCGGCTGGGAAAGTTTGGACCCGTCGCGGTAAAGCGCATTGGCCTTGAGACCCAGCTTCCAGGACAGCATATAGGCCGCGTTGCACTCTTCCACGCCTGCATCGTTCGGCATGTTGATCGTCTTGGAGATCGCGCCGGAGATGAAAGGCTGGGCCGCCGCCATCATGCGGATATGGCTCTCCACGGAGAGGAACCGCTTGCCCGTGCGGCCGCACGGATTGGCGCAGTCGAAGACCGGCAGATGCTCGTCCTTCAGATGCGGCGCGCCTTCGAGCGTCATGGCGCCGCAGACATGGAGATTGGCGGCTTCGATTTCGGCATTGGTGAAGCCGATGGCGCGCAGAAGGTCGAAATCGAGATCGTCCATCGCCTCGGCGTCGAGCCCCAGCACCTGCGTGCAGAACTCCTCGCCCAGCGTCCATTTGTTGAAGACGAAGCGAATGTCGAAGGCCGTGGCGAGGGCGCCTTCCACGGTTTCGATCTCCGCTTCGGTGAAGCCCTTGGCGCGCAGCGCGGCATGATTGACGCCCGGCGCGTCGGCCAGCGTACCGTAGCCGACCGCGTAGCCGACAATGCCCTCGATCTCCTCGCGCGAATAGCCGAGCGTATTGAGAGCCTGCGGCACGGCGCGGTTGATGATCTTGAAATAACCGCCGCCGGCCAGCTTCTTGAATTTCACCAGTGCGAAATCGGGCTCGATGCCGGTGGTGTCGCAATCCATCACCAGGCCGATCGTGCCGGTCGGCGCGATGACGCTGGCCTGGGCGTTGCGATAGCCATAGGCCTCGCCCATGGCGCAGGCGACGTCCCATGCCGCGCGGGCATGGTCGATCAGGTCGCGTTGCGGGCAGTTTTCGGCGTCGAGCGGCACCGGCGGCTGGTTGACCCCCTCATAGCCGGCGGTCACGCCATGCGCCGCGCGGCCGTGATTGCGCATCACGCGCAGCATGTGATCGGCATTGTCGGCATAGCCGGGGAAGGGGCCGAGTTCCTTGGCCATCTGGGCCGACGTCGCATAGGAAACGCCCGTCATGATGGCGCTGATGGCACCCGTGATGGAGCGCGCCTGATCGGAATCGTAGGGGATGCCGCAGGACATGAGCAGCCCGCCGATATTGGCAAAGCCCAGCCCCAGCGTGCGGTAGCGATAGGAAAGCTCCGCGATCGCCTTGCTCGGGAACTGCGCCATGGCGACGGAGATTTCCAGAACGATGGTCCAGAGCTTCACGGCATGCTCGAAGGCCTCCACATCGAAGCGGCCATTGTCCTCGCGGAACTGGATGAGGTTGAGCGAGGCGAGGTTGCAGGCCGTGTCGTCCAGGAACATATATTCCGAGCACGGATTGCTGGCGCGGATCGGGCCGGAGGCAGGGCAGGTGTGCCAGTCGTTGATGGTGGTGTGGAACTGGATGCCGGGATCGGCGCTCGCCCAGGCGGCGTGGCCGACCGAATCCCAGAGGTCGCGCGCCTTCAGCGTGCGGGCCTCGGTGTCGCGGGTCCGGTTTCGCAGCGTCCAGTCGCCGTCATTCTCCACAGCCTGCAGGAACTCGTTCGTCACGCGGATGGAATTGTTGGAGTTCTGGCCGGAGACGGTGAGATAGGCTTCCGAATCCCAGTCCGTGTCATAGGTGCGGAAGTCGATTTCCCTGTAGCCCTGTTTGGCGAACTGGATCACGCGCTGGATATAGTTCTCCGGCACATGCGCCTTGCGCGCGGCCAGCACTTCGCGCTTGAGCGCGGGGTTCTTCTTCGCGTTGAAGCAATCGTCATCGGGGCCGTCGCAGTTCACGCAGGCCTTCATGATGGCATTGAGGTGCTTCCGGTTGATCTTGGAGCCGGTCACCAGCGCGGCGACCTTCTGTTCCTCGGTCACCTTCCAGTTGATGAATTCCTCGATATCGGGGTGGTCGACATCGACGATCACCATCTTGGCCGCGCGCCGCGTGGTGCCGCCGGACTTGATCGCGCCCGCCGCCCGGTCGCCGATCTTGAGGAAGCTCATCAGGCCCGACGACTTGCCGCCGCCCGACAGCGGTTCGTTCTCGCCGCGCAGCGAGGAGAAATTCGTGCCCGTGCCCGAGCCGTATTTGAAGAGACGCGCCTCGCGGACCCAGAGGTCCATGATCCCGTTTTCGTTCACGAGGTCGTCGCCCACGCTCTGGATGAAGCAGGCATGGGGTTGCGGGTGCTCGTAGGAGCTGGTGGCGCGCACCGTCTCGCCGGTTTCCGGATCGACGTAGTAGTGGCCCTGCGCCGGGCCGTCGATGCCATAGGCCCAGTGAAGGCCGGTATTGAACCATTGCGGCGAATTGGGCGCGGAAATCTGCGCGGCCAGCATGAAGCGCATCTCGTCGTAAAACGCCTGCGCGTCGCCCTCGCCGTCGAAATAGCCGCCTTTCCAGCCCCAATAGGTCCAGGTGCCGGCAAGGCGGTTGAAGACCTGCCGCGCATCCTTTTCCGGGCCGAAGCGTTCTTCTTCCGGGAGCGCGGCCAGCGCTTCCTCATCGGGCACCTGGCGCCAGAGCCAGGAGGGAACCGTCTCTTCCTCGACCGGCTTCAGCTTCGCCGCTACGCCCGCCTTGCGGAAATATTTCTGGGCCAGGATGTCGCTCGCGACCTGGCTCCATTCCGCCGGAACCTGAATGTCGTCCAGATGGAATACGACCGAACCGTCCGGATTGCGGATCTCGCTCGTGGCCGTTCTGAAGGGAATGCTCTCATAGGGGCTGTGCCCCTCGACGGTAAAGCAACGTTGGATACGCATATCTGGCCCCGGTCTCCGCATTTTCTGGTCGCTGCGCTCTTCTCAGGAGGCTGGGAGCGGAGACAAGCAATCCCCTGCGCCGGACGCATTCCTTTCAAACGGGTCTAACCGTTTGATCCGAAATGTTTTTCCGTCGCTCAGATGGTCGTTTCTTAACGGGAGCCTGTCGCCTCGCGCCCCATCCCCTGAGAGGAGAAAATCCTATGAAGGGTCCGCCCATGCGTCAAGCGATAGCGTGTCGCGCCTGATAAATCGCAACATATTGAGGTTCGATTTCAGCCTGACTCACTCGTTTCGGTTACGAATCGGCCAATTGCGTTAGCTATTCGGAAAGATGGATTCGCCTAATGTGTTAACGGATGCGGTCTGGCAGGGTCTGAACGGTGCGAGTAGAAGAGGCGAACCCATCCTTCGGGAAAGCGATAAGCGACCTCAATGTCCTCATTGTCGAAGACAATAGCGGCATGAGGCTCTTGCTGCGCACGCTCCTGAACGCGTTCGGCGTCGGATCGATTTCACAGGCCTCGGACGGCAGCGAGGCGCTGGCGATGATCCCCGGGGGCGGTTACGACCTCGTCATAACGGACTGGGAAATGGCCCCGATGAAGGGCGGCGACTTCCTGCGCGAGCTGCGCGGGCTCGACAACCAGCCCTTCTGCTTTATCCCCGTCATCGTGCTGACCGGGCATGCCTCCCGTAAACTGGTGCAGCAAGCCTTCGACAATGGCGCTACGCATTTGCTGGTAAAGCCGGTGACCGCCGCAAGCCTTCATCACCGCATAGAATGGGTGCTGGCCGACGATCGTCCATATGAGGTGGTCGGGGCCGGATACCGCCAGCCCATCCCCATGCCCGCCGCCCATGCCGGCGGCGCGGGCCATGCCGGGGCGCTGGAGCCGCTGCGCGAAAGCTGGACGCTGGACTGATCCGACCTAAACTCACGAGACGGGCCCCCTGGCCACTGGACCATTCCGGGTTCGGGTGCCATATTCGGCGCGAATTTCAGCGTTCCGAAGCGGTTGCCGCGCCGAAAGGCCGGTCCCGCCGAAAGGTCAGAGCAAATGGGTTTGTTTTCCGAAATCTTCATCTGGTGGCAGGGGCAGACGATGGGCACCCGCTTCTACACATGGCGGAAGGGCAAACACGTCGGCGAAGACGATCAGGGCAATCGCTATTACGAAGCCCGGGACGGTCGGCAGATCGGCGGTTATACCCGCCGCTGGGTGATCTATAACGGCGAGGCGGAAGCCTCCCGCATTCCGCCGGGCTGGCATGGCTGGCTGCATCACCGCACCGATGTGCCGCCCAGCGAGGAAGACTACATGCCGCGCGACTGGCAGAAGCCGCACCAGCCCAACTGGACGGGCACGCCGCGCGCGTACCGGCCCAAGGGCTCTCTCCATGTCGACGGACAGCGGCCTCGGGCCACCGGCGACTACGAGGCCTGGCAGCCTGAATAAACGGGCCTGAAAACCGGCCGGGCCCACCGGCCGGGCAGGTGTCGATAGGGATCAATCGGGGATTTCCATGCAGAGCAATCTCGTCGAAACGCTGATCGGCACGGTCGTCGTTCTGATCGCAGCCGTTTTCCTTTTCTACGGCTATTCGACCGCCGGTGTGCGGTCGGGCGACGGCTACAAGGTGACGGCGGAATTCAGCCGCGTGGACGGGCTGACCAATGGCTCGGATGTCCGCATGTCCGGCATCAAGATCGGCACGGTCGTGGGCCAGCGCCTCGATCCGGACAATTACCAGGCAGTCGTCGATCTCAACCTCGATGCGGGCGTGAAAATTCCCGACGACAGCAACGCCAAGATCACCAGCGAGGGCCTGCTGGGCTCCAACTATGTGTCGGTGGTGCCGGGCGGCAGCGAGACTTATCTCGCCGATGGCGACGAGATCATGTTCACGCAAGGCTCCGTCGACCTGATGGGCCTGATCGGTCAGGCGCTGTTCTCCACCGAAGGTGGCAAGAAGGACGACGGCAACTAACCGGCGCAAGCGACCGATGGACGGGGTGCGCGGGGCGTAGGGTGCAGGACAGGGCGATGGCACGAGGTTTCACACGACGCGCGACGGCGGCTCTTGCCGCGCTGTTCCTGACGGGCAGTGCGCTTGCCGCGCCGGCTCTGGCCGACAGCTACAAGACGGCGGTCTTCAGCGGTCTCGACAAGATTACCGGCCGGGTCTCCGAATTCGACGCGAAGGTGGGCGAACATGCGCGTTTCGGCGTGCTCGATATTCTCGTCCGGGCCTGCGAGAAGAAGCCGCCGGAAGAACCGCCCCAGACGGCGGCCTATGTCGAAATCCGCCAGATCGACGAGCAGACGGGCGAGACGGAAGAACAGCCCATCTTCAGCGGCTGGATGTTCGCCGAAAGCCCCGGCCTCAATGCGCTGGAACACCCCGTCTATGACGTCTGGGTGGAAGACTGCAAGGCCAGGATCGGCGAGACGCCATCCGGCGGCCAGCAGTAGAAGTCCGCGTCTCTCACCACGGCGTCGTGCAGCATGCGGCGATATTCCGCGCGCGGAATTTCCACCGCGCCGAACTGCTTGAGATGTTCCGTCACGAATTGCGTATCGAGCAGGCGGTATCCGCCCGCCTTGAGACGGCCGACGAGATGCACCAGCGCCACCTTGCTAGCGTCCCGGGCGCGGCTGAACATGCTCTCGCCGAAAAAGGCGGCCCCCAGCGATACGCCGTAAAGCCCGCCGACCAGCTCGCCGTTCAGCCAGCATTCGACGGAATGCGCATCGCCGCGTTCATGCAGTTCGTTGTAAAGCGCGAAGATACGCTCGTTGATCCATGTGCCGTCGCGGTCCGGCCCGGGCGCGGCACAGCCCCGCATCACACCGGCAAAGGCCCGGTTTACCGTCACGGTGAAGACGCCGGATTTGACGGTGCGCGCCAGCCTCTTGGGGACATGGAAACCGTCGAGCGGCAGGATGCCGCGCTGCTCCGGGTCGATCCAGTAGAGTTCCGGATCGTCCTGCGATTCCGCCATGGGAAAGACGCCATAGGCATAGGCGCGCAAAAGCACGTCGGCATCTATCCCGTTCTCGTTCATGAACGGAAGCTCCCGCGGTGAGAAAGCCGTGGCGGGTCAGGTCGTTTCGGCGAGGAAGTCCTCGAGCCAGTGAATGTGATAGTCGCCATTGATGAAATCGGGCTCATTCACCAGCTCCTGAAACAGAGGAATGGTGGTTTTTACCCCGTCGATCACGAATTCGTGCAGCGTGCGGCGAAGCCGCATCAGGCATTCGTTGCGGTTACGCCCATGCACGATCAGCTTGCCGATCAGGCTGTCGTAATAGGGCGGAATGCGGTAGCCGGAATAGACGCCTGAATCGACGCGCACCCCAAGACCGCCCGGCGTATGGAAATCCTTGATGGTGCCGGGGGAGGGCGTGAAGGTGCGCGGGTCTTCCGCGTTGATGCGGCATTCGATGGCGTGGCCGGAGAAGGCGACCTCATCCTGCGTGAAGCTCATTTCGAGCCCCGCCGCGATGCGGATCTGTTCGCGGACGAGATCGATCCCGGTCACCATTTCGGTAATCGGATGTTCCACCTGCAGGCGCGTATTCATCTCGATGAAGAAGAACTCGCCATTCTCGTAGAGGAACTCCACCGTGCCGACGCCCAGATAGCCGAGCCCCTTGATGGCCTTGGAAACGATGCCGCCGATCTCCGCGCGCTGCGCATCGTTGAGCGCGGGCGAGGGGCATTCTTCCAGAACCTTCTGGTGGCGGCGCTGCAGGGAGCAATCGCGTTCGCCCAGATGCACGACATTGCCATGGCTGTCCGCCACGACCTGAATTTCGATATGGCGCGGCTGGCCGAGATATTTCTCCATATAGAGGCTGTCGTCGCCAAAGGCGGCCTTGGCCTCCGAGCGCGCATTGGCCAGCGCGCCGGACAGCTCCTCGCGGGTCTGGGCGACCTTCATGCCGCGTCCGCCGCCGCCCGCCGCCGCCTTCACGAGAACGGGAAAGCCCGTCTCCTCGGCGACCTTGTAGGCTTCGTCGTCCGTCTTGATGGCGCCGTCGGATCCCGGCACGACCGGAATGCCCAGCTCCTTCACGGTCGATTTCGCCTGGATCTTGTCGCCCATCAGGCGGATATGTTCCGCCGTCGGCCCGATGAAGGTAATGCCATGCGCTTCGAGAATTTCGGCAAAGCGCGCATTCTCCGACAGGAAGCCGTAACCGGGATGCACCGCGTCGGCGCCGGTGATTTCGCAGGCGGAAATGATCGCCGGAATGTTCAGATAGCTGTCCGTCGCGGAGGGCGGACCGATACAGACGCTTTCATTGGCCAGGCGCACATGCATGGCATCGGCGTCTGCCGTGGAATGAACGGCTACCGTCTTGATACCCATTTCGCGGCAGGCGCGATGGATACGGAGCGCGATTTCGCCGCGATTGGCGATGAGAACCTTTTCAAACATCGGCTGCGGCGCCCGCCTTATTCGATAATGAGCAAGGGTTCGCCGAATTCGACCGGCTGGCCGTCTTCGACGAGGATTTCTTTCACCGTGCCGGAGCGCGTCGCCGGGATGTGGTTCATGGTCTTCATGGCTTCCACGATCAGCACGGTCTGGCCTTCCTTCACGGTCGAGCCGACGCTGATGTAAGGCGCGGCGCCGGGTTCGGGCGCAAGATAGGCCGTCCCGACCATGGGCGAGGGGACCGCGCCCGGATGGGAGGCCATGTCGGCCGCGGACGGCGCGGGCGCGGCCGGTGCCGCGGCGGGCGCAGGCGCGGCGGCGGGCGCCACGGACACGGAAGCGGACTGGAGGTGGCGCGCCACGCGCAGCTTCAGGTTGTCCGTCTCGATTTCGATCTCGCTCAGTTCGGTTTCCTTCAGCAGAGCGGCGAGCTCGCGGATCAGTTCCTGATCGACACCTGAATTGCTCATCTCGATTAGCTTTTCCCTGTTGCCGGGCGGAGCC
Organism: Parvibaculum indicum; assembly: GCF_011762095.1. GTDB lineage: Bacteria > Pseudomonadota > Alphaproteobacteria > Parvibaculales > Parvibaculaceae > Parvibaculum > Parvibaculum indicum. The sequence continues at coordinate 7,010 of NZ_JAASQO010000016.1, read as the reverse complement.
CGGTACGCGCCAAGGCGTTTTCAGTTGGTGGTCAGTATCCGGTGAATGGCATCGAGCGCCAGTTCGTATCCCGTGATACCAAGACCGCATATCACCCCGGTGGCGACCGGGGAGACGGTTGAATGATGACGGAAGCTTTCCCGCTTGAAGATATTGGAGATGTGAACCTCGATCACGGGAATGTCCAGCGTCGCCAGCGCATCCTGGAGGGCGACTGAGGTATGAGTATAGGCGGCGGCGTTGAGAATAAGGCCGGATGCCTTCTCCCGCGCTTCCTGAATCCAGGTCACCAGCTCGCCCTCATGATTGCTCTGGCGGCACTCCGCGGCGAGGCCTAGCGCGCCGGCCTTGTCCGATACGAGTTTCTCGATATCGGCCAGCGTCGCGCGGCCATAAATCTCCGGCTCCCGCTGCCCGAGCAGGTTCAGATTGGGGCCGTTGAGCACATATATGGGTTTGAAGCTGGACATGAGGATGGGCCGGACCCGGTTGCGGCAGGATCGTGTGTCGGAATGCTAGGGGATAGAGGGTTAAGCGGGCAAAAATATGTTCGCCGTAACCCGCGGAAATCCCCTCATCCCCCGATTCGATGCGGGCCTTTTATACGCGAAGCCCTGCGCTTGCGAAAGTCCTTGCCGCAGAAAGCCTTAGCCGCTAGATGGCTTGCCGGGGCCGGGTTGAATTACCCATCCGGCTCACCCAATATCCCTGAAAAGCCCCGCGGAAACCGTCCCGGGCATGATTTGCGAGCGTGACGCTGGGTCGAATGACATTCACCATCAATGGCGAGCCCTATGAAGTGCCCGAGGCGGAAGCGCAGGGGCTGACGGTTCGGGGCCTTCTCGACCGGCTGGGCTTTGCGCCCGACAAGATCGCGGTCGAACTCAATCTGGAGATCGTGCCGCGCTCGGCCTATGCCGAGATTGCGTTGAAGCCGGGCGACCGGCTGGAAATCGTCCGCTTTGTGGGCGGCGGCTGAGAGGAGTTTGAAAGTGGCTGACACTGCTGAGGCTGTAACGGACGCATCGGCTGAGGATGTTCTGGAGGTGGCGGGCCGCCGCATGACGTCGCGCCTGATCGTCGGCACCGGCAAATACAAGGACCTCGCCCAGAACGCCGCCGCGGTGGAAGCCGCCGGCGCGGAGATGGTGACGGTCGCGGTGCGCCGCGTGAACGTGACGAACCCCGACGAGCCCATGCTGGTGGATCATATCGATCCGAAGAAAGTGACCTATCTGCCGAACACGGCGGGCTGCTTCACCGCGGAAGACGCCATCCGCACGCTGCGCCTTGCGCGCGAGGCGGGCGGCTGGGACCTGGTGAAGCTCGAAGTGCTGGGCGACCAGAAGACGCTCTATCCCGACATGGTGGAGACGCTGCGCGCCGCCGAGAAGCTGCTGGAAGACGGCTTCAAGGTGATGGTCTATTGCTCCGACGACCCCATCATGGCCAAGAAGCTGGAAGAGATGGGCTGCAGCGCCATCATGCCGCTCGCGGCCCCCATCGGCTCCGGCCTTGGCATCCAGAACCCGGTCAATATCCGCATCATCATCGAGAACGCCAATGTTCCGGTGATCGTGGATGCGGGCGTCGGCACCGCGTCGGACGCCGCGATTGCGATGGAACTGGGCTGCGACGGCGTGCTGATGAACACGGCGATTGCTGAAGCCAGGGATCCGATCCGCATGGCCCGCGCAATGAAATACGCCGTCAAAGCCGGACGCGACGCCTATCTGGCCGGCCGCATGCCCAAGCGAAAATATGCCGACCCGAGTTCGCCGCTGGCGGGGCTGATCTGAACGTCGTCATTGCGAGAAGCGAAGCGACGACGCAATCCAGCGCGGAGTCTGTCGCTTCTGGATTGCTTCGCTTTCGCTCGCAATGACGGCGAGGGTCAAACCGCCCCGTTCGGGCTCACCAGCACCTTGCCGTGTCGGCCGCCCGTCTGTGCGCGGATGAGGGCGTCGCGGATTTCTTCGATGGGATAGACGCTGTCCACCGGCGCGTGGATGAGGCCGTTTTCCATTTTCGCGGCGAGGTCGGTATAGATCGCGCGGATGTCGTCCGTGCTCCGCCTTTCCAGAAAACGTCCCAGCATGAAGCCCGTAAAATTGACGCCGCGATAGATGAGATCGCCGACCGGCAGTTCGGGCCCGGCACCTGACATGGCGCCATAGGTGCAGACGGTCGCCTCGTCATGGACGCAGGCCGCCATGCGCGCCGTCGCGCTTCCCGAAACCGCGTCGATGGCGAACGGAATATCCGCGCAGTCCGTGGCTTCCTTCACCCGCTCGGGCAGATCGGTCCCGTCGGTGAGGCAGAGATCGGCGCCGAGCGCTTTCAGCTCGTCGAACACATCGTCGCGCCGCGTGACATTCACCGTGCGGATGCCGCGCTCCCGCGCGAAGGTGACGACGAGCCGCCCCACGGCGGAGTTGGCGGCATTCTGCACGATCCAGTCGCCCGGCTTGAGGTCCACGATATCGGTGAGCAGCAAAAGCGCCGTGGGCGGATTGATCCGCAACATGGCCGCCTGTCTGAGGTCGAGGCCCGACGGAACGGGGATCGCGTCTTCCGCCTTCACGCGGCGCTTCTGCGTCCAGTTCTCGCGCTTGAGATTGATGACGAGATCGCCCGGCGCCACATGCGTCACGCCGTCGCCGACGGCGGTGACGCGGCCCACGCATTCCGCGCCCGGCGTGGCGGGCAGCGGCGGGCGCAAGCGATAGCTGCCCCGGCAAAAGCCGATATCGGCGGGATTGATGGGGAAGGCCAGCACGTCGAACACGACTTCGCCCGGCGCGGGCGCACCGACATCGGGCACCTCCACACACCGGGCGACGATTTCCGGGACGTCGTAAGCGTTAAGATCGATCCGTTTCATGTCCGCCCCCTGAAACGCCTGCTAGCAGGATGTGGTCTGGCCGCATTCGTCGCGCGCCCGGGCGACATATTCCTCGATCTCGTCGGGATGCAGCAGGCCCTTATAGGCATCCTTGCCGATGATGAAGCTGGGCGTGCCTTCAAAGCCCAGCGCCTTGGCAAGCGCATCGTTATGCTTCAGCGCTTTTTCGATCGCGGGGTCTTCCATGTCTTTCTGGAGCTTCGTCATATCGAGGCCGACCTTGGCCGCCGTGTCGAAAACCCGCTCTTCGGTGAGCCTGCCCTTGAGGCCGAACAGCGCATTGTGAAGTTCCAGATATTTGCCCTGCTCGCGGGCCGCCATCGCCGCCTTGGCGGCGAAATGCGAGGCGGGGCTCAGCACCGGCCATTCCTTGAGCACGAAGCGGATGTTGCCGTCCTGCTTCACCGTCTCGCGCAGCGGCTCGAAATTCGCCCGGCAATAGCCGCACTGATAATCGAAGAACTCGACGATCGACACATTGCCATTCGGATTGCCTGCCACATAGGTCGAGGGATCGTGGAAGAGGGCCTCCGCATTCTTCTCGATCACCGCGCGCGCCTGGGCCTGCGCCGCGGCGGCCTCTTTCCGGTCCAGCGCCTGCATCGCCTCGATCAGCACTTCCGGATTGGTGACGAGATAGTTGTGGATGGTCTCCTCGATGGCCCTTGTCTGCTCGTCGGTGAACGTCTTGTCGGCGGCAAAGGCCGATGTGACGGCGAGCGCGGCCCCCATGCCTGCAAGAACGGAGAGGCGGAGAAACGGGCGGATCGAACGCATGAACATTTGTCCTCGATAGGCGAAAGGGAAACGGGCTGGATCACCCGCGGGGGGTGACCTGCTGGGAGGCGATGTCTTCCGCCTTCAGCCAGTCCGGCGTGCCGGTCTTGAGATGCTTCTGGGCGCGGCGCGCATGGCGCGTAGCCTCCCGGGCATTGCCCATCGTGTCGTAATATTGTGCGGTCGCCAGCTCCGCGAGGCCGATCTCGTCGAGCCGGCCATAAGCCCGCGAGAGCTGGTAATAGGCATAAGGGTAGTTGCTGATGCTGCGCGTCGCGGTCTGCAGATAGGGCAGAGCCTCCTTCGCCGCCGGCACCGTATCGCGGGCGAGAATGGCCTGCCCGAGCGCCATCCGAAGTTGCGCTTCGCGCGGATCGAGGTCCAGCGCCTTGCGATAGGCGACGATGGCGGGCTCGATATTGCCGCTTTCGAACAGGATCTGGCCCTTCAGTTCATAGACAAAAGGGTTGTCGGGCTGATGCTCGATGACGGGCTCGAGTTCCTTCAGGGCGTCCTGCGTCTTGCCGAGCTGATGATAGGCGACCGTGCGGGCATAATGAGCAAAGTCGCTCTGATCGGAGGGCGGATAGGTATTCATCGTCACGGAGGGGTTTTCGATGAAGCCGACGAGCTTGGCCTGAACCATCTTCAGATCGTGAATATCCTTGGCGCTGTCCTTCTTGTCGAAATAGCGCGAGGACTCCACGCGGCCGCGCAACGCGGCAAGGCGATCTTCGGAAATGGGGTGAGAGCGCACGAACGGATCCTGGCTCCGCCCGGACAGCACTTCCTGATCGCGGAACTTGGCGAAGAGTTCGAGCATGCCTTCGCCGGAAAGCTGCGCGCGTTCCAGAAAGGTGGCGCCGGCCTGGTCGGCGCGCGATTCCTGTTCGCGGCTATAGGCAAGGACGCCGCGCTGCGCGATGTGCTGGCTGCCCATCAGCACGGCGGCGCCGACATCGGCCTGTCCGGCGGCGATGGCGCCGACGCCCAGCAGCATGCTGGCGATAAGCGGCATTTCGAGATTGCCCAGCGCATCCTGCGTCCGCGCCAGATGCCCGCCCGCCATGTGGCCGGCTTCATGCGCGATCACGCCGATCAGCTCCCCGGGCGTGTCGGACTGGGTGATGAGGCCCGTATTGATGAACAATTGCTGGCCGCCCGCCACGAAAGCGTTGATGCTCTGATCCTGCACGAGATGGATCTGCACCGCATTCTCGTCGATCCCCGCGGCGCGCCAGATGGGGCTGGAGAAGCGCTTCAGAAGGGCTTCGGTCTCCGCGTCGCGAATAAGGGAGATGCCGCGCTGCTGGGCGAAGGAGTGCGACACCGGCGCGAAACAGAGCGCAGCGCTCAGCGCGACAGTGCCTGTCATGCGCAGGGCCGCGGGAAGTCTCTTCATCAGGCTGAATGCCATTTCTTTTTTCCTGCCCAGGTCAGTACGCCGGATTACGCTTTCGCCATTTGCCCAATGTGGCAAATCTTATCATGATGCCGCTCGATCCGTTTCGGCGGCTGTCGCCTCGTTCCCTTGAGGTTACCAGAAACCTATGGGGAGGGGTCGGAACCGTCAACGTAACTAGCCTAAGAAGCAGCGCGCCGATTCCGGCGCAATTTTCGAAAGATGAACAGGAAGATAGAAAGCGTGGGAATGAGGCCAAACTTTGATCCGAAGAGCGGCGCGCGCATCGCCGTACCGCACCGCAGCAAAGCGAGATCCGCGGCGGCCCGGCGCCGTCCCGCCGCATTCGGCGCAGCGGTTCTGTTCGGTTTGTCGCTGACGGCCTGTTCCGTCCCCGATTTCGGTTCCGGCGGCTCCGGCGCGGACGAACCGCTGGGCGTCACCGTCGGCAGCGGCGGCGTGGAGCGAAAGGCCGAACGCGAAGCCGGCCGCCGCCCGGAAGTCGACAGTTCCGCCTCGTCCTTCGCAGGCGCCGCCGTCGCCGACGAGCCGCGCGCCGCGCTCGCCGCCCGCGAGGTTCTGGAAAAAGGCGGGAACGCCGCCGATGCCGCCGCGGCGCTTTATTTCGCGTTGTCGGTCACCTATCCGGCCTCGGCCGGTCTCGGCGGCGGCGGCGTCTGCCTCGTGCGCGAGCCTGAGAGCAACAAGGTGGAAACCGTGTCCTTCCTCACGCGCCGGCCGCGCGACGGGGGAGCGGTTGCCGTGCCGGGCAATGTGCGCGGTTTCGGTCTGCTTCAAGCCCGTTTCGGCAGTCAGGACTGGAGCGCGGTGGTTGCGCCCGCCGAACGCCTCGCGGCCACCGGCGTGCCCGTTTCCCGTGCCTTTGCCAAGCAGCTCGCCGCCGCTGCGCAGACCGTCTCCGCCTCCGACGGGTTGCGGCACAGTTTCATGAAGCCCGATGGCGGCGTCTATCGCGAACTCGATAGTTTCGACCGGGTCGATCTTGCGTCCACGCTCGCGCTGATCCGGAGCCGGGGCGTGAACGGGTTCTATGCGGGGCAGGTGGCGGCCGATCTCGTCGCCGCCTCGAAAGCCGGCGGCGGCAAGCTCTCGCTCGACGACCTGCGCGACTACCGCGCCGAGACGATGCCGGCGCAAAGCGTGTCCGACGGCCGCACCACGGCCCATCTCGCCGGCCGCAAGCTGGGCGCGGGCAAATTCGCCGACGCCATCTGGAAGGCGACGCAAGGCGTAGCGCCCTCCGCGTTGCTCGAAACCGCGAATGTCACGGCGCAACGCCTCGGCGTTCCCGCCGATATCGACCGCGACTTCGGATCGACCGCTTTCGCCACAGTCGACGGGCAGGGCGGCGCGGTTGCCTGCGGCGTAACGATGAACGGCGCTTTCGGGTCCGCGCTCACGGCGCGCAGTTCCGGCGTCACGCTCGCCGCCTCGCCCGCGCTCGATCCGCAAGGGCTTGCCTCGGCGTTCCTGATGCCGCTCATCGTGACGAGTGCCAATGGCGAGCGCGTCTATCTCTCCGGCGCCGGGACCGGCGCCCCGCGCGGCGCGGCCTCCATCGCCTATGCCGCGCAAAAAGCGACCAGCGCGACGGATAGCGTGGCCCGGGCGCTGGATGCGACGCCCGCCACCCGGACCTCTTCGGCCAATGCCGTCTTCTGTCCCTCCGGCGTGACGGATGGCGGCTGTTCGCTCGCCGTCAATCCGAAGAGCGACGGCGTGGGCGTCAGCGCCGTGGGCGTTGGCGGCTGACGCTTCATCCGAAGACCGAAAGAAAAGGCCCGGCGGAAACGCCGGGCCTTTGTCGTTTTAGAGCATTTTCCGATCATTCGCATTCATATCCGGCCGCAGCGAAGTAGTTCCGGCATTCTTTGGTAGTGAAGGTGTCGATGCCTTGGGCGATGG
>NZ_JAASQO010000015.1 GCF_011762095.1 Parvibaculum indicum | reverse complement strand
CCATCGCCCAAGGCATCGACACCTTCACTACCAAAGAATGCCGGAACTACTTCGCTGCGGCCGGATATGAATGCGAATGATCGGAAAATGCTCTAGTCATTATGAACATCAATTTGAATTAAATGCACGAAACATAGACAAACAGTGCTTCGCAAAAGGGGGGAGAATGAAAGTAATCTGGCGGCGAGGCCGATGCGGCGTTTGACCCCGCAGGCCCTGGAAGGGGAGATCGATCGCCCCATAAAGGTGATGCCGGATGATCTTCCGGGGCTCCGCGAGGACAGGGTGGTCTCGTGTATGCGCCGCACGCTGAGTAAATGCGGTTTCGTGTCCTTCTATCTGCCCGACCTTCCGGCCGGAGCGCTTGCGGATATCGCCGCCATGGTCGGCGATCCGTTGGACGGCGCGTCGCTGACGACATTCCGGGACGAGACGACGCAGGATACGCTGCGGCTTCTTGCCGACCCGATATGGCAGCCGTCGCCGCCGGAGTTTGCTCTGTTGGCGGCGGGTGAAGGGGCCACTGGCCACGGCGGAGTGATATCCGTTTCCCGCGTCGCGGCCTACGAAGCGCTTTCGCCTGCGATGCGACATTACCTTGCAGGGCTTGAAGCTGTTCATGATGCAGCCCTGCCGCTGGCGGACGCCTGCGAAACGCCGGAGCGATTGCGCTGGCTCGCCTCTCTCCGCGAACGAAATCCGCCGAAACGGAGCGCGCTTTCGGTCCAGCTGGCGGAAAACGGCGCAACGGCACTGGGCGTGAGCCCGGCCTTCACCCGGGCCATTCACGGTGTGCCGGGAGAGGAAGGGCGCGTCGTTCTCGACTATCTCAAGACGCTGTTCGAAGCGCCTGAAGCCCAGCGCCGCATGGAGTGGGACGACGGCCTTGTTTTGTTGTGGAAGCCGAGCGCCGCGCTGCTTTTCCCGTTCGGCGACGACGGTGTATCCTTCCCCGTCTCCTATGCCGCTTTAAAGGGGAAGGATATCCCCGGTTGATCCGGCAGTGGCGGCGGTGCGTATCGGAATGAGAAATCCACCGACACCGTAAAGACAGCAGGACATGACAGAAAGCACCGGAACTGCGCCGATCATTGTCTGGTTCCGTCGCGATCTGCGGATTGCCGACAACCCCGCGCTCGTCGCGGCGGCGGAGGCGGGCGCGCCGATACTTCCATTGTTCATTCTCGACGAACGCGACTTACCGGGCGAGGCGTCCGCCTGGTGGCTTCATGGAAGTCTCTCCTGCCTGTCGGACGCGCTGGAAAAACGCGGCGCGAAGCTGATCCTGAGGCGGGGACGGCCGGAAGACGAACTCACGGCCCTGGTGAAAGAGACCGGTGCCATGTCGGTTTTCTGGAACAGGTGTTACGAACCCGCCGCCATTGAGCGGGACAGGACCCTCGAATCCTCGCTGGTCGAAGCGGGTATTGGTGTGAAGAATTTCGCAGCCTCGCTGCTGGCCGAACCATGGCAGGTAAAAACGAAGACCGGCGATGCCTACAAGGTCTTCACGCCTTTCTGGAAAGCGCTGTCCGCATCCGGGCCGTTCGGCACACCTTTGGCGCAGCCGCGCAAGCTGAAAGGTGGAGGCGGTCCGCCGTCGGACAGGCTGGACGACTGGCAGCTCCGCCCGTCCTCGCCGGACTGGGCGGGCGGCATGAGGGAGTGCTGGACCCCGGGCGAGAAGGGCGCGCATGAACGGTTGCGTCATTTCCTTGAGAATGCCGCGAGCGATTACAGGGAAAAACGCGATCTACCGGGCATGGAGGGAACCTCGCGGCTTTCGCCGCATCTGCGCTGGGGCGAAATTTCTCCCCGCCAGATATGGACGGCGATCGAGGCGCATCGCGGCGACGATCCATCTGCCGGAATGTCGCTCGACGCATTTCTCTCCGAGGTGGCCTGGCGCGATTTCGCCTATCACCTGATCTATCACTGGCCGTCCATCGCGGATGAAAACTGGAAACCGGCCTTCGATGCATTTCCATGGTCCGACGACGATGAGGCGTTTCGGCGTTGGAGTGCTGGAAGGACCGGCTATCCCATTGTCGATGCGGGGATGCGCGAACTTTGGCAGACCGGATGGATGCACAACCGTGTCCGCATGATCGCGGCTTCCTTCCTGCTGAAGGATCTTCTCATTCACTGGAAGCGCGGCGCAGCGTGGTTCGAGGATACGCTGGTCGATGCCGATCTCGCGGTGAACCGGGCGAGTTGGCAATGGGTGGCAGGTTCCGGTGCGGATGCGGCACCCTATTTTCGTATCTTCAATCCCGTTTTGCAGGGCGAGAAGTTCGATCCGCGAGGCGACTATGTCAGGCGATATGTGCCGGAGCTGGCAGGGCTCGAGACGAAATATATTCACAAGCCCTGGGAAGCGCCGTCCGCCATGTTGGACGAGGCCGGTATCGTTTTGGGCAAGACTTATCCCCGCCCCATCGTCGATCATCGCGAGGCAAGACAACGCGCGCTGGATGCCTATGAAGAGGTGAAACGGGCCGGCTGAAACGGCGGGGTGAGAACCGGAAAACGCCTGTCGCTGCGGGCCTCCCCATGGGGTCCTGACTGGGGCGGCGCGCTATGGGCATTCCCCGGTCCTCTCACTCTTCTACGCAAGGCCGCATGTTCCGGTTCACATGCCGGCTTTGCGGCGGGACAGAAAAAACTGGGAAAGCGCGATGCTGGCCGCGGCCATGGCATTGAGCGATTCAACCTTGCCGCTGGTCGGAATGGCAAGGCGTTCCATTTCGAGACTTTTCGGGACTCCCCGGCCTTCTTCGCCCAGGACCAGACGAAGATTTCCAGGCCAGACGAACGACGTCATATCGGTACCGTGCCCGTCCAGCGCAAAGATCGGGCCCCGGGCATCGTCGAGCGCTTCCCAGCTTGAAGCCGTCTCCAGCTGCAGCTCGAAGATAGCATTGGACCCGGCCCTCAGGGCGCGGGGATGAAACGGGTGAGCGCATTCCGGCATCAGAATGAGACGGCTGACATTGAAGGCGGCCGCGGAGCGGACAAGCGCACCCAGATTGTTCGGATCGGAGAGCGCGCAAACCAGTTCCAGTCCTTGCGGCGCGGCGGAAAGATCGGTCTTCGGCATTTCCGGCACCCGGCCAACAAGCAGAGCAAAGCCGGTGCCGGCAAGGTCCAGCCGTTCGAAAATGGCTTTCGGTACGAGTACCCGTGCCATTTCGTCGGGAATGGCGGCATCTCTTAGCGCGGTCTCGTCGGCGGCGATGATGGTTTCGAATTGTGCCGGCCAGCGTTTCAGCGCTTCCGGCACGGTTTTCCGGCCAGCCAGCAGGAAGCGACCGCTCTTTCGGATAGCTCTTGGTTCGGCAAGCCCGAGCCAGAGCTTTACGCGCGGGTTCTGGGCGCTTTCCAGATATTCGATCTTCCTCATGCTTCATGCGAGTAGCACATTCGGGCGTTTCCGTCCGCATGGCTCTTGAGCTCTCACGAAAAAAGGGCGCCCGGAGGGCGCCCTGTGAGATGCGGCTGATCGATCTGCCGTCAGAAGTTGAAGCCAACGCCGACCGTGTGCTGCCAGAGCCCACGCTCGGAGTCGCTGCTGAGGTTATCCACGTCATCGAAGGTGAACTGATACTCGGTCTGGGCGAAGACGAAGGTGTTCTCGTCCGCATAGTATTTAAGGCCGGCTTCGGGGCCCGCAGCGAACGTATCGTTAAAATTGTCGCCATAGATGGCGCCGACGCTCAGGCCCAGATAAGGACGGAATTTTTCCAGATCGAAGACGTAGTCGGCAAAGCCGCGCGTCGAGCCGCCCCACTGGTCACGGCCGTTTTGGGGGTCGGTCCAGTTAACGCTCTGACGAAGGCCGATGGCCACATTGTCGGTGAGATATTTGGCGAGGCTGCCGCTGATGCCGAACGTATTGTTGTCGAAGTCCTTGTTGCTGTAGCCCGAGCCGGACAGGGTGAACTCCGTGTCGCCGGCTTTCGGTCCGTAGTTCTCGGTGTCGACATTGGCCGTGTTCATCTGGGCGAATGCAGCCGTCGGCGCCAGAGCCAGCGCGAGAGCGGTGATCGCAGTTTTCATCATGTCCTGTTTCCTCTTCTTATCGCTCGGCCGGTCGTTTTCGATCGGGCCCTTGCGAAGGATGAGTTTTCGCGGCCGCAATTCGCGTCGCCGCTGACGGCATTTCACTAGCTCTTGAGTGTGACGGCGGGGAGGAATGCGGAAGGCGGAAATAAGGAGATGTTGCGATGCCAACGACATATTTGTTGTTTGGCGACAACAATCGAGACGTTACGGGAAGGGGGCGTGTGATATCGGAAAATATTGGTTCGTATACGGTAAATCGAGCCGGTGCGAACGACAGGACGGCTGTCAGTTCCGCCAGAAATCGGGCAGGAACAGGATATAGACGGTTGTCAGTTCAAGCCGGCCCAGTAGCATCGCGATGCACAGCAGCCATTTCGCAGGATCGGAAATCGAGGCGAAATTGGTGCCGGGACCAACGATGGGGCCAAGGCCCGGTCCCGCATTGGCCATGGCGGTGGCGACGGCGCTGCCGGAGGAGAGAAAGTCGAGGCCCGTGAGCATGAGCAGGGTCGAAACCACACCCCATGTCAGAATGTACATGAAGAAGAAGTTGCGTACCGACGAAACCATTTCGTCATCCACGGCTTTGTCGCCGTAGCGCGGCACGATCATGCGATGGGGGGCGATATTCCGCTTCAGATGTACGGCGAAAGACCTGAAGAGGATTTGCCAGCGGAAGATCTTGATGGACCCGGCGGTGGATCCGGCGCAGCCGCCGATAAATATCAGCAACAGGAACAACGCATGGGCGCCTGTGCCCCATCGTCCGAAATCCGTAGATGCAAAGCCCGTATCGGTAAGGACGGAGGTGACGTTGAATGCCGCCTCCCGCAGCGCATGCCAGAATCCATCGGGGCTCGACGAGATGCGCCAGAAGGTGACGGCAAGAATGGCGGTCGCTAGGGTCAGCAGAAAGGCGGGCACCTGCTTTTCCCGGCGCCATGCGCGCCGTCCGTCTTTGACGAGCATGGCGTAGAAAACAAGCGGCAATGCGCCCGCCGCCATGAATACGATGAGCACCAGTTCGATCGGTACGGAATGATAGAAACCTATCGAAGCGTCCCTGGTTGAAAAGCCGCCCGTCGCCAGCGTGGCCATGGCATGATTGATCGCATCGAACGGCGTCATGCCGACAACGACGAGGCAGATGGCACAGGCAAAAGTCAGCGCTGCATAAATGACGACGGTCAGGGACGCGATCTGATAGATGCGCGGCGCGACTTTCTCGGAGATGTCGGAGGATTCCGACCGGAAGAGCTGCATGCCGCCGACACGTAACAGCGGCAGCATGAAGATCGCCACGACGATAATGCCGACGCCGCCGATCCATTGCAGCAGCGAACGCCAGAACAAAAGTCCCGGCGCCATGGTGTCGAGTCCCGTTAGCACCGTGGCGCCCGTCGTGGTGAGGCCCGATACGGTCTCGAAGACGGCATCGGCGAGCGACAGGTGAAGCGAGCTGAATATGAGCGGCAAGGATCCGAAGGCGCTCACCGCAAGCCAGCTTCCCGCCGTCAACAGAAAGCCCTCCCGCGCCCGGATGTGAACATGGGGAGATCGGAAGGCGAGGATCATCGAACCGCCCGTATAGGCGGTGAGCCCGGCCGAGGCGACGAAGACACGCCAGTCCATATCGCCTGATGCATAATCGACCATGGCCGGCAGCAACATGGTGCCGGCCAAGACGCACAAGAGCAGGCCGATGACGTAAAGCACGGTTCTGAGCATGGCCTTTTGCCCGATACTGATTTTCGGTGCGCGCGACGGGAGGCTCGCTCTGGGGCCTATGCCCCGGCCCGGGGCACGACCGCGTGTCAGGTGCCCTCATTCCCGGGTGGAATTAATGAGCGGGCCTCAACAGGGTTCAAGTGAAAAAAGGCTCATGTGACAGCCGGATGCCGGACTGGGTCAGGATTCATCGTTGCCCGAGCCCCGGCAATTGCCTTGAACAGGCTGTCGGGAAGACAATTGGAGGGCTGGAAGCACGGAAAATGGTGCTGCTGGACAGGATTGAACTGTCGACCTCTCCCTTACCAAGGGAGTGCTCTACCACTGAGCTACAGCAGCCCGGAGCCGGGATGGGTGATCCGCGGAAAGTCTAGCCTTCTTTTGGTAAACGGAAAGCTGACCGGCGACGCAACCGGGCGGTGTGCGAAGTGCGCGGAAACTGCCACATGCCCCGATTATCTGCAACCCTGTAAAAGGGCCATGGGGCCTCTCCGCGCCGGGAATGCCGTCCCCGGTTGACGCCGCCGCGGCTTCGCCCCTAAATCCCGCCCGGAAGGGGCCCGTTTGGCCCGAAAGGAAAGCCCCAAGCGATGAACAAGACCTCCAGAACGAATATGAGCGGCCGTGCCCCCAACGGCAAAGGTACCGACCGGGCGAACCAGGCCAGGGACGCCAAGGCCAAGCAGGCACGGCTCGCCGAGGCCCTGCGGGAAAACCTGAAGAAGCGCAAATCCCAAAGCCGGGGACGCAAGGCCGCGGACGAAGAGTGATCCGGGCCCCGTCCGCGCAGGCGTGGGAAGGGCGGTAGGCGGCGTCAGGCTCCGGTTGTCGCCATGATCTGCCTCCCGGGCGTCATGTCCCCGACATGATGAGGCCGCACTGGTCCGGTACTTGCCGGGTCGGCCAATGGGAAGCGGGGGAAGTCCCTTTTCGTGACTCAGCCCGGCCACCTCATCTATAAGACAAGTCAGCGATCGGATCGGAACGGCAGATGGACAGCATTCACATTCGGGGCGGCAATCGCCTGACCGGCGATATCCCTATTTCAGGCGCAAAGAACGCGGCCCTGCCTCTGATGACGGCTGCCCTGCTGACCGATGAGACGGTAAAATTCCACAATATGCCCCAGCTCACCGATGTGCAGACGCTGGGCAAGCTGCTGAACGTGCTGGGCGCCGAGCTGGAACCCGAAATCGCCGGTCATAGCTATACGCTGTCCATCACCACGCCCGACATCGTGTCGACCACCGCTCCCTATGAGATCGTCTCGCGGATCCGGGCGAGTTTCTGGGTGCTGGGGCCGCTGCTCGCGCGCTGCGGCAAGGCGCGGGTGTCTCTGCCCGGCGGCTGCGCCATCGGTGCGCGGCCGGTGGACCTCTATATCAAGGGCCTTCAGAAGATGGGCGCGCAGATCGATCTGGTGGACGGCTATGTGGTCGCCGCCGCGCCGGACGGTCTCAAGGGCGCGCTCATCCGTTCTCCGGTCGTCTCGGTCGGAGCCACGCATACGCTGCTGATGGCCGCGACCCTTGCCGAGGGAGAAACCATCCTCGAAAACGCCGCTCGCGAGCCGGAGGTGACCGATGTCGCCAACTGCCTCGTGTCCATGGGCGCGAAGATCGACGGGATCGGGACCTCCACCCTGCGCATTCAGGGCGTCGACAGGCTCCATGGCACCACCCATCATGTGGTCGCGGACAGGATCGAGGCGGGAACCTACGCCATCGCCGCTGCCATGACCGGCGGCGATGTGACATTGAAAAATGCCGATGCCTCCACCTTCGAGGCGGCGCTGGTCGCCATGCGCGCGGCGGGCGTCGAGGTGGAAAGCCGTCAGGGAGAAGTGCGTGTCGCCCGCAATGGGACGCGGCTTCAGGCCACCGATGTGGTGACACAGGTCTTCCCCGGTTTCCCGACCGATCTGCAGGCGCAGTTCATGGCGCTGATGACCACGGCGGAGGGCGAGTCGGAAATCACCGAGACGATTTTCGAGAACCGCTTCATGCATGTGCAGGAGCTGGCCCGTTTCGGCGCGGATATCTCGCTGCATGGCGATAAGGCGCTGGTCCATGGCGTGGAAAAGCTGAAAGGCGCCCCCGTCATGGCGAGCGACCTGCGCGCATCCGCGGCGCTGATCATTGCGGGCCTTGCCGCCGAAGGCGAAACGGTGATCAATCGCGTCTATCACCTCGACCGGGGGTTTGAGCGTATAGAAGAAAAGCTCGGCGCCTGCGGAGCCGAGATCTGGCGCGAGAAAGCCTCCTGACGTGATCGCGATGGAGATAGCATGAGCGAAGAATTGCGGCTTTCGGCACAGGATGCCGAAGACCTGGAAGTGATTTCCGCGCAGATGCAGGATGCGGTGCTGAAAGTGGGCGATCTGGCTCATCTTCCCGGCAAGCGACGCTTTGCGCTGGTCGCGAACCGCTTCCGCTGGGAGGCGGAGGTGAAGTGGCGCGGCTGGTTCGCCAAAGGCCGGCACGAACGGGTCCGCACGGGGCTTCATTTCGAGAATGTGATGAAGGTCCGGACGCGCAACATCGCACAGGACAAGCCCGACGGCGTGCTGAACCTGCTCGCCATCCGTTTCGAGGAAACCGACACGCCGGCCGGTGTCGTCACGCTGGTGTTCTCCGGCGGCGGGGAAATTCGGCTGGACGTGGAAGCGCTCGAAGCCCATTTATCCGATCTGGGGCTGAAGCGGGAAACCCCGCTCGCGCCCAGACATGAAGATTGACGGCATGACACGAACGGACGGATTGAATGATGGCCCAGCGCCTCGATAGTACCGATACGGATTTCGATGCGCGATTTGCCGAACTTCTGACGGCAAAGCGCGAAGCCTCCGTCGATGTGAACGAAACCGTGACGGAGATCATTGCCGATGTCCGTAAGCGCGGCGACGAAGCCGTGGTCGACTACACGCGCAAATTCGACCGTTTGCCCGGCATCACGCCCGAGACGCTCGCCATTCCCGCCGCCGACATCGATGCTGCGACCGCGGCCTGCGTGCCGGAAACGGTCGAGGCGCTGAAGATGGCTGCGGAGCGCATCGCGGCCTATCACCGGCGGCAATTGCCCGAAAATGCCCGCTTCACCGATCCGCAGGGCGTGGAACTCGGCCACCGCTGGACGCCTGTGGGCGCGGTAGGGCTTTATGTGCCGGGCGGCACGGCAAATTATCCAAGCTCGGTTCTGATGAATGCGATCCCAGCGAAAGTCGCAGGCGTGGAGCGCATCGTCATGGTGGTGCCGACGCCGGACGGGGTGGTGAATCCGCTCGTGCTGGCCGCGGCGAAGCTCGCAGGCATTTCCGAAGTTTATCGCATCGGCGGTGCGCAGGCCGTCGCCGCGCTGGCCTATGGCACTAACGCCATCGCGCCGGTGGACAAGATCGTCGGTCCCGGCAATGCCTTTGTCGCGGCGGCCAAGCGGCAGGTCTTCGGTACGGTCGGCATCGACATGATCGCAGGGCCTTCGGAAATCCTGGTCGTCGCCGATGGCGAGAACGACCCGGACTGGATCGCGGCGGACCTGTTGAGCCAAGCCGAACACGATGCCAGCTCGCAAAGCATTCTGATCACGGACGATGTCGCTTTCGCTGACAGGGTGGAAGAGGCCGTCGCCCGTCAGCTCGAGGCCTTGCCGCGCCGGGAGACGGCCACGCAGAGCTGGGACGAGTTCGGCGCCGTCATCACGGTCGCCGCGCTGGAAGACGCCGTGCCGCTGGTGGACCGGCTTGCGCCGGAGCACCTGGAAATCGCCACCGGCGATCCGGATGCGCTGGCCGAGCGGATTTCCAATGCTGGCGCCATTTTCCTCGGGCGCTATACGCCGGAAGCGGTGGGCGATTATGTGGCGGGAACGAATCACGTCCTGCCCACGGCTCGCAGCGCGCGCTTTTCGTCCGGCCTTAACGTGCTCGACTATATGAAGCGGACCTCGCTGGTCCGCTGCGATGCGGCCTCGCTCGCGGCGATCGGCCCGGCGGCGGTGGCGTTGGCCGATGCGGAAGGACTTCAGGCGCATGGCCGCTCCGTTTCCATCCGGCTCAACCGCTGAGTTTCGACCGCAGAGCCTGTCCGCGCCGATGCGATGCGCATCGGGCCTCGCATCGCAAGTGCGATTGGGCTTAGAGTACCCCCTATGAGCGACCGGAGCGCAGAAGGCGGAATGGAAGAGGCGGCATCGTCCCCCGAGCGGGATGCGCGCTATCGTATTGTCGATCTCGCCCTGGACGAGACCTCCGTCGTGCGCCGCAGTCCCGATGTCGAGCATGAGCGCAAGGTCGCGATTTTCGACCTGCTGGAAGAAAATCTCTTCATGCCTGTCGGCAGCGATGGCGGTCCCTACCGCCTGCGCCTGTCGGTGGAGGAAAACCGGCTTATTTTCGATATCCGTCTGGAAGGTGACGAGGAGCATGGCAAGGTCATGCTTTCGCTGACCCCGTTCCGACGGATCATCAAGGATTATTTCCTGATCTGCGAAAGCTATTACGACGCGATCAAAAGCGCCGCGCCGGCCCAGATCGAGGCGATCGATATGGGACGCCGGGGGCTGCACAATGAAGGCTCGACGCTGCTGAAGGAACGCCTTTCCGGCAAGATCGATATGGATTTCGACACGGCCCGGCGTCTCTTCACGCTTATTTGCGTTCTCCACATCAAGGGCTGAGTCATGGCTAAGGAGGACAAACAGCCGGGCTCGGTGCTTTTCATCTGCAATCTCAATGCAATTCGCTCGCCCATGGCCGAGGGGTTGGTGAAGGCGCTCTATCCGGGGCGGATTTTCACGCAATCGGCGGGCGTAACCCCGGGCGATCCCGACCCCTTCGCAGCGGAAGTGATGATCGAGCAGGGGATCGACATATCCGGCCATGAACCGCGAGGCCTGGACGATCTCGACGACATCACTTCCTACGATCTCATCATTGCCCTGACCCAGGAAGCGAGACAGGAAGCCGAAGAGGCCACCCGCTCCGCCGCCACGGAAGTCGAATATTGGGATGTCGTGGACCCGCTGGCCACCCCAACGGGCGGCAGCCGCGAACGCCGCCTCGTCGCCTATCGCGAATTGCGCGACCAGCTCAAGCGCCTGATCGAAAAGCGCTTCGGGCGAGCGGCGCGGCGCGTGGGGTAGGGAGCGGATCGTCTTCCTTGCCGCCCTACTCGTATCGGAGTGGGCAAGGCATGGGCCGGTCGCATTCTCGACACATGATGTCCTATACTGTGGGTACACGGGGTACGCCGAGCGACCGGGAGGAAATCCACGCATGAACAATGTTTTCACGGTGGTTGCCGCCGCCATTCTAGGTGTTGGAATAGCGCTGGGCGGTTTTTTTGGCGGGCAGGGCCTTGTCGAGTCGCGGCTGGGCGACCGTTCCGTCACGGTGAAGGGGCTGTCCGAGCGCGACGTGAAAGCCGACCTCGCCCTCTGGCCCATTCGTTTCGTGGCGACGGGCGGCAATGTCGAGGGCGTTCAGGCCCAGATCGCGGTGAGTACGAAGGCGGTCGTCAAATTCCTCAAGAACAAGGGCTTTTCCGACGATGAAATCTCGGTGGAAAGCCCCGAAGTGACCGACCGCATGGCGCAGGCCTACCGTTCCGGTCCGGTGGATGTCCGGTTCATCATCAGCCAGCTCGTCATGGTGCGCTCCACGGATGTGGAAAAGGTGGCGACCGCGAACCGCTCGGCCGGCGATCTGGTGTCGGCCGGTATCGTGCTATCCAGCGACCGCGGGCCGAGCCGCCCCTCCTATCTCTTCAAGAGCCTCAACAAGGTGAAGGGAGAGATGATCGAGGAAGCGATGAGCCGGGCCAAGCAGGCGGCCGAGACCTTCGCCAGCGATTCCGGCACGAGGCTCAACGGCATCCGCCGCGCCTATCAGGGGCAGTTCCAGATCCTGCCGCGTGACAATGCGCCGGGAATTCAGCAGAGCGAGCAGATCGAAAAGACGGTGCGCGTCGTCTCGACCATCGAATATCTGCTGGCGAATTGAGCCTTTCCGACGGATTTGTCGCCTTTTTGGGTGTGCTTTGCTGCCCCTGCGAAAAGAGGCGGCAAGCGGTACTTGATTTCGGGCGTCTTTCTGACCATTCTTCGGCCAAATTTCAAAGGGTTGTGAATGGCGAAGGAAGAAACACTCGAATTCGAGGGGGTCGTGATCGAACTCCTCCCGAATGCCACTTTCCGGGTGAAGCTGGAAAATGATCACGAGATCATTGCCCACACGGCAGGCAAGATGCGCAAGAATCGCATCCGCGTGCTGGCGGGGGACAAGGTGCTCGTCGAAATGACGCCCTATGATCTGACCAAGGGCCGGATTACCTACCGATTCAAGTGAGCGTCGCCCCGCATAGTGCGAACGCTTCCGACGGCGCGCGCCGCAGGCTGGTTCTGGCCAGTGCCTCGCCGCGCCGCCTCGCTCTCCTGGCACAAATCGGCATTGCGCCCGACGCGGTGATCCCGTCGGACATCGACGAGACACCCTTGCGCGACGAGGCGCCGCGCGCCCATGCCGGCAGGCTGGCGCGGGAAAAAGCGCAGGCCGTGGTCGTCGCCGAGCCGGAAGCCTTCGTGCTGGCGGCGGATACGGTCGTTGCCTGCGGACGGCGCATTCTTCCCAAAACGCTCGATCGGGCGGAAGCCGAACGCTGCCTGCGGCTTCTGTCGGGCCGTGCGCACAGGGTCTATACCGGGCTTTGTCTTGCCGGCGATGGCGCGGTCAGTTGCCGCGTCGTGACGACGAGGGTCGGCATGAAACGTCTTTCGGAGACGGAAATTGCCGCCTATCTCGATAGCGGCGAGTGGGACGGCAAGGCAGGGGGCTACGCGATTCAGGGACTTGCCGCAGCGTTTGTGCGTGAAATCGCGGGATCCTATTCATCCGTGGTCGGCCTGCCGCTCTATGAAACGGCGCAATTGCTGACCGGCCGGGGCTATCGGGTCCTTTCGCCGCATCTATGAACGCGGCGCAAATTGCTGCTAGGATCGTTTTTCCAGAATTGATATGCAAATTAAGGGTTCCGTGTCCGTCCGCGATGGGGGTCGCAGGCGGAGATAGCAAGGGGATAGATGTCGGAGGAAGTGCTGATCAATGTCGGCCCCGGCGAGACGCGCGTCGCGGTCGTCGAAAGAGGTCGTCCTGTCGAGTTCTTCCTGGAGCGCACCATGGCGGATGCGCTGAAGGACAGGACAGGGCGTGCCGGCCATTCCGTCATCGGAAATATCTTTCTCGGTCGTGTGCAGCGTGTGCTGCCGGGCATGCAGGCCGCTTTCGTGGAAATCGGTCTGGAACGCGCAGGCTTTCTCGGCGCGCGCGAGGCGAGATGCCTCTGCGAGCTGACGGGCCTCGATGAAGGTACGCTGCCGCCCATCTCCGCCTGCGTCACGGAAGGCCAGGAAATCCTCGTCCAGGCGGTGAAGGATCCGATCAGCGAAAAGGGCGCGCGCCTTTCCGCCAACGTCACGCTGCCCGGGCGCCTTCTCGTGCTGGTGCCCAATCAGTCCGGCGTCGCGCTGTCGCGCCGTATCGAGGACGAGCCCGAGCGCGAAAGGCTGACCGCGCTGGTGGAGGAGATGGTCGAACGCTTCAATGCCTGTGGCGTGACCGGTGAGCCCGCGGGCTTCATCGTGCGCACCGCCGCCATCGGCGCGACGGCGGAAGAGATTGCCGCCGATGCGCGCCAGCTTGCCGAGGAGTGGCGCCAGGTGCGCGACAGGCAGAAGCGCTCTTCGCCGCCTTCCGTCGTTTTTCACGATCTCGATCCGGTGGCCAAGACGCTGCGCGACTGCGTGAATGCCGACACGGAACGTGTGCTGATCGACGATGCGGAGGCTTTTGCCGAGGCGAAGCACTATTGCAAACGCGCCATGCCGGAAATGCTGGACCGTGTGCAGCTCTTCAACGGGCCGGGGGCGCTTTTTGCCCTTTACGACGTGGATGGACAGATCGAAACCGCGCTGGAACCGCGCGTGGAATTGCCCTCCGGCGGCTGGATCACCATCGAGACGACGGAAGCGCTGACCGCGATCGATGTGAATTCCGGGCGCTACACCGCGGCCACCGGCCTTGAGGAAACAAGCGCGCGCATCAATCTCGAAGCGGTGGAGGAAATCGTCCATCAGCTCCGCCTGCGCGGGACGGGCGGTATCGTGGTGATCGACTTCATTCACCTGAACGAACCCGGCAATATTGAAAAAGTGATCGACGCGCTGGAAACAGGCTTTGCGCGCGACCGCGTACCGACCCAGATATCGGCCATGTCGGAATTCGGTCTGGTGGAAATGACGCGCAAGCGTGTGCGCGAGCCGCTGGACAAGCTGCTGACCGAACCCGCCTATGCCAATTGCCGCCCGCGCCGCAAGACATGTGCGACGGTAGCGAATGACCTCCTGCGGCGCATCCAGCGCGAAGCGGCCGGCGCTCCGGGCCGCACGCTTGTCGCGCATGCCTCGACCGAAGTGGTGGACTGGCTGGAGCGCGGCAACCCCTACCTGCTGGAGCGGTTGAGCCTGAAGATCGCAGCGGCTGTCAGCCTCGTGCCGGAGCCGGATTACTCCCGCGAAAAGATCGATGTCGGGGTGCTACAATGAGCGGGCAGGGCGGCAGGGAGTATGACGGCAAGGTCGTTCCCCTGCGCGCACCGAGGCCATGCCCGATTTGCGGCAAGAAGTCCGCGCCTGACGTCCACCCCTTTTGTTCGAAGCATTGCGCGGATGTCGATCTCAATCGCTGGTTGAGCGAAGGTTATGCGATTCCCGCCGTGGAGCCGCCCGACGATTTCGATCCCGAAAGCCTCGACCCCGACGAGGACGGGGAGCGTGGCGGCGGCTGGTAAGCCCTTAACCCTGTTCGGCAATTCGGTTTTCGATATTCTGGGCGAAAGCTGTGCGCCGCCTCTGGACAGTGCCGGATCAATCTCTTATAACCCGCGAACCTCACCAAGGCGGCTTGCCGGGGCCTCAAGAGCCCGCCCCGCTTTGGAGCTTCCGCCCAGGTAGCTCAGTTGGTAGAGCATGCGACTGAAAATCGCAGTGTCGGTGGTTCGATTCCGCCCCTGGGCACCACTCCCCTGAACATACGAACTAATTTGCGCGCATAGGGTGGGGCTTGCGATATCCAACCATCTTGCCTGCTCGCCGCTCGGCTGTTCCGCGGACGGCAAATCCGGCGATCGGTCTTTAGCTTCGAGCCGGCAGTGAAATGTCCCCGCGGGAAGACGATGCGATGAACAAACCGGACCTCAGGATAAGGATAGAGGCATTTCGCTCGGATTGACGCCGTACTCGCGGCGATAAAGTTCCGCGAAGTAGCTCGGGTTGGAATACCCGACAGCGAAAGCGACCTCGGTGACGCTGCTTTTGCCTTCGATCAGCATATCACGAGCAGCGGTGAGACGGGCGCGCTGGATAAATTGACGGACGCTGTACCCGAAACGCGCTTTGAAACCGGTTTTGAGTTTCTTTTCGTTTAGCCCTGTCTTGCGGGCAAGCTGGGCAATGGTCCAGTGCCTGGAAATATCCGAAAGGACGATGTCCCGCGCTTCGTCGAGACGCCGTTCATCTCCCGCCCTGCGCCTTGGAGGCGGTGGCGAGGCATCCATCAATTGCGCGGTCGCCGTCAGCATTTCGAGCGCTCTTGTCTCAAGCGTCAGATCGTTTCGTCCTGCCCCAAGTCCGCAATCGATGAGATTTGATATCCGTCGTTGCATCGCATTGGGCATCTCTGCCGTGCCGATCCACACACCATCGCCGGACATGCGGTGAAGGGGATGAGATGCGTTCGCCGAGGCAAAGAGCGGCGCGAATCCGATGCGGTCGAGAAATTTGTAGCCGAGTCGGAGTTCGGCAAAGACGAAATGGCAGCCCGCCGGTATCACGTAGCTGCCATGAATCGGACGGGTCGAATAGCAGACATAGAGTATGCCGGGTTTGTAGGGAATTTCCGGTGAGCCGGCGGTCGCCTCGCTTTCCACCATTGAGCCGTTTCCTCCGGCATCAAGGAGCGCGGTGATGGTTAGGCCGGGTTCGGAGTGTCCATACGATGTGTGCGCCGCATTGAACGTCATGTCATAGAGCGTGACGTCGAATCCGTCCCGGATATTGATCCGCTGGCAGCGGCCTTCGAGGCAGGCCATGTCGATGCCGCGTTCCGCCAGATGGCGAGTGACGGGGGCCGGCCGGGCGTGGGGCTCTCCATATCCCAGGGAGCGTTCGAGCACGCTGACCCGGCCAAAATCATATTGCTGTTCGTCCAACTTAATATCCCCGGCCTGTGCGATTGGAACGATTTTATTGATTTTGAGAATAATTCGCAACTAATAGTCCCGCTTCCGGGGTGGGTGACCCCGTTTGAGGTGGCAGGACGATGACCGTCATCGCAAAGCTTGCCCGTCGAATTCAACAGGTGATGCGTACGGATGGGGAAGTCGGGGGACAGGCAGGCAGCAGGCATTATCGCTCTGCTATTCGGTCTCTATGCTGCCCAGGGTACGCTTGGCAGCATGGTGCAGACGGCCCTGCCGACTGTACTTCGGGACGAAGGAGCGCGGCTCGATACGCTCGGCTATCTCCATCTTCTCTTTCTGCCCTGGGCTCTGAAATTTCTGTGGGCGCCTTTCGTCGACCGCTTCTACATCGCTGAGATAGGCCGCCGCCGTTCCTGGATTCTTGTCTGTCAGATTTCGATCATTGCGGCCTTCGCCTTGATGGCTTTTCTGTCGCCCATCGGACAGTTGCCGCTTCTCCTGACGATACTGGCGATCGCCATCATATTCGGTGCAACGCAGGACACGGCGACGGATGCTCTCGCCGTGGAAGCACTGCGGCGCGACCGGCATATGCTTGGCGGCTCCGCGCAGGTGGCGGGCGGCTATTTCGGCTTCATCGTCGGTATCGGCGTATGGCTCGCGGTCTTTGCCCATGCAGGCTGGACATGGGCCATGCTTCTCATGGTCGCCTGCCTGGGTGTCATGACGATGCCGACAGTGCTCTCGGGCCGCATGGTCTCGGATGCGCCCTCACCGGACGCGCCCGCGCCGGTATCGCTGCTCGCCTCCCTCGGGCGGCCCGAACTGCGTCTCGCGATCGTCCTGGTACTCGTTTATCAGTTCGGCGGGCGGCTCGGCATCGCCTTGACGGGGCCTTTCCTCGTCGACGCCGGGCTACCGCTTGATACGATCGGCTGGTTGCGCGGCGGCGCCGGGGCCGCGGTCGGCATTGCCGGCGCGGTTTTTGCCGGGGCCGTCTTTCGCCGTCTGTCCACCGGTTCGGCGCTCTGCATCTGCGCGCTCCTTCACGCTCTTTCCTTTGCCGCGCTCTCGGCCATCGCACTCACTCGGCATTTCGACGAAACTGCGATCATCCTTGCCTGTCTCGCACAGGCCGCTGCCTTTTCGCTGACCTTCGCCGTTCTCTATTCCGCAATGATGGGATGGTGTCTGCCGGAGCGCGCGGGAACCGACTTCGCCCTTCTCCAGAGCGCCGACGCGCTTCTTGCAATCGTGGCGGGGGTGCTTGCCGGTCTCGTGAGCGAAGGGCTGGGGCATGGCACCAATTTCGCGCTTGCCGCTCTTTTTCTGTTTTTTGCCGCTTTCGCTGCTCCGTTGCTGACGGCGCGGATTGCCGGACCGCAGCGCGTACCCGAACCGATTTCTTCCACCGCCTGACCGATAATTCATGGGGGACAACATGCGTTCCAGACTGGTCCATTTCACATTGCCGTTTTTCCTGCTCGCCACACCTGCCTTCGCGGATGATGCGGCTGAAGAAGCCGCCAAACTACCGCCCATCACGGTGACGGCGACGAAGCAGGAAAGGGATGTGGAGAAGGTCGATGGCCTCGTCAGCATCGCGACGCCGGACGAGCTTTTTTCGCGCGGTATCCGCTATGCCGACAAGGTGGACCGCCTCTTCCCCGATACGAATATCCGTCAACGGTCGAGTCGCGCCTACTCGAACTTCACCATCCGCGGACAGTCCTCGGTCGACTTCTACAATCCGACCGTTCAGCTTTATGTGGACGGCCTGCCCCAGGACCCGGCGACTTTCGGTCAGCTTCTGCCGCTCGATCTGGAACGCATCGAACTTCTTTATGGCCCGCAAGGAACTCTGTACGGGCGTAACGCAGTCGGCGGCGTAATGAACGTGATAACGCGGAAGCCGGACAACGAGATGCGGATGGTGGTTTCCGGCCTCATCGGCGACGAGGCGCATGAAGGCGATATCCTTCTTTCGACGCCGATCGTCGAGGATGTTCTGTACGGCGATATATCTCTTGCCCGCCGTGACGAAGACGGCATCTACAAGGATTTCTTCACGAACTCCGAACTCGGCGAGACCCGCGACGAGCAGGCGCGGATTCGGCTCCGCTATGCACCCTCGGCATCGCCCCTCGACGTAATGCTGAGCGCGTCGCGAACGGTGACGGAGTCGGACGAGGAACAGTTCGTTCTGGCTGCGGACCGACGGAGCGGTGTCGCCTTCCCGATCCCTGCGGAATATAAGCTGGCGCTCAACAGCTATGGGCTCACAGCCACCTACGACACGGATATCGGAACCTTCTCGTCGCTGACGGGCTACCAGACCCGACAGCTCGATCGCGTCATTTTCGGTTCCTTTACGCCGGAAGACCAGAAAACCTTCAGTCAGGAATTTCGTCTTGTTTCGGACCCGGGGAATGGCAGTGCCCTGGATTATGTGATCGGCGCTTACTACCAGTATCTTGACTTCGAACGCCGCGTACCGGCTGCGTTGCAGACCTCGCAACACAAGATCGCGTCATATGCTCTTTTCGGCGAAACGATCTGGCATATCTCGGATCGCCTGGATATCACGACGGGCCTGCGCCTCGATTACGAGGAAGCTGAAGCCATCGGCTCGGGTGCCGTCAATCTTCGCAATGAAGAAAGCTTTACCGCGCTGTCGCCGAAATTGTCGCTCGGCTATCAGGTGACGGAGAATGCCCGCCTCTATGCGCTTTACAGCAGCGGCTTCAAGCCGGGCGGATTTACGCGAAACATCTCGCCTGCGAACATCTCCTTCGCCTATGACCCGCAATATACGCATAGTTTCGAGCTGGGCCTGAAGGCGAAGGCGTTGAATGACCGCCTTCATGTCGACACGGCCGCCTACTATACCTATTCAGACGATTATCAGCTCTTCGTTGGAGTGCAGCCGAACCAGTATCTGCAGAATGCGGGCGAAGTCGTCTCCTACGGTCTGGATCTCAAGGTTGGCGTCTATCCGATCGACGGGCTGCGCCTTGAGGGCGGACTTGGCCTGAACCACGCGACCTTCGAAAGCTACGACAACCCGTCCGCTCCGGGCGTCAACCTTGAAGGCAATCGCCTGCCATACGCGCCCCGGGTCACGGCCAATTTCAACGTGGAATACGAGATAGGGCTTCCGGACGGGTTCGGCGTTCTGTTCCCGCACGCAGGTGTATCCTACACGGGCGAAGTCTATTTCGATGAGTACAACACCGCGGCTCAATCCCAGAGTGGCTATTCGACCTTCGATGCCGGTGTCAGCTGGATCTACAACGACAATCTCTCGGCCGACTTCTACGTCGATAATCTTACAGACAAACACTATGCCGTTTACGGATTCCACCAGCTCGGACTCGGCGATTTCTATCAACTCGGTCGGGGACGCGAAGTCGGTCTCCGTATGACCGTTGCGTTCTAGGTGAAGTCTGATGAATGCAGGAAAGCGAACGGCACTCGTCGTCGGAGGTGGTGTCGCGGGATTGAGTGCGGCCTGGTGGTTGGCGGCTACCGGGTGGCGGGTCACGCTCGTCGAGCGGGCGCCGGACTTGCGCGCCGACGGTTACATGCTCGGTCTTTCAGGACCGGGATACGAAGTGGCGCGGCGGATGGAGCTTCTGCCGCGCCTCCGGGAATGCGAGCGGCATATTGAGGACAATCTCTACCTTGCGCGCGATGGCAGCGAACTTCTCAGGATCAACTATCATGACTTCCTGAAAGGGCTCGAATGGATAACCCTCGCGAGACCGGATCTTGCGACGGCTCTCTACGAGGCCATCAGGACCAATCCCGATGTCGACATACGTTTTGCGACGGAAGTGGAAACTTTCCGGGATGAAGGAGACGCCGTATCGGTGAGGCTGCGGGACGGCAGCGCCTTCTCGGTCGATCTGCTGATCGGCGCGGATGGTGTTCGGTCCGCGACACGCTCGGCGCTGTTCGGCGAAAGCGCAGATCATCTCGTGCCGCTCGGCTATCGCATGGCGGCCTATCAGGTGAGTGACCCTCAAGGTCTCGGCAACGACTTCCTCTCCTATGCGGAGCCCGGTCGCATGGTCGAATATTACCGCCTGCCGCAGGACAAGATCGCCGCGCTCCATATATGGTGCGACGAAGATGCGTCTTTCGTGTCGATCGAGCGCAGGAAGCAGCTCCTGGGTGAAGCCTTTGCCGGTGCGCATCCTGACGTGATCCGGCGGATAGCTTTGCTTGGAGAGCAGGACGACGTTCTTCTTGACGGCTTGGTCATGGTCGATCTGCCCTCATGGCATAAGGGACGTTGTCTCCTGCTTGGGGATGCTGCGCATTGTCTGACGCTCGTGTCGGGGCAGGGGGCCGGCATGGCGATGACGTCGGCCTGTGTGCTGGCAGAAGAACTGGCCAGGGGAGACATTGCCGAAGCGCTTGAAAGGCACGAGGCTCGCCTGCGCCCGACGATCACGACGCTTCAAGTGCGCAGCCGCTCCACCGCGCGATGGTTTGTGCCGCAGACGGATCGTGCTTTCGCCTTTCGCAATGCGATCATGCGGTGGATGCCGAAATGGCTTCTCAACCGTTATTTCCAGCGCGGCATCCGTTCCGAAGTACTTGCTGCGTCCTCGCTTCGGATCGAAAACTGAGAAAGCATCGCGCGCGCTGGACCTCACTCATGGGGATCCAGCGCGCCGTGTTTCCCTTCCGAAGTGCCGCCGCTATCACGCGAGAAGGCGACAAACACGCCATCGATTTCATCCTGCCGACGGGCGCGAGCGGGCCCGTCGGCGGTATCGTCAAGGTGATGCCGTTGCAGGGGCGGCCTCGCGCTCCTTGGATTGGGCACTCTCCGTCTCGGCGTGCGGATTATGTTTGACCGCCAACAGAGTGTACATCGTCGGCAGCACGAAGAGCGTGAACATCGTGCCGACCAGCATTCCCATCACCACGACGATGCCGATGGCAAACCGGCTGGCCGCGCCCGCCCCGGCGGCGAAGAGAAGCGGAACGAGTCCGGCCACCATGGCAGCGGTGGTCATCAGCACCGGGCGCATTCTGACGGACGCGGAGTGCAGGATGGCTTCGTGCCGTCCCCATCCGTTTGCTCGCTGCATGTCGTTGGCAAAGGAAACCATCAGGATGCCGTGCTTGGAGATCAGGCCGATCAGTGTGACGAGCCCGATCTGGGTATAGATGTTGAGGGTCGTGAACCCGAGATAGAGCGGCACCAGCGCACCGAAGATCGCCAGCGGCACCGTCACCAGAATGACCAGCGGGTCGCGGAAGCTCTCGAACTGGGCGGCCAGCACGAGATAGATGACGATCAGTGCAAATCCGAAAGAGATCGTCAGCTGGTTTCCTTCCTTCACATATTGCCGGCTGTTCGAGAGCCAGTCGACCGACATGCCGGGCGGCAAGGGTTGGCTCTTCAGAAAGTCGACTGCCTGCCCCATGGTCACGCCGGGCAGCAGCACGGCCGAGAGCGTTGCGGCATTCATCTGGTTGAACTGCGACAGCGCATTCGGCTGCGATCGCATCTCGACGTTGACGACCGTGGACAGTGGTACCAGCGTGCCGGAGCCGGTCCGGACATAGAACTGTCCCAGATTGTCCGGCGTCAGCCTCTTGTCCTCGGGCGCCTGGGCGATGACGTCATAGGAACGGTCAAACCAGTTGAAGCGGTTGATGTAATTCTCGCCCACCATGACGGCGAGCGTGTCGGCAATCTCGGACATGGAGATGCCGAGCTCGCCCGCCTTGGCGCGGTCGACCGAGATATGCGCTTCCGGGCTGTCGAAAGCGAGGTCGCTGTCGACAAAGGCGAACAGACCGCTGCGCCAGGCGGCATTCTTGATACCGTCCATTGTTTTGTAGATCGACGAGAAGCCGTCCGCTGAGCGGATAACCATCTGAACCGGCAAGCCGGCGCTGCCGGCGGGCAGGGGGCTGGGCTGGAAAACCGCCGCATAGACACCGGTCACCCCGCCGGCCCGCGCGGCGATCTCGCTCTGGATCTCGCTCGCGCCGTGGTCCCGGTCTTCCCATTCTTTCAGAATGATGCCGCCGAAGCCGATATTGGCGCCATTCGATCCCCCCATGCCGAAAAAGCTGTCCGCGAATTCGGGGAACGTGTGGAATATCTGCTCGACATCGGAGCTGTATTTTGCCGTGTAGTCGACATTGGCATATTGCGGCGCCTTCGTTTGTACGAAGATGTAGCCCATGTCCTCCTGCGGTGCGAGTTCACGCGCCGCGCTTGTGAAGAAGACGACGATGGCGCCCAGAAAGACCGCGCCGGCGATCAGGACCGCTGTCCTCGATTTCATGGTCATGCCCAGCAGGTGGACATAACGATTTGTCACGCGCTCCATCACATGCTCGATGCCCTGGGCAAGACGCCCTTCGGTCATTTTCGAGTGCAGGAGGCGCCCGCTCATCATCGGCGAAAGCGTCAGGGCGACGACGCCGGAAACGATAACCGAACCGGCGAGCGTGAAGGCAAATTCACGAAAGAGCGCACCGGTGAGGCCGCCCATCAGGCCGATCGGCGCGTAAACGGCCGCGAGCGTGATGGTCATGGCGATCACCGGCCCGACGATTTCACGTGCGCCTGCGATCGCAGCCTGTACCGGCGGCGAGCCTTCCTCGATATGGCGATGGATATTTTCCACCACCACAATGGCGTCATCGACCACAAGGCCGATGGCCAGAACCATGGCGAGCAGGGTCAGAAGATTGAGAGAAAAACCGAACATCAGCATCAATGCCGCGGTACCGAGGAGCGAAAGCGGGATGGTGACGATCGGAATGATCACGGCTCTGAACGTGCCGAGAAAGAGGAAGATCACGGCAATCACGATCACCACCGCTTCGATCAGCGTATGTTCGACCTCCGAGATGGAAGCTTCGACGAAATGTGCGACGTCGAACTGGTTCTTGACCGTAAGCCCCGGCGGTGCGACGCGTTGAATGCCCGGCAGCAGCTTGTTCACCGCATCGACGATTTCCAGCGGATTGCCGTCCGGCGTTGGCGAGATCGATATGAAAACGGCCTGATGCCCGGAGCTGATGGCCTTGCCGTCATAATTCTGGCCGCCAAGTTCCACGGTTGCGACATCTTTCAGATAGACCTGTCCGTTCCCGCCGGTCTTCAGCAGCATATTGCGGAATGCGTCGATATTCCGAAGGTCCGTGGTCGCCGTAATGTTGATGGCGGTGTTCGAGCCTTTGATCTGGCCGGGCGCTGCCTGGACGTTGTTCGCGCGTAGCGCGCGCACGACATCGCTTGCCGTCAGGCCGCGCGCAGCGAGTTTCACCGGGTCGACCCATATCCGCATGGCAAAGGGTGCGCCGCCGTCGATCTGCGCAGATGCGACGCCCGGAACGGACGTGATCAACGGCTGGGCAACGCGCGTCGCGAAGTCTGAAATCTGCGACGGAGAAAGCGTGTCGCTTACGAACGAGACGTATTGGATGGCGGAGGCGCCATCGGTGATTTTCGTGATGACGGGATCGGCCGCGCCCTCGGGGAGGCGATATTTCACCTGCTGCACCTTGGACAGGATTTCCGTCATCGAGCGATCGGCATTGGCGTTCAGGATGAGCTTGGCGGCGATATGGCTCTTCCCCTGTGTCGAGGAAGAGGTGATGTATTCGATCCCGTTGGCGGTCGCGATCGCCTGGGCGATCGGGGTGGTCACGAAACCCTGCATCACGTCCTGTGTCGCGCCGGGGAATGCCGTATCGATATTGATCGTGGCGCTTTCCATCCTCGGATATTGACGGATCTGCAGTGAGAATACTGCGCTCAACCCGACCAGGAAGATAAGCAGGCTGACGACGATCGAAAGGATCGGCCGCTTGATAAAGATATCCGTAAACGTCATGTCACTTTTCCTGCGGGGAGCCGGGTTGCTTCACCTCGAGAGATGCGCCCGGCTGGATTCTGAGCTGTCCGTCCGTCACCACCACGTCTCCGGGCACCAGGCCGCGCGTCACGACGACCTCGTTCCCGATGCGGCGCCCGCTGATGACCGGAACGATATCGGCGGTACCGCCTTCCTTCGGCGTCTCGCCGCGAACGACGGCAATGCTGTCGCCTTGCGCGGAAGTCATGATCGCCGTCTCCGGAACGACCAGGGCGTTTTGTTGCGGGGGCAGAGCGAGCGATGCCGTTACATACATGCCGGGGCGCAGCGCGCCGTCCTTGTTGTCCAGAACGGCTTGTACCGAAACATTGCGCGTATCCTTGCCGATCTGCGGTTCGATGGCGTTGACCTTCGCGGTGAATGTCCGCTCCGGCCAGGCGTCGCTTTTCACATCGACGGTGGCTCCGGTTTTTATCCGGCTCAAATCCTGCTGCGGAAGCGCAAATTCGACAAAGAGCGTGTCGAGCGCGGTCAGCGTTGCGACCTCTTCTCCCGCATTGAGATATTGCCCGGGGTCGATCCGACGGATCCCGACCTTGCCGGCAAAAGGCGCCCGGATCTGTTTCTGCCGAATATGCGCCTCGAGACGCTCGACCGCTGCGGCCGCTTGGTCGCGCTGCGCGGCGCGCTGGTCCCGGCGTTCCTTGGAGTCGACGCCGGTGGACGCAAGGCGTTGCGAGCGCTTCAGTTGCGTCTGGGCAAGCGTCAACGCCGCTTTGGCCGAGGCGAGATCGGCACGTTCGGGGGCATCGAACAACTGGACGAGTAAGGCATCCTTCTCGACGGTGTCGCCTGCCTCGAACTCGATATCGACGACACGCCCGCTTGCCTCCGGCGCAAGCATCACTTCATTGACGGCGCGCAAGGTGCCGACCGCGTCGAGAGAAGCGGGAACCTCTCTGGGCTCGACGACGGTTGCTGTAACGGGAAGCGGGCCCTGTGCCCAGCCCTGCTGGCCGCCCAGCCTTATGTTCCGCCACAACACGAGGCCTGCGAACAAAAGGCCCAGAATGACCAACAGAATGATGATCGAGGAAAAACGACGGCCGAGAGATCGCAGACCGCTCGCGGAAACTGCGCTGTCGAAACGGGATGGAGAGGAGTTATTGTCCGGCATGGAAGAGCCGCCTTTACACGAGGTTGGCTTCGGCGAATTCATAGTTCGCCAGATTGTCGAGGAAGTTGGTGACATAGTCCGGACGCCGGTTGCGGAAATCGACGTAGTAGCTGTGCTCCCACACGTCGAGCGTCAGCAGCGCTTTCCCCTCGCCGGTGGAAAGCGGGCTGGCGGCGTTCGCGGTCTTGGCTGTCTTGAGCTTCCCGTCGTCGCCGAGCACGAGCCAGGCCCAGCCGGAGCCGAACTGCCCCACGGCCGCGGTCTTGAAGCTGTCCTTGAAGGCGTCGACGGAGCCGAAATCTTCAACGATCTTGGCTTCCAGCTTGCCGGGGAGTCGCCCGCCTTCGGGAGAGAGGGAATTCCAGAAAAAGCTGTGGTTCCAGTGCTGGCCCGCATTGTTGAAGGCGGGGGCAAGATCGGCCGCGTCCCTGGCGAAGGCGACGATTTCCTCCACCGATTTGCCTTGAAGGTCGGCATTGGCCTCGACCAGGCCGTTCAGGGTGGTCACGTAAGCCTGGTGGTGCTTGCCGTGATGGAGTTCCAGCGTTTCCTGGCACATCCCGCGCGCGGTCAGGGCCTCGCGGGAAAAGGGCAGGGTGGGGAGTTCAAAAGCCATTCTTCATACTCCTGAAAGCTTAAGGCTTGCGCCAAAAGCGGGATACGCATATTTTCCAAGTGAGAGCTTTGAAAACTATCGGCGACAATATGTCAAGCAGAGTCTTGGAAAATTGGAATTGGTCCCCGCGAAATCCTGCGGAACGGATTCTCATGATGTTGAAAATGCATGGGAAACAGACCGCGGCCGAGCTGGGCAAGAGACTCGGCATCACGGGAGAGGCCGCGCGCCAGCAGCTCAACCGGCTTGCGGCGGAAGGCCAGGTCCGGGCGGATAGCACCCCGGCCGGCGTCGGCCGTCCCAGGCAGCAATGGAGCCTGACGCCCGAGGCGCAGTCGGCTTTTCCCGATACCCATGCAAGTCTCACGGTCCAGATTCTGGAATCCGTGCGCTCCCTTTTGGGCGACGAAGCGCTCGACCGCATTATCGACCAGAGAGAGCAGGATACCCGCATCCTCTATGAAGCCGCGATGTCGGGCCATACCAGCCTCAGGGATCGTGTGGCGGCGCTTGCCGAATTGCGCTCGGCAGAGGGGTATATGGCGGCTTGGGAAGAAGCCGAAGACGGCTCCCTGCTCCTGATCGAAAACCATTGTCCGATATGCGCGGCGGCGAGCCTCTGTCAGGGCTTTTGCCGCACTGAACTGGCCCTCTTCCGCTCTCTTCTCGGCCCTGGCGTAACCGTCGAACGCGCCGAACACATCATCGAGGGCGCCCGGCGCTGCGCCTACATCATAAAAGAAGCATAACGACGATACGCCCTGACGGGAGGCCGTTCCTCACTCCTTGTGGGCTCGTTGCCGGCCGGGTCGGAACGGGGCTATTGTGACTTCAATATCCTGCTCCAGAGCGCCTCTGCTGCCGGCGATTGCCGGGCGGCGGGGCGCCAGAGGCGAATTTCGATGGGGATGTCCTGGTCCGGAGGGCCGGCGCGCAACAGGGTTCCCGCTTCGATATCGTCGCTCACAAGGCTGAGCGCGGTCCATGCGACGCCGCGGCCGTCACGGGCCATGGCCGTCAGGACGCTGGCCAGGTGAGAGGAGAATACGGGCTTGGTTCGCGGTGTGCGTCCGGAGGCGGCCCAGGCTGCGGACAGGATTCTCCCCATGCCGGACTCGGCGGAAAAGGATAGTTGCGGCGCCTTTTCCGGGACGACCTGTTTGGCCAGCTCCGGTGAAATCACGGGCAACAGCGTATCCTCGCCCAGCCGTACGGACCGGAAGTCCTTGCCGAACCTTGTCGTTGCGGCTTCGTGGTGATGGCCGAGCAGAAACTGCGCGCGCCCTTCGATCATCAGTCTTTCGCACGCCACCATGTGGTCGGCCGTTAGTTCCACCGTCACGCTTGTCGGTTCGTCCTTCTCCAGACGGCGCAGCCAGGTCGGAAAGAAGGTCAGCGACAGCGCATGGGTAGAGGCGAAGCGAAGCGTTTCGGACGAAATCTTGGCGATCGCGCGCGCTTCCTCCCGCCCGAGCTGGAGACGGCGGACCGTCTGTTCCGCCACAACCTTAAAACTCTCGCCGGCGGCGGTTAGCTTCATTGTGTGTGTGCTGCGGTCGACAAGCGTGGCGCCGACCCACTCTTCCAGGGCCTGAATCCGCCGGCTGAAGGTCGGCTGCGTGACCGCGCGTTGCTCCGCGGCGCGCGCAAAGCCACCGACCTCGACCAGCACCAGAAAATCGTCGAGCCAATCGATATTCACGTCGCCCTCCTTTCCCGTGCGCCTGCGCAGCGCACCTGAAATCGGGACAGTCTTTTGGGTCGGGAAGGGGAATATCGATGCATCAATCTATACGTATAGCGAATTGGAAGTAGGGGGATGCCGCTGCTAGCTTGGCGCCAATTCCGGAGACACTAGCAGCATCGGTGGACGCATATGAGTGAGAAATTCGACGCGATTTCGCTCGAAATCTACTGGAGTAAGCTGATTGCCGTCGCCGACGAGGCGGCGACCACACTGCTGCGTACCGCCTTCTCTCCAATTATACGTGAATCGAATGATTTCGCGACATGCCTGATGAATCTGCGTGGCGAGACGCTGGCCGAGTGCAGCGGCGGCATCCCCGCCTTTGCGGGGCTTCTGGGGCGGGCCTGCCGGAGTATTCTGGAGCGATTTCCGCTGGAAACCTGGCAGGAAGGGGACTGCGTTTTCACGAACGATCCCTGGATCGCGACGGGACATCTGCCGGACATCGCGCTCATCGCGCCGGTCTTTCACAACGGCAGGCTGGTCGCCTTTTCCGGCACGGCGGCCCATGCGCCCGATATCGGCGGGAGCGTCCGGCCCGACAATCGCGAGATATATGAAGAGGGCGTGTGTATCCCGCCTATTCATCTCTACCGGGCCGGCGTTCGCGAGGAGACCATGCTGCGTCTCTTCCTCAACAATGTCCGGCACCCCGATCTGATCCTTGGCGACATCGAGGCGCAGGTGACCGCCAATCAGGTCTGCCGGAAACGTGCATCCGATTTCCTCGCCGATACCGGGCTTGAGGATTTCGAGGATCTGTCGCGCGAGCTTCACGCCATGTCCGAGCAATCCATGCGGCGCGCGATCGCCGCCGTGCCGGACGGCGTTTATTCCTCCTCCGTTCGTCTCGACGGCGCGGGAAACGAGCCGACGGAGATCGAATGCAGGATCGCCGTCGAAGGGGACGGGATGACCGTCGACTATGCGGGCACGTCTCCCCAGGTCGCCAGTGCCATCAACTGCACCATGAACTACACCCAGGCCTATTCCATCTATCCGCTCAAATGCATTCTGGATCCCTATTCGCGGCGTAATGAAGGGTCCTATCGACCGATCCGCGTGGTCGCGCCGGAGGGGTGCATTCTGAATGCGCGTCACCCCGCGCCCGTCGCGGCGAGGCATTTGTCCGGACACGTCCTCTCCTGTGCGATCTACCAGGCGCTGGCCGATGTATTGCCCGACAGGGTGCTGGCCGATAGCGGCGGCGCACCGGCAATGCGCATTTTGGTCGGCGGCCATGACGATCGGGGAGAGCGATACTCCACCATTCTGTTTGCCAGTGCCGGCATGGGCGCGTCCTCGCGCGCCGACGGGCTGTCGACCACGGCTTTCCCGACCAACTCGGGCGCCGGC
The DNA here is from genome assembly GCF_011762095.1 of Parvibaculum indicum. Lineage (GTDB taxonomy): Bacteria > Pseudomonadota > Alphaproteobacteria > Parvibaculales > Parvibaculaceae > Parvibaculum > Parvibaculum indicum. The sequence continues at coordinate 49,434 of NZ_JAASQO010000015.1, read as the reverse complement.
AGCATCGAAATTCTCGAGGCGACGTCGCCGCTCCTGTTCAAGCGCAAGGAGTTCCGCCGCGATTCGGGCGGTGCCGGTAAATATCGCGGCGGTCTTGGTCAGACGATCGAGATCGAGAACCGCGCCGGGACGCCCGCCCAGATCGTTATCGTCGGCGAGCGGGAGGAAAATCCCGCCCGCGGCATTTTGGGCGGGTTGCCGGGCGCGGCCGCGTCGGCCGCTGTTTCCGGCGTTGGAACGGTCGGGCTCAAATCGCGCAACCTGCTCAAAAGCGGGTCGACCGTCACATTCGAATTCGCCGGTGGCGGCGGATATGGCGATCCGGCGGAGCGCGACGCGGCGGCCATCGAACGGGATCTGGAACTCGATCTGGTGAGCGGGGAAGCGACCTCTCTCCACTACAATAAGAAGCCCGAGGCAAGTGTTCGAAAATGACAAAAACAATCCGTATCGGGATTGATATCGGGGGAACCTTCACCGATTTCGTTCTTCGCGACGAAGTGCGCGACATGACGAGAACCGGCAAGCTCCTCACGACGCCCGAAAATCCGAGCCGGGCCATCATCGACGGCGTGAAGCGCCTGCTCGATGAAACGAATTCGCGGGCCGAGCAGATCCTCGGCATCGTGCACGGCACGACCCTGATTACCAACACCGTGCTGGAACGGACCGGAGCCAGGGTCGGTCTCATAACGACCGGCGGGTTCGCCGACACGCTGGAGATGGGGCACGAGACCCGCTACGACGTCGACGATCTCTTCCAGAGGCCCGCCCCCGTTATCGTCCCGCGCAATCTGCGGCGCGGTGTGGGGGGACGCATGTTCGCCGACGGGCGGGAATGCGAGACGCTCGATGAGGACGCCGTTGCGCGCGAAGTCCGGCAGCTCGTCGAGGATGAGGGGATCGAGGCGCTGGCCATCTCCTTCATGCATGCCTATCGCAATCCGGCACATGAAAAGCAGGCGCTTGAAGTGGTCCGGGCGATCTATCCGGATCTGCTCGTGACGCTTTCATCCGATGTCGCGCCCGAAATCCGCGAGTTCGAGCGGACGAACACTGCCTGCGTCAACGCTTACGTCCAGCCCCGCGTGCACGATTATCTCGACCGCCTGACGGGCGAGCTGGCAGAGCTGGGCTTTGCGGGCAATCTCTCGATCATGCTGTCGAGCGGCGGTTTGACGACGATCGAGGAGGCGAAAGCCTATCCCGTAAGGCTGATCGAATCCGGGCCAGCCGCCGGCGCCATGGCGGCCGCCTATATCGCCCGCCAGATCGGCGAGGACCATCTTCTGTCATTCGATATGGGCGGCACGACGGCCAAAATGTGCGTCATCGAGAACGCCGAGCCGCATGTCAAATACGACTTCGAGGCCGGGCGGCTCGAGCGGTTCAAACCGGGGTCGGGCCTGCCGCTCAAGGTCACTGTGATCGACATGATCGAAATCAGCGGCGGCGGCGGGTCCATGGCCGTGGTGGACGATCTCGGCCTGATGAAGGTCGGCCCCCGCAGCGCGGGCTCGGTGCCCGGGCCGGTCGCCTATGGCCGGGGTGGCGAGGTCCCCACGGTGACCGATGCCGACCTTCTGCTCGGCTATCTCAATCCCGACTATTTCCTGGGCGGTGAAATGGCACTGTCCCTGGAGACGGTCCGGGACGCGGTGAAGGAGAAGCTGGCCTCGCCGCTCGGGATCGGGACGGAGCAGGCGGCGGAAGGAATCCAGAAGATCATCAACGAGAACATGACGGCGGCCACGCGCATGCATCTCGCGGAGAAGGGGAAGGACCCCCGTTCCTATTCGATGGTCGCGTTCGGCGGCGCCGGCCCCGTTCACGCCTACGGCCTTGCCAAGCTGCTGAAGGTAAGGCGGATCGTCGTGCCGATGGGCGCGGGCGTCATTTCCGCTTTCGGCTTTCTTGTGGCGGCGCCCACCACCGACAGCGCGCGGGGGTACTTCGCGCGCCTCGACCGGATCGACTGGGACGAGGTCAACGCCTTGTATGCGGAAATGCAGGCCGATGCCTGCAAGCTGCTCGTCGAAACCGGGGCGGCGACAGAGGACATCCGGTTCCAGTGGAAAGCGGATATGCGCTATCACGGCCAGGGGTTCGAAATCACCGTGCCTCTCCCGCAGGGGCCGCTGTCGAGCGACGACACGAAGGCCGTCCGCGAGGCATTCGACCGGACCTATGGCGAACTGTTCGGACGGACGGTCCCGGGCATCCCGGTCGAGGTGGTAAACTGGCGATTGTCGTCTTCTCTGGACGCGCAGGATATCAGCCTGGCGCACGATCCTGTCGAGACGCCGGCCGAAAGGCCGTCTCGCGAGGTATTCTTCCCCGACTTCGGGAAAATCGAAACGCCGGTATATGACCGATATGCTTTGCGGCCCGGCACGGTCATCGATGGGCCGGCCATCTTCGAGGAGCGAGAAACGAGCTTCAATGTCGGGCCGGACGCCACGGTTGCGGTGGACGAGTTCTCGAACCTGATCGTCGAGATCCGGGAGCCCGGTTCGCAGTGACCCGTCTCGAAGAGTTCGTCGCCATGCCCGGGCGCAAAGCTCGCACGTATTGAAAGATTTGGATTGACCATGACTGCAGACGCTTTCTCACCTGTAAAAATCATCGTGCCCTGCGGCTCCCTCGGGTCCGGCGTTCGCGAAGAGGAGATCGAGTACGGGCTTGCGAAAGGCGCCATGGCCATTGCCTCCGACGCCGGGTCCACCGATAGCGGCGCCGCCTATCTCGCGACCGGAAAATCCAAGAACAGCCGCGGGGCCGTGAAGCGGGACCTCACCATCCTGATGAAGGCGCATGCGAAGGCGGGCATTCCGGTCATCGTCGGAACCTCCGGCCAGGCGGGTGGCGATCTCAATGTGAACTGGACCCGGGACATATTGCTCGAGGTGGTGAAGGAGCTCGGCATCTCTCCCAGGATCGCCTTGCTTTACAGCGAGCAGAACAAGGCCGAGGTGAAGGCCCTGAATGCCGGCGGGCGGATAAAGCCTCTCCCGCCGCTGGGCGCGCTGGAAGATGAAACGGTGGAGTCCTGCGACCACATCGTCGCCCTGATGGGGGTCGAACCCTATATCGCCGCGTTGGAGCAGGGTGCCGATGTGATCCTCGGCGGCCGCTCGACCGACCCGGCCGTGCTCGCCAGCTTCCCGATCTGGAAGGGCGCGGGCTGGGGGGCTGCATGGCATGCGGGCAAGATCGGCGAATGCGGCGTCCAATGCTCGGTCAATCCGACGCTCGGCTCGGGCGTTCTCTTGACGGTCGGCCGGGACGGGTTCGAGGTCGAGCCACTCTCGGAACGCAATACCTGCACGCCCTACAGCGTTTCCGCGCATATGCTCTATGAAAACACGAACCCCTACCTTCTGAACGAGCCGGGCGGCCAGCTCGATGTAAACAACGCCCGCTACGAACAGGAAGAAGACGGCCGCAGCGTTCGCGTCACGGGAGCGGCCTGGAACCCCGGTACCTATACGATGAAGCTGGAAGGGGCCGGCGGCGGCCGCTATCAGACGATCATGCTCGTCGGCATTCAGGATCCGGACGTTCTGCAGGATGTCTCCGGCTTCCACGACCGTTTCCTGGATGTGCTCTATGCGCGGGCCCGTCAGACCCTGCCGCCCGGGGAAGACGACGATTTCCATATCTCGCTTAGAATGTATGGCTGGAACGCGGTCGATGGGGCGGATGTGCCGGAGGGAACGCCGAACCCCCGCGAAATCGGCGTTCTGTTCGTCGCCACGGCCAAGACGCAAGAGCTGGCCAACTCCATTGCCCATGCCTGCAACCCGTATTTCTTCCACTACCCCGCCGTGATGAACAAGGAACTGCCGAGCTACGGCTTTCCGTTCACGCCGGCCGATATTCCCCGCGGGCAGGTCTATGAGTTCAAGCTCAACCATGTCGTCGAGGTCGAAGATCCGCTGCAGCTTGTGAGAACGGTCTGGGTGAATTCTTAAAATCGGTCGTCGCAGCCCGAGAAAGGGAAAATCGTGACAAAATTGCGCAATGTTTGCCGGCATATTCGTTCCAAACAGGCGGGGCCTTTCTGGGTCACCATGGATATCTGGTTCGACAGCGCGGAAAATTTCCAGCGCTACAAGGACAGCCCGGGGCTGGGCCCGGAAGTGTTCGAAAAGCTGTTCGGAACGGATCCCGATCTGGTCAGGAAAATTCCGGTCCCGGATTTCGATCTCGTCAAGATTTCCTATCCGCGTGCCAACCCGCAGGGCGGGATGGTCGAACGCGACATGCATTCCGGTCAGCAATATGTCCGTCTGCTCGACGTGGAACTCGAAGGCCCGTCGGGTATCGATTGATACGAATTTCGCAAGACGAATAAGGCACCCGGCTTGCTAGCTTCGCCGGACGAACAGATATATTCCGTGGACGGCACATGACGCAGCCTCGAACATTGTATGACAAGCTTGTCGACAGTCACACTGTCCGGCGCCTCGACGAGGAAGGCCGGCAGGTTCTCCTCTATGTGGACCGCACGGTGTTGAACGAATATACGAGCCCGCAGGCGTTTACCGGTCTTCGCGAGGCAGGACGGGACGTGTTCCGCCCCCGCTCGGCGATCGCAGTCGTGGATCACGTCAATTCGACCAGACCTGACCGGGATGCGTTGCGCGCCGACCGGGCGAACGATGCGCAGATGTCCTACCTGCAGAAAAACTGCGACGATTTCGGGATCGAGCTTTTCGACCTCTTTCACAGCCAGCAGGGTATCGAGCATGTCGTCATGCCCGAACTGGGGCTTGCCTTGCCGGGGATGGTGATTGCTGCCGGCGACAGCCACACGACGACATATGGCGCGTTCGGCTCGCTCGGCTTCGGTATAGGCACCTCCGATATCGAACATTTCCTGGCGACCCAGACGCTCGTTTACACCCGGCTGCGCAATATGCGGGTAGAGGTGGACGGGGCGCTGCCGGTGGGCGTGACGGCGAAGGACATCATCATGGCCGTCGTCCGCCAACTCGGCGCCGACGGGGCCCGCGGCTATGCCGTCGAATTCGCCGGATCGGCAATCGGGAATCTCTCGATCGAAGGCCGCATGACGGTCTGCAATATGGCCGTGGAATGCGGCGCCCGCGGCGCGGTGATCGCGCCGGACGAAAAGACCTTTTCCTATCTTGCCGACAAGCCGCGCGCCCCGCGGGGCGCGCTTCTGGAAAAAGCGCTGACCGCCTGGCAGTCGCTTCGTACCGACCCCGGCGCGGCGTTCGACGCATATGTCGAAATCGATGCCGCGGCCATCGCGCCGATGGTGACCTGGGGCACGAGCCCCGACCAGGCGGCGCCCGTTACGGATGTGATCCCCGACCCCGCTCACGAAACCAATGACGCCAGGCGGCGGGATGCGGAACGCGCGCTCGACTATATGGGGCTTGCCCCCGGCACGCGGTTGCGGGACATCGCCATAGATCGCGCATTCATCGGGTCCTGCACGAATGCGCGACTTGAGGATCTGCGGGCCGCCGCCACCGTTTTGCAGGGGCGCAAGGTCGCCCCCGGCGTCGCCGCGGCGGTCGTGCCGGGCTCGAGCGAGGTACGCCGCCGGGCCGAAGCGGAAGGCATCGACAGAATATTCATCGATGCCGGTTTCGAGTGGCGGCAATCGGGGTGTTCGATGTGCCTTGCGATGAATGACGATGTGGTGGCGCCGGGAGAACGCTGCGCCTCCAGCACCAACCGGAATTTCGAGGGACGGCAGGGGGCGGGCGCCCGCACGCATCTGATGAGCCCCGCCATGGTCGCCGCCGCCGCCGTCGCCGGTCGTCTTTGCGATGTCAGGAGCATGGAGGCGAGCCATGCGGGCTGAACCGTTTACGCGTAAATCCGGCGTCATGGCCGCGCTTCCGGCGGCGAATATCGACACCGATGTGATCATGCCCAAAACCTTCCTCAAGGGGATCGACAGGAGCGGCCTCGACAGGGGGCTCTTTCACGATCTTCGTTTCGACGAGAACGAAAACCCGCGTCCGGACTTCGTCCTCAACCGGCCGCCCTGGAACGAGGCGAGCTTTCTGGTGACCGGCGCGAATTTCGGCTGCGGGTCGAGCCGGGAACACGCGGTCTGGGGGCTGCGGCAATTCGGGATCGGTGCGATCGTCGCCCCGTCCTTCGCCGGCATCTTCTTCGACAATTGCGCCAGGAACGGTCTGTTGGCGATCGAGGCGTCCGACTCCCAGGTCGGGATATTGATCGAGCACGCGCAGGCAGGCGTCGGCGAGGTGACGATCGACCTGGAGACGCAGACCATCGCGACGCCGGAACGCAGCTTCCATTTCGATATCGACGAGCGCCGCAAGACGATGCTTCTCAACGGGCTCGATGCAGTGGGGATGACGCTGCAATGGCGCGACGAGATCGAAACCTTCCAGTCGCGCTACCTCGCCGATCATGACTGGCTTGCATAAACCGCCAAAAGGTAATCCGACATGACAAAACCTCCCAGAAAGGTGGTCGTCACCCAGAAGTTCTTCGATGACGAAGCCGTAGCGTTTCTGCGCGGCAACGACATCGAGGTCGAGATCGCCACGCTGCCGGACGGCAAGACCGAGGCGCAACTCGACATAGACGACATGAAAAAGCTGCTGGACGGCGCCGGCGGCTGGATCGTCGGCCATGCGAACATTACGCGCGACGCGCTCGGCGCGCTTCCCGATCTCGCCATCGTTTCCCGGAGGGGCGTCGGGTACGAAAAGGTCGATACCGAAGCGGCAAGGGAACTGGGCCGGGTGGTGACGATCGCGGCGGGCGGAAACGATGCGTCCGTCGCCGACCAGGTGATCGGCATGATGATTTCCGCCGGCCGGCGTTTCCGGGAAGCCCAGAACGCCATGAACGGCGGCAAATGGAACATCCTTGTCGGGACCGACCTCTACCGGAAGAAGGTCGGCATTCTCGGTTTCGGGCGGATCGGCCGAAGCCTTGCCAGGAGGCTGCAGGGTTTTGAAGCCGAGATCATGGTGTGTACGCCGCGCCTCCGGGACGAGGACATAAACGCTTACGGATTGTCGAGCGTCGACTTCGACACGCTGCTGGCCGAGTCCGACTACATCTCGCTTCATGCGCCGCTGACCCCGGAAACGCGCCATATCGTCGACGCGGACGCCTTCGGGAAAATGAAGCCGAATGCGGTGCTGATCAATACCGCGCGCGGCGGGCTGGTGGACGACCGGGCCCTGCTCGAGGCGCTGGAAAACGGCCGGATCCTGGGAGCCGGGCTGGATGTCTATGAAAGCGAGAGCGATCCGTCGATGAAGAGCGTGACGGATGCCCTCATCGCGCGCGACGACGTGATCGCGGCGCCGCATGCGGGCGCATCCACGCATGAAGGCCTCGCGCGCACCAATATGATCGCGTCCGTTTGCGCGGTGGAAGTCATCGAAGGCCGTATGCCGCCGCGCGAATGCATCGTTGTCGACGGCAGGTAGGCGGCCGGCGGCGCGGGGGAACTCAGGGGGGAGAGCGCGCATGAATGCGTCGATCAGGAAAGCCGTTGAGTGTGAACTGGGCGGTGTGCAACTCGCACCCTTCGCCGTCATGGCGGCGCTGAGCGCCGTTCTTTTGGTCAGCGGCCATCTGCAGGACGCAGGCATTGTCGGCGCATTCGCCGTCATGTGGTCGATCGGCTTCGTCCTTTACGCCATCGGAGAGAAACTGCCGATCTGGCGGGACTATGTCGGCGGCGGCCTCATCATGGCGTTTGTCGGCACCGCCGTGATGGTGCATTTCGGCTGGATCGGACCGGACGACCGCGCGTTTCTGGCGGAGTCCGTCGTCGGCAACCGCTTTCTCTATTTCCTGCTGGTGGCGCTGGTCGCGGGCTCGATTCTGTCCGTCGACCGGGAGACGCTGCTGCAATCCGTCCTAGGGCTGGTGCCCGTCATGTTGTGCGGCATCGCCGGCGCGGCGGGTACCGGTATCCTGATCGGTCTGGTCTTCCAGATCGAACCTGCCCGCATCGTCACCCACTATGTCCTGCCCGTGATGGGCGGCGGCAACGGGGCGGGCGCCATTCCGATGGCCGAGATCTATACCGATGTCACCGGGGACAATGCGGCGACCTATTACGGCTTCGCGATCTCGATCCTCACCATTGCGAACATGATGGCGATCTTGATGGCTTCGGCCCTGAACAGGATCGGCGACCGTTTTCCTTCGCTGACCGGCAACGGGAAACTGAGCCGTCGCCCGGATGCGCGCGAGATCCCGCGGCACGGGACCGAACCCGAGCCGGACACCGGGCCGGCCCCAGGCAGCGAACCGAACATTCTGGGCGCGATTTTCTTTTCCGTCGCCATGCTGCTGCTGTCGATGCTGCTCTACACCCTCATGCCGCAGATCCATCTGTTTGCCTGGGTGGTCGTCATTTTCGTCGCGCTCAACCTGGCGAATGTTCTTCCGGCCTCGCTCGTACAGGCCCTGGGGACAATGAACGAATGGGGATTGAAGGCCTTCATCGTGCTGGTGCTGGTCGCCGTGGGCGCGATGACGGACCTGAACGAACTGCTCTCCGCTCTCACCTTCGAGAATTTCGTGATCGCCGGCGTCATCGTTCTCGGCGCGACGCTTGGCACCGCCCTCAGCGCGCGGGTCTTCTCCTTCTACCCCGTCGAAGCCGCCATCGCCGCGGGGCTGTGCATGGCGAACCGGGGCGGCAGCGGCGATCTCGAAGTGCTGGGCGCATCCCGGCGCATGGCGCTTTTCCCCTATGCGCAGATTTCCTCGCGCATCGGCGGCGGCATCGTTCTCTTCCTGGCCGGATATCTGTTCCGCATTCTGCTCTGAGGCGCGAAAAGGGGCCCGGGCGTTTACGTCCTGTTGCCGTCCGTCTGCCTCGCCTGCTTGCGATAGTCGCGCGGGGAAATGCCGGTCCAGCGCTTGAACGCGTTGCGGAAATTGGAAATGTCCTCAAAGCCCAGCAGGACGCCGATTTCCGACACGCTGATATCGGTATCCCGGAGATATTCGCAGGCGAGATAGCTCCTGACCTCGTTTACGATGGCCTGATAGCTGGTCCCCTCGTCGAGAAGCCGCCGGCGCAGGGTGCGCGGGCTCATATTGAGCTTCTCGGCGATTTCCGAGGCGTTGGGCAGGCTCGCCCGGGACGTCATCAGAAGCCGCCGCACGATGCTCTGATAGCCGTGGCTTTCCTCCATCCGCCGCAGCAGCTTCTCGCATTGGCGCAGATAGGCGTCGGCGGTCGAGATATGAGCCGCCGGAAGCGGCCGGTCCAGCACCTCCGACGGACCGATCAGCCGGTTGGCGAAATGCCCGTAGGTGGTCGGTATGCCGACGATATCCGAATAGCGCTTCTCCGGAATGGAGGGCGTATAGGCGAGTTCGAGCTGCGCCGATTCGAGCTGCCGGCCGATCAGCTCCCTGAGCGCCGTCGACACGGCGGAGAAAAACAGGTCGGTGAGGAAATTCGGCGCGCCCGGCACGCTGAAGGCCGGGAAATAGGAAACCACGACCGAATCCTCGGCAAAGACGACCTGCACTCTCCCCTTGTCGCCATTGATCGGATTGTACCGCACGAGAATGCGCGCCGCCTGCCTCAGGGTCTGGCAGCTCATCAGCGCATGTCCGAACAGCCCGTGCGTGCCCAGATGGAACCCCGTGCCGACCATGAGCGGCAGCTCCGCATGGCCGTGCGAAATCTCGACGGCGCGGCAGCACAGATCGTAGAGATCCTTCTCGCGCAACGGTTCGTTGTGGTTTTGCGGAAAATCCGATGCGTCATATCCAAGCTGCCGGAGTGTGGATGCGAGAACTGTGACGTAAGCGGGAGACAAATACATTGTTGGCCTACTCCTACCCCCAGATTGACCGGAACGAACCTTCCGAACGAAAGGTTGCCGGTTTCATTATGGTTTTTTGGTTGGGAGGCCCGCGGCAGGTGTGTGCAGAATCATGCGTGGGGCATCGAAATAGGCAGGGGGATCATAGTCGGAACAGAAAGGTCGGGAAAGAATTTTTAAGATCCCTGTACGGAATAACGAGCTACGGAATAGCGAAACGGGAACCGGCATGCGCTTTCGGATGGAAGAAGAGGCGCGGCGGGGCCGGTCTCGGCATGTCGGGGCGGGGTTGGCGGCGCGATGCGCCGTCCGTCTGCCGTGACGCAGGGGGACGCAGGGAAAGAGCGCCGCGGGATGGCCGTTTTTTACCCCCAACTTGGCCTGTTTGAGGCCTGTCGCCCGATGCCGTTCCATCTAGGCTGCGATTTCGCAGATCGTCTGTCCTGAAGCTGGCTCGATACATGGAAGCCGCAGGGGCAGGCGTTATCAGTAATGAACACGAAGGCCATTGCGTCGCCTTGAAGGGGGGGAGGTTTTTGATGAAAATCATGAATACAGCCGCTATGTCGGTCGCCATTTTGGCGCTGGGCATGACGGCGTCCTATGCGAAGGTACCCGAAAGCCAGGTCAACCGGCTGGGGCAGGATCTGACGCCGGTCGGCGCGGAGAAAGCCGGCGACGGCGGGGATATTCCGGCCTGGACCGGGGGATTGAACTCGATCCCCTCCAATGTCAGCTATCAGGAAGGCGATCATCTGGAGAACCCGTTCCCGGATGACAAGCCGCTCTATGTCGTGGACGGCTCCAACATCGACAAGTACCGGGAGTTCCTGACGCCCGGTCAGGCCGCGATGCTGGAACGCTATGACGACTACAAGATGAAAGTCTTCCAGACGCGGCGGAGCTGCGCCTATCCCCAGAACGTCTACGCCGCGACCAAGCGCAATGCGAGCGTCGGCGAACTCGTGGGCGGCGGCAACGGCGTGTCGAAGGCCATCATGGGCTTCCCGTTCCCCATTCCGAACAACGCCTATGAAATCGTGTGGAACCACACGCTGCGCTATCGCTCCTTCAAGCTGATCCGTCAGTTCGCGGCCATGCCGGTCACGCCGAACGGCTCCTACACGCCGCTGATCGTGCAGGACCAGGCGATCCTGTGGTGGTCCGACCCGACGAAGAAGAGCGCGGAAGACCTCAACAACAACTCGATCTACTACATCGCGCACACCATCGCCCCGGCGCGCGCCGCCGGTAACGTGATCCTGGTGCACGAAGCGATCAACGCGGCCAAGCGTCCGCGCCAGGCCTGGCAGTACAGCCCCGGCACGCGCCGCGTGCGCCGCGCGCCGAACATCGCCTTCGACAATCCCGGCGTGAACACGGACGGCCTGTCCACCGCCGACAGCTTCGACGGCTATAACGGTTCGCTGGAACGCTACACCTGGACCGTGCTCGGCAAGAACGTGCGCTACATGGCGGCCAACAATTACGAGATGGGTCTGTCCGACTATGACGACCTCATCGAGCCGCGTCACCTCAACCAGGACCTCGTGCGCTACGAAAAGCATCGCATGTGGGAAGTGCAGGCGGATCTGAAGCCGTCCACCCGCCACGTCTATGCCCGCCGCGTCTTCCATATCGACGAAGATGCCTGGCAGCTCGCAGCGACCGAACTCTATGACGGACGAGGCGACATCTGGCGTGTGCAGGAACTGGAGCAGATCCAGGCCTACAACGTGCCGCTCTGCGCCTATGCCGGTCAGATGGATTACGACCTGCAGGGCAGCCGTTACCTTGCCTCGGCTCTGAACAATGAAGAGCCCGCGGTGAACTTTTTCGCGGACGAGCTGGACGGCGACGAATATTCGCCCAGCGCCATCCGCCGGATGGGCGCCCGCTAAGGCGGCCAACGGTCCATCCGTTCTCGTGAAAAAGCCCCGGGGGGACACCCCCGGGGCCATTCGCGTTTTCCACCATTGGAGATCGAGAGTGAGTGTGCATCGGGACGTTTCGGACGAAATCAAATGCGGCATCGCGCGGTCGCTGGAAGCGAATATGCAAAGAGACGCGATCTGCCGGAAATACGGGGTAAGCGAAGCCGCCTTCCATGAGGTGAAGGCGTTTTACGGGCCCTACCGGACCTGGGGACTTCTGGCCGATCCGCAAACCGGCGAGGGCGAAGTCGAATGGTTGCGGCGCACCGTTATCGACCTGGCGATGGACAAGGCGATATTGCAGGCGCAGTTGCGTCTGAGGCGGCCGGATTGCGCGGCGGCGGCGCGGCGCGCGGCCGGGTCAACCGGCGGCCGGGGCGAGGTCGTGTCCCGCCGCGATGCGGGCATTCTCGCTTTTCTGCGCCGGTTCGTCGGCTGAGGCAGCGCGGAAGGCGCTCGGCGACATGCCGGTCCACCGTTTGAAGGCACTGCGGAAATTCGCCGCGTCCTCGAATCCCACAAGCGCGCCGATTTCGGCAATGCCGATTTCCGTCCGCCGCAGATATTCGCAGGCGACATGGCTGCGAACCTCGTTGCAGATACGCTGATAGGACGTGCCTTCGCCCGTCAGGCGGCGGCGCAGCGTGCGGGGGCTGATATTCAGCATCGCGGCCACGTCGCCCTCGCGCGGGAATTGCGGTTTCATGCGCAGCAATATCCGGCGCACCTGCGTATGCGTGCCATGCGCGCGCCCCATCTGCGCCAGCAGCTTTTCGCACTGCTCCAGATAAAGCGGCGCCGTTTCGATTTCCGCGGCGGGCAGCGGAAGCTGCATCGCGCCGATGGGCCCCAGAAGCCGGTTGGCCTTGTGGCCGAAGGTCGTGCGTATCTTGATGAGCTCGGAAAAGCGTTCCTCGTCCATTCGCGGCACATGCGCCAGCTCCAGGCTGACGCCGGCGAGATCGGTGCTCAGCAGCTCCCGCAGCGCATTGGCGACGGCGGCGTAGAAGATTTCGCTCATCAGGCCGGGAAAGGACGGAATGTCGAAAGGCGGAACGAAACTCAGCACCACATTGTCGGCGGTATAGGAGACGTTCGCGCAGCGCGTTTCCCCGTCGAGCGGGTTGTAGCGCATCAATATCCGGGCCGCCTGATGCAGTGTCCTGCAACTCATCAGGGCGTGGCCGAAAATACCATGCGAGCCGAGGCTCAGCGAGCGGCCGATTCGCAGACCCAGTTCCGGGTGATGCTCCGCGCTGACGGCGATCCGCCTGCACAGATCCGGCAGGTCGTCGCCGGAAAGCCCGAGCCCCTCGAAGGATTGCAGCATCGACGAATCGAAGCCCAGCTCCTCGATAACCACACAGGCTGCAAGCGGATAGCTTTTCGAGATGCGCATGACCGTTCCCTCCCCGAAATGAAGTCTGGACACACAGTAATGGGCTGTCAATCCGGAGAAGAAGCGCAAGAGAAAACCGCGCATCGGGTAGGTGTATTTGCCTCGGCCATGGCGAGAATCGGGGAAAGGTAAAAAATAAGGGTATTTCGGATTGCGAATTGGGATCGGTCTCTGTCGCGGGACGAAAAATCCGTCGGTGTGGCACTTCCGCCGCCCTGAAATCGGCGGCCGCGAAGGGCCATTTTGAACTGGCCAGATCGAACCGTCACATTGGCCAGAAGCCACCTTCAACCGGCCTGCCTCCTTCACGCATACTCCCCTCGCTTCGAAAGGGAGGAGTTCGTTGCGTCATCCGGCATTCGTCGATGAGCGAACGGCGCTCGCGGAAGCGAGAGAAACAAAAGCACGTAGTAGAAACGTAAAGGGGAAAAGGGGGGAAGGAATGACAATCCTGCATTCGCCCGCGAAAGGCGGGCGGCGCGCACTTGTCGCCGCGTCACTGTTGTTTTCACCGGCGCTTGTCGCGTCACCGGCCGACGCTCTGGAATTCCAATTCAGCGATTTGACGATGCAACTGGACACCACGGTGTCCGTATCCGCCGCCATGCGGACGGAAGAGCGGAGCTGCGCTCACATCTCCTATTTCAACGGCGGTTGCCGCCTGTCGGACGGCTCCGGCGCCGACGTCAACCACGACGACGGCAACATCAATGTCGAACAGGGCGAGATCTTCTCCATGCCCTACAAGGCCGTTTCGGAACTGAGCGGCCAGTGGCGCAATTACGGCTTCTATGTCTCCGGCAAGGCCTTTTTCGATCCGGCCGCCCGCGACATCGATGACGGCTATAACGAATACGGTTCTCGGGTCGGTGGCGGCGCAACCCCGCATGGCGGCCGTCCTCTCAACGACGGGGGACGCAGCGCCAAGAAATACGCCATGCGCGACATCAAGCTGCTGGACGCCTATGCCTATGCGGACTGGGACATTGCCGGCATGCCGCTCAATGTGCGTCTCGGCCGGCAGGTGGTGAGTTGGGGCGAAAGCACCTTCATCCAGGGCGGCGTCTCGTCTTATCTGCCTTTCGACGTGGCCGCGCTTTACCAGCCGGGCCTGGAACTGAAGGAAGTCTTCCTGCCGCAGGGCACGGCCTATGCGAGCTTGGGTCTGCCGGGCGACGTCACGTTCGAAGCCATGTATGTCTATGAGCATGAGAAGTCCGAGCTTCCGGCTTGCGGCACGCTCTTCTCGGTCAGCGATGCACTGGGCCAGGGCTGCGGCTATGGCGTTTCGACGGGCGAGTATTATCCCGGCCTGGAGACTGGCAAATTTCCGCCGCCTATTTACGTACCGCGTATTGAAGACCGGAAAACGAAGGATGAGGGGCAATACGGCTTCGCGCTGCGCCACTATGCCGACTGGCTGGGCCAGGGCACGGATCTCGGGCTCTACTTTGTGAACTTCCATTCCAAGCTGCCCTTCGGCACGTTTACCGGGCTTGTCGATACGCTCAACAACATGCCCTTGATGTACGCGACCTGCGGCGGAGATTTGTCCGGTCCGGTTTGTACAGGAAGTGGAGGACTCACCTTTAACGCACCCGGCGAGGCTTATGACGGTTGGCAACTTCCCGTAAGCAGTTTTTTCTATGGTCTGGGTGGTATTTACGGCGGTGAAAAGTACCTGTTGGCGCAGTATCCCGAAGACATCAAGATGATCGGGGCGAGCTTCAACACCTCCGTCACCATGTTGCCGGCAATCTTCGGCGACGGCACGGCGATCTCGGGCGATATCGCCTACTACCCGAACATGCCGTTCCAGGTGGATACGACGGAAATCCTCGCGCACGACTTCGCGCTCTACGGCTTCACGGCCCAGCCGGGCGAGGCGCCGATCTATACCGGCGAAGTGGTCGCACCGGGGCAGGTCATTCCCGGCTACCGGCGGACCAGGGCGCTGCACGGCTCCTTCACTACGCTCTCCACGCTGACGCCGTCCAACTGGTTCGTGCGCAATACGGGTGGCGACTTCACCGTGCTGCTCATCAATGCGGGCTTCCAGTACCTGCCGGATTCGGAGGGCAACCGCTTCGCGATCCCGGGTTCGCACAAGACGCACCCGAATAGCGGTGTCGCTACTGCGGTCGGCGACCTGTGTCAGGCAAATACTGGCGTGGCGAGCCAGAACTGCTCGCTTACGCCGCGTTATGCCTCCGCCTTTTCGGCGGGCTATCGCCTCTACGCCTTTCAGGACTATCACTCCGCCTTCAACACGGGGTGGACGATCGAGCCGCATGTTTTCTGGTCGCATGACGTGGCGGGTTACTCCGCCGGTCCCATCGGCCCGGGCTTCGTGAAGGGCAAGAAGGTCCTGACCCTCGGCGTCGATGCGAAGTATCAGGGCTTCAAGGCCGGTCTTTCCTACACCATGCATATGGGCGCGGAAAACCGGAACGTGGACTACGACAAGAACTTCGTGGCCATGACGGTGTCCTACGCCTTCTGAGGACTGACGAATGCAATCCGGTCCGGCCCCCTCCTCACTAAGGGCCGGGCCGGTATTCCAGGCCGGCTGCTCCGTAGCATGTGCAGCCTTGTATCGGCATCCCACAATTTCGGTGTCACTCAGGCCGGTCAGGGAGCCTCCTGTCTCCCCGCGCTCTTTCCTCCACTGGCGTCAAAAGACAGGGGGAGGTGGCCCGGTTGCGTCTCTCACGACGCGCCGGGTCATTTTTATTCGGGCGGAAATCTCTTCGTCCTCGCCCATGCCGCGGCTTGATCCCGTCTCCGCAAACGGCCTACCCTGCGCCCTCATTTTAAAGAGTGAGGGTCATGCGCATTCGGGCGGCGGTCGGGTTTCTGGTTCTCATGGCGGTTTCATGGGGCGCGGCGCAACATTCCGCGCAGGCGGAACCGGCCGGGCAGGACCGCGCAGGCGCGGCGCATCCCGTCGCCATCCCGCATTCGCGCGACATCTCCTTCCACGGCAAGACCGGCGGCAGGGACATTCGCCTGCTGGTCTGGGTGCCGCCGGGCGACGCGCCGAAAAACGGCTATCCGGTTCTCTATGCGCTGGATGGCGGTCAGCTCTTCGGCATGTTCTCCGATTTCGCGCAAAGCGCGGCGGCCCGCGCGCGGATGACGGGGCGCGATCCGGCGCTCATCGTCGCGATTACCTATCCCGAAGGCGAATTTTCGTTCGACAGGCGCATTCGCGACCTGACGCCGCCAAGCGACAGGGACGGCTACGTCATGCCCGCCCGCCCCAATGGCCTCCCCTGGCCGGAGCTTGGCGGGGCCGACGCCTGGCTCGATATGATCGAGAATGACATCAAGCCCTTCGTCGCAGCGCATTTCCCCGTCGATGAAACGCGCGAGACCCTGTGGGGGCATTCCTTCGGGGGCATGACGGTGCTGCATGCCGCCTTCGCGCGGCCGGGCGCATTCGACGCCTATGTCGCGGTAAGCCCCTCCCTCTGGTTCAATGACGGTCAGCTCATGCGCGAGGCGAAGCGGTTTCTGGGCACGCCCGCATCCGGAAAGCCCGTTCCGCTTCTGATGATGGCCGGCGGCGCCGAGCAGTCGCTCGACGACTGGGAAAAGCGCAGCGAACACGCCGACAGGTTCCGGGCGTGGAAGGAAAACAACCGGATGATAGGCAATGCGCGCGATCTGGCGGCGCTGATCGAGGAAAAGGGTGCGGCGCGGATCGCGCTGACATTCGAGATCGTGCCGGGGCTCGATCACGGCTCGATCCGGGGCGCGGCGGTGCCGCGCGGCATCGACTTTGCCGGCGAAAGGCGCTGAGGAAAACCGTCAGCGCGCCCGGCGGGCCTCCGACGGCGAGACGCCATAGGCGCGGCGGAAGGCGGTTGCGAAATTGGCCGGGCTCCCATAGCCCGCGATATAGGCAGCCTCCGCCACGCTGATCCCCTCTTCGGCGAGGCGGTGCCGCGCGGTGTCGAGCCGCAGCTTTCTCAGCAGGTCGAAAACGGATGTTCCGTAAACGGAGCGGCAGGCCCGTTGCAGGCTGCTCGGGCTCATGGCGAGCGCCCTGGCGATCTCGTCCAGCGTCAGCGGCTGGTGGAGATGGGCGATCAGGAAATCCTCGATGTCGCGCGCCTTGCGGCGCAGCCCGGCCGACCCGGCATCGCCCGGCCGGTCGGCCAGCGATCCGGTTCCCTCCAGCAGCAGCTCGATGGCGCGCGATTCCAGATAGAGCGTTTCGAGTTCCGGCGTTACGGGGCAAGGCCGCAGGATTTCCTCGGCGATCTGCACGGCCCGGCGGTTGGGCACCCAGTGCCGCACCGCGAGATGGCTGCGCGTGAAGCGCCCGATCGGCGATTGCCGCCCGAGTTCCAGCAGGCCCGTCTTTTCCAGCCATGACATTTGCAGGGTGATGTTCACCTTCCGCGTGCGCGTGCCGCGCAGGCCCCGCCGCGAAAACGAGACCGGCTCGCGCAGCGACACCAGCGTACCGCAGGCCTTGTGACGGGCCGGGCCCGAATGCCCGCCGAACGGGACGACATGATTGTCGTAAATGCCTTCCAGGGATCCGTCGAGGACGAGCGAACAGACCAGCCGGCTCGCCGTGCGGGCGGGCGGCGTGGAAAGACCGTTTTCCATCCCGTCGCTGGAATGAAGGCTCAGCCCGTCCCTCAATTCGATCAGCCGGAACCCCTGCCGGGGCAGGTAGTCCATGCTGGCCGTGCGGGGGCTCGGTGGGTCGGCGGGCGCCATGCGCAAACTCTGTTCCTCTGCAAACCCGCCCAGCCTATACCTTTGACATAATAATGAGAAGCGTTATTAAAAAACCGCCATTACGGCATGATGAAGCGGCAAACTGATTGGATATCAAAGACTTCTGACCGGTCGGCAAAGGCCCGCCCCTTGTCCCATTTCCGTGGGAAGGCTACTCAGTTGATAATCATTCGCAAAACGGCGCAAGCCGGTTCAAGAGCTGGGGGCGATACCATGTTTGAGAGTTTCGACGATAAGGGACGCCGCGCGCGTCTGATGTGCCACGCGGCGCCCGGCGCGCTGGTTCTGGCGCTCGGTCTGGCATTCGCCGGTCCGGCGCAGGCGCAGGACGCGGCCACGGCGGAAGCCGGGGCGGCCGAGGAAGTGACGGCGCCCATCGTCATCGAGGGCGAGGGCGCGCCGGAGACCACGGAAGGCACGAACAGCTTCACCAGCAGCGTCGCCACGGTGGGCGGTAAGACGCCCGCTTCCGTCCGCGAGATTCCGCAGGCCGTTTCCGTCGTCACCCGCGAGCGGATGGACGAACTCAACATGACGCAGCTCGAAGATGCGGCGCGCCGCACCACGGGCATGCTGGTGCTGACCAACGATCCGGGCCGGTCGAGCATTTTCACGCGCGGCTTCGAGCTCGATACGCTGACGGTGGAGGGGCTGCCTGCGCCGCTGTCGAGCATCTACGGCACGCAGCCCGATCTCGCCATTGCCGACCGTGTGGAGTTTCTGCGCGGTCCCGCCGGTCTCTTCACCGGCGCCGGCGAAATCAGCGGCATCGCCAATCTCGGCCTGAAGAAGGCGCATAAGGACTTCGCCGTGAAGGGCAAGGCGTCGGCGGGCTCCTGGAACAATTACCGCGTGGAAGGCGATGTGAACGCGCCGCTGGTCGAATCCGGCGCGCTGCGCGCCCGTCTCGTCGCCGCCTATCAGGACCGCGACAGCTTCATCGATGTGGACGAGAACCAGGTCGGCGTCGTCTATGGCACACTCGGCGCCGATCTCGGCCCGAAGACCAAGCTCGACCTTTTCGTCTGGCATCAGCAGCGCGATTCCGTGCCCTTCAACGGCCTGCCGGTCGACACGAACGGCAATCTGCTCGACATCGACCGCTCCACCTTTGTCGGCGCGTCATGGAACAATTTCGAGAACGAGATTTTCGAAAGCGTCGCCAAGTTCAGCCATGAGTTCGACAACGGCTTCAAGCTCAATCTCTCCGCGCGCTACTCCGACCGCGACGTGGAGCTTGCCTATGCCTATGGCCGCACGGCGATCAATCCGCCGACGACCACGACCACCAGCATGGCCGGGCTCGCCCGTAAATACGATGAGGAAACCTTTTCCACCGACGCGAATGTCGTGATGCCCTTCCAGGCCTTCGGCCAGTTGCAGGAATTCGTGGTCGGTGTGGATTACCGCCATTACGAGCAGACGGTGGAAGAATGGCGAGGGGCGGTTCCCTATTCCTACGACGTTTACAATCCGAACCCCTATGCCGTGCCGAAGCCGGCCATGCCCTATGGCAATCCGGCAAGGAGCGAGCCGACCCAGACCGGGATCTATGCGCAGGGCCGCATTCGCCCGATGGCGGGGCTGACGCTCGTGCTCGGCGCGCGCGAAACCTGGTATGAGAACGAGACCACGGATACCGTCACCGGCGTCGTATCCGAGCGCAAGGACATCGACGGCGAGTTCACGCCCTTTGCCGGTGTGAGCTACGACCTCACGCAGAACATTTCGCTCTTTGCCAGCTATGCCGAAATCTTCCAGCCGCAGTCGCAGATCACGACGCCGGTCACGGGCGAAAACTACGAGGCGGGCGTGAAGTTCGACGGCATGATGGGCGGCGACTTCAACGGCGCCCTGTCCGTCTTCCGCCTGAACCAGACCGACCGCGTGGTGCAAAACCCCTCGAGCCCGGGCGTCTACTACGCCGGCGGCGAAGTGAAGTCGGAAGGCTTCGAGGCGGAGATCAGCGGCAATCTGACCGAGAAGCTCGACCTCTTCGCCGGTTATGCCTTCACCGTCACCGAATATGTGGACGATCCGTCGGTGCCCTCCGGGACGACCTTCAGCACCTATACGCCGAAGCACAATGCGAATCTCTGGCTGCGCTACAGCTTCGGTCCGGATGACGGCGTGCTCAACGGTCTTTACATTGCCGGTGGCGGACGCGCGGTCAGCGACTTCTACAATGGCGTCATCGAAGGGCCGGGCTATGCCACGCTCGACGCGCAGCTCGGCTACAAGGTGACGGAGAACGTGAAGGCGACATTCTCGGTCAATAATCTGCTCGACCGGAAATATTACGAGCGCGTGGGCGGACCGGGGCTTTTCAACTTCTACGGCGCGCCCCGAAATGTGATGTTCACCCTCGAGGCGGACTTCTGACCGGGCCACGCGCCCGCCCATGAAAGAGCGATGCAGGGCCGCCATGCTGGCGGCCCTCTTCTGCGTTCCGGACGGAGCGCCATCCGACGAAAGGTGATGTCCCATGCGTCTTGTCCTTGCAGCCCTCTCGCTGTTCCTGCTCCTGCCCCTGATGGCTGGCCCGGCGAATGCGCGCATGGTGACCGATCTCGCGGGCCGCGAGGTGAACGTGCCCGACCATGTGGACAAGGTGCTGCTGGGCGAGGGGCGTTTCCTGCCCGCGCTCGGCATATTGGAGCCGGAGGATCCCGTCGCGCTGCTTTCCGGCATGATGGCCGATCTCGAACTTCTCGACCCGGCGACCTATCACCAATATGCCGACGCCTTCCCGGCGCTGACCAGGCTGCCGACCATCGGCCGCAGCACGACGGAGACCTTCAGCGTCGAAAAGGCGATCTCGCTCGCGCCCGACGTGGCGATCTTCGGCATCTCCGGCGGCCACGGCCCGTCGGAAAAAAGCGCGCGTGTCATCGAGACGCTGCAGGATGCGGGCGTCGCCGTCGTCTTCATCGATTTCCGACAGGACCCGATCGTCAACACGCCGAAAAGCATCGCGCTGCTGGGCGAGATTCTCGGCCGGGAAAAGAGGGCGGCGGCCTTCAACGCATTCTATGCCGCGCAGCTCGACATCGTCGAAAGCCGCCTCGCCGATGTGAAGGAGCGTCCGACGGTCTTTCTCGAAAGCCGCGTGGGCCTGCACGACCAGTGCTGCGAGACGATGGGCGAGGGCATGCTGGGCCGCTTCATCGGGCTGGCGGGCGGCGACAATATCGCGATCGGCCTCGTGCCCGGCGTGGTCGGCACGGTCTCGATCGAGCATCTCCTCCAGGTTCAGCCCGACCATTATGTGGCGACCGGCATCGGCTCTTCCTGGGGCGATCCCGTCAAGGGCCGCGTGATCCTGGGCACCGGCGCGACGATGGATATGGCGCAGCGCTCGCTGGCCGAGGCGATGGAGCGTCCGGGCCTTGCCGAACTCGATGCCGTGCGCGAGGGCCATGTCCACGCTATATGGCATCACTTCTACAATTCGCCCTTCAACGTCGTGGCCCTGCAGGAAATGGCGAAATGGTTCCACCCCGACCTCTTTGCCGATCTCGATCCGCGTCATAGGCTGGCCGAAGCGTATCGGCGGTTCCAGCCGGTCCCGCTCGAGGGAGCCTTCTGGGCCAGCCTGCCGGAGAAAGCGCAGTGAACGACCCGCGCATCGAGGCGGAGGTCAGCCTCGCCGATTCCTATCGCGCCTTCACCGCCAGGCGCATGGCGGTGCTGGCCTTCTTCGTGCTCGCCACGCTGACCTCCTTCGTCTGGGACGTGGCGACCGGCCCGGCCCTGTTGCCGCTGGGCGATGTCGTGTCGGGCATCTTCGATCCGGAAAGTCTCACCCGGGCGCAATCGGTCATCATCTGGGATGTGCGCCTGCCCTATGCGCTGATGGCGCTTCTGGTCGGGGCGACGCTCGGCCTCGCGGGCGCGGAGATGCAGACCTCCCTCAACAATCCGCTGGCAAGCCCCTATACGCTCGGCGTCACCGCCGCCGCCACGCTGGGCGCATCGCTTGCCATCGTGTTCGGGATCGCGCTGCCCGGCATCCCGCAAAACGTCATCGTGCCGGTCTGCGCCTTCGCGACGGCGATGGGCGCGACGGGGCTCATTCTCGTCTTCTCGCGCAGCTACGGCGCCACCGTCGATACGATCGTGCTTTTCGGCATCGCGGTTCTGTTCGCGATGGAGGCGCTCGTTTCGCTGGTTCAGTTCGTCGCCGACAGCGACACGCTCCAGCAGATCGTTTTCTGGACCATGGGCTCGCTCGGTCGCGCCGACTGGGACAAGATTTCCATTGTCACGCTGGTCTTCGCGGTCTGCGCCGTCTTCTCGTTCTTCGACGTCTGGAAGATGACAGCCCTGCGCGCGGGCGAGGATCAGGCGCGTGCGCTGGGGATCGCGGTGGAACGGTTGCGCATCCTCGTTCTCGTCCGGGCGAGCCTTCTCTGCGCCATCGCGGTGTCCTTCGTCGGCACGGTGGGTTTCGTCGGGCTGGTCGGGCCGCATATCAGCCGGCTTGCGCTGGGCGAGGATCATCGTTTCTTCCTCCCCGGCGCTGCGCTGGCGGGCGCGCTGATGCTCTCGCTCGCCTCGCTGGCCAGCAAGGTAATCGTGCCGGGCCTCATCCTGCCGGTCGGCATCGTGACCGCGCTGGCCGGCATCCCGCTTTTCGTGACGCTGATCGTCCTGCAGCGGAGGTTCGGATGACGGAGGGGCTGGCCGTATCGGGGCTCACCGCCGGCTATGGCGCCCGGCATGTGTTCGACCGCTTGACGATCCCGGCCATTGAGGGCGGAAAGCTCGTGGCGTTGATCGGCCCCAACGCGGTCGGCAAGTCGACGCTGCTCAAGGCGTTGATCGGCATTCGGCCCGTCCATGAAGGCTCCATCAGCCTTTTCGGCGAGGAACTCACCGCGCTTGCCGTCTCGGACCGGGCGCGCCGCATCGGCTACCTGCCGCAGACATTGCCGCAGGCGACGACGCTCGTCGCCTACGAACTCGTGTTGAGCGCGGCGCGGGCGATGGCCACGGGATCGGAAACCCGGGAGGCGGTGGAAGAGCGGATCGACCGCGTTTTCGACGAACTCGACATACGCGAGCTTGCCCTGCGGCGCATGGGCGAGATGTCGGGCGGCCAGCGCCAGATGGTGGGCCTTGCGCAGGTGCTGGTGCGCGAACCCCGCCTGCTTCTTCTGGATGAGCCGACCAGCGCGCTCGATTTGCGCTGGCAGTTGCGCGTTCTCGAAACGGTGCGCACGACCGTGAGCGCGACTGGCGCGCTCTGCCTGCTCGCCGTACACGATCTCAACCTTGCGCTGCGTTTTGCCGACCGGGTGATCCTGCTCGGCTCGGGCGGCCTTCTGGCGGCGGGCGAGCCGACGGACGTGCTGACCCCCGATCTGATCGAAGAGGCCTACGGCGTTTCGGCGCGCGTCGAAAGCTGTTCGCTCGGCTTCCCCATCGTGCTGGCCGACCGGGCCGTCCATCGTAATACCGAACCGGGCTCGCGCTGACGGGCCGAATTGAGGCTATTGGAGGAGAAGATGTTCGTTGTCGAGGCCCGCGTGGAAACCGAACACGCGTCGAAATATATCGCTCAGCTCTGCAAGCATTTCCGGCACAAGGTGCCCGCGGAGTATGACGAGATATCCGGCGAGGTCGATTTCCAGCCGGGGCGTTGCGAATTGAAGGCGGAAGCGGGCGCGCTCTTTATGCGGTGCGAAACCGACGACGAGGAAAATGTCGGCCGCCTCAAATTCATCCTCGAAGATCATTTGAAGCGCTTCGCCTGGCGGGAAAAACCGGAGATCACCTGGAAGGGTGCCCAGGGGCACTAGAACGGTTCGTGGGTCCGGCGCATTCCCTTTCTATCAGGAAGCTCGTCGACGCCGCCGCGCTGACGAGCAGTTCGAGGCCGCTGCGCGCATGGGGACCGTGCGCGAAAGAGATCCCGCCATGCGCCGGATCGTCGAGCAGCGCAAGGATCTGGCATTCGTCGGCGGAAAACCGTTCGGCGGAGCCGGGGCAGAAATCGCGCCCCATGCAATATTCGCAGGCCTCGACGAGCCCGAGAAAAGCCGGCGCGAGAAGGCCGCAGCCATGGGATTCCAGCGCGGCATAAAGGCAGGGCAGGACATTGTCCTCGCCACGGCTACGGGCGGCGTGGCAGCACCGGATCGCGCTGATTGCGATATCCTGTTCGATGGTCGTTCTCATTTTACCGCGTCGTTCGGCAGTTCGTCGGGCCAGGAAGGCGGCCCGCATGGCGATCCGCTATTGCACCAGTTGCAGCCCCGGATTGGCATGGATCAGATAGGCGGCGGGCCGCCCGACCGGGTCTCGCCGCATTGGAACGACAAGGCCGCTCTCTTTCAGCGCCCGGGCGAACGCTTCGGCGGGAACCGCCGCCATGCGCTGCGCCGCCGGGGGCAGCCAGGCACCCAGCGCGGCCTTGGCCGGCTCCGGCTGTCCGTGCTGGAACAGGCTGACGACCTGTAGCAGCCGTCCTTCATCCATGCTCAGCACCTTGCTGCGGGGACAGCGCACATCGAGCGGACGCCGCGTCGCGGCGGCGACCATGTTGATGAGCCCGTCGAATGCGGATGTTCCCCAGACGGGCAGTCCGGCGGACAGAAGGCCGCCGCGCCAGTCCGGGCAGTCTTCGCCCGGCCGTCGCCAGGCTTCGGCGAAGAGTCTCAAGGTCGTCGTCAGCAGCAGCTCCGGTGTCTTCAAGTCCGAAAGCGGCGTGTCGGCGGGGTAGGTGGGCGGCGGTGTCGGCATCCTCGTCTCCGGTTTCCGAAGGATCGCATTCGCAACAAACCAGATTTGATATTGAAAATCAATCGCAACTAGGGTCAAATCCGGGTCGATACTTGTCGACCGCGATGAACGGAGTTGTTGAGGAGGTCCGATGACGATGGAACGCACCGAAGGAACGTCGCTTGAAGAGCTGGATCTGGCGCCCCGGGCCGTCAATGCGCTGAGGCATGGCGGCATCTTCACCCTGGAAGAGGCGGCGCAGTGGAGCGATCGCGACCTTCTTTCCCTGCCGCAGATGGGGTCTGTATCCCTTGCCTCTCTGCGCACGCTGATCGGCGACAGAATAAATGGTTGAACGCCGGATGCCGAACGAGGTCGTTTCGTGAAATCTCCCAGGACACAGAACGAAGCCGCGGAGGCTTTCGTGTCGGTACTGCCTTACCGCCTGTTTGAAGTGCGTCTTCTGAGGAAGACCGTTCTCTCTCCCCATCTGTGCCGCCTGACCTTTACGGGCGACGACATCGATATGATGTGCACCGGTGCGCCGGATCAGCGCATCAAGGTGTTTTTCCCGGGAGCGGACGGCAAGCCGCCGAGCCTGCCGCTGGACGACAGTTGGCTGGGCGCCTATCAGGCCATGCCGACGGGCGAGAGGCCGCCGCGCCGGACCTACACCATTCGCGCCCTGCGGCCGGGCGAAATGGACATCGATTTCGTCCTTCACGGTGAAACCGGCCCGGCCTCGCGCTGGGCGCTCCATGCGGACCCCGGTGCCCGCATACAGCTTGCCGCGCCGAACCGGGCTTACGACGGCGATACGGGCGGGTATGAATGGCGCCCGCCGACCGGGGCGAAAAGAGTTCTGATTATCGCCGACGAAACCGCCTTGCCCGCCGTGACCGGCATTCTGGAAGATCTCGCCGCGCTGGACGTCAGGCCCCTTGCGGAGGTCTATCTTGAAATGCCGTCCACGGACGATTGCGTGGGCCTGCCGGATTTTCCGGAATTGAACCTCGAATGGCTGCCGCGCAAGCCCGGCGACCGCCACGGCGCGCAGATGCTCTCCGCCGCCGCGCGCGCCCATGTGCCGTCCGATCCGGCGCCGGATCGGGCGGACGCCCTGCCAGACATCGATGTCGATACCGACATCCTCTGGGATCGTGCGACCACGGACAGGAAGGATTTCTATGTCTGGGTGGCGGGCGAGGCCCATGCGGTGAAGGAAATACGCCGCATCCTGCTGAAAGAGCGGGGTGTGGACCGCAAATCGGCCAATCTCATGGGATATTGGCGCGCTGGCCGCGTGATGGACTAGGAGGGCGTCGTCTCCGGGCGCGCCGCCACACGGCTTGCGAATCTGAAGACGCGGGAATGCGCGGCGACCGGGACGGACTGATGCGTCTCCCCGTCGAGCAACCGGTATTCGACATGAAGGCCCGGAGGCCCGTTCGCCGACAGGTTCTTCGACAGGCTTTCCGCATCTGCGATCATGCGCTCGCTGATCGCGGGCCGGTCCGGCGTTTCGTTCCCGCCGACGGCGATCAGGACGGAGGCGTCGGTATCGCCCGGCAAACGCCCGATAAGCTCGTCCGCTTCCTTCGTCAGCCGTCCGTCGTCCCACCAGAGCGAGGGGCTGAGGGCGGCATAACCGTCAAAGACATGCGGCGCGGTGAGCAGCGCATGAAGGGCGAAAAAGCCGCCGAAGGAATGTCCCCACAATATCCGGCGCCCGGGATTGACGGGATACCGCGCCGCGACGGCCCGGCGGAGCGGACCGCTCAGAAAGTCGAGAAACGCATCCGCGCCGCCCGGCTGGTGCCAGGGCGCGCCTTGCATGAACTTCGCGCCGAGTTTCGGCGAGCGGTGTTTCGGCAGCAGGTCATAGGCACGCCGCCCCATATTGATGGGGTCGTCTCCGGGATAGCCGACCGCCACGATGATGAAAGGCTCGATCGCGCTTTCGCGGGCAAAGCGCGCCTGGAAATGCAGCGCTTCCGCTGCGCTCGCAATCCAGGCGTTCCCGTCGAGCATGTAGAGAACCGGATAGCCACCGGGCGGCGGCGGGACGCCGGGCGTCGCCACGAAAACCGCATGGGGCCCGTGCGGTCCTTCCGCCGTGTAGCGATGGATATAGGGCAGCCGGAAACCGCTGCCGTCATCCATCAGAAGCCCATCCGCCGATTGCTGCGCCTTTTCCGCTGCCTGGCGGCTATATCGCCTGAGGCAGACGCTCCGGGCGGTCTCGCGGAGAGTGCGAAGGATCATGCGGTCCCTTTCATCCTGCTTTCCGGCGCGGCGCGCGCATGGGGCCCGCGTTACCATTTCACGCTGGTGCCGATGCCGAGCAGGCGTCCCCGGCCGGCATAAACCGCGGTCGGACCGGCATAGTCGACGGAAAAGGAGATCGGCCGCTCGTCCAGCAGATTGTCGCCGAATGCATAGAAGTCGAGGTTCTCGTTACGCCATCCGATGCGGGTGTCGACGATATTGTAGTCTTCCATCTTCTGCGCATTGGCGAGGTCGGCATAGCGCGCGCCCATATATTGCTCCTGCGCGCGCAGATAGAACGTACCCGGAAGAGCCACATACTCCCCCGGCAGGGTCAGGCTGATCCCCAGATTGGCCGTCCATTTCGGCACTTGCGGAACGCGGTTGCCGTTCCGCGCCCCGGCGGCGCCGGACGCCCCGCCGACATTGACCATCTCGGATTCGGTGTATCCCACACCGCCGAAAAGCGCCATCCAGTCGGTCAGTCTCAGCTGGCCCGATGCTTCCACGCCATAGCTCTCATAGTCCTGATTGGTCGTGTAGACCTGAAATGTCGTGTTGTCGAAACCCGTCAGCTGGCCGTCCTTCACCTCGTTGTAGAACGCGGCGACATCCAGTTGCGCGGTCGTGCCGAAAACGGACTTCGTGCCGAATTCATAGGTCCAGCTCTTTGCCGGGTGAAAGGGAGGCGAGGTCGCGCCCTGCGAGGCAAAGGGCGTTGCCTTCTCGAAGCCGCCCGAGGCGTATCCCCGGGCAACGGAGGCATAGCTCATGAGGCCCTCGCCCCAATGATAGGTCAGCCCGGCATGGCCGCTCGCATAATTGTCGGCAAAGCTGCTCTTCTGGTCGAGCGACGCGACGGTCAGCGGGGGAGCGCCCTTGTAGTGGGATTCCAGCGTCTGCGTATCCCGCGCGAGCCTCAATCCGCCCGTCACCTCCCAGTCGAGCCCGAGCGGGACGGAAACGTCGCCGAAAAGCGCAATGGTCTGGCTCGTGATCCGGTTGTCCCAGGTTCCGTTGAAGGTGGCGCCCACAAGCGGATTGTTGTTGGCCGTTCGGTCGAGCGTGTAATCGGATCGGAAATAATTGGCGCCGACTACCCATTGCAGCAGCTGCTTCTGCGGCGAGTTCAGCCGGAATTCCTGCGTGAACAGCCCTTCCTCTTCGGCGGTGCCCACCTTGTCGATGGCCGGATTGGTCCAGAGCGAGGGGAGGGGGAAGATTTCGCTGAGGATCAGCGTGTCCGTGAAGTCGCCATAGTTCCAGATGTCGATCTGCTGATAGCTGGTAACCGAGGTGAAGGTGAAGTCCTCCCAGTCCTTCTGGATGTCGAGCGTGCCCTGGGCCAGGATGCGCCGGTTCTTCGGCACGACGTCCTCGCCGCTTGTCGGGAAGTCGGGCGTCTCGAGCAGGAGATAGGCCGGGTTCGATCTCTCGTCCCGGCTATAGGAGCCGGTGAGGTCGATGGTCAGCGAATGGTCCGGCGTATAGCGCAGCGAGGCGCGGCCCGCGCCGATATGCGCGCCGCCCACCTTCCGGTCGAGTATGCTGTTATAGATGTCGCCGTCGTATTTTTGGTATCGTACGGCGCCGCGCAGGGCGAGCGTGTCCGGCACGAGCGAGGCGCCGCCCGCCGCCTCGACGAAGGTGTGGCCGTCCGACCCGGTTTCGGCGGTCAAACGCGCTTCGTTCGTTCCATCCGCCTTCCGGTGAACCACATTCACGATACCGCCAAGCGCGTTGCGCCCGAATGTCGTGCCCTGCGGTCCGCGCAGCACCTCCACCCGCTCCACATCCAGCAGGATCGGGGCGAAGCCGGAAATGCTGGTGGGCACGCCGTCGGCGGCGAAGCCGATGGTGCTGTCGAGCGAGTTCAGCGGCGTACCGAGCGTGGCCACGCCGCGCATGTTCATGAAGGTTTCGCCGAAACGCGAATAGTCGACGAAATTCGTGGTCGGCGACCGCCCCGCTATTTCGGCGCCGGGATCGAGCGCGGAAGGGCGTATGTCGTCCTCGTTCAGAATGGTCGTGCTCACCGGTGCGTCGGAGACCTTTTCGAGATGTTTGCGCGCGGTGATCGTGATGGTGTCCTCGACGGCGGCGTCATCCTTTGTGTCGCTCTTTTCATCGACGGCTGTCTGGGAGCGGCCGGCGGTTGAAAGAAGCAGGGAGGCGGCGACACCCAGCAGGCAGGCGGAGCGAACATATCGGAAGGTCATGGGCAAATCCTGAAAACAAGTACTGGCAAAAAGAAGATGCGGACCCGTCCGGTCCGCATCTCCCGACCAATTCGTCTGTAGAAGGATTTTATTAGCCGCCGGAGGCGTTTACGATCCGTCGCGCTATTGCGGGGCGAAGGAACACTGTTGCGACTCGCAATTAGTGGGAGGGCATCTCCGGTTCCCTCGTGGGAGGGTGGCCGAAATGACGCCGATAGGCCGCCGTGAAGGCGGCCGCATTGGAAAAGCCGACGCGATATCCGGCTTCGGAAACCTTGAGCCCGTGTTCCAGGATCAGAAGCCGGGCCATCTGGAGCCGGCGGTCGCGGACATAGCCGAAAATGGTCGTGCCGAAGGCCGCCCGGAAATTGATGCGCAGCGTGGTGACGTTGACCCCGACTTGCGCGGCCAGATCCAGCGTCTTGGGCGGATCGGCAAGCGAGGCGTCCAGAATCTCGCGCGCATGCATGACCTGTTCGTAGTGGCGGCGGCCGAGCTTGTCGACCAGCAGGTGTTCTTTCTCGAGCAATTGAGCGGTCTCGACGATGAGCGAGAGCGTATTGCTCTCCAGGAAGATGTGCCGCAGGGGGCCGGTATAGGGATTTTCGAGATTCTTGCGCGCGGCGCTCAGCAGCCTCTCGGACTTCGGAAGCGACACGCTCTGGAAATCGCCTTCCAGCAGACGGCTCAGTGTGGCGAGCCCGTCCTCGTTTACCGTCTCGCCGAAGCGGCTGAAGAATTCGGGCTGAAGCGTGAAGCCGATGGCCTGGCTGCGCTGTCCCTTGCGCCAGCTGCGGCGGCAGATGGCCGGCGCGCCGAACGCGATGAGCGAGGGCCGTCCCTGCTCCTGCGTCACGGGCCCATGGCCTGCGATTTCGAGAGGGCCTTCCCCGCCGCTGAGCAGCACCCCGAACGTGATCGAGGGACCGACATGCACGTCGATGCTTTCATCCTGCGAATAGGTGATGTCATGGCCGGTCGCCAGCAGGCCGGGCTGCACCTCTTCGGCCATGAGGGTGCCCGCAAACAGCGGCGCATCCGACACTTGGGCCGGGTCGAGCGCGATTTCCATGCGCAGGCACCGTTCGACCGCCTCGCGCATCAGGTCGGTGCGTGAAAACTCGTCGCGGGCGGAAGCTGGCTGCATGTTCATGATCAGCTCACTCGAGTTCGAAGGCGGCTTTTCGGTCTCACCCTATCAATATTGCAAGTGATTATTAAAAGCAACAAGAGCCGTCCGGCACGAACGGGCAACCGGCGTCAAACTTGCAGAAAACCCGCTGGAAAACCGGAACCGGAGGATTAAAGGGTGAGGGACAAGGTCATTTGCGTTGGCCGAAACAATGTCGACATTATTCTCGATGTCGACTTCGCGCGGCTGCGGCCCGATACCAAGCAGCCCTCCGGCCCGGCCCGTATCGTCATGGGCGGCCAATGCATGAATGCGGCGGCGACGCTTGCCGCGCTCGGGCAGAGCCGGGGAGAGGCCTTCAGCGTCGTCTATGCAGGCGTAACCGGCGATGACGAGAACGGTGTGCGTGTGCGCGAATTCCTGACGGCGCGCGGCATCGACGGCGCAGGCTGCATCACCGCGGTCGGCCTGCCCAACACCGCGGCCTATATCCTGCTCGACCGGGAAACGGGCGAGCGCGGTATCGTCGAAACCGTGCCCGAAGGCTACCCGCCATATCCTTCCACACTGCCCGAAAGCATCTGGAAAGGGGCGAGCTATGCCTATTTCGACGGCATGGATATGCCCGGATCCGTGGCGATCGCGCAGGAGGCGCGTGAGCGCGGCGTGCCGACGCTCTGCGATGTGGAGATGGTCTCCGAAGACACGCTGGCCCTCATCGCCGCGTGCGACACGGCCATCCTGCCACGCCCCGTCGCCGGGGAAATTGCGGGCACGGATGAGCTGAAGCCCATGCTCGAAAAGCTCGTCGCGCTGGGCGCGCGCCGCGCAGCCGTCACCATGGGCGCGGAAGGAACCGCCGGCTTGAACGAAGCGGGAGAGCTATGCCGCGTGGCCGCCCTGCCGCCGGAAAGGATCGTGGATACGACGGGCGCGGGCGATGCCTTCCATGCCGGGTTTCTGTTCGCCGATATGTCCGGCGCCGGTTTCGAGGCGGCGCTGCGCTTCGGCGCCGAGGTTGCGAGCGTGAAATGCGCCCATGCCGGACCGTCGAGCCCGCCCGATGCGCTTCACGCGCTGGGCGCGGGCCTGGGGCAAAAGGTCAGGTGAAGAGCTTCTTCCGGATACAGGCATGGACGCCCCAATTGCCGTCCACCACCTGCGTCACGCTGAAGTCGACTGCGACCGAGATAAGCGAAATCGCTTCGTCTTCGCTCAATCCCTTCGAGGTCATGAGGAAGCGTCGCGTCTTCCGGAAGGCGTCCCGCATCGCCATGTCGATGGAAGACTGCTTATAGACTTCCGCCTGCGCGTTCTTGCCCAGTTCCTTCAGATAGTTCGGATGGCTGAAACCGAGGATCACCCATTCGTCTTCCGTTTCGATCAGCGGATAGTCGAGATCGAAAAGCTTGCCGGTCAGATCGCTCTTCCGGTGCAGCACGACCTGGAAGACGCCGGTCAGCGAACATTCGATGGCGGTACCGCAAAGTTCGGAATCGCCTTGCGAGGCATGCGGATCGCCGATGGACAAAAGCCCGCCCGCCACGGCGACGGGCAGGAAGATGCGCGAGCCCGGCCCCAGCCGCCAATTGTCGAGATTGCCGCCGAAATGCGCGGGCGGCACACTGTCCACGATCCCGCGATGGTCCGGCGCCAGTGCGATGACGCCGAAATGCGGGCGCAGCGGAATTTCGACATCCTTCAGCACGTCGAAATTCTTTTCCACCGTGGTCGGGTCCACCTGCACGCCGGGATAGTCGATTTTCTCATGCGTCACGCCAAACGGGTCGGTCTGCGGCGTCCAGCGATAATTATAGACGGCGCGGGCGCATTCCTTGCCATGGCGTTTGTCGATTTCGTAGATCGTCACCACTTCGCGCGGCGCGGGCGGCGTGATGAGGTCGCTGTAATGGAAGCCCCACCAGGCCGCCGCGTTGCTGCCGAAGCTGCGTCCCGCAAAACGCTGGCTCGCGCTGGGCCGCAGCGCGATGTCGAGAATCCGGAGTTCGATAATGTCGCCGGGTTTGGAGTCTTCCACGGCGACGGGGCCGGTCATGATGTGAACGCCGAAGCCTTCGCCTGCGCCGCGCCCATAGGTGGAGGCGTCGAGCGGGCCTGCGCCGCGCCGGTCCACATTCTTGCCGTCCTTCGTCCAGTGGAACACATCCTCCGCACCCGGATCGCCTTCGACCATGCGCTCATGATCGTCATTGGCGTGATGCGTCAGCGTTTCGATGGTGATGAAATCGCCCGATTTCATTTCCACCACCGGCGGCAGGAAGCGGCTGAAATAGCCCCAATGCACGGTCTTGCGCGTCACGGGCAGATAGTGATGGGCAGGTCCGCCGCCCCTGGGCTCGGTGGTCGTCGCCTCCGGCGGCGAGAGCACCTGCAACTCGCCATCCTCCTCCGCCGGGGCGGGGGAGGGGGCGTCCGCTGTCTCCTGCAGGTCGGACCAGCCGCTCTCCTTGTCGTCGGGCCGTCCGCGATTGATCGTCCAGGGCCCCTCATCCGGCACGGCGGCAAGGCCCGACCGGCGAAACTCGCGCGGCGACACCTTGTAGTGGTCGCGAAAGGCGCGGCTGAAATGCGCCGCGTCGTTGAAGCCCCAGCGGAAGCAGATATCCGAGATCGAAAGCTGCGCATGAACCGGGCTTTCGAGGTCGTAGCGGCAGCGCTCCAGCCGGCGGAAGCGCACATAGCGCCCGAAGCTCTGCCCGACGGATTCGAAGAGCTTCTGCACATAGCGCGGCGAAATGCCGTGTTCCTCCGCGATCCGCGTGAGCGAGAGGTCGGGATCGCTGAGATGGGATTCGATGGTCTGGCAGATGCGATGCAAGAGCGCCGCGCGCACGCCCGCCGCGCCGCCAAGCGCGCGTGTATCCGCCTGGCGGAAAATTCCCGCCATCAGGAATTCCGGCAGCGCCATCTCGATGGGGCGGAGCTGGTCGACGCTGAGGTCTTCCAGCGCCTCGCCCACCGAGGCGAGGAAGCCCGCCAGCACATGACCCACGCCCGCCCGGCCCGACATATGGATGACCTTGGTCGGCAAGGGCGCCATCAGCTTCGGCCGGAAGGCCGAGCTTGGAATATGGATCATGATGAGGCGGCAATTCGTGTCGAGCGTCAGCGTGGTGTGAGAGCCGACGGCCGCGTAAACGATGTCGCCCGACATGGCCTTCAGGTCGTTGCCGCCATCGTGAAACGTCATGCGGCCTTCGAGCACCGAGACGACCCAGACGCCGTCCTTGCCGATCTCGCGATTGATCTCCTGGATCGCGCTGATTTCCTGCGGCGTGGAGATGAGGCGCGTGAAATTGATGCCGGAATGCGAGGTCACGACGGAGAGAAGGCCATAGGCTCCTTCTTCCGTTTCATGGCCGGTCGGCTTCAGCGCCAGACGGCGCATGGCATCCTGCCATGCCTCATAGCGGTCGGGTTTCGGATAGGCTTCTGTGGAAAAGCGCCAGGCTTCCATTGGGGTCACGCACTCATGTTACAAGCGTGCATCCCGAACATTGCCTGTTCGGGATGCCACATGCTGACAAATTGTGCAGCCGCAACGGTCTCGCGCGCTCCTGTCAGCCAAGAACCCGGCATTCATGCCGCTGGCTGCAAATACCTGCCCCTACGGCAGCAAGAAGCGTGCCCGCGTTACGAGACGTTCATTTTCCGCCGGTGGGGAAGATGCTGCGCGGCACCTTCACATGCACGCCCTGCTTGCCGTCCACCACCTGCGTTACGGTGAAATCCGCCGTAATGCTCATCAGCGAATAGGCGTCGTCCTTGCTGAGGTCCTGCTTGTCATTGAGGAATTTGAGCATGTCGAGCGAGGCATTGCGCATCGCATTGTCGAGATCTTCGTCGAAGCCGTGCACGATCCAGTAGCTCGGCGTTTCGAGCAGCGGCGAGGGAAACTCGAAATCCTTGCGCAGCACGATCTGGAAGAGCACGTCGAGCGAGGCCTCGATGGCCGTGCCGCTGATTTCGCCGTCGCCCTGCGAGACATGCGGATCGCCGATGGAAAAGAGCCCGCCATCCACCTGCACCGGATAGAACATCGTCGCGCCCGCGCCGATGCGCCAATTGTCGATATTGCCGCCATGCGCGCCCGGCGGAATGGTGCTGACCCGGCCGGGCGCGTCGGGTGCGACGCCCGCCGTGCCCAGATGCGGCCGGATGGGCACCCGCACGCCGTTCAGCGCCCGCTGCCGGTCGCATTCCGGACAATTGGTGATCTTGCCCGGCGTCTCGTAAAGGCCCGGATAGTCATAGGCGTAATGCGCCTCGGCGAGATTGGTGGAGCGGTCGATCTTGTAGATCGTCACGCGTTCCTTCTCGCCGAATTCCTTGTAGAGATGGCCCCAGTTCGCCGCGAGGTTCGAGCCATAGTCGAAGCGCGGCACCATGCGCAGATAGCGCACTTCCAGCATGTCGCCGGGCTTGGCGTCTTCGACATAGATCGGCCCGGTCATCAGATGCACGCCGGGATTGCGGTCGGCTTCCGGCACGGTGTCGTAGATGTGGCGCACGGAAGCATCCATCATCAGATCCGGCGCATCGCCCGCGTGATGCGTCAGCGCCTCGGCCTGGATGAGGGCGCCGCTCTTGACGGTCAGTGCCGGGGCGAGCGAAGCGTCGAAATAGCCCCAATGCACCGTTTCGGGGGTCGCCCGCAGCATATGGAGCCCTGTCGGCTCGCTGCGGTCGGTTCCGGTAGAGCCCTTGCTGGCCAACATCTGATCCATCGTCCACTCCTCTTCAACGCGGGAGGCCGGACATGATCCCGACCCTGACGGAAAGACTAGAAGCGGCAAGGGCAATACGTCTTGCATGCCCGCGCAGCGGAAATTGATGATTTGGCCCGGCAGACAAAAGCTGCCTCCGAAACGGGCAGCATCGCGCATCGAAAAGCTGCAGAAACGGATGAGGGTCAGGCGCCGAAGACGACGGTGGTCATGTCGAGCGATCCGTATTCGACGACCGGCGTTTCGAAATGGGCCGGCTCGCCTTTCGCCCGCGCGCCCATGACGTAGAGAAGCGGCCAGTAATGGTCGGGCGAAGGAACGGAAAGCCGGGCATCCCGCCCGAAACTCTCGTAATCGACGAGCTTTTCCGGTTCGTCCGAGGCGATGCTTTCGCGGATATAGTCGCCGAACCGGGCCGCCCAGTCATAGCTGCCGTCGCGCATGCGCCAGTTCATTTCCGGCAGGTTGTGCACGATATTGCCGCTGCCCATGACGAGAACGCCGTCGTCGCGGAACGCGGCGAGCTTCTTTCCCGCCTCGTAATGCCACGATGAGGGCTGGCGAATATCCATGCTGAGCTGGATGAGCGGAACGTCCGCATCCGGATAAATCTTCTTCAGCACCGCCCAGCTTCCATGGTCGTATCCCCATTCATGGTCGATCTCGGCCTCGAGCGGTGCCAGGCGCCGGACGAGTTCGGCCGCCAGCGCCGGGTCGCCCGGCGCGGGATACTGCATCTCATACATTTCCTGCGGAAAGCCGCCGAAATCATGGATGGTGCGGGGATGGATCTGCCCCGTTACGCGCACGCCCCTCGTGCACCAATGGGCGGAAACGCAGATGATGGCGCGCGGCTTGCCGATCTCCTGCCCGAGCCTTTCCCACATGCGCGTGAAGAAATTGTCTTCCATCACATTGCCCGGACTTCCATGTCCGATGAAGATGGCGGGCATGCGCTTGCTCGGGGCGGGGGGCGTCATTTGTCGGTCTTTCTTTCTCTGCGTTTGTGACGGCGGGGCTCAGGCGCTGACCTTCATGCGTTCCCATGCCTGCTGGTAGCGCTCGACCAGCCAGACATTGAGATCGCTTTGCGCCTGTTCCTGCCATGAATAGCGGCCGCGCGGCGCGAAGCGGGAATTAAGGCCCACCTGCACCAGTTCGTCCACATGCTGGTCCTGGCTCGTAATCTCGATCGTGTGTTTCATGGTGAAGTCCATGAGTTCCTCATACATCGGATGCTCCATGGCGCCCGGCGCCATCAGCAGGCCGATGGTCATGGAATGCTCCTTCGCCGATTCCGCATGCAGGATGAGATAGATCACCATGCTCGACGTCATCACCAGCGACAGCGTCGGCGGCACATTGGCGAACATCACGCGGTGGCGTTCTTCATCCGTGAGGTTGGGGAACACCGGCAGCACCGCCTTTTGCGTCGGATTGAAGGCCGGGTCCATATGGAGCGCGCCGTTGAAGCGCAGATAGCCGGCCGCGCCTTCCGGCACCGGCGGAAAGCTGCACAGCTCGCTCGGAATGAACTCGTGCAGCGGGCCCTGGTGCAGGCGGCTGGCGTGGTAGCCGTCATTGTTGTTTTCCATCTGCACCTTCCAGTTCCACTCGAACTTCAAGGGCTCGTCCGGTGCCGGTCCTTCGGCATGGGCAAGGTCGTAGTTCTTGAACGCCTCCTGCACCGTCGTCAGGCGGGGGGAGAGCGGGGCGGCGTTCTCGTCGAAATTGACGAAGATGAAGCCTTCCCACACCTCGGTCTTGATTTCCGGCAGGCGAATGTCGTCGCGGTGGAAATTGCAGGTCTTGTTCATGGCCGGCGCACCGGACAGCCGCCCGTCCAGCGCATAGGTCCAGTGGTGATAGGGGCAGACGAAACCGCGCGTATTGCCCCGGCCTTCCGCCACCAGCATGGCGCGGTGCTGGCACACCGCCGACAGCGCCTTCAGCTCGTTGTCCCGTGTGCGGCAAATGATGAGCGGCTCGTTGATATGCGTCACGGTGAAATAGTCGCCGGGATTCTTCACCTGTTCCACACGGCCGACGCAGAGCCATTCATGGTTGAAGAGCGCTTCCTTCTCGAATTCGAAAAACGCCTCGCTGGTGTAGCAGGCCGGCGGCAGCGTCTCGGCACCCAGCACGTCGACAATGGAACTTTCCATACTCTGGAAAAATGCCTCGTTCAGCGGATTGTCGGTCATATGCGTTTGCCTCTTGCCGGTTGTGACATTTGCTCGCCGCCGGCGGGATGCGCGGCGGTCCCTTGCGAATGGCACGGGCCCTCCATACGGCCTCCTACGCAACAATCAGGCCGATGGAGGGTTGCCGTGCCGGGGCTCGTCCGAGGAACGGTCCGCGCCCGCGGCGCATGGGCGCCGAAGGCGGCGGAAGAGAGCCCTTCACATCGAAAAGACTACCGGCTCCCTCTCGTGCACTCTTGCGATATGCCGCCCAAAAACTTTGTTCCCGGACGGAAAGAAGCGCACGATCTGCACAGCTTTGGCGCATCGCTGCCCGGATTTTCAGCATCGCGGCCGTCTGCTCCGGGGCCGCGTTGTTTTGTGCAAGCAATCGAGCGTGAAGGCACAAGACGCCCGGACCGGCTCTCTTCTAGGCTTTATCGGAACTTGGAACGAAGAAGAGCCGAAAGGGTGCAGCCCATGAAGATCGCCGTCATTTCCGGCAGCCAGCGTCCGAACTCGCAATCGCTGAAGGTTGCGCGCTATCTCGAAGAGCGCGTCGCCGGGTTATGTGAAGGAAGCTCGGTCTATCTGCTGGAACTGGGCACGGGGCCGTTGCCGCTCTGGGATCAGAGCATGTTCACCGGCGATCCCTCGCCGCTCAAGGAGGCCTGGGCGCCGATTTCTGCGGCGCTGACCGAGGCGGACGCCATCGTCGTGGTGACGCCGGAATGGCACGGCATGGTGCCGCCCGCGCTCAAGAATTTCCTGCTCATGTGCTCGAAGGAACTGGCCAACAAGCCGGGCCTCATCGTCTCCGTCTCCGCCTCGCTGGGCGGCTCCTATCCCGTCGTGGAACTGCGCACCAGCGGCTACAAGAACAACCGCATTTGCTGGATCCCCGATCACGTCATCATCCGTAATGTCTCGAAAATGCTGAACGGCGATCCCGCCTCCGAAGAGGAAAAGACGGTCGTGGGCCGTTGCGACCACGCGCTGCGCATTCTCGTGGAATATGGAAAGGCATTGAGGGCCGTGCGCGAAAGCGGCGTCGCCGATTACGACACCTACGCATTCGGCATGTGAGGGGCCGCGCCCGCCGGTCAAAGCGTAGGGCGCCTCGGGACAAGTATCTGGCACGGCTTTTGGATAGGGTTTTGTCAGCGACATATTTCCGGCGGTCCGGCTCGCCGGCCCAATAACCGGACTTTCTGTAAGGATGAGTGCAGATGGACTACGAAATCCTTGAGATCAAACCGATGACGGCGAATATCGGCGCCGAGGTTTTTGGTGTCGATCTTTCGGAGCCGCTCACCGACGCGCTCACGGCCGAGCTGCGGCAGGCCATTACCGACTATCAGGTAATCTTCTTCCGCGATCAGCATATCGACCACGACCAGCACAAGGCGCTGGGCAAGGCCTTCGGCGAACTGGCGATCCATAGCGGTGTGGCCGGTCTCGCCGAGCACCCGGAAATCGTGGCGATCCACGCGGATGCGAATTCCAAATTCATCGCGGGCGACAACTGGCACTCGGATCTCACCTGCAACGACATTCCGCCCATGGGCAGCATTCTCTATCTGCACACCGTGCCGGAGGTCGGCGGCGATACGCTTTTCGCCAGCATGTATGCCGCCTATGATGCGCTGTCGGATCGCATGAAAGCCTATCTCGAAGGGCTCTACGCGGTGCATGACGGCGAGCATGTCTATCGTCCGATCACGAACGATCCGGACAAGAAGTTCCCCTGCAACGAGCATCCCGTCGTGCGCACGCATCCGGTCTCGGGCAAGAAGGGCATTTTCGTCAATCCCTCCTACACCACCAAGATCGTGGGCATGAGGAAAGACGAAAGCGACGGCATCCTGCAGATGCTCTACAAGCATTGCGCCAACCCGAACTTCCAGGTGCGCTTCCGCTGGCAGCCCAACTCCATTGCCTTCTGGGACAATCGCTGCACCTGGCATCTGGCCGTCTGGGACTATTTCCCGCAGACCCGCTCCGGCTTCCGCGTTACCGTCGCCGAAGACAAGCGGCCCGCGTAAAATCCCACGCGCCAACGACAAAGGCCCGCCATTGGCGAGCCTTTTTCTTTGCGGGGAGAGGAAGAGAAAGATCAGTCGTTCTCGTCGAAGCCGGTGGAAAGGCTGAGCGGAGCCCAGCGGGCCGTTTCCGCGTGGAAGGCGCCGAGCTTCCGGCCGACATAGAAAAGCGCGTCGGCCCCCAGCAGCAGTTGCAGCGGCGGCTCTTCCGCCTCCGCGATATGCACGATGGCAAGCGCCGCCTTCACCGGATCGCCCGGCTCGTCGCCCGCGTGGTCGGCGAAAATCCGCCGCGCCTCATGCGCGGTCGTCTCATAGTCCTCGATCTCGCGGGCCGTGAAGGACATGGACCCGCCGGCGAACTCCGTGCGAAGGCCGCCCGGTTCCACATTCGTGACCTTGATGCCGAGCGGACCGACTTCTTCCGCCAGCGTCTGGCCGATGCACTCCATCGCGAATTTGCTGGCGCCGTAGATTCCGGTGCCCCACCAGGACGCAAGCCCGCTCACCGAGGTGATGTTGATGATGCGCCCCGCGCGCCGCGCCCGCATGGAGGGCAGCACGGACTGGATAACCGAAACGGCGCCGAAGAAATTCACCTCGAACTGCGCCCGGATTTCCGCCATCGACGCTTCCTCGATCGCGCCCACAAGCCCGTAACCCGCATTGTTCACCAGGATATCGACAGGGCCGAGATCCGCCTCTATGCGCGCGGCCGTCTCGCGCACCGCCTCCTGCTCGGTCACGTCGAGCAGATAGCCGTGTGCGAGGCCGGGTGCGAGCGCCTCGAAGGCGACGCGGTCCTCTTCGCGGCGCACCGTCCCGGCGACATGGTCGCCCAGGCGCAGCGCCGCATAGGCGACGGCGCGGCCAAGCCCGCTGCTGACGCCGGTGATCCACCATATGCGCGTATCGCACTCTGCCATGGGGTCCTCTCCCGTAAATCCGAAACTGACGGGAAGACCGCTCAGTAGGGTTTGTCGCCCTTCACCCAGAGGCGATGCATCAGCCGGTAATATTTGGTGTCGTCATAGACCGTGCCGGTATGCAGCGTGCAGCGATTGTCCCACATGAGAATGTCGCCGACCTGCCATTTGTGCCGATGCACGAATTCATCCCGCGTCACGAAGTCCACGAGTTCGTCCACCAGCTCCAGCCCGTCCGGGTTGGGCATGCCGACGATCTCCTTCACGGTCCCGGTGCTGACCCAGAGCGCCTTGCGTCCATTGGCCGGATGCGTCCGGATGAGCGGATGGATAACGTCCGGATTGGCCGCTTTCATTTCCTCGGAAAGCTCCATCCGGCCGAACTCGCGCGTGGACATCAGATGTTGATAGCTGTGATGCAGCTTGAGCTTGTCGAGCTCCGCCTTGCGGTCCTCGCTCAATGCGTTGTAGGCGGCGCACTGGTCGGCCAGCAGCGTGTCGCTGCCTTCCGGCGGCACTTCCTTGGCATAGAGCATGGTGCATTTCACGGGTTCTTCCTTGTAGGAATAATCCGTATGCCAGCCGACGCCGTCATTATGGGCGCCGATCGGTTTCCCGTCGACTTCGCGATTGGAGAGGATGAAGATTTCCGGATAGCCGGGCAGCGTGAACTGCGTCTGGGTATGGCCTTCAGGCTCGCCGAAACGCGAGATGAACGCCATCAGGTCGTCCGGTTCCATCTCCTGGCCGCGCAACAGGATGGCGCCGCGCTTGTTGAAAGTATCCACGACCGCATCCAGCGTTTCGTCATCCGCCGTCTTCAGGTCGACATCCAGTATTTCCGCGCCGAAGCCGGGTTTCAGCTCGCGCAGTTTCAGTTGAGGCGCCATGGTCACTTCGTCAATCGCTGTCACTTGGATGACGAAGGCTATTCATCTTCTATGGGGCGATCTTGTTTCGATGCGCCCAATCCTTTGCCGCCCGTAAAACGCGCAAACGGCCCCGGTGTCGCGAATGCCGAACAATGCGGCAGAGACGGAGGCGGGGGCAAAACCTTCCATAAACCGGCGATGGCGTTGCGGAAGCTGCGGAATAGCTCCGTTTCATGCGGCATTGGCCACCTCGCGGCCCGGCGCATGACGGTGTTTTCCGCAAGCCTGTTTGCAGCGAAAGCGGCTGGGCGCGGCGGTTCGCGGCAATCAATCTGTCCCCTGAACGAGGGAAGGCGAACGCATACTTGTCTGAATACGCCCGGCAGCGGGGCGATGCCGAAATCGGTGGCAAGTCATGCCACAGCCCCGGGAATAGAGGCTGACAAGAAGTCAGTTCTGGCGCGCTGAAAAACGGAAAGCCGAACGAATTCAATAGCTTCGTTCTCTGGCACGCCTATTGCTCTTCTCATCCCTGCCGCTCATGCAACTTGTTCGCAGCGCGGCCTTGTTTGTGTGAAGGGGGCTTCTGGCATGCGAAGAAAACTACTTCTCTCCTCTGTTTCCATGATGGTGCTGATGGTCGGCGCGACGGCCTTGCCGCGTGTTGTCCACGCCCAGGAAGCAAGTGGGGAAACTGCCGCGACGGGTGACGACACGCCTGTCATGACGCTATCGACGACGCCGTCCGGCGAGACGGATGGCGAAACGGCCGACGGCAAGAAGAAGACGGCCGAGATGGTCGTGATTTCAGAACGCGACAAGGCGGGCCTGCTGGAGCAGCAGCCGAGCGACCTGCTGTTCGGTATCGACAAGCCGCTGCTCGAGACGGCGCGCTCCGCGACCTTTGTCAGCGACGACACGCTCGATGCCTATGGCGTGACGACGGTCAACGATCTGGCCTCCGTGTCGCCGGGCACGTTCACTGCGTCTTTCTATGGCGTGGAAGGCGCGGTCAATGTGCGCGGTCTTCTGGCGGAAACCTATTTCCACGGCTTCAAGCGCATCGAAAACCGCGGCACCTATCAGACGCCGCTCGGTTCCACCTCGCGCGTGGACATTCTGCGCGGTCCGCCCACGGCGAATTTCGGGCCGGGCAAGGTCGGCGGCTCGATGAACCTCGAGCCCAAGACCGCGAAGATCTCGGAAGAAGCCGGCTACCTCACCGAACTGACGGGCGAGGTCTCTGGCACCTTCGGCTCCTATGACAAGAAGAACGGCAGCTTCCAGGCCGGTATCCCGATGAGCTTCGGCAATACCGACGGCGGCATCTATGTTTATGGCGAGATCGAGGATTCCGGCAGCTTCTACAATGGCATCGACCCGGAGCATCAGCTCCTGCAGCTGACCGGCGATTTCGATATGAACAATGGCTGGTCGTTCAAGATGGGCGGCATGTTCTATCACTCCGACGGCTATGTGCAGACGCCGGGCTGGAACCGCCTGACCCAGGATCTGATCGACAACGGCACTTACACCACGGGTCAGAATACGGGCCTGACGGATTCCAACGGCAACGGCTATCTCGATGCTGGCGAACTTCCGGCCGGCGGTCTCGGCTACTATCCGCCTTACTATTTCGGTGTTGCACAGGTCTATCGTCAGTTGGATACGGGTGTCGGAACCACGCATCTGAGCCCGCATGACGTCTATATCAGCGACAGGGACTTCTCCGAGACCTACACCGTCACCCTGTTCGGCGATCTTGTGCACAAATATGACGACGGGTCGCAGCTCAAGTTCCAGCTCTTCTTCGACTCGCTGGGCAATGAGCGTTTCGTGAGCTACGGCTTCCCGGCCGACTACGAAGCCTATACGGGTGAGGCGCGCGTGAGCTACAGCGGCAGCTTCGCCCCGGATCTCGCTTTCGTGCCGTTCACCCTCGACTACAATGTCGGTGTGTCCAACCGCTACTACTCGGCGATCAAGAAAGAGTCCTACAATTACGGCGGTATCGCGCTCGATCGTCGCGACCTCTCGGTAGGCGCCACGCCGACCGATACGCTCGGCTCTCCCTTCGATGCGGGTTCCGGCTACGGTTGGGACAACAATGTCGAGTCCACCTGGAACGACGCAGGCATCTACGCCATGCTCGATTCCAACCTGGGCAACGCCATCGACATCACCCTGACCGGTCGCTACGACTGGTATGCGGCGGAGTCCGTCGATCGCGGTACGCTCTGCTACTGCACGCCCGGTCATCAGTATAATGACGATGGAAAATTCACCTATTCGGCGATGGCCATGGTGCCGCTGCCCTATGGGTTCCGTCCTTACGTGACCTATGCCAAGACCTCGGCCATCGAGTTCGGCCAGGTCGGCGACGTGGCCCCGAGCAATCTGGCCAATGGCAGTTGGCTTTCCGACGGTGACCTGACCGAAGTGGGCATCAAGCTGGAAGCCTTCGACGGCATCCTGACCGGCTCCGTCGCGGCCTATCGCCAGCACAGGACCATCTTCGACACGGTCAGCGGTAGCGTCGACAAGACGGAAGGCAAGGGTGTCGAGCTGGAAATGCGTTATCTGGCGACGGACAATCTGAGCTTCACCTTCGCGGGTAACGCTCAGCAGACCAAGATCCTCGGCAGCTACAACGCCTTCTACTACTTCCGTCCGGAAGACTTCGGCCTCGACCCCATCGACTATTATGGCGGTGCGCTGGCCGTGTACGACTTCAGCGACATGGCGGGCTTTACCGGCAACTCCTACTACGCCGGTGAAATCGAGGACCGCCGTATTCCGGAAATCGTGGCAAGTCTGTTCGCGACCTACACCACGGACCAGTATTCCTGGGGTCAGCTCGGGGCGACGGCGGGCGTGAAATATGTGTCGGAGACCGCCGGTCTCTCGGCCAATCCCGTCCACTACCCGGACTACTACCTCGTACAGGCCTCGGCTTTTGCGGACTTCTACGACTGGAAAGTCCAGCTCAACGTGAACAACCTGTTCGACGAAGAATATTTCACCCCGCTTCAGGACCTCTATGGCGACATCGCCGCGCTGCCCGGCAAGGGCCGCGAATGGCGTGTCACCGCGACATACCGGTTCTGACGACGACTGAAGTTTGTGTGACGGGAAAGAGTATCGGAGGCCAAAGGCAAAATGAGTGAACTTCGTGACAACCTCTATGCGTGGTTCGTCCTGCTGTCTTTCAGCCTGATGTTCTTTCTCGTCACCGCAACCACTTTCACCTCTCTCGGCGTGGTCCTGCCCGACATGGTGCGGGACCTCGGCTGGGACTGGACCTCGGCCGGGCTCGGCTTCACCCTGCTCGGCATCTCCTGCGGCCTGTCCAGCTATCCGCCGGCCCTGATGATCCGCCATACCAATGTCCGCCTCACCGTGCTTTTCGGCGGCGCCATGATGGTGGCGGGCTTTCTCTGCCTCTACGAGGTGCAGACCATCTGGGCCTATTTCCTGGGAACGGTGCTCGCGGGCACGGGCTTTTCCTTCGTGGCGACGGTGCCCGGCACCTATGTCATCGCGCGCTGCTTCAAGAAGCAGTCCA
Organism: Parvibaculum indicum; assembly: GCF_011762095.1. Classification (GTDB taxonomy): domain Bacteria; phylum Pseudomonadota; class Alphaproteobacteria; order Parvibaculales; family Parvibaculaceae; genus Parvibaculum; species Parvibaculum indicum. Next base: position 4,832 of record NZ_JAASQO010000015.1, on the reverse strand, counting down.
TGGCATTCGGCATTTACTACACATTGGGCGGTCTCGGCGGCATTGTCGGCCCGCTGATCTATTTCACCGCGGTCGGCGTCTGGGACAACTGGCGCATGCACTGGATGATCGCCGCCGTCCTGACCGGCATCGCCGCGCTCATCATTGCGATCTTCCTCCGCGAGGGCGAAGAGCAGGACAAGAAGGCTGAGGAAATCGCCAACGACGCCGTCGTCGATGCGGCGCCCGGCGTCCACATGACGAAAGAAACCTGGACCGTCATGCAGGCGCTTCGCACGCCGCAATTCTATATCATCGCAGCGGCCTATGTTTCCTTCCTGCTCTGCGGCATCACGGTGAACAGCCTCTCCGTGGCGCATCTGACGGAGCATGGCGTCGCCATGGCGCTCGCCGGCAGCCTGCTCAGCGTCGAGGCGTTTCTCAATTCCGTGGCGCGCGCGGGAAGCGGTTTCCTCGGCGAATTCTTCGAGCCGAAAAAACTTCTCTTCATGTCGCTGATGTGCCTCGTCGTGGGCATGGTGGCCCTGACGCTCGGCACGAGCTTTCCCATCCTGATGGTCTATGCGGCCGGGATCGGCATTGGCTATGGCGCCACCTTCCTCGCGACCAGCGTGCTGCTGATGAACTATTTCGGCCGCGGCCCCTATCTGGAGCTTTTCTCCATGGTGAACGTGGCCGCGACGCTCGCCTCGTTCGGCCCGTTCTTCGGCGGCTATGTACGCGACACGACGGGCTCTTTCGTCTCGGCCTTTCTGCTCTTTGCGATCGTACCCGCGGTGGTGGGCGGCGCGGTGCTGCTGATGCGCCCGCCGGTGCGAAGCGACGAAGGCGAGGCGGCGGCCGAAGGCCAGGTTGAAGAAAGGGGAGAAGAGGAACTGCGAATGGAGGCCGTCGGCTCTTCGAGCTGAGGTCCCCGAAAGGCGTGAGTAAGGATGGGACGGTGTTGTCCCGCGAAACCAGAAACGAGAGTACCAAGATGACGAAGCAATTCGGCGTTTTCCTTCCCATCGCGAATGGCGGATGGATCATTTCCAAGAACACGCCCAAGCTGGACGCGTCCTACAAGCAGAACCGCGACGCGGCGGTGCTTGCCGACGAGATCGGGCTGGATTTCATCATGTCGATGATGAAGTGGCGCGGCTTCGGCGGCGAGACGGAGCATTGGGGCACCTCGCTCGAATCCGTCACCATGATGGCCGGTATCGCCGAGGCGACGAAGAACGCCAAGATCATCGCCACGGTTCATACCCTGCTGCAGAACCCCGCCGTCGTCGCCAAGATGATTACGACGCTCGACCACATCTCGGGCGGCCGCGCAGGGCTCAACATCGTCTCCGGCGCCTACAAGGATGAGTTCGACCAGATGGGCGCCTGGCCGGAAAATCTCGACCATGACGGCCGCTACCGCTATGCGGAAGAATGGGCCAAGCTCGTCCGGACCATGTGGGAGAAGGACCATGTGGACTATGAAGGCGAGTTCTTCACCTTCAAGGATTGCGTCTCCGAGCCCAAGCCGATGTCGAGCCCGCGCCCCTACATGATCTGCGCCGGGCAGTCGGAGCGGGGCCTGCGCTTTACCGTGCAGAACACGGATGCCTGCTTCATCGGCGGCAAGACGGCGGAAGACACGCAGCGCATTTCCCGCATGGCCCGCCGCGTCGCGGATGAATACAACGAGACGATCAAGGCCTTCGCCATGAGCACGGTCGTGTTCGGCGAGACCGACGAGGAGGCCGCCGAAAAGGTCGCCTACTACAAGGAAGGTCTCGATTGGGGCGCGGTGCAGGGCATGATGCGCTCCTACGGCATGGAAGCCGACGGCAGCTCCAGCGTCATGGGCGAGAAGGCGAAGGAAACCTTCATGACCCATGTCGTGCACGGCACGCCCGAGACCTGCCTCGAAAAGCTGAAAGAGCAGGTCGAGTTCTGCGAGCTCGATGGCGTCATGCTGATCTTCCCCGACTATGTCGAAGGACTGAAGATCATGGGCGCGGAAGTGCTGCCCAAGCTCCGGGCTCACTTCGCATGACGGAGCTTGCGCAAAATGCGGCGCCCGCGGGCGTCGGCGACCTGAAGGCATGGATCGCGCCGAACCGGACAGCGCTGTGCGTCATCGACATCCAGGTCGATTTCGCCGCGCCGGACGGGCTGCTGGCGGGCTTCGGGGTGGATATGTCCGCCGTGCCGGCGGCGATCGCAAAGACGGAGCGTCTGATCGCCGCCGCGCGCAAGGCGGGGGTGCCGGTGATCTTCATCGGCCTCTCTACCTCGCCGGAAACCGACAGCCCGTCATGGGGCGAGTGGATGCGCCGTCGCCACGGCGATCCGGAGGCGGAAAGCGCGGTCTGCCGCGCCGGCTCGCCGGGCGCCGCGTTCTACGGTCCTCAGCCGCTGCCGGGCGATCCCGTGGTGATGAAGCCGAAATACTCCGCCTTCTACGAAACCGACTTCGCGGACGTGCTGTGCGATACGGGCGCGGACACGCTCGTCGTCTGCGGCCTCACCACGGAGTGTTGCATCGACTGCACGGTGCGCGACGCTTTCCACCGCGACTATCACGTCTTCATCGCGGAGGACGCCTGCGCTGCCTATGGCGCGGACGTGCATGAAGGAGCGCTGCGCTCGCTGGAACTCAATTGCGCCATCCTGACAAAGACGGCGGACATCGAAGGCGCGTGGGAAAACTGCAAATGACGGATCTTCTGAATATCAAAATGCCCGCGCCCTATCAGGTGGGCGAGGAAGAGCGCGCCGCGCTTTCGGCTTCCATCGACAAGGACGAGCTGACGGAACTCGCACTGGAGCTCGGCAATATCCCGAGCCCCTCCCGCCATGAGGCCGAGGCGAGCAACTATGTCTTCGAATGGCTGGAGCGCGAAGGCTTTGCCCCGCGCGCCGTCGGCGCCACGCCGGAGCGGCAGAACGTCATCGGCGAATATGGCGGCTATGGCGAAGGCAAGAACCTGCTCTTTACCGCGCATCTCGATACCGAAAGCCCGACTTGGGAACCGGATCTCGATGTGGCGCGCTATCGGCCGGAGACGCTGGAAAATCGCGAATGGCAGGAATGCTGGCTCGAGGACGGCAAGCTTTTCGGCTACCCGATCGCCAATGATCGCGGCCCCATGAGCTGCTTCATGATCGCGGCCAAGGCGCTGAAAAAGGCCGGCTTCGATCTTTCCGGCAAACTCTATCTCACTGCCTGCCCGGGCGAGATCGGCCCGGAGCCCATCGAGGAGCGCCGGGGCGTCGACTATCTCGGCAAGGATATCGGCGCGCATTACCTCTTCCATCATGGCGGCGTCTCGCCCGATTTCGCCATCGCGGCGGAAGGCACCGATTTCGGGCTCACCTGGCAGGGCTGCGGCTATGTGGTGTTCCGTATCCGGATCTACGGGCAGGGCATGTTCACGCCCATTCTGGACACGCCGGAAAATATTCTGGAGCACCCCAACCCGATCTACCGGCTGGGGCCCATTCTCGAAGCGCTGCATGAATGGGGACGCACCTATCCCGAGCGTCATCGTTATGAAAGCGAGGGCGGCATCTCCATTCCCAAGACGCAGATCGACAGTATCCGCGCCGGCATCCCCCATTCCTTCGGGGCGGGCACGGAAGTCGTTTCGCTCTACACCGAAGCGGGCCTGACGCCGAAGCAGAAGGCCGCCGATGTGCAGCATGAGCTGACGGCGCTCATGCGTCAGTTCGATCTCGAAGGGTTCGACATTGAGCCCATGGTGGTGCGTCACGGCTTCGAGGCGGATGCCGATGAGGTCGCCCCGCTCGTATCCGCCGTGGGCCGCGCGACGAGCCTCTCTCTCGGGCGGCCGCTGGAACGCGCAAATCCCGTCTATTCCAGCATGTGGCGCGACCAGAACGTCTTCAACATGCATCGCGTGCCCGCCGTCACCACGGGCATGCCGCGCTGGCGGCCCTCGCCGGACGATCTTGCCGACAGTGCGCTCGTTTACGCATTGACCGCGCTTGCCGTCTGCGGCCGGGCGGAGGGACGCCGCAATGCCGGCACCTACAAGCCCGTCTATGGAGACAAGCCGTTCTGAGGCGCGCCATGGTTGAACGGACGAAAGACGGACAGGATATGACTGAAATCGACGAGAATCTGTTTCGCAGGGCGCTGGGCTGTTTTGCAAGCGGCGTCACCATCGTCACCACATTGCAGGACGACGCCCCGGCGGGCACCACGGTCAGCGCCTTCTCCGCGCTCTCCATGGCGCCGCCCCTGGTGATGGTGAGCATGGATCGCGGCAGCAACACGCTGGCCGCCATTCGGGATGCCGGCTTTTTCGGTGTGAACATTCTTTCGGCAGAACAGGCCGCCATTGCCCGAAAATTCGCCTCTTCCAGGGGCGGACCGAAATTCGAGGGCGTGGACTGGCAAAGCAGGGTAACGGGCGCACCGCTTTTTGCGGAGAACAGCTCGACCATCGATTGCGAGCTGGAAGCCGTCCATGACGGCGGCGATCACGAAATCCTTGTGGGACGGGTGCTTTTCGTCGGCTGTCCGGGCGAGACGGAGCCGCTTCTCTATTTTCAAAGCGCGTTCCGGGAGCTGGTCTCGACATGAAAACGCCGCGTTCCGGAGCGGGTAGAGCGCCGGGTTACGGTGAGTTGAGCGCCGCCGCGCGCATGGCATCGGATGTGCAACTGGAAGACCGCCCGTCGGGCGCGAGCGACCGTTCCGCCGTTCGGTCCGCTCGCCGGCGCGGCAGTAGAGTACAAGGAGTTGATTAGTTGAGTTCGCTGGACTTTCGAGAGGGGCATCCCGGTTCGAGCCGTGTCGTGGGTCTTGCGATCGTGCTTGGTCTTCATGT
>NZ_JAASQO010000014.1 GCF_011762095.1 Parvibaculum indicum | reverse complement strand
TCCGAGCTGGCCTCCTCTTCCAGCCCGTATGTTGAATCAGATCACGTCTGATTTGGGAATCCCAAACGATTCAAAACGATGGGAAAATGCTCTAGTTATTGGTCTCATGAATTTACGCAACATTGACCTGAACCTGCTTACGATCTTCGAGGCCATTATGGCCGAGAGAAGTATTACGCGGGCCGCCGCCAGGCTGAATATGACGCAGCCGGCCCTCTCGAACGCCTTGTCGAGATTGCGGGCGCTGGTCAATGACCCGCTTTTCGTTCGTCAGGGCAATGAAATAGCGCCAACCGCCCGAGCCCGCGCCATGGACGTTCCGGTTCGACAGGCGCTCAGACTGGCCCGGTACGCATTTCACGAACGCCACCCGTTCGATCCGGGGGAAATGATGCGCAAATTCAGCCTGTCTCTCGGCGACTTCGGAGAGACGCTCTACCTGCCCCGCATCATGCCGCGCCTGCGCTCGGAGGCCGCTGCGGCCAGTGTCGTGCTGAAACAACCGTCGGACGAAACCATCATTCCCGACCTGAAGAAGGAGCGCCTCGACCTCGCCTGGCTCGCCGTTCCGCCGGAAGACAGGTCCGTCTGCAATGAGGCGCTGCTGCATGACGAATTCGTCTGCATTACCGCCGCCGGGACGCGTGCGGAAGGAACGCTGGACGAGGCCGGGTTCTTCGATCTGTCGCATGCCCGCCTCGCGGCCCGGCATGCGCCCGGCTTCGTTGCGGAGCATACTTTCCGGCGGCAAAGGCGGGTTGCCGCGGAAGTGGATACGCTTCATGCCATGGCGTTTCTGGTCGCCAGTTCCGATCTCGCCGGATGCATGCCGCGCATGCTGGCCGAACGCTATGCGGCGCTGCTGGATCTTCGGTTGCATGAGATGCCGTTTGCCGTGCCGCCGGCCTTCGTGCATCAGGCGTGGCCCGCGGTGCATGACGAAGATCCGGCCCATATCTGGCTGCGGACCCTTATTCGCGAAGCAGTAACAAGGGGTTAGCCGTCTCCCCTATTCCGTGCGGGAGAGCGGGACGATGTATCGGGTCTCGCCTTCGCGGCCGGAAAAAACTTTTACCCGGTAGACGTCTTCGAGGTTTTCGTCGGTCAGCACGGTGTCGGGCGGGCCGGCGGCGCGGATTTTTCCCTCATGCAGCAGCACCAGACGGTCGCAGAAACGCGCGGCCAGCGACAGGTCGTGCAGCACGGCGACGACGATGCGGCCCGCGTTTTTGGCATAGTTTTCAAGGACTTCCATGATGCGGAGCTGGTGATAGGGGTCCAGCGAGGCGACCGGTTCGTCGACGAGGAGGAGCGGCGCTTCGACCGCCAGCGCGCGGGCGAGGAGGACGCGGGCGCGCTCGCCGCCGGACAGGCTCATGACGTCGCGGCCGCGATAGCGCGCGACATCGGCAAGCTCCATGGCGCGTTCGACAGCCTTTTCATCGGCTTCGCGCATTTTCCGGAAGGGTTCCAGATGCGGCAGGCGGCCCAGCGCGACGAGACGGGACACCTCTATCGGCCAGTGGCTCTCTGCGTTCTGGGCAAGATAGGCGAGCCTGCGGGCAAGATTGCGCACATGGTTGGGCGAGATTGAGTGAGAGAGCGGAATGCCATCCAGCAGAATGTCCCCCTCGAAGGGAATGAGGGAGGCGATGGCGCGGATAAGTGTCGTCTTGCCCGCCCCGTTCGGACCGACGAGACCGATGAATCCGGGACCGGGGATATCCAGCGACACATCGTGAATGATGCGCGCGCCGCCGAGCGAGGCATGGAGGTGGCGGAGGACAAGTTCCGTCATGCGGTGTCCCTCCTCATGCGCATGATGAGGAAGAGGAAGAAGGGCGCGCCCAGAAGCGAGGTGACGACGCCGAGCTTCGGCTCCGGCCCGCCGACCGGCAGGCGGACGATGATGTCGGCGGCGAGCACCAGCGCCGCGCCGCCCAGCGCGCTCGGCAGCAGCAGCCCGCCGGGCCGGTAGCCCACCAGAGGGCGCAGGAGATGCGGCACGACGAGACCGACGAAACCGATGACGCCGGTGACCGACACCGCCGCGCCGACGGCGAGCCCGGTGCCGATAATGGCGCGCGCCTTGACCGAGGTCTGGTTGAAGCCGAGCGTCGCCGCCGTGTCCTCGCCCAGCGTCAGCGCATCGAGCGCGCGGGCGGTGGAAGCGACGAGCGCCCAGCCGACGATCATGAAGGGCAGCACGAACCAGACCTGCGTCATGGAGCGGTCCGACAGCGAGCCCAGCATCCAGAAAACGATCTCCATGGCGGCATAGGGGCTCGGCGACAGGTTGAGCGCGAGCGAGGTGAGCGCGCCCGAGAAGGCCGTAATCGCCACGCCGCCCAGAATGAGCGTCACGATGGCGGCATGCCGCCCGACCAGCAGATAAAGCGTGACGAGCGCCAGCAGCGCGCCGGCCACGCCGCCAAGCTGCACCGCCATGGCCCCGCCGGCGGCAAGCCCGAAATAGAAAACCAGCACCGCGCCCAGCGCCGCGCCGGACGAGGCGCCGATAATGCCGGGTTCGGCCAGCGGATTGCGCAGGAGCCCCTGCAGGACGGCGCCGGTGAGCCCCAGCGTGGCCCCCACCAGCACGCCCAGCGCCGCGCGGGGCAGCCGCACCTGCTCCAGCACCAGCCAGGCCAGCGCCCGGTCGATTTTCGCGATCTCGGCGAATTTCGCCGGCAGGAGCTCAAAGCCGCGTCCGATCAGGACGGAGCCAGCGAAGAGGAGGACGACGAGCCCGAACAGACCGGCATTGATCGCCCAGTAGCGGCGGCTCGCGGTATCGTATTTCACGGCGCCTCTCCCTGCGCGAGCCGGTCGCGGGCGGCGGCCATGCGGTCGGCGATGCCGGCGATGTAATGCGAGCTGCAGCGCCATGCCTGTGAGGGCAGGCGGATTTCATGTGCGTGACGGGTCATATAGGCCTTCAATGCCGGGTGCCGCAGAACCGCGCCGGCCAGCGACGGCGCGTCGGGGCGGTAGACGCCGATGGCGACGAGATCGGGATGCATGGCGATCACTTCCGTCAGCTCGGGATAGACGATCCCCACCGCGTTTTCGCGCGTGACGACATTGCGGAACCCCGTCAGCGCCATGATGCGCCCCAAAATGGAGTTGGACGTCGAGGCGCCGCCCAGATCCTGATAGAGGAGTATGCCGGGCGCGTCCGGCGTCAGGGGACGGCGGTCGGCGGCCAGCGCGCGATCGAAGCGGGCGATCAGCGCCGCGCCCGCCTGTTCCCGCCCGATGGCGCCGGCCACGGTGCGAATATTGTCGCGTATATCGTTGAAGGTCGACGCATTCTTCACCTGCGCCACGGGAATGTTCAGCCGCTTCAGCATGTCGAGCACGAAGGGCGAGGTGAACTGATGCGCCAGCACCAGATCGGGCGCGAAGGGCAGAATGTCCTCGATGCGGCCGTCATTGGCGGGAATGTTTTCGACCAGGGAGGCGACGGGCGAATCCGCCGGGTCTTTCGACAGGCGATAGACGGATTTGACCGTGCCGGGCGCGGCGAGCGGGGCGAGCACAATATCCGAGCACAGATTGATGGAGACGATGCGTTGCGGCGCTTCCCCGGCTAGAGGCCCCTCGGAGCGAGCCTCCCCGGCGCGCGCATGGGACGCCACGAGCAAAAAACCCGCCGCAACACATGCGGACAGCCTTTTCCGCCGATTGTCGTTCCGTCCCGCCACGCGGCCCCTTTCGCCCGTTCCCTGAAAGCGCGCGAGTGTAGCCAGCCCTACCGCATGAAGGAAGGGCGGAGCGGGCGCCGGGGCCCGTCGTGAATCGACGCCGCATAGATTGCTTCGTCGCGTTCCGCGCCTCGCAATGACGTATCGAATGCGCCTTAGCGCAGGCGGGGCAGCACGTCCATGACGGGTTTCGGCTCGCGGTCCACGGTGAAGAGGCCCCATGCGCCCTCGGAGGGGTTGGGACCGTCCGTGCCCGGCGTCTCGTCATAGACGCGCCAGGGCGCATCGAAGGCGGCGAAACCGGCAAAGGCGCGTTTGCGCGTGGGCGGCATCTTCTCCTGAAGGGCCTTCCAGAAGGCGGCCTGGCGCGCGGGCGTGAAATTGCGCGCGGCGGGCTCGGTGGGCAGGCCCGTTTCCTTCACCAGGATGGGGCCGCAATAGACCTCCGCGAGCTGCGCCGTGACATCGACCACGAAATCGGCCCCGTTCGCCGCCGGGGCATCGCGGAACCAGGGCTCGAAGGCGGGATGCGCATTGGCCAGCAGGAAGTCGAGCTGTGCGAGAGCGGGTTTCGCCTCCGGTTTCAGCCACCAGGCGAAAGGCTCGGTCGCGCCCAACGGCAGAGAGGGCGCACGCTCGCGCACACGGTGGATGGCGCGGACGAGATCGTCCCACCCCGCGCGCTTGCCGAAGACAAGCTCATTGCCGAGCGAGAGGCCGACCACGAGATCCGGATGACGCTTCGCCGCGGCGAGCGCGCGGTCGATCTCCTCCTCATCCGTAATGTCCCAGACGCCGAGAATGACGGCGCGGTAGCCACTCTTCGCAGCGGCTTCGGGCACGCGGTCGAGCCCGTCCAGCGCGCCATAGGTGACGAGGCCGTCGAACCAGGGACGCAGCACGGCAAGGTCGTCGCGCAGGCTCTGCTCGTCCGGCGTCGCGGTGCCTTCCGCCCATATCTTGAGGCCGGTCGGCGAATAGGAGACGAAGCGGCCCTTTTCCATCGCGTTCCGCAGCGCATCGAGACGGGGCTGGACCGCCTCGCGCGTCGCACAGACGGGCGCCGCCGCCACGGCGTGAGGCAGCATCACAAGGAGCAGGACAAGGAAGCACAGAGAGCGCATGGGCCTGAGCGTAACCGCATATGAGGCGGCATCGTGGCATGGCCCTCGAAAGAAAACGCCCCGCCCGCGGAAAATCTCCGCCGACGGGGCGCCTGAAACTCGACTCGCCGTAAGGCGGGAGAGATCAGATCATTTCCTTCAGATCCTTGGCGACGCGGAACGCCACCTTCTTGGAGGCCTTGATCTTGATCGCTTCGCCCGTGGCCGGGTTGCGGCCCATGCGGGCGGCGCGCTTGCGCACCTGCAGGATGCCGAGGCCCGTCAGACGGATCTTGTTGCCCTTCTTCAGGTTCTTCTGCGTCATGTCGACGAAGTCCTGGAAGATCTCGTTCATCTGCTTCTTCGGCATGTCGTGCTTCTCGGCCAGTTCGGCGATGAGCTTGGACATGGGAATGGTGGGCGGCGTCGCGGGCTTCGCAGCCGTCGTCTTCGCGGCCGTGGAACGGGCCGCGGGCTTCCTGGCGGCGGCGGGCTTCTTCGCAGCGGCAGCGGCAGGCTTCTTCGCAGCCGGCTTCCGGGCGGCGGGTTTCTTCGCAGCGGGTCTCGTTGCCATGGTCTTGATCCTCATTGCTGTGTTCGTTCAGGCCGCCCGGCCGCATCTATTTTGTGAATGACGGGATGTCTTTCCGGGTCGAGCGTCGCCCGCGAAAGACAGGCATGAACGAAGCAGTTTTCCCCGGGACCGCATGAGGGATTTCCCTCTTTGATGATCGCGACAGGTCCCTCGTGCCGAATCACCCGATAAACACCCAATTATCAGTCATGAATCGCACTCCGCAATACGGGGAATGCGAGAAATGCCTGTCTGACAGGGGTTTTTCGCTCTTCAGGACGAGAAATCACCATGTGGAGGGCATTTTTCGCCCTGCAGCATGAAGGGGTTTGCACATTTCGCGGCGGGGCGTGAGGTCAGGTCATGCGTGCCGAGGGCGTATTCGCGCGCTACTCTTTCTCTTATCGACACAATTCGGGGAGAAGAGAATGAGCGGGGCGGCAAGGGAAACGCAGCAGAGCATTTGCGCATGGGCAGAGGAAACATTCGGTCCCGCAAAGGACGCGGCGACGCTCCATGCCCGGGCCCTGCCCGAGATGGAGGAACTCTCCGAGGCGCTGACGGCGGGCGACCGGCAAGAGATCGCCCATGAGCTGGCGGATATCGTCATCCTGCTCTATCGCGTCGCGCATGAAAGCGGAGTGGATCTGCATACAGCCATCGACGAGAAGATGGCGATCAACCGGGCGCGCCAGTGGGTCCCCGCAGGAGACGGCACGGGCAAGCATGTGAAATAGGAAGGCGGCATTTGCCGAAAGGTGGATTGGGTCCCGGCAACGAGTGCCGGGACGACACTGTGGTTTTGGTTTCCTCGGAAAAACAAATGAGGCTGTCATCCCGGGACTTGTTCCCGGGATCCACCGGCGCCGGGATGACACCTCATTTTTGGTTTTCCGCCTTGCCGCAATCATGCTCTCAACCGGTCGGGGCTGCAGATATCGGGCTCCACCTTTCGCCCAAAAAACAAATGTCATCCCGGCGAAAGCCGGGACCCATTAGCCTATCGATTCAGCGTGTCGTAGAGGTCGCCCCACTCAGGGTTGTTCTTCTCTATCAGTTGGACCTTCCATGACCGCTGCCACTCCTTCATCGCCTTTTCGCGCCGGATCGCGTCCTCGATCTCATCGAAGGCTTCTGCATAAACGAGCCGGTGAACGCGGTACTTTCGAGTAAATGCGGAGGCCGTCCCGTCGCGGTGCTCGCTCACACGGCGCGCCAGATCGTTGGTCACCCCGATATAGAGGGTGCCCCGTTTGCGGCTGGCGGGCATGTAAACAAAATAGGACATCGCTTCAGTCTAGTGCCAATGGGTCCCGGCTTTCGCCGGGATGACACCTCGTTTTGGGTTTTCCGCCTTGCCATAAACAAAATGCCCGGGCGCTGGCCCGGGCATTTTTCATTCGGCGATGAGGATCGCTCAGTCGAAGGCTTCTTCCCAGCTTCCTTGCGTGGAGGCCTTGGAGTATTCCGTCGCGCGGTTTTCGAAGAAGTTGGTGTGCTCGATGCCGTTCAGCATTTCGTCCATCCAGGGCAGCGGGTTTTTCTCCGTGCGGTAGATGGGCTGGAGGTGAAGCTGGGTCAGGCGGCGGTCCGCGATGTAGCGGATGTAGTGTTTCACCTGGTCCGCATCGAGGCCTTCCACGCCGCCCATTTCGAAGGCGAGGTCGATGAAGGCGTCTTCATGGTCGATGATGGTCTCGCAGGCCTTGTAGATGTCCCGCTGCAGCTCGTCGGTCCAGATTTCCGGGTTCTCCTCCACGAAGACGCGGAAGAGCTTCATGGCGGAGAGCGTGTGCAGCGTCTCGTCGCGGGCGGACCATGTCACGATCTGGCCCATGCCCTTCATCTTGTTGAAGCGCGGGAAGTTCATCAGGATGGCGAAGGAGGCGAAGAGCTGCACCCCTTCCGTGAAGCCGCCGAAGACCGCCAGCGTCTTGGCGATGTCTTCCTTGGTCTCCACGCCCCATTCCTGCATGTAGTCGAACTTGTTCTTCATCTGCTCGTATTTCAGGAAGGCTTCGTATTCGGCCTCGGGCATGCCGATCGTGTCGAGCAGATGGCTGTAGGCGGAGATGTGGACCGTCTCGATGTTGGAGAAGGCGGCCAGCATCATCTGCACTTCCGTGGGTTTGAAGACCCGCGAGTAGTGCTTCATGTAGCAATTGTTCACTTCCACATCCGCCTGCACGAAGAAGCGGAAGATCTGGGTGAGCAGGTTGCGCTCGCCTTCGGTGAGGTTCTTCGACCAGTCCTTCACGTCGTCGGCCAGCGGCACTTCCTCCGGCAGCCAGTGAATGCGCTGCTGGGTGAGCCAGGCATCATAGGCCCAGGGATAGCGGAAGGGCTTGTAGACGTGACGTTCTTCGAGAAGGGACATGGGTCTGTTTCCCGGTTGGGGTTCTAGCGTCATCAGTCGACTTGTCATCCCGGCCCCTCTTTGCATGTGAAGGTGGCGGGGATCCAGGGGTCGCAGGCTCGGTGCCCCGTCGCCCCTGGGCCCCGGGACAAGCCCGGGGTGACACCGAGTGTCACTGACAGGCGAGGCACTCGTCGTAGTCGTTCTGCTCGGCCGGGTTCGGGCGGCGCGCTTCGGCGGCGACGTCTTCCAGCGACTTCACTTCCATCTTGGCGACCGGGGCGAGCGCGCTGGCCGCGGGCTTTTCGGCGCGTTCGGCGCGCTGGATGGAGAGCGAGCGGCAGTAATAGAGGCTCTTCACGCCCTTCTTCCAGGCCTGCAGGTGAAGCTGGTGCAGCTCGCGCTTGTGCACATCCGCCGGCAGGAAGAGGTTGATGGACTGCGCCTGATCGACCTTGGCCGCGCGGTCGCCCGCATGCTCGATCACCCAGCGCTGGTCGAGTTCGAAGGCGGTCTTGAAGACGTCCTTTTCCTCATCGGTCAGGAAGTCGAGTTCCACGACCGAGCCGCCATTGGTGACGATGGAGGACCAGGTTTCGTCGTCGTTGCGGCCCTTGGATTCCAGGAGCTTGGTCAGGTGACGGTTGCGGACATTGAAGGAGCCCGACAGCGTCTTGTGCGTGAAGCTGTTCGCCGCGATGGGCTCGATGCCCGGCGAGGTACCACCGCAGATGATGGAGATGGAGGCCGTGGGCGCGATGGCCGTCTTGTTGGAGAAGCGTTCCATCATGCCGTAATCGGCCGCATCCGGGCAGGGACCGCGCTCTTCCGCCAGCGTGCGGGATGCGGCGTTCACGCCCTGATTGATGTGGTCGAACATCTTGTTGTTCCAGACCTTCGCCATCACGCCCTCGAAGGGGATCATGTTGGCCTGAAGGAAGGAGTGGAAGCCCATCACGCCGAGGCCGACGGAGCGCTCGCGCGCGGCGGCGTATTTGGCCTTGGCCATCTCATCCGGCGCGCGGTCGATGAAGTCCTGCAGCACATTGTCGAGGAAGCGCATGACATCCTCGATGAAGAGCTCATTGTCCTGCCACTCGAAGAAGGTTTCGAGGTTGAGCGAGGACAGGCAGCAGACGGCGGTGCGGTCGTTGCCGAGGTGGTCGCGGCCCGTGGGCAGCGTGATCTCGGCGCAGAGATTGGAGGTCTTTACCTCAAGCCCGGCGAGCTTGTGATGCTCGGGGCGGGCATTGTTCACCGTGTCCTTGTAGATGACATAGGGCTCGCCGGTTTCGATGCGCGCCGTCAGCAGGCGGATCCAGAGCGAGCGGGCGGAGACGGTCTTCTGGACCGTGCCGTCCTTGGGGCTCAGCAGCGACCACTGGCCGTCGGCCTCGACCGCGCGCATGAAGGCATCCGAGACGAGCACGCCGTGATGCAGGTTCAGCGCCTTGCGGTTCGGGTCGCCGCCGGTGGGGCGGCGGATCTCGATGAATTCCTCGATTTCCGGATGGTCGATCGGCAGATAGACCGCCGCCGAGCCGCGCCGGAGCGAGCCCTGGCTGATGGCGAGCGTCAGCGAATCCATCACGCGGATGAAGGGAATGATGCCGCTCGTCTTGCCGACGCCGCCGACCGTCTCGCCGATGGAGCGCAGATTGCCCCAATAGGAGCCGATGCCGCCGCCCTTGGCCGCGAGCCAGACATTCTCGTTCCACAGGCCGACAATGCCGTTGAGATTGTCGGTCGCTTCGTTCAGGAAGCAGGAGATGGGCAGGCCGCGCTGCGTGCCGCCATTCGACAGGACGGGCGTCGCGGGCATGAACCAGAGGCGCGAGATGTAATCGTAAAGACGCTGGGCGTGCTCGGCGTCGTCGCCGTAATAGGAGGCGACGCGGGCGAAGAGATCCTGGAAGCTCTCGCCCGGCATCAGATAGCGGTCCTTCAGCGTCGCCTTGCCGAAATCGGTCAGCAGCGCATCGCGGCTGTAATCGACCTTCACGCGGTGCTTGGGGCCCACCTGCACGGCCTGGTCGTCGTCGCCGAAAGGCATTTCCGGCTCGGCCGTGCGCGCCATGTCGCCGCGCGGACGCACCCGGCTGCGCTCGACAGCGCCCTCGCCGGTTACGATGGCGGAAAGACGGGCCTCAATCTCACTCATATCGATCGCCTTACTCGTGTCGTTCAGCATGTCATCCCCCGATTCGACCTGCCCACCGCCGCGTGTAACAGGCAAAGAGTGACCGATCCGGCGCCCGCATGACGGTCGCCATTCCTCTGCCCGGAACGGGCAGATAACGCTGTGAATTCGGTGTTTACGCCGCCGCCTGCGAACCCCCTTGGCGATCCCCGATTTGGCGTCGGCGCGTCCAGATATAGTAGCTGCTTCGCTCCAAGATGCAATCGCTTGTGGAGGGGTCGAGTCGAATTTTTAGTTAATCGATTCCCCAATCCACGTGACGGGGACGATAAAATTTCGTGACAGCAAAGGCTTAGCCCTCCGCGACGGCATGCAGATTTTTTCAGGGGGGCCGAGATTGACGGCGGGCATCGGCGCGCGCCTAACTGTCCGCTATATATAGTGTCCCGCCTCGCCCCCCCGGAGAGTATCGAAATGCCCGACATGACCGCCGACCGCCGCACGCTCTACCCCGAAATCGAGCCCTACAACACAGGCATGCTGGAGGTTTCCGAGCTTCACACGATCTATTTCGAGGAATGCGGGAACCCGGACGGCAAGCCGGTCGTCATCGTGCATGGGGGGCCGGGCGGCGGCTCGAACCCGACCATGCGGCGCACGCATGATCCGGAGGCCTATCGCATCGTCCTCTTCGACCAGCGCGGCTGCGGGAAATCGACGCCGCATGCGGAACTCACCGACAACACGACCTGGGATCTCGTCGCCGATATGGAGCGGCTGCGCGAGCATCTCGGCATCGAGAAATGGCAGCTCTGCGGCGGGTCGTGGGGCTCGACGCTGTCGCTCGCCTATGCCGAAACCCATCCGGACCGCGTGACCGAGATCATCCTGCGCGGCATCTTCACGCTGCGGGAGCGGGAACTGCACTGGTTCTACCAGCAGGGGACGGACGCGCTCTTTCCCGATGCGTGGGAGGAATTCATCGCGCCGATCCCGGAAGCGGAGCGCGGCAACCTGATGGCCGCCTATTACAAGCGGCTGACGGGCGAGAACGAGGCGGAGAAGATCGCCTGCGCCAAGGCCTGGAGCATCTGGGAGGGGACGACGCTTTCCCTCATGTCCGACCCGGAGCGGGTGAAGCGCTTCGCGGACGGGCATTTCGCCCTCGCCTTTGCGCGGATCGAATGCCATTTCTTCATGAATCGGGGCTTCTTCGAGCCGCAGGACCAGCTCATGCGCGATGCGGGCAAGCTGAACGGCATTCCCGGCGTCATCGCGCAGGGCCGCTACGATGTAGTGACGCCGATGTTCACCGCCTGGGAGCTTTCCAAGGCGTGGGAGACGAGCGAACTCCATATCGTGCCGGATGCGGGCCATACGGCGACGGAGCCCGGCATCGTGGATGTGATGGTGCGCGCCAGCGACCGCTTCGCGACGGCCTGAAACGCATCAGGGCCGGCGTGAACCGGCCCTGACCGAAAGCGGCTGTCCCGCGCGCCGGTTATTTCTTCGGCTTCAGGCTGTAGATCGTGGTGGAGCCGGACACTTCAAAGCCGACGGCCAGCAGCGGCTCGCCATTGGGCGAACTCGCCGCCGGGATGAAGGCCATGCCTTCCGGCCCGACATCGCCCGCGGCCTTGCCCGCCTCGGGCTCCACCTTGAAATTGCGCGTGTTCACATAGCCGGCGAAACGCGGCCGGGCCGGGTCGGACACGTCATAGGCCATGATGCCGCCGATGCGCTCCAGACCGATAAAGGCATAGGTCACGCCATCGACCTCGCCCACCGCGACGCCTTCGGGCTCGGGGCCCTTGTCGTCGGAACGGCCATCGGGCTTGTTCTCGTCATTGTCGTTGTTGAACTGGCCCGGCAGCGCCCGGGCGGTCCGGCGTTCCAGATCGTCGCCGGAATCGAAGATCATCGTGCCGTCGGCATCCAGGATCGAGAAGGAACGCCCGCCAAAGGCGTAGAGCTTCTCATATTTGCCGTCGCCGTTTTCGTCGCCCATGGTCGTGGTGACCTTGAGGCGGCCGAGCTGCGCGTCGTTCTGCAGGTTCTTCTCCGGCGGGAAGACCGTGGGGTCGAGGTCGAGCTTCTTCACCCGGGTTTCTTCGGAAAACCCGTCATAGTCGCGCGCATCGCCCTCATTCGCGATCACGAGATAGGTCTTGCCGTCCGCCTCGAAGGCCGCGATGGAATCCGGCTGGTACATGCCCCAGACCGGCCAGGGCTGAATGCGCACGCCGCCATCCTTGTTGGAGGGATCGAGCGCGCTTTTCGACCAGTCCTTGTAGCCCAGGCCGACCATTTTCTTCACGATGGCGGAGGGAATGTCGAGGATGGCGATACCGTTGTTTTCCTGGAGCGTGACCCAGGCCGTCCGGCCGTCCTTCGACACCGCGATATATTCCGGCTCCATATCCTGCGAGACCGTGGCGCCCGGCTTGGCGATGCGAAGACCCTTGGGCAGCGGCTTGCCGTCGAACGCCTCGAAGCCCGCGGTCTTCACCGTCGCGTTTTCCACGCCGCCCGTCAGATCGACGACCGAGACGGAGCCGACGGGATCGACGGTGTAGGCGTCGTTCGGCTCGCCCTCATTGGCGACGAGCGCATATTTTCCGTCGGGCGTGAAGGTGACCATATCGGGATTGGCGCCCACATCGACGGCGTTCAGGAGCTTGCCCTGCGCATCGAAGAAACCGAGCTTGCCATTGGCCGTTTTCGGATCGGCGGAGATCGCGACGGCGATGAGGCCGTCATGCACGGCGACGGAGGTGCCCTGCTTGCCGAGCGCGGCGGCGTCGAGCTTGCCCGCTTCCTTCAGCCTGGACGGGTCGGAGATGTCCAGAATATCGACGGTCTTCGCATCCGCATTGACCACATAAAGGCGTTGCGCCGTGGCGTCATAGGTGACGATCTCGGAAGCGCCTTCATCGAAAATGCCGGTGGCATGGGTGCCCAGAGGCTCCATGACCAGTTCGGCGGCCATCGCGGCCGCGGAAAGCGCGGTGGTGGCCATCAGCGCTCCGGCGAGCGCGGCGGTAAGCGAGCGGATATTCACGGTCCATTTCCCCATGTCAGGGTCGCAAAGGGCGCATCGGGCGCATGCGACGGAATGGGAGGGAAATTGCCCGGAATGCGTATCAGTTTCGTGACAGGCTGCGCGGAATCGACGGGTCTGGTCTTTTCCGCGCGACTGGGCTGAAATGAACGGCCCATGCATATTCTCTATCTCGTGAATGCGAAGGATTCCGGCCCCGGCGTGCTGCTCGACGAAGCCTCGCGGCAAGGGGCGGATGCGACGCTCATCCTCACCACCGACAAGCTGGACATGGCGAGCGGCGCGCGGCGCGACGTGCCGGAGACGCCGGACGGGTTCGACGCGGTCGTCGTGCTGGGCGGCGCGATGGGCGTTTACGAGGACGCGCAATATCCCTTCATGGAAAAGACGCGGGCGCTGCTACGCCGTTTCCATGAGGCGAAGAAGCCGGCGATGGGGGTGTGCCTCGGGGCGCAGCTCGTCGCCAGCGCTTTCGGCGCACCCGTCTACAAGATGAAAGAGAAGCTCGAACGGCGCGAGGAATGGGGGTTCCTGCCGCAGACATGGCTGCCGGACGCCGCGGGCGATCCGCTGCTTTGCGACGCCGAGCCCGAACTCCGCCTGATGCAGTGGCATGGCGACACTTTCGACATGCCCGGCGATTTGCCCGGCGACCTGCCGGGAGGCGTCGTGCCGCTTTCGACGCGGGCGGGGTGTCCGAGCCAGTCCTTCCGGATCGGCGCGCTGACCTATGCCTTCCAGTTCCATCTGGAAGTGACGCGGGAGATACTCGACGGCTGGTCCGGGTTCCGCGCCAAAGAGCTGGGCTGCGCCAAGGCCGAGATCGAGGCGCTGATCGAACCGCAGATCGAGGCGTCGCTCGCGGCGCAGGAAATTTTCGCCCGCCGCGCGATGCGGCGCTGGATGGCGCTTGGAGGGTAAGACCTCCACCTCCCTGTCAGCCCTGGGGCCCGGCCACCTTCACATGCCAGGAGGGCCCGGGATGACAGCATGCCTTGTGGATGATGCAGCCGGACAAACAAGTGTCGCCCCGGCACTTGTTGCCGGGGCCCACTCGCAATAGCCGCTTGCCGCAACCGCCAATGGGTCCCGGCTTTCGCCGGGATGACACCGAGGGTTGGAAAAAAGTCTGCACGGCCAATCAAACCCTGTCACCCCGGCCAGTCCCTGCATTTCAAATGTAGCCGGGGTGACAGTTGGAGTATGGTCAGGACATGAAGTGGACGAGCGCCAAGAAAGCATGAGGCGATGAGGCTCAAGGCGATAAAGACGGGGCTTCGCAACGCCCTGCCCCTGCTCTACCGGTTCAACCCGGCGGGACTTCGCTTTGCACTGCGGGTGGTGATCGCCGCGCTCATCGCCTATGGGCTTGCCCGGCTTCTGGCGCTTCCCTTCGGCTATTGGACCGTCATCACCGCCGTCATCGTCATGCAGGGCAATATCGGCGGTTCGCTGAAGGCGGCGCGGGAACGCTTCATCGGGACGGCGCTGGGCGCCGGGCTCGGCTTTCTCGTCACGCTCATTCCGGTGGGGCCGGATTACCAATGGGTACGGCTGGCGCTTGCCATCGGCGCATCGGCCTATGTGGTGAGCCTGGATGCGCGCTTTCGCGTGGCGCCCATCACCGCGATCATCACACTCATCGTGCCGCAGCCCGGCGTCTCGGCGCTGGCCGCCGCGCTCGACCGCGTCGTCGAAATCCTGATCGGCGGGGCCATCGGCGTTCTCGTGGCGCTGACCGTGCTGCCGGAACGGGCGCACCGGTCATTGGTGAAGCGCATCGCGGCGCTGCTACGCCAGCTTTCCGGCATGCTCGCCATCGACATGAAGGGGCTGCATGAGCCGCGCGACGACGCCGCGCTGAGCGAACTCATCGAGACGAGCCGGGATCTCATCAAGACATCCGTCACGCTGGCGGAGGAAAGCTCCGGCGAGCGGGCGGCGCGGCTGACCGGCGGCACCGCGCCCGACGCGCTGGTGCGCACGGCGCGGCGCGTGCGGGTGAACCTCATCATGATCGCGCGGGCGACGCGCGAGCCCTGGCCGCCGGAAGCCGACCGGCAGCTCGGCGCGATCTTCGACAATCTGGGCCGGAGCGTCGCCGCCCATCTGAGCGCGCAGGCCGATGCGCTGGAAGCCGGCCGCGCCATTGCGCCCGCCGATGGCTGGGAAGAGAGCTTCCAGCGCTTCGAGGAGGGGATGGCCGCTTTCCGCGCGAACAAGGAGAACGATGCGCTGCCGACCGAACTCATGTCGCGCATCTTCTCGCTCGCCTTCGCCGTGCGGCAGGTCAAGGCCGACCTCGCCGATCTCGACGACCGGATCGGCGAATTCGCCGGGACGCCGCGCGGGTAGTCGATGCACGGCGTTGGATGCGCTTGCCGAGTAACCTTCCCTCTTTTGTCACCCCGGGCTACGTCCCGGGGTCCAGAGCCGCATATTCCGCATTTGCGGCCCCTGGATCCCGGCACAGGGCCGGGATGACAGTTTAGGTGAGATCAGAAGTTGACGCGGGTGGTCACTTTCTTGCGATCTTACCCGCGTCAGAAGTTGACGCGGGTGGTCATGGCACCGTCGACCACCATGTTGATGCCGGTGGTGAAGGAGGACATGGGGCTCGACAGGAAGACGGCGGCGTTCGCGATGTCCTGCGGCGTCGCCATGCGGCCCGTGGGGTTGCCGGCCATGGCATCCTTGAAGACGTCGGGCATGTGCTGCTCGATCATGTCCCAGACACCGCCCTTGAAATAGACGGTGCCGGGCGAGACCGTGTTCACGCGCACATGCTTTGCCGCATTGGCCTTGGCAAGCCCCTTCGCCAGATGGATCTGCGAGGCCTTCAGCGCGCCATAGGCATTGCCGCCGCGCGTCTCCGCCGCGGAGATGGACGAGATGAAGATGGCCGACGCATCGCCGTTCTTTTCCGCCGCCTTTTCAAGGAAGGGGGCCGCCGCCTCGAAGGCGTGCACCGCGCCCATGACGTCGATCTCGAAACATTTGCGCCAGCTTTCCTCGTCCATGCCGTTGGCGAGCGCGGAGGCGTTGGCGATCAGGATATCGAGACCGCCCATGTCATTGGCTGCCTTTTCGATCCAGGCCCTGAGGCCCGCGCCGTCGGCGATGTCGGCGACGCCGCCCCAGGCATTCACGCCCTTGGCCTTGAGCGCGGCGACGGCCTCGTCCACCTGATCCCGATTGCGGGCACAGAGCGCGATGTCGGCGCCTTCGGCGGCCAGCGTTTCCGCGATGGCGCGGCCGATACCGCGCGTGCCGCCCGTGACGATGGCTTTCTTGCCCTTGAGTTGCAGATCCATTTCAGCCTCCCTGAACGATTGTTTTGGTGGCGGCACCTTAGACCGAGCGGGGCGGGAAGAGAAATGGCGGGGTTGGTTTCGTGCTTCGGGGGCCTTTGGGGGCCTCGTCCTTCGAGACGGGCCTTCGGCCCTCCTCAGGATGAGGCGCGGGGGTGGAGGCGAATCTCTGCCCCTGAACCGTCATTGCGAGCGCCCGACAGGGCGCGCGGCAATCCAGAGCGGCCGGCTCAGTGCTGGATTGCTTCGTCGCTCCGCTCCTCGCAATGACGCAGGAAATCAGGTTCCGCCGCCATCGACGAAGAAGGTGTCGCGGATCGATTGCCAGGTTTCCTGCCAGCGCAGGCGCAGGCGGGAGAGAAGCGTTGCCGGCAGGGCCGGTTCGAGATCGACGCCGAGGCGCGTGACGCGCTCTCCCTCCACGGCGAGCACGACGAGTTCCACCGATCCGAGCGCGAGCTTTGCGCCCGACGCCAGGCTCTTGTCGCCCAGACGCGAGCGCATGAGATCGGCGATCGAATGCTCGGCCTCATGCGGCGTGAGGCCGAAGCCGTAAAGTTCGGCCACCTGCGCCGCGTCGGCTTCCGGGTCGAGTTCGAAATCGATGGTCACGGGATCGGAGGCCTCGCGGCGCAGCCGCCGCGCGCCGAACAGGCGGTCGAACTGCGCCGTCTTGCCGCCCGAGGCGAGCAGCAGCACGAAATCGTCGGGCTTGAGGCCGTCGGCGGGAAGGCCCTGATGCACGGCGCCCTCGCGCATGACGGAAATGATTTCGGTATCGGCGGGCAGCGGCACGCGGCGCATGGGGCGGCGGGCGACAAGGCTCATCGGGTCGACCGTATAGGCCAGCACGGCACGGCCCGCCTGCATGGGCAGGTCGAGTTCGGCGCGGGAGCGGGCATGCGGGCGCGGCGGCAGTTCGACGCCGGTGAGCCGCGCGACGACGCCGATGGTCCAGCCCTGCACGACGAGCGAGGTCAGGACGACGATGAAGACGACGCCGAATATTTCATGCGCGAAGGGAACGCTTTCCAGCACCGGGATCGTGCCGAGAAAGATGGGCACCACGCCGCGCAGGCCCACCCAGGAGACGAAGCCGAGTTCGCGCCGGGTGTAGCCGAAGGGGCCGAGGCAGAGCAGCGTCGCCACGGGACGGGCGACGAGAATGAGCATGGCGGAGATCGCCAGCGAGGGCAGCAGAATCGGCATCAGGTCGGTGGGGGTGACCAGGAGGCCCATCATCAGGAACATGACGATCTGGGAGAGCCAGGCGAGACCGTCGGAAAAGCGGCTGATCTCGTTGGTGGCGCGGTGCGGCGCATTGCCCAGCGTGAAGCCGACCAGAAAGATCGCCAGAAAGCCGCTCGCGCCGAGGCTCTGCGCGGCGCCGAAGACGACGAGGCCCAGCGCGACCGCCAGAATGGGGTAAAGCCCGGGCGAGAGGTTCAGCCGGTTGACCGCACGGCGCACCAGCGCGCCGCCGACGACGCCGAACACCACGCCGCCCGCGAACTGCCAGACGAAGTCGAGGCCGAGATCGAGCGCGAGGTCGAGCCCTTGCGCCTGCCAGTCCGCCCCGGTCGCGGCGACACCGCCCGCCGACAGGACCGCGACGAAGGCGAGCGTCAGGAAAATCGCCATCGGGTCGTTGAGGCCCGATTCCACTTCCAGCGTGGCGGCAACGCGCGGGCGCAGGCGCAGGCCCTTCAGATGGAGCAGGAAGAACACCGCCGCCGCATCGGTGGAGCCGACGATGGCGCCGATCAGCAGCGCGGTCGGCCAACCCGTATCGAAGACCAGCCAGGCGGTGGCGCCGGTGATCCCCGCGGTGACGACGACGCCCAGCGTGGCCAGCACCACCGAGACCGAAAAGGCGCGCGACAGCGCCTCGCGCGTGGTCCGGAGCCCGCCGTCGAACAGGATGAGCGCAAGGCCGATGGAACCCGCCAGATAGGCGAGCGAAAAATCGTCGAAGCGGATGCCGCCCAGCCCGTCCTCGCCCGCCAGCATGCCCAGCGCCAGAAAGACGAGCAGCAGCGGCGCGCCGACCCGCGAAGAGGCCACCCCTGCGAAAATCGCGAAAGTGACCATGGCGCCGGCGACGAGGATGAACTCATTGGCAAATTGCATTCAGGGGCTGTCTCCGGACGGCGCGGGAGGTGGCACGGGATTTCGTCTGCCGGAACGCCCGATCGCGGCCCCGGCGGGACGCTACGGGAAGTTGGCGACAAAAAGTCAGTATCGCCTATAATTCGGGCAAGAGGCAGGCCGAACAAGGCATTGCCGCCAAAAGAACAACAAAAGCCGAATAAAGAAAGAGGGAGGATCATCATGGATCTCGCCATGCGGGAAGAGGATGTCGCGTTCCGGGACGAGGTGCGCACATTCCTGAAGGAAAACCTCACGGACGATCTGAAAGCCCATGCGAAGCTGACGCCCGGCATTCTGGCCGACCAGGATTTGCGGGTGGAATGGCTGAAGCGGCTCCACAAGCGCGGCTGGGCGGCGCCGAGCTGGCCGAAGAAATATGGCGGCGCGGGCTTCAACGTGATGCAGCGCTTCATCTGGGCGTCGGAATGCTCCGCCGCGGGCGCGCCGGCGGGCTCCAATATGGGGCTTTCCATGGTCGGGCCGACGCTGATGGGCCACGGCACCAAGGAACAGCTCGACCATTACCTGCCGCGCATTCTCGACGGCACGGACTGGTGGTGCCAGGGCTATTCGGAACCGGGCTCGGGCTCGGACCTTGCCTCGCTCCAGTGCAAGGCGACGTCGGACGGCGACGACTACATCATCAACGGCACGAAGATCTGGACCACGGGCGCGCATCAGTCGAACAAGATGTTCTGCCTCGTGCGCACCGACCCGAACGCGGAAAAGAAGCAGCAGGGCATTTCCTTCATCCTGATCGACGAGTTCCCGGCGGAAGGCATCACCATCGACCCGATCATCACGCTGGCGGGCGACCATGAAGTGAACCAGGTCTTTTTCGACGATGTGCGCGTGCCGAAGTCGAACCGCGTCGGCAAGGAAAACGAAGGCTGGACGGTCGCGAAATATCTGCTCGAATTCGAACGCGGCGGCGCGGCGCATGGCGCGGCGCTGCGCAATGCGCTGAACAGGCTGCGCAAGATGGCGAGCACCGAAAACGCCAGCGACGGCGCCAAGCTGATCGACGATCCGGCCTTCCGCCGCAAGATCGACGAGACGGAAGTGGAAGTGACCTCGGTGGAGTTCACCGAACACCGCATCATGTCGCAGCTGTCGAACGGGCAGAACCCGGGCGCGGCGGCCTCGATCATCAAGCTCAAGGGTGCCGACACCAACCAGAAGATCACCGAGCTCGCGGTGGAGGCGATCGCCTATTACGCACAGCCCGATGTGCTCGAGGCCCGCACCTGGGGCGCGAATGTGCCGCCGGTGGGACCGGACCATACGCTGATGGTGATGCCGAAATATCTCAACACCCGCGCGCAGACGATCTTCGGCGGCTCGAACGAGGTCCAGCGCAACATCATGGCGAAGGCCGTGCTGGGGCTTTGAGGGCACCCTCACCGTTCTGCGCCTCACCCTGAGGAGCGGACGCAAGTCCGCGTCTCGAAGGGCGAGGCGCAAAGGCGTGCCGCCCTCCTTCGAGACGGGCCCGCGGCCCTCCTCAGGATGAGGTTGTCGTTTGCCGCGACCGCCAACGGGTTCCGGGTTCCCGGCTTTCGCGGGGACAGGCGCCGGGATGACACCGAGGGTGTGGGTTACGCCTCCGGATCGCGCCCGACCGCCATGCGGTAGGTGAGGCGGGCGAGTTCGCGCGTGAGCATTTGGCGGCGTTCGGGGCCGATGTCGAGGAAGGCGATCTCGAGCAGGGCGTTGTAGAGCATTTCCGAAATCAGCCAGGCGTCCTCCTCCGGCATGGGCAGGTCGAGCGCGCCGCCCGCCGCGATGCGTACGCGCTGGGAAAGCGCGGCCATCGCCTCGCGCGAAGACACCATGACCGGCAGTTGCGGCACGAAGGGCACCTGACGCAGCAATACGCGAAAGACGGCGCGCTCTTCCACCAGCGAGCCGACGGCCACCGTCACCATGTGCCGGACGCCCGCCCATGGATCCTCCATCCGGCTCGCCTCGGCGAAGGCCTGCTCCATATTCTCCACCACGCCCGCCATCAGCCGGCCCGTGAGTTCGGCGACCACCGCCTCCTTGTTGGGAAAGAAGTCGTAGAGCGTGCCGATGCCGACGCCCGCCTGCTCGGCGATGCGGTTGGTGGTCAGATCCTCATATCCGCGCCGCGCCAAAAGCCGAGCCGTGGCGTCCAGTATCGCATCGAAACTGGCCCGGGAGCGGGCCTGTTTCGGCCTTTTTTTGGCTTTATATTCAGTCACTTGGCGCCTTTCCGGCGGAACCGTGAGAGCGGCCTTCGGCGCGCTTCCAAATCCGAGTTTTCCGAGTAATTACTTGGATTATATTGAGGGGAGTTCGCGGCATGCAAATGCCGTCAGGAATCCGGCGGAGGAGGCCATCCATGTCAGTCCAGAGCGACACCCCCATGCTGAAACGCGACCATGCCGAAACGGCACCGCGCGCGCGCAAATCCGGATCGCCGTTTCCGGGGATCGATTTCCTGAGCCCGGAAGGCGATCCCGGCCTGCTGGGCCCCGGCTCCATGGGCTGGAAGGTGAGCGCCAATCCGGTGGTGAGCGCGGTGGGCGGGATCGCCGCCGTGATCCTCGAACTGTCGGAAAAGCATGTGCGCGCGGGCGTGTGGGATCACTCGACCTTCAAGGTCGACCCGATCAAGCGCATGGAGCGCACCGGCATGGCGGCGGCCTGCGTGACCTATGGCCCGACCAAGGTGGCCGAGACGACCTTCGACCGCGTGACGCGCATGCATGAGCGCGTGACCGGCACCACGCATGACGGCGACCCCTATCGCGCCATGCAGCCCGAACTGCTGACATGGGTGCATGTGACGGCGGCCTGGGGCTTCCTCAATTCCTATATCCGCTATGCCGACCCGAAGCTCTCGCTTGAGGATCAGGACCGCTATTTCCGCGAGGGCGAAATCATCGGCAAGGGCTTCGGCGCGGAATGGGTGCCGACCTCGAAGGCGGAGGCGGAAGCCTATATGGAGGAGATGACGCCGAAGCTCTATGCGAACGAGACGGTGCACGAATTCCTGGCGCTGGTGCGCAATGCGACGCCGCTGGGCGCAGCAGGCAAGCCGATGCAGCGGCTCGTGACGCAGGCGGCGATCGATCTTTTGCCGAAAAAATTGCAGGACCAATGCGGCGTGCAGGTGTCGCCTTTCGTCAGGCCGACGGTACGTCCGATGGTGCGCGCGCTGGCCGGTGCCGCAGGGTCGGCCGTCCGCCGGATGCCCGACACGCCCGCCAATCAGGCTTGCCGCCGGATGGGAGTCTCGACAGACTGCCTGCGATAGCTCACATCCGACAGCGACAGAAGAAGAACAATGGATCTCTATTTCAAGCCCGAGGACGCGGCCTTCCGCGACGAGGTTCGCGCCTTTCTCGACGAGAAGCTGACGCCGGAACTGCGCGAGGCGGGCAAGCTCACCACCTCGGTCTTCACCGACAAGCAGTGGAATCTCGCCTGGCAGAAAGTGCTCTACGAGAAAGGCTGGGTGGCGCCCAACTGGCCCGCCGAATATGGCGGTACGGGCTGGACGGAGATGCAGAAATATATCTTCGCGTCGGAATGCGCGCGGGCGGGCACGCCGCATCTGTCGCCCATGGGGCTTCGCATGTGCGGGCCGATGCTGATGAAGTTCGGCACCAAGGCGCAGAAAGAGTTCTACCTGCCGCGCATCCTTTCCGGCGAGGACTATTGGTGTCAGGGATATTCCGAACCCGGATCGGGCTCCGACCTTGCCTCGCTGCAATGCAAGGCGGTGCGCGAGGGCGACGAGTATGTCATCAACGGCACGAAGATCTGGACGACGCATGCGCATTTCGCCAATCGCATGTTCTGCCTGGTGCGCACCGACAATTCGGGCAAGCCACAGGAAGGCATCACCTTCGTGCTGATCGACATGGACACGCCGGGCATCAAGATCGATCCGATCATCACGCTGGCGGGCGAGCATGAAGTGAACCAGGTCTTTTTCGACGATGTGCGCGTGCCGGCGACGAACCGCGTGGGCGAGGAAAACCAGGGCTGGACGGTCGCGAAATATCTGCTGGAGTTCGAGCGCGGCGGCTCGTCGGCGCCGGGGCTTTGGGAAGGCGTCGAAAAAATCCGCGCCGTCGCCTCCGCCGAGAAGGCGGGCACGGGCGAGCGGCTGATCGACGACGGCACGTTCTCGCGCAAGCTCTCGGAAGCCGAGATCGAACTCAAATCCATCGAGATGACGGAACACCGCGTGATGGCGGAACTGGCGGGCGGGAAGAACCCCGGCCCCGCCTCCTCCATGCTCAAGACCAAGGGCACGGAGATGCGCCAGCGCCTCGACGAAATCGCCATCGAGACCATCGCCTATTATGCGGGCGTGGATCAGATGGATGCGCGCGAGCCCGGCTCCAATGTGGCACCCATCGGGCCCGCGGACGGCATGGTCTTCATGCCGAGCTATCTCAACAACCGCGCCGCCTCGATCTATGGCGGCTCGAACGAGGTTCAGCGCAACATCATGGCGAAGCTCGTTCTGGGACTCTAACCTCCCGCCCTCAGCTGCCTCTTGGGGGAGAGGGCACTTGCGCCGGGACCTTTCGGGGTTCCGGCGCTTTTTTTGGTCTGTCGATACTCGCAGTCCCTCATGTCACCCTCAGCGAACGTAGATGCCATGTCTTTCTGTGAAATCTGATGGAGCCTTGCACGCTTCACTATGGCGCTGGATCACATCCATCGACTTCATGTGGAGATAGTCATTCGCTGGATTTCGGTTACTTCTCATTGCCAGGTGACGTCTCTCGATATCGAGAGCTTCTACACGCGAGACCAGTTCAGACCATTTTCGATTTATCTCATCGTTCATGCTGCCAACTTTTTTGCTGCTCGAAGCAAGCCCTACAGCCACGCTGTCGTCGGAAAAATAAAAGACAAGAAAAAATGCGTCATCCCGGCCCTCTTTGCATGTGAAGGTGGCCGGGATCCATTAGCAGTTGCTGCGGCAGGCGGATTTTGCGAGTGGGTCCCGGCTTTCGCCGGGATGACACCGGAGTTTGACGCTGCCGCGTCGTGCCTCGTTCCGGCGCAAAGACGTGGATGGCCCGGCAGGATGACACCGAGGGGAAAACCACCTCATGTGTCCGCGCCGCCGATCATGTCATCTTCTGCTTCTCATCCGTTTCTTGCGATGAGAAGCGTCGTGATCTGGGTGAAGATCGTTTCGCCGTCCCGGTTCATCAGGATGTGGCGGTTCTTCACCACGCCCCGGTCGGGCTTCGACGAGGAGGGTTTGGTCTCGATGCATTCGATGGCGAGGCGGAGCGTGTCACCGAGCCTTGCGGGCTTGAGAAAGCGGACCTCGTCATAGCCGAGCGCACCAATGACGGCGGTCTCTTCGGGCAGGCGCGCGGCGAGCCAGAGCACGACCGCCTGGATATGCGTGCCGCAGGCCGTCAGCGTGCCGTAGACGGATTTTGCCGCGGCCTCCTCATCCACGTGAAAGGGCTGCGGGTCCCATTTGCCCGCGAATGAGACGATCTCGTCGCGCGTCATCTCGTAGGATGCCGGAATGTCGTGACGTTCCCCGATTTCGAAATCGTCGAAATAGCGCATGGTTCCTCCCGTGGATGCTTGTGCGCGCAGCATACAGGCGATGCGGGCCGGAAAGGAAAGACAGATGCGTCACCCCGGCTTCATGCCGGGGTCCAGGGCCGCATGCACGGCGCTTGTCGCCCCTGGGTCCCGGGACAAGCCCGGGATGACACTGAAGGATGAAAAAAGGCCTGCGGGGTTATCCGCAGGCCTTGAATCGTTTCGGGTCGCAGCGCCCGCTGAAATCGCTCAAGCGATTTCAGCGATAGTTAGTTCATGGGCGCTTTTGCGGTCTCTTTGAAATCAGAAGATTTCAAAGAGACCCGCGGCGCCCGCTGACATCACCTTCGTGATGTCAGCAACTTTGAGTCATGGGCGCCTTAGCCGTCCTGTTTCGAGATTAGAAAATCTCGAACAGGCCGGCGGCGCCCATGCCACCGCCGATGCACATGGTGACCACACCGTATTTCACGTTCTGGCCGGCGGCCTTGCGGCGCTGGCCTTCGAGAAGGATGTGGCCGGTGCAGCGGGCGCCGGTCATGCCGTAGGGATGGCCGATGGCGATGGAGCCGCCATTGACGTTGTACTTCTCCGGGTCGATGCCCAGCGTGTCGCGGCAGTAGAGGCACTGGCTGGCAAAGGCTTCGTTCAGCTCCCACAGGTCGATGTCGTCGACCTTGAGGCCCGCGCGCTCCAGAAGGCGCGGCACGGCGAAGACCGGGCCGATGCCCATTTCGTCGGGCTCGCAACCGGCGACCGCGAAACCGCGGAAGGCGCCGAGCGGCTTCAGGCCGCGCTTCTCGGCTTCCTTGCCTTCCATGATGACCACGGCGGCGGCGCCGTCGGAAAGCTGCGAGGCGTTACCGGCGGTGACGTACTTGCCTTCCTTCACCTTCTGGCCGCCCTTGAAGACCGGCTTCAGGCCCTGGAGCGATTCCAGCGTGGTGCCGGGACGGTTGCACTCGTCGCGATCGACAAGATAGTCGACGATGGTTTCTTCGCCGGTTTCCTTGTTGACCTGCTTCATCTTGGTCTGCATCGGGACGATTTCGTCCTTGAAGATGCCGTTTTCCTGCGCGGCGGCGATACGCTGCTGGCTGCGCAGCGCATATTCGTCCTGCGCCTCGCGGGAGACGCCATAGCGCTCGGCCACGAGTTCGGCCGTTTCCAGCATCGACATCCAGAGCTCCGGCTTGGTGGCCATCAGATGCTCTTCGGTGATGTGGTTGAGGTTCATGCCGCCGAGCTGCACCAGCGAGATGGACTCGACGCCCGCGCCGATGGCGACCGGCACGCCTTCATTGACCACGCGGCCCGAGGCCATGGCGATGGTCTGGAGGCCCGACGAGCAGAAACGGTTGACCGTGGTGCCGGACGTCGTGACCGGGCAGCCGGCCCAGATGGCGGCGGTGCGCGCGACGTTCTGGCCCGTGGCGCCTTCCGGCTGGCCGCAGCCCATGATCACGTCCTCGACGTCGCCCGGCTCGATGCCCGCGCGCTGGACGGCGTGCTTGATGGCGTGGCCGCCCATCGCGGCGCCATGGGTGATGTTGAAACCGCCGCGGCCGGACTTGGCCAGGCCGGTACGGGCGGTGGACACGATCACTGCTTCTCTGCTCATGGGGGCTCTCCCGAAAATCTGCTTCTGAATGAGGCGGGTGTTCCAAAGCCGGCTGCGAAGGTCTTGGTGCCTTTTTCGAACCCGCCTTTTGGGGCCGCAACATAACGGGCCGGACGGGGGGCGCAAAGCGGAATCTCCCCGCCAGGGCCGGTCGGCGCTACGTCAGGCGGGGTGAACAATCCGCGAATCCGGCGTTCCGCCGGAGAGGCCCGCCGCAGAATCGCCTCAAAATTTCCCACCTTACGCCGGTTCCCCCACTCTCCCCGGCCACATTCGCAGCCCAGATTTGCAGCATCGAACAACTGGTTTCGCAGAAATGCACCGGCACTTCCGCCGGGCAGGAAGGGGCGAGAGATGAAACGGATGCTGACGCTGACGGCCATTACGCTGACTGCCGCGACCATTGCCGCGGGCGCGACGACGCTTGCCGCGACGGGGGCGCTGGCGGCCGGACCCCATAGCGCGTCGGAGCAGGATCTGACGCGCAGCCCCGTGGAGGAGCGCGCGGTCGTCATCACCGCCATGGCGGCGACCGGCGGCTATTCGCCGGTGGTGCTTACCCAGAATGACGGGAAGCAGATCACCTATCCGATCTATTTCCGGAAAAACGGCGCCGCCCTGACCGACGAGGCCCGCCGCGCCATCAACGCGGCCGCCGAGGAAATAGAGGTCGGCGGGCTGCAGCAGATCACGGTCTCCGCCGCCGGACTCGACGCTTCCGAACATGCGCCGCGCGAGCTGACCCGCAAGCGCCTGTTCTCGGTGGTGGACGAGCTTGAAAAGGCCGGCGTGCCGACGCGCTGGATCGGCGTGGTCCAGCCCGGCCCGCGCAGCACGGCCCCCGGCGTCTGAAAGACACCGCCCGCCGACAAATAAAACGCACAGCATTTCCGGTGTCCTGGTCTTGCCCCCCAGTTTGAAAGGGCACCGGAAGAAAAGGGCCCGGCCCACACCCCACCCCCCGGACGGGCCGGGTCCTTTTCACGCCTTTCGAGCCGCCCCCTCACTCGCCGATCAGATGCAACGCCAGTTCCCGCCGATGGGGCCTGTCGCGATGCTCCACGAGATAGATCCCCTGCCAGGTGCCCAGCGCCAGACGGCCGCCGATGAGCGGTATCGCCAGATGCGTCTGGGTGAGCGCGGCGCGAATATGGGCGGGCATATCGTCGGGCCCTTCCGCGTCGTGCCGCCAGCCGCCGTCGCGGGGCGCCAGCCGGTCCAGCGCATCGCCGAGATCGGCCAGCACGTCCGGATCGGCGTTTTCCTGAATGAGGAGCGAGGCCGAGGTGTGGCGGATGAAAAGGGTGAGCAGCCCTTCGCGCATCCCCGCTTCGCCCGCCCAGCGCAGGATGTCGCGCGTGACGTCGGTGAAGCCCTGCCCCTTCGTCTCCACGGCGATGATGCCGGTTGCCTGTTTCATGAGGGAAATCGCCCTTTCCGCATGTTTCTTGTGCCGCGCCGATCCAGAGGTTAGACAAACGCCGTCTTCCACCTCCAGTCCAGACAGTAGCTTGTGACCGATTTCACCTATCCCCCGAAAGACCCCGAGCTGGCCGGCGAGCCGATCCGCGAGACCGGATATGGCGCCTATACCGGGCCGATCCACCGCCAGCAGCGCCCGGACGGCGTGCGTTTCGCGATGCGCATTGCGCCGCATCACCTGAACGGTATCGACCGGATGCATGGCGGCATGACGATGTCGCTCGCCTCGCTGGCCATGGGCGAGGCGGCGCAGGCCGAGGCGGCGGCGCGCGCGCCGGGGATGCGGGCCAGGACGCTTTCGTTCAATTGCGATTTCGTGAGCGCGGGCGAACTCGGCGACGTGGTGACGGGCGAGGCGGAGGTGACGCGCGCGACGCGCAGCGTGCTCTTCCTGTCCGGCCGGTTCACGGTGGGGAGCCGCATATTGATGACGGCCAGCGGCATTTACGGCCTGGAGAGCGAGCCGGGCGAAAACGGGGGCAAGGCATGAGCGGGCGCAAGACATATCCCTCCCCCGTCTCGCGCGCGGCGCCGGAAGGGTTCACGCCGACGGACCTGGGCGATCCGTTCGAGGCGCATGTGGGGCCGCTTTTCGAACGCGAGACCGACGACGGCACGCGCGTCGCGGCCTTTTATGTGGATGAGCGCCATCTGAACGAATATGGCGAGCTGCATGAAGGCATGCTGATGACCTTTGCCGACGCCTATCTGGGCGGCGCGGCCCATCGTGCCACGGAGGGCAAGAGCTGCGTGACGCTGAGCCTGCAGGCCAGCGTGACCGGCACGGCCAGAACGGGCGACCTCGTCACCTGCCGCACATGGGTCGACCGCAAGACGCGGGCGATCGTCTTCATCTCCGGCAGCTTCACCGTGGGAGAGGAAACGGTGATGACGGCGACGAGCCTTTGGAAGGTGCTGGGCGAGCGGTAGGCTATTCCGCCGCGGTGGCGATGCGGCCGGGGGCGTGGCGCAGCGCTTCGCAGCGCGCATTGGCGGCGGAGACGAAGGCGGGCATGAAGAGACGCGCCAGCAGGCCGACGCGGTTCCAGCCCTCCGCCTTTTCGTGGAACTCGTCGATGTCGCGATAAAGCCCGCGATCGGTCGCGCTGAACGCCTCCACCGCGCCATTGTCCACGAACTGACAAAAGGCGTCGCGGCGGCCGTCCCAGACGGACAGGCCGTCGATATGCACGCCATAGCCGATGAGCCGGCCTTCCCGGCGCAATCTGGCCCGGCCCGCCTCGGCCATCGCCAGGTCGACGGCGAAACTGTCGACGCGCACCCAGCCCTCGTCGAGCAGTACCTCGACATAGCAGTGATCGGCAAAGGGCGCGCGCAGCGCCATGACGCCATGGAGGATGTCCGCCGAGACGTCCACGAAATGCTGACGGGCGGGAATGCCCAGCGCGCGGAGCAGCGCCACGAAAAGCGTCGATTTGGTCAGGCCGTATCCGATGCCCGCCTTCAGCACCTGCGAGGCGGACTGGTCGTACATCTGGGCGCAGAAGCCGAATCGGATCTCGTCGCGAACGTAATCGTGCAGACGGATCGCCGCCTCACGCGCCGTCGCGGCATCGCCGACACGTTCGGCCAGCGCGCGCAATCCGGCGTTACGGTGATCGACCTTCGCGGTCGCCTCCAGATAGTCGGGCTCGGACATGGCCGCCATGGCGGTTCGCTCGCGAGTTGCACGGGTTGGGCTCGGCGCGGCGGGACATCGAAGGGCAATCGCCGCAGCGAATCATTCTTCATGGATGACATGAGTCTGTTACGGGTTCGCGACGGTCGCGGCACGGCGGCGCGAAATAGTCGTCAGACGCTTCAAACAACGCGCATTATTGGCCAGTCCACGGTCTTGCGCCGCCCTCCCGTTCGCGCTTTGCTAGCGCCCAACAGACAGGGCCCCGCCGTCAGGGGCCGGAGAAAACGGGGAGAAGAAGATAATGGCGATCAATTACGATCACCTCATGTCGCTGAAATCGACCGGTCAGGAATTCAGCTATGGCGACCGCGAAACCATGCTCTATGCGCTGGGCGTCGGCTTCGGGCGCGACCCGATGGACGAAAAGGAACTCTCTTTCGTTTACGAGAAGAACCTGAAAACGGTGCCGACCATGGCGACCGTGGTCGCCTGGGGCGCCGGCCCGATCGCCGACAGCGGCATCAATTACATGATGGTGGTGCATGGCGAGCAGAAGCTGACGCTGCATCGTCCGCTGCCCGCCGCCGCGCAGATCACCGCCGACAGCCGCGTCGTCGGCGCCTGGGACAAGGGCGAAGGCAAGGGCGCGATCATCGTCACGGAGACGGTGATTTCGGAAAAGGGCAAGGACAAGCTCTGCACGCTCGAATCCACCATCTTCGCGCGCGGCGACG
The DNA here is from genome assembly GCF_011762095.1 of Parvibaculum indicum. Taxonomy (GTDB): domain Bacteria; phylum Pseudomonadota; class Alphaproteobacteria; order Parvibaculales; family Parvibaculaceae; genus Parvibaculum; species Parvibaculum indicum. The sequence continues at coordinate 68,326 of NZ_JAASQO010000014.1, read as the reverse complement.
GCGGTTTCGGCGGTCCGCGCGAAGGCGCGCCGCAGCCCCACCAGATCCCCGACCGCGCGCCGGACCAGACGGTGGAAGCGGAAACCAAGCCTGACCAGGCGCTGCTCTATCGCCTGTCCGGCGACCGCAACCCGCTTCACTCCGACCCGGAATTCGCCAAGGCGGTCGGCTTCGACAAGCCGATCCTGCACGGACTGTGCACCTATGGCACCTGCTGCCGGGCGATCATCTCCTCGGTCTGCGATTACGACGCGGCGAAGATCACGGGCTTCGACGTGCGCTTTTCCGCGCCCGTCATACCCGGCGACAAGATCGCCGTCGATCTGTGGAAGGACGGCAACACGATCTCCTTCCGGGCGCGCGTGCCGGAACGCGACGCGGTCGTCATCAATAACGGCAAGTGCACGCTTGCGGGCTAATGGGGACAGGCTGACGGAAGCCGGTTCAAGCGTCGGCCGAATAAAGCCGCTTGCCGGAACGGCATTTCGGGACCATATAGGCAATTGGCCGGGGCAGATCGCCCCGGCCTTTTTTCGGTCGGCACCCCGTTCGTTCGATATGTGCCGGCCCTGTTTGTCGGATAAGCGGCAAATGCCCCTGCCCCATAGCGAAGACGGCTCACCGGATGCCGAACCGGACCATATTCTCGACAGTCTCGACCGGCTGATTGCCGAGGGCGAGAAAGAGGCCGCCATTGCGCTTGCGCTGAAGGCGGGGACCGCGAGCGCGGAGAGCCGGTTTCACGGCGAATTGAGCGAAAGGCTGATCGAACTCGGCGCGGCGGAAGATGCCGTGACGATGCTGGAGCGCCTGCGCGCAAACGGCATGGCGGGGCCGCGCCTTCTGACCCTGCTGGGCCGGGCGCAAAGCCTCGCAGGACGGCACGGGGACGCCATCGAAACGCTGAGGGAGGCCTGCTATCTCGACGGACGCTCCGAGGACGCGCTGATCGCATTGGGCGAAGCGCGCCTTCAGGCCGACGAAACGCCCGAAGCGATTGCCGATTTCGAACGCGCGCTGCGCATCCGGCCCGGCGATGCGCGGGCGCATTTCCGCCTCGGCGAGGCCTGGGCGCAGGTGGACGAACCCGCCCGCGCCGCGCACCATTTCAAAATCGCCAAAGAAGCCGATCCGGCGGACAGACGGGGCGCGGCGATCCGGCTGGCCGAACTCGACCTGGCCCCGCCGCCCACCAAGGCCTCCAACAGCTATGTGCGGCATCTCTTCGACGGCTATGCGGCGCGCTATGACGTGCATATGACCGGCGCGCTGAGCTATCGCGGCCCCGATCTCCTGTTTGCCACGGCGGAGAACGCCTGGGCGGCGAGCGGCGGGGCGCCGACCGGCGGCGAGGCCATCGATATCGGCTGCGGCACGGGACTTTCCGGCGCCGCCTTCAAACCCCGCTGCCCGCATCTGACCGGGATCGACCTCTCGCCCCGCATGGCGGCGGCGGCCATGGCGACGGGGCTTTATCGCGAGGTCGTCGTGGGCGAGGCCGTGAGCGTGCTCGAGAGCTTTCCCGCCCGCTTCGATACCGCCATCGCCTGCGACACGCTGATCTATATCGGCGAGCTCGACCCGATCTTCACCGCCCTTGCCCGTGTGCTGACGCCGGGGGGATGGTTTTTCTTTTCCAATGAAGAAGCGGAGGGCAAACCGGAAGCCGGTTATGAAATCGGGCCGTCGCGGCGCTTCCGGCACAGCGAAGCCTATTTGCGCGGGATGGCCGAGCGGCACGGCTTCGAAGTCCATGCCATCGAGCGCTGCGCGCTCAGGACCGAGAGACGGGTGCCGGTCTCCGCCTTCACCTGCGCCTTCCGCCTCGGCTGAGGGCCCGCTATGCTCTCCCTCAAGAAGAAGAGGGAGGGGATCATTCATGACCAACAGAACATTCGGACTGCTCGTCGCCAACGGGGCGCTGGTGCTGCTGGCGGGCTTTGCCGCCGGCTTTCCCTATGGCGCGGTTGTCGGGCAGACGCTCGACCCGTCCATGCCGCAGGCGATCCCGGGGACGATCCGCGCCTGGCGCATGGCGCATATGGAAGGCGTGCTGAACGGCATGCTGATGATCGCCGCCGCAGCAGCCGCGACGAAACTCGCGCTGAGCGCGACCGGCGAGAAGGTGGTCTTCTGGGGGCTCGTGGTGTCGGGCTGGACCAATGTCGTGGCTTCCACCCTCTCCGCGCTGACGGGCGGACGCGGCACCGGGGTGACCGGGTTCGACTGGAACACGCTCAATTTCCTGCTTTTCATGGCGGGGATCGTGGGCGCCATCGCCGCCGTCGTCACGCTGGCGCGGGCGGGACTGGCCGTGGCGCGGGGAAACTAAGGACCAAGCATATAGTCCCCTGCCGCTACCTGCCTTATCTACCTAAAGCGATAGCCTTTTAGGGGATTCAACGATCCACGCGTAAGTCGTGACACTGGTTTCTGTGCCGACCTAAAGTCTGGCTTGCCTATTTGTTGTGCTTGTCATTTAGGCTGTACTTACCCTAGCGTAGTCCAAAGGCTCAAAGCCTTCACAATCCGGGGGGAGATCATCATGACAATCGAACAGCAGATTCGAACACTTTCCGATCGAGTCCGCGAGCACTCGGATTCGATGGGAACAGAGGAAGCCGTCAAGACCGCCGTCGTACTCCCTTTCTTCCAGGCCTTGGGGTATGACGTTTTCAACCCCGCCGAAGTCATACCGGAATTAACAGCCGACGCTGTCGGCAAAAAGGGCGAGAAAGTCGACTACGCCATAAAGGTAGACGACCAAATACGCATACTGGTCGAATGCAAACCTATTACCACTCAATTGCAGAAATCACATCTTGCGCAACTCTTTCGCTATTTTACCGTTACCAGTGCGAAATTCGCCATTCTAACCAATGGGCGTGAATTCCAGTTTTACAGCGATTTGGAAGAGCCGAATAAGCTGGATGGCAGACCGTTTCTTACGATTGATCTCGCGGAGTTTTCTAACCTCGCCCTTTCCGAACTGAAAAAATTCGAGAAAGCCGAGTTCGACGTCGATGGCATCCTCGCCAGTGCAGAACGCCTAAAATACACTTCTCTCTTTAAGTCCGAGATCGCCGCCCTGATCGACAACCCGTCAGAGGATTTTGTCAAACTTATCGCGGCAAATATCCATGAAGGGCGCTTTACCTCTCAAATCGTCGAGAAATATACCAACCTCGTCCGCGCAGCATTTCGAGAAGTCATTCGGGATTCCGTGCAGAATCGGCTGTCTTCAGCTCTCGCAAGTTCAGAGGGACATGCCGACGACATCATGGATGACGAGCAGCACGAGGAAGAAATCGTCACCACAGAGGAAGAGCGTGAAGGCTTCCTCATGGTCCGCGCGATTGTCCGCGATACAATCGACTCAAAGCGAGTAACAATTCGCGATCAGAAAAGCTATTGCGGTATTCTCATCGACGACAACAATCGAAAACCACTGTGTCGGCTCCACCTGAACCGTTCGGTTAAATACATCAGCCTTTTCGATTCAGGATCGGAAGAGCGCATTCCGATTGGGTCACTAGACGATATATACAATGTAGCCGAGCGCCTTCGCGCGACCGCTGCGAAATACGCTCCCAAATCCAAGGCCAATGCATCAGCACCGGTCGCGCCTACCGATGAGCCGCCCACATCCCCGTAAGAAAGGCTAGTCTGGCGGCTGCAGTTGACCTCATCCTTGCTCACACCCCCTGCCCAGCGACAAAAATCCCATTTTCGCCGCCTTGTTTGGGAGAGCGGGCCGCCACATGATGCCTTTCCGTTGATGGCGTCGCCGGAGATCTTCGTATTTTGAGTGTGGTGAGCGCAGGCAAGGCAGAACTCGGCCGCATCGTGCCGGGACGACAGGGCGGGCCGCGACGGCCGCGCCGTGCCGATATGCCTTTTGTGCTCGGCCTGGCGGTGGGCCTTGCGATCAATCTTGCGCTTTTGATGGCGCTTTATTTCCGCGCCGATCCCGAGATTCCCCCGCGCGAGCCGGACGCCATTCCCGTGGAACTGGTGCAGCAGCCGCCGGCCCCCAAGCCGCAACCCCAGCCGCAACCCCAGGCGCAGACCGAACCGGAAAAACCCCGGCCCGATCAGCCGAAGATCGACACAAAATATATGCGGTCGGGCGGCGATGCGCAGGACGAGCCGCTGGGCGCACCCGAAACCGGCGCGCCCGACGCCGAAGAAAAGCCGGAGGAAGCCGAAAAGCAGACGGAACAGGCCGAGCGGGACAAGCCGGAGAAACAGGCGGAAAATGAAGACAAGGGCGCCGCGGAAAAGCGCGACGAGCCCATCGGCCCGCTGCCGGCCTGGGCGCGGCATGTGACGCAAGGCTATGGCGCCACGCGAACGAGCCGCGGCGCGAGCGCAAGCGGCCCCCGGGGCGGCGGCAACCTCTATCTCAACAAGATGCGCGAAAAGATCAGCTCGGTCCTCGGCAGAATGAATGTCGGCCTGCCGAGGCATCCGGCCGAATTTTCGATCACGGTCGCCCAGAACGGCTCCGTCGTCGATGTGAAGATCGTGCAGTCCTCGGGCGACGAGGCCTTCGACCAGGCGGGATATGCCGCGATCGTCCGCGCCGGTCCGTTCGATCCCCTGCCGAGCTATATCGACGGCGAGTATGTGGAAATCACTTTCACCTTCACGCCGCAATAGGCCGCGACCGCCGTTTGGCGGAATTTGCCTGTCTTTTGTCATTTCTGCCAGAGACGCGCCGGGCTAGGCTTCCGTCCATGAACAGGAAACCAGCCAATTCCGCCCCCCCCTCCCCCCGCCGCGTCATGACGATCGGCTATGAGGGGGCCAATGTGATCGACATTGCCGGGCCCGTTCAGCTTTTCGCCTCGGCGCGGGGAGCGGACGGGCGGCCCGCCTATGAGGTCGAACTCGTATCGGCGGAGCCCGGCGCGGTCGCGACCACGAGCGGGCTCGCGCTGCAGGCGGACCGCTCCATCGGGCAGGTGACGGACGCCGATCTCGACGGGCTCGACACGCTGCTCGTGTCCGGCGGCGACGGCAGCCGGGGCGCCATGCATGACAAGCGGCTGACGGATTTCATCGCCCGCGCCGCCGCCCAGGCGCGGCGGACGGCCTCCATCTGTACCGGGGCGATATTGCTGGCGGCGGCGGGGCTTCTGAAGGGCAAACGCGCCACCACCCATTGGGCCTATGCGGAGATTTTCGCCGCGCGGTTTCCCGACATAACCGTCGATGCGGATGCGATCTATGTGCGCGACGGCGACATCTGGTCGTCGGCGGGTGTGACGGCGGGCATGGACCTGGCGCTGGCGCTGATCGAACAGGATCTCGGGCGCGACACGGCGCTGACGCTGGCGCGGCACCATGTGATGTATCTGATGCGGCCGGGCGGGCAGTCGCAATTTTCCGCCGAGCTGGCGGCGCAGAGCGCCGAGGATGCGCGCATCGCGAAAGTGTGCCGGCATATCGCCGACCATCCGCAGGCGGAACTTTCCGTGCCCGCGCTTGCCGCGCTTGCCGCGATGAGCGAGCGGAGTTTCGCACGGCACTTCACGCAGGAAACGGGGTTCACGCCCGCGCAATTCGTGGAGCGCGCAAGGGTGGACGCCGCTTGCCGCGCGCTTGCCGGCGGCCATGCCGCGTTCGACGCCATCGCCCTCGACAGCGGGTTCGGCACGGGCGAGCGGATGCGCCGGACCTTTCTGCGCCATCTCGGCGTGACGCCGCAGCGCTATCGCGAACGCTTCCGCACGGCCGAACGGCCCCTGTCCGGTTCCCTTTCCCCCAGCCCAGGAGACATGCATGTCCAGTGACACCAAGCGCCGCCAGATCGGCCTCGTTCTTTTCGACGATGCGGAGGAACTCGATTTCGTGGGGCCCTTCGAGGTTTTCACCATGGCCAATGAAGTGTTCGGCCATCTGGGCGACGAGGCGCGGCACGAGGTGCTGCTGATTTCGGAAAGCGGCAAGCCGGTGCGCTGCGCCAAGGGCATGGAGATCGCCGCCACGCACAGCTTTGCCGATGCGCCGCAACTCGACATTCTGCTCATTCCCGGCGGCAACGGCACAAGGCGCGAAGAAACCAACCAGCCCATGCTGGATTTCCTCAAAGCCCAGGCGAAGGGCGCGGAATGGGTGACGAGCGTGTGCACCGGCTCGCTGGTGCTGGGGGCGGCGGGCCTGACGGACGGCAAGCGCGTCACCACCCATTGGGCATTCGTGCCCGACCTCCGCAAACGCGGCTATGCGGGCGAGGTGCTGGAGGCGATCCGCTATGTGCGGGACGGCAATCTCGTCACCTCGGCGGGCGTTTCCGCCGGGATCGACATGGCGCTCTGGCTGACGGGGCAGCTTTACGGCCCCGACCATGCCCGCCTCACCCAGAAGGCCATGGAATACGACCCGGCCCCGCCCTATAGCGCGGCGGTGTAAGGCGGGCGGTGTAACAGAATCGCCCGACGCGCTATCCTTCCTGGAAAACAGGGAGGAAAGAATGACCAGCAAGCAGGACCTTGCCGGATGGCGGGCCAGCGCGGAGATGCATCAACGCTATATGACGGGGATGCTGATCCGCGCCGCCGCCTTCAAGGGGGCGGAGGCGTCCACCGAACTCAATTTCCGCACCTTTCGCACGCAGCACAACGAGAAGTTCAAGGCGGGGATCGAGAGCCTGGGCCTTGGCGGCCTGCCGCATGCGGTGGCCTGTGCGCAATATATCTATCTCGCCAATCATGTCGGCGGGGTGAAGTGCGAGTTCATTCCCGAAAGCGACAAGAAGGCCTGGGTACGCTACCTGCCACCGCGCTGGGTGTGGGAAGGGGCCGCCATCTGCGCGGTGCCGAACGACACCAGCATCGCCTTCATGCGCGGCTTTCATGCGCAATGCGGGGTGACGCTCGGCAACCCCAGGCTCGGTTTCGTCTGCACCAAGATCACCACACGCTGCGACCCGTGCCTTGAAGGCTATTTCATCGAGGAGGACCGCCCGCTCGGCGACGAGGAACGCCTGCGCTTCCGCTTCGACGAGGACGGGCCGGACCCCGATCCGGCGAAACTGCCGCATGTGGACTGGACGGAAGAGCGCATGGTGAAGGCCAAGCGCAATTATGCCGTGCAATATATCCGTACCATGCTGCCCGCCGCCGTGTCGCTGTTCGGCGAAGCGGAGATGCGAACGCTCTGCCATGAAGCGGCGCTGCTGATCGGCATGCAGACCTATGACTCGACCGCCGAAACGCTGGGCGTGGCGGGGAAGGATGCGGCGAGCTTTGCCGACTATCTGGCGGCCATGCTGGCGGCGGGCGGCGACCCGGTGACGCGCGAACAGGATGGCGAGGCCGCGATCCTGCGGACGGCGAGCTGGCGCATGATGGACGGCAAGGAGGGCGTGACGCCGGCCTGTTTCGATGCGTGGAACGGACTGTGGGAAGGCGCCAAGGCCGCGCATAACCGGCGGCTGACGCTCGATGTCACGCGGCGCATGGATGAGGGCGCGGATTGCTTCGAGTGGCGCATCGCCCCCTGAGGCATCGCCGCCGCGCATCGTCGCCGGGCATTAGACGCGGCCCGAAAAATCCGGTCTATTAAGACGCAAGAACAACACTCGCAGGGAAAACAAGATGTCAGGCAGCAATCCGTTCGATCCGTCGCTTTTCGGTCCCGATGCCGAGAGCGAGGAGACGAAGACCATCAACCAGGTCATCATCGACACGCTGACGGGCGGGCCGGAATGGTGGGAGGTCGGCGCGCAGGAAGTGCGCGATGCGCGCGACCGGGGCGAAGGCCCCTTCCCGCTCGCGCCGAAATCGGAGCGGGCGCGCATCATCGAGATCGACGGCAAGGCGGGCAACAAGATCCCGCTGCGCGTGATTGCGCCGGAAGGAACGCCCAAGGGCGTCTATCTGCATCTTCATGGCGGGGGCTGGGTGCTTGGCGCATCCGACCAGCAGGACCCGATGCTGGAACGGATCGCCGACCGGACGGGGCTCGTCTGCGTGAGCGTGGAATACCGCCTCGCGCCGGAAAACCCCTGGCCCGCGGGCGGCGACGATTGCGAAAGCGCTGCCGTGTGGCTCGCCAAGAACGCCAAGTCGGAATTCGGCACGGACGTCATGACGATCGGCGGCGAAAGCGCGGGCGGCCATCTGTCCGCCGTCACTCTGCTCAGGATGCGCGACCGGCACGGCTATACCGGGTTCAAGGGCGCCAATCTGGTCTTCGGCGCCTTCGACCTCACCATGACGCCGAGCCAGCGCGCCTTCGGCGACGAGCGGCTCATTCTGCGGACCGTGGATATCGAGAAGTTCCGCGATGCGACATGGCCGGAGACGCAGGATTTCGGCGATCCGGCCATCTCGCCGCTTCATGCCCGGCTCGACGACATGCCGCCCGCGCTCTTCACCATCGGCACGCGGGACGCGCTGCTGGACGACTCGCTCTTCATGTATACGCGCTGGATCGCGGCGGGGAACAAGGCGGAGCTTGCCGTCTATCCGGGCGGGGCGCATGGTTTCATCGCGTTTCCGGGCGAGCTGTCGAAAGCGGCGAACGACCGGATGGACGACTTCCTGAAGGGTATTGTCGGGTAGGGTCCGCGTCCACGGTCGGATCGCCCTCCCAATGCCGTCATGCCGGACCCGATCCGGCATCCATAGGATGACTGCGACAGGACGCGACGCCGCATGGATTCCGGCCTCCCTGATGTGCAAAGGCGGGCCCGGAATGACGACGATGGGATATCCGACACCCACAAGGAGAGCACGCCATGCCTTTCGAGCATATTCTCTACGAAACGCAGGATCGCATCGCCACCATCACGCTGAACCGGCCCGACCGGCTGAACGCCATCGCGTCGGGCCTGCCGCGCGAGCTGGCGCAGGCGGTGCAGATGGCCAATGACGACGACGATGTGCATGTCATCGTGCTGACGGGCGCGGGCCGCGCCTTTTGCGCGGGCTACGACCTGAAGGATTTCGCCGAGGCGCCGCGCGGCAATCGCGGCACCGGCACGCCGGAGGGCGACGGACGGCCCTGGGACCCGATGGTCGATTTCAACATGATGTATGCGAATACGCAGGACTTCATGTCGCTGTGGCGGAGCCATAAGCCGACCATCGCCAAGGTGCGCGGCTTTGCCGTGGCGGGCGGCTCCGACATTGCGCTTTGCTGCGACATGGTGGTGATGGCGGAGGATGCGAAGATCGGCTATCCGCCGGCGCGCGTCTGGGGCTGCCCGACGACGGCCATGTGGGTCTATCGCCTCGGCCCGGAAAAGGCCAAGCGCATGCTGCTGACCGGCGATCTCGTGACCGGCAGCGAAGCGGAAGAGATGGGCCTCGTCCTCGAAGCGGTGCCGGAAACGGAACTCGATGCGCGCGTGGACGAACTCGCCAAACGCATGACGGGCGTGCCGCGCAACCAGCTCATGATGCAGAAGATGATGGTGAACCAGGCCTATGAGAATATGGGCCTGCAGACGACGCAAATGTTCGCCACGCTGTTCGACGGTATCACACGGCATTCGCCGGAAGGCGTCTGGTTCAAGCAGCGTGCCGAGGAAGTCGGCTTCCAGCAGGCGGTGAAGGAACGCGACGGCGGCGAGCCCATCGCCGAGGGCGTTTCCCGGTCGACCTACAAGTTCTGACGTTTCCAGAGTATCCAAGCCATCCGAATGAACGGTCTTATCGACACATATCGCGGTTATGTCTCTTTGCAGGAATGCGACGAGATGGGCCATATGAACATCCAGCATTATGTAGGCAAGGCGTCGGATGCGCATTTCAACCTGCGCGCGGCGCTGGGGCTCGGCTATGAGCATCAGGCGCGCGAGCGGACGACCTATGTCGCGCTGGAACATCACATCCGCTTTCACCGGGAGCTGCGCGCCAGCGACCTCGTGCTGATCCGCTCGGGCATCGTGGAAATGCGCGACAAGACGATGCGCGTCTATCAGGAGGTGCGCGAGATACTGGACGACCGGCTGGCGGCGACGCTGACGCTGGATGTCGGCCATTTCGACCTCGACAAGCGCAAGCTGACGCCATGGCCGGCGCATGTGCGGGAAAAGGCGACCGAGCTGACGACCGGGCTGCCGGACCATGCCGCGCCGAGATCCCTCCCCGCCGAGACGCTGACACGCGACATCTCTCTTGCGCGGGCCGACGAACTCGGCATGGCAGAGACGAACCGTTCCGCCGTGGCGCCATGGGAATGCGATAGCAACGGCCATATGAATACGCGCTTCTTCATGGCGCGGGTGTCGGACGCGCAAGGTCATATGTGGGCGCATGCGGGGCTCGGGCGGCATGAGCAGGCGGCGCGCGGGCTTGCCACCGCGACCGTCGAAACGCGGCTTTCCTACAAGCGCGAGCTGATGGCCGGGCAGACCATCGTCGTGCGCACACGGATCGAAGCCGACAGCGAACGCACGCTGCGCTACCGGCACTGGCTCTTCAACGGAGAAACCGGCGAACCCGCCTTCGAGGCCGCGGGCGCGGGGCTTCTCTTCGACAAATCGACACGCAAGGCCGTGACGCTGCCCGACGACGTGAAGGCGCGGCTGGCCTCCCTGAACAACAAGTAACGGAAACACGAAAATGAGCGGGATGACCGAACTGGCGCGCAACGCCGTGCAGACCTGGGAATGCGACCAGATGGGGCATATGAACGTGCAGTTCTATGTCGAGAAGGCGACGCAGGGGCTCGCCGCGCTGGGTGTGCATCTGGGGCTGGGGCCGCGCTTCGTGACGAGCGAAGGCGCGCGGCTTTTCGCGACGGACCATCATGTGCGCTTCCTGCGCGAGCAGCGGCCCGGCGCGCCCTTCTGGCTGCGCGGCGGCGTGCTGGAGGTGCGGGATTATTCGCTGCGCATCTATCAGGAGATGGTCGCGACGGCGAGCGGCGATGTGGCGGCGACCTTCACCGCCGATGTCGAACTGCTGGACGAACTGACGCGCGAGACGAAGCCGCTGCCCGCCAAGGCGAAGGAAAAGGCGAAGGCGCTCATGATCGAGTTGCCGCCACATGGCGCGGCGCGCGGCCTGACGCTCTACGAACCGCGCAAGGCGCCGACGCTTCAGGAGGCGGACGGGCTCGGCATGGTGCATACCTATCAGGGCGAGGTGCAGGATGCGCAATGCGACATGCAGGGGCGTCTCGTCACGCGGCACTATATGGGCATCGTGTCGGACTCCATTCCGAACCTGCTGGCGCAGACGCGCGGCGAGGACCGCTCCCAGACGCCCACGGTGGGCGGGGCGGCGCTCGAATATCGTTTCATCTATCGGGGACACCCGAATGCGGGCGATGTGCTGACGCTGAGAAGCGGGCTCAAGGACGTCGGCAACAAGACCTATACCTGGTGCCACTGGCTGTTCGACCTCGAAACGGGCAAGGCCGTGGCGACCGCGGAAGCCGTCGCCATTGCGCTCGACCTCGAGACGCGCAAGGCCATTGCCATTCCGGACGAGATGCGGACGCAGCTTGAAGGGCTGGTGATCGAGGGGCTCGGGGTCTGAAGCCTTATCCGGTAACCGGAACCAACCTGCCGGCATCGTCTTGGCGCGGGGACAGCTCCGGGCTCCGGATTGCCGCGCGCCCTGACGGGCGCTCGCAATGACGGCACATTTCCATTTCCGGAATTGGTCTCAGGCGTCGGAGCGGCGCGACGGGCGGGCCTGAATGACGAGGCCGCGTTCATCCGCCAGGCGCTGGATGGTTTTCATGCCGCGCGCCAGCGGGTAGAGATTTTCCATGTCGCCCTGCTTTCGCGCCTGCGAGGCCGCGCTGCGCGTGACCTCGTAAAGACGCATCAGTTCGTGCCCGTCCATGAGACGCAGCGCCGCCTCCTTGGCGGGGCGGTCCGGATCGCGCTCGGTGAAGACCAGCGGCTTTACCTGATGGCTGCTCACGATGCCGCCGCCTCAGATATTGTCCGATTGCGGATCGGGGGCGGAGGGCTCGTCCACTTCTTCCATTCGGTCGCGGAATTTTCGCGCCAGTTCGGCAAAGCGGTCCATGAAGCCGTCGAAGAAGGAAAAGGCCTTGTCCATCTCTTCGTCGCTCGGCAATTCCGCCTCGTCCGTTTTCTCCAGACGCTTGTGGAGATCGGCATTCTTCTTTTCAAGCTCGCCAAGCCGCTTTTGATAAGCCTCGCGCTCATCCGGCACGAGCTGGCAGGCCCAGGCGCCCTGAATTTCGCGGCAATGGGAAACTTCGCCGGTCTGCCGGTCGAGGCGCAGGAAACCGCCATCGACCCGCTCCATCTCATAACGCGCGGTGCTTTCGGGCTCCGCCGAGAGGGCGGGCGTGACGGCGCATATCGCCAGAAGCGATACGAGACCTGCCCGTCCAATTCGGGTTGCGCCTGCCATGGAGCATTCCTTACGCGGCTGAGATCGGCGTTGGCGCAATGATAGGAGAGGCATCACGCCGCCGCAATGCGCGCCTGAAGGTCGAGCGCTTCGCGGCGGATCGTCTCGGGAAATTCCATCGGAATGAAATGCGAGGCCCGCCCGATGCGCAGGATGGTGGCTTGCGGATCATGCGCGGCAAGCAGCGCGGGCGCCGGTGCGCGGCAGGTGCTGCCGGCCCCGGCATAGACAAGGGTGAGCGGCGCCTTGAGCTGCGCGATGGGCGCAATACTGTCATGGCCCTGCGCGCGGAAATTGGCCGCTTCCCAGGCGGGCTTGCAGGCGAGTTCCAGCGTGCCGTCGGCGCGCGCCACGGTGCCGCCCTCGATGTAATCCGCGATCATCTCCTGCGGCCAGCTTCGGAAGGCGCCCCGGCCGGTATAGGCGCGCAGCATGGTCTCCGCATCGGGAAATTCCGCGCGGCGCTTTTCCGCGCCGCGCGCGAGATCGAAGCCGTTGCTGCCGCCGATGCCGAGCTTCTGCACCAGATTGACGATGCGGCGCTGATGGTTGGGGATCAGCACGGGGTCGATCAGCAGCAGGCCGCGCACGAGGTCGGGCCGTTTCGCCGCCGCCATGAGGCTCATCGCGCCGCCCATGGAATGACCGCCGAGCATGACGGGAGCGCCCGTTTCCTCCGCCCAGCCCTCGATGAAGCGGATGAGGTCGTCGCGATAGACATACCAGTTGCGATGCGCCGCCGGGTCGGCGGGCAGCGTCGTCAGCCCGTGGCCGCGCGCATCCCAGGCGCGGATACGGAACTCCTTTGCCAGCGGCGACAGAAGCCGGCGATAGGTGAGCGCGTTGAAGCCGTTGGCATGGGCGAAATGCAATGTGGGGCGATCCGCATTGCTTTCATCCGCCCATTCGACGAAGGAAATCTCGCCGTCGCGGTCGCGCCAGCTCTTGCGCTCGCCCGCGGGCGCGCCTGCATTTACTGCTACATTCATATCGTTACCGCTCCAGCAGCCCCTTTTGCCGGAGCCAGGCTCCTATCACGCCGACAGCCTCGGCAGCCTTGTCCGGCTGGCCGATATAATAATGGGTTGCGCCCTCGATGCGATGAAACTCCTTGTCATCGTGCTTTACACCTTTGAACAGGCGCGCGGCATGGGACGGCGTACAGCCATCGTCCGCGCCGTTTTCGACGACCAGAACCGGCTTTGAAATATCGCCGGCGCATTTCGGCCCGTTGGCGCGGCTTTCGGTATAGGACCATTGCGAGAGCCAGGCGCGGAGCGAGGAATAGCGCGCAAGCCCGGCGGGCGACATGTTGACGATCTTCGGGTCGCCCATGAAGCACCAGTTGGGGCCCTTGCGGTCGTTCGGGTCGATGGAGAGGTCGAGCCAGCGCGGATCGGCCATGGTGCCGTGCACGGTGAAGCCATATTCCTCGTTCTCGCGGCCCGTTTTCCGCAGATGTTCGAGCTTCTCCTTCACCCAGTTGTCGATCTTTTCGGACCGCGCGATCTGGGCGGCGCGGAAGCGGGCGAGAAATTCCTGCGTGTAAGGCGGTTGGTTCGGGTTTTCCGGATCGTAGAGATCGAGCTCGCGGTCCCGGTCTTCGGGATCGAGTTCGTTGCGGATCGAGGGGTCGAGCCATTCCGTCAGCGTGAGGGCGCGGCTGACATGCGCGGCGAGAAACATCACCGCGTCGGCGGGAATGAGGTTCGCGCCCGCCACATCCACCGGGTCGCCCGCGGGCGTGGCCGCGATCGACGGCTTTTCCGCCTGCGACTGATAGAAGGCCGACAGCGAGCCGCCGCCGGACCAGCCCGCCAGGATCACCTTTTCGAAGCCGAGCTTTTCCTTTGCGTAGCGGATATAGGCGCCGAGATCGAGCAGCACCTTTTCCATGATGAGGGCGCTGTCGTTATGCGGGTAGCGGCTGCCGCAGGTGAGGACGTGAATGCCTGCCGCCGCCAGCGCATTCGGCATGGGCAAGAGGTTCATCGTGCCTGTCGGGTGCATGAAGACGAGCACCGTTTTCGACGGCGCATCCTTCGGCTTCAGATATTGCCCTTCGACCACGATGCGGTCATGCGCGCCCGCATAGGTTTCCTTGAAGGCGGATTTCTCCTCCCAGTGCAGATAGAAGGGTATCCGCTCGACCTCGAACTTTTTCATGACCGGCCTCCCCTGCCAGACGGATGAGACAGGGTTTATTCGGCAGCCTTGCCAGCTCTCGCGCGCGCGGCCTTGAAGTCGGGTTTGCGCTTGTTGAGGAAGGCGTCCACCGCCTCATGATGCTCCGGCGTCGTCCAGCATTTTCGCAGCGCGTCCGTTTCGAGCTGCTGGGCGCGCTTCATATCCGTGGTGCAGGCGTTTTCCGTCAGCAATTCCTTCGTCATGCGAAGCTGGAGCGAGGGGTTTTCGCAGATGAGGCCGGCAATCTCCATCGCCTTCGGCATAAGCTCCGCATGCGGAACGACATATTCGCAAAGGCCCTTTTCCTTTGCCTCCGCCGCCGGATAGAGGCGGCCCGTCAGCATCATCTCGCTCGCATTGCCCCAGCCCATGCGGCTGACGAGGAAATGCGAGGAGGCAAGCTCCGGCACGATGCCCATTTTCACGAAGACGAGACCGAATTTCGCTTCTTCCGAGGCGACGATGATGTCGAAAGGCAGGATCTGCGTGACGCCGATGCCGACGGCGGGGCCGTTTACCGCGGCGATGAGCGGCTTGGAGGTGCGGCACAGCTCGATCCAGTCGAGCCCGGCGGGCAGGCCGCCGGAGCCGCCTTTGGTGTCGTTGCCGGGGTCCTGACCGTCGAGGCGCGTCTTGAAGGTGCTTTCGATGTCCGCGCCCGCGCAGAAGCCGCGGCCCTCGCCCGTGACGATAATGGCGCCGATATCCTCGTCGTCATTCGCCTTCGCAATCGCGTCGGCCAGTTCCTCCGACATGCGCGGCGTCCAGGCGTTCAGCCGGTCCGGCCGGTTGAGCGTGAGCAACAGCACGCCGTCACGCTTTTCGGATTTTATCTGTTCGTATTGCATGGTCCTCCTCCCAGAGTTCCTCATTGTTCTTTTGATGAAAGTCTAGGCAGGGCCGGAAGGCGTCACAAGCGATCTACGCATCGCACGGCGAGAGCCCGCCGGAACGCGACGTCAAGGGCGGCGGCTTGATCGGCCACAGCCGCGCGCTAAAGTGACGGCCAACAGAGGGAGGCTCAGATGGATCTGGAACTTGGCGGAAAACACGTCTTCATCGCCGGCGCGAGCCGCGGGATCGGCTTCGGCATGGCGGAAGCCTTCCTGCGCGAAGGCGCCAAGGTTGCGCTGACGGGACGCGGCGAGGGATCGCTCGACGCGGCGCGCAAGGCGCTGATCGACAAGGGCGTGGCGGAAACGCAGCTCTGCACCGTCGCAGGCGACATGACGGCATCCGCCGATATCGCCGCCGCGCTCGACGCGGCGGAAGAACGGCTGGGTCCGGTTCACTGCGCCATCGCCAATGTGGGGCTCGGCCGTGCGCCGCTCGGCTTCGACGTCAGCGACGCGGACTGGCAGGCGGATGTGCAGCAGAACCTGTTCGGCGCGGTCTATCTCGCCCGGGAGGCGCTGAAGCGCATCATGGCGCGCCCCGCGGCGGACCGCGAAGACGCCAACATCATCCTGATTTCCTCCATCGCGGGCGTGGAGGCGCTCGGCACGTCGCTCACCTATGGGGCGACCAAGGCGGGCGTGAACCATGTCACCGCCTCGCTTGCCAAACTCGTCGGCAAGGAGGGGGTGCGCGTCAACGCTATCGCGCCCGGCAATATCATTTTTCCCGGCGGCGACTGGCAGAAGAGAGTGGATGAACGGTCGGAAGCCTGGGGCCGCTGGATCAAGCGCGAGGTGGCGCTGCGCCGTTTCGGCCAGGTGGAGGAAATCGCCGATGCCGCGCTCTTTCTCGCAAGTCCGCGCGCGAGCTTCGTCACCGGCGAAATCTTCGTCGTGGATGGCGGCCAGCTCCGCCGGACGTAATCAGTCCTCGCCGATGGTGGCGTCCTTGAAGAGACGCTCCTCCATCTCGTGACCGAAGACGTCGTTGTTGCGGCGCAGCCACTCCATCACCATGACGGCGTGTTCGATCTCCTCGTCGCGATTGTGCTCGAGGATTTTCTTCAGTTCGGGATCGGTCGTGTTCTCGGCGCGCTGATTGTACCAGTCCACGGCTTCCAGCTCCTCCATCAGGGAGACGATGGCGCGGTGGAAGTCCAGCGCTTGCGGGGAGAGCTTGTCATAGGGTTCGTGGAGACCTTCGCTCGACATGGGCGATCCTTTTTTCCGATCCGGTTTTCATTTTTTCGTCCGTCCAGGGTGCCGGGCGTCAGGCGAGCGCGAGCTTGAAATTGCGCCTTGCGAGCCGCGGATAATCCGGGAAACTCATCATCGCTTCCCCGCCCGCCATATTCAACAGCTTCTCGGCCGCCTCGCTGTCGGCCCCTTCCAGCGAGCGCAGAAAATCCAGCGGGCGCTGGAACATCCAGAGGTCGAAGAGGAAGACGGCGCGTTTTTCCGTCACGCCTTCCAGCGTGAAATCATGCATGCCGATCGCGCGGGGAAGCTCCTGCCCGCCGCCCGCCATGTCCGGCCTCTCCGCGAGGAACGCCTTGAACCGTTCCGCCGTGGCCATGAGAACCGGCAGATATTCGCGCATCATGCGCTGAAGCACCGGCATGAGCGTTTCCGGCACGTCGTCGCCCGGCAGGAACTCGCCCTCATTGGGACGGGGCGGCTTCATCATCCGCTCCACCCATCCGGTGACATGGGGCGCCACGCGCTTCATGAGGTCGCCGGAAGCGGGATCGCGATACTGATGCGCGTAGAGCGGGCCGACGAGCCCGAAATCGCCGATGGAAGGGCGCGTGCCGAAGAGATAGTCGTGATGGGCGAAATGCGCGTCCAGCTCGGCCAGCAGCCCTTCATAGCTGCGCTCGATGGCCGGTCCGGAGGCCTGCGTGCAGCCGAGCGCGGGCAGCGCGCCGGCGAACGGTTTCGCCACTTCCTCGCCGATCTCGCGCTGCGCGTCTTCCGGCAGGTCGGGACGGGAGAGGCGCCCGAACTCGGCAACCGCGAAATCGCGGTTCTTCGTCCAGCGGTAATGCATGGCCGGGATCTTCAGCCATTCGTCGCCATAAACCTCGATGAGCAAGGCGGCCAGGCGCCGGCAGGGCGTGGCGGGATAGACCGAGGGATCGGGGAAACGGACTTCCAGTGCGTCGATAATGTCGGTGGAATCCTGAAGCGTGTCGCCCTCCGGCGTCACCACGACCGGGATCACCGGCCAGCCGACGCGCGGCATGATGACGGTCTTGTAGACCTCGCGGCTCGCAATCGTCTCCACGAAGGGGATTTTCTTGTATCGCAGATAGGCGCGGACCTTGCCGGTGAAGTAGCTCACCTCGGCGCCGTAAAGCTCATAACCTTCCGTCATTCCGCCCCCTCCTACGGGATCATGCGTCTTTGCCGGTATCCCATAGCAAGTCGGGGCCCCAATAAAAAGGGCCGCGATCCCGCCCTCCCCTATCGCCGGAGAGGGCTCGCCGAAACCGCCGCGCGGGCTTGCGCGCCGCCGACCACATCGAGGAACAGCGCTTTCCTGCAGCGGTCGAGACAGGCGACGATATGGACGGGCGCGCCGCCGCCGAGATAGAAGAAGAGATTATAGGTCGTCCCGCCGAGATTCGAGACGGCATCGAGCCGCCAGATTTCCTCCGTCGGCAGATCGTTCCCGCCCGACGCCTCCGCCAGCAGCGACACGGCCTGTTCGCGGCGCTCGCCTTGCAGCTTGCCGCCCGCAAGCCGGGTGAAACGATAGGCATAGCGGGGATCGAAACCGGCGGAGGCGGGTTTCGGCTGCTGCCCGGGCGGCAGGGCGAGAATGGAGACGGCTTCGCTGCTGCCATGCGCGACCCATGCCTCTCCCATAACCGGCACGAGGGCCTGGCCTTGCGCGGAGCAGACGCGGACCATCCAGCGGTCGAAGGGGGCGGGCACGGGCACCGTCATGCCTTCGGGCGCATCGAGGCAGAGAAACGACGCCTCGCCGGGCGCGATGCCGTCTTGCCCCGTCTGCGCCGGTCTTGCCAGCGGCGGCTTCAACAGGCGCTGCCGGTCGTCCTTTTCAGGCGCCGTCACCAGCGCGTCGGGCGGCGCGGCGGCGAGATCGCCCTCTTCCCAGACCGGCGCCGGGGACGGCCCCGCCGGGCCCATATCCGGCACCTCGGCGCGGGCGGAGAGGCCCGTCCCGGCGAGCAGCACAATGAAGAGTGACAGAAAAGCAGAATGACGGCCCAACACGATCGCCCCGACACCGATCAGAAAGGCGCAATTCTAGCAGGCGGTCCGGGCGAACCAAAGAAGAAGGGCGGCCCCAAGGGCCGCCCTTCGCCATCGTCCAACTCCAGAATGGATCAGGCCGCGGCCTTTTCCTTCGGCGGCGCGAAGCGGGTGTAGAAGCTTTCGCCCTTCTCCGCCATTTCGCGCAGCAGCGCATTGGGCTTGAAGCGCTCGCCATATTTCTGGGCGAGACTGTCGCAGAGTTCCACGAACTCCTTCGTGCCCAGCATGTCGATGTAGGAAAGCGGACCGCCGGTCCAGGGCGCGAAGCCCCAGCCGAGGATCGCGCCGACATCGGCATCGCGCACATCCGTCACCACGCCTTCCTCGAAGCAGCGGGCCGCTTCCAGCGCCTGAATGCAGAGGAACCGCTTCTTGTATTCCTCCACGAGTTCGGGATCGGCTTCCTCGATCTTCGTTTCCACGAGATCGGCAAGGCCCGGCCAGAGCTTCTTCTTGCCGCCTTCGGGATAATCGTAGAAGCCCTTGCCCGCCTTGCGGCCGAGACGGCCGAGATCCACGACCATCTTTTCGACGATCTTGTCGGCGGGGCCTTCGACATATTTGTCGCCGAGGTCTTTCTTGGTCTGCTGGCGGACCTTGTAGCCGAGTTCCAGCGAGACTTCGTCGTTGAGGGCGAGCGGCGGCATGGGCATGCCGGTCATCTTGCCGGTGTTTTCCACGATGGCCGGCTTGATGCCGTCGGCCAGCATGGCGAGGCCTTCGCTCACATAAGTGCCGAAGCAGCGCGAGGTGTAGAAGCCGCGGCTGTCGTTCACCACGATGGGCGTCTTGCGGATCTGCTTGACGTAATCCATCGCCTTGGCGAGCGTCTCGTCGGAGGTCTTCTCGCCCATGATGATCTCGACAAGCTGCATCTTGTCGACCGGCGAGAAGAAGTGGATGCCGATGAACTCTTCCGGTTTGGAATAGGCTTCCGCCAGACCCGAAATCGGCAGAGTCGAGGTGTTGGAGCCGTAGATGCCGCCTTCGGCGATCATCGGTTCGGCCTTCTTCGTCACCTCGGCCTTGATGCCGCGATCCTCGAACACCGCCTCGATAACGAGATCGGCGCCCTTGAGGTCGCCGAAATTCGTCGTCGGCGTGATGCGCGCCAGCGTGGCGTCCATCTTGTCCTGCGTGGTCTTTCCGCGCTCCAGCGCCTTCTCAAGCAGCTTCTGCGAATAGGCCTTGCCCTTTTCCGCACCGGCCTGCTCGGTATCGAGCAGCACGACTTCCATGCCGGCCTGAGCGGACACATAAGCAATGCCAGCGCCCATCATGCCGGCGCCGAGAATGCCGAGCTTCTTCACCTGGAATTCCGGCACGCCCGCGGGACGGCGCGCGCCCTTTTGCAGTTCCTGCATGGAGAGGAAGAGCGAACGGATCATCGCCTTGGAGCGGGGATCCATCAGCAGCTTGGTGAAGTAGCGGCTTTCGATGCGCAGACCCGCCTCGATGGGCACCTGCAGGCCTTCATAGACGCAGGAGAGAATGTATTTCTGCGCCGGGAAGTTGCCATGCGTCTGCTTGTGAAGCTGCGCATTGCCGATGGTGAAGACCTGCGCGCCGCCCTTGGAGTTCGGATCGCCGCCGGGCACCTTGTAGCCCTTCTTGTCCCAGGGCTGCTCGGCATCGCCGACTTCCCTGATCCACTTCTTGGCCTCGTCGATCAACTGATCGGCAGGCACGACCTTGTGGACGATACCGGCCTTGGCCGCCTTTTCCGGATTGAGGGACGAGCCCTGCAGGATGATCGGCAGGGCCGCGCCCGCGCCGATGAGGCGCGGCAGGCGCTGCGTGCCGCCGCCGCCCGGCAGGAGGCCGACCTTGGCTTCCGGCAGGCCGAGCTGCGTTTTCGGATTGTCGGAAGCGACGCGGTAATGGCAGGCGAGCGTCACTTCGAGACCGCCGCCCAGCGCCGTGCCGTTGATCGCGGCGACGACCGGCTTGCCGCAGGTTTCCAGATCGCGGAGCAGCATGTTGAATTTGAGGTTACCCTCATACATGCCCTTCACGCGGTCTTCCGGCGAACCGCCTTCGCCGCCACCGGCCTGGCCGCCCATCATGGACAGATCGGCACCGGCGCAGAAGGCGCCCTTGCCGGAGGTGATGACGGCACCCTTGATGCCGTCGTCCGACATGATCTTTTCGATGATCGAGGCGATGTCGGCCATGGAGCTTTGCGAAAGCACGTTCATGGAGCGGCCCGGCATGTCCCAGGTCGCGAGCGCGATGCCGTCGCTGTCGACGTCGAAGCTGAAATTTTCGTATGTGGTCATTTGTCTTTTTCCCTGCTCGGGCCTCGTGCTTCGAGACGGACGCTTCGCGTCCTCCTCAGCATGAGGAACATAATTTTTACCCTCACCCTGAGGAGGCGGCGCCAGCCGCCGTCTCGAAGGGTGCGGCCCCGTTCTCCCTCAGACGCGCTCGATGATGGTGGCCGTGCCCATGCCCGCGCCGACGCAGAGCGTCACCAGCGCGGTGTTGAGGTCG
Source organism: Parvibaculum indicum (assembly GCF_011762095.1). Lineage (GTDB taxonomy): Bacteria > Pseudomonadota > Alphaproteobacteria > Parvibaculales > Parvibaculaceae > Parvibaculum > Parvibaculum indicum. Next base: position 47,109 of record NZ_JAASQO010000014.1, on the reverse strand, counting down.
CGGCGTTCCAGCTCGTCCAGCACGGTGCCGAGGATCATGCCGCCGGTGGCGCCCAGCGGATGGCCCATCGCGATGGCGCCGCCATTCACGTTCATCTTCTCGTGCGGAATGTCGAGCGACTGCATCATGCGCAGCACGACGGAGGCGAAGGCCTCGTTGAGTTCGTAGATGTCGATGTCTTCCGGGTTCATGCCCGCCTTGGCGAGCGCCTTGCGCGAGACGTCGGCGGGGCCCGTCAGCATGATGCAGGGCTCGGACCCGATGGAGGCCATGGCGCGGATGCGCGCGCGCGGCTTCAGGCCCATGGCCTTGCCGGTTTCCTCATTGCCGACGAGAACCGCGGAAGCGCCGTCCACGATGCCGGAAGAGTTGCCCGCGTGATGGACATGGGTGATCTCTTCCACTTCCGGGTAGCGGTCGAGCGCCACGCCGTCGAAGGCGAATTCGCCGAGCGAGGCGAAGGAAGGATTGAGCGCGGCGAGCGACTGCATGGTCGCTTCGGGACGCATATGCTCGTCATGGTCGAGAATGGTGAGGCCGTTGATGTCCTTCACCGGGATGACCGATTTGGAGAAATAGCCATTGTCCCAGGCGGCCTTGGCGCGCTTCTGGGACTCAACGGCATAGGCGTCCACATCGTCGCGGGAGAAGCCGTATTTCGTGGCGACGAGATCGGCGCCGATGCCCTGCGGCGTGAAATAGGATTTGAAGGCGATGTTGGGGTCGGTCGACCAGGAGCCGCCCGAGGCGCCCATGCCGACGCGCGACATGGACTCGACGCCGCCGCCGATGGCCATATCGGCCTCGCCGGACATGACCTTGGCCGCCGCCATGTTGGTGGCCTCAAGGCCGGAGGCGCAGAAGCGGTTGATCTGCACGCCCGCCGTCGTCTCGGCATAGTCGGCATTCAGCACCGCGATGCGGGCGATGTCGCCGCCCTGCTCGCCGACCGGATCGACGCAGCCGAGTACCACGTCGTCCACCTTGGAGGTGTCGAGGCCGTTGCGGTCGCGGATCGCCTTCAGCGTCTGCGTGGAGAGTTCGAGCGCCGTCACTTCATGCAGCGCGCCGTCCTTCTTTCCCTTGCCGCGCGGCGTGCGCACGGTGTCGTAAACGAAACAATCGGTCATGGGGGGCTCCCTGTCTGACACGCCGGCGGTACCGGCAACCGTTCTTTTATTGGGTCGAATGTGCCACGCCCCGCAATCGCGGGGCGTGGCTTCTTGTCCTAGAGCGTGCGCGCAATGAGCATCTTCATGATCTCATTGGTGCCGCCATAGATTTTCTGGATACGCGAGTCGCCATACATCTGGGCGATCGGATATTCCATCATGTAGCCATAGCCACCGAAGAACTGGAGACAGGTGTCGATGATCTCGTTCTCCTTTTCGGTGGTCCACCATTTGGCCATGGCCGCCGTGGTCGCATCGAGCTTGCCGTCGAGCAGTTTCACCGCGCAATCGTCGACGAAGACGCGGGCGATGGTCGCCTCGGTCTTGCATTCGGCGAGCTTGAACTGGGTGTTCTGGAAATCCAGGATGCGCTTGCCGAAGGCCTTGCGGTCCTTGGTGTATTCGGCGGTGAGCGCAACGGCCTTTTCCATCGCGCAGCAGGCCTGCACGGCGATGATGAGGCGCTCCTGCGGAAGCTGCTGCATGAGCTGGACGAAGCCCTGGCCTTCTTCCGACCCCAGCAGGTTGGTCTGGGGCACCTTCACGTCGTCGAAGAAAAGTTCCGACGTGTCCTGCGCCTTCTGGCCGAGCTTCTTCAGATTGCGGCCGCGGCGGAAGCCCTCGACCTCATCTGTTTCGACCATGATGAGCGAGGTGCCCTTGGCGCCGCCTTCCGGGTCGGTCTTGGCGACGACGCAGATGAGATCCGCCGTCTGACCGTTGGTGATGAAGGTCTTCTGGCCGTTCAGCACATATTGGTTGCCGTCCTTCTTGGCGGTCGTCTTGACGCCCTGAAGGTCGGAGCCGGTGCCGGGCTCGGTCATCGCAATGGCGCCGACCATTTCGCCGGAGGCCATTTTCGGCAGCCATTTCTTCTTCTGCTCTTCCGTGCCATAGGCCTTCACATAATGGGCCACGATGCCGGAATGCACGGAGTTGCCGAAGCCGCCGACGCCGGCGCGGCTCTGTTCCTGCGCGATCACCATTTCATGACCGAAATGGCCGCCGCCCCCGCCATATTCCTCGGGGATGGAGGCGCAGAGAATGCCCGCCTCGCCGGCCTTCAACCAGGCGTCGCGATCCACGAAGCCCTGCTCGTTCCACTTTTCGACATGCGGCACGAATTCCTTTTCATAGAATTTCTTCACCGCGTCCTGAAGGATTTCCAGCTCCTCATCGAGCCAGGGGGATTTGTATCCCTCATTCAGTGTCATTCGTTGCGCTCCCTGTTCTTGTCGTTATGGGTGTCAGAAATCATCGGCCGCCAGCGCCATCATGTTCGCCGAGCCCGCGCGCACGCGCTCAAGCTGCATCGCCGTCTCGGGCACCGCCTGCTCCATATAGAAGAGGCCGGTGGCGAGCTTGGTCTCGTAGAATTCGGCCTGGTCGCCCGCACCTTCCGCCAGCTTGTCCAGCGCGACCTTCGCCATCATCGCCCACATAAAGGCGATGCCGGTGATGCCGAAAAGATGCATGTAGGGCGTGGAGCCCGCGCCGGCATTGTCCGGATTTTCCAGCGCGTTCTCCATGAACCACATGGTCGCCTCTTCGAGGCGCTTGCGCGCGAGCTTCACCGGGTCGAGATAGGGTTTGAGCTTGTCGTTGCCTTCATTGGCGTCGGCGAATTCGTCGATCTCCCTGAAGAAGGCGAAGACGGCGCGGCCGCCATTGGAGGCGAGCTTGCGGCCCACGAGGTCGAGCGCCTGAACGCCGTTGGCGCCCTCATAGATCATGGCGATACGGGCATCGCGCACGAACTGCTCCATGCCCCATTCGCCGATATAGCCGTGACCGCCATAGACCTGCTGCGCTTCCACCGCGTTGAGGAAACCGCGATCCGTCAGATGGCCTTTCAGCACCGGCGTCAGCAGCGCCATCATGTCGTCGCCGAATTCGCGGGTCTTCTCGTCTTCCGATTTGTGCGACAGGTCGCCATGTAGCGCCGTCCAGACGAGCAGCGCGCGGGCGCCCTCGTTGAAGGAGCGCGCATTGAGCAGCATGCGGCGGATGTCGGGATGGACGATGAGCGGGTCGGCGGGCTTGTCTTCGGCCTTGGGGCCGGTGAGCGAGCGGCCCTGCAAACGCTCCAGCGCATATTCGGCGGCGTTCTGATAGGCGACTTCCGACTGCGACAGCCCCTGAAGGCCGACACCGAGACGCGCTTCGTTCATCATGGTGAACATGGCGCGCAGGCCCTTGTGCTCTTCGCCGACGAGCCAGCCGACGGCGTCGTCATAGTTGAGGACGCAGGTGGCATTGCCGTGAATGCCCATCTTCTCTTCCAGCGAGCCGCAGGAGACGCCGTTGCGCTCGCCCAGCGAGCCGTCTTCATTGACGAGATATTTCGGCACGAGGAAGAGCGAGATGCCCCTGACGCCCTCCGGACCGCCCTCGATGCGCGCCAGCACGAGGTGAAGAATATTGTCGGCCAGATCGTGCTCGCCCGCCGAAATGAAGATCTTCTGCCCGCTGATCTTGTAGCTGCCGTCGCCCTGCGGCACGGCCTTCGTGCGCAGGAGGCCCAGATCGGTGCCGCAATGGGGCTCGGTGAGATTCATCGTGCCGGTCCACTCGCCCGAGACGAGCTTGGGCAGATATTTCCGCTTCTGCTCTTCCGTGCCGTGGATGTGGAGCGCGGAATAGGCGCCGTGGCTGAGGCCCGGATACATGCCGAAGGCCATGTTCGCGGAGGACACCATCTCGTTGAAGATCACGCCCAGCGAATTGGGCAGGCCCTGCCCGCCATATTCCGGATCGGCCACCAGAGCGGGCCAGCCGCCCTCGACGAGGGTCTTGTAGGCGTCCTTGAAGCCGGTGGGCGTGGTGACCACGCCGTTCTCGAGTTTGCAGCCTTCGCGGTCGCCCACCTGATTGAGCGGCTGGAGCACTTCCTCGGTCAGCTTCGCCGCTTCTTCCAGGATGGCGCGGACGAGATCTTCCGAGGCATCCGCGAAGCCGGGCAGGTTGGAATATTGCTGGATGCCCAGCAGTTCGTAGAAGAGGAAGTTGTATTCGCGAAGGGGTGCTTTGTAGCTCGGCATTGATTACCTCGAAATCGACAGTTCCCAAGCGTCCGCCGCTCGCGCGCGCGACTGGCGGACGGCACGCGCCGATGGGCGAAACCTCAACCCGTCGAGGCTTCTCGGCGCTTCCTGGGCGCATCCTTCCCGGAATTTCCGTCCGCGGCAATTCGTTCTTCGAGGCGGCGGCAGGCCTCCTGCAGCGTCGCCACCTGCAGGCCGATCTCGTCGCGCTGGCGCTCAAGGCTTGTAATGCGCTTGCGGAACTTTTCCAGCGCGATGCGGTCCTGCGTTTCGCAGCCCTCGGTCGGGTCGTAGTGATCGAGGATTTCCTTGATCTCGGTCAGTGCGAGGCCGACATTCTTGCCCCGCACGATGAGGATCAGCCGGGCGCGGTCGCGCGGGTGATAGACGCGGGTCTGGCCCTGGCGCTCCGGCGAGAGGAGCCCCTTGTCTTCATAAAAGCGGATCGCGCGGGTCGTGAGGCCGAATTCCTCGGCAAGCTGGGTGATGGAGAAAGTCGGGCAAGGCCCGTGCTTGTCGCCCTCGTGACCGCCTGCCAAGACGGCATGGTCGGAAGTCTGCTGGTCCATGTTTCATCTCCCCGATATTTCGCGGCGGTGCGGGACCGACAGGTCGTTGCGGCGCCTGCCCGCTGCGAAAACCGTCCATTCGCCGGTTTTCCGGCTTTCTTTCCAGATTTCGAAGTGGCGGGACTCTAGGTGACGTTAACGTAAGCGTCAATGACGCCGCGGCCCGAAAATTCGACCTTCCGCCACAATTTCCTGTTCGGATAAGGCCCGTTGTTCGGCCAGAATGGCCAAAAGCTTGAGAGGGAGGGATCATGAAATCGGGATATGCGGCCATCCTCGCCGTGGCGGCGAGCCTCGTCCTGGCGGGATGCCAGACCAGCGGCGGGTCTTCCGGCGGCGACAAGTTCGCCCGGGTCAATACGTCGAGCCTGCCCAGCCGGGCCGCGGCCTCGGCGCAGGAGGACACGCCGCTTGCCCGCGCGCTGCTTGCCGAGGTGAACGCCTTCCGCAAATCCAAGGGCGCCGACCCGCTCTCGGTCGATGGCCGGCTGCAAAAGGCCGCCGCCGTGCACAGCCAGGACATGGCGCTTCGCGATTTCTTCGGCCATTTCAATCCCGACGACCAGGGCCCGAAGGAGCGGGTGCTGGCGATCGACGAGGACTACAAGGGCTCGCTGGCCGAGAACATCGTCTATGTGCAGGGGCCTGAGGCCGACGACAAGGCGCTGGCGAAGAAGCTCTTCACCAAATGGCGCAACAGCCCGTCGCATCGCCGGAACATGCAGGATCCGGCCTTCACCATCACCGGCATGGGGGTGGCCCGCGCCGGCGACAAGGTCTATGCGACCGAGGTCTTCGGCGGGCCTTAAGTCCCTGCATATACGCAGGAATCCTCGAGTCGTTAACCGGCTGTTTACGGTGCCCGGCGCCTTATAGGACGCATGCGGGAGAGGCCGTTTCGACGGCCGCGCCTCGATAGAGAATCGGTGCTATTCACCAAATATGGTGCCGATGTCAATATTTTGGGCCGCCCCACAAGTTTAAACGCCATATTACGTGGCATATACTGACCCAAACCGTTCAAAGGCTAGTGATTCGGATGAGATCGGGGGTCCCCTGGAGCGTCAAAGGCATCGAGCCCGAAGCGCGCGAAGCTGCGAAGCAGGCTGCGCGCCGCTCGGGATTGACGCTCGGTGCCTGGCTGAACCAGGTCATCATGGACAGCGGCACGGACGATGTGTCCGGCGACGACGGCGAGCGCGACGGCTGGAGCAACCAGACCCGCTCGGGCGGACGCCCGGAGCGTGACGCCCAGGTGCCCGCGCAGGCCGCCCGGCCCGGCGACGACGACATGGACAGCCTGACCGACGCGGTCCGCAATCTTTCCCGGCGCCTGGAGCGGAGCGAAGACCGGACGGCGGAGCTGACCCGCCGCCTGGGCGAAACCATCGACGAGCTGGCCGACCGGATGGTCCGCGCCGAACATGCGCCCGCCCAGCCGCAGCCGCAGGAGACGAAAGCCGTTATCGATCCTCTGGAGCGCAAACTGCAGCATCTGGCCGAGCGGCTGGAACGCGCGGAGCAGGATGGCGGCGGCACGCAGACCGCCGAGGACAAGCGCGCCATCCAGACGCTGGAAAAGGCGGTGAACGCGGTGGTCGATCATCTGGACACAAGCGAGAAGCGGACCAACGACTCGCTGGCCGATATCCGCAACATGCTGGGCCAGCTTTCCACGCGCATCGACGAGACCGAGCAGGCCAACGAGCGCGAAGCCGAGAAGAAGCGCGCCGAGGCGCAGGAAAAACATCTCTCCCTCCTCTCCCAGAGGCTGGAGCAGATGGAGCAGAGCCTGTCCGGCGTCAGCGGCAATCTGGAACAGACCCAGGCCAAGGCCGTGCAGGCGGCGCTGAAGGCCTTCGAGGACAAGGCGCAGGCCGACAGCCAGCGCGACACGATTTCGAGCCTCCAGAAGAGCCTTACCCGGCTTTCCGAACGGCTCGAGCAGACCGAACAGAAAAGCCAGGATGCGCTGGACACCGTGCATAAGGGCATGAACGGCATTGCGCGGCAGATCGACGACCTTTCCAAGCCGCGCGAGCCGGAAATGCCGCGCGAACTGGCCGACCAGCTCGACATGCTGGCGCGGCGCCTGGAAGAGAGCGAACACCGCACCGACGAGACCACGCGCAATGTGGAAGACACGCTGGCGCAGATCGCGGACCGGCTGAGCCAGACCGATCACCAGAGCCGCGAAGCGCTGGAATCGGTGCAGAGCGTGCTGGCCCGCACGACCGAACGCCTGGCCCGGCTGGAAAAGACGGCCAAGCAGCGCGCGGCACGGCCCGCCTCGCCGCAGATCAATGCGGGCATGGGGCCGCATGGCAGCTTCTCGCCCAACTTCCCCACCGCGGCCGCGCTGAACGCGCCGGGCATGGGGGGCGCGCAGTTCGACCTGCCGTCGATCGGCACGCCGGCGGGCGGCGAAGGCTTCATGGTGCCCTCCGCGATCCCCGCCGAACCCGTCGCGCAGGCCCGTGCGCCGGTGCTGCGCGAGGAACCCGCCGCGCCGCCCATGGACGAGGCGCCCCGGCTTGTCGAACCGGCCCGCGAAATGCCGGTCCAGGAGCCGCCCAAGGCGAAGGACATCCCCGATTACGAGACGCCCGAACCCGAGGAAGACGAGGATGACGGCGTCATTCCGCCCGATCCGCCCCCGCCGCCGCCGCTGAGGGAAGCCGGCGCGCAGGCCGCGCAGGATTTCCTTGCCCAGGCACGGCGCGCCGCGCAGGCCGCCTCGCAGGGCAGCCATTCCGGCTATGACAGCCCCGCCTATGCCGACTCTTCGGCGCGCTTCGACGCGAACGATGCGGAGAAAAAACGCAGCCGTCTCGTCATGGCCGCGACGGTGGGCTTTATCGCGCTCGCGATCGTCGCGGGCGCCTTCCTCTTCATGCGCCAGAGCCCGACGCCGGGCGACACGGCGCCGACAAGCAATACGGGCGCGGCGACTTCGCCCGCCCCGGTCGATCCGGAGGCCGTTCCGGAGGACGCCGGTGCCGATGCGGCACCAGAGGCACCGGCGTCCGCCACGCCTGACAACGGCGCGCCCGAAAACGGTGCGACCGAAAGCGGCACCGCATCGGCCCCGGCGGACGGCGCCACCGCCGAGACCTCCGTCGATGTGGCGACGGTGCCGGTCACGCCCGCCGACGACGTGCCGCCCGCGCCCAGCGCGCCCCGGCAGGTAACGCTGAACGATGCCGCGCAGGCCGGAAACGCCGCCGCGGAATACACGCTGGGCGATGCCTATGCGCGCGGCGAGGGCGTGGCGCAGAGCGACACCCAGGCCGTGACATGGATCCGCAAGGCCGCCGGACAGGGGCTGACCATCGCCCAGTACCGGCTGGCGACCTTCTATGAAAAAGGGCGCGGCGTGGGCCAGGACAATGCCCGCGCGCTGCAGCTTTACGAGCAGGCCGCGAACAAGGGCAATGTGAAGGCGATGCACAATCTCGCCGTCATGTATGCGGAGGGGCGCGGCACCTCGCAGAATTTCACCAAGGCCGCCGAATGGTTCGCGAAGGCCGCCGATTACGGGCTCGGCGACAGCCAGTACAATCTGGCCGTGCTGAACGAACGCGGGCTCGGCGTCGAGGAAGACCTCGCCACCGCCTATCAATGGTTCGCCATCGCCGCCGCGGCGGGCGACAAGGGCGCGGCCAAGAAGCGCGACGCGCTGGCCGAACGGATGGAGCCCGGCGATCTCGCCGATGCGCGCATCGCGACGAATGCCTGGCAGGCCAAGACCGCCGATCCGGTGGCGAATGGCGATCTTTCCTCGCTCAAGAGCTGGAACAGCGCCGCCGCCGGACCTGCCGACCCCGATATCGCCCAGGCCCAGTCCCTGCTCAACGCACTCGGCTACGATGCCGGCCCGGCCGACGGCATGATGGGACCGCGCACCAGAGACGCCATCGCCGCCTTCCAGAAGGCGAACGGCTTTGCGCCCTCGGGCAAGGTCACGCCGGAACTGCTGATCGAACTCGAAGGGTAAAGCCGCCGGCGGGAACGGCCCGAAAGGCCCCTGCCGATTCCGCGTCGCGGTTCTGACGCAAAAGCCTACGAGATAGTCCGCTCCCCGGCCCGCCGCCCCTTTGAAACGGGCCGGCAACGTGCTACGCCAAATCAAACATTGCCGGCACCGTATCGCGGCGGGTTCCTCCCGACACGGTCGTTGCCGACAAGCGAAGGGGGAAGGCCGACGGGCCCCGTCTCGCGGGCAGGCCGCCGGAAGCGCTTACGCTCATGCAAATCTATCTGCCGATCGCGGAAATACCGGTGAATGTGCTGACCATCCTGGCGATGGGGCTCACGGTCGGATTCCTGTCGGGCATGTTCGGCATTGGCGGCGGCTTCCTGATGACGCCGCTCCTCATCTTTCTCGGCATACCGCCCGCCATCGCAGTGGGCACGCAATCGACCTCGGTCGTCGCCTCCTCGGTGACGGGGGCGCTGGCGCATTTCGCGCGGCGCAGTATCGACTTCAAGATGGGCGGCGTCCTGCTGGCGGGCGGTACGGCGGGCTCGCTCAGCGGTATCTATCTGTTCAAGCTGCTCAGCGCCATCGGCCAGGTCGACCTGATGATTTCGATTATCTATGTCGTCTTCCTGACCATTATCGGCGGGCTGATGATGGTCGAAAGCGTGCAAGCCATGCGGGTCGCGCGCAATGGCGGCGCGGGCGGCCGCGCGCGGGGACGGGGGCATCACAGCTGGATCCACGGCCTGCCCTTCAAAATGCGGTTCCGCCGCTCCAAACTCTATATCAGCGTGATCCCGCCCATTCTGGTCGGCTATTTCGTCGGCACGCTATCGGCCATCATGGGCGTGGGCGGCGGCTTCATCATGATCCCGGCCATGATCTATCTGCTGCGGATGCCGACCAGCGTCGTCATCGGCACATCGTTCTTCCAGATCGTATTCGTGACCGCGCTGACCGGCGTGATGCATGCCTATGAAAACCAGGCGGTCGATATCGTGCTGGGCTTCATCCTCGTGATCGGCGGCGCGGTGGGGGCGCAATTCGGCGTGCGCGTGGGCGAAAAGCTCCAGGGCGAACAGGTGCGGGCGCTGCTGGCGGCACTGCTCCTCATCATCGGCGTCCGGCTGGGCATCGACCTCATCAGCCGTCCCGACGACCTCTATTCCATCGTCGTCATGTCGTCGGGGACCTGACGCATGGGCGCATGGCGGACCGGCAGATATGCGCTTTTGGCCCTGCTGACGCTGGGCGCGGCGGCGCTTGCCGCGCCGGATGCGCGCGCGGACCGGCTCGTGACCGACCTGTCGCAGCATCAGGTCTCCATCCGTTCCAATTTCACGGGCACGGAGATCCTTCTCTTCGGCGCGGTGGAAGCGCCGCCGGACGAGCGCACCGTCGATCGCGACATCATCGTGGTCGTGACGGGACCGACGCGAACGGTGAAGGTGCGGCGCAAGGAACAGGTTGCGGGCATATGGGTCAATCACGACTCGGTGACCTATCCCAATGTGCCCGGCTATCACGCCATCGCCAGTACGCGGCCGCTGGAAGTCATTTCCTCGCCCGAGACGCTGCGCGCGCAACGCATCGGCATCGAGAATTACGAATTCGGCGAAGCGGTGGCGACGGGTATCGACGGCACGCGGGAATTCCTGCCGCCCGACACGGAACTCGATTTCTGGAAGGCGCTGATCCGCAACAAGCGCCGCGAGGGGCTCTATCTCACCGATCCGGGCGGGGTGATCTTTCTCGGCCAGACGCTCTTCCGCGCCACGCTGGACCTGCCCGCCACGGTCCCGGTCGGGCTCTATACGGCGAAGGTCTATCTGCTCCGGGACGGCAAGGTCGTCGATACGATTTCCTCGCCGCTCTATATCGACAAGGGCGGGATCGAGCGCTTCATCTATCGCCTCGCCTATAACGACGCGCTGCTTTACGGCCTGATCGCGGTGATCGGCGCCGCCTTTTTCGGCTGGCTGGCCTCCGCCGTGCTGGGCCGGCGCTAGGCGACACGGGGCGACGCCCTCCTTCGAGACGCGGCTTCGCCGCTCCTCAGGATGAGGCCGGAATTGTCGATTCAGCTCCTCGTCCTGAGGAGGACGCGCGAGCGTCCGTCTCGAAGGGCGAGGCCTCAACCGGGACAACACGCCGCAAGGCGACATCCCCGTCATCGCACCGAAACCGGTTTGCCGGGCCCGCGCGACGGGCTAATGTCCCCGCCCATGGACCCATCCAGCATCAGCTATGCCGCCGCGGCCGCGGGCGGCCTTATCAGCTTTCTCAGCCCTTGCGTGCTGCCGCTCGTGCCGGCCTATCTCTGCTATATCGCGGGGACGTCGCTCGACGAACTCGTCGCCGAGAACGAGAAGGGCGAGGCGCTGGGCTCGGACGGGCTGACGCTGCGGGTGACGCTGGGCGCCATCGGCTTCGTGCTGGGTTTCACCACCATCTTCGTCGCGCTGGGGGCGAGCGCCTCGGCGATCAATCCGCTCATCATTGCGCATAAGCAACTTCTGGGGCGGATCGCGGGCGCGGTCATCATCATTTTCGGCCTGCATTATATGGGCGTCTTCCGCCTCGCCTTTCTCGACCGCGAGGCGCGGTTTCAGGTGCAGGGAACGGGCGCGGGCGAGAAGAGCCTCTTCATGCAGTTTGCGAGCCCCTATCTGCTGGGGCTTGCCTTCGCCTTCGGCTGGACGCCGTGCATCGGGCCGATCCTTGCCACGATCCTGACGGTCGCAGCCTCGCAGGAAAGCCTCGGCGCGGGCGTTTCGCTGCTGACGGTCTATTCGCTGGGGCTCGGCATTCCGTTCCTCGCCGCGGCCTTTGCCATTCGCGGTTTCTTGAGTTTCGCGGGCCGTTTCCGCCGTCACATGCACAAGGTGGAAATCGCGGCGGGGCTGCTGCTGGCGCTGACGGGCCTTCTGATGCTGACGGGCTCTTTCGAGAGCATCGCCGTCTTCCTCATCAACACGTTTCCGGGGCTGGCGAAGTTCGGCTGAGGCTTTCCGGAAAGATGTGAAGACGTGGATGCCCCGCATGAAGCGGGGCATGACGGATAAGAATCCACCGCCTTCTAGTCGCCTTCCAGCCGCGTCGCGGCGACCGGCACGACGGCATCGCGGCCCATCATCCAGGCATGGAAATCCCGGCCCGGCAGGAGCCCGGCATAGGCGCGGTCCAGCACGTTGAGGCCGCCCGCATAGGCGCCGAAGGCGGGCATGATGGCGCGCGTGGTGTCGCTGACGAAACAGCGCCGCCGCAGGCGCCGCCCGCGCACGCGCACCGCCGCGCAAGGATGGAGATGGCCGGCGATCTCGCCCGTGGACGGCGCAGGCCGGGGTTCGTGCCGGAAGGTGAGCGGGCCGACATGCATCTCCGCCTTCACCGAGCCGCCGAAACGGCGCGGCGGCGCGGGGTCGTGATTGCCTTCGATCCAGATCCAGTCGCATGAAGCGGTGAGCGCGATGAGCCTGTCCGCGTCCGGCTTCGCCATGCGCTTTTCCGCCCGGCGGTCATGGAAGCTGTCGCCCAGCGCGATGAGCGTTTCGGGCTCGTATTTTTCCATCAGCTTTTCGAGCCGGGTGAGCGTCGCGGCCGTATCGTAGGGCGGCAGGGCGATGCCGCGCTCGGCGAAGGCGGAGCCTTTTTCCAAATGCAGATCGGCGACGACGAGAATGCGTTCGTCCGCCCACCAGAGCGCGCCCTCCGGCAGCGGCGTCAGCGCCGCGCCGCAGACGCTGAGCGGCGTTTCGCGCAATCGGGGGGCGGGTTCGGCATGTCTACGCAACTGCATCTCAGACCAGTCTCGTCGCTTCTTCGATCAACTCATCGGCCGCTTCGGCCAGCAGCGCCTCGTTCGCCTCGCCCGCCACCTGCTCGCGCCCGATATCGAGCAGCACGGGCACGGCGAGCGGCGAGACGCGGTCGAGACGTTCAAGCACGATTCGTCCCTTCACGCGCTTCAACATGGCAGCGACACGCGCAACGTCAAGGAGGCCGGTCGCGGCATCCCGATAGGTCGCCTGCAACAGGATGTGATCGGGCTCGTGTTCGCGCAGCACATTATAGATGAGGTCGGCGGAGAAGGTGACCTGACGACCGGTCTTTTCCTGCCCCGGAAAGCGGCGCTCGATGAGACCGGAGATGAGCGCGCAATCGCGGAAGGTGCGCTTCAACAGGCTCGATTCCGCCAGCCAGTTTTCCAGATCGTCGCCCAGCATGTCCTCGCCGAAGAGTTCGCCGAGCGGCAATTCGTGGCGTTCCGCCATCAGGCCCGGATCGCGCAGGCACCAGATGGCGAGCGAATATTCCGAGGCGACGAAACCGAGCGGGCGCGCGCCCGCGCGGTCGAGACGGCGGGTCAGCAACATGCCGAGCGTCTGATGCGCGAGGCGGCCCTCGAAGGGATAGCAGACGAGATAATATTTGCCGTTACGGGGAAAAGTTTCGACCAGCAGATCGTTCTCGCCGGGGAGCCGCGAGCGCCAAGCCTGAATGCCGAGCCAGTCTTGCACCTGGCGGGGCAGCGCGGCCCATTCGTTTTTATCGGCGATCATGCGGCGCACGCGCGAGGCGAGATAGGTGGAGAGCGGAAACTTGCCGCCGTAATAGGCGGGGATCATGGGCTCGTCGCCGCCGCCCTTGGTGACCAGCGCTTCGGTTTCCGCCAGCCCCTCGAAGGAGAGGATGTGCCCGGCAAACAGAAAGGTGTCGCCGGGCGACAGCTGGTCGATGAAATATTCCTCGATCTCGCCCAGCACCCTGCCGCCGCCCGCGCCGACGGGACGGCGCCCTTTCCGAATCATGCGCACCTTCAGCATGGGCGCTTCGACGATGGTGCCGACATTCATGCGGAATTGCTGGACGACTTTCGGGTTCGACGCCCGCAGACGCCTGTCGCCTTCCAGCGGCTTGTTGGGACGCAGGCGCGCGAAGCGGTCATAGGTCTTGAGCGCATAGCCGCCGGTCGCGACGAAATCCACCACGCGGTCGAACTCGTCGCGCGTCAGCATCCGATAGGGCGAGGCCGAGCGTACTTCCGCATAAAGCGCGCCGGGATCGAAGGGCTCGGAACAGGCCATGCCCAGCACATGCTGGGAGAGCACGTCGAGGGCGCCCGTGCGGGCGACAAGCCCGTCCTGCGCGCCCTCCAATGCGGCGGCGCGGGCGGCCTCGCATTCCAGCACCTCGAAACGGTTGGCGGGAACGAGCAGCGCGCGGCTCGGCTCGTCGAGGCGATGGTTGGCGCGGCCGATGCGTTGCAGGAGGCGGCTTGCGCCTTTCGGCGCGCCCATATTGACGACGAGATCGACATCGCCCCAGTCGATGCCGAGATCGAGCGTGGAGGTACAGACGACGGCGCGCAACGATCCCGCCGCCATGGCCGCTTCCACCTTGCGGCGCGCTTCCGGCGCCAGCGAACCGTGATGCAGCGCGATGGGCAGCGTGTCTTCGTTCAGATGCCAGAGCGACTGAAAGACGAATTCGGCCTGGGAGCGCGTATTGACGAAGACCAGCACCATGCGGTTGCGCTTGATCTCTTCATAGACGGCGGGCAGCGCATGGCGCGCGGAATGGCCCGACCATGGAATGCGCGCGGGGGGAATGCGCGCGGGGGGGATACACGCCTCGGCTGGCGCAGGCAGTTTCGCCTCGGCGGGATCGGGCTCCGGTCCGGCGGGCGTCAATATGCCGAGTTCCGGCACCGCCCCGGGCGGCGCGGCGACGATTTCGGAGAGGGCTTCCCCCTCCTCCGGCTGCGGCATCAGATAACGGCGCAGCTCGTCCGGCTCGGCGACCGTTGCCGACAGGCCGACGCGGCGCAGGGAGGGCGCGAGTTTCGACAGACGGGCAAGGCCCAGCGACAGCAGATCGCCGCGCTTGGAATTCGCCAGCGCATGAAGCTCGTCCAGCACGACGCAGGAGAGATTGCCGAAGAATTTTCCCGCATCCGGATAGGAAAGCAGCAGCGCCAGTTGCTCCGGCGTCGTCATCAGGATGTCGGGCGGCGCGTGACGCTGGCGCAGACGGCGGTTCTGCGGCGTGTCGCCGGTGCGCGTCTCGACCGAAATGCCGAGGCCCATCTCCGCGATCGGGGTTTCCAGATTGCGCTTGATGTCCACCGCCAGCGCCTTGAGCGGCGAGATATAGAGGGTGTGAAGGCCCCTGCCGCCCGCCTTCTCCAGCTCCACCAGCGAGGGCAGGAAGCCCGCCAGCGTCTTGCCCGCGCCGGTGGGGGCGATGAGCAGGACCGAGTTGCCGCTTTCGGCGATTTCCAGCAATCGAAGCTGATGCGGCCTCGGGGCCCAGCCGCGCGCGGCGAACCAGTTCCGGAAGATTTCCGGCAGCATGGCGTCATCGGCTGTGGATAAGGGCGCGTTCATGAGGTCAAACCTAGCCGGGTCGCCCGAAGCGGCAAACCTTCGCCTTTTTTCATCCGTGCAATCATGGGAGACTGGCGGCTTTCAGGGGTCCCAACCATCAGGAGCCAGCCCATATGCTCGAGCAGATGCCCGACATCGTCAGAAAGAATGTCGATGCCCTACTTCCCTTCGCCCTTGAATACGGGGTGAGCCTCGTCGCCGCCATCCTGATCCTCATTATCGGCTTCTGGCTGGCAGGCCGGGCCCGTGTCTGGACCATGCGGGCCCTGGCGCGCGGGCCGGTGAAGGACGACATGCTGCAGAGCTTTTTCGGCAGTATCGTCCGATACCTCATCATCGCCGCCACCATTCTGGCCGTGCTCGGCGAATTCGGGATCGAGACCACCTCGCTCATCGCCGTGCTCGGCGCCGCGGGCCTGGCCGTCGGCCTCGCCCTGCAGGGCACGCTGTCCAATGTGGCGGCGGGCGTGATGCTGCTCATCTTCCGCCCCTTCCGCACCGGGCAATATGTCGAGATCGGCGGCATCGCCGGCACGGTGAAGGAACTCACCCTGTTCTTCACCGAACTCAACACGCCGGACAATGTGCAGATCATCGTGCCGAACAGCGGCATCTGGGGACAGCCGCTCAAGAACTATTCGTCCTATCCGACGCGCCGCGTGGATATCACCTTCGGGATTTCCTATGCCGACGACATCAACAAGGCAATGGACATCATCCGTTCCGTCTACGAGGCCGATCCGCGCAGCATGAAGGAGCCGGAACCCTTCCTCGGCGTCATCGCGCTCAACGACAGCTCGGTCGATATCGTGATGCGTCTGTGGGTCGCCAATTCCGATTACTGGCCGACCAAGTTCGACATCACGAAAAAGGTGAAGGAGCGTTTCGACGCGGAAGGCATCACCATCCCCTTCCCCTGCCGCACCGTCTATCAGGTGGCCGAAGCCGCGGACTAGTTCCGCACCAACAATCGAAGGATGCCGGATATGGACAAACTGCTTGGCGGGCCGTTGCTGACGACCCTTCTGAAGCTCGCCATCGCCTCGGTGGTGGTGGGCATCGTGCTGGCCGTGTTCGGCATCCGCCCCATCGATCTGTGGCGCGATTTCATCGACACCTTCATGCGCGTCTGGGAAATGGGCTTCGACGCCATTCGCTGGTCCGGCGAATATTTCATGCTGGGCGCCATCGTGGTGATTCCGATCTTCATCATCGTGCGGCTCTGGACCGTGCTGGTCGAACGCAACGGCAAGAACGGCCCGCAAAGCTGAGGTCGACGCTGCGTCCCGGTCCCGCCGCCGACGGCGGGACTAGGCGCGGCGCTTCCCGCTGCTATCCTCCCTTCCGAACCCAGGAATGAATGGCCGCGCTCATGACGGCCAAGGAGGACAGCATGGTTTCGATGTTCCGCGACGGACTTCTCAAGGGAAAACGCATTCTCGTCACCGGCGGCGGCACGGGCCTCGGCAAGGAAATGGCCGAGGACTATCTGCGGCTGGGCGCCGACATCCATATCTGCGGGCGGCGCAAGAAGGTGCTCGACGACACGGCCGCCGAGCTGATGGACAGGCATGGCGGCTCGGTGAAGACGCATAGCGTGGATATTCGCGTCGCCGAGGCGGTGGACGAGATGATCGAGGAGATCTGGGCGAGCGGTCCGCTTACCGGCCTCGTCAACAACGCGGCGGGCAATTTCATCTCTCCGACCAAGGATCTTTCCTCGCGCGGCTTCGACGCCATCGCCAATATCGTGTTTCACGGCACCTTCTATGTGACGCATGCCTGCGGTACGCGCTGGATCCGCGACGGTGTGCCGGGGAGCGTCATCTCCATCCTCACGACCTGGGTGTGGAACGGCGGCCCCTTCACCGTGCCGTCGGCCATGTCGAAAGCGGGCGTCAACATCATGACGAAATCGCTCGCCGCCGAATGGGGCGAATACGGCATCCGCCTCAACGCGATCGCGCCGGGCCCCTTCCCCACCGAAGGCGCATGGGCGCGGCTGAGCCCCGGCCAGTCGACCGACGGCGACCAGGAACGCGACGGCATTCCGATGGGGCGCGTGGGGCAGATGGACGAGTTGAAGAACCTCGCCACCTTCCTGATGGCGGATGGCTGCGACTATCTTTCCGGCCAGACCATCGCCATCGACGGCGCGGCCTATTCGGCGGGCGGCGGCAATTTCTCGCGGCTGTCTTCGCTCAAGGACGACGATTGGGAGCGTATGCGCGAGATGATCCGCGGCGCGAACGACAAGGACAAGGCGCAGCGCAGCGTGTGAGCGTCAAACCGCGCTGGCGCGCCAGTGGATCGCCACGACCCGCCAGTTCCCGATGACGTCGCCGGGCGGCACCTTGCCGTCCGGCCCGTCCCATTTTCCGGCGATTTCGTAATAGATGCGCGTGGACTCGGCCGCCGGGCAGAAGAGCCGTCCGGCATATTCCTCGACGCCCGGCAGGCATTGCGGCTTGTCGTCTTCCGTATAGATGTCGGTGTAGACGCTGCCGACATGAATGCCGTGCCCGTCGCGAATGTCGGGCGAGAAGACGATGACGCCCGCGACCGAGCGTTCGTCCGCATCCGGCACGACCTCCATCACCTTCTCGTCGTTTTCCTCGACAAGGATGACGGGATATTGCTCTCCCTCGCGGGAGACCTGTTGACGGGAAACCGTCGTGCCCGGCAGAAGCGCGGAAACGGCGTCCGGATCGAAAGCGGTGATGCCGGTAATGGGCCCGACGCCTTCTTCCGCGATCTCGATGGCATCCGGCCCGGAGCATGCCGCCGCCAGAAACAGGATTGCGGCGGCGAGCGACGCTTTCGTTCCACGCTTTCGCGCCATTTATCGGTTCTCCCCGTTCATTTCGATCACGACCTTACCGACAACCTGGCGGTTTTGCAGCATGTGCATGGCCTCGACCGCCTTTTCCAGCGGAAAACGGGCACAGATACAGGGGTCGATCTTTCCTTCCGCAGCCAGACGATCTATCGCCTCGATATTGGCCTTGCCCGCCTCCGGATCGCGCCGGCCATATTCGCCCGCGCGCACGCCGACCACGGAAAAGCCCTTGATGAGCGGCATGTTGACGGAGACGGAAGGAATGCGGCCGCTGGTGAAACCAATAATGAGCAGGCGGCCGTTCCAGGCGATGCAGCGCACGCTTTCGTCGAAGACGTCGCCGCCGACGGGATCGTAAATCACATCCGCACCCTTGCCGCCGGTCAGCTCCTTCACCTTTTCCCGGAAGCCGTCATTGATGTTGATGACATGATCGGCGCCGCGCGCCTTCACCACTTTGAGCTTTTCATCCGACGCCGAGGTCGCGATGACGGTGGCGCCGAGGAGCTTTCCCATTTCGACGGCGGCAAGCCCCACGCCGCCCGTGCTACCATGCACGAGCAGCGTTTCGCCCGGCTGCAGATGACCGCGGCAGACAAGCGCGACATAGGCAGTGAGATAAGCCGCCGGGTAGGCCGCGGCCCTGGCGAAGTCCATGCCTTTCGGGATCGGGCGGCAGGCCTCAGCCGACGCATTCACCTCTTCCGCAAAACCGCCGATGCGCAAGCCCGCGACGACCTCGTCTCCGACCTTGAGGCTGGTGACGCCCTCGCCCAGTTCCGTGACGATGCCCGCGCCTTCCATGCCCGGCGAAAAAGGCAGCTCGGGTTTGAACTGATATTTGCCCTGCACCATCAGGATGTCGGGGAAGTTCACCGAACAGGCCCTGAGCTTCAACCGCACCTCGCCCGGGCCGGGCGGCGGCAATTCCACATCGTCCATTCGCAGAACGGAAATATCTTCCGACAGTTCATGCACGCGCATCGCCCGCATGTTTTCCTCCCTCGGTTCTTCAATGTCGTTTGGCAGCAGCATAGGGATGCCGCCTTACGGAAGGAAGCGTCAGAGGACACCGAAGGCGGAAAGCAGCGTGAGCGTGCCAAGGACGATGAAGACGAGCGCGGCGGCCGCGCGCACCCAGACGAGCGGCACGATTTGCGCGACCTTCTCGCCGAAGAACACGACCGGCACATTGGCGATCATCATGCCGATGGTGGTGCCTGCCGCAACGTGGAACACGGAATCGAAACGCACCGCCAGCGCCGCCGTGGCGATCTGCGTCTTGTCGCCGATCTCCACCAGGAAGAAGGCGATGAGCGTGGCAAGGAAGGGGCCGAAACGCTTCGTCCGTTCAAGCTCGGTCGCTTCATCGTCGGGCGCCTTGTCGGGGATCAGCGCCCAGAAGCCCATCAGGATGAAGGAGACGCCGACGAGGCGCGTCATGATTTCGCGATCCATCAATCCCGCAAGCTCCACCCCCGCCCAGGCGGCGAGCGCATGATTGGCGAGCGTCGCCACGAGAATGCCCCAGACGACCGGCCAGGGCTGACGGAAGCGCAAGGCGAGCACAAGCGCCAGCAACTGCGTCTTGTCGCCGATTTCGGCAATGGCGACGGTGACGGTGGAAATCAGGAAGGCGTCCATCTCGAAGCTCCGGCCGGGCAATGAAACCAATGGCTTCCGCTTCCCGCCCGGCCAGGCGAAAGCGTGAAACCAAAGGTCTTGCCAAATCGGGCCGGAAACCGGCACCTCTCGCGAACGCCATGGCCTGACGGCCAAGTTTGTTGACGAACGCCCCTCTCATGCGCGCCTTTGCGCGGCGGAGGGAGGCTACTCCCCTAAGGACAAGGATCCATTAGCATAGCCGCGCAGCCTTCTCAAGCGGATGCGTGAAGCGCCGCTTTCACATCCGCCGCGATCTCCTCGCAGGCCCGTTTCGCCGCGGGGATCGTGCCGGACATGGCCGTGAAGGCATGAGCCAGGCTGTCGTAACAGCGATAGGTAACGGGGACCCCCGCCGCCTTCAGCCTGTCGGCATATTCCGCCCCCTGATCGCGCAGCGGGTCGAAACCGGCCGTGACGACGATGGCGGGCGGCAGGCCGGACAGGTCGTCCGCCTTCAAGGGCGAGGCGCGCAGATCCTTTTTGTCGGCCGGGCTGTCGATGTAGCGGTCGATGAACCATTGCATGATGTCGGCGGTCAGCGGATAGACCTCGCCGCAGCTTTCCATCGATCCGCCTTCGGCCTCCATATCCGTTACCGGATAGATGAGAAGCTGGCATGCCGGCGCCGGGCCGCCTTCGGCCTTCATGCGCTGCGCCACGACGGCGGCAAGATAACCGCCCGCGCTGTCTCCGCCGACGCCGATGCGGCCTGCCTCCATGCCGAAGGAGGCGGCGTTTTCCTCAGCCCATTCAAAGGCGGCCAGCGCATCGTCCACCGCGGCCGGGAATTTGTGTTCGGGCGCGAGGCGGTAGTCGACCGAGAGCACCGCGCAATGGGCGCTGTCGGCCAGAATGCTGCAGAAGGTGTTGCAGGTCTCCAGATCGCCGATCACGCAGCCGCCCATATGGAAATAGACGAGGCCGGGCAGCGGGCGCGTTGCATGTCGGGGCCGGTAGAGCCGCGCCGGCAGCGCGCCGCCGGGGCCCGGCACCGTGGTCTCGTCGATCGCCACATTGGCGCGCGGCGCATCGTCCAGAAGCGCGAAGCCCTGCGAGGTGGCGGCGCGGGCGGCCACCGGGTCCAGCGTGGTGATGGAAGGTTCCTTCGTGCCCTGCGCCGCGAGCAACTGCACACGCGGGTCCATCACACGTCCGTCGATGGAGAGCGGCTTACCGCCCGCCATGCGCAGCAGCAGGCCCTCGGGCAGTTTCATCAGGCTACGGACGATCAACCTTTGCAGATTCATTCGCCGCCTTCCTCGCCGCCGGGGGCTGCGGGCGCCTTGCCGGTCACGGGCAGGTTGTGGAAGCCGCCCAGCACCAGCGCCGTCGCGAACTCCGCCGCGGCGGCGGGGTCGACATTGTCGCGCGCGATCATGCGGTCGCCCATTTCCATGGCGAGCCCGACCACGGAGGCCATCAGATATTCGGAATCCACCGGCGGCAGCGTACCGTTGCGGATGTCCTCTTCCATATATTCGCGGATCTCTTCAAAACCGGCGATCATCTCCGCCGTTTCCATGCGTACACGGACCGTATTCGGATTGCGGCGCATCACCTCGAAGGTCTCGCGGTCGGAAGCCAGATATTCGAAATAGGCGTGAAGCGCGTTGCGGATGAAATCCTCGAAGGTGCGCGAGCGAATGCGCTCGGCGCGCAGGCGCGGGCGGATGCGGCGCATGCCTTCATCCATCAGCGCCTCGAAAACCTCTTCCTTGCTGCGGAAGTAGTTGTAGAAGGTGCCGGAGGCCAGTCCCGTGCGGCGGATGATGTCGCGCACGGTCGTCGCGCCATAGCCGAGATCGGCGAAGACGTCCCGCGCGGCCTGAAGGATGGCCTCCCGATTGTTGATTTTCGTCCGTTCGCGCTTGCCGAGGGGCTTGCCTTCGGCCCGCTCCGTCACCGCCTCTTCCACGCTAGTTGTCATGTCCGTTCCAGTGCCCGCCGCGCCGCCACCATGGCGGCCGGCCCCGATTTCATGTTGGCCTGAGTCTAGACAAAAGTGAATCAACGTCAACTTTGAGAATGCCCCCGGGACGCAAAAACCGCTTTT
The DNA here is from genome assembly GCF_011762095.1 of Parvibaculum indicum. Classification (GTDB taxonomy): domain Bacteria; phylum Pseudomonadota; class Alphaproteobacteria; order Parvibaculales; family Parvibaculaceae; genus Parvibaculum; species Parvibaculum indicum. Next base: position 25,396 of record NZ_JAASQO010000014.1, on the reverse strand, counting down.
CTTTCAGGCGGTTGTGTCAATATTTCCCGGCATCGGGGAGAAAGATGGCAAAAACAGGCTATCCGCCCTTCCCGGCAGGGCGCAGTTGACACGGTGGCATCCGGACGCCCTACTAGCGCCGTTTCGCGGCCGGCGGCCCCCAGCGCAAGAGTGACCATGAGTGACCAGACGAATATCACCCCCGAGCAGATCCAGTTGCTGAAGGATGTGCTGATCGAGCATGTGCCGCAGGCCCGCGCTCTCGGCCTCAAGGTCGAGGACGGCGCGCGCGGACAGGCCTGGCTCAGCGTGCCCTATAACGAGGATCTGGTCGGCGACATCGAAACGGGCGTGCTGCATGGCGGCGTCATTACGACGCTGCTCGACAATGCCTGCGGCATCGCCGTCCAGCTCGCCCTGCCCGAGCGCATCGCCATCGCGACGCTCGACCTGCGGATCGACTATATGAAGCCCGCGACGCCGAAGCTCGACCTCATGGCGCATACGCATTGCTACAAGGTGACGAAGAACATCGCCTTCGTGCGCGGCGCGGCCTATCACGAGGACGAGAACGACCCCATCGCGACCTGCGTGGGCACCTTCATGCTGGCGGCCAACCGGGCCGTGCCCATGCCGGTCTCCGAAGAACTTCGGCAACAGGCGGACCAGATTCTCGGCGGGAAAGAAACGAAATGAGCGAGAAACGTGACCTTGCCCGCTTCCTGGAGCGGATTCCCTATGCGCGCTTTCTCGGCATCGACGTCGACCGGCGCGGCAATGAAATCACCACCGTCATGCGCTTTCAGGAGAAGCTGATCGGCAATCCGGTTCTGCCCGCGCTGCATGGCGGCGCCATCGGAGCCTTTCTGGAAATGACGGCGATGGCGCAACTGGCCTTTGAAACGGGGATCGACGCGCCACCCAAGCCGATCAACATCACCATCGACTATCTGCGCTCGGGCAAGCCGGAAGACACCTTCGCCCGCGCCCAGATCACCAAACAGGGGCGGCGCGTCGCCACGGTGCATGTGGAAGCCTGGCAGGAAGACAAGTCCCGGCCCATCGCCGCCGCGCATGGCCATTTCCTGCTGAAGCAGCCCGACGAGGAAGGGACCGCGGCGGATGCCGGCGCGGCGACATGAACCCGACTGCGTCGGCTGAGAGGGTCACGCATGCCCGCGTGCTCGCGATTGCCGGCCCCATCGTTATCTCGAACCTTTCCACGCCGCTTCTGGGGCTTGTCGACACCGCGGTCATCGGCCGGATTCCCGATCCCGCGCTGATCGGCGCCGTCGCACTCGGCGCGACCATCTTCAGCTTTCTCTATTGGGGGTTCGGCTTCCTGCGGATGGGAACGACCGGGCTGACGGCGCAGGCCGTCGGCGCCGACGACATCGACGAAGTGCGCACCAGCCTCGGACGCGCGCTCATTGTCGCGAGCGTCGCGGGCATCGGCCTCATCGCGCTGCAATGGCCCATCGGCAGAATCGCCTTTTCGCTGCTGTCGGGCAGCGCGGAGGTCGAACGGCACACACATGCCTATTTCGCGATCCGCATCTGGTCGGCGCCGTTCACGCTGGCCAATTTCGCCTTGCTGGGATGGTTCATCGGACGGCAGAGAGCGCGCACCGCGCTTGCGCTGCAATTGCTGCTCAACGGGACGAACCTGGCTCTCGACGTCACTTTCGTCGTCGGGTTCGGCTGGGGCGTCAAAGGTATCGCGGCTGGCACGGCCATTGCCGAAATCATGGCGGCGCTTGCCGGGCTTGCCATCGCCAGCGCCTCGCTCAAGCGGATGGGCGGTCACTGGGACCGCGCCAAGCTCTTCGATGCGGACCGCATCCGGCGGACGATCACGGTCAATCGCGACATCATGATCCGCACGCTCTGCCTCGTCTTCGCCTTCGCCTGGTTCATGGCCAAGAGCGCGGATATGGGCGATGTGCAGCTTGCCGCCAATGCGGTGCTCATGCAGTTCGTCTCCACCTCCGCCTTCTTTCTCGACGGGTTCGCCTATGCGGCGGAAGCGCTGGTGGGCAAGGCCATCGGGGCGCGAATGCGGGAGAGACTTGTCGAGGCGGTGCGCATTTCCACCGTCTGGGCGGCGGGGACGGCGGTGTTCCTCTCCGTCGTCATCCTGGCGGGCGGTCCGTGGTTCATCGACCTGCTGACGACCGCGCCGCAGGTGCGCGAGGCTGCGCGGATCTTTCTGCCCTGGGCGGTGCTGACGCCGCTTCTGGCGGTATGGAGTTTCCAGCTCGACGGCATCTTCATCGGCGCGACCTGCACGGTGGAAATGCGCAATGCGATGATCGCCACGCTGGCGTTCTTCCTGCTGGCGTGGTGGCTGCTCGCCCCCGCCTATGGCAATCACGGGCTCTGGGGCGCCTTCATGATCTTCTATCTGCTGCGCGCCGGATCGCTGTTCTACTACTATCCGCGCGTGACCGCCGCCGCCCGGGAAAGCCTCACCAGCCGCTGAAGAGGTCGAGCACGTCTTCCGGCGGGCGGCCGATCTTCGCGCCGTGATCGGTCACCACGATGGGCCGCTCGATCAGGACCGGATTTTCCACCATCGCCTTGACGAGTTGATCGTCGCTCAGGCTTTCATCGTCGAGGCCGAGCGTCTTGTAGGGTTCTTCCTTCTTGCGCATGAGATCGCGCGGCTTCATGTGCAGCTTTTCGAGGACCCCCTTGAGTTCGGCGGCCGTCGGCGGCGTCTTCAGATATTCGACGATCGCCGGTTCGATGCCATGCTGCTCCAGCAAAGAGAGCGTCTGGCGCGACTTCGAGCAGCGCGGATTGTGATACATCGTTACGACGGTCATCGCCTCTCCTTTTCGAAACCTATTCCGTGTCTTGACCGATGGCGTCCCGCACGCAGGCAAAGCCGTCGGCCTTCAGCATCGCGGCCAGATCGCGCTTGATGGTGCCGACAAGGCCCGGCCCTTCATAGGCGAGCGCGGTATAGAGCTGCACCAGCGACGCGCCGGCCCTGATCTTCGCATAGGCGTCCGCCCCGCTGCCGATGCCCCCGACGCCCACCAGCGGGATGCGCCCGCCGGTCAGCTTGTACATCTGTCGCAAAATGGCCGTCGACAGACCGAAAAGCGGCTGGCCCGACAGGCCGCCCGTTTCCCCGGCCCGGGCGCCCTGCACCAGCCCCTCGCGCGCTATCGTCGTATTGGAGACGATCAAGCCGTCGAGGCCCTTTTCGGCGGCCACATCGGCAATGTCCTGCAATTCCTCGTCGCTGAGATCGGGGGCGATCTTGAGCAGGACCGGCGTCGTGCCCGCCCGCGCGGCCAGTACCCGCGTCACCAGCGTTTCCAGCTCCGCCTTGTTCTGCAGGGCGCGCAGGCCCGGCGTGTTGGGCGAGGAAATGTTGACGGTGAAATAGCTCGCCAGCCCCTCGAAGGCGCGGATGCCGGTTTCATAATCGGCGATGCGGTCTTCGCTGTCCTTGTTGGCGCCGATATTGACGCCGACGATGCCGGGCCGTCCGCGCCGCGCCTCGAGCCGACGCTTGGCGGCGGCGTGCCCTTCATTGTTGAAGCCGAGCCGGTTGATGACGGCACGCTCATGCGCGAGGCGGAAGATGCGCGGGCGCGGATTGCCGGCTTGCGGGCGCGGCGTCACCGTGCCGATTTCCGCAAAGCCCATGCCGAGCCGCAGCATGGCGTCCGGCACTTCGGCATTCTTGTCGAAGCCCGCCGCGATACCGAGCGGGTTGGGGAAATGCAGGCCGAAAAGATCGATCCCCAGTTCGGCGGGATCGGGCGCGGCGGCGGGGGCAAGGCCCAGCTTCAAGGCGCGAATGGTGTAGCGATGCGCGGTCTCGGGATCCATCAGGCCCAGAAAGGGCTTTGCCAGCGGGAAGAGGTTCATCCGCCTCAGGGCTCCCGGTCCGCGACGCTTGCGGGAAAGACATGCGTGCCATCGGGGCCCAGCGGCAATTCGCAGACCTCGGTGACGGCCGCCATCGGCAGGACGTCATAAAGATGGGGAAAGAGATCGCCGCCGCGCGAGGGCTCCCATTTCAGGGCCTCGCCCAGCGCATCCGCGTTCACGCTCACCAGGAGCAGGCCCTTGCGGCCCGCGAAATGGCGCGCCGCGGTCTCGCGGGCCTGCGCGGCGGTCGAAAAATGAATGAAACCGTCATCGAGATCGACGGGCGAGCCGATGAACCGCCCCTCCGCTTCGGCGGCGTGCCATTCATGCGCGCCCACTATCTTGAAGATGGTTCTGGTCATAAGCCGCCTGACGTTTTCCGCGAATTGCGCGCACTCTAGCGGCGGGGTTCCCCCGTCACAAGCCGACGCCGCCCCCGGCCCGGGGGCGCGCTTCATATGGCGCGATTCCCGAAATCATGCCAGATTGCGGAAATAGGATTTTATTCAGCGCTCGCGTCATATCCGGAAGGGAGCTTGCCGCATGCCGCGTCAAATGACCCATGCCCGCATCTGGGCCGCGATCGACAAACTGGCCGCGCATCACGGGCTCAGCATTTCCGGGCTCGCCCGGGCGGCGGGGCTGGACCCGACATCCTTCAACAAATCCAAGCGTTTCACGCCCGCCGGGCGGCCCCGCTGGCCGGGCACGGAAAGCCTTTCGCGCGTGCTGGCGGCGACCGGGGCGGGGCTCGACGAGTTTCTGGCGCTGATCGCGGACGGCGAGGCGGGTGGCGAGCATGCCCGTCGCGTCCCGCTCATCGGATTTGCGCAGGCCGGTCTGGGCGGGTTCTTCGACGATGCGGGGTTTCCGGTGGGCGGAAGCTGGGAAGAGATCGCCTTTCCCGCCATCGCGGACCCCAATGCCTATGCGCTGGAAATCTCGGGCGACAGCATGGAACCGGTCTACCGGGCGGGCGACATCATCATCGTGTCGCCCAATGCGACCGTCCGGCGCGGCGACCGCGTGGTGGCGCGAACCGCCGACGGGCAGGTGCTGGCCAAGGCGCTGGGGCGCCGCACGCAGGGCGAGGTGGAACTGCTGTCGCTGAACCCCGCCTATGAGACGATCCGGGTGCCGGCCGAAGATCTCGTCTGGCTCGCCCGCATCCTGTGGGCCAGCCAGTAACCCGTCAGCGGGTGTCGCCCAGCCTTGCCTCGGCGAGCCGCATCGCCTCGCCGGTCTCTCCGCGATCGAGCGCCTGTTTGAGGCTCTCCGCGGATTGCCTGAGCAATCGCTCCAGCGCGTTCACGGGCCGGTGCGCCACCACCCGATCGAGAAGCTCGGCGGCGCGGCGCCTATGCGCATCTCCGTCGAGCCCCAGCAACTGGACCGCATATTGATAGGCAATGGCGGTGTTCTTCGGATCGAGGCGCAGCGCATCTTCATATGCCCGCCGGCCGGCCTTGACGGAGGCGCCGTAGATCGCCTCGCCGATAGACCCGCCCGCATAGGCGATCTGGAGGTTCCATCCGCCCAGCGCCGCATGCGCCCATGGATTGTCGGGCGCGAGCTTCAGGGCGATGTCGATATGCTTGCGGGCTTCCTCGCCCAGCCCCTGCATATGGGCTTCGAGGCCGCCTTCGCCACGCGCCACGAAGCCAAGCGCAATGGCCAGAACGAGATGCGCATCGGGGTCGTCGGGCGCGCTCGCCAGGGCCTTGCGCGCATCCGCCAGCGCCGTCCTGTAACATTCGAGGCGGGCCTTGCCCTTCGGTTCGATGAGATCGCCCCGGGCCATCTCGGCATGGGCGGCGAGCGTATATCCCTCGGCGGTGCCGACCTCACGCGCGGCAGCGGCGGCGCGCGAAAAGGCGCCGTCGTCGAACGCCGCGCGCGCGGAGGCCAGATCGCTCCACATGGCCGTGGCCGGGTGCGCCATCTGGGCCATAAGCATGGCCAGCAGAAAACAGACCCATCTCATGCCGCGTTCCTCCTCAAGCTCCCAACATCAACCGTCTATCGGCAATGATTGGTCTTCGAGGGGCTTCCGGCAAGCGCGGATATGCGCTTCGGGCGCCATGCGCCGGGAAATCCGGGCAATCAGGCTTTCGAGAGGTCTTCGCCCGCCAATGCGCGGCGGATGAGGGCGACGGTCTCTTCCCTGCCGTAAAGCGCGATGAAGGAACCGAAACGCGGTCCCTGCGCCTCGCCCAGCAGCACTTCGTAAAGTGCCTTGAACCAGTCGCGCAGCTTTTCGAAACCGTGCGTCTTGCCGATTTCATAGACGACGGTCTGGAAGGCCTCGGCATCCGCCTCCGAGGACATCTCCTCGAGCCGGTCGGCCAGATCGGCCAGCGCGATCGCTTCCAGGTCGCTCGGACGCCGGTAGGTCTTGGCCGGCTTCACGAAGTCGTGGAAGTAGTTGATCGCATAGCCGACCATATGGTCGAGGCGCGGATAGGTTTCGGGCGAGGCGTCCGGCGCGTAGCGGCGGATGAAGCCCCACAGCACGTCGCGGTCTTCCGAATGGCTGGCGCTGACCAGGTTGAGCAGCAGCGAGAAGGAGACCGGGAGCTTTTCCTCCGGCGGGTTGCCGGCATGGATGTGCCAGGCGGCGGAGTTCAGCCGCGTGCGCAGATCCTGTTCCGGAAAGTTCACGATGGAGGACAGATACTCGTCCACATTCTTCGGAATGACGTCGAAATAGAGCTTCTTGCCGGAGCGCGGGCTCTGGAACATGAAGTATTGCAGGCTTTCCGGGCTCGCATAGCGCAGCCAGTCGTCCATGGTGATGCCGTTGCCCTTGGACTTCGAAATCTTCTTGCCCTCCTCGTCGAGGAAGAGCTCGTAGTTGAAGCCTTCGGGCGGCCTTTCATCCAGAACGCGGCAAATCTTCGACGCCAGCTTCACGCTGTCGATCAGATCCTTGCCGGACATTTCGTAATCGACCTTGAGCGCGGCCCAGCGCATGGCCCAGTCGGCCTTCCATTGCAGCTTGCAATGGCCGCCCGTGACCGGCACTTCGACGATTTCGCCGGTATCCGGTTCCTCATAGGAGACGGTGCCCTTTTCCGCATTGCGCTCAGCGAGCGGCACGAGCAGCACATGGCCGGTGCGCGGGCTCACGGGCAGGATGGGGCTGTAGGTCTGCTGACGTTCCTCGCGCAGGCTCGGCAGCATGATCTTCATGATCTCGTCGAACTTCGCGAGAACCTTTTTCAGCGTCTCGTCGAAACGGCCCGAGGTGTAATAGTCGGTCGCGCTGGCGAATTCGTATTCAAAGCCGTAGCTGTCGAGGAAGGCGCGCAGCATCGCATTGTTGTGATGGCCGAAGCTGTCGAACTTGCCGAAGGGATCTGGCACCTTGGTCAGCGGCATATTGATGTAATTTGCCAGCATCTCCTGGTTCGGCACATTGCCGGGCACCTTGCGCAGGCCGTCCATATCGTCGGAGAAGCATAGAAGGCGCGTCGGCACGCCGGGCGCCAGCGTCTCGAAGGCGTGGCGGACCATGGTCGTGCGGGCGACCTCGCCGAACGTCCCGATATGGGGAAGTCCGGACGGGCCATAGCCCGTTTCGAACAATACGGTGCGGGTCTCGCCGCCCTCTTTTTCCAGCCGGTCGACCAGTTTTCGCGCTTCCTCGAACGGCCAGGCCTTGGAGACCTTGGCGGCTTCGAGAATTTCGTCTTCACTGAATGTAGCCGGTAGTGTGTCGGACGGCATTTTTCGACCTGTGCGTAAGGACTTAATGCTTTGTCAAGCGCGCGGACCCTATGCTGAGCGTCAAGTACAGTCAACGAGGCAGTGAGGGGGTACATTCCATCGGCTTTTCCCGCACATGTTTCGTTGATCCGGAGAATGAATAAGGTGAGCGCGCAAATCAGGGACGACGAGCCCGAAGAGGTGGAAATTCCCGCTATCCGACGACCGGCGGATACGAACGCGCGCCTCGACGCGGAACTCCTCCGCATTCTTTTCAATCTCGGCGACAGCAGCAAATTCACCATCTTTCTGGGTATCGTGGTGGTGGGGCTGGTCTTCGTCCCGGGCTATGCCCCGGCCTGGACCCTGCCCGCGGTCATCGCCGTGCAGGCCATCGCGGAGACGCTCTTCTCGCTCGTCAAGAAAGGGTTCCGGCAAGATGCCGACGCCGTGGCCCATACCTCGAAATGGGCGCACCGCTACACGGCCATTACGGCGCTCAGCGGATCGACATGGGGGCTCGCCGCCCTTCTCTGGCTTCCCCAGGCGCCGCTGACGCATCAGTTCTTCTTTACCTTCGTGCTGTCGGTCCTGTGCACGGCGACGGCCGTGACGCGGGCCACCTATCCGCCGGCGGTCTTCGTCTATACGAGTTTCGTCGCGGGGCCGACGATCCTGCTTTTTGTCCTGCGCGGCGACGCCATCTCCATCGCCGTCTGCGTGCTTGCGCTGATCTTCCTCGCAACGCTCGCGGACTGGACCCGCCAGGTGCAGCGCTCCTACCGGGAGGCGGTGCGGCTGCGGATCCAGAATGCCGATCTGCTGGAGCGCATGTCGCGCGCCCATGCCGCCGCCGAGCAGAAGCGGCGGGAAGCCGAACAGGCCAAAGCCGAGGCCCAGGCCGCGGCGGCCACGAAAAGCGCGTTTCTCGACATGCTCGGCCATGAAGTCCGCGCCCCGCTCGCCTCCATGACGCGCATGGCGGCGCAACTGGGAAAGACCGCTCTCGACGGCAGCGCGCAGGGACTTGCGAAAAGCATGGAGACCACCAGCCGGCTCCTCTCGCGGCTGTTCGACGACATGATCGACTTCTCGCAGATGGAAACGCAGACCCTGACGCTGGCGCCGCGGCAACTCGATCCTTCCGACCTGTCGCGCGACGTGCTGCGCGCCATGCGGGAAACGGCGTCGAAGAAAAGCCTGTCTCTCGAACTCGATCTCGCCACCGATGTGCCCGCGACCATGATCGCCGACCCGGACCGGCTGCGTCAGGTCCTGATCAACCTGATCGACAATGCGGTGAAGTTCACCGACCAGGGCGGCGTGGTCCTGCGCGTGGCGCGGGTGGAGGGACCGGAGAATACGACGCTGCTGCGCTTTTCGGTGACCGATACGGGACCCGGTCTCAGCGAGGAGATGCGCCGGCAGATTTTCGAGACCTTCCAGCGCGGGTCGCAAACCTCGCCCGACGAGGCCGTGGCCGGCAGCGCGGGCCTCGGCCTCGGACTGCCCATCTGCGACCGGCTGGTCCATCTGATGGGCGGCCAGCTCGGCGTGGACAGCGTGCCGGGCCTCGGCAGCACCTTCTGGTTCCTGTTACCGCAGGAGCCCGGCATGGCCGCCGACTATCTCGCCTCGCTCTCCCCCTCGCAAGGCGCGGAACCGCGCATATGGACCGCGCCCCTGCTGGACCACGGCATGCTCTACGAGATCGAGAACGGGATCGCCGGCGACGCCCTGACCGAATATCTGGTGGAAGGCCTCGACAAGGTGCTCGTCTTCCACCGCAAGGTCTGCGGCGCGAAAACGACCCGCGATGCCGAGGCGTTGCGCGAAAGCGCGGCCGAACTGGCAAAGGCGGCGGAAGACCTCGGACTTGCCGCCATCGCGGAAAACGCGCATGCGATCGGGGAAGCGCTGGAAAAAGGCGAGGAGAACGCCGCGTTCGCGGATGTGCCGCGCCTTGAACGCAAGATCACCGCGACCTGGCAGGCGCTTGCGCAATCCTATCCGAGCCTCGGCGCCTAGGGGCCGACCGGCCCGACGCCGCATTCCTCGCCGCCCCGGTTGCGGGCTCCCTCATGGGCATTCCGCGCAGGGGCATGATATGAGGAAGCATGCCTCCCGACACGGACCCCGAATCGATGGAATTGCCGGACGTGCCCGCGCTGGTGCCGCTTTCGGGCGGCGGCGCGGGCGGCGCCGTCTCCGTGACGCCCGACGGCGAGATCGAGGAGCTTTCGGCGGAGGATGCGCTTGCCCTGATCGAGCGGGAAGCCGTGCTGCTCGTGCATGGCGGCTTTACCGCGAGGCGGATCGCCCGCTCGCCCAATGTCCGCGAAGCGGGGCCGCATGTCTTCGACCTGCTGGAGCTTTTCGCCTTCACCTTTCCGGCGCAGCCCTGCCTGCCGACGCCGGACGGGCTTTTTCGCGCGCTCGGCCTGCCCGCTGCCGACACGCCGGAAGAACAGGCCATCAGGCTGCATGAGGCCGCGGCGCATATGCTGCGCATCCTCGCCGATCCGCGTCTGCCCGACCGTCCTTTCGCGGCGCGGACCGCCTTTCGCATGGCCGAGGGCGGCTGGTCCTGGGGACCGGGCGTCCTTCATGCGATGCGGGATGTGCTGGGGCGCGAGGGCAAGCCGCCCGCCGGACGCGGCTTCGATGTCTGGAACGAATTGCCGGAATGGGAAGACAAGCCGCCCCGGCCCGCGCCCGGCGCGCTGCCCGTCAGCGCGGAAGAGGCGCAGGAAAGGCTGGCCGAGCTTGCCGGGCCGGACGCGGAAGCACGGCCCGGGCAGAAAGCCTTCGCCGCCACCGCCGCGCTTGCCTTCGCACCGCGCAACAAGGCGGGCGAGCCGGAAGTGGTGCTTGCCGAAGCGGGCACGGGCATCGGCAAGACCATCGGCTATATCGCGCCGGCCAGCCTCTGGGCGGAGCGCAACAAGGGCACGGTGTGGATTTCGACCTACACCAAGAACCTGCAACGCCAGCTCGACCAGGAACTGTCGCGCCTTTATGCCGATCCGGCGGAGAAGGCCCGCAAGGCCGTCATCCGCAAGGGGCGGGAGAACTATCTCTGCCTGCTCAATTTCGAGGAGGTCGCCGGACGGGCGGCGCTGGGCGGCGGCGCCGTCACCATCGGCCTCGTCACGCGCTGGGCGCGGGCCAGCCGCGACGGCGACATGGTGGGCGGCGATTTTCCGGCCTGGCTCGGCCCGCGCCTTGCCAATATGGCCGGACGCGGCGGCGTGACGCTGACCGACCGGCGCGGCGAATGCGTCTATAGCGCCTGCCCGCATTTCAGGAAATGCTTCATCGAACGCGCGATCCGCAAGGCGCGTCAGGCCGACATCGTGGTGGCGAACCATGCGCTCGTCATGCGGCAGGCCGCGCTCGACCTTGCCGCCTCCTTCGCGCCGCCGCAAAACGCGCGCAAGACGGACGAGGCCGTGGCCGCCGGCGCGGAAGACGAAGAGCCCAGCGGGCGCGAGGCGCGGGGCCGGTTCGTCTTCGACGAGGGCCATCATATTTTCGAGGCGGCGGACAGCGCCTTCTCCTCCGTCATTTCAGGTCTCGAAGCCGCCGAACTCAGGCGCTGGATCCGCGGCGCGGAAGGCCAGAGGCGGCGGCGCGGACGCGGCATTCAGGAGCGCGTCGGCGATCTCATCGGCGAGAACGAGACGGCGGAAGAGGCACTGGACAGTCTCCTCTCGGCCGCCAGCGCCCTGCCCGCTCCCGGCTGGACGACGAGGCTGGGCGAGGGCAGTCCGCGCGGCGCGTCGGAAGAGTTTCTGACGCTGGTGCGCCAGCAGGTTCATGCGCGGGTGGAAGACGCCAATATCGGCTTCTCGCTCGAAGCGGAAACATTTCCGCCGGTGGACGGGCTTGTGGACGCGGCCAAGAAGCTGAGCGACGGGCTGGCCCGGATTGCCGGACCGATGCGGCTCATCTCCGACCGGCTGCGGGCCCGGCTCGACGACGAGGCGGACAAGCTCGATACCTCGCTGCGCATTCGCATGGACGCCGCCATACGCGGCCTCGACCGGCGCGCGCGCATTCATATCCCCGCCTGGCAAAACATGCTGGCAAGCCTTGGCGGCACGACGCCGGAAGAGTTCGTGGACTGGTTTTCCATCGAAAGGCAGTTCGGCCGCGAAGTGGATTTCGCCATGCACCGGCACTGGCGCGACCCGTCGCTTCCCTTTGCCGAAGCGGTGCTGGAGCCCGCGCAGGGCGTGCTCATCACCTCCGCCACGCTGCGCGACGGGCTTCCCGACGAGGACGGCAAGGCGGAGAGCGGCGACGATAGCTGGACGTCCGCCGAAGTGCGCACCGGCGCGGGCCATCTCGTCATGCCCGCCAAGCGCTCCTTCAGCCCCTCCCCCTTCGACTATGCGGCGCAGTCCCGCGTGCTGGTGGTGCGGGACGTGAACATCAACAAGGCGGACGAGCTGGCCGCCGCCTATCGCGAACTCTTTCGCGCCTCGGGCGGCGGGGCGCTCGGCCTTTTTACCGCGATCCATCGCCTGCGCGCCGTGCATGAACGGATCGGCGGGCCGCTCGGCGAGGCGGGGCTCACTCTCTATGCGCAGCATGTGGACATGCTCGACACCGGCACGCTGGTCGACATTTTCCGCGCGGAACGCAATGCCTGCCTGCTGGGCACGGACGCGGTACGCGACGGCGTGGACGTGCCGGGCGACAGCCTGCGCATGATCGTCTTCGACCGGACGCCCTGGCCGCGCCCGGACATATTGCACAAGGCGCGGCGCGAGATCTTCGGCAAGGGCCGCTATGACGACATGCTGACCCGGCTGCGGCTGAAACAGGCTTTCGGGCGGCTCATCCGCCGGGCGGGCGACCGGGGCGTTTTCGTGACGCTGGACGCCCGCCTGCCGACCAGGCTCACCACCGCCTTTCCGCCGGGCGTGGAGGTCCAGCGGGTGGGGCTTTCCGAGGCCATTGCGGAGGTCCGGGCGTTTCTGGGCCCCGAAATGCCGTGACCTTGCCGCCACGGCCTTCAATCCGTAAGCTCCCCGGCCTGACGAACCTCGAGGAAAAGCATGTCCACGATTTCCCCCCAGCACGCCCTTATCTACATCATGGTCACGATGAGCGCGGTCGACCGTGCCATGAGCGACAATGAATTGCAGGAGATCGGGAATATCGTGAAAACGCTGCCCATTTTCAGCGATTTCAGCGAGGAAAAGCTCATTCCCGTCGCCCGGGAATGCGCCTCGATCCTGCAGGAAGACGGCGGCCTCGACGCGGTTTTCGGGCTCGCCAAGGACGCGCTGCCCCATCACCTGCGCGAAACGGGCTATGCCGTCGCCGTGGAAGTCGCCAGCGCCGATATGAGCGTGAAGGCGGAGGAACTGCGCCTTTTGCAGATGCTGCGCGAGGCGCTGGGGGTAGACAAGCTCACCGCCGCCGCCATCGAGCGGGGCGCCCGCGCGCGCCACATGACCGAGTAGCACTCACTCCATCCACAGCCGGTTTTTCACCTCCCCCGTCAAGGGGGAGGGCTTCGAGCATTCAATCGTCATCTGGGCGGCATGCAGGCGACGGGTATATGCTTGCCGGATGAGCGAATTCCTTTCCCTTTACGAGCCCCAATTGCGCCTGGCCGCCTTTGCCGGCGTGCTCGGGCTGATGGCGCTTTGGGAAATCGCGTCGCCCCGGCGGCGGCTGTCCTCCATGCGCCGGCACAGATGGGCCACGAACCTGCTGCTTGCCGCCGGGGGAACGCTTTTGTTGCGCGTCGCGGTGCCGCTGCTCGCCGTGGGGGTGGCCCTCGAAGCGGAACGGGCGGGCTTCGGGCTCTTCAACTGGCTCAAACCGCCTTATGCGCTTGCGCTCATCCTTTCCATCCTCGCGCTCGACCTCACCGTCTATGCGCAACATGTGCTTTTCCATCATGTACCGCTCTTCTGGCGGATGCACCGGGTGCATCACGCCGATACCGATATCGACGTGACGACGGGTATCCGCTTCCACCCTCTGGAAATTCTTGTCAGCATGGGCATAAAGATGGGCGTGGTGGCGGCGCTGGGCGCTCCGGCGGCCGCCGTCATCCTGTTTGAAGTGGTGCTGAACGCGACGGCCATGTTCAATCATGCCAATATCAAACTGCCGCGGGGCGTGGACCGGCTGCTGAGGCTTGTCATCGTGACGCCGGACATGCACCGTGTGCATCACTCGGTGCGGCCCGACGAGCACAACCGGAATTTCGGCTTCAACCTGTCTGTCTGGGACCGGCTGTTTTCCACCTATCGGGCGCAGCCGCGGGAGGGACACGAGAAAATGCATATCGGGCTTGCCGAATATCCGGCGCCGCAACCTCAATATCTGGGCTGGAGCCTCTGGCTGCCTTTTGCCGCGCGCGAGCCGCGCCGGGAGCGACATGCATGAAACGTCTGTGCCTGCTGCGTCACGCCAAATCCGACTGGTCGGACCCCGCGAGCGACGATTTCCACCGGCCATTGAATGAGCGCGGCGCCAGGGCGGCGGATTTCATGGCCGGCTATATCGCAGCCTGTCCCTATCGCCCGGACACGGTGATCTGTTCCACCGCCACGCGTGCGAAAGACACATGCACGCCGGTGACGAAGGAACTGGGCAGCGATGTGCCCGTGATCTATCGCGAAGAGCTTTATCACGCGATGCCCGACCAGATGCTGGCGGAAATCCATCGCGCACCGGACAGCGCGGATACGCTGCTGGTGATCGGGCACAATCCCGGCCTCGTGCTGCTGGCCATGGCGCTGGCGCAAGACCCCGACGACGAGGTGTCGTTGCGCATTTCACGCGGCGTGCCGACGGGCGGGCTCATCGTTTTCGATTTCGATATCGAGCACTGGGCCGATCTTGAGGAAGGCAAGGGCACGCCGGTCTTCTTCGGCCGCCCGCGCGACCTGATGGCCGATGAGGCGAAGGGCCAGGCACCCCGGTCCGACTCGGAGCGTCTTTAGTCGGAGCGTCATTGCGAGGAGGCCAGCCGACGACGCAATCCAGCGCTGCATCCGCCGCCACTGGATTGCCGCGCGCCCCGACGGGCGCTCGCAATGACGACAAGGCCGGAAGAGCCGCTTCAGTAAATACTCTGCGAGAAATAGTGCGACGAGATGCGCCGATAGGTGCCGTCGGCGACGAGGCCTGCGAGCGCGTCGTCGATCCGCTTGCGCAGCGCCTCGTCCTCGCGGCGCAGCGCGATCCCCGCGCCCTCGCCGAACCAGGCCGGATCGGCATAGTCGGGACCGGCAAGGCGGCAGCATGTGCCGTCCGTCCCGAGCCAGCGCAACAGCGCGTTGCGGTCGCCGAACAGATAATCGACCCTGCCTTGCGCAAGGGCCTGCTCGGCGTCTTTCAGCGTCGCCGCGTCGACGGCTTCGATCCCGGGGAAACGATGCGCGAGAAAGGCGGCATGAACGGAGCCAGCCTGCACCGCGACACGCTTGCCCGCAAGCCCCGCCGCGCTGGACGGAAAGCCGCCGGATTTCACCACGGCGAACCGGCCCGGCGTCGAATAATAGGCACCGGTGAAGACGATGTCCTCGTCATGCGGCGGCGCGGCGCGAGGCGGGCTCGGGATCAGCATGGAGGCGATGACGACATCGCCCGCGCCGGATTTGAGGGCCGGCAGCAAGGCGCCCCACGCCCTGGTTTCAAAATCGCATTGCGCGCCGAGCCTGTCGCAAAGCGCATGGGCGAGATCGACGTCGAAGCCGGTCAGTTCGCCCGCGTCGTCGCGGTAGTTGAAGGGCGGGTAGTCGCCTTCGGTGAGGACCGTCAGGACAAGCGGCGGCTCGGCCTGTTTTTCGGGCGGGGCGGCCCGTTCCGTCGGGACCTCGGCGGGCTTGGCGGCGTCGAGACGCGGATTGACCAGCGGCACCCCATGGGGAAGCGGTTCATCAGGAACCGGTTCAGGGGGAAGCGACTCGTCGGTCGCGGCCGGTTGTTCCTTGCCGGGTTTTTGCGCCGTGCCGGACGCCACCGACGACGCCCTCAGCCCTACCGACGCCATATCGACGGATTCGGCCGCCTCGCGCGGCGCCTCGCGGTGGGCCGGCCCGGCGAACTTCGTCCCCTCGTAATGCCGCGCCAATCCCCCCGCTATCAGGATGATCGCCAGCAAATTCAGATAGGCCAGAAAACGCATACCCGCCCGAAACCCCGTTGCACAGCTACCCGTGCCATTATGAAACAAACTGCCGCGGACTGTCCCCCATCCAAGCGAAATGAAGGGCATCCGTCCTTTTCTCCTTCTTTTCAGCAAGAGCCGTGCCCGGCCCGAATGCTTCAAAAGGATTTACCACAGGGATATTACGGAATATCATCAGTGTAATTAACCATGTAAAAACGGCGTCTTCTTTTTCCTTCTCCAATAACCGAGCCGAGCCATGCGATCAGCTCTTCGTCCGAAGCGCGCCGAGCTTCCTCGTCCACGCCCCCGCCGCCCTTTGCGGCCGGGACGCACATGGCCTCTCCTGGGCACGCTCGCCCTCCGCAGCGGTCTCGTCTCCAAGCGCGATCTGGGGCCGGTGCTGGCCGAGCACAGGCGATGCGGCAGCCGCATCGGCGACGTCCTGCTGGCGGAAGGCAAGGCGAGACCGGACGATATCGGCCGCCTAGTGGCCCGCCAGAACGGCGTTCCCTTCGTCGATCTCGCCACCGCACCGCCCGATGCCGGCATAGCGGACGCACAGGCCGGGGGCGCATCGCTTCTGGATTTCTGCATCGCGCATCAATGCCTGCCCTGGCGGCGGAGAAACGGCCTCGTGACATGGGTCGCGGCGGACCCGTCCGAAGCGAAGGGCGCCATCGAAGGCCGGATAACGGGACGCTTTGCCATATGGGCGGGGTCCGCGCGGCAGATCCGGCGCGCCATCGAGGCGCTTTACGCAGACGAGCTGACGGACCGGGCGGTGCACGGGCTCATGACATCCGCCCCGGAAGACTCCGCCGCGATACGGCTTTCGCCCGGCCAATGCGTGGCGCTGCCGCTTCTTGCCACCGGCGCCGCGCTGCTGGCGGCGTTTTACCCGCAGGCCGGGCTCGGCGCGCTCAATGTGACGCTGGGCGTCTGTTTCCTCGCCGTGTCGGGGCTTCGAGGACTTTCCATCCTGCTGGGCGCGGCGGGACGCGAGACGGCGGAGGAACTTGCCTATGAACGGCATGGACCGGGGCCCCTGGACAAGCTGCCGGTCTACACGGTGATGGTGCCGCTCTTTCGCGAGGCCAATGTGCTGGCGCCGCTGACCGACGCACTCAAGCGACTGAACTATCCGCCGTCCAAGCTCGACATCAAACTCATCTTCGAGGCGAGCGACGAAGAGAGCTACCAGGCGGCCAAGGCGCTCGACCTGCCCGGCCAGTTCGATTTCATCCGCGTGCCGGAAAGCTGTCCGCAAACCAAGCCCAAGGCCTGCAATTTCGCGCTGCCGTTTGCGCGCGGCGAATATCTCGTCATCTATGACGCGGAAGACCTGCCCGAACCGAACCAGCTTCTGAAGGCGGTGGCCGCCTTCAGGCTGAACGATCCGAAACTCGCCTGCGTACAGGCGCAGCTCAATTACTACAACTGGAGCGAGAACTGGCTGACGCGGCAATTCGCGATCGAATATGCATCCTTTTTCGATCTCATGCTGCCCATGCTGGCGCGGCTGGGGCTGCCCATACCGCTTGGCGGCACCTCGACGCATTTTCGCGCGGAGGTTCTGCGCGAGGTCGGCGGATGGGATCCGCATAACGTCACCGAGGATGCCGATCTCGGTATCCGGCTCGCCACGCGCGGCTATCGCTGCGGCATTATCCGCTCCACGACCGAGGAAGAGGCCAATTGCCGGTTGCATAACTGGGTCCGGCAACGCTCGCGCTGGATCAAGGGCTGGCTGCAGACATGGCTGGTGCGCATGCGGCATCCCGTCTCGCTCGGCCGGTCTCTCGGTCAGGCGGGCTTTCTCGGCTTCCAGCTGGTGATCGGCGGCTTCACGCTCGCCACTTTCGCCCACCCGTTCTTTTATGTCGTGGCGGGCGGCGTTGTCGTCCTGCATGGCTTTGGCGGGTTGTTCACCCACTCATGGCTGACCGGCTTCAATCTCGCCGTGCTGGTTTCCGGCTACGCCCTGTCGATTCTCGCAGGGATGATCGCGGCGAAACGGCGCGGCCGCCTCTCTCTGATGGCCGACACGCTCACCATGCCCGCCTACTGGATGCTGATTTCGGCCGCCGCGGCAAAGGCGGTGTTTCAGCTTTTGCGGCGTCCTTTCTATTGGGAAAAAACAACGCACGGGCTGAGCCGAATGGCCCCTCCCTCTAACCAATCGATAATCAGTTTGGCGGATACTCCCGATAACTGAGACCCTCGAGATTGGAAATTTCCACACATGGCCCAGGCCAAACGTATCCCGACCCAAGCTGCCGGCAAGCTCACGCAGCGCGACTATGCCAGACTCAACGCGCTGGTCGTCGAAGACGCCAAGGAAATGGCAAGCCTCATCCGCAGCTTCCTGCGCGAACTGGGCGTCAAGAATATCTGGAGCGTGGGGACGGGCGAGGACGCGTTCGAGGTTCTGAACACGCACAAGGTCGATATCGCCATCATCGACGATCTATTGCCGCCGCTGGACGGGCTGTCGGTCGTGCGCGCGGTTCGCTCCGCGGACGACAGGAAACTCGCGCCGATGCCGGTGGTCTATGTCACGCATCTGAGAACGCAGGAGTCCATCCTCAATGCGCGCGATGCGGGCGTGACGGAAATTCTTTCCAAGCCCTATTCGTTCCAGCAACTCGTGACGCGCATGGAAGCGGCCATCCTGAAGCCGCGCGAATTGATCCGAAGCGAGAAATTCGTCGGGCCGGACCGGCGTCGCCGCCATGGCGACGCGCCGACGGAAAGGCGCCGCGCCGCCGACAGGTTCGAACTCGACTGACGCTCCGGCAGGAACCGCTTCACGCCGCGGGGCGGCAGGCGTCGCGATATTCGTCGCGCAGCATGTTCTTCTGGACCTTGCCCATGGTGTTGCGCGGAAGCTCCGCCACAAAGAAGGCGCGCTTGGGCACCTTGTAATTGGCGAGCCGTTCCTTCAATCGGGCGAGCAGCGTCTCTTCGTCCAGCGTCTTGCCCGCGCGGAGCACGACCAGCGCCACGCCCGCCTCGCCGAAATCGGCATGCGGTACGCCGATGACGGCCGACTCGTCGACCTCGGCCATATCGTCGACGATTTCCTCGATCTCCTTGGGATAGACATTGAAGCCGCCCGAGATGATGAGATCCTTGGCGCGTCCGACGAGATGCACATAGCCGTCTTCATCGATACGGGCGACATCGCCCGTGCGGAACCAGCGGCCTTCCGCGAATTCCTCGGCGGATTTTTCCGGCATACGCCAGTAGCCTGAAAACACATTGGCACCGCGCACCTGCAATCCGCCCGTCTCGCCTTGCGGCAGGACATTGTCCCTGTCGTCGGTGACGCGGACTTCCGTGCCGGGCAGCGCAAAGCCCACCGTGCCTGCGCGGCGTTCCCCGTCATAGGGGTTCGAGGTGTTCATCCCCGTTTCGGTCATGCCATAGCGTTCGAGGATGGCGTGGCCGGTGCGCTCGCGAAAGGCCTCGAAGGTTTCGGTGAGGAGCGGCGCCGAGCCGGAGGTGAAGAGGCGCATATTGCGCACCGCCCCCGCATCGAGCCCGCCGCCCGCCAGCAACCGCGTGTAGAAGGTCGGCACACCCATGAAGACCGTCGCGCGGGGCAGTTCCGCCAGCACGCGGTCGCGGTCGAACTTGCCGAGCCAGATCATTCGCGCGCCCGACAGAAGCGCGCAATGACAGGCGACGAAAAGGCCATGCGCATGAAAGATGGGCAGCGCATGCAGGAGAACCTCATCGGCGGTGAAGCGCCAGGCCTCGCGCAAGGCGAGACCGTTCGCCGCCAGATTGCGATGGGAGAGCATCGCTCCTTTGGGCTTTCCCGTGGTGCCGGAGGTATAGAGGATCGCGGCAAGGTCTTCCGGCGCGCATGACACAGGCGGCAACTGCGCGTTGCCATGCGCGGCCAGCGCGTCGGCGAGGCTTCCCTTGCCGTTTGCATCGAGCGTCAGAACCTTCGCACCGGCCCGCCGCCCGGCGATCTCCGCGATCTCGTCTTCGCGGGCAGGATCGCAAATGACGAGCGCGGGCTCCGCATTGCCGACGAGATAATCCACCTCCTCCATGCGGTAGGCGGTGTTCATGGGCATGAAGGCGAAGCCGCCCCGAAGACAGGCGAGATAAACGAGCAACGCTTCGGGCGATTTCTCGACCTGCACCGCCACCCGGTCTCCCTTTTTCAGCCCGAGCGATGCGATTACGGTCGACAGGAAAGTTCTTCTCCATCAACGCATAGAGCGATGCGTCCTCGTCCGCCATCCGGTCCTCCCCCCCGATGCAACTCAGTCCACGACATGCATGTGATAGTAATGCATGTGCCGCTCATATTGCGCCAGAAGGTCGGCGATGACCTGCTCCTTGGTGTAGCCCATGATGTCGTAACGCTGGCCGCCTTCGCGAAGGGCGACCTCCACACGCCAGACCTTGCGGCGTTCGGCTTCCTTGCCTTCAAGTTCGGTGATGGCGAAGGCGGGGCTCCGCACCGCTTTCAACGCGACGCCGTAATGGAACTCGTCTTCCGCGCCATGCGTGACCGTCAGCATCGCGTCTTCGTCTTCGGAGGTGACCTGCGCATCCATGCCGCGACTGCGGATTTCCTCGGCCACTTCCTCCAGCGCGGGGATTGCCGTGCCCTTGAGGAAAGAGAGCGCGCGATCCCTGGTCGGCTGGTTCAGGAGCGTTCCCAGGCGCTGGCGCCAGGGCACCGCCGGGGCGGTGGCCGTCGAAACGCTCTGGGCCGATTGCAGCGTATGACGGCGCTGGGTTTCGCGGCGAAGCGCCACGAAGAGACCGTAGCTTACCAGCAGCAGGATGATACCGAGCGGGAACCCGGTGGTGATGGCCGCCGTCTGCAGGGCGACGAGGCCGCCGGCCAGCAGCAGCAGCGCGGCCACCAGACCTTCCGTCAGCGCCCAGAAGATACGCTGCCAGACCGGCGGGTCTTCCTGCCCGCCGGAGGTGATGATGTCGATCACCAGACTGCCGCTGTCGGAGGAGGTCACGAAGAAGGTCACGACCAGAATGGTGGCCATGCCCATCGAGATCGAGGCGAGGGGGAGATGTTCCAGAAACTTGAATAATGCCACGGCCACATCGGCCTTCACCGCGCCGACGATATCGGCGACGCCGGCCATTTGCAGTTCCAGCGCCGTATTGCCGAAGACGGTGAACCACAGGAAGGTGAAGGCGGAAGGCACGAGCAGGACGCCGACCACGAATTCGCGGATGGTGCGCCCGCGCGACACGCGCGCGATGAACATGCCCACGAAAGGCGACCAGGAAATCCACCAGCCCCAGTAGAAGAGCGTCCAGCCGCCGATCCATTCATTCGGCTGATAGGCGTAGAGCGTGAAGGTCTTGTTGACGATGTCGCTCAGATAGGCGCCCGTGTTCTGCACGGTCGCGGTGAGCAGGAAGACCGTCGGGCCGACCGCCAGCACGAAGAACATGAGCAGCACGGCCAGCAGCAGGTTGATTTCCGACAGGCGGCGGATGCCCGCATTGATGCCCGACACCACCGAGGTCGTGGCCATCAGCGTGATGACGGCGATCAGGACGACCTGGACGCGCGTGTCCTGCGGAATGTCGAAGAGGTAGCTGAGGCCCGCATTCACCTGCATCACGCCGAGGCCGAGCGAGGTCGCGACGCCGAACATGGTCCCGAGAACGGCGAAGATATCGACGACATGCCCCATCCAGCCATGAATACGATCGCCGATGATGGGGTACAGCGCCGAGCGGACGGTGAGCGGCAATCCCTGGCGAAACCCGAAATAGGCAAGGGACAGCCCCATCACCGCATAGATCGCCCAGGCATGAAGCCCCCAATGGAAAAAGGCCAGTTCCATCGCCTGGCGCGCGGCCTCGACCGTTTCGCCGGGGCCCACGGGCGGGTTTGCGTAATGCAGAACCGGCTCGGCCACGCCGTAGAACATGATGCCGATACCCATGCCCGCGCTGAACAGCATGGAGAACCAGGAGAAGGTCGAGAAATCCGGTTCCGAATCGTCCGGTCCCAGGCGAATGTTGCCCATGGAACTCATGGCCACGCCCAGCGCGAAGACGATGAAGACGGCGACCGCGAACACGTAAAACCAGCCGAACTTGCTGATGATGAAGCTCTGGACGCCGGCGATGAAGGCCTGGGTCTCGTGAACGTCGCGGAACCAGACGATGGCCAGCGCGGCAAAGATCAACAGGACCGAGCCGAGGAAAACGGGGACATTGGCTTCGAATCTGGAGGATTTCCGGCTGTCGCCGTTCTCGGACATATCTGACCCTCTCGCTGGGATGACGGGGAACCGAAATACCGTGGCAGGCAGGCCCCGCGGGCGCGGAACACCTTTCAACCGGACAAATGCCAACGGATCTCATGTGATTTTCGGGCGTCACCATCGCATACGGGACGCCGAGGGCCAACCCGCGCACCCCCGCGCGCGCCGGCGACCGGGGCCGCAGGCAGCGGAAATGTCTGTCATAAAAGGCTTTTTCAGCCTGCGAATACCGTCAGCCCAGCAGCGAGCCCGCTACGGCAATCACGAAAAGCAAAAAGCCGAGCGACATCGAGTAAAAATAATGTCTGAAAGTCATCGCACACACCCCAGCCCGGTTCCGATGGGGAAACATGGCGCAAGGCGAGGGGCCCGCGCATGACCCAAATGGATCAAAAATGCCATCGGCCGTCCCTTGCGGCGGATGGCACCGGGCTTGCTTCGATGGCGGCATACGCCCCCGAAAAACGCGGCGGAATGGGCCGAAATCCGGCCCTTTCATGCAAAACACCAAGAAGAAAAGGACAAGGCCGGTGACGAGTGTGCCCTTTACGATGGCGGAACTGCGCAAACGCTATGCAGAAGGGCTGACGCCCGCCGAGGTCATCGAGACCGTGTTCGAGCGGCTGGCGGAAGCGGACGATCCCGGCATCTTCATCCATCTCGCCGACAAAGAAGCCCTGCTGGAGGAAGCGGCGGCGCTTGGCGCGCCCGATCCGGACAAGCCGCCCTTCGACAAACCTTTGTGGGGCATCCCCTTCGCGGTGAAGGACAATATCGACGTCGCGGGCATGCCCACCACGGCGGCCTGCAAGGAATTCGAATACACGCCGTCGGAAGATGCGACCGCGGTGGCCCGCCTCAGGGCGGCGGGGGGCCTGTGCATCGGCAAGACCAATCTCGACCAGTTCGCCACCGGGCTTGTGGGCGTGCGCACGCCCTACCCCGTGCCGAAAAACGCGGTCGATGCCTCGCTCGTGCCGGGCGGGTCCAGCTCCGGCTCGGCAGTTGCCGTGGCGCGCGGCATCGTCAGCTTCGCCCTCGGCACGGATACGGCGGGCTCGGGCCGCGTACCCGCCGGGCTCAACAATATCGTCGGGCTGAAGCCGACGGTGGGCGCGCTTTCCACGAGCGGCGTGGTGCCTGCCTGCCGCACGCTCGATTGCGTCTCCGTTTTCGCGCTCACCGTGGAAGACTCCTATGAAGCCTTTCAGGCGATGGCGGGCTTCGACGAGCGCGATCCCTATTCACGGCATTTTGCGACCGCCTCGCTCGGCGCCACGCCGCCGGTGCTGAAAGTCGGGGTGCCGGCGAAAGCGGAGCGCAAATTCTTCGGCGACAAAGCGATGGAGGCGGCTTACGAGGCCGCACTCGACATGCTCGCCGCGCAAGGCCACGAGATCGTGGAGATACCGTTCGGCGATTTCCATGCCGTGGCCGATCTTCTTTACGAAGGCGCATGGGTGGCGGAGCGCTATGCGGCCATCGAGGATTTCGTCGCGACGCATGAGAGCGCGCTCCATCCGGTGACGGCGGAGATCATTCTCGGCGCGCGGAAGCTCAGTGCGACGGATGCCTTCAAGGGGCTCTATGCACTGCAGGCGGCGAAACGCAAACTCGCGCCCGTCATCGACAGCGTCGATCTCTTCTGCGTGCCGACCGCGCCGACGCATTACACGGTGGATCAGGTACTGGCCGATCCCATCGGCACCAACAGCCGCAACGGCACCTATACGAATTTCGTGAACCTGCTCGACATGTGCGGTTTTGCCGTGCCGACGGGCACACGTGGCGACGGGCTGCCGGCCAGCGTCACCCTTCTGGCGCGCGCCGGGCGGGACTGGCTTACCGCCGCCGTCGCGCGCGACCTTCATGCGGCAAGCGGCGTGACGCTGGGCGCGACGGGGTGGGATTTGCCGAACGCTGCGCGCGCGGAAGCCGTGTCGGTGCCGGGCGAAATCGAACTCGTGGTCGTGGGGGCGCATCTTTCCGGCATGCCGCTCAATCGCGAACTTACCGACCTCGACGCGGTGTTCGACCGCGCCGTTTCGACGACGCCGGATTACCGGCTTTATGCGCTTCCCACCACGCCGGTGGCAAAGCCCGGCCTCATCCGCGACGAGAAAAACGGTGTCGCCATCGCCGCGGAGGTGTGGCGTCTGACGCCGGAAGGCTTCGGCAGGTTCGTGTCCAACATCCCCTCGCCGCTCGGCATCGGCACGCTGACGCTGGCCGACGGAACGAGCGCCAAGGGTTTCATCTGCGAAGCCTTCGCGGTGGAAGGCGCGGAAGATGTGAGCAATTATGGCGGCTGGCGCGCCTATATCGCGTCGAAAAACAAGACGGGTTGATCGGAAGCGCGTTTCCCGCCGGTCAGGAGCCGCCCGCGAGCCCCGCCAGCGCGTCCGTCAGCGCGTCCGTCAGCGGCGCCAGGCCATTGCCGCCGCTATCGCCGCTACCGCTCGTGTCGGGGAATTGTACGGTCGAGAGCGCCTCGATGAGCGGGGTCGTCACGGGCGCGAGGGAAGCGCCTTCCGGCAGGCTGCCGGTAACGGGCGACAGGGCCATGCCGAGAACGCCGCCATCGGTCCCTGCCACGAAAACCGGCACCGCCCCTTCTTCCGTTCCGATCAGCGTGCCGACCAGATCGCCGCCCATCAATTGCGTGACGGGGCTGTCCTCGCCCGATGCGCCAAGGCCGGGATCGGCAAGCCCGGCGAGTTGTGCGTTCAGACTGTCACCGGCCTGGGCCAGAATGTCTCCCAGGGGCTGCTGTGGAAGGCTGTCGGCGTCGAGCTGTTCGCTCATCGCATTGGTGCCACCGAGAAGGGCGTTGACGGTTCCCTCCGTGCCGAGGGTTGTGCCGAGGAGATCGTCCCCGACAAGCGCGGTGACGGCGCCGTCCTGCCCCGCAAGCCCCAGCCCGGGCGACGGCGGCGCCGGTTCCTGAGGCGTCGAGGAACGATAGGCGGAGGGCAGCACCAGCGTGCCCGTATCCACGCATCCGGCGGCGAGCACCGCAATCGCACAGCCAAGCAATATCCTGTTCACATGCCCCTCCCCTCGAAGGCAGGTCCGTATTCGCGCTTCGGCGCGCATCGCCCTTTGGAGGGCGTGCGCCAATGGAAAAAGCCGCGACCGCCAAAGACAATGTGAATTAGGTGGAATTTTGTAGGGAGGCTGGAGCAGGCGAAGAGGCCGAACCCGGCCCCGCCCGCCGTCTGCGCCTGCCTCACTCCATATATTGTTCGTTACCGACGAAGCCTATTTTAGTGACGCCGAGGCGCTGGGCTGCGGAGAGGACTTTGGCGACATAGTCGTATTTGACGAGGCGGTTGGGCCTGAGATGGACTTCCGGCTGCGGCTGCATGCCGGCGATGTCGACGAACCGGTCCTCGAG
>NZ_JAASQO010000013.1 GCF_011762095.1 Parvibaculum indicum | reverse complement strand
CACGCTCAGCAGCCCCAGGCAGAGGAGATGGCAGCATGATCAACCTCATCTTCACTGCGGAAAAATTTCAGATTGGGGCTGGACTGTCAGGATATGTGGCGGATCTGGGCGCTTGTTTCGTCAGCGCCGATCTCGGCATCGTCCCCGAGCTCGAGCCGCGCGCCGACCATGCGAGCTACCTCGCATCCTGGCTCGCGGTCCTCGCCAACGACAAGCGCTTCATCTTCTCGGCCGCCGCGCACGCGCAACGGGCCTGCGCCTATCTGCATGGTCTGCAGCCACAGGCAGAGACCGTGCCGAAGGCGGCGTGATGCTCTCCGCTCCGGCTGCAGAAGGGGAGGGCGCCGAGCTCTCCTCGATCCGCCTGCGCGTGCTCAGCCTTGGCGCCGGCGTGCAATCGACGACGCTCGCCTTGCTGGCGGCGCATGAAGAAATCGGGCCGATGCCCGATTGCGCGATCTTCGCCGACACCGGCTGGGAGCCCGACGCCGTGTATGAGCACCTCGCCTGGCTGATGTCGCCCAACGTCCTGCCGTTCCCGGTCCACATCGTCTCGGCAGGCAATATCCGCGACAACCTGATCGCCGCCGGGTGCGGGCGGCGCTGGGCGTCGATCCCCGCCTTCACGCGCACCACGAACCGGCGCGGCCAGGTCTCGATCGGCATGATCCGGCGCCAATGCACCGGCGACTACAAGATCGACCCGATCCGCCGCAAGGTGCGCGAGCTCGCCGGCCTGACCCGCAAGCGATCCCCCGCTGTCCCTGTCGTTGAGCAGTGGATCGGCATCTCGACGGACGAAATCGTCCGGATGAAGCCGAGCTTCGAGCGCTGGCGCGTGAATCGCTGGCCGCTCGTCGAGCGGCGAATGGCGCGCAGCGACTGCCTGCGCTGGCTCGACCGCCACGGCTATCCGCGGCCGCCCAAAAGCGCCTGCATCGGCTGTCCGTTCCATTCCGATGCGGTCTGGCGCGCCATGCGTAATCACGATCCGGCGGCCTGGGCCGATGCGGTCGAGGTCGACCGCATCATCCGCGCCGGCCTGCGCGGTATCCGCGGCGAGGTCTATCTGCACCGTTCGGCCGTTCCGCTCGACGAGGCGGACCTCTCGACCGAAGCGGACAGCGGCCAGCTCGACCTCTGGCCGAATGAATGCGAAGGCATGTGCGGCCTGTGACGGGCTGGCATTCGTCATTCAATTGCATTACATTGCCTTGGCAAGGAGGCGATTATGGCCGCGAATGCGCTTGTCCAGACTCGAATCGACGCCGACGTGCGGGACCGCGCGTCCGCGGTTCTCGAAGGCATGGGGCTGACAGTGTCGGACGCCGTGCGCATCCTGCTCACCCGGACCGCCAATGAGGGCGCCCTGCCGCTCGAGCTCGTCACCAACAGCGAGGCGCATGACGCTTGGTTCCGGGAGAAGGTGCAGGAGGCGCTGCAGGACACGCGGCCCGACGTCCCTGACGAGCAGGCCGAGACGCATTTCTCCGAGCGCCGCGCCGCGGCCCGGCGCAAGGCCGCCGGCGGATCGTGAAACTCGTCTGGTCGGCCTTCGCGCTCTCCGATCGCGACGGCATCTTCACCCATATCGAAGCCGACAATCCACGCGCGGCGATCGCCGTCGACGAGCGGATCGCGGCGTCCGCGCGCCGTCTGGTCGACTTCCCGGAGAGCGGCCGTCCCGGCCGCGTCGCCGGCACGCGCGAACTCGTCATCACCGGCACGCCCTATGTCGCGGCCTACGCCGTGACCACCGAGTCGATCCGGATTCTCCGCGTTCTGCACGGTGCCCAAAGGTGGCCGGACGAGCTTCCGCAAGGCTGAGGCGGCGCCGTCCGCCCCATTGATCCGACCTTTGCACATCCGCCTCAGGTCGTTTGCCGAACGCCCCGCCGCGCGGCGGGCATTCCTGGAGCGTCATCGCGCCGGAGGGGCGGCGCCGAGACCGGACCAGCACCTCGCTTCCCGCCCATTGGCGTTGAGGGGACCGGGAGGGTCGCCGGCGATGAGCCGAGAAGCCCGTCGCTCGGCTGCGGCCTTTCCCCCGGTTGAACATCGACCGCGCTCGAGCGCGCGGCGTCAGCGGCCCTGACGGTGCGGAGAAGCCGGTGCGGCCTTGCTGATGTTGGCCGGGTCTTCCGGGATGGCGGCCGCGCCGTCGCCATGCGGTGTGGTTTGCCGGTAGCGCACTGTGTCCCCATCGTTCGGTCTGTTCGCGTCCACTGCGTCCTCGATCTGGCATGTCTGACCGAAGGCCGTCGGCGCTGCGCGCCGCCTCGATCTCTCATGACCGCAACGGCCTTTCTCAGCTTTCTTCCCCTGGGCGCTGCGCGCCCATTCCTCGCGAGCCAAGAAAGCCTCGCCCTGGCCGCCCTCCACTGTGTTGCGGCCCTTCGGGTGCGGCCCGATCGCCTCCGGTCATCGACAGCCATCGAGGTCGCGATGGCCGCGGCCCGATAAACGAAAGAGGACACGAACATGGCTACCATCGGCAACTTCACCGTCAACGGCAACGGCTTCTCGGGGACGATCCGCACCCTGACCCTGAACGTCAAAGCTCGGCTGGTCCGCATCGAGAACCCCTCCGACAAAGGCCCCCACTTCCGCATCTTCGCCGCAGCGAATGTCGAGCTCGGCGCCGCCTGGCAGAAGCACTCCGAGCAGACGGACCGCGACTACCTCTCGGTCAAGCTCGACGATCCGAGCTTCCCTGCCCCGATCTACGCAACCCTGGTCGAAGTCGAAGGCGAGGAAGGCCTTCAGCTCATCTGGTCCCGGCCGAACCGGGACTGACCCGGGCGACAAGAGGGCCCCGCCGCAAGGCGGGGCCTTCCCTGTTTCGGCACACGAGAAGCTCCTGATGACGCGATCCCGATCATCACAGCGCCGAAAGCCGCATCGCGACGACATCGTGCTCTGGCCTAACGGCACTTCGGCGACGCGCGAGGAAGTCCGCAACGGCCACCTCGCCTGGAAGTCGGACGACCATGAAATCATCGACCACATGGACGAAACCCGGCTGAAAGCGGCCGGAGGCCTGGATGGGCCGGTGTGACGACTTTCGGCCGGCAGCGCTTCGCTTGTCGGCTATTCTCGTGGGCTTGCTTCAGTCCGCCTCGCGGTAGCCCCGCCGTCTCTTGCGGCGCTCGAGGCGGCTCAGCGCGTCGCCCGCCTCGTCGGGCCGATCAAAGGTCTGCATCATCGATTGGCCATTGGTGCCGATCCGTCCCCAGTTGCGGATGACCGACGCGCCGCCGAACAAGGTCGGCTGGATCGCGAGCATATAGAAGCGCCGCATGTTCTGCGTCGGGTCGATACGACGAAGATGGACGGGCAGGCTCTCCGTGTCGGTCATGGGCGGATTCTCGCCTCCTGCGGAGGCACCGTCCAATGGCTTTTCCGAATCGATCCGCTAGGATCGATTCGTTGTGCTGATGGGTCAGTCGCACCAGCTGCGACGGCCGCCATACCAACGGCGAACCAGCCCTTCGGCGACCAGGCGCGCGCCGATCGAGCGGCCCGCCCGCAGGACCGTGCGCAGCTTGCGGCCGAAAGAATCTTCGTCCCGCGGGCCTGCGGCCAGCGAAAACGGCCCCGCGTTGAGCAGCGCCTGCAGGCGGTACTTCGCCGTCTCGCCGAGCTCTCTTTCATGTTCGCAAGCGCGGCGGAGTGAGCTCCGGCGCGTCGATGTCGGCGATCCGGACCTTCTGCCGGCCGAGCCAGAAGGTGTCGCCGTCGACCACGCAGCTAAACCGTCGAGCGCTCCCACAAATGGACAATACGGCCGTCACCTTATCGGCGACAGGTCCGGAAGCCGTGCCAAACATCGGCTCGGCACCTGCGCGGGATGCCCAATGCAATGCGGCGAGGATGATTGTGGCGGCCACGGCGCCCTTCGCTAGGAGGCTCCTCATTCTACTGGATCGATGTTCAAGCCGGGCGTTGGACCCGGTCGGCGGCACTGTCTTTCTGCACGGGACCATATTTCCAACGCGGCGTTCTTTCTTCAGTGGATTCCGGAGCAGATCCGATGGGCAGGATGGCGTACGCGTCACGAGCTGCAGTCCTGGAAAAGGTCATGCCGAGGGGCGAGGCATCTCGGCGAGCCGCCAGCGGCGGACTCGCTCTACTCGCGCCGCTGCGCGTCGCTCCCGGAGCCCGCTACGCGGTCTCCGCCATGCGGTGACGATCCAGCTCGCGGGACGAGGCCGCCCGGGGTCGACCGGGCGCCCTGTTGCGACGGCAACCCTCGCGCACCCAGCGGGCTGGCGCAGGCAAAGCAGATGCTCGCGGTGCGTAAAGGCGTCGGCCAGCCGCACCGCGATGTCGCCCGCGGTGGCCTCCGCTTCGCTATCGCCGATGCGCAGCCGTCTCAAAGCGCTCCTCCCTGAACCGCCTATTTCCGGTGGAACCTGTTTTCGCCGACGCAGCTTCTCATGTCCTCGCGGCGGAACCAGATCGCGCGCCCGCAGCGCAGCGGCGGATTGCCGGCCGTGAACACGATCTGCTCGTCGGCGCGCATGCGCAGGACCTCGTGCGGCAGGATGAGCGGGCGGCGCGCCAGCTGCTTCGAGCGCGTCCGCGACGCGCCCGACATCTGCGACGAGCGGCTGAGCTGGTCGACCTCGACGGTGGTGTCGCCGCAACGTCGCGAGATGTAGTCGGCGGTCTCGGGATCGTTGATTGCGGCGAAGCTGATCCATGACGCCGATTCGAACCATTTCGAGGTGGCGTCGCGGCCGCCATAGGCCTCGCGAATCTGGCCGATGGACTGGAACAGCAGCGTCATGGTGATGCCGTATTTGCGGCCGGCGTCACGCGCGGTCTCCAAGATGCGCAGGAAGCCGAGCCGCGCCACCTCGTCGAGCAGGAACAGCGTGCGGTCCTTCACCTCGCCATTGCGGTTGTAGATCGCGTTCATCAGCGCCCCGATGATGACCCGGGCGAGCCCCGGATGCGCCTCCAGCACCTTCAGGTCGAGCGCGATAAAGATGTCGGTCCCGCCGTCGGCGAGTTCGTCGGTGGTGAAGCTGTGACCAGAGACCAGCGCGGCGTAGTTTGGATAAGACAGCCAATGCGTCTCCTTCACCGCATTGGCGTAGACGCCGGAAAAGGTCTCCGGCGTCATGTTGACGAAGACTGCGACATTCTCCTTCACGAACTCCGATCCCGACTGTTCGTAGATCCTAGTCAGCCGCTCGCGCAGCTTCGGCTCCGGCTCCGATAGGTTGGCGCGGACCTGCCGGAGCGTCTGGTCCTTCTTTTCCGTATGACCCGACAGGCAGACGTCCGCGATCAGCGCCGTCAGAAGCTGCATCGCGGAGGCGCGAAAGAAGTCGTCGCGCGCAGAGACCTGGCGCGCGTTGTCCGTCATTACCCAGGTCGCGACCGCGACAATGTCCTCCTCCTTCGTTCCGCCGAAGCGTCCGATCCAGTCGAGCGCGTTGAAGCCGGTGGCGGCATCAGCCGGGTCCAGCACCACCACCTTGCGGCCCGCCTTGCGCCGATGGCCGATCACCATCGGCGCGACCTCGGATGAGGGGTCGAGCACCACCAGGCCGCCACCCCATTTCAACGCCGAGGGAATCGTCACCGACGTCGTCTTGAAGCCGCCCGAGCCGGCGAAGACGATGCCGTGCGAGGAGCCGAACGAGCCGTCGAAGCAGAGCAGCTGCGAGCGGCCGCCGCTGCCCCAGCTGTCGCGGCTGTCGGCGCGGAACGCGATGCCGGCGACGGAATCGCGATCGACCCGGTAGCGCTCGCCGATGACGATGCCGCCGGCGTCGCCGAACAGCTTGCCGGCCGTTTCCATCCGCATCCAGTCGGTCTCTCCATGGATCGCGCGCCGGCCCTTGATCCGGCGCGGAGACGCCGCGACGAAAGCGGCGTTTCCCTTGATGGTGACGCGCAGCGCGAACATCGCGCAAACGAGCGCGATCGCCGCGCCGATCATCGTTCCCGGATCCGCATAGGCCAGCACAGATTGCCCCGCCGGCACGCGGTCCGCCAGAGCGGCCAGCCGCGCGCCTTCGCGGATGGTGGCGATGCCGATGACAGCCGCGCTCCCGACCACGACGCCCCATCCAACCGCCCGGATGCCGATCGCGCCGGCCGCCGCGAAGAGCAGGATCAGGCCGAGCCCGGCCGATAGCACATAGGGGAGCGCGAGCCCGGCACGGCCGAGCATCAGGCGCGCGGCCTCGGTCTTGCCGAAGCCCGCCAGCCAGTGCTCGGCGCCGGTCGTCGTGATCGCCACGGCGATCATCATCGCCGCCTGCAGCCCGGCGAGCAGCACCCTATTCATGATCGCGCCCGAAGGCTTCCGCGCCGATGGCGCTGAGCCGCGTTCGCTCGGTTTGGTCTTCACCGATGCGGCGCTGTGCGTCGATCAGCATGCCGAGCAACAGCGCGCGCTTCTCGTAGCGCAGCCCCGCCTTCACGATCAGCCCGCCGAGCTCGATCTTCTCGCGCGTGTCCTTCTTGCGTGCGTCCGATGAGCTCGACCGGCGCATGCGCTCAAGCCTCGCGATCGCCGCCCTGAGCCGCGCCAGCCGCGAGCGTCGTGGACGCCCCGCCATTTGGCTGCCGGCCAGCGACGCCCTTTCTCCCGCTCGACGCGCCGGCGTCGTCGCGAAACCGTTTCGCCACCTCCTCGAAGGCCGAGAGCAGCGCCGCCTCCTCGACCTCGATCTCGCCAATCCCGGCCTTCAGCGCGATCCGGCCGATGCGTTCGGCCTCGCGCGTCTCGGCCTGCCGGAGCTGGTCCTGCAGCCTGGCGATTTCCTCCCTGATCTGTCGCGACGGCTTCTTCATTCCGGTTGACCCTTCCACCGTCCCGTATCCGCTGGGTTGAGGCCCAGCTTTCCCCGGATGAGCGCCAGCGGCGACTAGTAAAAAAGCTAGTCGGCGAAGCCGACGCCACTTGAGATCATCCCGGCCGTTCCGAAGGAGCGGCATCCAAGGGCGCAGTAATACGTCGCTGGCGCGACGTGCTGCGCCGGCCCCGGCGAGGCCGGCCTCTCCCGACGAACACGCCGTTCGAGGTTGCACCGGGAGACGCCGTCATCGTGGCGATCACGCATTTCACGCCCCAGCTCATCGGCCGCGGCAAAGGCCGCAGTGCCGTGCTGTCGGCCGCGTATCGCCATTGCGCCCGAATGGAGTACGAGGCCGAGGCGCGCACGGTCGACTATTCCAACAAGCGCAATCTCGCCCATGAGGAATTCCTGTTGCCGGCCGACGCACCGGAATGGGCGCGGGCGCTGATCGCCGACCGCTCAGTCGCCGGCGCCGTCGAGGCGTTCTGGAACCGGGTCGAAGCGTTCGAGAAACGCGAGGACGCGCAGTTCGCCCGCGAATTCATCATCGCGCTGCCGGTGGAGCTGTCTAAGGAGCAGAACATCGCGCTGATGCGGCAGTTCGTGCTCGAGCAGGTGCTGGCGCGCGGGCAGGTCGCCGACTGGGTCTATCACGACGAGCCGGGCAATCCGCACGTCCACCTGATGACGACGCTGCGGCCCCTGACGGAGGATGGCTTCGGCCCGAAGCGCATCCCCGTGATCGGCGACGACGGCGAGGTGCTGCGCAACAAGGCGGGCAAAATCATCTATCGGCTCTGGTCGGGCGAGAAAACCGAGTTCCTGGAGCAGCGCAACGGCTGGCTCGACCTGCAGAACCAGCATCTGGCGCTTGCTGGCCTGGAGATTCGCGTCGACGGCCGCTCCTACGCTGAGCGCGGCATCGACCTGGTGCCGACCACCCATATCGGCGTTGGCGCCAAGGCGATCCAGCGCAAGTCTGCAGAAAACGGCGAGGCCGCAGATCTCGAACGGCTGGCGCTGTTCGAGACGCAGCGCACCAAAAACCGCCGGCGAATTCTGAACCGTCCCGAGATCGTGCTCGACCTGCTGTCGTCGGAGAAGAGCGTCTTCGACCAGCGCGACATCGCCAAGGTGCTGCACCGCTATGTCGACGATGCCGGCACCTTCCAGCAGCTGATGGCGCGCATCCTCCAGAGCCCGGAGCTCCTCCGCATCGAGCGCGAGAGCGTCGACTTCGCCACCGGCGAACGACTGCCGGCGCGCTACACGACGCGCGAACTCATCCGCCTCGAGGCCGGAATGGCGCGGCAGGCGATCTGGCTGTCGGAGCGCGGCTCGCATGGCGTTCGCGAGCGCATGCTGGAGCAGGTGTTCGCCGGGCATGAACGGCTGTCGGAGGAGCAGCGCACGGCGATCGAGCGTGTGACGAAACCGGGCGGGATCGCGGCCGTCGTCGGCCGCGCCGGCGCTGGCAAGACCACCATGATGAAGGCGGCGCGGGAAGCCTGGGAGCTCGCCGGCTACAGCGTGGTCGGCGCGGCGCTCGCGGGCAAGGCAGCCGAGGGTCTGGAGAAGGAAGCGGGCATCGCGAGCCGGACGCTGGCGTCATGGGAGCTGCGCTGGAAGCAGGGCAGGGACACGCTTGACGCCCGCACCGTCCTCGTGCTCGACGAGGCCGGCATGGTCGCCTCCAAGCAGATGGCGCGCTTCGTCGAGGCGGCGGTGAGGGCCGGTGCAAAGCTGGTGCTGGTCGGCGATCCCGAGCAGCTGCAGCCGATCGAGGCGGGGGCGGCGTTCCGCGCCATCGTCGAGCGCATCGGCTATGCCGAACTCGAGACCATCTATCGGCAGCGCGAGCAATGGATGCGCGCCGCCTCGATGGATCTGGCGCGCGGCCGGATCGCGGAGGCGCTCTCCGCCTATCAGCAGCAGGGCAGGGTGCTCGGCTCGGTTCTGAAGGCCGAAGCCGTCGCCAGTCTGATCGCGGACTGGAACCGCGACTATGACGCCTCGAAGAGCTCGCTGATCCTGGCGCATCTGCGCCGCGATGTGCGCATGCTCAACACGATGGCGCGCGAGAAGCTGGTCGAACGTGGACTCGTGGGTGAGGGCCACGCGTTCCGCACCGAGGACGGCGCCCGTAGGTTCGATGTAGGCGACCAGATCGTCTTCCTGAAGAACGACAGCGCGCTCGGCGTGAAGAACGGCATGATCGGCAAGGTGGTCGAGGCCACGCCGAACCGCATCGTTGCGGCGATCGGCGAGGGTGATCAGCGCCGTCAGGTCACAGTCGATCAGCACCTCTATCGCAATGTCGACCACGGCTACGCCACCACGATCCACAAGGCCCAGGGCGCCACCGTCGCCCGCGTGAAGGTGCTCGCCTCGCTCTCGCTCGACCGCCACCTGACCTATGTCGCGCTGACCCGGCACCGCGAGGACATGGCGCTCTATTACGGGCGACGCTCCTTCAGCTTCCATGGCGGGCTTGCCAAGGTTCTGTCCCGGCGCAACGCGAAGGAAACCACGCTCGATTACGAGCGCGGCACGCTCTATCGGCAGGCGCTCCGCTTCGCCGAGAACCGCGGCCTGCACATCGTCAAGGTCGCCCGCACGCTGCTGCGCGATCGCCTCGACTGGACGGTCCGACAGAAACAGAAGCTCACCGATCTCACTCAGCGCCTGCGCGGCATCGGCGCGCGTCTCGGCCTGTTCGATCCCCGTCAGACACATAGCCCGAAGGAGACCGCAGCGATGGTCGCCGGCGTTACCCTTTTCACCAAATCGATCCAGGACACGGTCGAGGATAAGCTGCGCTCCGATCCTGCCGTCACGAAGCAGTGGGACGAGGTCTCGACCCGCTTCCGCTATGTCTTCGCCGATCCGGAGACGGCGTTCCGCGCCATGAATTTCGACGCGGTCCTCTCGGATCGCACCGCGGCGAAGACGACGCTGTACCGACTGGTCTCAGAACCGCAGGCACTCGGCCCCCTGAAGGGCAGGACCGGCCTTCTCGCCGGCAAGGCCGATCGCGAGGAGCGGCGCGTCGCCGAGCTCAATGTCCCCGCGCTGAAGCGGGACATCGAACGCTATATCAACCTGCGCGAGGCCGCCGTGCAGAAGCTCCAGGCCGAGGAGCAGGCGATGCGCCATCGCGTGTCGATTGACATCCCGGCCTTGTCGCCGGCGGCGCACCGCGTCCTCGAGCGGGTGCGCGACGCCATCGACCGCAACGACCTGCCGGCAGCCATCGGTTACGCGATCTCCAGCCGCGAGGTGAAGGGCGAGATCGACGGCTTCAACAAAGCCATAGCGGAGCGGTTCGGCGAGCGCACGCTGCTCACCAATGCCGCACGCGAACCCTCCGGCAAGGTCTTCGACAAGGCGGCAGACGGGCTCGCTCCGGGCGAGCGGCAGAAGCTCGCCGAGGCCTGGCCGACCATGCGCACCGCGCAGCAGCTCGCCGCCCACGAGCGCACAGCAGCGACGCTGAAGCAATCGGAGAACCTGCGCCAGACGCAGCGGCAGACGCCGGTGATGAAGCAATGAGGCGCCGGCGCATCATCGCCGTCCTCCCGGCCGCGATTGCGTCTCTCGTCATGCTGGCCGGCATCGCCTGGCTTGGCGGGCTGCGCATCAATCTGACGCGCAGCTATCCGCTCGGCCTGTGGCGGATCGAGCCGCTCGATGGGCCGCCCGCCGTGGGCGATCTCGTCTTCATCTGCCCGCCCGACGGCGCCGCGTTTCGCATGGCGCGCGAGCGCGGCTATCTCGGCCGAGGCCTCTGCCCAGGCTGGTTCAGCCCGCTGATCAAGACGGTCGTTGCGACCGAAGGGCAGGCGACCGAAATCGGCGCCGGCGTCTCCGTCGACGGGCGGCCGATCCCCCATGCCGATGTTCAGCGAGAGGACGCCGCGGGCAGGGCGCTCGCGCCCTTCGACGGCGGGCTGGTGCCGCGCGGCTTCCTGTTTCTCCACTCCAATTTTGCGGGCTCCTATGACTCACGGTATTTCGGGCCGATACCGGCAAGCGGCCTGCTCGGTCGCGCTCGTCCGCTCCTCACCTTCGCGCCGTGACATGGCGCGGGGTCTGGCGCTGATCGTGATCGCCGCGCTCGTCGGCGTCATCGGCTGGAGCGGCGATCCGTTGACGCTGCCGCTCGCGATGCTGTTCCCGGCGCTGTGGGCCTCGGCGCGCAGCCGCTTCGTCACGGCGCTGGTCGCGGCGGCTTACTCCCTGGCCGCCTCGCGGGGCCTGCCGCAGGGCGTCGCCAACTTCTACGGCGCCGACCTGTGGCCGGGCCTGTTACTCTGGCTGGTCGCGTCGTTCGCTTTCGTCGCCGTCCATGCATTGCTCTGGACGAGCCGGCCGGGAGGAGGGCGGGCGGTGCGGTTCGCGCTCGCGGCCGTGCTGATGGCGGTGCCGCCCTTCGGGATCGTGGGTTGGGCGCATCCGCTGACAGCCGCAGGCGTGCTGTTTCCCGGAGGGGGCTGGATGGGACTGGCGGCCGCCGCGGCCGGGCTCACCGCGATGACGACGCGCGCCTGGCCGATCGCCGCCATCGTGCTCGGCGGGATGTGGCTGTGGTCGGCCGCCACATGGACGCCTCCGGCACTCCCCGAGGGGTTCCGGGGTCTCGACCTCGATATGGGCCAGAGCCTCGGACGCGACGGCACGCTCGAGCGGCAGCGCGATCTGATCGCTTCGGTCACGCGAGCCGGAGGACAGGGTGGCAGGATCGTCGTGCTTCCTGAGAGCGCGCTTGGGTTCTGGACGCCGAGCGTCGACCGGCTCTGGCGCGAGGCGCTTGCAAGCAGCGACATCGTCGTGATCGCCGGCGCGGCCGTCATCGACCCGCAGGGCTACGACAACGTCCTTGTCGCGATCTCGGCGCAGGAGGCCGGAATCCTCTACCGCGAGCGCATGCCGGTTCCGGTCTCCATGTGGCAGCCCTGGCGCCGCTGGCTGGGACAGGATGGAGGGGCGAGGGCGCATCTGTTCGCCAACCCGACCGTCGAGCTCGCTGGCCGGCGGATCGCCCCGCTGATCTGTTACGAGCAGCTCGTCGTCTGGCCCAATTTGCAGTCGATGCTCTACCAACCGAACGCGATCGTCGCTACCGGCAATGGCTGGTGGACCGCTGGCACCTCGATCATGGCCATCCAGAATGCCAGCACGCTCGCCTGGGCGCGCCTTTTCGACGTTCCGCTCGTCGCCGCTTTCAATCGATGAACAGGGAGTTCTCATGGTCGACGCCGCCCTCATCCAGCAATGCGCCGATCCGGGCCTGAAGCCGGCGATCGTCGAAAAGTTCATCGCCGAGGCGGGCTCGACCGATCCGCTGGCGGTCAGTGTCCGATCCGGCACGCGCGTCGTGCTGGTGCCGCGGCCGGGCACCGCGGAGGAGGCCATGGCGCTCGTCCGCCAGCATGTCGGCAAGGCCGTCGTGCGCGTCGGCGTCACCCAATATCCGGCCGGGGTGGGCGTGTCCGACATCTCGGAGCTGAAGCCCGATTTGGTCGACGCCTGCGCCAATATCCGCATGGGCACGAAGCTCTTCGCCAAGGTCTACCGGATCGTCACCAAATGGTACGGCAACGCCGTCGACGAGGCCTTCGACGATGCGATCGACGCCTGGAAGACCGGTAGCTTCGAGGGAAAGGCTATCTTTAGCGAGCCCGATCCTGGCGAAGTGAAGCTCGCCGTGCCCACGCCTGCGGAAGAGGATCGGAAAGGGACAGCCGCGCGGGATCCGGCGGGGCCGGCTCGCCCCGAGCCTGAGGATCCCAACAGGGCCGGCATCCGCATCGATTTGTCCGGGATCGGCGGCAACCGGCCGAAGTCGCAGTGATAAATTGAAATGGCACCCGCCGCAGACTTCAAAGCTCAACGACCAACTATTCGACTGCGAATGTCGCACTATGATCAGCGACCCAAAGTACCTCGTCACCAAAGGCTACGACGAGATTACAGATGCGTACCTCAAAAGATTCAGGGGATCAGCTGTTAGTTTAAATGGGCTGACCGCCTCATAGGCAGCCTGCTAGCCCGCGGGAGGATCTCGGCTGCGGTCCAGAAATCCCCGTCGCGCGTGATCTCACTGCATTGGGCCATAGTGTCGTTGGTTTCGACGGATCGGCAGAACAAGTCGCGAGGCCTCGACTGAACGCTCGAACGGTGACGTTCCTTGAGGCGGATATGTGCGAACTGGCGCTTGAAGTCGGCTCTTTCGACGCTGTTGCGACCCTCGTGATGGTCCTGTCCAGGCTCTAGCGAAGCAGCCGTCGCTCAAACTAGTTTTTGCTCATCGCTTTCTGCGCGATTTACCGCTTTGCTCTAGCGATTGGGGCATCTCCGCTCTATAAGGGCGCCAGGGCAGTACGCGCTGCCCGGGGCCTTAGAGTCCGTCCCGGAACTCATGACGCTCGCGCGATGCGGCGGATAAGAACCATGGCGGCGGCTGCGTAGAGGAAGGCCGTCGCGGAGGCGATGGTGGCTTCGGCGTCCTTCCAGAGCCGTCTATTTCGATTGATCCAGGCGAAGAAGCGCTCGACGACCCACCGCCGGGGCTGAACGGCGAAGCCGATTTGATCGGGCTTGCGCCGGACGATCTCGACGGCGATGCGGGTGGCGGTCGCGACACGCGGGCCTTGGTAGCCAGCGTCCGCGAAGACCTTCTCGATGAAGGGGAACGGGCGGCGCGAGGCGGCCAGCAGCGGGCCCGCCCCATCGCGATCCTGCACGCTGGCGGGATGGGCGAAGAGGACGAGGCCACGCCCGTCGGTATCGACGAGGGCGTGGCGCTTGCGACCCATGATCTTCTTGCCGGCGTCGTAGCCACGGGGCCCACCGGCTTCGTTCGTTTTCACGCTCTGGCTGTCGATGATGCAGGCGCTGGGCGAGGCCGGCCGACCGCTGCGTTCGCGATCGATCATCAGCAGCGCATGGTTGAGAGCCTCGAACACGCCCCCGTCTCGCCAGGCCGCAAACCAGCGATAGGCCGTGCTCTTGGGCGGAAGGTCGCTCGGCAGAAGCCGCCAGGCGACGCCTCCGCGCATGACGTAAAAGATCGCGTTGACGATCTCGCGCAGCGGCCAGGAGAGCGGCCGGCCCGTCCGCTTCGGCGCCGGTAGCAACGGCGCAATCAGCCGCCACTCCGCATCCGTCAAATCCGTTTCATATCGAAGTCCCGCGCGACTATGCTGCCGGCGAGTGGCTGGGGTCCACATCGCTCGCTCCAAGATGGCCTGAACAACCCCTTGGAATCACGAGTGCCCCAGTCGCTCAACCCTTTCGGGACGGGCTCTTAGAAAGCCCTCGACTAGCGGTTGGCGTCGGCTGTTACGGCGCCAGGGTCCTCTGACCATCGTGGCCGGGGGCCTGTGACGTATGTCCAGGTGCTCCGGTGCTAAAGGTCATAGGGACCGTCTAGTCGCGGTTTTCTAACCCCCGGCTTGGGATCAGGGATTGACGTTTGCGGGGGCGCACCGCGGACTACCCTTGTAGAAGACGACAGATGGGAAACGACACTAATTGCGCTTCGCAGCCCGAGCACAAAGTGACGCTTAGGCCGGTCGTCGGCCTGACCGAGCATCTCCCCAAGACGGATCTTGAACAGATCACGATTCAGGCGATCAGGACTCACCGACTTCTCCGTGATACGGCCGAGGCCAAGTATAAGGAATGGCGGAAGGCGGGGCCCGTTACCAGTTGCGACAGCGTCGGTCCCGACCGCGTCGCCTATGTCTCCGCGATGATCGACATGCATGCGCAGCAGACCCTTCTTTCGACGCTGCTCGACGTTTTGGGCCACGTCCCGCTGGTGCCGGCGGACTGAGGGACGGCCGGGGTTAGATGAGCTTAAGCTTCGTGGCGAGGGCTGTTGCCTGCGCCAGGCTTACGGCATCGAGCGACTTGCGCGCGTTGTTCAGGTGAAAGTTTACCGTGGCGAACGACATGCCCTCGATCGAGGCGATATCCTTCATCGTCTTTCCCTCGGCCGACCATTTCAAGCAAAGAGCCTGCTTCGCCTTCAGGTCGATCTCAACGCTGGCTGTCGGTTCCACATCCTGCTGCTCCATCTTCGCATGAAGCTGGGCAACCGCCGTCACCGCCGCGATCTGATCAATATCGGTCTCGAGGCACAGGGACGGTTTGTGCGAGGCAAGCGTCAGCATTGACATATGCCCGAACGCCGTCCGGATGGGGATCGAAATCCCGGACCTGATTCCGAAGTCGCCGGCTTCCGAGTAGAAGCGGCGCAGCGGCTTCGACAGGGAGCGAGGCGCGCCGGCCGCCCAGGTGAAGGCCTTCATCTGCTGCTTTGCCATGGCGACGACAGGATCGATGCTCGCGTAGTCCCGCGTCAGATATCGGCCTTGCCACTCGGGATGATAATTGGAAACCGCGAAGAGGCGAACGGGCTGGACGTTCAGATAAGCATAGCAGTCGAAACCGAGGTCCTGTACCAGCTCCGCCAGCGCCTCCTTCAGCATCTGCTCTGTGCGCGCCAGGCCAGAGACGTCGGTCAGACGTTGGAACCAGGTTCTCAATTATCTTCCTCCCTATCGCGGTTGCTCCGTCCTATCCTTGCAACGATCAACGAACACTAGCCGCGATGACCTGCGACTCGGATCGGCGATTTCCTGAGGACCAAAGCCGCAAATCAGTAGCGCCTGGATCGCCATGGCTCAGGCGGTAATCAAAAAACGCTGGCCGAGGCGCTCAGGATGGGTGGCGAGATCAAGCAGCACCGTGGCGACGTTGGCGAAGGGCACCTTGGGTAGGCCCTGCACATGGTTGACCTCTTCCAGCCGCTTGACGGTCACGTGCGCGAGCGGCCTCGCCTCGTGCATCATGACCGGGTAAACCGCAGCCCAGTTCAGCCCGGAAGCGGGCAGCAGTTTCTCGGCCTGCTCCTTGTCGCGAAAGATCGAGGCCATCGCCGTCTTGTAGATAATCCGCGCCGGCAGCGAGGCCTTCCTAGCAGTATCTCCGACCCCGAAGGCCGACATCAGTACAAACCGGTCGATGCCCGCCTGCTTCACCGCCTTAAGGATCTGACCGAGATGCGTCCGCATCAGGTCGGTCTTCAACATGGTCGGTAAGCCGACCTTGGGGCCGATGCAGCAGACCACTGCATCCGCCCCTGCAAAGGCACGCGCCATTTCCTCGAGATCACTGAGCTGGCCGCTGACAGTTGTGAGGCCAGCCTGCTTGGGAACTGCCTCGACACGGCGGACATAGGCGATGACCTCATTCCCGGCGGCCAATGCCTGACGTACCAGATGCGTGCCGGTCTTCCCGTTGGCGCCCAGTATCGCGATCTTCATGTGTCTGTTTCCTGCTGTTGAAGCCGCGGGGAGCTTGGCTCCTTCGGCGAGCGATCGATGTTCACGCCGGTGACCGCTCTCAACGCCTGCATGCACAGGCGGACGGTTTCTGATCTGGGTATGGAAGGATGGATGAGAGCCTGCCGCGCAGCCTCGGTCACGAGGCCGAGCCAAGCGGCGATGGCGACGCGCGTCACGGGAATATCGTCCAGATCGAGGTGGTCCAGCACGCGACCGACCTGAACCGCTTGATTGCGGGCGACCAGATCACTGACCAGCGTGGCGGTAGTGGACCGGGGCACGTGTAAGTCGCGTATACGTCCGGTGCTGGAGGCGAAATGATCCAGATAAGCGCCGAGCGCGCGTTCAAGGTTCGCGCGCGGCGAAAGCCCATCGAGCGGCGCGGTCGCAGCCAGAAGCTTTTCCGCCTCGCGCTCCAGAACGGCGCTCAGCAGGGCATCTTTACCGGGGAAATAATGATAGACAAGTGCCCGCGCCACGTTGGCATCCTTGGCGATGGCCTGGATGGACACCGCCTCGTGATCCGCGCGGGCATAGTGCGACGTAGCCACCTGGAGGATCTGCTCACGTCGTTCGTCAGGATTAAGACGAACGCTGTCCTTACTGTTTGACATGAGTCCAATTTAGACCTTGTTGGACGCATGTCAAATATTCGAGGCCGCGCGCATGAATGCGCACCAAGCCGTGCTGGGACAGTTTCTGCAAGCTGGTCACGCCCTCGGTGACATCACGGCGTTGCGTGACCGGGAACGAGCGTCTTGTTCGCCGCGACGACGCGTTGGAGCGTGGCGCTGAAGCTCGGCACCGTCAGGTCAGCTGGAATGCGCACCGTCCCGTCCCGTGTAGTTTCGATACGGACCTGTCATAAGCGCGTCTCACGAGCGCCGCGCCAGCTCTCCGGCTTCGCAACAGGCAAAAGTGGACTGCGGCCGCAGCAGCGACGACCGCCGCTCCTCCCTTATATGACGGTTCGTCGATTCACCGTCCGCAATGCCCGCCATTGCGGCCGAAGTCCGGACACGCACGATCTCGAACTACCTTTGCCGCGATGGCTCGCATTTTATCGAGGCTACGCTCGGACGTTCGCTCTTAGTGATTAGAAATCCGTGTTCCCTTCGGTCGCTGTTACTTCAGGAACTGTCTGAACCGGCGAAGTGAGAAGTAAAAGAGCACGCAGCCTATGACGAACAGCGCGGCAAGCTGTGGCCACACGACATCGATACCCGCACCGCGGAACAGCACCGCCTGCGCAAGGATCACAAAATGCGTGTTCGGCGCCGCGAGCATGATTGTCTGAATGAGTTCCGGCATGCTCTCCCTTGGGGTGCTGCCGCCGGAAAGCATTTGCAGCGGGAGGAGCACCAGCATCAGCAGCAAGCCGAATTGCGGCATGGAGCCAGCGACCGTCGCGAGGAAAATGCCGAGCGAGGTCGTCGCGAACAATTGCAGGGCTGCACCTGTCAGAAAGAGCGCTATCGACCCCTGCACAGGAACGGATAGTACCCCCTGTACGATGAACGTCAGCGAGAACGCCGATGCGACAAGTACGACGAGGCCCATCGACCAGATCTTGCTGATCATGATTTCCGTCGGCGTGACGGGCATGACCAAGAGATGCTCGACCGTGCCGTGCTCCCGCTCGCGGATCAGCGCAGCACCAGTCAGAATGATGGAGAGCATTGTGACTGAGGAGATGACGCTGTTGATGGCGCCGAACCAGCTCTTGTTAAGTTCCTGGTTGAAGACAGCTCTCAGATTGAGGTCGATCGGAGGCCGCGCTGTGCCTCGATACCGATTGGCGAATTCGCTCACCTCGCTGCTAACGATCGATTGAACATAGCCGCCTCCGGTGAATGCTTGTGTCATTCGGGTCGCGTCAATATTGAGTTGAATCGCAGGCGAGCGACCGGCGAGGAGATCGCGCTGGAAGTTCGGGGGGATGTTCAAAGCGAAGGTGTCGAGGCCGGCATCCAGCCGGGCGTCCATCTCGTGTGCCGAGATGAGATGGGGCGGCAGGAAATACGGCGGGTAGAACGCCGTGAGGATCCTGGACGAGACCGGCGATTGATCCTCATCGACGATCGCGATCGGGGCGTTTCGGAGCGTCTCAGGCGCCGCTGTTGATGCCGTATAGATCGAGAAGGTGAAGGAATAGACTATCAAGACGAGCATCACCGGGTCGCGCAACAAGCCGCGCAGTTCTTTTATGCCGAGGTTTGCAAGGTTGTCGAAGTGCATGTCAGGCTGCCTGCTTCTTGAGGAGCGCGACCCCAAGTCCCAAGAGAACCGGAACGGCAATCAGCAACGGAATGAATGAGCTGGCGAGGTCGGAGAAGTCGAGCCCTTTCGAAAATGTTCCGCGCGAGATCGTCACGAAATAGGTCGCGGGATAGATCTTTCCGATGATCGCGCCTGCTCCTTGCAGAGATGACACTGGATCGATCATTCCGGAGAACTGCACCGCAGGCAGAAGAGTGAGCAGTGCAGTCGCGAATATGGCGGCGATCTGGCTGTTTATGAGTGTCGAGAGTACGAGACCCATGCCGGTGGAAATGATCACGTAAAGCAGTGCGGCCGCGGTCAGCGTCAAGAAGCTGCCCGTAAAGGGCACCTGAAATACAAAGATTGTGAGGGCCGCCAGCATCAGGAAATTGACAAAAGCGAGCCCGATATAGGGCATCTGTTTGCCAAGCAAGAATTCGAGCTTCGTCACGGGAGTAACGTGGAAATTGATGATCGAGCCGAGCTCCTTCTCACGAACGACGCTGAGGGCTGCAAGCATGGCGGGGATCATGAGGAGCAAAAGAGGAATTACGGCGGGAGCCATCGCCACGAGGCTCTGTACATCGGGATTGTAGCGATACCTGACCTCTAGCCTGAACTCGCTGAGGTTCGCAGATCGGCCGTAAAGCTCCCGTGCCTTTTGTGCGAGCCAGGTTGCATGCATCCCCTGAACATATCCCCGGACCGTTTCCGCACGCGATGGCATGGCGCCGTCGATCCAGGCCGCAATTTCAACGGACCGGCCGCGCGCAACGTCACGGCCGAAGCCCGGCGGGATTTCTATCGCGAGACTGATTTCCCCGTTGCGCATTCGGTTGTCGAGATCGGCATAGTCGGTGATGGGTGGGCGCTCGAT
The DNA here is from genome assembly GCF_011762095.1 of Parvibaculum indicum. GTDB lineage: Bacteria > Pseudomonadota > Alphaproteobacteria > Parvibaculales > Parvibaculaceae > Parvibaculum > Parvibaculum indicum. The sequence goes on along the minus strand of NZ_JAASQO010000013.1, from coordinate 85,414 downwards.
GAAGTAGCGTGATCCGGAGATCTGCTGCACGTAGTCGCGGCTCGCTGTGGTGTCGTCGCGGTCGAGAACAGCAAAGGTCAGGTTTTCGACGTCCATGCTGACGCCGAAGCCAATGACAAACATCAAGATGATCGTGCCCAGGAACGCCAGCGTGGCGCGGATCGGGTCGCGCCGAAGCTCAAGGGCCTCTCGCTGGGTATAAGCAAACATCCGACGTAAATCGAAGACGCGGCGGACGGGTGAGGTATCAGAGGATTTCGGAGCCTCTGTCGCCTCACCCGCCGCCTGAGCCTGCCGGGGGGCGAACGAAGCAGGCTGTTCATGACTTTCCCCGATGGCGTCTTCCAGATAAGCAACGAACGCCTCTTCGAGGCTTTTCGCGGATCGTTTGGCGATGATTGCCTCGGGCGTATCGCTGACGAGGACCTTGCCGGCATGCATGAGCGAGATGCGGTCGCAGAGTTCGGCTTCATTCATGAAATGGGTTGAGACAAAGATCGTTACGCCGTCGTTCCGCGACAGTTCTGCGAGAATCTGCCAGAACCCGTCGCGTGCGACGGGGTCGACGCCCGATGTCGGCTCGTCGAGGATGAGGATGTCCGGGGAATGGATCATCGCGACGGCTAGCGACAATCGTTGCCGTATACCGAGTGGAAGTGCGTCCGGAAGCGCGTCGATCACATCGGGAAGGTCGAAGCGCCGAGCCATTTCGTCGACTCGTTCAGGTATCGTGTCGGACGACAGGCGAAACAGCTTGGCGTGCAACTCGAGATTCTGCCGGACCGTGAGCTCGTTATAGAGCGAGAAGGACTGGCTCATGAATCCGACACGGCGACGGACGTCGATGTCGCTCGTGTCTACCTCGCGGCCGAACAGGCGCGCTCGGCCCTCGCTGGCGGGTAGAAGCCCCGTCAGGACCTTCATCGTTGTCGTCTTGCCGCAACCGTTCGAGCCGAGGAAGCCGAATATCTCGCCGCGCGGAATTCGGAAGCTGACATTGTCCACGGCCGTGAAGTCGCCGAAGCGGACGCTGACATGCTCCGCCTCGATTGCAATCTCCAGATCTCCATCCGCTTCCCGCCGCGGAATGACAACCTCCCGGTGGTCCTTGCGTAACTCGTCGGGCAGCAAAGCGATGAAGGCTGCGTCGAGGTTCTGCGTGGACGTACGCGCGAGCAGCTCGCCGGGGGTTCCGGTTGCCAGGACCTTGCCGTCATTCATCGCAACCAGCCAATCGAAACGCGCTGCCTCCTCCATATACGCAGTGGCTACGATGACGCTCATGCCGGGGCGGTCGCGGCGGATGTCTTCGATCAGTTCCCAGAACTGCCGGCGGGAGAGCGGATCAACGCCAGTAGTCGGCTCATCGAGGATCAGGAGGTCAGGATCATGAATGAGAGAGCAGCAAAGACTGGTCTTCTGCTTCATCCCGCCTGAGAGCTTTCCAGCCGGGCGGTCGACAAACGGCGACATGCCCGTGCGGGCGGTGAGGTCGAGGATGCGGCGCTTTCGCTCATCCTTGGTGTGACCGAACAGCCGTCCGAAGAAGTCGATATTCTCGAACACCGAAAGTGTAGGATAGAGGTTCTTTCCCAGGCCCTGCGGCATGTAGGCGATACGTGCGTAGGCGGTTTGACGGTAGCTGGCGTCCGCAATATCCCCGCCCAGAACTTCGATCTTGCCGGTCTGGACAATGCGTGCCCCGGCGATCAGTGAAAGCAGACTCGATTTGCCGACGCCGTCGGGGCCGATGAGTCCCACCATCTGGCCAGCGGGGATATCGAGATCGACACCATCGAGCGCGAGGGTCTTACCATAGGAAAGACTGACGCCCTCGATATGAACGGCCCGTTCCACCCCATCGAGGGGGGTGTCGGTCGCCGTTTCCGTCATTGAACGGGCCTCGCAAGGTTCGCAGGCCAGTCGGCTTCCTTCGTTATCTTGACGTAGGCCATGCCGGGCAAGCCTGTCTTGACTTGCTGAACGTATTTCCTGAGAAGCTCTTCCGAAATCTTCGCTCTGATGCGGAACATCAGCTTCTCGCGCTCTTCCCTCGTTTCCACGGTCTTGGGCGTAAACTGCGCGACATCGGCGACGAAGCTCACACTGGCGGGAATGACATACTGCGGTGCCGCATCAAGCACGATGCGGACGTCGCTCCCAAGCGCGATCCGGCCCGCCTGGGTGGTCGGCAAGAAGAACGTCATGTAGACGTCGCCGACGTCAACGAGGTTGAGAACGCGTCCGCCGGCTGACAGCACTTCCCCCGGTTGAGCAACACGATATTGGATGCGTCCGGACCGCGATGCTCGCAAAGAGCTATCGTTGATATCGGACGCTATACTGGCGATTGCTGCGCGGGCGGCCTCGACCGCTGCTTCGGCATCCACGACCTGCGCTTTGGCGGCGCTGATCGCGGCTTGTGTTGCCGCGAGTTGGGCTCGTGCTGCCCCGACTGCGGCTTTCGCGCCTTGCTGGTTTGCCCGATCATCATCGAGCACTTGCTGGCTGGTGGCTTGGGTTTTTACCAACTGCTCGGAGCGGGCAAGTTTTCGGTCCGCTGCGTCGAGCTGCGCCTCACGTTGAGCGACGACGGCAACGGCGGCCTCGCTCTCCGCTTCCCGCTGCGCGACCAGGCTTTGCGCCGTACTAATGCTGATGGTCGCGCGCCGAAGATCGGCTTCGGCCTGCCGGCGCCTGCTTTCAAGCTGCTCGGTATCCATCACGGCAAGGACTTGCCCGACCTCGACGAAATCGCCTTCGTTGACCAGAATTTCCTTGATCCGTCCGGCGGTCCTCGTGGAGATATCGATCTCCACTGCCTCAATCCGACCGTTTCCAGCAACAATTCCTGCGGGTAAAGCCGCGGGGTCGAGCTTGCTCCAGGCGACGTATGCGCCCGCCGCGGCGACGATAACGAGGGCCGCCGCCCCCCATTTCTTGATTTTGTCGTTCATCGGAAGCGGCCCCGGTTGGCGATCGCAATCGCATCTGAAATTACCAGGATCTCCTTCCTAGTGTTTCGGCGTGTCGTCCATCCGCAGGGAGTCAAAAAGCTTCTGGCCGTCCTCCAAAGAGGTTGTAAGCGCTTTCCTCGTGAACTCAGCCTGACAGGAGAGGACCTCCGCTGGATTCCTGCACTTGGAAAGGCGAGCGATATGCTCTGCCTGCGCATTTAGAGATCGTGATGCTGTTTCGAGCCAGCCGCGAGACAACGTCATATACATCCGCAACGGAGCCCCGACGAACTGGCTAGCCAGTTCCGCAGCTGAATTAATTTGACTCTGCACTGAAGCGGCATCCTGCGCTCCTACGGCGGCTTCGGTCGGCGCAGCTTTCTCTGTCGGCATCGAAAAGACCTTTCCAAGTGACTGTCACGGCTGCGAACCCACGCAGCCCGAGTACATTTCGCGTTCGCGCGATAGCCGCATTGATCCATGTCAACGCTTGTTGACTAAGTCCGTGATACCGGAGATTGTGCAGCGCGGCAAACAATTTCGATGGCGCCCCAATGACAGATGAAGCAACCTCAAGACGATCGGCCAATGCCACGCGCCACCGCATCCTCGCCGCGGCGGCGATGCGCTTCTCGCAGCATTCCTACGACGACACGACGCTGCGCGACATCGCGGGCGATGTCGGCGTCGACGTCGCGCTCGTCCACCGCGCCTTCGGCTCGAAGGAAGAGCTGTTCAAGCAGGCGGTGCGAGCGACGCTCGACGGCGACTTCCACAAAGCGACCCAGGCGGAAGAGCCTGTCCTTGCGCTGGCCGCGCTTTTCGTACGCGCGAGATGCCTCCCCGCGACTGAGCGCATCGACCCACTCAATCTCTTCGTACGCTCTCTGAACAGCGTTCGCGCGAGCCCTATCCTTCGCGAGCTGGTGCAACACGACTTCATCGAGCCGTTAGCGTTGCAAAGCGAGCCGAACGGCGAATTGGGAGCGGCCATGGCCATGGGCTGTGTCGCAGGCATTGCATTGCTGCGCGACGTTCTCGGCGTCGCGAGCCTTCGCGATGCCAGCAGCCAAGACATGGAAAAAATGGTCGCCCGCTTGATTCAGGCCTGCCTCGAGCCGGCGGCGGCGCCCGACGATCACCAGACGCTGCCGAGCATGGCCGCCATGGCGGCCAGATCGCGTCCGAAAGGCCAGTCATGACACAACCGAGCCCGTCGCAGATAGTCCCCAATCCAGATTCCACACCGGCCAATTCGGAAGCGCTGGGCCTTGAGGCCTTCCGCTCGATCGACCGCATGCGCGAGGCGCTGAGCGCGCAGTTCACCGCCGGCCTCTCACCCCAGGCCCTGGCGCTCGCCTTCTTCGACTGGTCGATCCATCTCGCCGCGGCGCCGGGCAAGCGCGCCGAGCTCGCCTACAAGGCTGGCCGCAAGGCGGGCCGTCTGCTGGCGCATCTCGCCGCCACGGCGCCGGACGTCAATGCTCCGCCCTGCATTCAGCCTCTGCCGGGGGATTATCGCTTCAGCGACGAGAGCTGGCGTCAATTCCCCTTCAAAATCTGGTCCCAGGCCTTCCTGCTGAACCAGCAATGGTGGCACAACGTCACGCATGAGGTTCCAGGCGTGACGCCGCACCACGAGGACGTGGTGTCCTTCACGGCGCGTCAGCTGCTCGATATGGCGTCGCCCTCCAATAACCCGTTCACCAATCCCGAGATCCTCGCGAAGATGCAGGAGACCGGCGGCGCCAACCTTGTCCAGGGCTTCCAGAATTGGATCGAGGATACCGGCCGGCTGGTGACCGGGCAGCCTCCGGTCGGGACGGAGGACTTCGTCGTCGGCCGCGACGTCGCGGTCACGCCCGGCAAGGTGGTCTACCGCAACCATCTGATCGAGCTGATCCAGTATGCGCCCACGACCGAAACAGTCCGCCCCGAGCCGATCCTGATCGTGCCGGCCTGGATCATGAAATACTACATCCTCGACCTGTCGCCGCAGAACTCGCTGATCCGCCATCTCGTGGCGCAGGGACACACGGTATTCTGCATTTCCTGGCGCAACCCGACCGAGCAGGACCGGGAGCTCAGCCTCGACGACTACCGGCGCCTGGGGGTGATGGCGGCGCTGGAAGCAGTCGGAGCTATCGTGCCCGACCGGAAGATCCATGCGGCGGGCTATTGCCTGGGCGGGACACTGCTCTCGGTCGCAGCGGCGGCGATGGCGAAGGCCCGAGACGCTCGCCTTGCCTCGCTGACGCTGCTCGCGGCACAGACCGACTTCAGCGAACCGGGCGAGCTCGCACTCTTCATCGACCACAGCCAGTTGCACTATCTCGACAGTATGATGTGGAATCGCGGCTATCTGGCCGCCGACCAGATGGCCGGCGCCTTCCAGCTCCTGCGCTCCAACGACCTGATCTGGTCGCGCCTTGTGCACGATTACCTGATGGGCGAGCGCACGCCGATGATCGACCTGATGGCGTGGAACGCCGATTCCACCCGCATGCCCTACCGCATGCATGCGGAATATCTGCAGAAGCTCTATCTCGACAACGAGCTGGCCGTCGGCCGTCTGATGGTGGAGGGCCGCCCGGCCGCCCTGCAAAACATCCGCACGCCGCTCTTCGTGGTCGGCACGGAGCGTGATCATGTCGCGCCCTGGCGCTCCGTCTACAAGATCCACTACCTGACGGATGCCGACGTCACCTTCGTGTTGACGAGCGGCGGGCACAATGCCGGCATCGTGAGCGAGCCGGGCCATCCCCGCCGGCGCTTTCGCATCGCGACCAAGGCCCACGAAGACCCGATTCTCGGCCCGGACGAATGGGTCGAGAACGCGACGTCTCATGACGGATCGTGGTGGATAAGCTGGGTGGAGTGGCTCGCGGCGCAGTCCGCCGACGATCGCGTCTCGCCACCCGCCATGGGCAATGCCGAAAAGGGCCTCGTCCCGCTCGACGACGCCCCCGGCGCCTATGTCCTGCAACGCTGAGGATCCGATGGACCGGAGCATCCTCACGAACCGCACTTTCGACGAACTCGCGATCGGCGAGAGCGCCTCGCTGGTGCGCATCGTCGGGCGCGACGATATCGATCTCTTCGCCACCGTCTCCGGAGACGTGAACCCCGCTCATCTCGACGCTGCGTTCGCCGCGACCGATCTGTTCGGCCATATCGTCGCCCATGGCATGTGGACGGCAGCGCTCGTTTCGGCCGTGCTCGGCACGAGACTACCAGGTCCAGGCACGATTTATCTCGGCCAGGATCTGCGTTTCAGGAAACCCGTCGCGCCCGGCGATACCATCACCGTCACCGTCACGGTGCAGGAGAAGCGGCCGGAGAAGCGGATCGTCCTGCTGGACACACGCTGCGCCAACCAGCGCGGCGAGGAGGTGCTGAGCGGCACCGCCACAGTGATCGCGCCCGAGCACCCGATCTCCTGGCCGAGGACGGCCCTGCCGGAGGTCGCGATCCGGCGCAACGACCGCTACGAGGAATTCGTCAGGCAGGCGCGCGCGCTGCCGGCTCTGCGGACAGCGATCGTGCATCCCTGCTCGCCGGAGGCGATCCTCGCCGCCGTCGAGCTGCGCGACGAGGGGCTGCTGGAGCCGCTGCTGATCGGCCCCGAGGCGAAGATCCGCGCCGCTGCCGACGCCGCGCAGGTCTCACTCGACGGCCTTGCAATCGAGGCCGTCGCGCACAGCCACGCCGCCGCAGCGCGGGCCGTCGAGCTCGCTGTGGCCGGCAAGGTCGTGATGCTGATGAAGGGCAGTCTTCACAGCGACGAACTGCTCGCCGCCGTCGTGGCGGCCGGCTCCGGCCTGAGGACGGAGCGGCGCATCAGCCATGTCTACGCCGTGAGCGTGCCCGCCTATGCCAAGCCGCTGATCGTCACCGATGCCGCGATCAACATCCAGCCGACGCTCGAGCATAAGCGCGACATCTGCCAGAACGCGATCGACCTGCTGCATATCCTTGGCAACCCCGAGCCGCTCGTCGCGGTTCTCGCCGCAGTGGAAACGGTCAATGCCGAGATGCCCTCGACGCTCGACGCGGCCGCGCTGACCGTCATGGCCGCGCGCGGACAGATCACCGGTGCGCGCGTCGACGGGCCGCTCGCCTTCGACAATGCGATCAGCCCTGATGCGGCGCGGACGAAGGGCATCGTCTCTTCGGTCGCCGGACATGCCGACATCCTGCTTGTGCCCGATCTCGAGGCGGGCAACATGCTGGCGAAGCAGCTCATCTATTTCGCAGGCGCCGATGCCGCCGGGCTCGTGCTCGGGGCGCGCGTGCCGATCATCCTGACCAGCCGCTCGGATTCGCTGAAGACCCGCATCGCCTCGGCGGCGCTCGCCAAGCTGGTCGCCTCGCGGCGCGCCCCCGGGAACCTGCCCGCATGACCGACAGGCTGCTGCTCACCTTCAATGCGGGCTCCTCGACGGTGAAGATCGGCCTGTTCGCGCTGGAACCGGCCGGCGCGCGCCGCATCGGCAAGGGCATGATCGACTTCCGCCACGCGCCGCTGCGCTTCTCGCTGAGCGAAGGGCCGGACACCTTCGACATCGCTCTGGAGGCGGCGGAAGACGACGAATTGCACGCGGTGCTGGCAGAGGCCTTCCATCGCCTCTCCTGGCATTTCGACATGGACAGCGTGGCCGCCATCGGCCATCGCGTCGTGCATGGCGGCGACGGCTTTGCGGGACCTGTGCTGCTCGACGACAAAGCCATCGAGGCGATCGATGCGTTGACACCGCTCGCGCCGCTGCACCAGCCGCAGGGCCTGCGGCTGATCCGGGCGCTGGGGCACCTGCGTCCCGAATTGCCGCAGACCGCCTCCTTCGACACGGCCTTCCATCGCGGTCATGCAGATGTCGTGCGCCGCTTCGCGATCCCGCGCGCGCTGCACGACCAGGGCATCAAGCGCTACGGCTTCCACGGGCTGTCCTACAAGTTCATCGCGGCGGAGCTGGAGCGGCGCGAGCCCGGCCTTGGCACGGCCAAAGTCGTCGCCGCCCATCTCGGCAGCGGCGCCAGCCTGTGCGGGCTCGAAGGCGGCGCCAGCCGCGATACCAGCATGGGCTTCTCGGCGCTCGACGGAATTCCGATGGCGACGCGGTGCGGCGCGCTCGACGCCGGCGTGCTGCTGCACCTGATCGGCACGGAAGGCCGCACTGCGAAGGATGTCGAGGACCTGCTCTACCGCCGGTCGGGGCTGCTCGGCGTCTCCGGCATCAGCGCCGACAGCCGGGAGCTGCTGGAAAGCAATCGGCCGGAGGCGCAGCAGGCGCTCGACCTCTTCACCTTCCGCATCGCGGGCGAGGTCGCGCGACTGGCGACCACGCTGGGCGGGCTCGACGCTATCGTGTTCACCGCCGGCATCGGCGAGCATCAGCCGCGCATCCGCGCCGATGCGAGCGCCCATCTCGGGTGGCTCGGTCTGGAGCTCGACGAAGCTGCCAACACAGCCAGTGCCGCGCGGATCAGCAGCCCCTCCAGCCGCATCGCCGCCTTCGTGATCGCGACCGACGAGGAACGGGTGATCGCCGACGAAGCCCTGTCCATCCTCGCCGTCAGGACCTGACCTCATGCGTCCCATCATCGATCTTACCGGCAAGCGAGGCCTCGTCGTCGGCATCGCCAACGAGCACAGCATCGCGGCCGGCTGCGCCGCGGCCTTCCGGCAGGCAGGCGCGCAGCTCGCGGTGACCTATCTCAACGAGAAGGCCCTGCCCTTCGTGCAGCCGGTGGCCGAAGCGGTCGCGGCGCCGATCATCGTGCCCTGCGACGTGCGCGTCCCCGGCCAGCTCGAAGCCGTGTTCGAGCGCATCGAACGCGACTGGGGCCAGCTCGATTTCCTGCTGCATTCCATCGCCTTCGCGCCGCGCGAGGACCTGCAGACCAGCCTCGTCAATTGTTCAGCCGAAGGCTTCGCGCTGGCGATGGACGTCTCCTGCCATTCCTTCATCCGCATGGCCAAGCTCGCCGCTCCGCTGATGAAGGAGGGCGGCGCGCTGCTGACGGTGAGTTTCTACGGCGCCGACCGCGTGATCGAGAACTACAACCTGATGGGTCCGGTGAAGGCTGCGCTGGAATCGAGCGTGCGCTATCTCGCCGCCGATCTCGCCGCGCGGGGGATCCGCGCCAACACCATCTCGGCCGGCGCCATCAGGACCCGCGCCGCCTCCGGCATCGACCGATTCGACGAACTGCTCGACAAGGTGCGCCAGCGCACCCCGGCAAACCGGCTGGTCGGCGTCGAGGATGTCGGCCGCGTCGCCGCCTTCCTCGCTAGCGAGGCCGGAAGTTCTCTCACCGGCTCGGTCGTCTATGCCGATGGCGGCTTCCACACGGTCGCGTGACGGCGCGATCGAGAGTTCTGCTAGGGAGGTGGCAATGCTCGGTTGGTTCGCAAGGCTCTCGCTTGCTCTAGCGAGTTGGGTCACGGCGTTTTTTGTCGCCCGCGACGCCGTGAATTTCGGCGTCGTCAACGTCTTCGTCGCCATACTCCTCCTGGCGCTCGGTATCGGGTTTCTGGCCTTCTGGCCGATGATGCGCGACGCCTGCCAAACCTTCTACCGAAACCTGAGCCGAAGACCCTGAGCCGCCAAGACGAAGCTCAGCTTTCGCAGCAATCGACCTTCCGAAGGAGCCGTTCCATGACATTTCCCTCCGACACGACGCGCCCGAACTCCCTTGGCGAGGCTCTCGCCCGGGTCCGCTCCAACTGGACCTGGTTTGTCGCGCTGGGCGTCGTGCTGATCCTCAGCGGCTTCGTCGCCGCCGCGAACCTGCTCGCGGCGACAGTCGCGTCCATATTCGTGGTGGGCGTGGCGATGATCGCAGGGGGCGCGGCGAACGTCGTTCTGTCCCTCCGCGCCCGGACCTGGAGCCGGTTCTTCCTCTGGCTGGCCGCCAGCCTGCTGTACGTCGGCGCCGGCATTCTGATCTTTGTGAATCCGCTGCTCGCTTCGGTCATTTTCACCCTGACGACTGCGATAGCACTCGTGATCTCGGGCGCGCTGCGCGTCTGGGTCGGACTCTCCGTCCGGCCGAACAACGGCTGGGGCTGGATTGTCGCCTCAGGCGTTCTCGCGTTGATCGCCGGCCTGATCATTGCCACGGGCTGGCCGGTCAACAGCCTGTGGGTGATCGGCCTGTTCCTGTCGCTCGACCTGCTTCTGCACGGCTGGGCCTACGTGATTCTGGGCCTGCGCCTCAAGAGATAAAGAAGGCACGACGTACGAAGTAACGCCTGAAATACATATCATTTCCTCGATCTATCCTGAAACATATCAAATTTCGAAGGTTCTGCGTCGCATCTTCAAGAAATCAAAAGATATAAAGCAAATGGAAGGACATTCGAATGGTCGTTCAGCGGAAATGTGGAGCAGGCCTCAACGCTAAGACGCTCGCCGCCATGGACGCGTGGTGGCGCGCAGCGAACTTCCTGTCGGTCGGCCAGATCTATCTGCTCGACAACCCGCTTCTGCGCCGGCCGCTGAAGATCGAGGACGTGAAGCCGCGCCTGCTCGGCCATTGGGGCACGACGCCTGGGCTCAACTTCATCTACCTCCACCTGAACCGCGTGATCCGCGAGCGCGACGTCGACGTGCTCTATGTCGCCGGCCCCGGCCACGGCGCGCCGGGCGTCGTGGCGAGCACCTATCTCGACGGAACCTACAGCGAACTCTACCCCGAGATCTCCCGCGACGAGGACGGCGTGCGGAAGCTGTTCCGTCAGTTCTCCTTCCCCGGCGGCATCCCGAGCCACGCCGCGCCCGAGACGCCGGGCTCGATCCACGAGGGGGGCGAGCTCGGCTATTCGCTCGCCCACGCCTTCGGGGCTGTGCTCGACAATCCGGACCTGATCGCGGCCTGCGTGGTCGGCGACGGCGAGGCGGAGACCGGCCCGCTCGCAGCCTCTTGGCACTCGAACAAGCTCCTGAACCCCGCGACCGACGGCGCGGTACTACCGATCTTGCACCTCAACGGCTATAAAATCGCGAACCCCACCATCCTCGCCCGTATCAATCCGGAGGAGTCGCGCGCGCTGTTCTTAGGCTACGGCTATGAGCCGATCTTTGTGGAGGGCGACGAGCCCGACCCGATGCACGAGGCGATGGCGGCGGCACTCGACGAGGCCTTCGACCGGATCCGGGCGATCCAGGACAAGGCGCGCGGCGGAGCCCTCAAGGGGCGGCCGCGCTGGCCGATGATCGTCTTCCGCAGCCCAAAGGGCTGGACCGGGCCGAAGACCGTCGACGGCCTGAAGACCGAAGGCTTCTGGCGCTCCCATCAGGTACCTTTCAGCGACATGGCGAAGGCCGGGCATCTGCAGCTGCTCGAAGACTGGCTGCGCAGCTACCGGCCGGAGGAGCTGTTCGACGAGGCCGGCGCGCTCCGGCTCGAGATCGCCGCGCTAGCCCCATCAGGCAAAAAGCGCATGAGCGCAAACCCGCACGCCAATGGCGGCGCGCTCAAGAAGCCGCTGAGAATGCCCGACTTCACGACCCTCGCCGTCGTAGTGGAGAGGCCCGGGGGCTCCACAGCCGAGGCGACGCGGGTGATGGGCGCCTTCCTGCGCGACGTGATGAAAGCCAACCAGGCGAGCCGCAACTTCCGCGTCTTCGGCCCCGACGAGACCGCCTCGAACCGGCTGCAGGCGCTGTTCGAGGTCACGGACCGAGCCTGGAACGCCGAGACGATCCCGGAAGACGACCATCTGGCCCTGGACGGCCGCGTCATGGAGATCCTGAGCGAGCATCTCTGCCAGGGCTGGCTCGAAGGCTATCTCCTGACCGGCCGTCACGGCCTGTTCTCCTGTTACGAGGCTTTCATCCACATTGTCGATTCCATGTTCAACCAGCATGCGAAATGGCTGAAGATGGCCAAGGAGGTGCCTTGGCGGCGGCCGATCGCCTCGCTGAACTACCTGCTGACCTCCCATGTCTGGCAGCAGGACCATAACGGCTTCAGCCATCAGGACCCCGGCTTCATCGACCATGTCGTCAACAAGAAGGCCGATATCGTGCGGGTCTACCTGCCACCCGACGCCAACACCCTGCTCCACGTCACCGATCACTGCCTGCGGAGCTGGGACCGGATCAACGTCATCGTCGCCGGCAAGGCGCCGTCGCCGCAATGGCTCGACATGGATGCCGCCATCAAGCACTGCACGCAAGGCATCGGCATCTGGGAATGGGCCAGCAATGATCGCGGCGAAGAACCCGACGTCGTGATGGCCTGCGCGGGCGACGTGCCGACCCTGGAGACGCTCGCCGCCGTCACCTTGCTGCGCGAGCATGTCCCGGAGCTGAAGGTGCGCGTCGTCAACGTCGTCGACCTGATGACGCTGCAGCCGAAATCGCAGCATCCCCATGGCTTGACCGACCCGGATTTCGACGCGCTGTTCACCACCGACAAGCCCGTGATCTTCGCCTATCACGGCTATCCCTGGCTGATCCACCGGCTCGCCTACAAGCGCACCAACCACGCCAACATGCACGTCCGCGGTTACGAGGAGGAGGGCTCGACGACGACGACCTTCGACATGGTCGTGCGCAACCGTCTCGACCGCTTCCATCTCGTTGCCGACGTCATCGACCGGGTCTCTAAACTCGGGGCGAGCGCCGTCTATGCCAAGCAGGCGATCCGCGACAAGCTGATCGAGCACGGGCGCTATATCCGCGAGCACGGCGTCGACATGCCGGAGGTGCGCGACTGGCGCTGGCCTGGAACCGCGTGAGGGCCCGGTGGCGCATCGCTCCTCAGCACCTGATCGAGATCAAGGTCTGCTCCACATGAGTTGCGATGCTAGGCACCACTCTTCCGGAAGCAGGAGGAGCCACGCGGGCAGACCTCAACGCGCCTGGACGATAACAAGGGCTGTCGATCCCGGCGAAATCGGCCATTCCGGGAAAAGGACGCAACATGCCGTCTGACGAGCATAGGCACCCCGCGCATGACCATGGCGGCGGCGGGCATCACGGCGCTGCTGATGCGGCCGTCGCCTCCACCGGCAAAGATGCTCACGCAAATTCGCACCATCACCATGCCGGCCCCCCTGGCGATCACGACGGCGCGCACGCCCATCATCATGCGGCGGCCATAGCGGAATCCGCTCCCGAGGGCACGATCTGGACCTGCCCGATGCACCCCAAGATCCGGCGCGACGGACCCGGAAGCTGCCCGATCTGCGGCATGGCGCTGGAGCCGCTGGTGGCGAACACCGATGCCGGCCCGAGCCCCGAACTCGCCGACATGACGCGCCGCTTCCGGATCGGCCTGGCGCTGACCGTACCGGTCTTCGCGCTGGAGATGGGCTCCCACCTCGTTCCGTTGCTGCATCATCTCGTGCCGCCGGCGGTCTCGACCTGGGTCCAGTTCGCGCTGGCGACGCCGGTCGTGCTGTGGGCGGGCTGGCCGTTCTTCGAGCGGGCCTTCGCCTCGCTCACCAACCGCAGCCTCAACATGTTCACGCTGATCGCCATGGGCACGGGCGTCGCCTGGATCTACAGCGTCGTCGCCACGCTGGCGCCCGGCATCTTCCCCGGCGCGTTTCGCGCTGCCGACGGTTCGGTCGCGGTCTATTTCGAGGCGGCGGCGGTCATCACCGTTCTGGTGCTGCTTGGACAGGTGCTGGAACTGCGCGCCCGCGAGCAGACCTCCGGCGCGATCCGGGCGCTGCTCGATCTCGCGCCGAAGACCGCGCGGCGCCTCACCGACGTAGACGCGGAAGAAGACGTGCCGGTCGAGGCAGTGGCGATCGGCGACAGGCTGCGGGTGCGGCCGGGCGAGACGGTGCCGGTGGACGGGCTGGTCGAGGACGGCCGCTCCTCGCTCGACGAATCCATGGTCACCGGCGAGTCCATGCCCGTCACCCGCACGGCCGGCGACCGCGTCGTCGGCGGCACGCTGAACCAGACTGGCGCACTGGTCATCCGTGCGGAGAAGATCGGTCGCGACACCATGCTCGCCCGCATCGTCCAGATGGTCTCCGAGGCTCAGCGTTCGCGCGCCCCGATTCAGCGCATGGCCGACCAGGTCTCGGGATGGTTCGTGCCGGTTGTGATGCTCGTCGCGCTCCTCGCCTTCGTCGGCTGGGCGCTCTGGGGTCCGGAGCCGCGTTTCGCCTATGGCCTCGTTGCCGCGGTCTCGGTGCTGATCATCGCCTGCCCCTGCGCGCTCGGTCTCGCAACGCCGATGTCGATCATGGTCGGCGTCGGCAAGGGCGCTGCCCTCGGCGTGCTCATCAAGAACGCCGAAGCGCTTGAGCGCATGGAGAAGGTCGACACGCTCGTCGTCGACAAGACCGGCACGCTGACCGAAGGCAAGCCCGCCGTCACCGGGATCGTCGCTGCGAAAGGCTTCGCGGAGGATGATATCCTGCGGCTCGCCGCCGGGGTCGAGACGGCCTCGGAGCATCCGCTGGCGCTCGCCATCGTGACCGCCGCCGAAAGGCGGGGCTTCGCCGTCCCGCCCGTCTCGGATTTTGATTCCCCGACCGGCAAGGGCGCGCTCGGCACGGTCGACGGCCGGCGGATCGTGCTCGGCAACGCCGCCTTCCTGCAGGAGAACGGCATCGACACCGCGGCGCTGTCGGGCCAGGCCGATGCGCTCCGCCATGACGGTGCCACTGCGATCTATATAGGTGTCGACGACAGGGCCGGCGGCATCTTCGCCATCGCCGATCCGATCAAGGCGACGACGGCCGAGGCGCTGAAGGCGCTTCATGCCGACGGCATCCGCATCGTTATGCTGACAGGCGACAACCGCACCACAGCAGAGGCAGTGGCCCGCCGCCTCGGTATCGACGAGGTCGAGGCCGATGTCTTGCCCGACCAGAAGAGCGCGGTCGTCGCCCGGCTCAAATCCCAAGCCCGCGTGGTCGCGATGGCCGGAGATGGCGTAAACGACGCTCCCGCGCTCGCGGCCGCCGATGTCGGTATCGCCATGGGCTCAGGGACGGACGTCGCCATCGAAAGCGCCGGGGTGACTTTGCTCAGGGGCGATCTCATGGGCATCGTTAAGGCGCGGCGCCTGTCCGAGGCGACGATGCACAATATCCGCCAGAATTTGGTCTTCGCCTTCATCTACAACGCCGCCGGTGTGCCGGTCGCGGCGGGCGTGCTCTATCCCGTTTTCGGAGTGCTGCTCTCGCCGATCATCGCCGCGGCCGCGATGGCGCTTTCATCGGTCAGCGTTATCGGCAATGCGCTTAGGCTTAGGGGATCCAACTGAGCCGCTTGGTGACCAAATCCGTCTGAGTTCGCCGCATCGCAATGAAGGCCTTAATCAGACGCCTCAAAGACGCCGGGGACGGTCGTCAGTATCATCTATTATCACCGGTGCTTTTCCCTAAGATGCTTCTCCGCACCGCCGCCGTCGACTTTGAGAATGCGCCTCGAAGATGACCCGCTCGATTTCCTCGATGCGCGTTGGCATACGCTCGACCGGGCAGAGAATCTCGACAAGCTGTTGCGAGAGGTAGCGCGCTCGCAAATAGGCCTCTGATGAGCAATTCACCGGGACATCGAGAGACGCCATCGTGAGCACTGGCGCCGAGCACAGCGTTCATTTTTCAATCTCGGGGCGCGATCGATGGTGACCAACCGCCTCAAGCCCGCCGAGCGCAAAACCGTAGAGATGCTCCACTAGATCCTCGGTCGGCATCCCGCGTATTTCGTCCGCGACGGGAGAGACGTTTCGCCCGACGACCAGCAGCATCGCGCAAGGGGCTATGACGCTGGCAAGGCAGCGCAGTAAGGCTGGATCGCCGGACGGGATTGCCGTGATGTCTTCGATGATATTGAGAATGGACGCCAGCTTAGGCGGTACCTCGCTCTCGATCAGCGCCCGAAGATTGGAGGTAGGTGACAGAAACTCGCGGCTAAGAACCCGTGCGTGCCAGCTGTGCTCGGAGGTAGCGTTTTCCACTAGCATTTGGATAAGCGCTTTCAGCCGTTCTCGCGCCGACAAGTCGGTCGAGGCCAGTTGCTGCAGGCTCTCGACGCTCACGAGCCGTCGATGAGCCTCCACCAGCACGGCCTGATAGAGGCCGTTGCGGCTGCCGAAGTGATAGTTGATCGAGGCAAGATCCACTCCGGCTTTCGCCGCGATCATCTTGTTTGTCGTTTCTGCAAAACCCGTCGATGCAAACAGTTCGCCAGCCATATCCAGGATGCGGCTATGAGTTACCCCCCCATCGGTGCGTTGCGTGCGAACTGTCTTCTTCATGGCATCCACTCGTTGCAAAACTCATCCTTCGGCCCGGCGGCCATCGCGATAGCTACCGCCTCCCCGAAATGATTTGCGCTGTTCCGCTGAACGGAGCCGACAGGATGCGGCCTGTCGCATCGAGCAGAAAGACGCCGGCCTGCCTGACCTCGCCCACCCTGCTGCCCTGCTCCGCGGTCGAATACCGGGCGGCCAAGGTCACGAAGCGGTCGTGGTTGAAGCCATCGCTGGCAGGCAGCGAGGCGATATCGATGATCTGCATACCGTTGAGGAGCGGAATCTTCTGTATCTCCGGATCGTCCACCCTTGCCGAACCGAGACGGGGGTTACCCCCGGCGATTCGGCTCGACACGGCTAGAGCGCGATCGTTGGGCGAGACGAGCACCGTCAAAGGGGGTGACAATCGCCCGACGACGGCAGACTGCGCACGGAAAACGTCCACATCGATATCGGGGGAGGCAAGCCCCACCCGAAGCCCTGCGATGACATCATTCCGGCCCTGGAGCCTCAACTGGCGCAGCGCTTCCATGACGAGCCATGCGCCCATGCTGTGGCCTATGACAGTGACGCGGCCCTTTGGCCGGGAACGACTGAGCATCGTAAGAAGCTGAACCAGGTCGTCACGAGCGTAGGTCGCCGAATCCCGATCGGCGACGTAGCCTCTGAAGTCGGCCTGCGAGGGCCAGGAGAATAGGACGGGCACAGCCTGAGCGCCCGCCTCTGCCCTCAGCTGCGCAAGCCGGAACACCGCTTCCTGATAGCTGTAATTGTGAATGAACGAACACGACGACGTCGTCGCTCTCGGCTTTCCGCATTCGATTGACGCTCGCCTCGAATGTTTTCCGGTCAAGCTCCTGCCGCCCGACAGTCATGAAGTCTTTTGAAGGATCGCCTTCGCGGGAAAGCGCGGATGCCCCGGCCCTGCCGGCGGCGGCCGATCCGACTGCCTCCATCGTGAACTGCTCGTAGGTCAACGCACCACGCCCGGCTCCGAAGGCAGGCGTGGTGCCTGCCGGGGAACGATCGGTCACGGCAAAGACGGTGATCGCCTTTGCACCCGCGGTGCGGCCCACAACGGGATCAAGCGTCTCAGGGCCTGGCCGGGTGGCGCATCCTGCGAGCGCTATCGCAACGGCAAGAAGAATCCAAGTTCGACGAAACTCAGGACGTCCCCTGTCAGTGCCGGCCGGATGTTCCAAGGTAGGGCGCGATTTGGACAGGGGACAGCGCCGGCCCCTGCGTACCGTGCCAGGAACCTCTTCGGGCGGATGGGACGCACCCACAACGATAGGCGGGAAGACGGGCGTCAAACTCGATTTCCTCACATGCCGGTCTCGACTTTAGCGGCCAGGAACTCTAAATTCAATTTAGATTTAGTCTCTTTGCTGTCGCGGCCATCCGCGTTGTCCAAAGGCTCCGCGCCATGAAGAAAGTCCCGGTGATTCTCCTGCTGATAGCCGCGCTCGCCGCCGGCGGCTGGTACTGGTGGAGCCATCGCAGCAGCGCCGATCCGAATGAATTGACGGTTTTCGGCAATGTCGACATCCGCCAGGTTTCGCTCGCCTTCGACAATGGCGGCCGGATCACCGAGTTGCGCGTCGAGGAAGGCGATCGGGTGACGGCCGGGCAGATCATCGGCCTGCTCGATACAAAGACCCTGACGCTCCAAGCCGAACAGGCCGCAAGTCAGGTTGAGGCGCAGCGACAAACGCTGCTGCGCCTGCGCAACGGCTCACGCCCGGAGGAGATCGAGCAAGCACGCGCCCAACTCGCGTCGGCCGAGGCGTCGGCGACGCGTGCCGATCAGGACTACGCCCGTGCGACGGACCTGCAGCGTTCCGCAAGCGGTGCGATCACCCAGCAAACCGTAGATCAGCGGCGCGCGGATGCGCAGGTCGCCCGGGCGAAGGTCAATGAACTGCGGGCAGCGCTCGAACTTGCGCAAGCCGGCCCCCGAGCCGAGGACATCGCCGGTGCCGAAGCGCAACTGAAGGCGGCGGAAGCCAATCTCGCGCTCTTGAAACACCAGATCGACCAAGGCCAGCTTCGCGTACCGGTCGATGCCGTCGTCCGTTCTCGCCTGCATGAACCCGGCGACATAGTGACCCCCTCGTCGGCCGTGTTCTCGCTGGCGCTCACCGAACCGAAATGGGTGCGCGTATACGTCAGCGAACCGGACCTCGGCAGGATCAGGCCCGGCATGGAGGCCCGCGTCTTCACCGACAGCCATCCCGATCGGCCAGTCGACGGCAAGATCGGATACATTTCGTCGGTTGCCGAGTTCACGCCGAAGTCGGTGCAGACCGAGGAGCTTCGCACCAATCTCGTCTATGAGGTGCGCATCGTCGTCTCCGACACCGACAACGTTCTGCGTCTTGGCCAGCCGGCGACGGTCCGGATATCGACCGGGGCCGTGCCCAAAGAGACGGCTTCATGAGCGATCAGAACTTGACCGTTACGGTCGAGAACCTCCGCAAGACCTTCCAGGGCCCCGATGGCGGCGAGATCGCCGCGGTCGACGGGATTTCGCTGTCGGTGCAGGCCGGTGAACTGACGGCGCTTGTCGGGCCGGACGGAGCCGGCAAGACGACGCTCATGCGCATGTTGGCCGGACTCCTGAAGCCCGACGCCGGCTCCCTGCGTGTATTGGGCATCGACGTCGCTGCCGATCCGCAATCGGTTCAAGACCGCATCAGCTATATGCCGCAGCGCTTCGGACTCTACGAGGACCTGAGCGTTCAGGAGAATCTCGACCTTTATGCCGACCTTCATGGCGTTCCCCATGACGAACGTCAGGAACGCTTTGCGCGCATGCTCGAGGTGACGGACATGGCGCGCTTCACCGATCGGCCGGCCGGCAAGCTCTCCGGAGGCATGAAGCAGAAGCTCGGGCTTGCCTGCACGCTGGTGCGCTCTCCCGACCTTCTTCTGCTCGACGAGCCGAGCGTCGGCGTCGATCCGCTGTCGCGCCGCGATCTTTGGAAGATCGTGCAGCAACTCATCGACGACGAGAAGCTCAGCGTCATCGTCAGCACCGCTTACATGGACGAGGCCGAGCGCTGCGCGCAGGTCTTCGTGATGCACAAGGGAAAGCTGCTGGCCGACGGCGCTCCCGACGCCTTGAGCAAGCGGGCGCAAGGCCTGACTTTCACGGCGGCGACGCCCGTGGATATGCCCGCGCGCCAACTCCAGGCCCGGTTGATCGACGTCCCCGAGCTGATCATCGACGCGGTGCCGAAGGGCGGCAATGTGCGCTTCATTCGCCAGCCCGAGGCGGAGCAGGCGCGACTGAACGACCTGCTCGATGGCACTTCGGTCGAGCCCCGCGCGGAAGAGCTGGAAGACGCCTTCATGATGCTCCTGCGGGAAGAGGAAGGCGAAACGGAAACTAAGACCACGCCGAAGGAGGAACTGGAGAAATCCGCTGCCCATACCGCGAAAGATGACGGCAAGCCGGTCATCGTCGTGCGCGATCTTGTGCGCAAGTTCGGCGATTTTACAGCGGTTGCCGCCACCTCCTTCGATGTCGCGCGCGGCGAGATTTTCGGCCTGCTCGGCCCAAACGGCGCGGGCAAGACCACGACCTTCCGGATGCTTTGCGGCCTGTTGCCGGCGACCAGCGGTCATCTGGAGGTCGCAGGATTGAACCTTCGCAGCGCACGCGCCGCGGCACGTGCACGGATCGGCTACGTCTCGCAGAAGTTCGCGCTCTACGGCAATCTGTCCGTGCGCGAGAACCTCGAATTCTTCGGCGGCGCCTACGGCTTGAGCGGAAAGGCGTTGCGCAACCGCATATCCGCGTCGATCGAACAGTTCAGCCTCGATCCCGCGGCCCAAAGCGGCATCCTGCCCGCCGGCTACAAGCAGCGCCTCGCCATGGCGACCGGCCTGCTGCACCAGCCGGAGATCCTCTTTCTGGATGAGCCGACGAGCGGAATCGATCCGCTTGCCCGCCGGGCCTTCTGGCGCACCATTACGTCGCTCGCCGTGAGCGGGGTGACGATCATCATCACCACGCATTTCATGGAGGAAGCGGAATACTGCGACCGCATCGCCATTCAGGACGCCGGCGAGATGCTGGCGCTCGGCACGCCGCGCGAGGTGCGTGAGCAGGCGGGCGATGCTGGCGCCGACATGAACAGCGCCTTTATCGCGATCGTCGAGCAGGGTCGCGCCGCCCGTGAGAACAAGGAGAAGGCGGCATGAGCGAATCCGGCTTTTCCACGCGCCTCGTCGCGCTGACGCGCAAGGAAACCCGACAGATGCTGCGCGATCGCAGCAACCTGGTCGTCGGGCTCGTGCTGCCGGTCGTGCTGATCCTTTTGTTCGGCTACGGCCTGTCCTTCGACGTGAAGGACGCGCGTGTGACGGTGGTGCTCGAGGACAGCTCGCCGACCGCCCGTAATGTTGTCTCCGGGCTGCAAGGCTCGCCCTATCTCGCGCCGAGCTGGGTAACCTCGATGGCTGAGGCCGCGCGTATGATCCGGGCCGGCCAGACCGATGCGATCCTGCGCGTACCAATCGATTTCTCCCGGCGGCTGGCTGCAGGCGATGCGCAATTGCAGTTGCTTCTCAACGGTGTCGATTCAAATACCGCTTCGACGATGGAAGGTTATGTCGCCGGGGCGCTTGCGATACCGACCCAACAGCTGGCCGACCAGGCAGGCAACAAACCGACCGCGGCGCCGAACATCACCATCGTGCAGAGGACATGGTTCAACGAAGCCGGCGAGAGCACCTGGTATCTCGTTCCGGGACTGCTGGTGCTGGTGATGACGCTGATCGGTGCCTTCCTGACCTCGCTGCTGGTGGCGCGCGAATGGGAGCGGGGAACGCTGGAATCGCTTTTCGTCACTCCGGTTAGGCCGCTGGAACTCGTGCTGGCCAAGCTCGCGCCCTATGTCGTGATCGGCGGCATCGACCTGATCATGTGCCTGCTCGCCGCGAAGTATCTGTTCCATGTTCCGATGCGTGGTTCGCTCCCCGTCATCATCGTCTCGTCGCTTCTCTATCTGATGGTCTCGCTCAGCCTCGGGCTGTTCATCTCTGCCGCGACGCGCAACCAGTTCGCCGCCAGCCAGATGGCGCTTCTCACCAGCTTCATGCCCGCGATGATGCTGTCAGGCTTCGTCTTCGACCTGCGCAACGTCCCCGTGGTCATTCAGATCATCAGCCAGGTTCTTCCCGCCACGCATTTCATGGGATTGATCAAGACGCTCTTTCTGGCCGGCAACTACTGGCCCGATATCCTGCGCGATTGCGCCATCCTCGCGCTTTACGCCGTCGTCCTGATCGGGCTGACCCGTCGTTCGCTCAGGAAGAAGCTGGACTGACGCGATGAACCCGGTGATCACCTATTTCTTCCGGACGCTGGCGTTGTTCCGAAAGGAGCTCCTCGCGCTGGTCAAGGACCCGTCCAGCCGCGTGCTGCTCTTCGCACCCGCCCTGCTGCAGGCATTGCTCTTCGGTTATGGCGCGACGTACGACTTGACGCATGTGCCCTATGCGGTCCTGGACCACAGCCGGGGTGCGACCGCAACGCAACTGCTGGCCCGGCTTGACGGAACCGGCGTGTTCGAGCGTGTTGCGACACTGACGTCATCCGACCAGATCGCAGGCGTGATCGACAAGGGTGACGCCCTTCTCGTCGTCAGCATCCCATCGGATTTCGAGGCGCGTCTGGCGGCAAACCAGCAGGCGCCGCTTCAGGTCATCCTCGACGGGCGCAACTCGTCGACGGCCGGCGCCGCCGCGGCCTATGTCTCGTCGATCGTGACCTCCTACAATCAAACGCTCGGCAACAGGTCCTCCATCACCATCGTCCGCCGTTCCTGGTTCAATCCCAATCTTGAATCCCGCTGGAACATGATGCCGGCGCTGATCGCTTCGCTCAGCATGATCCAGACGCTCATGCTCGCCGCCCTGTCGGTTGCCCGCGAGCGTGAACAGGGAACCTTTGACCAGTTGCTGGTGACGCCGCTGACGCCGTTGCAGATCCTGATCGGGAAAGCACTTCCGTCGATCTTTATCGGCCTGATCCAGTCGACGATCATCTTTCTGATCATCCTTTTCTGGTTCCAGATTCCGATGAACGGGTCGGTATGGCTGCTGTATTTCGGGCTTTTCTGCTTCACGGTGGCGTCTGTCGGGATCGGTCTGTCAATCTCCGCGGTCTCGCTCACCATGCAGCAGGCCATGCTCTATACTTTCATGCTGGTCATGCCCCTGATGCTCTTGTCGGGCCTGCTGACGCCCGTGCGCAACATGCCGGCGATACTGCAAGTCGCAACCTATGTGAACCCGTTGCGCTTCGGGATCGATATTGTCCGCCGCGTCTATCTGGAAGGCGCCACCTTCGGCGATATCGCCTCCAATTTCTTGCCATTGCTGGCTGTGGCCGCCGTCACCTTGCCGCTCGCTGCGTGGCTGTTCCGCAATCGTCTTGGATAAACTGATCGGCGTCATGGGAGCGATGGATCTGAACTTCGCTAGAGGGACAGCCACCCGACGTTGATTTGGCTGGCGTGCAACGCACTGACATGTCCTGGGTGTTGGATTCGCTCGGCAACGACTCTGTCACCAATCGCGGCCGAAAATCCTGATTCCCACCGATCCTTCACTCCTCCCCCCGCCCGCGATAGATTCCGGGAAAGATGATGTCCTGATCGACAAGGACGTTGAACTTGTACCCCGGCCGGATTTCAAGCGTCGGCTGGACTTCGAGATTCTTGTTGATCGTCCGTTCTGCGACCCGTCCGAAGGTCTCCGCGAAATTCCGCCGTGCGGCATCCTCTGCGCTATTTCCGTTGTTGAACGGGTTGGTGTTTTGCGGGACGGCCATGTCGATGCCGGCGCCGATAACCGCGAGCAGGATCGCGGAGCCAAATGTCTTCAGATAGTGGTTATCCACCTGGTCATTGAACCCGCCATAGCCTTCGGCATCCGTCCCGGCCATGCCGCCGATCTGCAGGGTAGATCCGTTCGGGAAGATGATGTCCGTCCAGACGACGAGCACGCGGGACTGGCCGAACGACACCTTGCTGTCATAGCGACCGAAGAGCTTCGTCCCCTGCGGGATGAGGAGGCGGTGCCCGGTCGCACTGTCGTAGACGTTCTGGCTGACCTGCGCGGTGATGCGGCCGGGAAGATCTGAGTTGATGCCGGTGATGAGCGTCGCCGGGATCACCGAGCCGCGCTTGAGCTCGTAAGGGGAGCGTTGCGGCACGACCTGGTTGGGGAGGTAGCCGAGCTCCTTGATGTCGGCGTTGAAAAAGTCCTCCTTCGTGCGCTGGGCATTCGGGTCGAGGTTCTGGCTGCCGAGGCCAGCTCGCAGCGCCGCGGCATAAAGGTCAGCCGTAGCGCCGGTACCTGTGGCCCCGGCGCCGGCAGGCTGCGCAGCGCCGGGATCGGTCCGTCCACTGCTGCGCAGCTTGTCGACATTGATCGCGAGCGGCGAGTCGTAGGCCGTGTCGTTGGCCTGCATCCGTGCCATGCGCTGGCGCTGGAGCTCGCGATAGTACTGCTCATCGGCCTCTCGCTTGAGCCGCGCACGCCATACGGCCTCGGGCTCGCCTTCGGCCGTCGCGCGCTCAGGCTGCACCGCGACGGGTTTCGGGGGCGCTGCCGGATCGATCCGCTCCGGCGGAGTCGGCTGAAACACCGGCGCTTCCGCGGGATCGCCGATGATCCCGTCCGACACGCCGCGTTTCAGCTGGTCGGCATAGGTAGAAGCCGGCGCGCCCCCGGCCTGCTCGATCGACGGGTTGCGCGAGAAGTACAGTCCGCGCGAGCTCAGACCGTACATGATCACGGCAAGAAAGGCGACGACGAGTGCGATCGCGATCACGATCGGCAGGCGATTGATCCGCCGGATTTTCGGCTCCGCCGCTTCCCCGCCGAGCTTGAGGGATTGAACCATGCTCCCCTCCCCTTACCCGCGCTGCATGACCGACAGCGGACTCGTCGGGGTCGCACCGGCAGAGGTCGCGGTGTAGGCACGCCCAAGGTCGAGCGAACCGGTCGAGAGGCGCGCAAGCACTTGGCCGTCATAGCTTCCGATCACATAGGCGAGGGGGATGAGCTTCTCGCCCTCGGCCTTCTGGTCGCTGACCACCGCGTAGCCCCACGCCTTCAGCGAGGCCTCGAGCGCGCCGCCGAACGGCGAGCCGTCCGCCTTCAACAGGATCGTCCCGGTTCCGGGTCCGACATGCTCGGCAAGGCGGCTGACCATGTCGCCGGCAATGGCGCTGGCGGCGGGGCCGGAGATCTCCTGCGGCGCGGAGCTGGCCACGAGCCCTTCCGCTCCGAAGGTCTGGCAGCCGGCGAGCAGCGCGGCGGCCAGAGTGACTCCAAGAAGCCGGGGGAGGAGGTGTCGGGCGCTCATCGCCTACCCTCCCCTGCTGATGGTGATCTTGTCCTGGTGCCAGCCGACGCCCGAGACGAGGACGGCGCGATCGACGTTGTAGTCGATCACCATCATGTTGCCCTTCATGCGGTAATTGACGATGCGGTTCTGTCCGCCGGAGACTACGAAGAGCACCGGCGCGTCCTGCCCGGACACCGAACGGGGAAACTGAATGTAGGTCTTCTCTCCGTCCGAATAGACGCGGGTCGGCCGCCAACTGGCGCTGCCGCTCACGCTGTACTGGAAGTTCAGCTGCTCGGCTGGCACGCCGGCGCCCGGGATCGTGCTCGCCTCGAGCCGGGCGTTGATGTCGGACAGGCGGGTCGAGACGTCTTCGGGATATTCGAAGCCGATGCGTGCCATGTACTGGCTTTGATGCGACTTGAGCTGGATGTGGTAGGTGCGCCGCGACGTCGTCACCACCATCGAGGTGACAAGCCCCGGCTCGGCCGGCTTGACGATCAGATGGATCGCCTGCCCGCCTACGGCTCCGGAGGTCGCGGGTTCGACCTTCCAGCGAACCGTGTCACCAACGAGCACGTCGCGCACCACCTCGCCAGCCTGTAGCTCGATATCGCAGACCTGCAGGGGCGAGCACACGACGGAAGGCTGGATCTCGCCATAGAGGAAGATCACCTTCCCGTCCGAGCCTCTCGTGACGAGCCCGCGCGAACCGCGCCACTGTCCGGAAATGTTCGTCCCGCGGGCCTCGTTTGCGCTCATACCCTGGGCGACCGCCGACGCTGCGATGAAACTCATCGACAGGGCGAGTAGGATTGCGGCAATGATCGTTCCTTCTCTAGCCATCGGAGTGCGCGGGCCTTTCACAGCTGGGCGGTCCATTCAAAGTCCCGCAGATACAAGCCGATCGGATTGAGGCGGATGACGCCCTCGTCCTGCGGCGGAGTCAGTGTCACGGTCGCGATGCCGCGGAAGCGGCGCACCGCGGTCTCCTTGCCCTTCCGGTCGCGCTCATATTCGGTCCAGTCGATCTGGTAGCTCTGGTTGGAGAGCGGCACGACATTGTTGACCTCGATCGCTACGGTCGCGTTCTTCGCCTTCTCGAACGGGGAATTGCCGCGAAACCAGGCGTTGATCTTCTCCGTCGCCGGATCGGAGGTGCGCAGCAGTGCATAGGTGCGATCGATGTATTGCTTCTGCACCACCGCGTCTGGCGTCACGCTGCGGAAGTTCGACACGAAGGTGCCAAGCGTCGCGCGCACGACGCGGGGATCGGCATATTCGATCTGCTGCGGAAAGCCGGCCGTTACCGCGGTGCCGAGGCGGTCGACCTCCACGATGTAGGGAACGAGCTTCACCTGCGTGCTCTGATAGAGCGCGTAGCTGAAGCCGACCACGGCCATCAGCATGCCGGTGATGCCGACGAGCCGCCACGCGGCCGCGGCTTTGACATAGGAGCCGTAGCGCTCGTTCCATTCCTGGCGGGCGGCGATGTAGGGATTGTCGGGCGGACTGGCGGCCATGCTGATGCGTCTCCCCTCACTTGTCCTGAATCGGCGGTGGCGGTGGTGGTGGCGCCGGCGATTTCTGCCGCGACTGATCGAGCTTGGCGTTTGCCAGTCCGAGCAGGGATCCGGCATAGGCACCGGGCGCCGCGATTGCCTTCTCCTTCGCCGCTGATCCCGCCGCCCAGCCGGCATTGCCGATGCCCGACGCCATGCCGCGCAACGCTGCCCCCGCCATCGAAGAGCCGCCAGCTCGGGCGCTCCTCGCCGCCGACGCTCCGGACATCGCCGCGCTCGCGCCGAGGAAAGCGCCGCCAGCAGCGAAGGTCGCCGCCTGGCCGCCATGACGGATCGCTTCCATGCCGCCGGAGATCGAGGCGCCCTGCACTACGCCCTGCACGATCGGCGGCACATACATGGCGATGATGAACACCACGACCGAGATACCGGCGATTGCGAGCGTGGTGATGAACTGGTCGGACGTCGCCGTCGGCGCCTCGGCGAGGCCGAGCAGCACGTCCGAGCCGATGCGGGCGATCATCACCAGCGCCATCAGCTTCATGCCGACCGAAAAGGCATAGACGAGATAGCGGACCGCGAAATCCTTCGTGAAGGACGAGCCGCCGAGACCGAGCATGATCATCCCGGCGAGAAGCCCGACATACATCTCGACCATTACCGCCACGAAGATCGCCGCCACCAGGCTGAACGCAATGACGACGATGACCATGGCGAAGACGGCGGCGATCGCCAGCGCGTTGTCTTCGAACAGGCCGAACTTCGCCTGCTCCGACATCTTGGAGGCGACGCGAATGCCCGCATCGAAGATGTTCGCGGGCGAGGCCGAGCCGCCATTGGCGCCGATCTGAAACAGGCTGTCGACGATCGACTTGGCGAAGGCTGGTCCCCTGTCGAGGATGAAGGCGAACAGGCCGATGAACATGATTCTGCGGACGAGCTCGGCGAACCAAGCATCGAGTGAGGCGGCCTGCAGGGCAAGCCAAACAGCGGCGATGCCCACCTCGATGCCGGCGAGGATCCAGAACAAAGAGCGGGCGGCGTTCATCACCGTCGTCTCCCAGCCCTTGGCGGCCGTCGAGACCTGGTTCTCAAGCGTCGTCAGCACGCTGCCCTGCTGGGCCAGCGCCGGCGCACTGGCGAGCAGGATAAGGGCGATGACGATGAAGCTAATCTCGATCGCGCGTGACGGACGGGTGACTACCATCTTGGCTTCATCTCCTGTCCGCCGCGCACAGGTTGGTTGGGGGCGCCTCCGAGAAAGCCCTCGGCGCGCTGGCGCTGCTCCTGCGCGGACGACTCCACGGTGTCCGGCCGCGGGGTGACGACGAACCAGATCACCGCGAGACCAAAGAGAGCGAGGACGGCTGCGAGCGTCGCCATGACGACCGGCCGGCTCACCAGCGCGGCTCCATGGTTTCTCCGCCACGAATGTTGTTCACCGGCGCGTTGAAGAACTGCTCGCGCCGGGCCTGTGCGAGATCCTTGTCGGACTGCTTGGACTGGAACCACGTTCCCATCATCGTCGTCTGCTGGGAGACCAGACCGCGAAGCTTCTGGAACTGCGCGACCTGCTGCGCGGCGATCTGATGACCGACCTGGAGCGCCTTCATCTGCCCGTCGGCCGATTGGGACATCGTGCGGAGAGAGCTCATCGTCGACTCTTCCGACGAGAACTGCTCGGCGGTGAGACCGGCCGCCTTCAGCGTGCCGGCGATCGTGTCGCGATTGGTCGTAGACCAGCTCTGATAGGTCGAGGAAAAGCTCTCGCCGTTCGGCAGGTTGGTCTTGAAGTCGGAATAGCTCTTGAAGCGCTGTTTCAGCACGTCATCGGCATTGCTCATCGAGAAAGCAATGCCCTGCCCCTGTACAGCGAGATTGCGCAGCCGGTTGAGATCGTTCTCGACCTGTCCCCAGATCTGGTTCGGCAGCTGCGCCGTATTCTGCAGCATGTTCTCGTAGATGCGCAGCTGATTCTGGATTTGCTGCGCCAGTTGTGTGATCTGAGTGACCTGGTTGTTGATCTGCTCCGCCGACTTGGTCACGAGCGTCACGAGCTCGCCGTTGTTAAGGAGCTGCGTCCATTCCGTCGCCCCGCCCGTTGCAGCTCCGGAGACAGCCGGCGAGACATGAGCCATCACCGCGATGAACGCAGCGCCGGCGGCGAGCCTAACGGATGAGAAGGAGTGCTTCGGCATTGCCAATTCCTCTCTGTTGGAGCCAGCGTTCCGGCCAGCGGTCGCCATGTTCGGACTTCAGCGCGGCAATCTGTTTGAGGTCTTCCTTGCCGGAGGCGCCGGCGAAGGAGAGCGCGACCGGGCCGAGCGCCATGTCGAACAGCCGCCGGCCTTCGGGAGAGGCGACGTAATATTCCCGTTTCGGGAGCGCGGTCGCGACGATCTCGATCTGCCGCTCGTTGAAGCCGATGCGCTCGTAGAACTCGCGTGTGCCCGACTCGCGCGCCGCGCCGTTCGGCAGGCAGATCTTCGTCGGGCAGCTCTCCTTCAGCACGTCGATGATGCCGGAGCGCTCGGCGTCCGAGATCGATTGCGTCGCCAGGATCACCGCGCAATTGGCCTTGCGCAGCACCTTCAGCCACTCGCGGATCTTGTCCCGGAAGGTCGGGTGGCCGAGCATCAGCCACGCCTCGTCGAGCACGATCAGGCTCGGCGCCCCCGTCAATCGCTTCTCGATCCGCCGAAACAGATAGAGCAGCACAGGCACGAGGCTGCGCTCGCCCATATTCATCAACTGCTCGATCTCGAAGGTCTGGAACGAGCGCAGTGACAGCCCGTCGCTCTCCGCATCGAGCAATTGACCCATCGGCCCGTCGACCGTGTAGTGATGCAGCGCTTCCTTGATCTCGCGCATCTGCACCCCCGACACGAAATCGGAGAGGGAGCGTCCGTTCGCCGACGCCATCAGGCCAACCTGGCGCGAGATGGCATTGCGATGGTCGGGCGTGATAATCACGCCCTGCAGCGCCACCAGCGTCTCGATCCATTCCGATGCCCAGGCGCGGTCGCCGTCCGTGGCGAGCTCGGAGAGCGGGCAGAAGGCGAGCGTCGGAGCGCCATCGCCATCGCTCTCGCCGATCTCGTAGTGGTCGCCGGCGGCGGCCAACGTAAGCGGCAACATCGAACGGCCCTTGTCGAAGGCGAAGATCTGCGCCTGTGCGTAGCGCCGGAACTGCGCGGCGATCAGCGCCAGCAGCGTCGACTTGCCGGAGCCGGTTGGTCCGAATATCAGCGTATGGCCGACATCGTCGACGTGCAGGTTCAGGCGAAAAGGCGTCGAGCCGCTCGCCACCAGCATCAGCGGCGGGGAGCCCGGCGGATAGTACGGGCAAGGTGCAGTCGGCGCGCCCGACCAGACAGAATTGAGCGGTATGAGATCGGCGAGGTTGCGGGTGTTGATCAACGGCTCGCGGATATTCGCGTACCAGTTGCCCGGCAGGCTGCCGAGGAAGGCTTCCGTGGCGTTGATGGTCTCGATCCGCGCGCCGAAGCCTTCAGCCTGGACCAGGCGACGCACTGCCTCGGCCTTCTCGCGCAGCCGGGTCTCGTTGTCGTCGAACAACACGACCACCGGCGTGTAGTAGCCATAGGCGACAAGCTGCGACGAGGCCTGGGCGATCGCGTCCTCGGTCTCTGCGACCATCGCCATGGCGTCCTGGTCGACGGAGCGCGACTGCGTCTGAAAAAGCTGGTCGAAGAAGGGCCTGACCTTCTGCTGCCATTTCTTGCGGGTGCGCTCGAGCCTCGCGCGAGCCTCCTGGTCATCCAGGAAGATGAAGCGCGACGACCAGCGATAGGTGAGCGGCATCAGGTCAAGGGAGTTGAGGATGCCCGGCCAGCTCTCCGCGGGAAGACCGTCAATACCTACGACCGCGAGATACCGGCTGTCGACCATCGGCGTAAGCCCGTGGCTAAACTCGGCTGTAGCCAGCCAATCCAGATACATCGGGATCTCGGGTAGGCGGACGGGGTGGTTCTCGCCGGTGATGCAGAAGCGGATGAATTGAAACAGCTCGTCATAGCGCGCGGTTTGGAAGCCGCCGCGCTCCTCCACCGAGCGCGTCACCATGCGGCGGATCGACAGGACGTTGCCGAGATACTGCTCCACCTCGCGGATCGAGGTCAGGAAGCTGTCGAGGACGGTGTCGGCATAACGCGCGGCGCGGCTTTCGCTATCGGAATAGACATAACGGGCAAGCCCGGAACGCCGCCGCTCCGGCGGCCGCCAAGTGAGGATGAGCGCGTGGCGGCTCTCGAAGTGACCCCTGCCCTCCTGAAAATGGGCGCGCCGCTCGTCGTCGATCGCGCGCGTGACCGCATCCGGAAAATGGCACTCCTCGCGCGCCGGATAGTCCGACGTGGCAACCCGCACCGCCTCGACCTGGATCATCCAGCCGGTGCCGAGCCGCGACAGGATCGCGTTGATCTGCCGGGATACCTCGTTGCGCTCTGCATCCGTCGAGCTCTCGGAATCCGGCCCGGCAAAGTACCAGCCTGCCATGAGCGACCCATCCTTGAGCAGGATGACGCCGTTCGCCACGAGCGCGGCATACGGCACCAGATCGGAGAAGGACGGGCCCGAATGGCGGAAGGACCGCAACGCCACCATGACCGGGCCTCAGAATCGCCGCCAGGGCGTCGAGGTCGGCCGGTAGTAGGGCCGATAGCCGACATGGCGGGCATAGACGCGCCGCATCATCGGGTCGGCCTTGGCCATCATCCGCAGCGCCGCTACGACGACGATCCAGACCGCGATCCCGAACAGCGCAGAATAGGGTGTCAGCACGACGAAGATCAGGATCGCTGCCGCGAGACCGGTCAGCAGCACCAGCTCGCGGTCCGCGCCAAGCAGCAGGTTCGGCCGCGACAGCGCCCGGTGGATACGCGAACGATCGAGATTCGATCCCGGTTCAGCCACGACTGCCCTCCCCTGCCGGTTCGGCCGAGGGCGAGGTCGCGACATTCCCGATCGAGGCGCCGCTCGCGCCGAACAGCGCAACGATCTGGGTGGCTCCGAGCAGGATGCCGGCGACGAGCACGACATACATGAGGCGCCGCGCGAAATCGTTGAGCTCACCGCCGAAGATCAGCATGCCGCCGGCCACGGCGACAGCGGCCAGTGCGATAAAGCCGGCGACCGGCCCGGTGATCGATTGCTGGATCTGCTGCAGGGGACCTTCCCATGGCAGGCTGCCGCCTCCCGAAGCGAAGGCGGGCTCGGCGAACAGCAGCGCAAGCGCCAGTGTCGCGACCGCGAGCCTGCACAGACGTTCATGCGACATGGCGTTCCTCCTTGGGCGAATAGGATTCCGTGCGGTAGTGGCCGTTGACCAAGCCCTCGACGTGCAGGACATCGCGGACGATGCGGCCCTTCGGCGTGCGCTCGATCGAGACGATGAGGTCGACGGCCTCGCCGATCACTTCGCGCATCGGCTGTTGACTGGCTTCGGCCGTGAGCTGTTCGAGGCGGCGCAGCGCGGATTCCGCTGTGTTGGAATGGATTGTTGTCACGCCGCCCGGGTGGCCTGTATTCCACGCTTTGAGCAATGTGAGCGCAGCACCGTCGCGGACCTCGCCGACGACGATGCGGTCGGGACGCAGCCGCATCGTGCTCTTCAGCAGCCGGCCCATGTCGATCGAGTCGCTCGTATGCAGGGCGACCACATTCTCCGCTCCGCACTGGATCTCGGCCGTGTCCTCCAGGATCAGGATGCGGTCGTCCGGAGCGGACTCGACTATCTCGGCGATCACCGCGTTGGCGAGCGTGGTCTTACCCGAGCCCGTTCCCCCCGAGATGACGATGTTCATTCGAGAGGTGATCGCGTTCCTGATCACACAGGCCTGATGATCCGTCATGATCTTCGCCGCGACATAGTCGTCGAGCGGAATAAGCCGCGATGCCCGCCGCCGGATGGTGAACGCAGGCGCCGCGACCACCGGCGGCAGGAGGCCTTCGAAGCGGTGGCCGCCGATCGGGAGCTCGCCCGACACGATCGGGCGATCCTCGTCGGCCTCGGAATGGAGCGCATGCGCCACGCTGCCGATGACGATCTCGGCGGTCGCGGCGTTCATCTCCCCGGCCGGCGCGACGCCGTGACCAAGGCGCTCGATAAAGAGGCGACCATCGGGATTGAGCATGATCTCGACTACAGTCGCGTCATCGAGGGCGATGCAAAGCTGGTCGCCGAGCGCTTCTTGCAGCTTGCGGACCAGGCGCGGATGGGAACGAAGCTGGGCCATGTCCGCCCTCCTTGCTCAGGCCGCGCGCAGTTGCGGGCAGAAGGTCGAGTAATACGAGGCCGGCCTGACGCGCTCGAAGCTGCGCCGGTCGGCCGGCAGGACGCCGGCGACGGCGGTCGTCTTGCCGATCCGCCGCGGTTCCCCCAGGCGTTTCATCGGCCATCCGGCGCGGTTGAGGATCCGTTCGACTCGTAGGTCGGTGCCGGTGACGATCTCGCGATAGCCGTTCACCATCGCCCATTCGATGATGGCGGCGAACATGGTGAGCGTCGCGTCGTGGAGTGACCCCCCTGCCCTGCCCTCGTCCAGCCCCGTGTCGACGCAAAAGCGGGAGCTCTCGACCATGAAGGGGTTCGGCCTGTACAGGCCTGAGGCCTCAAGGTCCGGGAAGAGTACGTCGAGCATCGTCGGCCCGCTCGCCGGCAGCAGCCGCGCGCAGCCAACAACCTGTGACGCCGACGAGAGCGCGACGATGTAGGTCGGCGAGAATCCGTCGAACTGGTCGCTCTCGCGGCCATCCTTCACGTCGACCGCCCAACCCAATCGATCCTTGAACACGCGGGCGCGAAGTCGATGCATGGAATCGACAAGATCAGCAAAGTCATCATGCGTATCGGCAGGAATAGCCAGTGCCCGCATCAGTATTGCTCCGATTCGAGTGCGTCGGAGACAGGGGGCACGTTTGCGCGGGCGACCGCGACTAGCGAAATTATGAGTGCGACTCGGCGGAAGCTGCGCTGAGTCGCTCTCAAAGCGAGCAAATGGAGGCCGAGGACGGTCCGAAATCGAACGCTGTGCACTAATAGATTTGCTAGTCGGCGCTCGCGCCCCGCGGGCCGGGTGGTCGCCTAAACACCTGATTCAATGGCATAAACCGGCCGGGACCGCGCGTCTTGCGCAGTCTCGTGTTAACGACCCGTTAACTCTATTCTCCTTGCCAAGGGGGGAGAATCGGAGATACTGGCGCTAAATTGGCCAGATAACCTCTTTCTGGCGCTATTTTCCTCGCGAGGCCGGTTGGAATGAGTGCGCTTCCACCATTCGAATTTGATGAGAAGATCCTTGGCCAAGGCGCCGAGATCTCGCGCAGGCTCGACCAGTTGCGTCTCGAGAACTTTCCTCCGGACGCGAAGAAGACTTTGCGTCGATTCCCCATGTCCGAAGTCGCCCACTACCTCGGGATCAGCCCGAACAATCTCAAGCGGCTCCATCTCGAAGGCAAGGGCCCCGAGCCGCTGATCGCTACTGCAGGCCGCCGCTACTATACGGCTGAGCAGATGGTCGAGCTCCGCCATTATCTCGACAAGAACGGCCGCTCGGACGCCAAGAAGTATGTCCCCTTCCGGAAGGCGGGCGAGAAGCTTCAGGTCGTCGCCGTCGTCAATTTCAAGGGCGGCTCGGGCAAGACAACGACGGCGGCGCACCTCGCGCAGCATCTTGCGTTGACCGGACACCGCGTCCTGGTGATCGACCTCGACCCACAGGCGTCGCTCTCTGCCTTGCATGGCTTCCAGCCCGAGCTCGACGGCAATCCGTCGCTCTATGACGCAATCCGGTATGACGAGAAGCGGCGTCCGATATCGGACGTGATCCTGCCGACGAATTTCCCGCTGCTGGAGATCATTCCGGCCAATCTCGAGCTGCAGGAGTTTGAGTTCGATACTCCCCTCTCGATGCAGTCCTCGAACGAGGGCAAGCGGTTTTACACTCGCCTTGGGCGGGCGCTCGAAGAGGTCGACGACCGCTTCGACATCGTTGTCATCGACTGTCCGCCCCAACTGGGTTTCCTCACCCTCACTGCGTTGACAGCATCGACCTCGGTGCTGGTCACCGTGCATCCGCAGATGCTCGATCTGATGTCGATGAGCCAGTTTCTTCTCATGCTGGGCAACTTCGTCAGATCCATCCGCGAAAAAGGCGCGCCGGTGAAGATCGATTGGCTCCGCTATTTGATTACGAGGTTTGAGCCGATCGACGTGCCCCAGACCCGAATGCTGGGCTTCATGCAGACTGTCCTGGCTGAGGAGCTGCTCAAGAATCCGATGCTTAAATCGACCGCGATTTCGGACGCCGGGCTGACCAAGCAGACGCTCTACGAGGTCGAGCGAAAGAGCTTCACTCGCGACACCTACGACCGCGCGATTGAGGCCTTGGACGCCGTGAACTTTGAAATCCAGGGGCTGATTCACCGGGCGTGGGGGCGGCTGTGATGTTGACTGCCGTCAAGACATCCAAAAAGTCCGGTGTTTTCAACTGCCTAGGCGATATTATGAGGTCAAGCGATGGCTCGTAAAAATCCTTTTGCCAACATCCTGAACGACAAGGAGAAGCCCGCCGAGCGATCCGTCATGGAGTACGCGGCGAGGGGGGCGTCGCGATCCATTCTCGGCACGCTGGACGAAATGGCGGCGCGCGCCGACAAGCTCGCCACGGGCGAGGCGATCGTCGAGCTCGACCCCGACACGATCGATGCATCATTCGTGCGCGACAGACGAGCGCACAACGAGCAGGAGTTCAATGAGCTCCTCGAGGCGATCCGCGAAAACGGCCAGAACTCCCCTATTCTCGTCCGCCCCCATCCCAAGGCGAGCGGACGCTATATGGCCGTGTTCGGTCATAGGCGCCTCCTGGTCGCGAAGACGCTGGGTCGAAAGGTTCGGGCTGTCGTCAAGGAGATGGTGGATCAAGAACACGTCGTGACACTCGGGCAGGAGAATTCGGCTCGATCGAACGCGCCGTTCATTGAGCGGGCGCTCTTTGCGGCCGACCTCGCTCGTCTCCGCTACGACGAGGACAATGCCATTATCCTCAAGGCACTCTCGATTGACCGCACAACCTTGTCGAAAATGCTGTCGGTGGCAGCGCTGCCGGCGAAGGTTCTCGAGGCGATTGGCGAGGCAAAGGGCGTCGGCCGCGATCGCTGGTACGACCTTAAGCTGCTGATGGACAAGCCGTCCAACCAGGAAGCCGCGTTGCAGGTCATCGAAGAGGATGGCTTCGCTGCTCTTTCGAGCGATGCCCGATTTGATCGCCTTGTCCACCGTCTCAAGACCGCGCGCTCACGAACGCGCACGCAGGCCGGACCGGAAAAGCGCCGTTGGGCGCCGACCGGAGGCTCCGTGTCGGCTGACATAACCGCGGACGCGAAGCGCTTCACTCTGGCCATCAAGGCCAAGAGCTCGGAAGCGCGGGCGTTCGGAGATTATTTGTCGGAGAACCTCGACCGCCTCTACGAGGCGTTTCGGCGGGATTTGACGCAAGCGAGAGAGGAACCGTAACCGCAAAAGAAAAAGGCCCCCGAAACGAGTTCCGGAAGCCCTTCTCCTAGATTGAGCACCTAGAGAATCGCACTTCCGCGAATCGCCGTCAAGAGTCCCTTGCGGGATCGAACGCCGTTTTCGGCGAGCTGGCTTCTTTTGCCTAGCGATAGGTGAAGGAAAATGGAGACGTATGTCGCGACGACGCCCTTTGGGCGGCGAACGATGACACTTGGCC
Organism: Parvibaculum indicum; assembly: GCF_011762095.1. GTDB lineage: Bacteria > Pseudomonadota > Alphaproteobacteria > Parvibaculales > Parvibaculaceae > Parvibaculum > Parvibaculum indicum. The sequence continues at coordinate 49,578 of NZ_JAASQO010000013.1, read as the reverse complement.
AAATTGCAAGCCAAGTGAAGGCACGCACGGCGCCGAAAGACGCCGTCGTCCATAAATGGCAGACCTTTCAACACATCCGCGAGGCCCGGGATCTCGTCGGAGCGACGGATCGCGCCCTTGCGATCCTGAATGCCCTTCTGTCGTTCCATCAGGAGACGGCGCTTACCGGCGACGCCGACATCGTCGTATGGCCGTCGAACGAGCAGCTGATGGCCCGCGCCAACGGCATGCCGCCAACAACCCTTCGCCGGCATCTTGGCGTGCTCGTCGAGTGCGGGCTAATCATTCGGCGGGATAGTCCGAACGGTAAGCGATACGCTAGGAAGGGGCGGGGAGGCCAGATCGAGCAGGCCTTCGGCTTCGATCTCTCACCGATCGTCGCACGCGCGGCGGAGTTCAAGGACCTGGCGGAAGCCGTGCAGGCCGAGAAGCGCGCTTTCCGCGTTGCCAAGGAGCGTCTGACACTCCTGCGCCGGGATATCGTCAAGCTGATCGACACGGGCATCGAGGAAGGGGTGCCGGGCAATTGGGGAAGGGTGCAGCAGAGCTATCAGGAGGTAATGAGTCGTTTACCACGTTCTGCGCCTCGCCAGCTGGTCGAAAGCATCTGCGAGGAGCTTGAGGCGCTCTGGAGGGATATCCGTGACGTGCTGGAATCATTTGCAGATTCCCAGAATATGGACGCCAATGAGTCCCATTCCGGTCGCCACATACAGAATTCAAATCCAGACTCCTATTCTGAATCTGAAAATGGCAATCGAGAAGAGGTAGAAGCGGGTGGCAACGCTGCGGAAAACGACAAGCTACGGAGCATGCCGAGGCGGGATTTGCCATTGGGAATCGTGTTGGACGCTTGCTCGAACCTGCGCGAGCTCGTCCAGGGCGGTGATATCCGCCACTGGCGGGACTTCTTGGCCGCGGCGGAACTTGCCCGGCCGATGCTGGGGATCAGCCCTAGCGCCTGGCGCGAGGCCCGCGATGTCCTTGGAGAGCGGCAGGCCGGGATTACCCTGGCAGCGATTTATCAGCGCGCAGACCAGATCAATAGCGCCGGCGGCTACCTGCGCAGCCTGACGGACCGGGCCCGGGAAGGCAAATTCTCGACCTGGCCGATGATTATGGCGCTGCTGCGCGCCAAACTCGATGGGAAAAAGCCCGGAGCTGGCGATGCCGCGCGCCTGGACGGGTCCGATTTGTTCCCGGCCGGGGGAGGGGAGCGCAAACAGGCCGGAGCATCGCCTGAGCTCATCAGGTCTCTGCGCGATCCGAAATGGCGGCGTTAGAATGATCGCCGGAGCGCAGGATTCGCTGTTACAGCCCGGCAGCCTTGGTCAGGTTGACCCGGAACCGGTCGCGGCGGCGTTGGTATCTTCGAGTCATTTCGGCGGAGGCGTGCCCAAGCTGCTTCTGGACATAGCGTTCGTCGACCTCGGCCGAGGACGCGAGGCCGGCGCGCAGCGAATGCCCGGCGAATTTCTCCTCACGCTCGCCCTCCGTCAGATCGCCCCTGACGCCGGCGGCCAGAGCGGCCCGTTTGACCAATCGGGCGACCTGCTTGTCGTTCAGGCGGTCGGGGCCGACATTCTTGCCTTCGCTCGTCACGCGCCGAAATAGGGGACCGCGGGCAATCTTCGCCATTTTCAGCCAAAGCTCGAGGGTTACGACCGGGCAGGTGGCGTCAGCTGAGCCGCGCCCGACTTCTACCTCGCGCCAGCCGGTCTTGCCGCGCAGGCGCAACAGCATGCCCTTTTCGAGGATCTCCACCCAGCCGGAAGAGTCCTCGGTCTGGTCGCGGCCGCAGTCGAGGCCGACAACCTCCGAGCGGCGCAGGCCGCCGGCAAAGCCAAGCAAAAGCATGGCGCGGTCGCGCAAGCCGCGTAGAGAGCCGCGGTCGAGCGTTTCCAGCATGCCGATCAGGTCCTCGGGCAAAACCGCTTCCTTATGCCGGGGTGGGGCGGCGTGCTTGTTGCGGATGCCGGCCATGACGGTGGCGATATGACGGTCCTTCCTATCGAGTGGCTGGCCACGCTGCGTATAGTTCCACGTCAGCGCGGAGAGCCGACGCTCGATCGTCGACACGGAATTGGGCTTCTTGTCGCCGGTCGCCTTCCCCGAGGCGCAGGCCGTGATGTAGAGGCCGACCACCTGAGGATCGGGCGGAAACATCTCGACGCCCTGCCGACGGCACCAGCTCGCGAACTGCTTCCAGTCCGAGGTGTAGGCGCGGCGGGTATTGGCAGAGCTCGCCGCCTCGACATAATCGCGCGCGCGGTCGGCGAGCGCGTCGAGATGCGCCGGCAAGCGCGGGGTCGAAACGACCGGAAGGGGAGGGGAAGGGGCTGCGGCTTCCGCCGGTGGCTCTTCCGGCACACGGCCCATCTCCAGGACGACATCGATGATGTCGGGCAGGTCGTCGGCGATCGGCGCGGTCTGGTCGACACCCGGTGGTGTTTCCTGTGATCGAGCAGAGCCGAGCTGAGTACGATTTTCGGTATTTTGATCGACGATTCGGGCCTGTCGCACTGCTTTTTTCCCCGGATTCCATTTGATTGATTTTTAACATGTTCGGCTCACCCTAATTCGGTGGATTCAGCCTTGTTCGTTGGAATCTTAGCCCTGATCACTGGATCAAGGCGAGTGCGGAGGTCGACACGTGCCGCGCGACCAAGACAAGCACGCGATCGATGACGCCAGATGGCAGGTCGCGGTCGCCCGAGAGGCGGTCATCCAGCCACTGATCAACGCAGGACAATTGTCGCCTGTCGACGTGGCGACGGCGTGCCGTATCCTCGGATTGCGCCGGAGCCGGCTTTACGCGCTGATCGAACAATACCGCAACACGCCGGTGACGAGTTCGCTCGCTGCGGCGCGGCCTGGCCCAAAGAAAGGAGCCCGGCGCCTCGCCGTCGAGGTCGAGGCGGCCATCGAGGAGGCGATCCGCGACAAGTATCTCACCCGGCAAAAGGCGTCCGTCAGCACGCTTCATGACCACATCCGGCATCTTTGTCGTGAACGCGGGCTGGACATTCCGTCCTGGAAAGCCGTTCGAGCCCGTGTCGAGCAGATCGATCGCTTCAAGCTTGTTCGCCAGCGTGAAGGCAACAAGGCCGCCAGAGATCGGCTCAGACCGGTTCCGGAGGAATACCGTGCCGATCACGCGCTGCAGATCGTCCAGATCGATCACACGCGCGTCGATCTCTTCGTGGTGGACACGATCTACCGCCTGCCGATCCAGCGGCCATGGCTGACGCTCGCGATCGACGTGGCAAGCCGCATCGTGGTGGGCTTTTATCTGAGCCTCGAGGCGCCCTCGTCGGCATCGGTCGCCCTAGCCATACATCATGCGGTGATGCCGAAGGCGGAGTGGCTCCTGGCGCGCGGCATCGAGCTCGATTGGCCTGTGTCGGGCCTGCCGGACATCATCCACGTTGACAATGCGCGCGAGTTCCGCGCCCGGGCGCTGGCCCGTGGAGCTGCCGAGTACGGCATCTCGCTGGTCCACCGGCCGGTGGCAACTCCGCACTATGGCGGCCACATCGAGCGGCTGATCGGCACCATGATGGGAGCGGTCCATATGCTCCCCGGTACCACGTTCAGTTCAACTGCAGAGCGCGGCGACTACGATCCCGAGCGTCACGCCGTCATGACGATCGAGGAGCTCGAACGCTGGCTGACGCTCGAAATCGTTGGCCGCTACCACAACGAGGTCCACAGCAGCCTGCATATGCCTCCGAATGCCGCCTGGCGGGAGGCTCTCGATCGTCGCCGCGCGCCGTTCCGGCACCCGCATGATGATCAGCAGTTCTTCTACGACTTCCTGCCGTTCGAGGAGCGCAGCATCCGTCGGGATGGCGTGCACATCTTCGGCCTGCGCTACTGGGATGACGTTCTGAGCCCCTGGGCAGGCCGGCTCGACCGACAGCTGCGGGTCAAATACGATCCCCGCGACCTGTCCTGCGTGTTCGTCGAGGGCCCCGACGGCGCCCATTGGCCGATCCGGTATGCCGATCTGCGTCGCCCCCGCATCACGCTCGGCGAGCATCGGCTGGCCCAGGCGGCCTTGCGGCAGCGCGGTGTGCGGCTCACCGACGAGCAACTGATCTTCGACACGGTCGAGGCCCAGCGCGAGCTTCTGGAGACCTCTGCATCGATCACGAAATCCGCACGCCGTCAGGTCGCGCGGCGGACGAGATCGCTCAGCGCCGCAGATCAGGGCGCCGCGGCGGAGGGCGTCACGCCTGGCCCGAAGGAAGAGCCGGAGACGCTGTCCGTTCTTGCGGTCGAGGAATGGTCATGACCGACTACGCCCATCTTCTGCCGGCATACCGCCACCAGGCCACTCTGACGGATGCGGAGCGGATCGCCTGGATCCGAGCGGATCGGTGGCTCGACCTCGATCAGGCACGGGCCGCGCTCGGACGTCTCGAGGACCTTCTGGTATATCCGCCACGCGACCGCATGCCGTGCCTGCTGATCTATGGCGACACCGGCATGGGCAAGACCAAGATCATCCGCAAGTTCCTGCGCGACCATCCCGCCAGTTTCGACCAGGGCACGGGCGTGACCTCCATGCCGGTCGTCGCTATGCAGATGCCGGCCGAGCCGATCGAACGGGACATCTACAGCGAGCTGCTCACGGCGCTCGGGGCGCCCGGGCCTGCAGACGGGGCGACCCACCGGCAGAAGGAGGTCTGCCGCCGGCTGCTGCGCAGCATGGGCGCCCGCATGCTGATCATCGATGAGATCCACGCCATGCTCGCCGGAAGCTTCCGGCAACAGCGGATTTTTCTGAACGCCATCCGGTTTCTGGCTAACGATCTCAGGATTCCTCTGGTTTGCGCGGGGACGGACCTCGCGCGCCAGGCGCTGTTGACCGATCCGCAGCTGGCAGAGCGATTCGAGGCCCTCCACCTGCGGCACTGGAAGAATGACGCCCGCCTCGCGCAGTTGTTGGCGAGCCTGGCGACGATACTGCCGCTGCGCCGGCCCTCGAACCTGGCGGCGCCGGCGATCCGTTCGCGCGTGCTCGATCTCACCGATGGCGTCACGGTGCGGATCTTCCGCCTGATCGAGACGGTTGCGGTCGAGGCGATCCGCTCCGGCGCCGAATGCATCACCATGGACAGCTTCCAGACCGAGGAATTGGTGCTGCCGCTCGTCGCGATGACGCGCAAGGTCGAGGCGCGCCTTCAGCCGCGGGCCGGCAGATGACCATACGGCGCGAGCTCCCGCTTGCGCCCCGCCCGGAAGGCGATGAGCTGCTGTCGTCTTGGCAAGGTCGCGTCGCATGCCGCTATAACTTCATCCCCGACGACCTTTCCAGGTGGCTTGGCGTCCTCCGGGACGACCGCTGTGCCGGATTCACCGAGCGGGACTTCGCACCCTCGGCCGCGATGGTGCAGGCGTGGGCGGCGTCGTGCCGTCTTCCGGAAGAGCGCGTGCGGGCCCTCGCGCTCTCCTCGCGGCCACGGTCGCGCAGCTGGTATGTCTGGGGGGAGGGGAGAGTGGCCGGCGCTTTCCGGCGGCCGGTCTGCTTGGCCTGTCTTGATGATGATGCCGCCGCTTGCCGTGACCATCATATCCGCCGGACTTGGGCCCTGGTCGAGACTGTGGTCTGCGAGCGCCATCATCGCGTTCTCGACGAAGCCTGTCCTCACTGTCTCGACAGCTCCGGTTCTCGCTTCGTTGTTCATGAGGCGGCAGCTCGGCTGGCCTGTGTCCGATGCGGTAGCATCGCCCGAACGATGCCCCAGGAGCGGCGCGGCGGTTCCGCGGACCTATTTGCCGCCGTATCGACGCTGGTGGCGGCAGCGATCAACGATCAGTCTGCGGTTCGGGATCGGATGCTCCATGTCGCCCGGCTGCTATGGAATCCGCCGCGCCCGCGCACCGGCCGTCGCACACCGTTCGTGGCAGATGTTGTGCCGGATCTTCGTCTGACACCGACGGCACAGGCGCGGGTCGATCCCGCCGAGCCGCTGGCAACGGCGCCGATCGGCTGGCGCATGGTGACGCTGCTGGGCGTCGCAGCGTTGCTGGACCTTGGCAGCTCCTCGATGAGGCTGGGTCACCTGTCCTTCTCTCTCGACCAGATGGTGGCTTGGACCGAGGAGCCGCCCCGGCAGGTCAAAGAGCGGTCCGTGCCGATGGCGGTTTCTTCGCGCGCGAAGACCCTCGGCCGATCGGATTCGGACTATCTGACGCTCGCCCAATCTATCCTGGCCAGTGCGGAATGGCGTGCCGTACAGGGGCAGGATTCGCGCACGCAGCGTCGGACGCTCAACTCCCTTATTGAGCAGGTGTTGGCCGAACGTGCACTATTACCAAGAGGGTCGGGATACCGGCAACCTTGCCTTGCAAAAGATGCGCTCTGCATGGTCCCCTAATCGAAAGGGCCGACTCATGCCGAGAAAAGGCGACGGCTGGCAACATTCAAAGTGCTGAGGCCTGCGACAATGGCTGCAAGACGTTCGCGCAATTCCGTCGGTATTCCCGACGCCCTGGTTGCTTCGATGCAGCAGCAGCGGGTGATCATGTTTTTGGGGGCTGGCGCGTCTATGGAGGCAGGAGCTCCCTCCGGCGACTCTCTCCGGGCATCCTTAGCAAAGCAGTTCTTCGGCACCGAGATGGGCGGCTACGACCTGATGTCCGTTGCGGAAATGGCTTTGCAAGCACATGGGAACGGCGTCGTCTTCGAATATCTGCGTACCCTTTTGGCGAGCTACGAGCCATCGGACGCCCACAAGCTCCTACCAACGTTTCGCTGGCGGACGATCGCTACCACCAACTACGACCTGCTCGTTGAGCGGGGTTATGCGGCGACGCCTAATCGTGTGCAGAACCTTGTCACATTCGTTCGGGATACCGAGCCGGTCGAGGAGCGGATGCAGGCCGCGACTCGCGGTGTGGAATTTCTGAAGCTTCACGGATGCCTCGATCAGCTACACGATCCGGCGCTGCCGCCAATTCTCTCCCACGAGCATTATGACCGCTACGCCAATGGACGCACCCGCCTCTTCGGTCGTCTGGAAGACCGTGCTCGAGAGAGCCCAATCGTTTTCTGTGGTTACAGGATGGCGGATGGACACATTCGCAAGCTCGTTCATCGCTTCGTCGGACTAGGTACTCGACCTCGATACTATCTCGTCGTTCCAAACCTCCCGGAGCCCGAGATCACCTACTGGTCGAGCATGAACGTCACCGTCATCAACGCCCGCTTCGGTGAATTCATGGAAGCGCTTGATAGAGCGGTTGACCCACTGTTTCGCTCGCTTGCGGTAACGGCCGATGTGAAGGAGCTGCCGATCCGCAAGCTCTATCGGATCAATTCCTTTGAGACACCGCAGCTTAAGGCTGCACTGGAGCGGGACTTCACCTTTCTGCACCAGGATCTGCCGCACCCGCCCCAGGATGCCAGGAAGTTCTACGAAGGCTTTGACACTGGCTGGGGCGCGATCGTGCAGCGGCTCGATGTCGAGCGACGTCTGACTGGCGATCTCGTGCTTAAGGCCGTTACGGACGAAAAGCCCGATTCCACGGACCTGCGCTTTTTTCTGCTACGCGGGCCGGGTGGAGCTGGAAAGACCATCGCCCTTAAGCGTGCGGCATGGGATGCGGCCACCATTTGTGGCGCGCTGGCGCTTTGGTTCGAGCCGGGCGGGGCGCTTATAGGCGAGCGTCTGGTCGAGTTGCACGAACTAACTGGACGCCGGATTTTCCTTTTCGTCGATCGTGTCGCCCTCCATGCTGATCGTGTTGCCGCCGTCCTCCGACTCGCGAAATCTCGCAAGATGCCGCTGACCGTGATCGCTGCCGAGCGCGATACCGACTGGAATGTCTATGCTGACCCCCTGAAGCCCTTTGCACCGATTGAGCTGCGCGTCGCAAACTTGTCCATGGGGGAGATCGAGCGCCTCCTGGATCTTCTCACCCGCCATCAGTCTCTTGGGCTCTTGGCCACGATGACGAGAGCCGAGCAGGTTGAGGCCTTCCAACAGCGAGCCGAGCGCCAACTGCTTGTGGCCCTGCATGAGGCGACCCAAGGCAAGCGGTTCGAGGAGATCGTTTTAGAGGAATATCAGCGCATCGTTCCAGGGCAGGCGCAGCGCCTCTACTTAGACATTGCAACCATGAATCAGTTCGCCGTGCCAGTCCGTGCTGGAACGATCTCGCGCATCTCCGGTATCCGATTCGAAGACTACCAGCGTGATTTCTTCGACCCTTTGCAGAATGTCGTGATGACGTTGCGTGACCCTTACACCGGCGATTTCCAGTATCGCGCGCGCCACTCGCGCGTTGCGCAGTTCGTGTTCAGGGGAGCTTGCCCAACGGACGAGGAGAAGGTCGCTCAACTCACCCGCATCATTAACGGTCTGGATCCTGGCTATTCAACCGACAGCCAAGTGCTCCAAGACATCGTACGCGGGCGCAAGCTGAGCGAGGACCTGTCGAGCGTCGAGGCTGGCCGGGCGCTTTATCGGGCTGCGGTCACCGCTGTCCCGGAGAATGCGCATATTCTTCAGCACTGGGCGATCTTTGAAATGCACCACAAGCATGGATCGCTTATAGAAGCTGAAGATCTTGCCCGCCGTGCTCGTGAGCTTTCCCCGAGATCGGGCTCCATCATTCACACACAGGCTGAGGTCGCCCGACACCGCGCCAATGCAGAGCGCTCGATCGTGCTCAAGGAGCAGTTTCGGCGGCAGGCGCGCGAGCGTCTCGACGAGATGAGTTCCTCGAAAGACCCACTGGCAGTAACCAGTCGCTGTAAGCTTATCATCGACGAAATCGAGACGTTAGGTGACGGTCTCGCTGAGGACAGCAAAGAGCACGATGTTGCTTACTTTGCCACCCAAGTGAAATCTGCCGAGGATCTACTAGCACGGGCACATCAGCTCGCTCCCGACAGCTCCGACGTTGAGCAAGTCGAGGCACGACTCCATGAGGTGCTCGAACGACCGGAGAAGGCTCTTAGGGCATTAGAACGTGCCTTTGCGCTCGGCGCCAGGGGTTCCGGTGTGGCCATTAGACTCGCGAATGCCTATGTCGCACGAGGGAAGAAGGATAAGGCAGAAAGTATCTACACGACAGCTTTGGAGCGGCTCCCGGACGATAAGCAACTGCACCTCGAAATGGCCAAATTTCTTCTCGCCGGCGGGGGCGATCGCAATCTAATCGGGGGGCATCTGGCCCGCAGCTACAGCAAGGGTGATCACAATTTCGACTCCCGGCACCTCCATGCACAGTTTCTGTTCCTGATAGGATCGGCCGCCGAGGCTGCGGAGATTTTTGCCGAGGTGGATAAACGGGCGCCAGCCGATTGGAGGTCGGCAATTCCCCGGCGGGACTCTCCCATTTCGAAACTCCTCGGCCGATATAGCGGTATCGTGAGAAAGCAGGAGTTGAATTATCTCTTCGTGAGATCATCAGCCTACCCGAAGGACATCTATGGTCGGCAGGACCAGGCGTCTCCCGATGATTGGCTCAATCTCACGGTCGGGTCAGAGATGAACTTCCTGATTCAGTTCACCAGATCGGGTCCTATTGCCACCGACATGAAACCGGGCCGCGTTGCCATGAGCGCCGGCGCCTAACGATTTTCGTTTCCTCGTTGCTGCGTAGCGGACCCCGCACAATCTCAGGCATCATCGCGCGGCTGTGGCACCACGAGCCCCAGCCGGAGCGCTTGGTCCAACAGGGACTTGACCGAGGAGGCCGCCCATTGCCGCCCGCCACGCGGCGTCCGCTCGCGCATCCGCTCAAGCTGGGCGGCGATGTCGCGCAAGCTGAGATCCGGGTCGGCGATGGCGATGCCGGCGACGAGCGTCATCAGCCGATCCTCGGGCGGGCGCCGCGGTGAGCGCCGAAGCAGCTCCGCCTCCGCCATCCTCTCCTGCACGAGTCGATGCACGGCGCGCCGCAGCTTTTCGATGGTCCAGCTCTGGCCGCGATTGTTTAGTACCCGCACCACGTCGTCCCAGCTGTGCTGCGGACGCAGGCGCCGCACGATCGGCAGCCAGACCGAGGCCGAGGCGATCAGATCGCCCACATAGACACGCTGACGTGCCGCCGAGGCGGCGCGGATGGCTTCCGGCCGACGCTCGCGCAGGCCGGGATTGCCGGCGATCTTGCCCCGCGCCTTGGCCGCTCGCATGCCGGCCTTGGTGCGTTCGGCGATCAGAGCACGCTCAAGCTGGGCGACGGCCCCGAGCACCTGCAGCGAGAACATGCCCTGCGGCGTCGAGGTGTCGATCGGGTCGCGCAGCGAGCGGAAGTGGGCCTGACGTTCCTCCAGCTCCTCGATCACCACGAGTAGGTGGCTGACCGAGCGGGCGAGGCGGTCGAGCCGCACCACCACCAGGACGTCGCCGGCGCGGATCTCGCGCATCAGCTTGGCCAGCACCGGCCGGGCCCGCGAGGCCCCGGAGCCGTGCTCCTGGTGGATGATCTGGCAGCCGGCCGCGCGCAGCTCGTCGACCTGGGCATCGGTCGCCTGCTCGTCGGTCGAGACCCGGGCATAGCCGATCAGGCGGCGAGCCGGCCGGGGAGGGGAGAAGGCGGGGCGGGCCATGGTGCTTCCAGGGGCGATTATAGGGCCTTTGTACAATCAATACAGATTTGAGCAAACGAACCTTTGCAGGCGTGTTTTATCGATCGCGTCAGAGGACCGTGAAGGCGGCCGGTGGGTTTCAGATGGACCCAAGGGTCATCTAACGTCAAAACGCTCGCCTACGGCCTTCTGTGCGGAAAAGGGGCGCTTTCAGGGACCTTGGAGGCGCGTGAGGTGGGATGGTTAGGCCGCAAGGATGTCGGTTTTGGAAAAATCGTTGCCGATAAAGAGTAGGCGCTCGTTGGAGCGCTTCGACAGGGCATAGGAAAAGCAATCGGCGAAATTCAGTGCGGCCGGGTGGCGCCCCTTACCATAAGCAAGCCAGGCCTGCGTTGCCAGGTCCGCCAGCTCCGCGTCGACCGGAATGATGTCGGCCCCAATTTTGGTGAGCCACAGGTCGATCTCGGCGAGCGCGTGCTCGCCGCGCCGGCTGACCAGAACCATTCGGGCCTCAAACACGCATGTAGCGGGGACGAGGCGAACAGGGGCGCCGACGATCAATCGCTCGAGCGCATCGGCTTCAGGCTCATTGCGCAGGATCGCAACAATGGCAGAGGTATCGATCACCATCAGTTTGGGATTCCGTGCTCGTCGAAGCCAACGATCTCCTCGTCACTCCTGGTGTCGAGCTCAGGTAACCGCGCCACCCGCTCGCGGATTGCACGCAGCTCGCCGAGAAGACGTGCTTGAGCGGTATCTCCATAGCCCATGCGGTGCAGGCGTTCGCTCAGGGCCTGGTGAATGGCGGCAGTCTTGGTGACGCCCTGGCGGCGGGCGAGCTCGTCGGCAAGGGCGACGGTCGCCGGATTTTTGATGTTCAGAGACATGGGAAGGGTTCCGAATATTCTACCTTTCAGGTCATTTCTACCCTGTTTGGCGCCCTCTGTCAATATGTCCGATAATGCAACATTATCGGACGTTTTTGATTCATGACACGGCGTGCGCTTTGGCGTCAATATAGTGGCATGAAGCGCACGCCTCGGCTATGCTGTGCCCATGATTCCGGCCGTCGTCCATCCCTGCGCGCCTGACCGTTCGCCACCGACCGTGCCGGGCTGGGCGGTGCCGCGTGGGGCGGTGACGAGCGATGCGGAGGCGGCCTTCTTCGCCGGTTCCGCTTTGAATTCGCTCGACAATCTGGTTCGTTCCGATCCAGCTTGGGCCGGCGCCTGGCGCCAGCGTCTCGCTTTGAAATGCGCCGCCGCGGCCGTGTCCGTCGTCGGCCGCGCTGAGGACGAGGGCGCGTTGCGTGATGCCTGGCATCTGCGCCAGCCGGGTGACGATCCAGGCCCTGCCGGCAATATTCTCGCCGCCTGGAAGCGCCTCGCAGGCCGCTCGCCCGGAGTTGATCTGGAGACCCTGCGGTCGACCGTAGCGCTGCTCGGCCTACGCTGGAGCGACGAGCTGGCGCCGCTGGTGGATCGGGTCGGCGATCTTGCCCGCACTGGAGCTCCCGCGCCCTTCGCCGCCGCCGCGATCGCCGGCGACGTGCAGGCGCTGCGGGCCGACGCCGACCTGCTCGGCTGGTGGCTCGCCGACCAGGTGCTGGCACTGCGGCTGCGCTGGCCGCTGCCGGTGCCGATCCTCATCGCGCAGGCGCGCAGCAGCGCCTTCCGGGGCGAGGGCAGTCGTGGCCGGATTCGCCCGGGAGGAGAAGGGTTCCAGCGCGCGGTCTGCGTCGCGCTCGCACAGGCAGCGGTGGAGGCCTGTCGGCTGGCCGGCGATGTCGCTGACCGTGCGGCCCGACTCGAGGCCGTGGCGCCGAAGTTGCGCGCGAAAGGAGCAGGGGAGGCGATCCGGCTGTTGCTCGACGACGATGCCGTTCCAGGCACGCTGCAAACCGCGCACCTGTCGCGCTGGGGTGCCCGACGTCTGTTCGAACGCCTCGAGACACTGGGCGCGGTGCGCGAGCTCTCCGGCCGGCCGGCCTTCCGGCTCTACGGGCTGTAGACCATGGCAAAGCGGGCGCGGCGCGAGGAAGGACTCGATATCGAGCTCGCGGAATTGCCGGCCGAGCTGCGCTGGCGCGAATGGATGGGCAGGGTCGAGGCGGTGATCTTCGCCTCGCCGGAGCCGGTCGGCCGGGAGGTGTTGGCCCGCGTTGTCGGGCGCGAGTGCAATCTCGACCTGATCATCGATGACATCCGCGAGGAGCTGCGCGGCCGCCCTTATGAGCTCGTGGCCGTCGCTGGCGGCTGGCAGCATCGCACGAAGAGCGGTTTCGCCAATGCGATCCGTGCCGCCACTGGCCTTGGGACCGGGACGAAGCCGCTGTCGCAGTCGGACGCTCTGATCCTGATGTGCATCGCGTATTTTCAGCCGATCACCCGTGGCGAACTCGGCCAGTTCTTCGGCAAGGAAGTCAGTCGGGACGTGATCGGCCATCTGCGCGCCCTGGGCTTCATCGCTGCCGGACCGCGGTCCCCGCAACCGGGAGCGCCCTACACCTACGTGACGACGAATGAATTCCTTTCTCACTTCGGTTTCGACACGCTGCGCGACCTGCCGGATATGGAAGCGCTGGAGGACGCCGGCCTGCTGAGCAAGGAGAAGCTGCTGGCGGGAGAAATTCCGATAGGTGGCCGCGAGCACGATGGCGGCGAAGAAGGCGGCGAGGACGAGGGCAATCTGCTCGCGGAGCCGTAGGAGCAGCGATGATTTTAGGCGACGATTTGAGTTGGAGCTGGTTTTCGTATGAAGCGAATTAAGGTCGAGAGCCTCGAGCCAGGCGACATCGTGCTCACTGCGGATGGTGGCAAAACCAGCAAGTTCGTGCGCTTGTCGACCAGAGGCTCCGTTTCCCACGCGATGATCTGCGTCCAGCATGGCTCGGTCATTGACTCGACCGACTACGGCGTCCAGGCGCGCAACATCCAGCGCGAACTATACGAGGACGACGCCGAGCTCCTTGTGTTCCGTCTCCGGGCTCCGCTAAGCCGGATCCATCTCAACCTCGTTCTCGATTTCGCCCGCTTTGAGATTGGTACACGCTATTCGAAGATTGAGGCGGCGCGATCGGTTATTCCCGGATCGAAGCCCCGAAGCCGTCAGATGTTTTGCTCGCGCCTTGTCGCGCGAGCGTATGCGAGCGCTGGCCTGCAGCTCGCTCCGGATCCGGACTATTGCACCCCGGAAGAAGTGCGGATCAGCCCGCTGCTCGTTGCGGTCAGCGACATCGTCGAACCTGTCTCGAAGGAGGAGATTGCGGCTTGGCGTGATCGGCCAAATCCGATCGCCGACACGCATGATGCTCAGAATGCCGTCCTTGCCGCCGCACGCCGGCTCGATCCATCCATTGAGAACTTCACCGACTTGGATCGCTTGGTGCAGGCCCATCCGGAATGGGATGCCGACATCGCGCGCGCCTATCGCGACTCCGGCTATCTGGAACTCTGGAAGACCGATTTCGAGGTCAATCCTTGGCACTATGACCTCGATGCCATGGAAAAAAGGACGGATCAGAGCACGATCATTGACCTGCGATCATACTGTGTGAGCACTGTGCGAGAGGCATACACTGGCGGGCTTCGCTACGCGGTGAATCTCGTTCAATATCAGGCGTCGTATGGGGCGGCCGGCCGCGAGACAACCGGGCAGTTGGTTGTGCTCTACGAGCAGCTGGCCTTGAACGATCAAATGCGCCGCGAGACGGCGCTCGCCTGGCTGCGTCGCCACTTTCCGTCGGATGCTTCCAACGAGCTCGAGCGCATCGTGCCGCATTCCGAACTCTGGTTCTCCATCATCGATCGCTTGGAGCCTCGGTTGGGAGCTATCGCACGGATGTCGATCGCGAAGGAGGGAGCTTCGGAAGTTTGCTCCTCGTGCGGCGATCCCGGCGACGACTATCGTCTGGTCAATAGCGCCGAGACGATGCCCGGCGTTCCGTCGCTGCGACTGTGCCCGGATTGCGTCGCGATTCGGCGGACGCGGCATGGCGAAGTCCTTGAGCCGCTGGATGACTAGGTAGGGGACCCAACCAAACAATTGTCAAGATTGGGAGATTCTCTGCGGGTATGGGTCGCGGGGGCATGGAGGACACCATGCTTGATCTCTACTGGCTATCGGACGATGCGTGGGCGCGTCTTGAACCCCATCTGCCTCACAACCAGCCGGGTCGACCGCGCGTCGACGACCGGCGTGTGATCAGCGGCATCCTTCACATCCTCAAGACAGGGGCGCGCTGGCGCGACGTACCGCCCGAATACGGCCCGGCAAAGACGATCTACAATCGCTACACCCGTTGGGCGCATCGCGGCGTCTGGCAGCGGATTTTCGCCAAGGTCGCCGCAGGGGGAGCGATCCCTGATGAACTGATGCTCGACAGCTCCCATGTAAAGGCGCATCGGTCAGCTTCCGGCGGAAAAGGGGGGAGTGGACGCAGGCGGTCGGCGTATCGCGGGGCGGCCGAACGACCAAAATCCATTGTCTGGCCGATGCTTGCGGCAGGATCGTCGCCATCGCGCTGACACCGGGCAACATCGCCGACATCAGCATGGCCATGCCCTTGCTGGAGGCCATCGCGCCGGCCAAACGTCTCCTTGCAGACAAGGCCTATGACGCCGATCGACTGCGAAACTGGCTCGGCGACAGGCAGATCGAAGCCATCATACCGGGTCGCGCAACCCGAAACGCTGCCTATGCCCTCAACCGCCCCGCATACCGGCGCCGCAACATCATCGAGCGCATGTTCGGGAAGCTCAAAAACTGGAAGCGCATCGCCACACGATACGACAGGCTCGCCGTAAACTTCCTCGCAGCCATCGCCCTCGTCGCTCTTGCGACGCAATGGCTCAAATGAGTCCCCTACCTAGCCTTGCGCGGACCATGATAGGCTTTGCGTATGTCGGCGTGCCGCGCCGGGGCAGCGATGGATACCATTCTGCCCTTCGCCAACTGGAAATTGCGGCTGTGCCCCGATCCGGTGGCCGCTCATTGTGTTCCGATTTAATCGAGTCCTTGTTTCCCGGGCGCCCAATACGCCTTGGTGAGGATACGGGCTGCCGGCACACGCCGCCGCTTTAGATCTTGCCGAAGCCGCTGGATGGTGCCGGCCTTGCCCGTCAACACGAACGAGGCTCCAGCAGCGATCGGCGCGCCAAGCGCTGCCCCCATATCATTGACATGCCCGTAATCCTCGCGCTTCGTGACCGGCGTCGCCCCTTCGAGACCAAGTCGTGCCAAGGCCTGGCCGCAGCTCTCGATGTCGCCGATCTCGAAGCAGCAACTCACGGCGCCAGCCCGGTCCGTCGATGCCAGCGCATGGGCGAGCCCGATCGAGGTTTCATCGCCGAAGACAGCCAGCGCCGCCGTCGCACGCCCTGCATCGAGCGGGCTGCGCGGTCCGAAGAGATGATATTCGTGGCCTGCCCTGAGGCCGCGCAGCCATGCGCTTCCCGGCCCTTCGCCATGCATGTAACCGAGGATACGGGTGCGCCCCTCGGCCGCATTCCAATCCATCGGCGTATAGGTGCGACTTACGAAGGCCGAGCCCATCGCAATCTGGACCTTGTGCCCGGGGGTCCATGCGACGCCCCGCAGGGAGCTCCATCCAGCGTGACGAGCCGAAAGCGATCGCCGATATCGGCGATCGACGCGACGGTCGCGCGCTTCACGAAGAGGCCCAGAAGCGCCTTGCTGAGCCGGCCAGGCGCCTTCGCGGCGCTGCCATCCGCTCCTGACGCCGGCATTACAGGATTCTCACGGCGAATTCGTTGCCGCGGCCCTCGTCGATCGGCAGCGTCTGCGCGATGTAGCCGTTCGCGGGATTGCGGACATATCCCAGATAGTCCTCCGCAAATGCGTTCTCGGCCAAGATCACGGCGCCGGGCCGCAGCCGGGGCTCAATTAGCTTGAGCACCGGCAGGTAGAGCGACCAGGCACCGCCGATCAGTGCAAGGTCGACCTCTCCGCCGACATCCTTGAGCGTCTCGAGCGCGTCACCCTCGCGAATTTCCACCAGGTCGCCGAGGCCAGCCGCGTCGATATGCGCCCGCGCCCGCGCCACCTTGGCGGGCTCCAACTCGGATCCGATGAGCTGCCCGCCACCATTGTCGCGGAGCGCCGCGGCGAGATAGATGGTCGAGATATCCTCGGTCGGGCAACCGCTTCGTACTGCGGCGAACAGACGCTTCCGACACGGCACGCAAGGCTGTGCTTCCGCGATCGGGCACCACACCACTATGCCAGTCAGAACCCATAGCGCTCGTCGGCCCAGCGCAGCAGCACCTTTGCGTCGTGCTCGCGAAGACGCACTCACGCCTCGCGGAGGCCTTGCGCGATCGCATCGCCGACCTCGGGAGAGACTTTATTGCCGTGGGTCATCAGGAAAAACCAGGCAAACGGAAGGCCCATCTCCCGGTCGATTGCCTCGATGCGATCCATGAGGATATGGACGGAAGAATCGCCCACCTCCAGGCGCTCTTCCGGCAGATGCAGCGGACGTGGGATGAACGCGACCTCACGCTCACCTTTGTGCTCGTAGTCCCTGATGTCGAGCGCCCAATGCTCGTACACGCGGCTCGCTCGCGCGCTCGATTCCTCCCAATCCTGAAAGAAGCGCACCTCACGCGGCGTAAAATCGAAGTAGTTGGGCTGCAAATCGAGAAACGGCGTCCGCGTGCCATCGGAGCCAACCCAGACGCGTCGCTCCAACTCCGGCCGTCGCGCCTCGCGCTTGTCGCGCTCGAGACGCGCGCAGCGCGCGAGAAAGCTACGGATATGCACGATGTTGCTTCCCGGCCTGCCGAGCAATCGGTAGAGCGGACCCGCAAGCACCTTGTCGTCCGACATATCGTCGTGCGTGATCCATGACGGATCGAGCAGTTCGTCTTCACCCCACGGCCGGCGTGATGGGTTGACGATCGGCCCTGCGCACCATTCGGTCTCGCGACCGAGCGAAATCTGGACATAGTGAGCCACACCGGATCCTGTCGGCGCGAAAGCATAGACGCTGTTTCCGTGCCATTCCGAGATCTGGAGATCAGTGTCCTGCAACCGTCGCCAGAGGGTCGCGATGTCTCCATTATCCTTCGCGAGCTCGGTCTTCATCCAAGGTCGATACTCGGCAATCCGTGTTCCATCCGCGGCCAGCACCGAGCGCGTGTCCCGCCAATACTGGTCGTCGACGCTCGTCGCCAAGAATGCGAACCCAGGGAACGCCTCGCCCAATGCGCTTGCCAAGGCGGTCTCGTCGACGCCCGCCGGCAGACGCGCCAGGACGGCCTCGACCGAGCCGTGGTCAGGCAGTTTGGCAGGTGCGTTCTCCGAAATCTCAGCCATGTGGCCACCCTATCATTTCGGCCCGGCCGGGTCTTTGCCCGACTCCGCCGGTGCGGTCGTCATGTGTCACCAGCCCCGGCCTCTGCCGCGTTGAGATGCTGCTCGAGCGCTTCGATGCTGGCGATCACGTCGTCGAAGGTCGGCGGTCTGCCGAAGATCATCGCCGTCATGCGCCCGTAGTCGGCCGCGAGCTCCGCACGCATGTCCGGCGTCGGGACGAGTCGATAGCTCCCCGGCACGGCGCGGTCGTATCGGTGATCCGGCGCGCGAAACATCAGGCGCTTGTGCTGCCGGCAGGCTTCGGCCAGATCGCGCAACGACGCCGTCGCGACGCCATAGTCCGCATGCGTCCAGATCTGATGGACGTCGTAGTAGTGACGTGAGTAACGATTGAGATCGGGCACAGGCCGTTCGGGATTGGCATCCTCACGCCGTTTCTCCGTCATCTCCGTCATCGCATGCAGGATCAGCACCTTCTCCCAGAAGGTCCGCTCCGGCTTGACCGTCGTCACGTTGCGAACGGTGAGGTCCATCCCTTCCGGCATTTCGTCAGCGATGTAGGGGACGATCTCGCGCGGCTCGGCCGGCTCCGGATCGGGACGCGCGCCGCCCTCGATGCGGACCGCGGCCTGCACATAGTTCTGCGCGGAATCGAAGGCGCTCTTGTATCCGATCACCAGAATGTCGAGCGCGTCTCTGTTGCGATAATTGTCGAAGCCGAAGCCGAGCGTGAAATGTCCCGGCTGCTCGATCGCTTCCTCGACTGTGGCGATCTCGTTCGCCAGCCGCTCCTTCAGCGGACCGGAGATGTATTGGCGTGCCGCCTCGTCGACCTTCTGGGCCAGCGCGCGCTGCTGCTGGTTGATCGAGGGCATGGCGGCGATGTCGGCTTCGAGCGGGACATGCAGATCGGCCTTGTAGATGCCGATGTCGATGTCCTCGGAAAAACGCCGGATCAGTCCATACGCCTTGCTGAGGCTCGTGCCGCCTTTGAAATACAGGCCGATCGGATCATCGCCGCGCCGGTTGAACAGGAAGTCGAGCACCCAGCAGACATAGAGGTCCTTCTCGACGTTCTGCGCCTGCGTTTCGAGATGCGCGGCGACCGTCTCGAAGAGAGCACGGCGGTCGTCGACGCTCGATCGCAGGACTTCAATGAACGTCTTCAGCATGATCGCCCTTCGTGCGTTCGATGTCCGGCGCATTCTCGCTGTGATCCTCGGCGAGCCGGCGCGTGATCGTCTCGATCAGTGGATACATCCATGCCGGGACCGCGCGGAAGTTCTCGCGCAGATCATCCGCGACCTTCTCGCGGTTCGGATCGCGCGACAGATGCCGAACGATGCCGTTCACGGCGGCGTCGAGGCTCGCCTTCTCATCCCGAAACCATGTCAGCGCCT
Source organism: Parvibaculum indicum (assembly GCF_011762095.1). GTDB lineage: Bacteria > Pseudomonadota > Alphaproteobacteria > Parvibaculales > Parvibaculaceae > Parvibaculum > Parvibaculum indicum. The sequence goes on along the minus strand of NZ_JAASQO010000013.1, from coordinate 30,291 downwards.
GGACGACGCGCATGGCTGGCCGCCCGGCCCAGAACGCCGTCTTCGCCGCGACGCGTTTGAAGTCGAGCTTGTAGATGACCGGCTTCGTCACCTTCGCATCGCCGGCGCTCGCCTCGATCTCGATCGTCCGGGGATAGGTGTCGGCATAGATCGTCGAGCGCGCCGGTACGGCCGTCGTCAGGCCGAGATCGTTCGCCGCGGTCATGCCGTCGATGAGGACGCGCAGCTTGTCGCGCCGGGCAATGGCGTCGATGAAGGAGGCGCGAGGCGGAAACACCATCTTGCCGGTCAGCTTGCTGACGCCGGGCTTGTCGTAAAGGCCGCGATAGGGCCGGCGGATGTCGCCGCGCAGAGTCAGCCGCTGCAGCGCCTTCTCGACGGCGTTCGGCGTCCCGATGTCGAGGAAATCGGCGCGCGACCACACCCCGGCCGGCGCCGCCTGGGCGATCCGGGCATGGATGCGGTCGAGGGTGTCGGACGTCGGGTCGGGCATTGGCCCCTCAGTTCTGTCCGAAGATTATATCTAAACTTTGGTCAGTAGCAATCTGGAACTCGCTCTGTCCAGAATTTGTATTCAAACTTTGGTCAGTAGAAGGCCGCTTGCCCCTCCTTCTCCTTCCGGACGACCCCTCGCAGGACGATTCAGACGAGTCTGATTGACTCTCTAGGACGACAAGAACAAACATAGAACATATCAGATGCAGAGAGCGTTGCAAAGGACATGAGTACGTCCGCCCCCCGATCAGTCGTGTCCGAGCTCCAGGCACGCATCGCCCGGCTCGAGGGCAGGACCGCGCAGCAGCGCGCGGTCCTGCCCTTCGGCGTGGCGGCGATCGACCGGGTTCTTCCGGAAGGAGGGTTGCTGCGCGGTGCGCTGCATGAGGTCGCCGGAGGCGGCAACGGCGCAGTGGACGGCGCGGCCGCCGCCCTGTTCGCCGCCGGCGTCGCGGCGCGCAGCGGCGGCAAGGTGCTGTGGTGCGTGACGCGCATGGATCTGTTCGCGCCGGCGCTCGCCCAGGCCGGTCTCGCGCCTGGCCGCGTCGTCTATGTCGAGTGCGGCGACGAGAAGGCCCTGCTCGCCTGTTTCGAGGAAGGGCTACGGCATCCCGGATTGGGCGCCGTCGTCGCCGAGGTGTCGCGCCTCTCCATGACCGCCTCGCGCCGGCTCCAGCTCGCGGCCGAGGCCTCCGGCACGCTCGGCCTCGCGGTCCGGCGCTGGCGCCGACAGACCGAGGCGGCGGATTTCGGCATGCCGACCGCGGCCACCACGCGATGGCGCGTGTCGGCCCTGCCGTCGGCGCCGCTCCCGGTCCCCGGCGTCGGGCGACCGCGCTGGCTGCTCGAGCTCATCCGATCGCGCGCCGGAGAACGCGCGGATTTCGTTGTGGAGGCGTGTGATGACCAGGGTCGTCTCGCTCTTCCTTCCAACCTGGCCGACGGACAGGGTGCGAAGGATGTTGGGCGACGCCGCGCCTCCGCCTGAGACGCCGCTCGTCCTTGTCGGCCGTGAGGGTCGCCGACGTGAGATCCTGGCCGCCGATGCGGCCGCGCAGCGCGCGGGCCTGCGCATCGGCATGGCCGCCAGCAAGGCGCAGGCGCTGGTGCGGGATCTCGTCATGCGCGACGCCGAGCCGGACGCGGACCTCGCCGCGCTCGACCGGCTCGCGCTCTGGGCGCTGCGCCGCTATTCGCCGATTGTCGCGGCAAACCCGCCCGACGGCCTCGTGATCGAAGCGACCGGCGCCACCCATCTTCACGGCGGCGAGACCGCCATGCTCGCCGACATGGTGGCGCGGCTGAAAGCTGCCGGCCTGTCCGCGCGCGCGGCGATGGCCGACACCTGGGGCGCGGCGCATGCGCTCGCGCGCTTCGCCGCACAGCCGACGCTCGTCGTTCCCGCCGGGGAGAGCGCCGCAGCGATCATGTCCCTGCCGATCGCGGCATTGCGGCTGCCGGCCACGACCGTCGACAGCCTGCGCCGGCTTGGCCTCGACCATATCGGCGATCTCGAGCGCACCCCGCGCGCGCCGCTCGCGCTGCGCTTCGGGTCCGACATCGGCCGCCGCCTCGACCAGGCGATGCGCCGTCTCAGCGAGCCGATCGACCCGATCCGTCCCGCCGAGATCGCCGAGGTGCGGCGTCAATTTCCCGAGCCGATCTCAGCGGCCGAGACGATCGCCCGCTACATCGCCAAGCTGGTGAGCGAGCTTTGCATCCTGCTCGAGGCGCGCGGGCAGGGCGCCCGGCGCCTCGACCTTCTCTGTCACCGCGTCGATGCGCGGATGGTGGCGGTCCGCGTCGGCACGGCCTTGCCGGTGCGCGACGCCAGGCGCCTGACGCGGCTCCTCACCGACAAGATCGAGACCATTGATCCCGGCTTCGGCATCGAGCTGATGCGGCTTGCCGCGACGATCGCCGAGCCCTTGGACGCGAAGCAGATCATCTCCGATCTCGCCGCGCCGCCGGAGGCGGACATCAGCGACCTGATCGACACGCTGTCCAATCGCATCGGCGGCGAACGGCTCTATCGCATCGTGCCCCTTCAAAGCGACGTGCCGGAACGATCGGTCGCGCGCGCGTCGCCGGCGTCGCCGGACGCCGGCGCATCCTGGTCAGGATCGTGGCCGCGCCCGGTGCGGCTCCTTGCCTCGCCCGAGCCGATCGAGACCGTGGCGCTTCTGCCCGATCATCCGCCCGTGACATTCGTTTGGCGCGGCATGCGCCGGCGCGTGCGGCGCGCCGATGGGCCCGAGCGGATCTTCGAGGAATGGTGGCGCAGCGACGCCGAGCTCGACGCCGTGCGTGATTACTTCCGCGTCGAGGACGAGCAGGGCGAGCGGTTCTGGATTTATCGCGCCGGCGACGGCGAGCATGGCGAGACCGGCTCGCAGCGCTGGTATCTGCACGGAATCTTCGGATGAGCGGCCCGCGCTATGTCGAGCTGCAGGCGACCTCGCACTTCTCGTTTCTACGAGGCGCGAGCAGCGCCGAAGAATTGTTCGCGCAGGCGGCCATGCTCGGCATCGAGGCGCTCGGCATCGTCGACCGCAATTCCTTGGCCGGCATCGTCCGCGCCCATGAGGCCGCCAAGGTGACGGGCGTGCGCCTGATCGTCGGCTGCCGCCTCGACCTCGCCGACGGCTTCTCGCTGCTCGTTTATCCGACCGACCGCGCGGCCTATGCGCGGCTCTGCCGTCTGCTGTCGGAAGGCAAGCGCCGCGCCGGCAAAGCGAAATGCCACCTCGAATGGCGCGATGTCGTCGCCTATGGCGAGGGCCTGATCGCCATCCTTCTCCCGGATGACGCCGACGCGCCCTGCGCCGAACGGCTGCGCCGCCTGCGCGAGGCGTTCGGCGATCGCGGTTACCTCGCCTTGACGCTGCGCCGCAGGCCCAACGACCAGCTCCGGCTGCACGAGCTGGCGAACCTCGCGGCGTCGCTGCGCGTCGATACCGTCGTGACCAATGACGTGCTGTTTCACGAACCTCGGCGTCGCATCATGCAGGATGTCGTCACCGCGATCCGCAATAACGTCACGATTGACGCACTCGGCTTCAGGCGTGAACGCCATGCCGATCGCTTCCTCAAACTGCCTGAAGAGATGCACCGGCTGTTTGCGCGCTATCCCGAGGCGCTCGCGCGTACGCTTGCGATCGCGAAGCGCTGCACCTTCTCAATGTCCGAGCTCGAATATCAATATCCGGAAGAGCGGACGATGCCGGACCTCACGCCGCAGGAGGCGCTGGAGAAGTTTACATGGGAGAGCGCCGCGGAGCGTTATCCCGAAGGCGTGCCCGACAGGGTGCGCAAGATCCTCGCGCATGAGCTGGCGCTGATCCGCACGCTCGATTACGCCCCGTATTTTCTCACCGTCAACGCAATCGTCCGCTTCGCCAGATCGAAGGGCATCCTGTGCCAGGGCCGCGGCTCGGCCGCCAATTCCGCCGTGTGCTACGTGCTCGGCATCACATCTATCGACCCGGATCGTAACGACCTGCTGTTCGAGCGGTTCGTCAGCGTCGAGCGCAAGGAGCCGCCCGACATCGACGTCGATTTCGAGCACGAACGACGCGAAGTGGTGATTCAATGGGTCTATGAGACCTACGGCCGCGACCGCGCGGCTTTGTGCTCGACAGTGATCCGCTACAGATCGAAAGGCGCGCTGCGCGACGTCGGCAAGGCGCTGGGCCTGACTGAGGACACCATCAAGATGCTGTCCGGCCAGGTCTGGGGCTGGTCGAGGACCGGCATCGAGGACAAGCACGCGGCCGACCTCAACATGAATCTCGGCGACCGGCGCCTTCGCCTCGCGCTCGAGCTGGCGCGCGCGCTGATCGGCACGCCGCGCCATCTCAGCCAGCACCCAGGCGGCTTCGTCCTAACGCGCGACAGGCTCGACGATCTCGTGCCGATCGAGCCCGCGGCGATGCCGGATAGGCAAGTCGTTGAGTGGGATAAGGATGACGTCGACGCCTTGCGCATGATGAAGATGGATTGTCTCGCGCTCGGCATGCTGTCCTGCATGAAGCGCGCCTTCGATCTTCTGGCGGAGCACAAGGGCGTCACGCTCGATCTCGCGACCATTCCCGCCGAGGACCCGCGCACCTACGCGATGATCCGCCGCGCCGACACGCTCGGCGTCTTCCAGATCGAGAGCCGGGCGCAGATGAGCATGTTGCCGAGGCTGAAGCCGCGCACCTTCTACGATCTCGTCATCGAGGTCGCGATCGTGCGGCCGGGACCGATCCAGGGCGACATGGTCCATCCGTACCTGCGCCGGCGCGAGGGCAAGGAGGACGTCGTCTATCCGACGCCGGAGCTCGAAGCGGTTCTCGGCAAGACCTTGGGAGTGCCGCTGTTTCAGGAACAGGCGATGCGGATCGCGATCACGGCGGCCGGCTTCACGCCCGGCGAAGCCGATCAGCTTCGCCGCAGCATGGCCACGTTCAAACACACGGGCGGCGTCTCGGCCTTCAAGGACAAATTGGTCAACGGCATGATCGACAATGGCTACGCCCGCGATTTCGCCGAGAAGACGTTCTCGCAGCTCGAGGGCTTTGGGAGTTACGGCTTTCCTGAAAGCCATGCCGCTTCGTTCGCCTTGCTGGCTTACGCGTCGTCCTGGATGAAATGCCATCATGCGGATGTCTTCTGCGCGGCCCTGCTCAATGCCCAGCCGATGGGATTCTATGCGCCGGCGCAAATCGTTCGCGATGCGCGCGATCACGGCGTCGAGGTACGCCCCGTCGACGTCAACCGATCCCGATGGGATTGCACGCTGGAGCCGACCGAGCATGAGGACCGCTTCGCAGTCAGACTCGGCATGCGCATGGTGCGCAGCCTGGCCAATGGCGACGCCGCGCAGATCATCGCCGCCCGTGCCGATCGGCCATTCTCGTCGGTCGACGATCTATGGCGCCGCGCCGCCGTGCCGGCTGCGGCGCTCGTTCACCTCGCCGACGCCGATGCGTTTCGGCCGGCCTTCGGTCTGCCGCGGCGCGATGCCATGTGGGCCATCAAGGCGTTGCGCGACGAACCGCTGCCGCTCTTCGCGGCCGCCGCGGCGCGCGAAGCGCGGACCGTGCCGGAGATCCACGAGCCGGCCGTCGCGTTACGCCCCATGAAGGCCGGCGGCGAGGTGGTCGAGGATTACGGCCATGTCGGCCTGACGCTACGCGCCCATCCGTTGTCGTTCCTGCGCGCCGATCTCGCGCGCCGGCGCATTGTCACTTGCACGGAGGCGATGGCGGGGCGCGACGGCCGCTGGCTCGAGGCTGCCGGGCTCGTCCTGGTGCGGCAAATGCCCGGCAGCGCCAAAGGCGTAATGTTTATCACGATCGAGGACGAGACCGGCATCGCCAATCTTGTCATCTGGCCGCAGGTCTTCGAGCAATACCGGCGCGTCGTGCTGTCGGCGGGTATGCTTTTGGTGCGCGGGCGAATTCAGCGGGAAGGGGAGGTGGTGCATCTCGTGGCGCGCCATCTGTCCGATCTATCGGGTGAGCTTGCCAGCGTCGGCGAGCGCGACGACGCATTTCCGCTGCCGCATGGCCGCGGCGACGAACTGCATCACGGCAGCCCCACGCCTGATCCGCGCGGCCTGCCGAAAGGCCCGCGGCCGCGCAACATCGTCGACCCGTACGGACACATCGACCAGATCAAGGTGAAGCCGCGGGATTTCAGATAAGCGGTGACAGCGTCGTGGACGGACAATCGGTCCGCTTCCGGCCAAGGCCGGCCAAGCGTGCGATAACAAAGCGCAGCGACTTTATTCCAATATCCGTACTGTGTAATCTAGCCGCTGGGGGAGGCGCGTGTGGAAGACCAAGCTGACATCTCAAAGACGTTGCCGGCGGATGAGCTGGCGGACCCAGAACAGCCGCCCGCCAACTCCGCCAAAATCCAGTACGGAAAAGTCATCCCGCCGCAGCAACAGATTCTGATCTACTCGCCGGAAGAATGGGAGACGTTCATACAGGAATGGGCGACCGGCAAGAAGACTGGTTACGCTAAGGTCGTCCGTCTCGCCGGCGCAACGGATATGGGTATCGATGTTGCCGGGCTGGAGGATGCGTCGGGTTTTTTTGGCATCTGGGATAACTTCCAATGCAAGCACTACGATTCCGCGCTGACACCAAGCGACGTCTTGCCAGAAATCGGGAAGATGCTCTGGCACTCATTTAATAAGGAGTTTTCACCCCCACGCGCATACTTTTTCATGGCGCCGAAAGGGTGCGGTATCAGCCTGCAAAAGCTGCTTCTGAAGCCGACCGCGCTCAAGGAGAAGCTATTCGAGAAATGGGGTGAATGGTGCGCAGGGAAAATAACATCAACCCAAACCATCCAGCTCCAAGGCGCCTTCCTGACCTATTGCGAGCAGTACGACTACAGCTCGTTCAGCTACAAGAATCCGCTCGAGGTCATCGACGAGCATAGACACACCCCCTACTTTTCCGCGAGGTTTGGCGGTGGGCTCGCAGCGCGGCCCGTACCAGGAAAGCCACCCGTCGTTCCCGCAGATGACGAGAGTCGCTATTTGCATCACCTCTTCGAAGCCTATGGCGACAACAAGAAGATGATGCTTACAAAGCTCGACGACCTCAGCTCATGGCCCGAGTTGACAAGCCACTATCACCGGCAACGCGAAAACTTTTACCAAGCCGAATCGCTGCGGAACTTTGCTCGCGATACAGTGCCCCCGGGCACCTTCGAATCGCTGCAAGACGAGGTGCATGCCGGTATCGTGGACATTGCCGAAGCGGTTCATGCGGACGGCCTCGCCTGCCTGACGGCCGTTACCCATGCTGCGACCATGTTGCCCCTGACCGAGAACGGCCTCATCAGCGTTGTGAAGATTCACGATCGACGCGGGATCTGTCACCAGCTCGCCAATGTGGATCGCCTCAAATGGAAGAAGTGACCGCTATCAGGCGGAGGGGCCTGCCTTTCAATAGCCCGCTTGAGACGGGCATCCGATCCGTTGGAGTGCTTGCGGCTCTGTTTCCGAAGGCATTCGACCTCCAGCGCATGGTCGCATTCGACTATCTCGTCGTACACACCGCCGACGTGGGAGGCCCGGCGAGCCTGCACCCGGAGCTGCCTCTTCGAAGTGCGGAGCTTCTGGTTAGGAGGGAACTTGTTGAGCGCGGCCTCCATCTGATGATGTCCAGAGAGCTGGTCGAGCGCGTCGTGGATAGCTCTGGCATCGTCTATCGCGCGGGTGAGATGGCGGAGGTTTTCCTCTCCACTCTAACCAGCGAGTATATGAACCTCTTGCAGCTTCGCGCTCAATGGGTGGCAGAAGTTTTTGGCGATATGGGCGACGATGACTTCCGGACCCTAATGCGCGAGAATTTCGACAAATGGGTTGAGCAGTTCCACGTCGTAGAGAAAAGTTCGGCGGGAGGTGCGTCTTGACAGCAGCAGCACTTGCCTTGCGACACTTGGCTTTTACCGGCCCGAATAAGTCAACAGCAGAGATCGAGTTTGGTGCCGGTCTCAATGTCATTTATGGCGCGTCCGAGACAGGCAAATCGTTCATTCTGGAATCGATCGACTTCATGCTCGGAGGTGGAGAAGACCTTCGCGATATACCTGAGCGCGTAGGCTACGATCGGGTATGGCTCGGCTTCGAGTCACCAGAAGGAAAGCCCTATACGCTTGCGCGCGCGGTGGTGGGCGGCAAGTACTCGCTCTTTGAAGGGCTGCATAAATCGATCCCGGCGGACCAAACACCGATCGTTCTCAACGGCAAGCATAATCCCCAGCGCAATAACAACGTCTCGATGTTTCTGCTTGGCCTTCTCGGGCTCTCCGGCAAACGCATTCAGAAGAATGCGCGCGGCGAGACCAACTCGCTGAGCTTTCGGAATCTTGTGCATCTTTGTGTAGTGCCCGAAGGGGACATCCAGAAGCGCGGTTCCCCGATCGAATCCGGTGACTACCTGACGCGGACACCTGAAATGTCTGTATTCAAGCTTCTCGTAACGGGGGTCGATGACAGCGCCGTGCAGGCTGTTGACGAGGATCGAACACGCGTTACGAGCAGGACGGCAAAGACCGAGATCATCAACGAATTGATCTCAAGCTATAAGGATAAGCTGACCAGCATCGTCGGTGAGGAAGACGACGTGGCCGAGTTGGAAGACCAGCTCGGCAGACTTGAGGATACTCTTGAGATTGAGAAGACCGGCCTACAGCAGCTCGAATTCGAGTTCAGAGAAATTGCGGCGCGGAGGCGCTCGTTTCGTGCCGCAATCGATGATGCAGATATTCGCCGCGCTGAAATTGAAGAGTTGCTCGCGCGCTTCGATCTGCTTTCCCAAAGCTACCAGTCGGACCTGCGCCGGCTCGCCGGCCTCAGGGAGGCGGGGTCGCTGTTAGGGGCATTAGCACCGGGGCGCTGTCCGCTTTGCGGCGCATTGGCTGAGCACCAAAATCCAGACGATGATAGTTGCGACGGCAACATCGAGGTCGTCGTTGCAGCGGCGGACGCAGAAGCGTCCAAAATTCAATTGCTTGCCAAAGAACTCGCCGAGACTGTCCAGCAGCTCAACGACGAAATTGCGTCAATTGAGGCATCGAAGCCGGGCCTGGAGCAACAGCTTACGGCTACCGATGCGGAGCTATTGCGCATCACCCCGACCCTGCAAGGTCAGCGGGCCACTTATTCCGAGATCACGGAGAAGCGTACGTCTGTGACTAATGCGCTTTCGCTGTTCCAGTCGATCTCCGACCTGGAGGAGCGAAAGGCCGAACTCGAGGAAGACGTGTCCGAGCCGCAAGCAGCGCCTGCACAGCCAGCGTCGGGTCTTTCAGAGTCAGTGTTGGATCTGTTCTCGGAGCAATTGCGCTTGCTCCTCAAGGCCTGGAATTTTCCGGAGACGGAGCGAGTGCATTTTGACCGATCTTCGAAAGACTTTGTGATCTCCGGGAAACCTCGAGGCAGTCGCGGCAAAGGTATGCGTGCCATCACGCACTCGGCGTTCAACGTCGCGCTTCTTGAGTTCACGCGGGACAACGACTTGCCGCACCCTGGATTTGTCGTGCTGGACACCCCGCTGCTAGCGTATCGCGAGCCTGAACACGACGAGGACGATCTGTCGGAAACTGACGTTCGCGACCATTTCTACGAGTATCTCTCAAAGCATGACGATCGGCAGGTCATCATCTTGGAGAACGACACGCCGTCGAACGCTGTGCGCACTAGGTCTCAGACCACGTTCTTTACCAAGAACGAGCAACTCGGAAGATACGGCCTGTTTCCGCGGCCAGCGGTGAAGCGGACATAGGCAGCGTCGCTTCTAGGTGTTTCCCCACATGCTACGCATGCGCGCCTTCATGTCGATCGGCGTCCGCGTCGACCGTGCAGCAGCACTGGCCGCTTGAGCACGCGGCCAGTGGCGGCTCTGGAAATGCTTCGTGATGGCGTTCGGGATGAAGCGCGTGCGCTGCGCATAGACGTGGCGATCACCGAAGCTGCGCTGGCCATGCGTGAAGAAACGCTGCGGGACCATCAGATGAAGCTGATCCTTGGCCCGCGTCATGGCGACGTAGAGAAGCCGGCGTTCCTCCTCGATCTCCGGCGTCGAGCCGACGCCGAGGTCGGACGGAATGCACCCATCGACCACGTTGAGGACGAAGACTGACGACCATTCCTGGCCCTTGGCGGAATGAATGGTCGAGAGGATCAGATAATCCTCATCGAGCAGTGGCGGACCGGCCTGGTCGCTCGTCGCATCGGGCGGGTCGAGCGTCAGTTCGGTCAGGAAACGCTCGCGAGTCGGATAACTGGCTGCGATCTGCGCAAGCTGCGTAAGGTCGGCCTGCCTTTGTAGGGCGTCCTCGTAGCGTTGCTCCATGAAGGGCAGATACCAGCGGCAGGCGAGATCGAGCTCGGACGGCCATCCGGCTGCGCCGAGATGTAGCGCGCTCATCGTCTCGACGAACTTCTGCCAATGCGCGACCGCAGCAACCGGAGGGCGAAAGCCGTGCAGGCCGGTGGCCGCGCTGCCGCTAGCGGCGGTGCCGTCGAGAAGCTTAGCAGCCGTGCCCGGGCCGACGCCGGGCAGGAGCTGCGCCACACGAAACCCGGCGACGCGATCACGCAGATTGTGCGCCCAGCGCAGCACGGCGAGCACATCCTTGATGTGCGCCGCCTCGATAAACTTGAGGCCGCCGAATTTGACGAATGGAATGTTGCGACGGGTCAGCTCGACTTCGAGCGTCGCGCTGTGGCTCGACGTCCGGAACAGGACCGCCTGCGATTTGAGGCGCTGTCCGGCCTCGCGATTGGCGAGAATGTTTTCGACGATGTAGCCGGCCTGGGCATTGTCATCGGCGACGTTGACGAGCGCGGGCAGATCGGATGATGCGCGATAAGACCAGAGGTTCTTGGTGAAGCGCTCGGAGGCGAGATCAATCACCGCATTTGCCGCGGCAAGGATCGGCTGCGTCGAGCGATAATTCTGCTCGAGCGTGATCAGCTCGGCCTTCGGCGTGAAGTGACCGGGAAAATCGAGAATGTTGCGCACCGTCGCCGCGCGGAACGAATAGATCGACTGAGCGTCGTCGCCGACGACGGTGAGGCCGCGGCCGGTCGGCTTGAAGTTCAGCAGGATCGAGGCCTGAAGCCTGTTCGTGTCCTGATACTCGTCGATCAGGACGTGATCGAAGCGGCCTGAGAGATCGTCGGCGAGCGCCGGCGCCATCATCATCTGCGCCCAGTAGAGCAGCAGATCGTCGTAATCGAGCACGTTCTGTTTCTGCTTGGCCTCGACATAGGCGCCGAACAGCCTTTGCAGTTCGGCCTCCCATTCGGCGCACCAGGGGAAGACGCCGCCGAGCACTTCGCCGAGCGGCGTTTCCGCATTCACGGCGCGCGAATAGATCGCCAGACACGTATCCTTCATCGGGAAGCGCTTCTCCATCTTGGAAAAGCCGAGATCGTGCCGCGCGAGGTTCATCAGGTCGGCGGAATCTTCCCTGTCGTGGATCGTGAACGCCGCATCCAGTCCGATGTCCGCCGCGTATTCACGCAGGAGCCGGGCGCCCATCGCATGGAATGTCCCCGACCAGGCCAGCGCATCGGCCATCGCGCCGGCGTTCGGTCCGAGCGCCTTCGCCATGATCCGCTCGACGCGGCGCTGCATCTCGACCGCGGCGCGCCGCGAGAATGTCAGCAGCATGATGCGGCGCGGGTCGGCGCCTGAAACGACCAGATGCGCGACGCGATGCGCCAGCGTGTTGGTCTTGCCCGAGCCGGCGCCGGCGATGATGAGCAGAGGCGGGACATCGTTCAGGTCAGCGCAGCCATGTTCCACGGCGCGCCGTTGCTTCGGATTCAGCCCGGCCAGAGGGCCGTCTCTCCCCGCGTCTGTTTGGCTTGCCGTCCTGACCTGCTGCAGCATTCCCACTTGCCCCGAATCTCGAGGCTATAGTACAAATCATGAACAGGCATTTAAGTCGACCAGATTTGCGAGGCGGGCGGTGGGCTTTCGACGACGCGATCCATCTCGCCATTCCCGCCTATCGCACGGCGAAGGGCACACAGGTGACGTCGCGAAGCTGGCGCCTCGTCCACGGCAGAGACGGCCAGTGGCGGTCGGAGCGGATTCCCTGACACCTCGTCCGCGGGGTCAGAAAAGCATCAGATCCGACGACGACGTTGCCGGTTCGCCCCGGATCACCGTCCCCACGAACGCCTCTTCGATCGCCTTGCGTTTCTCGGCAGTCCAGCCCTCGACATGCTGCGGAGATACGAAGAAGTTCTCGGCCCGATCCACCAGCATGTGCGAGAGCGCGGACAGGCGCGCGTCCCCGCTCTTCAGGAAAATCGGCGCGACGTAGCGGCGGGCCTTTCCGGACTGCTCCTTCGGATAGCTCACGATCACGGCGGCTTCCGTCGTTGATGTCGGAATGACATTGAGAGTCACCGCTGCGAACCGTTTGCCCCACGCCTTGTCGTCAACTGAGAAGAATGAGGACGACGCCAGCACGGGCTTGCGGCCCTCAATCACAAACGTCGAATGGAGCACGTCTCCAAATCGGCTTTTCGCGAATGGCCGGTCGTAAAACTCCAAGCGATGCTTCCACACGCCCCAGGCCTTAATCATGTGCGCCGTAGCTTCCGTCATAGCCGGCGATGGCTTGTCCTTTGGTACGAGGCCTTCCGCTATCTGACGTTCGAGCGTGGTCTGCAGACGCATCGCTGCTTCCATTACGGTGTGCAGCTCTCGTGTGAGAGACCGATAGGCGATCAGAAACAGTTGCTCCGCATCGTCAAGCGACAGCGGCTTTGTGTCGAGGGGCTTGAAAATCTCCGTGTCGTGCCGGCTGCAAAAGCCTGGAAATGTGGACGCCTGATTGCGCCCGACTTTCTCGAAAAGGCATTCCGGCGAGCCATTTTTGACGCGCATGCGGAGCTCTTAGACGTGATTGTCTTCGGCAATAAGGCCGAGAGACGTCGCGTTCTGCACGGAATGGGCGTTGATCGCCTTTTCGGTGCATGAAAGTGTTGGATCTAAGCATTTCTCGAAGCGGACTTTCATCGTCTCGAAGAAGTGCGAAATGTTCGATTGCCCTTCCCCCACGTTTACCCCCAGATTTGTATCTTTGCAGGACACTAGCATCGACGCGCGTTGGCGGCGAAGTTGTTGGCCGAATTGAGATCAACGTGAAGGTCGAGGAATATTTCTGACAGCGCCGCCGCCGCTAGCGAATCCCAAAAGCTGGGGCGACATCCTCATTCCAAATCTGAATCGCGGGGACGCCGGCTCTCGCTTCGAGATTCACGCGCTCGAGGGGGACGTCGGGGGCCGTCGATCCCGAAGCGACATATCGCAGCTCCAGCCCACCCAGGCCAACCTTGCGAGCCGGGAAAATCGCGCCAAAGCGCTTCTGGTCGGACAACGCCCGGTGCATTTCCGCGTCCGTTCCCGATCGAAGCAGCGCGGGTGCAATAACATCGTCAGCGCGGGCTTTGACGACCTCCGTTCGCTCTGCAAGCACGACCTTCGGTGCGAGCGCCTGGAACGCTTCATCTCCTGCGCGCCAACGCTGATGATAGAGCGTCAGATCAACGATATCGAAAGGCGGAGCGATCAACCAGTAGTGTCCCGTCTCAAAGCCCCGACCCTCGTCCTCGTCGACGATTGCGAAATGCCGAGACGCTCCGTCGACCGTCTTTATCGCAACGGAGCCTCGCATCACGGTATTCCAGACCCCCAGACGATCCAGCATCCTCGTCAGCATCCCGGTTACGGCGATGCAGGAGCCGAACCACTGATGGCGATCCATTCGCGCCGAGATGATTGGAGCGAGCTTCCCCAGGACGTCTCGGACATGCGCGTCGTATTCGGGCAACCGCTCGCGATGTATGACCCACTCGGCATAGGCCTCAAGAAAACGCCGATCCCGGCGCTCCTCCGTCAAGAATCCGGGATCGTCGTAGAAACCAGGAGTCGATATGTCGATGCCGAGCTGCTCGAAACGGCGCGACAGTTCGTTTCGCCGCACAACTGAAGCACCCAGCATCTTCTTTCGCTTCGCATCTCCCATCCCGCACCCCGTGAACTTCACTGCCATCACATTGCATTCGACTTTGTAACAAAGGCCTATGTTTCTGCGCTTAATCCGATCCGCTCCGTACCAACTCGACACCGAGGGAACCCTTCGGTAGCGGCCTCAGCAACTCGCTTTCAGGTTTCGTCAGATAGAGCCAAGCACTCCAATCGCTCGGTGCCAGGATTACGACCTGCCGATTGTGATAGGGCGCGATGTCCTCGCCGGGCGACGTCGTAAGCATGGTGAAACTCGGCGGATGGTTGCCCTGGCCTTCGCGCCAGAGGCCGGCGATCGCCGTGATCGGCGAGCCCTTCAGCGCGAAGCGATATTTCGCTTTCGGATATTTCTTGCCGACGAACTCGAAGAAGGCGCTGCTCGGGATGATGCAGCGGTTGCTGTTGTCGAAGCGCCGTCCCTCCGACCGGAAATTGAATACGGGACCGCCGCGGCCTGACGGCGGGAAGCTGAAATTCATCGAGGCGAGCTCGACATGATTGTCGGCAATGCGCATCACCGGGCCGCGATCGTTGATCTTGATGTCGTCGGCTTCCGGGAGATCGAGCTCAGTCTGCTGCGTCGGGATGCCCAGCTCCAGGTTCTGCATCATCTTGCAGTATTCCTGCCAGCGGACATGCTGCTCGTAATTGTTGCACATGGGCCCCAATGTAGGGGCTCATCGCCGTTCAGACGAGATGGCGTCTCCCTGCGGGACCGCGCCGGCGGCTTGTGCTGAAGCCCCTCTTGCGCGGGTCTTCACCCTTCGGGCTTTCGTCGCTGACGCGGCTATGCGGGCAAGGAGCGGGAGACGATCGCGGGGTATGTGCTATTCGGTCGGGTTCCAGATCACCGCGAACTCGTCGTCGCTCTCCGACCCCGCCGCGCGGCCGAGATTGGCGAACAGCTTGCGCGGACCGAACTCGGGCGCCGAGATCGAGACGAAACATAATCGGCGCCGGTCTCCTTGCCCTGGCGAATCCACGCGTCGCCGATTTCCGCGCCGTTGGCATAGACCCGAAAATCCGGTTGATCGCTGTCCGGCTTCTTCTCTTTGTTCGGCATAATCTTCAGCGCCGCCGAGATCGAGAGCGTCCACAGCGTGCCGCGATAGGAGCCATCGTCGAGTTTGTTGACGTAGCCGATTGCGGGCATGGGCGTCCTCCTCTCTAAGGCGAAAGCATCGCCGGTCCTTTGCGCCGAGCGTCGACCTGCATGAGGTCGAAGCGCGCGGATCGCACCCCGGCGGATATGCCGGGTCCGGGATGGTCATGACGCCACCCCGCTGTCGATGGTCTCGGAGCTGGTCGGCCGGAAGAGGTGGTCGGCCGGGTGGGGCCGGGCCGTGGCAGGCGAGGCGCTCGCCTGTGCGTGGCTGAGGTGTCATCCGGCGAGGGGACATGCCCGCTCTCAAATGGGCTTTCCCTTGATCCGGGACCGGCCTTCCACGATCAACCCACGAGGGGTTCGCTACGCAAGCGTGCGACCGTCTCCGGCTGCGCCTTCGAGGTGATCGCGGCCGCTCACGGACACTTCGGACGCCTGTCGAGCGGGACGGTCCCGCTCCCGAAGACAGGAGCCTCGCATGTCGCACAATCTCGATCTCGCCCAGAACCACGCCTGGGATCTCGCCCGCACCCTGATGGTGCCGGTCGTTCTCTTCCAGTCCGACGACGCCTTCGGCGTCATGGTCGCCAGCGAATATGACGGCGACGAGGACAGCATCGTCCACGAATACGATCCGTGGCGTCCGGCTCATTGAGCCGGGCGTCAGCGCCCCTGCTGCCGCTTGCGCCTTGCCGGGCGCAAGGGAGGCTGCGCCGCGGCGATGCCCCGGCAATTCCGACGGCTTGTCATCGCGCCCTTGCCCCCGGCAGGCTTCGCGGCCGGTCGGCGTGGTCCCGCGCATGGCGGGAAAAGCGAAGCCAACCGAGGAAAGGGCTGGACATCGCCGGCATGGCGGGTTCGGCATAGGGTCATGGATAAGAAGGACATCGACGAGCTGCGCAGGAAGGTGCCCTGCGCGGCCATTCTGGAGAAGGCCGGATTCAAGGTCGATCTGAAGGAGAGCACCCGCAAAGCGGTGAAGTACCGCCGCGGCGACGGCGAGATCGTCATCGTCATCCATGACGGCCGCGGCTGGTTCGACCCGATGTCGGAGGCCAAGGGCGACATCTTCTCGCTTGCCGAGCATCTCGGCGCGGACGGCTTTCCTGACGCGCTGAAGCAGGTCGCCGATCTCGTCGGCTTCACGCCGACCGAGCCGGCCTGGAAACGTCCGGTCCGGAAGAAGCCGACCGCGCCGCTGGCCCGCCGCTGGGCCGAGCGCCTGAAACCGCGCCCCGGCTCGCCGGCCTGGCGCTATCTTGCCGAGACGCGCGCCATTCCCGATCACCTCATTCAGGAGGCCGTCGATCAGGACGTCCTGCGCGAGGGACCGCGCGGCAGCATGTGGGCGGCGCATACCGACGAGTCGGGCGCCGTCGCCGGCTGGGAGGAGCGCGGCCCGGAATGGCGCGGCTTCGCGACGGACGGGTCGAAGGTGCTGTTCCGGATCGGCGCCGCCGATCCGAAGCGCGTCTGCATCACCGAGGCGGCGATCGACGCCACCAGCCTCGCCGCCATCGAGGGCCTGCGCCACGGCTCGCTCTATGTCAGCACCGGCGGCGGCTGGTCGCCGGCGACGGAAGCGGCGATCCGCGCGCTCGCCGCCCGGCCGGGCGTGCTGCTCGTCGCCGCGACCGATAGCAACCTGCAGGGTGACGTGTTCGGCGATCGCATCCGCGCCATCGCCGGGGAAGCCGGCTGCGGCTACGACCGGCTGCGGCCGTCGCGCGACGACTGGAACGAGGACCTGCAGGCGGCCTTGCGCCCGCCGCGCTGACGGCTCGGGCTGGGGAGAAGTCCGAAGAAGGATGGAGAGGGAAAGAGTGCTCGCTGCCGCATGCCCGGCCGGCGCGTCAAGGGAGGCTTCGCCCGCGTGCCGCGGCCCTTGACCCGCCGGACCGGAGAGGCGGCCGCCCCGAGGGTGCCTTCAACACCCGAAGGGAAGGACGACTCCTATGCCCATCTTCACGATCGAAACCACCTATCGCCTGCCGGTCTATCGGCAGCGCAACTACGAGGCGGACAGCCTCGCCGAGGCCTGCCGGCTCGCCGTCGAGGACGACGACTGGGACAACGAGAAGCAGGACTACGAGACCGCCGGCGAGACCTATGTCACCGGCGTCTGGGAAGGCCGTGACAGCGCCTATAGCGGCCCGTCCGTGCCGGTCCCTTCGCACTATCGCGAGACCGTGCAGCGCAATGCCGATCACTTCGAGGTGCTGCTTGGCCTGGTGAAGGTGCTGAGCGGCGCCGAGGCGTCGGATCGCGCCTATTGGCAGGCCCGCGCCGTGTCCGCGATCGCCAAGGCCGAGGCCATCCTCGCCGGCGCCCGCGATCCGGACTGATCCGGCGCCGGCATCCACCATCCCCGCAATGCCGGGCTTTGTCATTTTCAGGAGGCCGACATGGCCAGCTACTACGTGCCGACCGTCGTGCAGACGACGATTCCGAACATCGCCATGACGCCGCTCGAGCGCCTCGTGCTCTCGAACATCTTCAGCGCCGAGGCTGATGACGACGGGCTCTACTTCTTCGCCGAGGAAAGCCCGGCCGAGTGCATCGAGGTCGACGCCGCCGAGCTGCGCGCCGCGCATCGGGACTCGGCCGGCATCGACAGCGCACTCGACTCCATCGCCGCGGAGCGCCTGGCGGAGAGCGCCGATGCCGACACGCATATCGAGTTCGACCTATCCATGACGTCATGGGCGACGATCTTTCAGGACATCGTGCGGCGATCGTCAACGCTCTGGGAAATCGTCGTGACGTCGGCCTTCACCTGCTCGCGGATGCGTCCGGACGGATTCGGCGGCATGGCCACCCTCATCACCGCCGACGCGATCCGATCCTGCGCGACCGACGAGATGATCGCGCAGTTCCGCGATGAAGCCGCCGCGGCGGCCGCGCCGCGCAGCCATGTGCTCCTGCGTTTCGACGAAGCCGAGGTGCGCACGATGATCGGCGAGGTCATCGTTTATGACAGCGCGCTGACGCGCCTGTCGCCGGATGCGGTGAGCGACGACGACATCCATGCCGCGAGCCTCGCCGTCGTGGCCGCCACGGATCTCGCGGAGAACGAGGCTCGGCGCTGTTCAAGGCCGCGCTCGGCGCGATCGGCAATGCCGAGCGGCGTCTCGCGGAGGAGGAAAAGGAAGGGAGGAAAGAAGAGGAATGAAGGCGCGATGCCGCATGCCCGGCCGGCGCGTCAAGGGAGGCTTCGCCCGCGTGCCGCGGCCCTTGACCCGCCGGACCGGAGAGGCGGCCCGCGGGAAGGCGTGATGAAGGGCTGAAATGATGAGGGATCAGGCGATCGCTCGCGCTTCGGCCCGCAAGGCTGAAAGGAGCCGCCATGCACGCCGTCCCGACAATCCGCAAGGTCTTCCAGGGCGTCGCCACGCGCCATGAGATGTACCGCATGTTCAACCGCCATCGCGCCGATCCCGCCTATGGCGCAGGCGACGCCGACCATCTCTTCGCCGGAGAGTGGTTCGAGATCGCCGAGGCCGAGCATGACTACATGCTCGAGATCCTGCCGCCGCTGTTCATGCGCGCCGATATGTTCGCGATGCGCGAGTTCATGACGGACAGCGTGACCAGCATCTTCTTCGCGCTCGTCATCGACGGCCGCCAGCGCTGGTTTCACGGCTATTGCGATCTCTCCGACCGCGCGTCGCCCGACCGGATGAAGGCCGCGATCATCGAGCGCGAGTCGCGGCCGGTCCGCGCCATGACGCGCGAGGAACGGCTCGAGCATATCTGGTCGAGCACGCATGACGACTATCGCGGCTATGCCGGCGAACGCTGGCCCGTCGCCATGCGCGGCCGCCGCACCGTGCTCGTCTGTGCCGGCCGGCACGGCACCGTGCTGAAGCTGCTCGACGAGCTCAGCGACGCCGAGATCGCGGCGAAGCTGCCGATTCAGCTCCGGCATCTGCCCGAGACGATCGCGGCTTAGCCCCGCGCCGTCACTCTCGACCTGCGAACAGCCCGGCCGCGCGCCCGGCTTCGCATTTCCGCAGCCGGCCGGTCGCGCCGGCTCCTCCCGTCAATCCCGCAACGCCGCCCCGTCCGCCGCCCTCCGCGGCGGCGGCGCGGTCGCGCGCGCCCAGCAGAAGGACTTTCCCAATGGCGCAGGACGACCCTTTCACCCTCGACCTCTTCGGAAACACCGCGCTTTCGTCGGGCCTCGGCCTCGGCGCCACCGCCTTCGCCGCCGACATCACCGGCGATGACGATCCCGACGACGATCCGCCGCCGTCGACGCCGTCCCCCGCGGCGCCGGCGGCCGCATCGGCGCGGCCCGCTCGATCCGATTCACGCAAGCGGGGCGCCAATTTTCATCTCGCCGGCGACCGCGGCCTGGCGAGGGGCTGGAAACAGCGCGCCCGCGACAGCATCGCGGCGGTGCGGCTCGCGACTGAGATCGAGGCCGATGAACGGCCCGCCACGCGCGATGAGCAGGAGCGGCTGATCCGCTTCACCGGCTTCGGCGCCTCCGAGCTCGCCAATGGCGTCTTCCGCCACCCGGGCGAGACGGCCTTTGCGAAAGGCTGGGACGAGATCGGCGCCGAGCTGCAGGATGCCGTCGACGATGCCGACTACGCCTCGCTGGCGCGTTGCACGCAGTATGCCCATTTCACGCCGGAGTTCATCGTCCGCGCCATCTGGGCGGGCGTGCAGCGGCTCGGCTGGCGCGGCGGCCGGGCGCTCGAGCCCGGCATCGGCACCGGCCTGTTTCCGGCGCTCATGCCGGAGGCGCTGTGCGACGTCACCCACGTCACCGGCGTCGAGCTCGATCCCGTCACCGCACGCATCGCCCGGCTCCTGCAGCCGCGTGCTCGCATCGTTGCCGGCGACTTCGCGCGCACGGAGCTGCCGGCGCGGTTCGATCTTGTCGTTGGCAACCCGCCGTTCTCCGATCGCACCGTGAGCTCGGATCGCGCGCTGCGCTCCCTCGGCCTGCGCCTCCACGACTATTTCATCGTCAAGGCGATCCGGCTGTTGAAGCCGGGCGCGCTCGCGGCCTTCGTCACTTCGCACGGCACGATGGACAAGGCCGACAGCGGCGCGCGCGAGGAGATCGCGAAGCACGCCGATCTCATCGGCGCGATCCGCCTGCCCGAGGGCAGCTTTCGCGCCGACGCCGGCACCGACGTCGTTGTCGACGTGCTGTTCTTCCGCCGGCGCAAGCATGGCGAAGCGGAAGGCGACTTATCCTGGCTCGATCTCGAGGAGGTGCGCGCCGCGACCGCGGACGACGGCGCCATCCGCGTCAATCGCTGGTTCGCCCGCCATCCCGACATGGTGCTCGGTGCGCACGCGCTGACCTCCGGCCCCTTCGGCGAGACCTACACTTGCCTGCCAAATGCCGGCGCGGATCTCGAATCCGCGCTCGCCGCTGCGATCACTTCTCTTCCGGATGACCTCTATGACGGCGAGCCGGAGCCGATCGACTTCGATGCGGAGGGCGAGGCGCCCTCTGCGCAGGCGTCCGGCGCCGGAAGCCTCACGGCGCGGGAGGGAAGCTACCTCCTCGATACCCGTCACGGCCTGATGCAGGTCCTCGACGGCAGTCCCGTCGCCGTCACCGTCCGCAAGGGCCGCAGCGCCGACGGGATTCCGGAAAAGCACGTCCGCATCATCAGCAAGCTCATCCCGATCCGCGAAGCCGTGCGCGAGGTCCTGAAATGCCAGGAGCTCGACCGGCCGTGGAAGGACGCGCAGGTCAGGCTGCGGATCGCCTGGTCGAATTTCGTGCGCAGCTTCGGCCCGATCAACACGACCGTCGTCTCCACGAGCGAGGATGAGGAGACCGGCGAGGTCCGCGAGACGCATCGCCGTCCCAATCTCCAGCCCTTCCTCGACGATCCCGATTGCTGGCTCGTAGCGTCGATCGAGGATTACGACCTCGAATCCGACACCGCGCGGCCGGGGCCGATCTTCACCGAGCGCGTGATCGCGCCGCCGGCGCCGCCCGTCATCACCAGCGCGGTCGACGCGCTGGCCGTCGTGCTCAACGAGCGCGGCCATGTCGATCCCGACCACATCGCGGAGCTGCTGCATCGCGATGTCGAGGACGTGATCGCCGAGCTCGGCAGCGCCATCTTCCGCGATCCGTCGGACGGCTCGTGGCAGAGCGCCGACGCCTATCTCTCCGGCGCCGTCAGGTCGAAGCTCGTGACGGCCGAGGCCGCGGCGGCGCTCGATCCCGCCTATGAGCGCAATGTCGCGGCGCTGCGCGATGTGCAGCCCGCCGATCTCAGGCCTTCCGACATCACCGCGCGGCTCGGGGCGCCGTGGATTCCGGCGGACGACATCGTCGCCTTCGTCAAGGAGACGATGGGCGCGGACATCAAGATCCACCACATGCCGGAACTGGCGTCGTGGACGGTCGAGGCCCGCCAGCTCGGCTGGATCGCCGCCGGCACGTCGGAATGGGGCACCGAGCGGCGGCACGCCGGCCAGCTTCTCTCCGACGCGCTCAATTCGTCCGTGCCGCAGATCTTCGACACGATCAAAGACGGCGACAGCGAGCGCCGCGTCCTCAACGTCGTCGACACCGAGGCGGCGAAGGAGAAGCTGCAAAAGATCAAGACCGCGTTCCAGACCTGGATCTGGACCGATCCGGATCGCACGGATCGGCTGGCGCGCGCCTACAACGACCGCTTCAACAACATCGTGCCGCGCGTCTTTGACGGCTCGCATCTGAAGCTGCCGGGCGCGTCCGGCGCCTTCGTGCTCTACGATCACCAGAAGCGCGGCATCTGGCGCATCATCGCCGCGGGCGCGACCTATCTCGCCCATGCCGTCGGCGCCGGCAAGACCATGACGATGGCGGCCGCCATCATGGAGCAGCGCCGGCTCGGCCTCATCGCCAAGGCGATGCTCGTCGTGCCCGGCCATTGCCTGGCGCAGGCCGCGCGCGAATTTCTGGCGCTCTATCCGAACGCCCGCATCCTCGTCGCCGACGAGACCAATTTCAGCAAGGACAAGCGCGCCAGATTCTTGTCGCGGGCGGCCACGGCGACCTGGGACGCGATCATCATCACGCACTCGGCCTTCCGCTTCATCGGCGTGCCGTCGGCTTTCGAGCAGCAGATGATCCAGGACGAGCTGGAGCTCTATGAAACGCTGCTGACCAAGGTCGAGAGCGACGACCGCGTCTCGCGCAAGCGCCTCGAGCGCTTGAAGGAGGGATTGAAGGAGCGCTTGGAGTCGCTCGCCACCCGCAAGGACGATCTCCTCACCATCTCGGAGATCGGCGTCGACCAGATCATCGTCGACGAGGCGCAGGAGTTCCGCAAGCTCTCCTTCGCGACGAATATGTCGACGCTGAAAGGCGTCGATCCGAACGGCTCGCAGCGCGCCTGGGACCTCTATGTGAAGTCCCGCTTCATCGAGACGAAAAATCCCGGCCGCGCGCTCATCTTGGCGTCCGGAACGCCGATCACCAACACGCTCGGTGAGATGTATTCGGTGCAGCGCTATCTCGGCTACGCCGCTCTCCTCGAGCGCGGCTTGCACGAGTTCGACGCCTGGGCCTCGACCTTCGGCGATGTCTCGACCGAGCTCGAGCTTCAGCCGTCCGGCCGATACAAGCCGGTCACACGCTTCGCGACCTTCGTCAACGTCCCCGAGCTGATCGCCATGTTCCGGTCCTTCGCCGACGTGGTGACGGCGGACGACCTGCGCCGATACGTGAAGATTCCGGCGATCTCGACCGGCAAGCGCCAGATCATGACGGCGAAGCCGACGCCGGCGTTCAAGCGTTACCAGATCCAGCTCGATGCGCGCATCAAGGCGATCGAGATGCGCGACCGGCCGCCGGAGCCCGGCGACGACATCCTGCTCTCCGTCATCACCGACGGCCGCCATGCCGCGATCGACCTCCGCCTTGTCGATGCGGACAACGACAACGAGGCGGACAACAAGCTGAACCTGATGATCGGCAACGCGCTGCGCATCTGGCGGGAAACCGCGGACAACGCCTATGTGCGTACCGACGGCAAGCCCTATGAGCTGCCCGGCGCCGCGCAGATGATCTTCTCCGATCTCGGGACCATTTCCGTGGAGAAGAGCCGCGGCTTCTCGGCCTATCGCTGGATCAGGGACGAGCTGATCCGCATGGGCGTGCCGGCGTCTGAGATCGCCTTCATGCAGGACTACAAGAAGTCGGAGGCGAAGCAGCGCCTGTTCGGCCACGTGCGCGCCGGCAAGGTTCGCTTCCTGATCGGCTCCTCCGATACGATGGGCACCGGCGTCAACGCGCAGCTCCGCCTGAAGGCGCTGCATCATCTGGACGTCCCGTGGCTCCCGTCGCAGATCGCTCAGCGCGAAGGCCGGATCGAGCGTCAGGGCAATCAGCATGACGTCATCGACATCTTCGCCTATGCGACCGAAGGCTCGCTCGACGCCACGATGTGGCAGAACAATGAGCGCAAGGCCCGCTTCATCGCGGCCGCGCTGTCCGGCGACATCTCGATCCGGCGCCTGGAGGATCTCGGCGAAGGCCAGGCCAACCAGTTCGCGATGGCGAAGGCGATCGCATCGGGCGACCAGCGTCTGATGCTCAAGGCCGGGCTCGAGGCCGACATCGCGCGGCTCGAACGGCTGCGCGCCGCCCATATCGACGATCAGCATGCGGTGCGCCGCCAGCTCCGCGATGCCGAGCGCGACATCGAGTTCTGCACCCGGCGCATCGCCGAGATCGGCGAGGATATTGAGCGCCTCACACCGACGAGCGGCGAGGCCTTCGCGGCGACGATCGCCGGCACGCGCCATGTCGAGCGCAAGGATGCCGGCCGTGCGCTGATGAAGGAAATCCTGACCCTCGTCCAGCTTCAGCAGGAGGGTGAGAGCATCATCGCGTCGATCGGCGGCTTCGATCTCGAATATTCCGGCGAGCGCTTCGGCCGTGACGGCTATCGTTACAGCACCATGCTGCTCCGCACCGGATCGGAATACGAGATCGAGCTGCCCGTCACAGTCACGCCGCTCGGCGCGATCTCGCGTCTCGAGCACGCGATCGACGATTTCGAAGGCGAGCGCGAGCGCTACCGCCAGCGCCTGGCCGATGCCCGCCGCAGGCTCGCCTCCTATCAGGCGCGCGATGACGGCGATTCTTCCTTCGACGGCGAACTGGCGGAAAAGCGTCGGCAATTGGCGGAGGTGGAGGAAGCCCTGGCGAGCGATGTCGAGGGTGGCGGCGAGCAGGCCGCCGCGGCGTGAAGAAAAGGATGATGAGAAAGGCCCGCTCGCAGATCGGCCAGGCCGGCAACGCTTGAGTTCAACCGCCGCCTGCGCGAGCCCGGCCCGTCGTCCTTCGCAGGGCTGTTGGCCCCGCTCGTCCGGCCGGGCAGGGGCTGCTCGGCCGCAGTTGTGCCGGCCCGACCGCTCCGCGGGCCGGGGGGTGTCTTCGGAAAGAAGACGAGGAAGGGCCGCGAGGCGCGGTCCGCCAACCCCGAAAAGGAGCATCCCATGTATCTCTTGAAAGTCGATCCGCGCGCGCTCGTCGAGAATCCCGACCATTCGCGCCAGACCAAGTCGACGCCGCAGGCCGACGCGCTGTTGCTGGCGTCCATCAAGGCCGTCGGCATCGTGCAGCCGCCCGTCGTGTCGCAGCAGGCCGATGGCGGCAACGGCTTCCTCATCAACGCCGGCCGGCGCCGCGTGCGCCTCGCCATCGCCGCGGGCCTCGAGGAAATCGACGTGCTCGTCGACGATGCGGCGAACGACAACGGCGCCATGCGCTCCTTTGTCGAGAACATCGCGCGCGAGCCGCTGAACCCGGTCGATCAGTGGCGCGCCATCGAACGCCTTGTCGCCCTCGGCTGGACGGAAGAGGCGATCGGCGTCGCCCTGACGCTGCCGGTGCGGCAGGTCAGGAAGCTCCGCCTGCTCGCAAATGTGCTGCCGGCGATGCTCGATCATATGGCCAAGGGCGACATGCCCGACGAGCGTCAGCTCCGCACGATCGCGGCGGCCTCGCCCGACGAGCAGAAGGAGGTCTGGAAGAAGCACAAGCCGTCGAAGGCCGATCCGCAGGTGTCGTGGTGGAGCGTCGCGCAGGCGCTGACCAAGGCCCGCATGTACGCACGTCATGCGAGCTTCGGCGACGACCTCGCCCAGGCCTACGGCATCCAGTGGGTCGAGGACCTGTTCGCGCCGGCCGATGAGGACAGCCGCTACACCACGGACGTCGAGGCCTTCCTCGGCGCGCAGCAGGAGTGGATGGCGGCGAACCTGCCGAGGAAGGGCATCATCGCCGAAGCGACGAACTATGGCGAGGTGAAGCTGCCGCCGAAGGCCGAGCGCGTCTATGGCAAGCCGTCGAAGAGCGATTGCACGGCCATGTATCTCGACCGCGACGGCCGCGTGCAGACGGTGCATTACCGCATGCCCGCGGCGAAGAAGCCGAAGGGCAAGGGCGCGTCCGCCGCCATTGATGCGGCAGATGAGACCGGCGCGATCTCTAAGCCGCGTCCCGACGTGACGCGCAAGGGCGTCGAGATGATCGGCGACTTCCGCACCGACGCGCTGCATGAGGCGCTCGCCCGCGCGCCGATCGAGGACGATGCGCTGATGGCGCTGCTGATCCTCGCCTTCGCGGGTCAGAACGTCTCCGTCGCGTCCGCCAGCGCCGGGACTTATTACGGCAATCGCCGGATCGCCCGCCATGCGGTGAACCTGTTCGATCAGGAAGGTCAACTCGTGCTCGACAACGACGCGCTCCGCGTCGCGGCACGGTCGATCCTCGCCGAGGTGCTGTCGTGCCGGGAGAACCGTACCGACAGCGGCATCGTCGCGCGCGTTGCCGGCGATGTCGTCGGCGCCGACAACTTCCTGCCGAATATGGGCAGCGACGACTTCCTGTCGTGCCTCTCGCGCAACGCGCTGGAGGGCTCGTGCAAGGATACGCCGGTCCTGCCGCGCCAGAAGGTGAAGGACACGCGGGCCGCCCTCGTCGAGCACTTCAAGGAGGGCCGCTTCGTCCATCCGGCCGCGTTGTTCGCGCCGGACAAGACCGCGCTCCTGAGCTGGATCGCGTCGAACGCCGTCGCCGAAGACGACGAGTCCGACGAGCCGCTCGACGACAGCGAGAATGGCGGCGAAGCCGCTGACGACGAGGCCTTCCGCGAAGCCGCGGAATAGCGCCGGCCTTCTCCTCTCCCGAACGACAACCCGCCGCCGGTCCATGCCGGCGGCGGCTTCTTTTCCACCATCCGCACAGGAGGACATCATGTCAGCACAATTGATCTACGACCTCGCGCCGCTCGGCTCGATCATCCGTTTCTCCGACGGCGCGCCGCGCCCGCCGGAACGCCATCGCAGGAAGCTCAGCGCCTGGGAGAACAACAACAGCGGCGGCCGCCTCATCCGCAAGCAGGCCGAGCGCCGCGTCGGCAATACCGTCATCGGCGCGAGCATCACCTTGCATGCCGGCGACTATGGCAGCGCCGGCGTCGTGGTGCTTCGCGTCCACCGCACGTTTTCGGTCGACAGCAGCCTGACGTTCGTCGTGACCGAGCGACCGAAGGTCGGTTCGGTCCAGGTGCTCGACCGGCCGGGCGACGACGGCGAGCTGGTCTATCTCGCCGTCCATCGCGCCGACGCGCAGGAGTGGCTGACGCGGCACGGCAATCCGAACGCCGTGCTGCGCGAGATTTCGGCCGACGAGGTCGCGGCCGCCGTCGTGGAGGGGAGGACGGCTGCATGAGCACGACCGCACCCTCCACCACGATGATCGCGGATTCCGCGACCGCATTTCCGCCGATCGCGTTCGGCCGCACGGCAGACGGAATCCTCGTCGCCCATGTCGCCGACACGGCCTTCGCGATGCTGCCGGCGCGCGACGGCCGGCACTATCTCGCCACGGGCTGGCGCATCGGCCGGCCGATGGCCGAATGGGAGCGCTCCGACTTCTACGCTCATGCCGGCGAGCTCGCCGACGAGGCGGCCTTCCGCGGCAAGGTCGCGGAAAATGCGGAGCATCAGCGCGAGAAGCGCGCGCTCGGCCGCCGCGAGATCGGCTCCACGGCGAACACGCCGTGGAGCCGGTCGCAGGGCGTGACCGTCTATGCCGAGGGCGTGGTCTGTCATTCGACGGCTGGGCACGGCGGTTTCCACCTCTCGGCCGAGCGTAATCGCAAGGTCCATTCCATGCTGCGGTCGCGCGGCGGCTGGTACGAGGAAGATGCAGGCTGGGCGATCGTCGCGCTCACCTTCCCGCATCTCTTCACCAGCTATGAGCGGCGCTGCGCCGAGCGCACGATCAAGGATAGCTGGCCGGACGCCTGGGAAGCGATCTTCGGCACGATCCTTCAGCCCGGCGAGTCTCTTGAAAGGGATCGCCGCGCCTTCGAGCAGCGGCACGCGGGCGACTGGATCGTCGTATCGGCGATCACATCGGATCAGCAGCCGGGCTTTGTCGAAGTCGTCGCCACGCCCGGCGGCCGCCGCGGCGCGGGCACTGAGGAACGGCGCTTCCTCGTGCCGTCCGGCGAGTACGAGGTCGGACGCTTCGGCTTCGTCGTCGATGAGGCGCGTCATCCGGTCTATTCGGGCCCGTCGAGCTTCATCGGCTGGCAGGGGAGGGCGCGATGACACCCTCTCCGCAACGTATCGCGCAGCTTTCGCGCATGGAGGAGGCGCGCCGCCAGACGCAGCGCCAGCTCGACATGATCGACCGGCAGATCATCCGTCGCATGACGGCGCTGATTCCACAGCTCGGTCGCAAGCGTGTCGCATATCGCCACGGCAAGCCCGCCGATCCGAGCGCGTTCCTCAAGCGCTACCGCTCGAACCTCGCGGCCATCACGGCCGAGCGTCAGCCCGAGATCGACGCCCTGTCGCGTAAGCTCGCCCGGCAGGATGCGGCGATCGAGGCGTTGCGCGAACGCTGCGGCGCCGGGCCATGCGGGTCAAGGCCGGCACAGCCGGCAGACGCCGCCGCTGTCGAGGATGGCAGGTGCGCTTGTCGGCCGGGAGAGCAGCGCGGCGGTCTGATCTAGCCGCATCGCGCGTCGCCGCCATGCGCATGCGGACG
This sequence comes from Parvibaculum indicum, assembly GCF_011762095.1. Classification (GTDB taxonomy): domain Bacteria; phylum Pseudomonadota; class Alphaproteobacteria; order Parvibaculales; family Parvibaculaceae; genus Parvibaculum; species Parvibaculum indicum. The sequence goes on along the minus strand of NZ_JAASQO010000013.1, from coordinate 2,084 downwards.
GCGGAGCGTGGCGTGAGCGTGGTGATCGGTGTGCCCAGGTCCGTCCTTTCCGGCATCGCCAAACCGGCCCGCACCCTGTCGGCCCTCCCCTCGGGTTTGCTGCGGTCTGCGCCCCCGGCGGTCCGCTTCAAGACCAAGCCGGAAGCGGCCGGAGCCCGCCGATCTCAGCAAGGCCCGGCCGCGGCCTGCGCAGGGCTTTAGCCCCGCTTGTCCCAACCGGACCTCGCTCGCCTGGCGGCCCCCCGGGTCTTGAAGCGGCCCTCGTGCCGGCGGCGCCGGGCGACCGCACCCGAAGGGGGTCCGGCAGGGGCCGGATCGACCCCGACGGTGCAACCAGGAAAGGACACTCCCATGACCAAGACCGCTCGCGCACCCCGCACCAGCGCCCGCGTTGTCCAGCTTCGCCGCGGCACCACGGTCGAAATGATCCGGCTCGTCTGCCCCGACGCCGCGCAAGCCACCCGCATCGCGGAGAGCTTCGGTCTCACCATCCTCGACAGCGACGGCATCCGCGATCTGCATCAGCGGCTCATCACCGAGACTGCGGACGCGCTCGGCGAGGGCCTCAGCGAACGCGCCATGCAGATCCACCTGCAGCGCATCGTCGGCTCCTATGTCGGCTCCGCCCACGGCGCCGGGCAGTTCTACAGCCGGGCCGTGACCGACGCCCGCGAGGCGACGGCGCGACTGGCCAACGACGCCCGCGACGAGGACCTCGACGGACCCGTCGGCTTCGACTCCGCGGCCCAGCGCAAGCGGGAGTTCGCCGCCGAGGTCGGCCTGCAGGCGCACGCCCTGCGCATGGCGGCCGAAGGCGCGATCGCCGCTTACGAGCACGTCGTCGGCGAGAGCTGGAAGCCGTTCGAGCGTCAGCCCGAGCATCCCGGCGAGACCGTCAGCCGCAAGGCGGCCGAGGTCCAGATGGCGGCATTCGAGTGATGCGGCCGGCGGGGCTTCGGCCCCGCCTTTCTTCCTCTCCGACCAATTCTGGCCGGTCCTTCGGGACCGGCCTTTTTCATGTCGCGCAGCGCGGCCGCGGAAAGAAGGCAGGACAAGGAGAGATGCGGTTGCCCATCGCGACCCGTCTCGGCTTTCGGTCCATGCTCCGGCCTGCGCGGCAGCGCAACGGCGTGGCCGTCCTCCACTGACGTTCCGGTCCGGCGCGTCGCCAGTCATCTCGCTCATGAACCTCAACCGGATGCGCGGCCGTGCGGGCCTCCGCGGCGGACCGCCGTGACGGGCCGCGATGGGCGCGGCCTCCAACGGAGGTTCGGATCATGACTGGTAAGGAAACAAAGTCCCGCGCTGCCATCTATGCGCGGATCACAGATCGCATCGTCGCCGACCTGGAGCGCGGCGTTCGCCCGTGGGTTCAGCCGTGGAGCGCCGCGAACGGCGCCGGACGCATTACGCGGCCGATGCGCCACAACGGCCTGCCTTATCAGGGCATCAATGTCGTGCTGCTCTGGTCGGAGGCCGTGGCGCGCGGCTTTGCCTCGCCGATCTGGATGACGTTCAAGCAGGCCCTCGAACTCGGCGGCAATGTCCGCAAGGGCGAGACGGCTACGACCGTCGTCTATGCCAATCGGTTCACCAGAACCGAAACCGACGAGCATGGCGACGAAGTCGAGCGCGCGATTCCGTTCCTGCGCGCCTATTCGGTCTTCTGCGTCGACCAGATGGACGGCTTGCCGGAGCACTTCTACGGCCGGCCGGCGGCGCCCGCCGCGCCGGCGCAGCGCATCGCCCATGCCGACGCATTCTTTGCCAACACCGGCGCCGCCATCCGGCATGGCGGCGACAAGGCGTTCTTCGCGCCGTCGCTCGATCTCATCCAGATACCGCCCTTCGAGTCGTTCCGCGACCCGGAGAGCTATTACGCCACGCTCGCGCACGAGACCGTGCATTGGGCCGGCGCGGAGCACCGGCTGAACCGCGATCTCTCGCGCTATCACAGCGATCGCAGCGAACGCGCCCGCGAGGAGCTGATCGCGTTATCTTGACAGTCTGCACCGATTGTCAGTGTCCTGCTTGACGTCGATGCAACAGGACTGACGGAGGCGTTATCCGGGCCGGCCGCAGCG
>NZ_JAASQO010000012.1 GCF_011762095.1 Parvibaculum indicum | reverse complement strand
CGGCACACCGCTCAATTTCAGCTTGGACATCACGACCCTCCGTATGGCTCGAGCAATAGGTCCCGCGTGACGATTACGCGCACGGGAAATCCGGGCTGAGTTCCGGTGAGATAGAACAGAGTTCTAGCGAGAAAGAACAGAGGTTGCGATGAGCGCCCAGAGGTCTTCGCTCGCGGCGGCGAGATGGGGACCGCTTTCGCTCCGCGCATCGTAATCCACACCCGTATCGATGCGACGCATGACGCCACCGGCTTCCCGGAGCAGCAACGTCGTCGGCGCGTGGTCCCAGGGCATCATGCGGTGGTAGATCGCGAAATGCTCCACTCCACGCAGAATGTTCGTGTATTCCCAGGCAGAACAGACAACCGACACGCGCTTGCCGATATGCGGCGCGAGCGCGGCAATGCGCGTCTTCCACGGCTCGGGCATGTAATGATCGTTCAAGGCCCCCATCGCGCCGGACAATTCCGCCGGCGCGGGCGGCACATGGACGGAGCTGGATTGACCATCCGACACGAGCAGGGTGCCGCCGCCATGCTCGGCCATGAACATCTCGTCCGGCACGGGGAGGAAGACCCAGGCATGGGTGGTCACGCCCTTCTCCACCAGACCGATCATGACGCCGAAGGTTTCCTTGCCGGCGACGAAATTGCCGGTGCCGTCCACGGGGTCGACGGTCCAGAACGGAATATCGGATTTCACGATGTCCAGTAGCGCGCGGTCTTCGGCCACGGCCTCCTCGCCCAATACGCGAGAGCCGGGGAACAGTTTCTCAAGGCGCGGTGTCAGCCACGCCTCGGCATCGCGGTCGGCAACCGTGACGAGATCGTTCTTGGCCTTTTCCTGAATCTCGTGATCGGCCAGCGAGCGGAAGCGCGGCATGATTTCGCGTTCCGCGGCCTCGCGGATCAGAGCCGCCACATCCTCGAACAGATCGCTCATGCCTACTCCGCCGCCTCGGCCAGCAATTCGCCTGCGCGGCGCGCAATGTCGGGGAAATGTTTTTCAAAGCGCCCCATGGCGGCCGGCGCCAGACCGACCCTCAGCCGGATCGACCCGTCTTCCCGGTCCTCGCGCTCGCGCACATCGCTGTTGCGATAAAGCCATGCCAGCGCCTCGCCCTCGTCCGCGAGCAGGTCCACGGCGATGTAATGCGCATCGTCGGTGACGAGGTCGTCGATGCGCCGGAGGAGCGTTTCGACGCCCTCGCCGGTCAGCGCCGACATTGCGAGCGTGTCGGGATCGCGTTCGGCCATGTTGCGCAGCGCGTCGGCCTGTTCCGCGGGCAGGCGGTCGAGCTTGTTCAGCACTTCGAGAATGTGCTGATCGTTGGCGCTCATGGTCTCCGGCGTCACGCCGAGCGAGGCCAGAACCTTTTCGACGTCGGCCTTCTGGATCTCGGTTTCCTCATGCGAGGCATCGCGGACATGGATGATGAGCTGGGCTTCCAGCACTTCTTCCAGCGTGGCGCGGAAGGCGGCGACGAGATGCGTCGGCAGGTCGGAGATGAAACCCACCGTGTCGGACAGGATGACCTTGCGGCCCGAGGGCAGCTCGATCGAGCGCATGGTCGGGTCGAGCGTGGCGAAAAGGAGGTTCTCGGCGAAGACGCCCGCTTCCGTCACCCGGTTGAAGAGCGTGGACTTGCCCGCATTGGTGTAGCCGACCAGCGCCACCACGGGATAAGGCGCATCGCGGCGCGTCTTGCGGTGCAGTTCGCGGGTGCGCTTCACCGTTTCAAGCTGACGTTCCAGCTTGGTGATCCGCTCCTGAAGCATACGACGGTCGGCCTCGATCTGGGTTTCGCCGGGGCCGCCGACGAAGCCGAGGCCGCCGCGCTGACGCTCCAGATGGGTCCAGCTCCGCACGAGGCGGCTCTTCTGGTAGTTGAGGTGAGCCAGCTCGACCTGCAACGCGCCTTCGCGCGTATTGGCGCGCTCGCCGAAGATTTCGAGGATGAGGCCGGTGCGGTCGAGCACCTTCACCTTCCAGGCGCGTTCGAGATTGCGCTGCTGGACCGGCGTGAGCGCGTTGTCGACCACGACCAGCTCGACATCGAGCGCGGCGATCTCGCCCTTCAGTTCTTCGAGCTTGCCCTCGCCCACCAGCGTGGAGGGACGCACGGCCTGAAGCGAGACGACGGAGCGGCCGACGATATTCAGGTCGATGGCGTGGGCGAGCCCGACGGCTTCTTCAAGCTGCGTTTCCGCGGAACGGATCGGCACACCCTTGCGGCGCGCATCATGTTCGGCGGATTTCAGCCACGGCACCAGGACATAGGCGCGCGTGGGCTCGCTCCGCGTCACCTGAAAGGCGCGCTTGCCCGATTTCCCGCCATGATCGCGGTCGGTCCCGTCAGACTGTCCGTAGTCGCTCAACTAGCGCTCTCAGGCCTCTTCGCCGTCCTTGTCGCCTTCAAAAAGCTGGACGGGCTGGGCCGGCATAATGGTCGATATCGCATGCTTATACACGAGCTGCGAATGTCCGTCCCGACGCAACAACACACAAAAGTTGTCGAACCAGGTCACTACCCCCTGAAGTTTCACGCCATTGACCAGGAAAATGGTCAAGTTCGTTTTGTTCTTGCGAACGTGGTTGAGGAAAGTGTCCTGCAAGTTATGAGTTTTTTCGCTCATGGGTAAACCCCACTTTTCCATTCATCCGGCCGTCGCTGCACTGGCTCCGGCCTTATTAAAGAGGCGGTCCGGAACAGCCCGCCCTCATTAGACCCCGTATGTATAGTCTGGACGTTTCCCAAAATGCTGCAAGTGCGAAATAGCGTCTCGGCGGACGATTTAACAGAAAAGTGAACGAAATCGGCCGCTTTCCACCTGTTTTCGGTCAATTCAGCTCGGCCAGACGCCAATAGGCGGCCCGCAACCTGGCCCCGACGGGGCCGGGTTTGCCCTCTCCCACCGGTTTTCCGTCCAGACGGATGACGGGAATCACCGGCACGGAGGACGCACTGAGAAACATCTCGGCGGCCTTTGCGGCCTCTTCCACGGTGAAGGGGCGCTCGACCAGCTCGATACCCTCGGCCTTCGCCGCCTCGACCAGAACCTGCCGCGTGACGCCGTTCAGGATTTCGGGACCGAGCGGGCGCGTGACGAGCCGCCCCCCCGCATCGACGAGCCAGACATTGGTCGACGACCCTTCCGTGACGAAGCCCTCGCCGTCCACCAGCAGCGCCTCATAGGCGCCGGCCTCGCGCGCAGACTGCTTGGCCAGAATATTCGGCAGGAGCGACACCGATTTGATGTCGCGGCGCGCCCATCTCTCGTCGGGCCGCGTGACGACGGCAACGCCCGTCCGCGCCTTTTCCAGTTTCGCAGGGTCGCTCCGTTTCGCCGTTATCACGATGGAGGGGCGCAGGAAGTCCGGGAAAGCGTGATCGCGCGGCGCGACGCCCCGCGTCACCTGCAAATAGACGATGCCGTCGCGAACCCTGTTGCGGCGGATCGTCTCCCGCAGGAGGCAGTCCAGCGCCGCGCGCGCGACGGGCATGGGAATACGCAATTCAGCCAGGGAGCGCTCCAGCCTGTCCAGATGGCGGGTTTCGTCGATCAGCTTGCCGTCCCGAATGCCACAGACCTCGTAGACGCCGTCGGCGAACTGGAAACCGCGATCCTCGATATGCACCGCCGCTTCCCGGTGCGGGAGATAGCGGCCATTCACATATGCAATATGCGACAAGACTTCACTCCGCCCTTCGGATCAGAAAAATTCGAGACTGACGCGGAACATCTGCTCGACCTTTTTCACCTGGTCGAAACGGGCGAAGAGAACGACGCGATCTCCGGCCATGATCTCGGTCGTCCCGTCGGGAATGATGACCTCGCCGCTGCGCACGATGGCGCCGACAAGGATGCCGTCCGGCAGGTTGACCTCGCGCAGCGGCTTGCCGACCAGCGGCGAGGTGTCCAGCGCTTCGGCCTCGATGACCTCGGCGGCGCCGTCATGCACCGACTGAAGCCCGCGGATACGTCCGCGGCGCACATGCTGCAACACGCTGGAAACGGTGGTGGCGCGCGGGTTCATGAAGGCGTCGATGCCGAGCGAGCGCATGAGCGGCGTATAGGTGTGGTTGTTGATGAGGCTCATGGTGCGCCCCACCCCTTCGCGCTTGGCCAGCACGCAGGTGAGGATATTGGCCTGATCGTCATTGGTGAGCGTGACGATGGCTTCGGTGTCGGCGATGCCGGCTTCCTGCAACAGCTCTGGGTCCAGGCCGTCGCCGTTCAGCACGATGGTGCGCTTCAGATGGTCGGCGGCGTAGACCGCGCGGTCGCGCTGACGCTCGATCACCTTGACGCGGACGCCGGGATGGTTGCGTTCCAGCTCGAGCGCCACCGACAGGCCGATATTGCCCGCGCCGACGATGATGATGCGGCGGGCTTCCTGTTCCTCATGGCCGAAGATGCCGAGCGTGCGGCGGACATCGCGGATGTCGGCGGCGAAATAGACTTCGTCGTCAACGATCATCTGGTCTTCGCTGCGCGGCACGAAAAGCTTGCCGCCGCGCGAGATACCGACCACGCGGGAACGGAGATCGGGGAACAGCTCCGTCAACTGACGAAGCGGCGTATTGACGATGGGGCAGTCTTCTTCCAGCGTCACACCGACCACGGCGACCTTGCCTTCGGCGAAGTTCAGAATGTCGGACGCGCCCGGCAGAGAGAGGCGGCGCAGCACGGCGCGGCTGACCTCCAGTTCCGGCGAGATGATGACATCGATGGGCAGGTTGTCCTGCGAGAAGAGATCCTGAAAGCCCGGCTGGAGATAGCTCTGGGAGCGGATGCGGGCGATCTTGGTGGGAACGCGAAAGACGGAATGCCCCACCTGACAGGCGATCATGTTCACTTCGTCATGAAAGGTGACGGCGATCAGCATGTCGGCATCCGCCGCGCCGGCGCGGGCCAGCACATCCGGATGCGCGCCATGGCCGACGATCGCGCGGACATCCAGAGAATCCGAAATCTGCTGCACGAGTTGCGGCGACTGGTCGATCACAGTCACATCGTTCTGTTCCGCCGCGAGCTGCTTGGCGATGCCGAATCCGACCTGACCCGCACCGCAGACGATGACTTTCATTTTTCCGGCCTTTTAGTGGGCGCTGTATCTTGAGTTGTCTCAGGCTTCCTGCCTGTTCGATGTTGCCACACCCAGCGATTTCAGCTTCCGGTGCAGCGCCGACCGCTCCATACCGATAAAGGCGGCGGTACGCGAGATATTTCCCCCGAAACGGCTGATCTGCGCAATCAGATATTCGCGCTCGAAGGTTTCCCGCGCCTCGCGCAGGGGCAGCGCCATGATATGTTCGCCGCCCGTGCCGCTGACCGACATTTGCGAGGAGGAACTGACTTCCGCCGGCAGCATATCGGTCGAGATCACGGCATTGGAATCGCCGGAGGTGAGGATGAGCATGCGCTCCACATTGTTGCGCAACTGGCGGACATTGCCCGGCCAGTCATGCGACTGGAGTGCCGCCATCGCATCGTCGGAGACGCGGCGCGGCGGAAGGCCCGTCGCCTTGGACACCTGCGCCATGAAATATTCGACAAGAAACGGAATATCTTCCCGGCGGCTCGACAGCGAGGGCACATGGATCGGCACGACATTCAGCCTGTGGTAGAGGTCTTCGCGGAACCGGGCCTTGGCGATTTCCTCCGCGAGATCGCGGCTGGAGGAAGAGACGACGCGGACATCGACCTTCACACGCTGCGACCCGCCGACACGCTCGAAAGTCTGATCGACAAGCACGCGCAGGATCTTGCTCTGCGTCTCCAGCGGCATTTCGGCGACTTCGTCCAGAAAGAGCGTTCCGCCATGGGCCTGTTCGAAAACGCCGACCTTGCGCGGGCCCGAGGCGGAGGCCTCGGTGCCGAAAAGCTCTTCCTCCATGCGTTCAGGCGCCATATTGGCTGCGTTCAAGGCAACGAAGGCGTGGCCGGCGCGGCGCGAGCGCCCGTGCAGCAGCCGCGCGACGACTTCCTTGCCGGCGCCGGACGGCCCCGTAATCAGGACGCGGCTGTTGGTCGGCGCGACCTTGTCGATGGTCTGGCGAACCTGACCTATCGCGGGCGAGAAGCCGATCATGGTCATGTCGTCGCCGACGCGATTGCGCAGCTCGTCGTTTTCGCGGCGCAGGCGGTAGGCCTCGATGGCGCGCCGCACGATCAGGATGAGCCGGTCCGCCTTGAAGGGCTTTTCGACGAAATCATAAGCGCCTTTCTTGATCGCGGAGACGGCCGTTTCGACATTGCCGTGGCCGGAGATGATGACGACCGGCAGGTCCGGATGACGCTCGCGGATGATGTCGAGCAGTTCCAGCCCGTCGAGCCGCGACCCCTGCAACCAGATGTCCAGAATGACAAGACCGGGCAGCCGCGCCTCGATGGCGGCGAGCGCGCTGTCGCCGTCCCCCGCCATACGGGTCGTATATCCCTCGTCGTTCAATATGCCGGAAACGAGTTCCCGGATATCCGCTTCGTCATCGACAATCAGAATATCAGACGCCATTGACCGCCTCTTCCTTTACTTCTTCCCTGCCGGCCGCGTCGTCGGTGTTGTTTTCTCCGTCGGCCGATTTGCGCTGACGCGGGAAACGAAGCGTAATCCGCGCGCCGCTTTCCCATCCCTCGGCAGCCGGCGCATCGTCCAGCTCCAGCTGCCCGCCATGGTCTTCCATTACCTTGTTCACGATTGCGAGGCCGAGGCCGGTGCCCTTGGCCCGCGTCGTCATATAGGGCTCGGTCAGACGCCTCCTGTCCGTCTCGGGAAGGCCGCATCCTGAATCCGTCACCTGGATTACGATGTGTTCGGGCTCCGCGGACAGCACGACGTCGATGCGGCCGATCTGCTTTTTATCGGCTCCGCTTTCCGCCGCGCCGTCCTCGCCCTCTTCCTCGTCGTCCTCGGCATCGTGGCCGCGAATGGCTTCCGCCGCATTCTTCAGAATGTTGGTGAGGGCCTGGCTCACCAGACGTCCGTCGCATTCCAGCAGGGCCGAGGTCTCCGGCAGGTTGAGGGTGTAGTCGATGTCGGAATTGGCCACGCGCTGCAGGAAGACGGCCTGACGCAACACTTCGTTGAGGTCGACCGTCTTTATCATGGCCGAGGGCATGCGCGCGAAGGAGGAGAACTCGTCCACCATGCGGCCGATGTCGTTGACCTGACGGATGATCGTCGAGGTGCATTGCTCGAAGATTTCCGGGTCGGTGGTGATTTCCTTGCCGTATTTGCGCCGGATGCGCTCCGCCGACAATTGAATGGGGGTCAGCGGGTTCTTGATCTCATGGGCGATGCGGCGCGCCACATCCGCCCAGGCGGCGGTACGCTGGGCGTGGACCAGTTCGGTGATGTCGTCGAAGGTAAGGACGAAACCGCCCTGCCCGCTGCCGGTCATTTCGCGCGTCACGCGAATATTGAGGGTGCGTTCCTGACCGCTCTGGAGGAGGACGACCTGGCGATGCGCCGTGCGCTCGGGGTAAGCGCGCGCATCGGCGACGGCGCCGTACATTTCCGGCACGGCCACCATGATGTCGCGGCCGATCATCTCGTCCGCCGTCTTGCCGAAGAAGCGCAGCGCGGCGCGGTTGGCAAGGGTGATATGGCCTTCATTGTCGAGGCCGAGCACGCCCGCGCTGACGCCGGAGAGCACGGCCTCTGTGAACTGGCTGCGCTGGTCGAGCTGGTGGTTGGCGGCCACAAGCTCGGTACGCTGACCTTCGAGCTGGCTCGTCATGCGGTTGAAGGAGTTGGAAAGATCGTCGATCTCGTCGCCGGTGCCTTCCATCTCGACGCGGGTCGCCAGATCGCCCTCGCGCACGCGCTCGGAGGCCCGCACGAGGCGCGAAATGGGCTCCACGATGCGGTTCGCCGCCCAGAGGCCGAGCCAGATGGCGGCCAGCAACGTGATGAGCGCCACGGCGACATAGATGAGCGCGAAGGTAATCTGGAAGGTGAAGCGGCGCTTCTCCAGATCCTCATATTCGCTGACCGCCTCGCGCGACTGGGCCAGATGGCGCAGCACCTTGGCGTCCACGACGCGCGCGACATAGAGATAGGCGTCCTGATAGGCGTTGAGCTTCACCAGGGCGCGGATCTGGTTTTCGTCCTGCACGGTGATGAGCACCGCCTCGCCCTGATCGGCGCGGTTCATCTGCTCGCCGGTGGGCATGCCGATTTCCGGCGCCATGCCGGCCACCGCCTTGGCCAGGATGCGGCCGCCGGAATTGACCACATAGGCGGAGGGGAGCGAGCGCAGGACCGCCTGCGCGGCGACGAGCTTTTGCAGGCGCTGGGGATTGCCCGCGACATAGGGGGCCGCGCGGTCGAGGTCGGTCGCCATGGCCAGCACGTCGCCGCGCAGCACATGGTCGTGCTCGTTCATATAGGCTTCGGCGACCGACTGGGCGTTGGAAATGACGAGCTGCAAGCGGTCGGAGAACCAGCGGTCGAGGCCGCGATTGAGCGTCACGCCCGCGAAGACGGCCACGATGATGGCCGGCATCACCGCCACCAGGACGAACATCGTCACCAGCCGGGCATGCAGCTTCGCGCCCGCCGTGCCGCTGACGCGGGCCATGATGATGCGGATGATGCGCCAGCAGATGAGCGCGAACAGCAGCAGGACGATCGCCAGATTGGCGATCAGCAGGGTGATGATGAGGCCTTCGCTGGGCTTGAACGGGGTCAGCCCCGTCAGCAGCATATAGGTGAAGGCGCCGAGGACGATCGCCAGGATGACAAGCCCCACGGCGAACACGGTGGAAAAGCCGCGCCGCGCCATTATGCGCCACATCCGGCTCTCAACGGCCTTGAACCAGTCGGCCCCGACCTTGCCCGCATCGAATGTAGAGGTCATGTCACGTTCCCGCAGGCCGGTTTCCGACGGCGCCGATGCGCCGCGCCAGGTTCCGCTGTGCCTAATACGCCACGCACCCTGTGTGCCGCCGGACGATATTGTCTCGCCAATCGCGTCCGATCAACCACATTGTGGCTGTATTACATCACCATGACGTGAAGTTCACTTGATTCCGCGGATTACCTGTATGTCCAGCTCCCGGATCTTCTTGCGGAGCGTGTTGCGGTTGATGCCGAGAAGATGGGCGGCCTTGATCTGGTTGCCCCGCGTCGCGGCCAGAGACATGGAAAAGAGCGGCTTTTCGACCTCCAGCATGAGGCGCTCATAAAGGCCGGCCGGGGGCAATTCATCGCCATGGGCGGCAAAAAGCCGGCTCAGCGTGCGCTCGACCGCCGCCGAAAGCGGTTCGTCGGCGGGCGGCTGGGCCTCGGGCTTGCCGAATTCGGGCTCGGCCAGCTCCACCTCCAGAATATCGGCGCCGATGGTCTCCTCGGTATAGAGGGCCGCCAGACGCCGCACGAGGTTTTCCAGCTCGCGCACATTGCCCGGCCAGCGATAGCGCTTCAGGAGTTCCATGCCTTCCGCGTCGATCATCTTGGTCGCCAGGCCCTCCTGCTCGGCCAGGGCCAGGAAATGGCGGACGAGATCGGGGATATCCTCCGAACGCTCGCGCAGAGGGGGCAATCGAATGGGCACCACGTTCAGGCGGAAGAACAGGTCTTCGCGGAACAGGCCCTGATTGATGAGCTGGCGCAGGTCGCGGTTCGTCGCCGCGACGATGCGCACATCGGTCTTGATGGGGGTGCGGCCGCCGACGGTGGTGTATTCGCCCTGCTGAAGCACGCGCAGAAGACGGGTCTGGGCCTCCATCGGCATGTCGCCGATTTCGTCGAGGAAGAGCGTGCCGCCCTCGGCCTGCTCGAAGCGGCCCGTGGCGCGCTGGTTGGCGCCGGTAAAGGCGCCCTTTTCATGGCCGAAGAGTTCGCTCTCGATCAGCTCGCGGGGAATGGCGGCCATGTTCACGGCCACGAAGGGGCCCTTGCGGCGGCGGCCGTAATCGTGCAGCGCGCGGGCCACCAGCTCCTTGCCGGTGCCGGACTCGCCGGCGATCATGACCGTGAGGTCGGTCTGCATCAGGCGCGCCAGGACGCGGTAGATGTCCTGCATCGCAGGCGAACGGCCGATCAGCGGTATCTTTTCGCCGTCTTCTTCCTTGGAACGCGCCACCGCGGGTTCGCGCGGCTGCGTCATCGCCCTGTCCACCACGCGGATGAGTTCGTTGAGGTCGAAGGGCTTGGGCAGATATTCGTAAGCGCCCCGCTCGGCGGCGGTGATCGCCGTCTTGAGCGTGTTCTGCGCGCTCATGACCACAATCGGCAGTTCCGGACGCGCCCGCTTGATCCGGGGAATAAGGTCGAATGCGTTCTCGTCGGGCATCACAACGTCGGTGATGATGAGATCGCCGTCTCCCTGATTGACCCAGCGCCAGAGCGTCGAGGCATTGCCGGTGGAGCGAACCTCGTACCCAACCCGGCCAAGAGCCTGGTTCAGCACGGTGCGGATCGCTGCATCGTCGTCGGCCAGAAGAATGGTTCCACTCGGCATAATATACTCCGTTTACGGAACGCTTTTTTAAAGCGCTTGTTGAAATGCCTTACGGCATCCCCTCCTCGTCGTGTTCGATAGCGGCGGGAACGCCTCCCGAATGCATCGGCATCAAAACGCGGAAGAGCGCGCCATGCGGCTGGTTCTCGCATTCGATGATGCCGCCATGATCGCCGACGATCTTGGCGACCAGAGCAAGCCCGAGCCCCGTTCCCGAGGACTTGGTCGTCACGAAGGGATCGAACAGATGTTCCACCAGATCGTCGGGAACGCCCGATCCGTTGTCGATCACGCAAATTTCAAGCGGCAGGCTCACCCGGTCGCGGCTGCCCGGCATGGAAAGGCGCACGCCGGGGCGATAGGCCGTGGTCAGCGTGATTTCGCCGTCGGCGCGGTCGATCGCCTCGGCGGCGTTCTTCACGAGATTCAGGAAAACCTGGATGAGCTGGTCCTTGTCGCCCAGAACCGGCGGCAGCGAGGGATCGTATTCCTCGGCGATCTTCACATTGCTGGCAAAGCCGGTCTGCGCGAGCTGCTTCACATGGCCGAGCACGAGATGGATATTCACCGGCTCGCGCGGCACGGGACGCTCGTCGGAGAAGACTTCCATCCGGTCGACGAGTTTGCAGATGCGGTCCGTCTCGTCGCAGATAAGGCGCGTCAGCGCCTTGTCGTCGGCGGTGCCCGAAATTTCCAAAAGCTGGGCCGCGCCGCGAATGCCCGACAACGGGTTCTTGATCTCATGCGCCAGAATGGCCGCCATGCCCGTGACAGAGCGCGCCGCGCCGCGATGGGTCAACTGCCGGTCCATCTTCTGCGCCATGGTGCGAACCTGAAGCAGCAACAGACAGTGCCCCGGATACTCGACCATGGGCGAGACCTGAATGTCGACCTGACGCTCGCCGAAGCGCGGGCTCGAAATTTCCACGCCGTATTCATTGACCGACACGCCCCGGTCCAGAACCTGTTCGATCAGCGAGAGAACCGGGCTGCCGAAGGCGATGATCTCGTCGAGCCGGTGCCCTTCGAGCAGGGCCGAGCTGGAGGCGAAGAATTCCTGCGCGCTGTCGTTCACATATTCGATGTGCTGGTTGCTATCGATCAGGATGACCGGATGCGGCATCGCCTTGAGAATGACCGCGGCCTCGGGCGGCATGCTCGACGAGGGGGACTTGACGGCCTGAGACATTACGCAGCCTCCCGCTTGGCGACCGGTTCGGCTTCGGCCGCGAACTCGTAAAAGCGAGCCAGCTCGCCCAACACTTCCTCGGGATCGTCCATGCGCACGATGCGGCGGCGCAGCGCCATGGCTTCCTCCGGGAAGGCGCGGGACGCCGCTTCGAGGTACCAGACGAGATGCTTGCGCGCGAGACGCGCGCCATGCGCGCCCTCATAGTGCTCCAGCATGTCGCGATAATGGGAGAGGACGATCCCGCCCTGCTCGGCCCAACCGGGATCGGGCAGTTTTTCGCCCGTCTCCAGATAATGGCCGGCTTGACGCAGGAACCAGGGACGGCCCTGCGCGCCCCGCCCGACCATCACGCCGTCGGCGCCGCTTGCCGCCAGGATCGCCTTCGCGTCCTCGCAGGTCAGCACGTCGCCATTGGCGATGACGGGCACCGTGACGGCCTTCTTGACCTCGGCGATGAAATTCCAGTCCGCGCGGCCCTTGTAGAACTGGCAGCGCGTCCGCCCGTGCACGGTCAGCATCCGGACGCCCGCGGCCTCGGCCCCGCGGGCCAGCTCCGGCGCGTTGCGGCTGCTGTCGTCCCAGCCCGTCCGCATCTTCAGGGTGACGGGGACCGAGACCGCATTGACCGTCGCTTCCACCAGCGTCAGCGCATGGTCCAGATCGCGCATCAGGGCGGAGCCGGACAAGCCGCTCGTGACCTGTTTGGCGGGACAGCCCATGTTAATATCGATAATGTCTGCGCCGGCCGCTTCGGCCATTCTGGCGCCTTCGGCCATCCAATGCGCCTCGCGGCCCGCCAACTGAATAACAAGGGGAGAGAACTCGCCCGCGCCACTTGCCCGCCGCACGACATCCGGCCTTTCCTGCACGAGCTGATCGCTGGCGACCATCTCGGAAACGACCAGCCCGGCGCCGCAGCGCGCCGCGACGCGACGGAACGGCAAATCGGTGATACCGGCCATTGGCGCCAGAAGGACACGCGACGAGAGACTATGAGACGCAATCTCTATGTTCAAAATTTAGGCACCAAGTTTGACTGCACATTTTTTTGACAAGCTACCCTTGCGAGGGCATTTCGGCAAGAAAATTCGCGATATTTGCCGAAATCATGAGCAGTTTTCCACACCTGCCTCCAACAGGGCACGATTTGAGGGTGGATTATGAAGATTGTCGCTCTCATCGTGGCCGCCGGCCGGGGCAGCCGGGCCGGGCCGGGCGCGCCCAAGCAGTTTCGCGATCTGGGCGGCGAGCCGGTGTTGCGGCACACGCTGCGTCGCTTTGCAGGGCACCCGGGGGTCGAGGCTGTGCTGACCGTCATCCATCCGGACGACCGGGACGCCTTCGAGGAGGCCGCTGCCGGGCTTTCCGGCCTCCTCCCGCCCGTTACGGGGGGCGACACGCGGCAGGCCTCCGTGCTGCGCGGGCTGGAGGCGCTGGAGAGCGAGGCGCCCGATGCCGTGCTCATTCACGACGGCGCGCGCCCTTTCGTTTCCGCGCGGCTGATCGACGATACGATCGAGGCGCTTCAGACGCATCGCGGCGCGATGCCCGGCCTGCCGGTCGCCGACACGCTGCGCCGCTCGCATGACGGGCTTGCAGGCGATGCCGTTCCGCGCGACGGCCTGTGGCGCGCGCAGACGCCGCAGGCGTTTCACTACCCTTCCATCCTTGCCGCGCATCGCGCCGCCCGCGACGGAGGTAATGCATCCTATACGGACGATGTGGCCGTGGCGGCGGCCGCCGGGATCGACGTCGCGGTGGTGCCGGGCGATGAAGACAATTTCAAGATCACAAGCGCGGAGGATCTGATGCGGGCAAGCAGCACGATTGCCGGGACGGGCGAATATCGCACCGGCCAGGGCTTCGACGTGCATCGCTTCGGCCCCGGCGATCATGTGATGCTGTGCGGGGTGAAGGTGGCGCACAGCCAGGGCCTTCTGGGACATTCCGATGCCGATGCCGGGTTGCACGCCATTACCGACGCCATTCTGGGCGCCATCGCGCAGGGCGATATCGGCCGGCATTTTCCGCCCTCCGACCCCCAATGGAAGGGGGCGTCGTCGGATCTCTTTCTCGCTCACGCGGCCAGGCTCGCCGATGAGGCGGGCGCGACGGTTACGCATGTGGACCTGACGCTCATTTGCGAGAAGCCGAAGATCGGACCCCATGCGGACGCCATGCGCGAGCGCATATCGGACATCTTGCGGATCGGGCCGGAACGGGTCAGCGTGAAGGCGACGACGACGGAAGGGCTCGGATTTACCGGGCGCGGAGAAGGCATCGCCGCGCAGGCCGTTGCCACGCTTCGTTTCCGCTGACGAGGACGAGGGACCGCTTATGGTGCAACTGACCAGCCCGCCCCGGGGACTTTCCTTCAGCCATCCGGTGGTGCTGATCTCCACTTGGTTCGGCAGCGGCCTTCTGCCCAAGGCGCCCGGCACATGGGGATCGGTGGCGGCGATGCCCTTCGCCCTGCTGATCTGGTGGCTCGGCGGCGCGCTCTGGCTGGCGCTCGCGGGCGTCGCGCTGTTCGCGGTGGGGATATGGAGCTCGCAGCGATATACGCTGGCGCTCGGACGCGACGACCCGTCCGAAGTCGTGGTGGACGAGGTCGCGGCGCTCTGGCTGGTGCTGTCGGCACTGCCGGTGACGCCGTTCAACTGGTTTGCCGGATTTCTGCTCTTCCGCATTTTCGACATCGTGAAACCCTGGCCGATAAGCTGGGCGGACGGTCGCATCAAGGGCGGAATCGGCATTATGCTCGACGACATGATCGCGGCCTTCTATGCCGTGCTTTTATTCGTCGCCATCGACATTGCCATTGCGAGCCTGACATGAGCCTGTTTCCCACGCGCCTTCTTCATCTTGCGGAATTGCTGGTCGGGGATCTGAAGGATGCGGGCCTGAAACTCGTAACGGCGGAATCCTGTACGGGCGGGCTTATCGCCGGACTGCTGACGGAGGTGGCGGGCTCTTCCGCCGTGGTGGAGCGCGGGTTCGTCGTCTATTCCAACGAGGCCAAGCGCGAAATGCTCGACGTGCCGGGCGACCTGATCGCCGATTTCGGCGCGGTGAGCGAGCCTGTGGCCCGCGCCATGGCGGAAGGCGCGCTCAACAACAGCCGGGCGCATATCGCGATTTCCGTCACGGGCATTGCAGGCCCCGGCGGCGGCACGCCGATGAAGCCGGTCGGCCTCGTTCATTTCGGCGCGGCGCGGATGAACCGGCGGCTGGAGCATGAGATGGAACGGTACGGCGATATCGGGCGCGGCGAGGTTCGGCTGAACAGCATCGAGACGGCGCTCAATCTCGTCCGGCGGATGATGTGAGGGGTGGCATATAACGTCATTGCGAGCGTCCGTCTGGGCGCGCGGCAATCCAGAGCCGCGGACTCAGCACTGGATTGCTGGGTCAAGCCCGGCAATGACGGGAAATCCGATGTGAACGGCGTTAACTTTCAGCCGTGTTCCCGTAAAGTTCGTCCGCGCGCTGAAGGAAGGCGCCCATCATCTTCGTCAATGCCCGGTCGAAGAACTCGCCGATCAGGCGTTCAAGCATGCGGCTCTTGAACTCGAAGTCGATTTCGAAATGCACGCGCGAGGCGCCGCCCTCCAGCTCCTCGAAGCGCCATCTGTTCATCAGGTGCTTGAAGGGGCCCTTGATATAGCCGACATCGATGGCGAGATTGCGCGGGTCCAGCAGGACGCGACTGGTGAACTGTTCGCGCAGGAGCTTGTAGGAGACGATGAGATCGGCCACGACGATCTCGCCGCCCGGCATTTCGGCGCCGGCGGGCTCGCGCTTGCGGATGCGCGCGGCATTGCACCAGGGCAGAAAATCCGGGTAGCTGGCGATGTCCGCCACCAGCGCATACATATCGCGCGCGCTGTAAGGCACGTCCCTGCTCTGCTCATGCGCGGGCATGGATAGCCTCAGGCCCCTTTGGCGGCGACCGCCGCATTGCGCGCGTCGCGCAGCTTCGCGAAGTCCTCGTCGGCGTGATAGGAGGAGCGCGTCAGCGGGCTCGACGACACCAGCAGGAAGCCCTTGGTGCGCGCGATCGTCTCGTAGGATTTGAACTCGTCCGGCGTGACGAAGCGGTCCACCGCCGCATGCTTGCGCGAGGGCTGGAGATACTGGCCGATGGTGAGGAAGTCGATATTGGCCGAGCGCATGTCGTCCATCACCTGAAGCACTTCCTCGCGCCCCTCGCCCAGCCCGACCATGATGCCGGACTTGGTGAAGATCGTCGGGTCGAGTTCCTTCACGCGCTGCAAGAGGCGCAGCGAATGGAAATAGCGCGCGCCGGGGCGGATCTTCAGATAGAGCCGCGGCACGGTTTCCAGATTGTGGTTGAAGACATCGGGGCGCGCTTCCACCACGCGCTCCAGCGCGCCGTCCTTGCGCAGGAAATCCGGCGTCAGGATTTCGACGGTGGTGCCGGGCGAATATTCGCGGATGCGCTCGATCACGTCGACGAAATGCTGAGCGCCGCCATCGGCCAGGTCGTCGCGGTCCACCGAGGTGATGACGACATGGCGCAGGCCGAGCTTGGCAACCGCTTCGGCGACATGCTCGGGCTCTTTGGTATCGACGGGGGCCGGCAGGCCGGTCTTCACGTTGCAGAAGGAGCAGGCGCGGGTGCAGGTGTCGCCCAGGATCATCATGGTGGCGTGCTTCTTGGTCCAGCACTCGCCGATATTGGGGCAGCCGGCTTCCTCGCACACCGTGACGAGCTCGTGCTCCTTCACGATCTTCTTCGTTTCGCGATAGACGGGCGAGCCGGGCGCCTTCACGCGGATCCATTCCGGTTTACGCAGGATGGGCGTATCCGGGCGATGGGCCTTTTCCGGGTGGCGCGGGCGCGGCTTCGCGGCCGCTTCGCTCGTCTTGTCTACGATCGTGACCATAATCTCCGCCATTGCTGAGGTGGTTGGCACATGGATAGACGTTCTGGGGGATTGAAGCAAATCGCGCGTGAATCCCGATTCAATTCAAGCCGGCGCGCCGGGGCGGTCGCCAGGCTGCTAGCGTTCCGGCGCCTCCCCCGCCCGCGCGGCCCGGCGGCGCGAGGCCCAGAGGTTGAGCGCTTCCACACCGACCGAAAAGGCGACCGCGAAGTAGAGATAGCCCTTGGGGATATGGAAATGCAGGCCGTCGGCGATGAGCGACACGCCGATCAGGATGAGGAAGCTCAAGGCCAGCATCTTGACCGTGGGGTGCGCTTCCACGAAGGCGCTGACCGGCTCGGCGGCGAAGATCATGACGATGACGGCGATTACCACGGCGGTCGCCATGATCTCGAAATGATCGGACATGCCGACGGCGGTCATGACGCTGTCGAAGGAGAAGACGATGTCGATGACGGCGATCTGAAGCACGACCATGGCCAGCATGCTTTTCGTCGTCTTCGCCACGCCGAGATCCTCTTCCGGATCGCCCTCGACGGATTCGTGAATTTCGAGGGTGGATTTGGCCAGCAGGAAGAGGCCGCCGCCCAGCAGCAACAGGTCGCGCCAGGAAACGGCGAAATCCTCCAGCACGAAAACGGGGTCGGTGAGCGTGACGACCCATGCGGCGGATGCCAAGAGGCCGAGCCGCGTGACCACGGCGGCGATGAGCCCGAGCCGGCGCCCGAGCTTTTGCTGGTGCACGGGCAGGCGCCCGGCCACGATCGACAGGAAGATCAGATTGTCGACGCCGAGAACGACCTCGAGCACCGTCAGCGTTGCAAGACTTGCCCAGGCGTCGGGCGACAACAAAATGTCGAACATGTCAGCCGTCAGATGTGGAGTGCTTTCTGATACGCATCGAGCACGGACTCATGCATCATCTCCGACAATGTGGGGTGTGGGAAGATGGTGTGCATCAATTCGGCTTCCGTCGTCTCCAGATTTTTGGCCACCGTATAGCCCTGAATGAGCTCTGTCACCTCCGCGCCGATCATGTGGGCGCCGAGAAGTTCGCCGGTCTTCTCGTCGAAAATGGTCTTGATGAGCCCCTGATCCTCGCCGAGCGCGATGGCCTTGCCGTTGCCGGTGAAGGGGAAACGGCCGACCTTGACCTTGTGTCCCTGCTCGGTCGCCTGCGCCTCGGTGAGGCCGACGCTGGCGATCTGCGGCGCGGAATAGGTGCAACCTGGCACCTTTTTCGTGTCGAGCGGATGGAGACCCTTCACGCCCGCCATATGTTCCACGGCGATGACGCCTTCATGCATGGCCTTGTGCGCAAGCCAGGGCGCGCCGACGAGATCGCCGATGGCATAGACGCCCTTGACGCCGGTGCGCAGCCATTCGTCCACGACGACATGGCCCTTCTCCACCTTGATGCCGGCTTCTTCCAGACCGATGTCCTCCACATTGCCGTCGATGCCGACGGCGGAGATAACGCGCTCGACCTCGATGGTTTCGGACTTGCCTTGCGCGTTGGCGATGGTCGCCTTGACGCTGTCCTTCTGCTTGTCGAGCTTTTCAACCTTCGCGCCGGTCATGATCTTCATGCCGCGCTTCTTGAAGGCGCGGGCGGCCATCTTAGAAATTTCCTCGTCTTCCACCGGCAGGATGCGGTCCATGACCTCGACGACCGTGACCTCGCATCCGAAGGCGCGATAGAAGCTTGCGAATTCGATGCCGATGGCGCCGGAACCGATCACGAGTAGCGATTTCGGCATGGCCTCGGGTACCATGGCCTCGCGATAGGTCCAGACGAGCTTGCCGTCGGGTTCGAGGCCGGGGAGCGTGCGCGCGCGGGCGCCGGTGGCGAGGATGATGTTCTTCGCCGTCAGCGTCTGTTTGCCGTCCTTGCCGTCGACGGCGATCTTGCCCTCGCCCGCCAGCGCGCCGGTGCCCTCGATGACGTCGATCTTGTTCTTCTTCATCAGGAAGCCGACGCCCCGGGAGAGCCGTTCCGAAACGTCGCGGCTGCGCTTGACGACGGCGGCGGCGTCATAGGTGGGTTTTTCGACCTTGAGGCCGAATTCCTGCGCCCGCTCGATGAGGTCGTAAACCTCCGCCGAGCGCAGCAGCGCCTTTGTCGGGATGCAGCCCCAGTTGAGGCAGATGCCGCCCAGCTTGTCGCGCTCGACGATGGCCGTCTTCATGCCCAGTTGCGCGGCGCGCACCGCGGCGACATAGCCGCCGGGGCCGGAACCGAGGATAACGAGGTCGTAGTTTTTCTCACTCATGGGGCCGCCTCCTCACAGCAACATGCGGGCGGGGAATTCCACGAAGCCCTTGAAGGCGTCGAGGAAGCGGGCGCCGAGCGCCCCGTCGATGGCGCGATGGTCGCAGGACATGGTGACGGTCATGACGGTCGCCACCTCGATCTTGCCGTCCACGACCACGGTGCGTTCCTCGCCCGCGCCGACGGCCAGAATGGCGGCCTGGGGCGGGTTGATGACGGCGGTGAAATGCTTGATGCCGAACATGCCGAGATTGGAAATCGAAAAGGATCCGCCCTCGAATTCCGACGGCTTCAGCTTCTTGTCGCGCGCCCGGCTGGCGAGTTCCTTCGCCTCGGTGGCGATTTGCGCGAGCCCCTTCCCTTCGGCGGCGCGCAGAATGGGCGTGATGAGCCCGCCCTCCAGTGCGACGGCAATGCCGATGTCCGAATGCTTGTGCCTCAGCAGGGCGTCGCCCGCATAGGACACATTCGCTTCCGGCACCTTCTTAAGCGCCAGCGCCGCGGCGCGAATGAGGAAGTCGTTCACCGACAGCTTGACGCCGCTATCGGCCAACTCGTCGTTGAGTTCCTTCCGGACACGGAGGAGTTCGTCCAGTCTGCAGTCCACCGTCAGGTAGAAATGCGGAATTTCCTGCATGGACTGGGTGAGGCGACGCGCGATGGTCTTGCGCATACTGTCGAGCGGCACTTCCTCGTAAGAGCCTTCCTCGTAAAAGGCGCGGGCATCGATGCTCTGAGCGGGTGCCGGGGCCTGCCCTGCCCCGCGCGGCGCGGCGGCGCCGGGTTTGGCGCCCTCCACATCGGCGCGGACGATACGGCCATGCGGACCGGTGCCTTTCAGCCCCTTGAGGTCGACACCCTTTTGCGAGGCGATGCGACGGGCAAGCGGGCTCGCGAAAATGCGCTCGCCGCTTTCATCGGTCGGCGCGGGCGGGGCCTTACCGCCGGGATCGGGCTGCTTCTGCGCAGGCTCCTTCCCGGATGCCTGTTCTTTCGGGGCGGATTTGCTTTCGCTTTCCGACTTCGCGGGAGAGGGTTTGCTGCCGCCCTCCTCCTTCTTTTCGGCCTTGCCGCTTTCTTCCGATCCGTCTTCTTTCGATCCGGCGGCGGTATTGCCGCTGGTCAGCGGCGAGTCCTTGGAGGGGTCGTAGCCTTCGAGGTCGTCGTCGCTCTCGCCCTCCTGCAGGAGGACGGCGATGGGCTTGTTGACCGCGACGCCTTCCGTACCTTCATCGACGAGGATCTTGCCGACCGTGCCTTCATCGGCGGCTTCCACCTCCATGGTGGCCTTGTCGGTTTCGATCTCGGCGATCACGTCGCCTGAATTGACGGCATCGCCTTTCTTGACGTGCCATTTGGTGAGCGTGCCTTCTTCCATCGTCGGCGAGAGGGCGGGCATCAGAACCGGTGTCGGCATGTTTCCCTCCCCTCAGCGATAGCAGACGGTTTTCACCGCCTCTATCACTTCATCCGCACTCGGAAGCGCGAGCTTTTCCAGATTGGCCGCGTAGGGCATGGGCACATCCTTTTGCGTGACGCGAAGGATGGGCGCGTCGAGATAGTCGAACGCCTTTGCCTGCACCTGCGCGGCGATTTCCGCACCGACGCCGCAATGCGGCCAGGTCTCGTCCACCGTCACGACCCGGTTCGTCTTTTTGACGGACTCGATCACCGTGTCGATGTCGAGCGGGCGAATGGTGCGCAGGTCGATCAGCTCCGCGTCGATGCCCTCTTCTTCCAGCTTCGCCATCGCATCGAGGCAGTAAGTAATGCCATGGCTGTAGGAGACGAGCGTCACGTCGGAGCCTTGCTTCATCACCCGCGCCTTGCCGATGGGCAGCGTGTAGTCGTCGAGCTGCGGCACGTCGAAGCTCTTGCCGTAGAGCACTTCATTTTCGAGGAAGATGATCGGGTTCGGATCGCGGATGGCGGCCTTCAGAAGCCCCTTCGCATCCGCCGCCGAATAGGGCGCGATGACGATGAGGCCGGGGATATGCGAATACCAGGACGCATAATCCTGACTGTGCTGCGCGCCGACGCGCGCCGCCGGACCGTTCGGACCGCGGAACACGATGGGACAGGACATCTGCCCGCCCGACATGTAGCGCGTCTTCGCCGCCGAGTTGATGAGGTGGTCCATGGCCTGCATGGCGAAGTTGAAGGTCATGAACTCGACAATGGGACGAAGCCCGGCCATGGCCGCGCCGACGCCGAGCCCGGCGAAACCGTGTTCCGTGATCGGCGTGTCCACCACGCGCCTGTCGCCGAATTCGGCGAGAAGGCCCTGCGTGACCTTGTAGGCGCCCTCATATTGCGCCACTTCCTCGCCCATGACGAAGACGCGCTCGTCGCGGCGCATCTCCTCGGCCATGGCGTCGCGCAGCGCTTCGCGGACGGTCTGCTCCTCGAATTCGGTTCCTTCAGGAAGCTCCGGATCGGATGCGACCTTCACCGCGGGCGGCGCGGGCGCTTTTTCATCTTCCCCGGAGGTCTCTTCTTCATCCGCGTCCTCATCCGCGTCTTCGGCGGGTTGCGGCGCGGACGCCTCCGGCTTTTCCTCGCTTACGCTGTCGGTGTCTTCCCCCTCGCCGGCCAGAAGCGCGATCACTTCGTTGACCTTCACATTCTCGGTGCCTTCGGGCACGACGATCTTTGCGACCGTGCCGTCATCGGCGGCCTCGACTTCCATCGTCGCCTTGTCGGTTTCGATTTCGGCGATCACATCGCCGGAGCTGATCGTGTCGCCCTCCTTCACATGCCATTTGGCAAGGGTGCCTTCCTCCATGGTGGGAGAGAGCGCGGGCATTGTTACCTTGATCGACATTCGCTTACGCCCCCTCGCTCAGTTCCACGACATCCGTCCAGAGTTCGGACGGGTCGGGCTCGGGTGACGACTGGGCGAACTCGGCCGCTTCGTTGACCGTTTTCTTGATGTCCTTGTCGATGCTTTTCAGCTCGTCCTCGCTCAGCTTGTGCTGTTCGATCAGGCGCTTGCGGACCTGTTCGATGGGATCGTGTTCGGAGCGCATCTTGTTCACTTCTTCCTTCGCGCGATACTTGGCCGGGTCCGACATGGAATGGCCGCGATAGCGATAGGTCATCATTTCCAGCAGATAGGGCCCCTTGCCCGCGCGGCACCATTCGACCGCCTTGCGGCCGGCCTCGCGCACGGCGCGCACATCCATGCCGTCGACCTGTTCGCCGGGGATGTTGAAGCTCGTGCCGCGTTTGGACAGATCGGTCTGGGCGGAGGCGCGCGCCACGCTGGTGCCCATGGCGTACTGGTTGTTCTCGATCACATAGACGACGGGCAACTGCCAGAGCTCGGCCATGTTGAAGCTCTCATAGACCTGGCCCTGATTGGCCGCGCCGTCGCCGAAATAGGTCAGGCAGACGCGGTCGGTGCGATTGTACTGGTTGGAGAAGGCAAGCCCCGTTCCGATGGGCACCGGCGCGCCGACGATGCCGTGGCCGCCATAGAAGTTCTTCTCGACACTGAACATATGCATCGAGCCGCCCTTGCCCTTGGAATAGCCCCCTTCCCGGCCGGTCAGCTCCGCCATCACGCCCTTGGGGTCCATGCCGGTGGCCAGCATGTGTCCGTGATCGCGATAGCCGGTCACGACCTGGTCGCCGTCCTCGATGGCGCCCTGCATGCCGATGACGACCGCTTCCTGGCCGATATAGAGATGGCAGAAGCCGCCGATGAGCCCCATGCCGTACATCTGGCCCGCCTTCTCTTCGAAGCGGCGGATCAGCAGCATGTCGCGATAGGCCTTCAGATCCTCGTCCTTGTCGAAGCCGGCAGGCGACGACTTCGATGCGGACTTGCCCCCCGACGCGGATTTGCGGCGCGCGGGCGTCTTACCGGCGGTCGAACGCTTCGCCGTCGAGGATTTGGCGGTTGAGGATTTACCGGACGGCTTTTTCCGGGAGGTTGCGCTCGAGCGGGAGCGAGTAGCCATGGGGGGCGGCCTCCAATTTCAGCTTTTGTGCAGCACCATGTTGCACATGCTATTGGAGACAGCATATCCGCCGTTCGTAAAGGTTTGTTTTCAAATAGACTTTTATTTATTAACCGAATTTCGGTTAATCGTGCTTCAAGGCAATCGATTAGCGATTCCGGGCGGAACGATCGAGAATGACGATTTCGTTCGGATCGGCATAGCCGAGCGCCGCCCGGGCCCGCTCGTCGAGCAGATCGGGATCGAGGCTTTCCGGCCGCAGCAGCGCCACGCGCCTGTCCAGCCGGTCGCGTTCGCCGCGCACCTCCTTCAGCTCTTCCTGAAGCGTCGCCACCCGATCCTGAAGAGTCAGCCAGTTGATGAAGCCGTAGCGTCCATGCATCGCGTGATAGGCGAAATAGGCGACCGCGATCGCTGCGACGAGCGGCACAAGCGCGTCGCGCAGGCGAAGGTTCCGGGTGGGGCGAATCAGGTCGAGCGTTTCCATGACCGGTAAGGAATCACATCGCGATTCTTTCGGTCAAGGACTATTGACTCGCCGGAGCCGAAATGATTCCCGGGCGATTCCCGACGGGCCTTTTCAGCCCTTCAGAACCGAGGTTCCGGCATATTCCGCGGCCGGCCCGAGCGCCTCTTCGATACGGATGAGCTGGTTGTATTTGGCCAGACGGTCGGAGCGCGCGAGCGAGCCGGTCTTGATCTGACCGCAATTGGTCGCGACCGCGAGATCGGCGATGGTGGCGTCCTCTGTTTCGCCGGAGCGGTGAGACATGACGGCGGTGTAGTGCGCCTTATGCGCCATCTCCACCGATTCCAGCGTTTCGGTAAGCGAGCCGATCTGGTTCACCTTCACGAGAATGGAATTCGCAACGCCGCGGTTGATGCCGTCCTTCAGGCGGGTCTTGTTGGTGACGAAAAGATCGTCGCCCACGAGCTGCACACGCTCGCCGATGGCCGCCGTCAGCGCCTTCCAGCCGTCCCAGTCGTCCTCGGCCATGCCGTCTTCGATGGAGATGATCGGATAGCGGCTCACCAGATCGACGTAATAGTCGACCATGCCGGCGGCATCGAGCTTCTTGCCCTCGCCCTTCAGGTTGTAGGTGCCGTTCTCGTAGAACTCGGTCGAGGCGGCGTCGAGCGCGAGGTAGATGTCCTCGCCCGGCTTGTAGCCGGCCTTCTCGATGGCCTTCATGATGAAGCCGATGGCCTCGTCGGTCGAAGACAGGTTCGGCGCGAAACCGCCCTCGTCGCCGACATTGGTGTTGTGGCCGGCGGATTTCAGTTCGTTCTTCAGCGTGTGGAAGACTTCGGAGCCCATCCGCACCGCATCCGCGATGGAAGCGGCGGCGACCGGCATGATCATGAATTCCTGGATGTCGATCGGATTGTCGGCATGTTCGCCGCCATTCACGATGTTCATCATCGGCACCGGCAGGATGCGCGCCGACGGGCCGCCCAGATAGCGGAAAAGATGCTGGCCGAGCGACGCGGCTTCGGCCTTGGCCATGGCGAGCGACACGCCGAGGATCGCATTGGCGCCGAGACGGGACTTGTTCTCCGTGCCGTCGAGTTCGCACATGATCCGGTCGATCTGGATCTGCTCGCCGGCATCCATGCCGCCGATGGCATCGAAGATTTCGCCGTTTACCGCGTCCACCGCCTGCTGGACGCCCTTGCCCTTGTAGCGTTCGCCGCCGTCACGCAGCTCCACGGCCTCATGGGCGCCCGTGGACGCGCCCGACGGCACGGCGGCGCGGCCCAGCGCGCCGTCATCCAGCAAGACATCGACTTCGACCGTCGGATTGCCGCGGCTGTCCAGGATTTCCCGGCCAATGATATCGATGATGGCTGCCATTGAGATTCGCTCCACTGGGTTGTTTTTTCTGGATCGGGACCTGAATGCGCCTGAAAACGCCCGTCCCGGTGCCAGCCTTTCGACCGGCACAGGATTGGGCGTTTTCATAGCGGACAGGCGGGGCCGGCGAAAGCCCCTTAATCCCCCAATTGGAGCCTCATACCATCCCGCGAGGCACGAATATCAGTTGGCCGCCGCCATCCTGGCGGGACCATAGGCACTATCGAGCAGCCATTCGCGGTTCTGGCGGATATAGGCCAGCTGAGCCTCGACGATCGCGCGTCCCAGACCGGCCGCGAAGACCTGCCCGGCATTGCGATCCTGCTCGGCCTCCCGGCGGTCGAGATCCCCGAGTATCCGCTCCGATTCCTCGGTCTGCCGGTCCAGCAGTTCCTCGAGCCTTTCGCGCGGCAGAAACGGCGCGAAGGACAGGATGAACAGGAATTCAGAGCGGAGCTTGTGCTTGGCCGTGCAGGTCATCAGCGCATCCAGACAGGCGCGCCTCCCCGCTTCGGTCAACTCGTAGATCTTCTTGTTCGGCCGATTGTCCTGTTCGACTTTCTCGAAGGTGACCAGCCCTTCAGTCGCCAGCTCATTCAGCGCCGGATAAAGGTTTGAAAGACTTACATCGAGCAGTTCAGAGATGTCCTGCTCCATGATTTTCTTGATGTCATAGCCAGTGGCTGGACCGCCCATCAATACGCTGAGCAGCAATTCCTTGGTGTTCAACCCGCTTCCCTCCCCGTCAGCAGATTTCATTTCAAAAACCGGTTTTGTCTTTGGTGTGCCCTCCCGGCACTTGCCTCGTGAGTTATTTGTCTATATCGGGTTCATATATAGGTTTTTTAGACCTAGAATGAATAGATATATAACAGATTGACCACACGACGTATCACTCCTCCTCCTCCTCCTCCTCGATCGTCAAGGTCAGCATCCCTCACCACCTCGTAGCCGGCTCCGGCGGGGCCGGCTGCATACTTTACCCAACCGCCGATAGGGAACGCTAACAGGGAACTCCTAGCAGCTAGGGGGGTAACAATATGAAATTACGGGTACTTAGCGGGTCTGTCACCCGCGAAGATCGGCGGAGTACGTTGCTTTCCGCAATATTCGCCGCCTCAGCGCTTCTTGCCGCTACGTTTTCCGGGGCCGCACATGCCGAGGAATTCAAGTTCGGCGACCTCAGCATTTCGACCGCAACCACGCTGAAAGCCGGTGTGACCATGCGTGCAAGCGCGCGCGACTGCCGCCATGTGAACTCCAAGAACGGCGGCTGTGTGCAGGGCGACGGCGCCGGTACCGGCATGAACTCCGACAATGGCAATCTGAACTTCGGCCCGGGCGACATCACCAGCGCCACGGTTCGCGCCACGATGGACATTTCCGGCAAGTGGAAGAATTACGGCTTCTTCGTCCGTCCGACCGCCTTCTACGACCAGGTCTATGCCGCCAACAACATGGACTTCTACGACCTGACGCCAACGGCGCAGGGTGTGGCGAACGGCGAAGCGAAGATTCTCGATGCCTATGTCTATGGCTCCTTCGACATCGCCGGCCACCAGACCACCATCCGCTTCGGCAAGCAGGTGCTGAACTGGGGCGAAAGCCTGTTCATTCAGGGCGGCGTCAACAGCTTCCAGGCCGCCGACGTGACGGCGATCCGCGCGCCCGGTTCGGAACTGCGCGAAGGCTACACGGCCATGCCGATGCTGGTCTTCCAGACCGCGCTGACGCCGGATATCAGCCTTGAGGCTTTCTGGCAGTTCGCCTATTCGATCACGCGCCTCGATCCGGCCGGTTCGTTCTTCTCCACGGACGACATTACGGGACCGGGCTCTCTGCCCTCGGTCCTGAACGCCAATTTCGACGATCCGCAGAACTGCGCACCGGACGGCTCGTATAATCCGGCGGACTACCTCAACCCGAACAGCAACCCGATCTGTCTGGATCGCACGGCGGATCGCGGTCAGGACTCCACCAACCAGTTCGGCGCCGCGCTGCACTATTACGCAGCCGATGTCGGCATGGGAACGGATTTCGGTCTCTACTACATCCGCTTTTCCAGCCGTCTTCCCTATCTTGGCTTCACCAATGGCCCGACGGACTTCCAGACGACCTGCGACACGCTCGCCGGTACGCCGGGCGCTTGCTCTGTGCCTGCTGTCGCCGCCAGCATTGCCCCTCTCGCCTTTGCCATCGGTGCCAACCAGGCAACCTACTTCTACGACTTCCCGACCATCGAGACGATCGGCGCGAGCTTCAACACCACGATCGGCACCACTGCCGTGGCCGGCGAGCTGACCTTCTCGCCGAAGATGCCCTTCGGTATCAACGACAGTGCAATGAACGCTTCCCAGATCGACGGTCTGGGTGCGACCGATCCGCTCGCCGACGCCAATGGCTTGCCGAACGGTCCGATCAGCCTGCTTCCGTTCAATCCCGGTGCAGGTCAGTCGACGCTCTCGCATATCGACCTCGATGCCTATCAGGGACAGTTCAACACGATCGACGCCTTCTCCTCGACGGATCTGATCCCGTCGACGCTGGGCGCCGACAGCGGCTACTTCCTGTTCAACATGGGCTTCGTCTATGTGCCGAACGCAGACAAATATCCGCTGAACCGTGGCGGCGCGGAAGGTGGCTATCCGAATGTTACCGGTGCTGCCATCCTTCAAGGCTCGCCCTTTGCCACCAACCCGCAATATGCGACGGAGTGGTCGACGGGCTATGTGATGCGTCTGGGCGTGGACTACAACAACGCCTTCAATACGCCCTTCACCGTGTCGCCCTATCTGGCATGGCGCCAGGACCTCACCGGCTGGTCGCCCGGCCCGAACACGGCCAACTACCAGCAGGGCCTGAAACAGGTCGGTATCGGTGTCGGCATCGACTACCAGAGCTCATGGCGCGCGAACCTCGCCTATGTGAACACGTTCTCGAACGACTGGACGGTGACGATGACCGACCGCGATTACGTGCAGGCGAGCATCTCCTACGCGTTCTGATCCCCGGATCGGGCCACGACCAACCCCGGGGGCTTCCGCCTCCGGGGTTTTTCTTTTCCGGCACGCGCTTGACGCTGGGGCGAGGCTGCTGTTCAACACCTCGATCCCGGCCTGTACGGCCCTCACGCATCGAAAGAAAATGGCTCAGACCCCGCAAAAACCGGACAAGGCTCTCGTTCTCTTTTCCGGCGGACAGGATTCGACCGTCTGCCTGGCCTGGGCGCTGGCGCGCTATGAGAAGGTGGAGACCATCGGCTTCGATTACGGCCAGAGCCACAAGGTGGAGCTGGAATGCCGTGAGCGGGTGCGTGAGCGGCTCTGCGAGCTGTTTCCCGATTGGGCTGCCCGGCTCGGGCCGGATCACATGCTCGACCTCACCACGCTGGGCGCCATCAGCGACACGGCGCTGACACGCGAAGCCGAAATCGAGATGGGAGAGGACGGCCTGCCGACCACTTTCGTGCCGGGCCGTAACCTGCTCTTCCTCACCTATGCCGCCGCGCTGGGCTATCGCCGGGGCGCCTTCACGCTGGTGGGCGGGATGTGCGAGACCGATTATTCCGGCTATCCGGATTGCCGGGACGAGACCATGCGCTCACTCCAGCAGTCGCTGTCTCTCGGCATGGCAAAGCCCTACACCATCGAAACGCCCCTGATGTGGATCGACAAGGCGGCCACATGGGCTCTGGCGGAAGAGCTGGGCGGCAAGGCACTGGTGGAGCTCATTATCGAGGACACCCATACATGCTACCGGGGCAACCGTCGCCAGCGGCATGACTGGGGCTATGGATGCGGCACCTGCCCTGCCTGCGAGCTTCGCGCGTCGGGCTATGAGAAATGGCGCGCCGCGCAGGCCGCAGGGCGGTAAAGGCGGGGTCCATGTATTCGGTGAAGGAACTTTTCTACACGCTTCAGGGTGAAGGCGCGCAGGCCGGCAGGCCCGCCGTTTTCTGCCGTTTTGCGGGCTGCAATCTCTGGTCCGGGCGCGAGCAGGACCGCGAAAGCGCGCAATGCACCTTCTGCGACACGGATTTCGTCGGCACGGACGGCCCCGGCGGCGGTAAATTCAAAACAGCCGATGAGCTTGCCGATGCCGTCGCCGCGGCGTGGGAAGGCGACACCGACGACACACGCTATGTCGTCTGCACTGGCGGCGAGCCGCTGCTTCAACTTGACAGCGAGGCCATTGCTGCGCTTCATGCGCGCGGTTTCGAGATCGCCATCGAGACCAATGGTACGCTGAAGGCCCCTGAAGGGATCGACTGGATTTGCGTGAGCCCCAAGGCGGACGCCCCGCTGGCGCAGCTCACGGGCGCCGAATTGAAGCTGGTCTTTCCGCAGGCCGCCGCCATGCCGGAACGCTTCGAAACGCTCGCCTTTCGGCATTTTTATCTGCAGCCGATGGACGGCCCCGACCGCGAAGCGAACACCCAGGCCGCCACAGCGTATTGCCTCAAGCATCCGAAGTGGAAGCTGAGCCTGCAAACACACAAGATGATCGGTATTCCGTAATGCGTATCTATAAGGAATTCATGTTCGACGCGGCGCATTACCTTCCTTATGCGGAGGAAGGTCATCCGAACCGCAGAATGCACGGACATTCGTTCCGCGTCGTCGTCTGGCTGGAGGGCAAACCCGATCCGGCGACGGGGCTCGTTCGCCATTTCGAGGATGTAGAACGCGAGTTGATGAAGGTGCGCGGCGAGCTGGACCATCACCTGCTGAACGAGATCGAGGGCCTTGAATTTCCGACGCTGGAAAAGATTTCAGCCTGGATCTGGAATAAGCTCAAAGGCCCGCTTCCGGAGGTCGCCCGCATCGAAATTCACCGGGCCTCCTGCAATGAAGGTTGCGTCTATGACGGGCCGGAAGACAACAAGGCCGAGGACAAGGCATGACGAAGAAGAGCAGCAAGCCGGAGGTTTCGCAGCTTGGCCAGAGTGTGGCCGTTCCCGCCTCGCCCGATGAGGCGGAGCTGGAGCGCGTTCCAAACCCTCATCCGGATACGGATTATATTGCGCGCTTCACGGCGCCGGAGTTCACATCGATCTGCCCGGTCACCGGGCAGCCGGATTTCGCGCATCTGGTGATCGACTATGCGCCGGGCAAATGGCTGGTCGAGTCCAAATCGCTGAAGCTCTATCTCCAGTCCTTCCGCAATCACGGCGCCTTCCACGAAGACTGCACGGTCGCCATCGGCAAGCGGCTCGCCACGCTGCTCGAGCCGAAATGGCTCCGGATCGGCGGCTACTGGTATCCGCGCGGCGGCATTCCCATCGACGTCTTCTGGCAGACGGGCAAGCTGCCCGAGGGCGTGTGGGTGCCCGATCAGGGCGTGCAACCCTATCGCGGCCGGGGCTGAGGCGGCGGCGGACTATCGGGTCGTGCCCGGACATCCAGTTGTAACGGACGCCCGCTGGATTGCTTCGTCGCTTCGCTCCTCGCAATGACGGAAAATCCTTAATAGGCGACCCGGAAGCGGTCGGGGCGGTTTCCCTTTTCCGCTCCGCCGGTCTCTCCGGGCGGGTCGAGCTGCAGCCGCCGGGCAAGGCGCGGCCCGTAATGGGCGGGAACGCCGCGTCCACCCATGCCATAGGCGATGCCGCGCAGATGTTGCGCCAGAGCGTAACGGTCGCGGAGATGGGCGATCTCCTCGAAGGGAATGACATCGCCGATCCGCACGCTCAACTCTCCGCCCATCTGCTTGCGCACTTCACGGAAGAGGAGCGCGATGCGCAAGGTGGAACTGACATGACTTGCCGCGTGAAAGGCCCAGCCGTTTTCGCCGTCGAAATAAAGCGGCACCACGCTTGCCTGCGATTTCTGAATGAGTTGCGAGACGAAGGGCTTCCAGGCCGGATCGAAGGCGGGCCGGCGGGAAAAGGCCCCGGGCCGGGTGGAGACCGTTCCGCCCGGAAAGACGACAAGCGTGCCGCCCTCCCCGAGGTAACGCCGGGCCTCGGCCCTGGTCCGCAAATTGGTGGCCATCGCCTCGCGCGTCAGCCGGAAATCGATCGGCAGCGAGTTCAGGCGCATTTCGTCCGGCCCGGTCAGGAGCGAATTGATCAGAATACGAAAATCGCCGCGGGCGCGGCCGGCGAGCACACAGGCCCCGATCCCGTCCAGCACGCCATAGGGGTGATTTGAAACGAAGACGAGCGGTCCGTCTTTCGGGATCGCGGCGAGCTTCGCTTCGTCGTAAGCCAGTCTCAGACGCAGCAGGCGCAGGCCCGCCTCGAAAAACGGTTCGCCCGGCAAGGGAGCGGCCCGGTTTTGCAGATAGAGCCGCATAAGCGCGCGCTGCCCGACCAGACGTTCGACGATCCGGATGGTCCGGCGCCTCAGGGCGCTGTCTCCCGGCGTGGCGAAACTGAACTGCTCCTCCAGACCGGGCGGCGGCGGATACGCTGAATTATCCATCATGAAACGAGCCTAGTCCGCCGGGGGTGACGTTTTCGTGTCAAAAAGACACCGATCGCTCTTTCGCCGTCAACCCGGCAATATTTTCCGGAATATATGGCGGGTTTCCGCCGGTATTTCCTGTATGCCTCAGGTGGAAACCGAAAATTTCAGTAAATATTAATTTACGCCTTACTCCGTAAAATCGAGGCTGGTTATAGCTTGAGCAACGCATACGGTAACTGGAAAAACTGTGCGGCAATTTCAGCCAGATCGGCAACTCTCCTCCCGCGCCTATCCGGACGCGGGGACAGACTCGTTCGACGTGGATCGCGAACTCGACGCGATCTTCCTGGAGAATGTCGCCCCGGTGGGTTTGTGTTTCGCAGTGCTCTATGTCGTCTTCACCGCCCTGCACCCTTTTTCCCTGCCTCCCGATGTTGCGCAGGTCATGGTGCCGCTTGCCGGTGCGACGGCGATCTTGGCAGCGGTCACCTCCATCATGGTCTGGACGGACAATATTCCTCTCAAATTCGCCTATCCGGTCGGGGGGGGCCTCGTGCTCATGGGGGTGCTTAATGCCGGAGTCCATATGTGGCTGACCGAGGATCTCGATCAGTCCACGAATTTCGCGCTCGGCTTCATCGTGGTCGGCCTCTTCTTCCTCTCCTGGAGGTTTCTCGCGGTAGCCTATTTCGTGATCTTCGTCACATGGGCGGCCGTCGCCGGGACGTTTCCGGATGTCGAACTGGAGTTCGAGCATTTTTTCATCATGAACGTCATTGCGATGGTGCTCGGCGTGCTGGCGCAATGGCTGCGCGTCAGCGTACATCGGCGCCTGCTCTTCATGCGGCATGAGGCCAATCTGCGAGAGCAGCGGCTGGCCGAAGCATTCGCCAAGGAAAAGCTCTATGCGAGCGCGCAAAAGGCCAACCGCTCCAAGACCGAGTTTCTGGCCAATATGAGCCATGAGCTGCGCACGCCCCTCAACGCCATTATCGGCTTTTCCGAAACCATGATGCACGAAATTTTCGGTCCGGTCGGGAACGATCGGTACAAGGAGTATATCAAGGACATCAACGGCGCCGGGACCCATTTGCTGTCGATGGTGAACGACATTCTGGACCTGTCGCGGGTGGAGCTGGAGAATGTCAAGATCGAGCCCCAGCCGGTCGATCCCGAAACGATCTGCAAAAACTGCCTGCTGATCCTGCGCAGCCGGGCCGACAAGGGCAGCGTGGAGCTGAACTTCGACGTCTCGGAGCCGGTGGCCCAGATCGCGTCCGACGAACGGCGGATAAAACAGATACTCTTCAACCTGCTCGGCAATGCCGTGAAGTTCACCCCGCCGGGCGGCACCGTCACGCTGGCGCTCGCGCCGTCGGAGGATGGCGGTATCCGCATCAGCGTGCGCGATACCGGCATCGGCATGAACGAGGAACAGCTCAAACATGCACTGGAACCCTTCTGGCAGGCGGATACGGGGCTCGACCGCGCCTTCGAGGGCACGGGACTTGGCCTTGCGCTGACCGACGAACTCGTGCGCGTCCTGCAAGGGCAGTTCGAGATCGAGAGCCGGCCCGGCGTCGGGACGACGGCGACGGTCACGCTCCCCAAAGCCATCCAACCCGAAGCGGAAGAAAAGACAGCGCGCGCCGCCGACTGAGAGACCGGCTCCCGCACCCGCACCCGCACCCGCACCCGCATGAGATCGATCAGGGCTTGCGCGGGCACTCAATCTTTTTATAATAACCATTATGCCAAAAAAGATCGACCATGAGCTACGCCGCCTCGACTTCACGGAAGCCGCCATTGCCGTGATCGGCCGGCAAGGAATCGACAATACGCGGCTGATCGATGTCGCCCGGGCCGCCAATGCGACGACGGGCGCGCTGACGCATTATTTCGAGGGCAAGGACGCTGTGCTGCTGGCCGCCTTCGACCATGTCGCCCAGCATATCCTGCGCGATCTGCTGACGGAGTCGGACGAAAGCCTCATCGACCGGGCCGCCCAGGCGCTACCGCTGGACGAGGAAGGCGTGATGTACTGGCGCGTCTGGATATGCTTTCTGAGCCGGGCGGTCGCGGACCCGGCCCTTGCCCGCATCAACAACGATTATCATGACGAATTCCGCCAGCGGCTGGCCCGCCTGCTGGAAACGGAGCAGGCGGCGGGCCGGTTGAGCCGCGACGTCGATCGCGCGGAAACGGCGGAGGCGGTGATCGCCGTGGTGGACGGGCTCGGCGTTCACGCCGCCATGCAGCCCGACACATGGACCGCCGAGCGCCTTCGGAAACAACTCGACACCATGCTTCGTCCGCTTTTGCCGATGCCATGAGACGGCCGCACGATCAGGGAGGAAACCCATGCCGAAACTCGATACGCTGCCCGCCAATGCCAGCACAGACGAGATTCTGACCGTCCTCAAGCGCGACGGCGCTCTGATATTGAAGGACGTACTGACGCCCGACCAGGTTGCGCAGGTGCTGAAGGAGACCCTGCCCTATATCGAGGCGACGCCGCCCGGAGAGGACGATTTCACCGGCCGCAAGACGACACGCACCGGGGCGCTTGTCGCGCGCTCCGAAGCCGCCCGCGAGATGGTCGCCAACAAGACGATCACTGAAGCGGCGCAGGCCTTCCTCAAGCCCTTCTGCGAACGCATCCAGCTTCACCTGACGCAAATCATCCGCATCAGGCCGGGCCAGCCCAAACAGCAGATCCATCGCGACCGCTGGGCCTGGGGCACCTACATCACGAATGTGGAGCCGCAGTTCAACACGATCTGGGCGATCACCGATTTCACGAAGGAAAACGGCGCGACGCAGGTCTGCCCCGGCAGCCTGGACTGGCCGGACAATTACGAACCGTCCGACGACGAGATCGGCTATGCGGAAATGTCCGCCGGGTCGGTGCTGATCTATTCGGGTGGGGTTTTTCATGGCGGCGGCGCCAACAACTCCAATGGCGACCGTATCGGCATCAACATCACCTATACGCTGGGCTGGCTGCGCCAGGAAGAGAACCAGTATCTGGCCTGCCCGCCGGACATCGCGAAGACGCTCTCGCCGGAGCTGCAGGCGCTGATCGGCTATTCGATGGGGAGCTATGCGCTGGGCTATTACACGCCGCCGCTGCCGCCCGGCGAAGGGCCGGAAATCGTGCCGCCGGAATATGCGCTGGGCAATGCCGATGTGCAGGCGGCGCAATTCGGCTCGGAGGAATTGCGGGCGGAAGTCTCGGCGGCGATCAGGGGCGAGAAGTAAGTCTCAATCCGGCGACCCGGGCGCGCCGTGTCAGAAGCGCATTCGTTCGTTCTTCCCTCCCCCTTTCGAGGGGGAGGGTCAGGGAGGGGGTGAAGCGACGAACACCAGCGTATGCGATTGCTGCGCGGTCCTCCCCCCACCCGAAAAATCCCGACAGGATTTTTCGACCTCCCCCTTAGGGGAGGTGAAGAGTTTGCGGATTTCCTTCGATGCGATTACGCCGCCTTGGCGAGGTCGTCGAAGGCCTTGAGGCGCGTCAGCAGCGCTTCGAGGCCGTCGAGGCGGACCATGTTGGGGCCGTCGGAGGGCGCGTTGTCCGGATCCTGATGGGTTTCCATGAAGACCGCGCCGACGCCGATGGCGACGGCGGCGGACGCCAGCACCGGCACCATCGCCCTATCGCCGCCCGACGAGCCGCCCTGCCCGCCCGGCTGCTGTACGGAATGGGTCGCGTCGAAAACGACCGGGCAGCCGCACTGCTCCTTCATGATCGGCAGCGCGCGCATGTCCGACACCAGCGTATTGTAGCCGAAGCTCACGCCGCGCTCGGTCGCCATCACATTGGGATTGCCCGCATCGACGACCTTGTTGACGACGTTCTTCATGTCCCAGGGCGCAAGGAACTGGCCCTTCTTGACGTTCACGACCTTGCCGGTCGCGGCGGCGGCTTCCAGCAGGTCGGTCTGGCGGCAGAGGAAGGCCGGGATCTGGAGGACATCCACGACGGAGGCCACTTCCGCGCATTGTTCGCGCTCATGCACGTCGGTCAGGACGGGCACGCCGAACTCCTTCTTCAAATCCTCGAAGATCGGCAGCGAAAGCTCGAGCCCCAGACCGCGCTTTGCATTGCGGCTGGTGCGGTTCGCCTTGTCGAAGGAGGTCTTGTAGATGAAGCCGATGCCGAGCTTCGCCGTGATTTCCTTGATCGCGCCCGCCATATCGAAAGCATGCTGGCGCGTCTCCAGCTGGCAAGGCCCCGCGATCAGCGTGAAGGGCTTGTCGTTGGCGATTTCAAGGTCGCCGATCCTGACCGTGCTGTTCGCAGGCATGCGCTTATGGCCTAACTGTTAAACCAGTCGGCTCTGCTCCACCGCCGCGGCGATGAAGGAGCTGAACAAAGGATGTGGGTCGAAGGGCTTCGACTTCAACTCCGGATGATACTGGACGCCAATATACCAGGGATGGGACGGCAGCTCGACGACCTCGGGCAGGAGCCCGTCCGGCGAGGTGCCGGAGAAGAGGAGCCCGGCCGCCTCCAGCTTTTCCCGATAGCCCATATTGACTTCGTAGCGGTGCCTGTGGCGCTCGGAGATGGCGGTTGAGCCATAGATCTCCGCGACCTTGCTGCCTGCTTTCAGGGCGGCGTCATAGGCGCCGAGGCGCATGGTGCCACCGAGATCGCCATTGGCCTTGCGCTGGACGAGTTCGTTTTCCTTCATCCATTCCGTCATCAGGCCGACCACGGGCTCGTCGGTCGGGCCGAATTCGGTGGAGCCGGCGTTCTCGATCCCGGCCATATTGCGGGCCGCCTCGATCACGGCCATCTGCATGCCGAAGCAGATGCCGAAATAAGGCACGTTGCGGGTGCGGGCGAAATTGGCCGCCGCGATCTTGCCGTGGGCGCCGCGCTCGCCGAAGCCGCCAGGCACCAGAATGCCGTTCACTTCTTCGAGATAATAGGCGGTATCGCCGGTCTCGAAGATTTCCGATTCCAGCCATTCGAAGTTGACGCGCACGCGGTTGGCGATACCGCCATGCACCAGCGCCTCGGTCAGCGACTTATAGGCGTCCTTGAGGCCGGTATATTTGCCGACAATGGCGATCGTCACATCGCCTTCCGGCTCGCGGATGGCGGAGGTGATGTTGTGCCACTGGGCGAGCCTGGGCTCGGGGCTGTCCTCAATGCCGAAGACGCTCAGCACCTCCGCGTCGAGCCCTTCCAGATGATAGGCGTGCGGGACGTCATAGATCGTGTCCACATCCAGCGCCTGAATGACGCCGGTTTCGCGCACGTTACAGAAGAGCGCGATCTTGCGGCGCTCGTCCTTGGGGATGGCGCGGTCGGCGCGGCACATCAGGATGTCGGGCTGGATGCCGATGGACCGCAGCTCCTTCACGGAATGCTGCGTCGGCTTGGTCTTCATCTCGCCCGCGCTGGGGATGAAGGGCAAGAGCGTCAGGTGGATGAAGCATGTCTGTCCGCGCGGCAGTTCGTTGCCGAGCTGGCGGATCGCCTCGAAGAACGGCAGGCCTTCGATGTCACCCACCGTGCCGCCGATCTCGCAGAGCACGAAATCCACGCCGCCCGCATCCGACAGGACGAATTCCTTGATGGCGTCGGTGACATGCGGGATCACCTGGACCGTACCGCCCAGATAATCGCCGCGTCGCTCGCGGGCGATGATCTCCTGATAAATCCGGCCGGTGGTGATGTTGTCGGAGCGGGCCGCCGGGACGCCGGTGAAGCGCTCGTAATGACCGAGATCGAGATCGGTCTCCGCCCCGTCATCCGTGACGAAGACTTCGCCGTGCTGGATCGGGGACATGGTGCCGGGGTCCACATTCAGATAGGGGTCCAGCTTGCGCAAACGCACGGAGAAACCACGCGCCTGAAGAAGCGCGCCGAGTGCTGCGGATGCGAGACCCTTACCGAGTGAGGAAACCACGCCGCCGGTGATGAAGATATACCGCGTCATGGGCTCTCAGATTACATCAACCAAAACGATTCGGTGCGCGCCAATTCGATGGCGCACCGGTTTTTTTCAAAGAATGAGGGAAACTGTCCGGAATCCGGACATCCTCACCGGGCCGGGCCCTTACTGCGCCTGCGGAACGCTGGGCTCTTCATTGGCAGGCGCCGTGGGCGTACCGGCCTCGCCGGCGGTGCCGTTCGCGCCCTGAGCCGCGCCCTCGCCGCTCCCGGCCTGTGGCGGCGCCACTTCGTCGGAGGCGGCCGGCGGCGTCACGGCGTCGCCCGTGCTTTCGGGCGCCGGTGTCAGGCCGCTGCCGACCGGCGCCGGGACGTTCACATCATTGGTCTGGCCGGGCGCCGTTTCCGGGGGCGGTGCGATATTGTCCAGAATGGAACCGCCGGAACCGCTGTAAGTGGCGAGAATGCCGAGGCCGAGGCTGGTCAGGAAGAAGAGCCCGGCCAGAAAGGCCGTCGCCCGCGTCAGCGCGCTGCCCGCGCCGCGCCCGCTCATGAAACCGCCGCCATCGCCGCCAATCCCCAGCGCGCCGCCTTCGGACCGCTGAAGCAGAACCACGGCGACCAGCGCCACGGCGATCATGAGATGGATAATCAGAAGGATGGTAGCCATGAAGTATCCGGGGCCTTCCTGCCAGGCAAATGCTGCGTGGTCTCACATTCCAGAAAACACAAGTCGCCCGGATTCGGGCCTTGCGGCGCGATCCGGCTCTTGGCGGCGGGTTTTAACGCAAGACAGGCGCGCTTTCCAGCCCTGTTGCGTGTGCGAGAAGGCGAGGATGCCGAAAACGAAGTCCGGCCCGCCTTCTCAGGACCCCCGGCGCCCCTCCGGAGCGACCAGGCTTGCCGGAACAGACGGGAAAACGGGCTTTTCGGCGGCGGTTTCGCCCGATGGCGCCATGGCTTCGGACACAGGCGTCGCGCGGGGCGCCGCGGGGGGCATTGCAAGCGGCGATATGGCCGTTGCCGGGGGCTCCGCTTCCCGGTCGAGGCGAACCACCGGCACCGGCTGGCTATTGGCCCTTTCCACGGTTCGCGTTTCCTCCGATTGCCGCCCGAGAAAAAAGCCGAGAACGAGCGCCGCCGCGGCGGCGGCGATACCGGCGGCCAGAGGCCCCCTCGCAAGGCGCCGGGGGCTGGGCCCGAATGCACCGGAAAACCGGGAGCCGCCCGCCGCCGCATAGGGAAAAGCCGTGCGGATTGCCGCGTTGATCTGGCGAATCTCGCGAACCTTTCGGGCGGCTTCCGGGGTCCGCTCCAGATGCCGCTTCACGGCGTCCCGCAGCGAGGGGTCGTCGGCCAACTGCCGATCCGCATAGTCGTGAAGCGAGAGAGCGATATCCGCTTCGGCGTGTGAGCCACTCGGGCGATTGTCGTTCCTGCCCTTCATTTCACTCTCCTGAGCCGCCGGGTGCTCCTTCGCGCGGCGATCTCGCTTCCTCCGCGCATGGACTGGCGGAGCGTTTCCCGGCCACGGGACAATCTCGACCTGAGCGTACCGACCGGAATGCCGAGAATGTCCGCGGCCTCGTCATAACTCACGCTCTCAAGCGCCATGAGCAGAACGGGCGCGCGCTGGGGCTCGGGCAAGGCCGCAAGCGCCCGGAGCATATCATCGGCCATGAGCCTCGCTTCCTGAGGCAGGAAACTTTCAACGCCCGATGCCGCCATGACGTCTTCCTGCATTTCCTCATGCGGCACGCCCGCTCCCCGCCGCGAATTCAGAAAAACGCGGTAGAGGATCTTGAAGAGCCAGCTCCGCACGCTGCCCTCGCCGCGCCAGGAGCGGCGTTTGCGCCAGGCACGCTCCAACGTGTCCTGCACGAGATCGTCGCCCTCATGCTGCGATCCGCACAGGGAACACGCAAAGCGCCTTAGATGCGGAATTTCGGCTTCCACACAGCGCGCCAGATCGTTCATTTGTCGGCGGCCTTCTCCTGTTGCGGTCGGCCACCACACCCAACAGACACTTGTGGCGAGAAAAAGTTCCGCCGGCGCTTTCAAAAATTTTCTTCGTGGCGTGGAACCAATCGGCGCCGGACGTGTCCGATGGACAGGTCCCGGCCGTCAGGGCCGGCCAAAACGAACGACAAAAGGAGCTTCTTCATGCGCCGATCCTACGGTAAGGCCCCCGCAGCCCTTCTGACCGCCGCTGTGCTCGGATTGTCCAGCGTTGCCGGCATGGCGACGCCGGCCATGGCCCAGTCCACCTCCTCGCAGCAGGAGGCCCCGCACTACGCCCCGGCCAAGCTGAAGGCATTCGCCAAGACAGCGCTTCAGGTGCAGCAGATCAACAAGGCGGCCAAGGAGAAATTCCAGGGCGCTTCCAGCAAGGACGAGCAGGAGACCATCCAGAAGGAAGCCTATGCCGACCTCAAAAGCGCGATCACGTCGCAGGGCATGACGCTCGAGGAATATAACGAGATCGCGAGCGCCGCGCAGAGCAACAAGGACCTGCGCCAGAGGATCACGAATTACATGATGAAAATGCAGGACTCCGGCGGCCAATAATCGGGGCCGCCCGGCAAAATCAAGGCGGGAGCGGAACGGTCCGCCCCCGCCTTTTCAGTGTCGGCGTATGTTTATGTCAGGCGCTCGCGGCGACGATGCCGTAGAAGTCGTCGGCTTTCAGGCTCGCGCCGCCCACCAGCGCCCCGTTCACATTCTCCACGGCGAGGAGTTCGGCGGCGTTGGACGGCTTGACCGAGCCGCCATAGAGGATGCGGACTTTCTCGCCCTCGTCGCCGAAGCGCTTCACGAGTTGCTTGCGGATTTCCTTGTGGACCTTCGCCACATCCTCCGTCGTCGGGGTGCGGCCCGTGCCGATGGCCCAGACCGGCTCGTAAGCGACCACGGTGGTACGCGCCGCGATGCCGTCGGGCAGCGAACCCTTGAGCTGGCGGCGGATCACCTTGAGCGCGGCGCCCTCGTCCCGCTCGGCCTCCGTCTCGCCGACGCAGACAATGGCGGTCAGCCCGGCCCGGTGGGCGGTCTCGGCCTTGGCGCGAACGAGCTTGTCCGTTTCGCCATGATCGGCCCGGCGTTCGGAATGGCCCACGATCACATAGCGCGCACCGAGATCCTTCAGCATTTCAGCCGACACGTCGCCCGTATGGGCGCCGGAGGCGGCGGCGTGGCAATCCTGGCCGCCGATGGCGACCGGGCTGCCCTTCGCCGTTTCCTTCAGAAGACCGACGATGGTCGCGGGCGGGCAGATGAGTACGTCGCAGGCGGGCTTGCCGCCCCTGGCCAGCTTGCGCGCCAGCTTCGTCACCTCGCCCTTGGAGGCGCGAAGGCCGTTCATTTTCCAGTTGCCCGCGATGAGAGGTTTGATGCGCCGTGCCATTGCTACTGTCCGTCCCTGTCCGATAAGCCGCATTTGCAGAAAGCCGACCGTTTAGCAGAAGCGCCAGAGGCCGCCAACTGCGCGCTTCTCCGTCATGGATGCGGCAAATGCGTCAAATAGAACACACCAAAATCTAAATTCTCATAATCATGACTAATTGTTTTCCAAGTAAACGACTCGGGCGTAGGTTGCGCGCGATGGAAAAGCAATTCATGGAAATGGTCCTCTGGACCTCCGGTCGAACCTACTCGCCTTCGGGGCCGAGTCGCTTGCGCGTGCTTAAATAAGCCTGCCATATCGACGTTTTGCGGCCCCATCCCACGGATCGGGGCCTTTATATTTTCCGGGCTCCGGTTTACCCGCTGTCATCCATAACCCGGAGTCACATATGTCTTTCCAATACTATCCGGAATGGTGTCGCGCTTCCCGCTCCACCATCTGACCCACCCCGGCCCGCGCCCGCCGCGGACCGTCTGTTTGCGTCCCTTAACGAGTATTCGAGCCCTTTCGGCTCTTTGACGGTTTTCGCTTTCAAGCCTGCCGCTTGAGAGAACGGGAGAGCTGTCTCCGAAGGGTTACCGACCCTCGAATACTTCAAAACGACTTGGCGCTTTCTTCGCCCATGCGGAGAGAGAATGGAGGAGATTTATGTTCACGTTCATGCTCGACGGGTTCGCCCGCCGAAC
Source organism: Parvibaculum indicum (assembly GCF_011762095.1). GTDB lineage: Bacteria > Pseudomonadota > Alphaproteobacteria > Parvibaculales > Parvibaculaceae > Parvibaculum > Parvibaculum indicum. The sequence goes on along the minus strand of NZ_JAASQO010000012.1, from coordinate 132,751 downwards.
GCGCACCGCCACCGTGCTGGCCGCCCTCGCGACCTATCTGGGGCTCGCCTTTCACGACCAGCCGCCCGACGACGCGCTGGAGACGCTTTTCGTCCTGATGCCGGCCCTGGAGGTCGGGTTCGTCGCGGGGCTCTTCGCCCTCGCTTTCGATGAGGACGCCGATCCGATGCCCGTCGCGGCGACGCGGTTCCTCGGCTGGCTGGTCGTCGTGCTGGCCGCGATCTGGCTTACGAATCTGCTGGCCCGGGCCAGTGTGGACGCCTATGTGCGCCTGGGGGGACCGCCGATATACGAGGCACCGCTATGAAATGTCCCCACCCTGCCGATTTGTAAGGAAAATCAAACGGGAAGCGCGGGTGAGCGGCTTGCAGGCACATGACCCCGCACCTATCATGCCGCCCGATTTGGGGGACGGTGCCGTATCGTCCCCCACCCCATCCCAAGACGCCGGTCCGGCCCGATTTCCGGGCGGCGCCCAATGGAAAGAAGATCATGCTCGATACACTGCGTAAAACCGCCTCCGGCTGGATCGGAATGGGCCTGATGGGTCTGCTGGTCGTGAGCTTCGCGGTGTGGGGCATCGCCGACATCTTCCGGGGCTACGGTTCCTCGGCGGTGGCGACCGTCGGCTCGCAGGAAATCGGCGCGGCGGAATATCAGCGCGAAATCTCCAACGAGACGCGCCGCCTCTCGCAGCGCTACGGCCAGCCGATCACGCCGCAGGTGGCGCAGCAGCTTGGCGTCAACCAGAGCGCGCTGGGGCGCCTTATCGGCCTTGCCGCGCTCAATGGCGGCGCGGAGGAACTGGGGCTGGCGGTGAGCGACGAGAAGGTCGCCCACAACATCATGACGGACCCGAACCTGCAGAACACGTTCGGGAAGTTCGACAAGCGGACGTTCGAGCTGGCGCTCTCCCGCGCGAACACCTCCGAGGAAGCGTTCATCAAGGACCGCCGGGAATATCTGATCCGCGACCAGCTGATCGGCGTGATCGGCAGCGGCATTCATGCGCCCGACGCGCTGGTCGACGTGATTGCGACCTTCCAGAAGGAGACGCGCGATGCGACCTATCTGGTGCTGCCGCCCTCGCTTGCCGGCGAGGTTGCCGAGCCCGACGACAAAGCGCTGGAGGCCTATTACCAGAAGATTTCGGGCCGCTTCCAGAAGCCGGAAACACGGAGCTTCAGCGTGATGCAGCTCACGCCCGACGAGGTGGCGGAAACGATTTCGGTATCGGAAGACGAACTGAAGACGGCCTTCGAGCAGCAGAAGGCGAGCTTCGACACGCCGGAAAAGCGCGACGTCATCCAGATCACCTTCGATACCAAGGAAGACGCGGCGGCCGCCGTCGCCAAGCTGCGCAGCGGCACGCCGGTGGAAGATGTCGTGAAGGCGCGCGGCCTTGCGATGGAAGATGTAGAGCTGGGGCTCGTCAGCAAGACACAGATGCTGTCTTCCGATATCGGCGAGGCGGCGTTCTCTCTCGAACCCGGTCAGGTCAGCGATCCCGTGGAAGGGCCGCTTGGAACCGTGGTGCTGAAGGTCACAAAGGTCGAGCCGGCCGTGACCAAGACGTTCGACGAGGTGAAAGACGAGCTGCGCAAGAACCTGGCGATGCAGCATGCCCGCGAGGAAATCTACAATATCCAGAACTCGATAGAGGACGACCGCGCCGGCGGCATGTCGTTCCGCGACGTCGCGGAGAAGAACGGGCTGTCGGTCCAGAGCATCGAGGGCGTCACTCAGGACGGCAAGACGCGGGACGGCAAGGACGCGGAGCTGCCCGAGCTGCCCGGTCTTCTGGAGACGGTCTACGACTACGGTCCCGACGAGCAGATTCCGCCCCGCGACAACGGCAAGAGCGGCTATTACTGGGTGCATGTGGACCAGCAGACGGACGCGGAAATTCCGCCGCTGAAGGATGTGCGCGGCAAGGTCGTGTCGGACTGGAAGGAGCAGCAGCGCAAGACGAAACTCCAGGACCTCGCCCGGACGCTGGCCGAGCGCGGCAACAAGGGCGAAAGTTTCGACAAGATCGCCGCGGAGTTCGACCGCAGCGTGCTGGTGCAGCAAGGCATTCAGCGCTATGCCCGCAGCGATACCTTCTCGCGTGTCGCGGTGACGCGCCTGTTCGCCACGCCCAAGGGCGGCTTTACCTACGGTCCCGTGATGGTCGGCGACAGCATGCTGGTGATGCAGGTGAAGGATATTCACAAGCCGGAGCTTGCCGCCGATTCCGACGAGTACAAAAAGCTCAAGGCGGACATCAAGGACTCGATCGCCTCCGACATGATCGGAAGCATGGTCGCGGGCCTGCAACAGAAGCTGGGCGTGAGCGTCAACCAGCTGATGGTGGAGCAGGTAACCGGCACCACCAGCCAGTAAGTGACGAGCATGATCTTTCCCGAATATCCGGATTTCGAACGCGCTTACGAAGCGGGTGAACCGCAGGTCGTCTATACGCGGCTGGTTGCCGATCTGGAGACGCCCGTTTCGGCGATGCTGAAGATCGCCGACGGGCGGCCGAACAGCTTTCTGCTGGAATCCGTCGAAGGCGGCGACACGCGCGGGCGCTATTCCATCATCGGCCTCAAACCCGATGCGATCTGGCGCTGCATGGGCAACAAGGCGGAACTGAACCGGCAGGCCCGGGTCGATTCCAGCTCTTTTGCGCCCTGCGACAAGGACGCCCTCGATTCGCTCAGGAGCTTCATCGAGGAATCGCGGATCGAGCTGCCCGACGAATTGCCGCCCATGGCGGCGGGCGTCTTCGGCTATATGGGTTACGACACCGTTCGGCTGATGGAAAACCTGCCGAACGAGAACCCCGACGCATTGGGACTTCCCGACGGGCTGTTCCTGCGCCCGACGGTGATTGCCGTTTTCGACGCGGTGAAGGACGAGGTGACGGTGGTGACGCCGGTGCGGCCCGAAGCCGGCGTCAGCGCGCGGGCGGCCTTTGCGCGCGCGGGCGAACGGCTCAACGACGTCGTGGCGGATTTCGACCGTTCCATCCCGCATCTGTCGCAGGATACGAATATCGACGACCTGCAGCCGCCGAAATCGAACACGCCGCAGGAAACCTATTTCAGCATGGTGGAGCGGGCGAAGGAATATATCGCGGCGGGCGACATCTTTCAGGTAGTATTGTCGCAGCGCTTCGAGACGCCGTTCACCCTGCCCCCCTTCGCGCTTTATCGCGCGCTCCGTCGCATCAACCCGTCGCCCTATCTCTATTTCCTCAATTTCGAGGATTTCTCCATCGTCGGGTCCAGCCCGGAAATTCTCGTTCGCGTACGGAACAATCGCGTCACGATCCGCCCGATCGCGGGGACGCGCCATCGCGGCAAGAACAATGCCGAGGATGCGGAGGTCGCGGAGGAGCTGCTTTCCGATCCGAAGGAGCGCGCGGAACATCTGATGTTGCTCGATCTCGGGCGGAACGATGTGGGCCGGGTCTCGAAGATCGGCAGCGTGGAGGTGACGGAAAAGTTCGCGCTCCAGCACACATCCCACCTCATCCATATCGTGTCGAATGTCGAAGGCGATCTGGACCCGGCATATGATGCGATTTCCGCGCTGATCGCTGGCTTTCCGGCGGGCACCGTGTCCGGCGCGCCCAAGGTGCGCGCCATGGAGATCATCGACGAGCTGGAGCTTGAAAAGCGCGGCGCCTATGCGGGCTGCGTGGGGTATTTCTCCGCCGCCGGCGAAATGGATACCTGTATCGTCCTGCGCACGGCCATCGTGAAAGACGACAAGATGTATGTGCAGGCGGGCGGCGGCGTGGTCGCGGATTCAAGCCCGCAAGGCGAGTATCAGGAAAGCGTCAACAAGGCGAAAGCGCTTTTCCGCGCCGCCGAGGAAGCCGTGCGCTACGCCTCGCAGGGCGGACGCAGGCAGTGACCATGACGGCCGCTGCCGGACCGATCCTCGTTTTCGATTCCGGCATAGGCGGCCTCTCCGTTCTCGACGCGATCCATTCGCTGCTGCCGACGCGCCGATGCATCTATGTGGCGGACGATGCGGCCTTTCCCTATGGCGAATGGGAAGAGGAAGCTCTGATCGAGCACATCGTCGGGGTCATGGACAGGCTCGTCGATTCCTACGCGCCGCGCGCCATCGTCATCGCCTGCAATACGGCCTCGACGCTGGTGCTGCCCGCGCTCCGCGCGCGCTTCACCATGCCCATCGTCGGCACGGTCCCGGCCGTCAAGCCCGCCGCCGGGCGCACGCGGAGCGGCGTGATTTCGGTGCTCGCCACGCCCGGCACGATCGCGCGGGACTATACGCGCCAGCTTATCGACCAGTTCGCCGCCGATGTGCATGTCGAACTGGTCGCCTCGCGACGGCTTGCCGCCATGGCGGAGAAACTGCTTCAGGAAGACGAGATCGACGCCGAAGCCGTCCGGGAGGAGATCCTGCCCTGCTTCGTCGACACCGGGATCGGGCGCACCGACATCGTGGTGCTGGGCTGCACGCATTATCCCTTCCTGATCCCGCATATGAGCGCCGTTGCGCCCTGGCCCGTGGACTGGCTCGACCCCGCGCCCGCCATCGCGCAGCGGCTCGCGGCGCTGATCGAGAGCGATACGCGGATCGCCGAGGGTGAGGGGTTCACGCTCTTTACCGGCGGCGCGTCCGCCCCGCCCCTTCTTGCCGGCATGTTGCGCGCGCGCGGCGTTCCCGTCGGCGGAGATGAGTAACGCATTGATATTGCGGGACCATCGGTCCTATTGTGCGATCTTTCCGGACCGCATTATAACCGCGCCAATCTGCGCTATATTGACCGGAATATCCGGTTGTTCCTTGCTTCTGAAAGCCCGGCCATGCTGCTTCTGATCGATAATTACGACAGCTTCACCTACAACCTCGTGCATTTTCTCGGGGAGCTGGGGGCGCGCACCGAGGTGCACCGGAACGACAAGATCACGGTCAACGAAGCGCTGGCGAAAGAGCCTCAGGCCATCGTGCTGTCGCCCGGCCCCTGCGATCCGGACAAGGCGGGCATCTGTCTCGAGACGATCGAGGCGGCGGCGGCCCACAAGATCCCGCTGCTGGGCGTCTGCCTCGGCCATCAGGCCATCGGCCAGGCCTTCGGCGGCAAGGTGGTGCGCGCGCCCGTGCTGATGCATGGCAAGATGAGCGACATCCATCATCACGGCAAAGGCGTCTTCCGCAACCTGCCGAGCCCCATCGAGGCGACGCGCTATCACTCGCTGATCGTGGAACGGGAAAGCCTGCCCGACTGCCTGGAGGTCACCGCCTGGACGACGGACGGGATCATCATGGGTATGCAGCACAAGGAGCTGCCCATTCACGGCGTGCAGTTCCACCCGGAAAGCATCGCGTCCGAACACGGGCATGAAATTCTGGCGAACTTCCTCCAGTTCGCAGGCTTCAACGTGATGGAGACGGCATGAGCGACCTGAAGCCCGTTCTGGCGAAACTCTCCGAAGGCGAAGAACTCACGCCCGAGGAAGCCCGCTCCGCCTTCGGCCTCATCATGGAGGGCGAAGCAAGCCCTGCGCAGATCGCCGCCTTCCTGATGGGGATGCGGGTGCGCGGCGAGCGCGTGAGCGAGATCACCGCCGGGTCCACCGTGCTGCGGGAAAAGATGCTGCGCGTCGACGCGCCGGACGACGCCGTGGACATTGTGGGTACGGGCGGCGACGGCGCGGGCACCTACAACATCTCGACGGCGGCGGCGCTGGTGACCGCGGGCGCGGGCGTTCCCGTCGCCAAGCATGGCAACCGCAAGGCCTCCTCGCTTTCCGGCACGGCGGATGCGCTGCAGGAACTGGGGGTCAATCTCGACGTGACGCCCGATGTCATCGCGCGCAGCATTCGCGAGGCCGGGATCGGCTTCATGTTCGCGCAGGCCCACCACCCCGCCATGCGGCATGTGGGGCCGGTGCGCGTCGAACTCGGCATCAAGACGATCTTCAACCTGATCGGGCCGCTTTCCAATCCGGCGGGCGTGACGCGGCAGATCGTCGGCGTCTATTCGCGCGAGCTGGTGCGGCCTTTCGCCGAGGCGCTGCGCAATCTCGGTTCGGAGAAAGCCTGGATCGTGCACGGCACGGTGCCGGGCATGGGCGGGCTCGACGAGCTGACCACGACGGGCATCAGCTTCGTCGCCGAGCTCGACAAGGGCGCGATCCGCGAATTCGAGATCGCGCCGGAAGATGTGGACCTGCCACGCGCCGAGATCGCCCAGCTCAAAGGCGGCGACCCGGCGCATAATGCGCAGGCCATTCGCGACCTGCTGGCGGGCGAACCAAGCCCCTATCGCGATATCGTGCTGCTGAACGCGGCCGGTGCGCTCGTCGTGGCCGGGAAAGCGTCCTCGCTGGAAGACGGCGTGACGCTGGCACGGACGAGCATCGACAGCGGCGCGGCAGCGAAGGTTCTGGAGCGTCTCGTGCAGCAGACCAACAATCAGGTGCCGGCATGAGCGACATTCTCGACAAGATCGGCGCCTACAAGCTGGAAGAGATCGCGGCGGCCAAGGCGGCGCGGCCTCTGGCGCAGATTGAGGAGGCGGCTTCGGCGGCGTCGCCGACGCGCGGCTTCTACAAGGCGCTTTACGATGCCTGTGCGAGCGGCGGCTACGGGCTCATCGCGGAGATCAAGAAGGCGAGCCCGTCCAAGGGGCTCATCCGCGAAGACTTCAACCCGCCCGCGCTTGCGCGCGCCTATGAGGCGGGCGGTGCGACCTGCCTTTCCGTGTTGACGGACGGTCCGTCCTTCCAAGGTGCGCCGGATTATCTCACCGCCGCACGCAACGCGGTGCTGCTGCCGGTAATCCGCAAGGACTTCATGTACGACATCTATCAGGTGGCGGAAGCCCGTGCGATGGGGGCAGACGCCATTCTCATCATCATGGCCGCGGTGAGCGATGCGCAGGCGCGGGACCTGGAAAACGCCGCCATGCATTGGGGCATGGACGTGCTGGTGGAGGTGCATGACGAAGCCGAGCTGAACCGCGCACTCACCCTCAAGAGCCCGCTTCTCGGCATCAACAACCGCAACCTCAAGACCTTCGAGACGACGCTGGAAACGACCGAGCGGCTGGCGCCTCTCGTTCCGTCCGGCAAGCTGATCGTCGGCGAAAGCGGCATCTTCACGCCGGACGATCTGGCGCGCCTTGCCAAGGCCGGCGTACGGAGCTTTCTCGTCGGCGAAAGCCTGATGCGGCAGGCTGATGTGGAAGCGGCGACGCGCAACCTTCTCGCCCACGCGGCCTGACAACTCATGCCCTATCGCATACGCCATGCGCGCCCCGACGAACTCGGCCTTCTGGCCGGGATCGAGAAGGATGCGGGCATGACGTTCGCCGAGGTGGGGCTGAAAGAAATTGCCGATCACCCGCCGGCCGATATCGCCTATGTCCGCGCCTTCCTGCGCGGCGGCGCGGTACTCGTCGCGGTGGACGAAAAGGACGAGCCGGTGGGGTTCGCGCTGGTCGGCTTCATCGACCGGGCGGGCCATCTTTTCGAGCTGTCCGTTCATCGCGCGCATGCGCGCAAGGGGCTCGGCGCCCGGCTGGTGGCGGCGGCGGACGGATTTGCCTTTGCGCAGGGCGCGCGGCGGATGACGCTTTCCACCTTCCGAGACGTTCAATGGAATGCCCCGTTTTACGCGAAGCTCGGATTTCGTATCCTGCCCCAGGATGACTGGACACCGGGTCTTTTCATCCTTCGGATGCGCGAGGAAGATGGCGGCCTGCCGATGGACAGGCGGTGCTTCATGGCAAAGGAGCTGAACGAGAATTGAGCGGCCCCAAGTTTTCCCATATCGACGAGAGCGGCGCAGCCAATATGGTCGACGTGTCGGAAAAACCCGTGACGGCGCGTGTGGCGACGGCATGCGGCCGCGTGACCATGGCGCCGGAAACGCTTACCCTCATTCGCGAGGACGGGTTGAAGAAAGGCAATGCGCTGGAGGTGGCGCGGCTGGCGGGCATCATGGCCGCCAAGCAGACATCGAGCCTCATTCCGCTTTGCCATCCCCTGGCCATCAGCAAGGTGGAAGTTCACCTCGCTCCGTCCACGGAGGAGAGCGCCGTCGACATCGAGGCGACCGTCAAGACGAGCGGGCAAACCGGCGTGGAGATGGAAGCGCTGACGGCTGTCAGCGTGGCGGCGCTGACGCTTTACGACATGGCCAAGGCCGTGGACAAGGCCATGCACATCACCGATATCCGGCTGACGCATAAGAGCGGCGGCAAGTCGGGCGATTACAACGCAGACTGACTGAAAGGCCTTTCCCATGGCCGACACCCCTCTCCTTTCCGTTATCGATGCGCGGTCGAAAATTCTCGCCGCGCTCCATACGGTTCCGTCCGAAACGGTGCCTCTGTCGCAGGCGCTGGGGCGCATTCTCGCCGAAGACGCGATCGCGCGGCGGACGCAACCGCCCGCCGACCTTTCCGCCATGGACGGCTATGCGGTGCGCGCCGGGGACACCGCAAACGTCCCGGCCAGACTGGACGTCGCGGGCGAGGCGCCCGCCGGCGGCGCCTATGACGGCGACCTGAAGGCGGGAGAAGCGGTGCGCATCTTCACCGGCGCCCCCCTGCCCCGCGGGGCCGACGCCATCGTCATTCAGGAGGATACCGTTCGCGAAGGCAAACATGTCGTCGTCAATGAAGCGGCCAAACCGGGCGATCATGTGCGCGCGACGGGGCTCGACTTCCGGACCGGGGACAGCGGCATCCTGCACGGGACGCGGCTCAACCATGCCGACATCGCGCTGGCGGCGGCGATGAATGTCTGTGAGCTGAAGGTTGCGCGGCGGCCCGTCATCGCCTTTTTCTCGACGGGCAACGAGCTTGTGCGCCCCGGGGACGAGCCCGGCGCCCATCAGATCGTCTCCGCCAATAATGACGGGCTGGCCGCCCTGATATCCGAAGCAGGCGGGGAGCCGCTCGATCTGGGGATCGCGCGGGACGAGGAAGCCGACATCCGGCAGACGGCGGAACGGGCCAAGCAGGCGGACATGCTGGTGACGCTGGGCGGCGCCTCGGTGGGCGATCACGATCTCGTACAATCCGCCCTCACGCCGGACGGGCTCGATATCGAGTTCTGGCGGGTCGCCATGCGCCCCGGCAAACCGCTCATGTTCGGCGCGCTGGGCGAGCTGCCCATGCTGGGCCTGCCCGGCAACCCCGTATCGGCGCTGGTCTGCGCGGTGCTTTACCTGAAGCCCGCCATTCTGCGGATGCAGGGCGGCAATCCGGGGCCGCATTTCGTCATGGCGCGGCTCGGGCGGGAGGTGCCCGGCAATGGCGCGCGCGAGGACTATATGCGCGCGGCGCTGGACCATATCGACGGCGAACTTTCCGTGGCTACGCCTTTTGAAAAGCAGGACAGTTCGATGCTCTCCACGCTGTCCCAGGCGGGCTGCCTGATCGTCCGGCCGCCCTTTGCCGACCCGGCCAAACCCGGGGAAATCGTGAAGATTCTCCCGCTGCGCGCGTAAGCGGAAAATTATCCACAGGGCGCTTGACGCTTGTGGAGAACCAAAGTAGAACTCTTTCAGACGTTTTTGTTTTGTTCCTGAGTTCCGATCACACGGAACCGAGGCACGGCACAGGCTTGGAGGGGTTCCGGGATGCTCACCCGTAAACAGCATGAATTGCTCATGTTCATCCATGAACGTGTGAAGGAGAGCGGGGTCCCGCCCAGCTTCGACGAGATGAAGGATGCGCTCGACCTGCGCTCCAAATCCGGCATTCACCGGCTGATCTCCGCGCTGGAAGAGCGCGGCTTCATCCGCCGCCTTCCGCACCGGGCCCGGGCGCTCGAAATCCTGAAATTGCCGGAGTCCTCGCAGCCCAGCCTCGCGGCCAACCGGGCCAAGGGCTTCTCCCCCAGCGTGATCGAAGGCAGCCGCGGCAAGACGAGCCGCGATCTGATGCCCTCCTCGCAGGAGGAACGCTCCCTCACCGTATCGGTGATGGGCCGCATCGCCGCCGGTACGCCGATCGAGGCACTGCAGGAGGAAAGCCACCAGGTCGATGTGCCGATGAGCCTGATCGGCTCCGGCGAGCATTACGCGCTGGAGGTCAAGGGCGACTCGATGATCGAGGCCGGCATTCTGGATGGGGATACGGTTCTCATTCAGCGATGCGATACCGCCACCAGCGGCGACATCGTGGTGGCGCTGGTGGACGGCTATGAGGCGACGCTGAAGCGGCTGCGCAAGAAAGGCGACAGCATCGCGCTCGAAGCGGCGAACCCGGCCTATGAGACCCGTATCTTCGGACCCGACCGGGTGAAGGTTCAGGGCAAGCTTGTCGGGCTGTTGCGCCGCTACTGATCTTTCTTTTTCGCTCTTCCCCTGTCAGGGTGGACGAACCCAGGGCCGCGCTCCCCGCGCGGCCCTTGCCGTTTCCAGGCGCGGCTTTTCGTCCGTATCCAGATAAACCGTCGTCGCGCCGTTTCGCCAGAAATCGAAGAAATCCAGAATGAGGCCGGCGCGGCAGCCCTTGCGCAGGCCCTTGCCGACCGGGACGGCCGAAATCACGATGTCGGCCAGTTCGCAATCCTCCGCGACCGCACCGACGGTCCTGGAATAGGCGATAAGGGGCCGGTTCTTTTCGTGGAAGGCACAGCCCCGCGCATCGCAACGCCATGGCGCCCCCTCGCGCGCGGCCGCGTCTCGCGGACTTCGCCGGTCGCCTTCCACACGCAGCCATTGTTGCGCCGTGTATGACGGCCGTGCCGAGGTGAGATGGATCTTGCCGTCGAGATCGCGCGCGGCGACGATCTCTCCTTCCCGCCCGATGAGAATGTCGGGGCGCGGCAGATACGGCCAGAGTAAAAGGCCGCCCAGCAAAGGCAGCACACCCAGCCAGCGCCAGTCGCGACGCCAGAGCGCGATCCACAAACCGCCAAAGGTCACAAGCGCAAGGGCGCCGAGCGGAGCTGACGGCACAAGGCGGTCCGCCCCGCCCCAATGCGCCACGTCATGCGCGACCTCCAGCATCCAGCCGATGCCCTTGCCCATGACCCAGAAGGCGGGCGCATCGGCCCCGAAGGGCATGAGAATGAGACCGATCAGGGCGGCGGGCATGACGAGGAGACCGACCAGCGGCATGGCGGCAAGGTTTCCCGCCAGACCGTAAAGGGCCAGCCTGTTGAAATTGAAAGCGGCATAAGGCGCGGTCGCCAGCCCCGCCACGAGGCTTGTCAGCGTCAGTCCTGCGAAATAGAGCAGGACGAAACGCGGCCATTGCGCGGGCCCTTCGCGCCAGTCCCCCCTTGCGGAGGCGATGACGCGCTGGACGCTTTTGCTCTCGTAAAAGGCCACGAGAGCGACCGCGGCGGCGAACGACATCTGAAAGCTGGCGCCCAGCAGGCTTTCCGGCTGCCAGAGCAGAACGACGGTCGCCGCCAGCGCGACATTCCGCAGGCTGATGGCCGGGCGGTCCAGCAGGATCGCACCCAGCATCAGCGTGACCATGATGAAGGCGCGCTGCGTCGCAATCGCCCCGCCGGACAGCATGAGATAGAAGAAGGCCCCGCCAAAGGCCATGCATGCCGCCCATTTCTTGACCGGGTAGCGCAGGGAGAGCGCCGGAACGGCGGCCAGCGCGGCGCGCGCGAGCCAGAACAGCGTGCCGCTGAACAGCGCCATATGCAGGCCGGAAATGGCCAGCACATGGGCAAGCCCCGCCGCGCGCAGATCTTCCGTCACTTCTTTGGGGATGGCGCGGCGCTCTCCGGTTACGAGCGCGGCGGCGACGGCGCCCTCCGGCCCACCGATGGAAGTCCTGATACGGGTGGCGATCGCGTTGCGCAGCGCGGCAATGCGCGCGCGCAAGCCGCCGGAAGACGGGGCGAGTATCTCCGGCGCGGTATAGGCGAAACCGACCGCGCCGAGACCCTGGAACCAGGCCTGCCGCGCATAGTCGAACCCGCCGGGCAAGACCGGTTCGGGCGGCGGCATGAGGCGCACACGGAGACGGATTTCCTCCCCCGGCCGGAGCGAAACATCCTTCAACCGAATGCGCAGCCGCGCCATGGCGGGCCGATTTTCCGGGGCGAGACCGGCAAAGGCGGATGGCGCCACCAGCACGGTGAGGTCGCCGTTTTCCCCCTCCTCCACGAAGAGAACCTTTCCCGTCAGCTCGCCGGCGGTTTCATCCGCCAGGACCGGCGCCGCGACGATAGCAGTGCGCAGCGAGGCCGCGGCGAAGCCCGCCGACACGACCGCCAGAACGGAAAGGACAAGCAGCGGCCAGGAAGAACGGCGAAAGGTCCACACGGCGCAGGCGAGAAGCCCGACGCAGATTAGAGGTAGCCAGAGCGGCGGCTCCACCGGAAGCGCGAAATAGGCCGCGATCCCGCAGGCCAGGAGCACGGGCAGCCAGAGAAACCAGCGGTCGGTTTCGGCAGCAAAACTGCGGGAAATGGCGCCCGATCCCGCGCGGAGCCCTGTCAAAAACCGTAGAATCGCTTCCCGCCCCATGCCCGATGGAGGCCGTTTCATGCCCTGCCCGGCGGTAAATGCCGCGGGCTATGCCCCCTCCACATACGGCAAAAGCGAAGCAATCCGCGCCAACGCCTTCAAAACAAAGGCGTTTTTCGAAAAAAGTTCGGACTTACGCTGCGTTGCCGCAATGTGCTAGAACTCCCCCGTCCCGCAGCGGACCCAGAGGCCGATTTACGCCACGGGCGAGGTCCCACCTTGGGTCAAAGCTTGCCAACAATCTGTTCCCCTGCCTAGCCGCCTCAACAAGCGGCAACGGATGGATGACGGAAGAGCATGCCGGAAGAGAAGAAAATCATAACGCGTTTTGCCCCCTCGCCGACGGGCTTCTTGCACATCGGTGGCGGCAGGACTGCCCTTTTCAACTGGCTCTTCGCGCGCCATCACGGGGGCACGTTCCTGCTTCGCATCGAGGACACCGACCGCGAGCGTTCGACCGACGAAGCCATTGCCGCGATTTTCGAGGGCATGCGCTGGCTGGGCCTGGACTGGGACGAGGAACCCGTCTTCCAGTTTTCCCGCCAGCAGCGCCATATCGAAGTCGTGCAGCAACTTCTGGCGCAGGGCCATGCCTATTACTGCTATGCCAGCAAGGAAGAGCTGGACGAGATGCGCGAAAAGGCCAAGGCGGAAGGCCGGCCCTGGCGCTATGACGGGCGCTGGCGCGACCGCGATCCGTCGGAAGCGCCGGACGGCGTGAAGCCGGTCGTCCGTTTCCGCTCGCCGGATGAAGGCGAAACGCTGGTCCGCGACCATGTGATGGGCGAGGTGCGGTTTCCCAACGACCAGCTCGACGACCTCATCATCCTGCGCAGCGACGGCTCGCCGACCTATAATCTCTCCGTCGTGGTGGACGATCACGATATGGGCATCACCCATGTCATTCGCGGCGACGACCACCTGACCAATGCCGGGCGCCAGAGCCAGATCTATCAGGCCATGGGCTGGGACGTTCCCGAATTCGCCCATGTGCCGATGATCCTCGGTCCCGACGGCGCCAAGCTGTCGAAGCGGCATGGCGCGCTCGGCGTCGACGCCTATCGCGATATGGGATATCTGCCCGAAGCCATGCGCAACTATCTGGCGCGGCTGGGCTGGAGCCATGGCGACGACGAGATCTTCTCCACCGAGCAGGCCATCGAATGGTTCGGGCTCGACACGGTGGGCCGCTCGCCCGCCCGTTTCGACTTCGCCAAGCTGGAAAGCCTGAACGGCCATTATATCCGGCAGGCGGACGATGCCCGGCTCGCCGAGGACATGCTGGCCCTCATGCATCGCCTGGAAGGCTGGGAGATCGACGAGACATTCCGCGAAAAGGTGGCGCAGGTGATGCCGGCGGCCAAGGAGCGCGCCAAGACGCTGCTCGAACTGGCCGACGCGGCCTCGTTCCTGCGCGTCAAACGCCCGCTCTCGCTGGACGAGAAAGCCTCCAAGCTGCTCGACGACGGCGCGCGCTCCCTGCTCGGCAAATTGCACGGGCGGCTTTCCGACAACGACGTCTGGGAGACCGCGAGCGTGGAGGCCACCGTGCGCTCTTTCGCGGAGGAAGAAGACCTCAAGCTCGGAAAGGTGGCGCAGCCCTTGCGCGCCGCCGTGACGGGCACCACCGTTTCACCGCCCATTTTCGACGTTCTGGCAACGCTGGGACGCGAGGAAGCCCTGGGGCGGATCAAGGATCAGGCGGCCTGAGCGCCCGGTGGGGGCGACAGGACCAATAATTGGACGATCAACACCTGAACCGGCATGGCGCAAGCAGGCCGGCACAGCCAGAAGAGGACAGGCAGCTATGACACAGCACGGAACGAAAGCGGGATCTTCGACCTCCGCCACGCTCACGGTGGATGGCAAATCCTATGACCTGCCGGTCTATGACGGATCCCTCGGCCCGAGCGTCATCGACATTTCAAAGCTCTACGGACAGAGCGGAAGTTTCACCTACGATCCGGGCTTCACGTCCACGGCGAGCTGCGAATCCGACATCACCTTCATCGACGGTGAAGAAGGCGTGCTGCTTTATCGCGGCTATCCGATCGACCAGCTCGCGGAAAAAGGCAACTTCATCGAAACCTGCTATCTGCTGCTGAACGGCGAACTGCCGTCCGACGCGGAATACAAGGAATTCGAACGCGCCATCACCATGCACACCATGGTGCATGAGCAGATGACCTATTTCCTGCGCGGCTTCCGCCGGGACGCCCATCCCATGGCCATCATGTGCGGCATGGTGGGCGCCCTTTCGGCCTTCTATCATGACAGCACGGACATCAACGATCCGATGCAGCGCATGATCGCCAGCCGCCGCATGATCGCGAAGATGCCGACCATCGCCGCCATGGCCTACAAATATTCCGTCGGCCAGCCGGTGGTCTATCCGCGCAACGACCTCGATTACGCGGAAAACTTCCTGCATATGTGCTTCTCGGTTCCGGCCGAGGACTACAAGGTCGATCCGGTGCTGGCGCGCGCCATGGACCGCATCTTCATCCTGCATGCCGATCACGAGCAGAACGCCTCGACCTCGACGGTTCGCCTTGCCGGCTCGTCGGGCGCCAATCCGTTCGCCTGTATCGCAGCCGGCATCGCCTGCCTCTGGGGCCCGGCGCATGGCGGTGCGAACGAGGCCGCGCTCAACATGCTGCAGGAAATCGGTTCGGTGGACCGCATTCCGGAATTCATCGGCCGTGCCAAGGACAAGGACGATCCGTTCCGCCTGATGGGCTTCGGTCACCGCGTCTACAAGAACTACGATCCGCGCGCCCGCGTGATGCAGCAGACCTGCCATGAGGTGCTGGGCGTTCTGGGCATCAAGGACGACCCGCTTCTCGACGTGGCGCTGGAGCTCGAAAAGATCGCGCTCAACGACGAATATTTCGTCGAGAAGAAGCTCTATCCGAATATCGACTTCTATTCGGGCATCACGCTGAAGGCGATGGGCTTCCCGACCACCATGTTCACCGTGCTCTTTGCGCTTGCCCGCACCGTGGGCTGGGTCGCGCAGTGGAACGAGATGATCCAGGATCCGGGCCAGCGCATCGGCCGCCCGCGCCAGCTCTACACCGGCGCGCAGGCACGCGACTATGTGGATATCGCCAAGCGCTGATTTCCCGACAGGACGAAATGCGAAAGGGCGCCCTCCGGGGCGCCCTTTTTGTTTGCCGCCGTCAGAACGACACGGCCCCTTCGCAGGACGGTTCCCAGTCCTCGCGGGCATCCCTTCGCGCAAACATGCCCTTGTAGAAAGGCATGAATGCGAAGGCGGCGCATATCGCGACGGCAACCACCGCCCCCGCGATCAGGTCGATGAAATAGTGCGCGCCGAAAACGGGCGTCGCCGCGATCATGACGACGGTATAGACGAATACGGCCGGGAAGAGCGATGTCCGCCAGAAGCTGACGGCCAGCACGATGCCCGCCGCCGTGTGGAAGGAAGGGAACACGGTCAGGCCCGGCATTTCGCCGATACGAAGCGTGTGGGGAAGTCCGCTTCGCATCTGATTGAGCGCGTCGATCGCATAGACACCGGGCACGGTCTTGAAGTGGGCGATGCTGGAGACGTCGCCGAAATATGTCGCGACGCTGCCTTTCGCGGGCAGGAACACGCCAATCGCCGTGCACACCACGGCGGCGATCATGAATGTTTCCATGAAATATCTGGCCCGCTTCATCTCGTTCTTCCAGACGAACAGGACGAGCCCGATGAAGCTGACCGCCGAGAGCGAGGTGTAGCTGTAGTCCAGAACCGTCTGGACGCCGCCGTTCAACTGAACGAAGCGGAAATAGCTGTGCCAGTCGATGGGCAAAAAACTGTCCCAATGGATCAGCATTTTGTCGGTAAGGGGCAGATCGAACGACATGCTGGCCTGGTTCAGCACCCGGAGCGCGACCCATGCGACCAGCAGAAAGGCGATCCCCTGCATGAAGTGAACGAGCCGGCCGGAAAGTCTCTCCATGACCGGCGCGCTGAAGCTGCGCCGCTCGATCGCCCATGACAGGACGAGCAGGATCGCGACCTGCACCGACAGCAAAACGAATTCGGAGCCTGCGAGGGAGACGCTGGAAAAGGCGAGCCAGATCGCATCCACCGCTGCCACGATCAGAACGAGCAGATAGGCATTTCGTCCCGGAAACAGCTGCATCCCTGGTCCTCACGCATTTTCAGCAGAGGCATTATCGGCAGGGATATTTTCCACTTTGTTAAGGGCGCGCCGCTGCGCCCGCGAACCCCGAGCAAAACTGTCTCAAGATGGGAAGGCGGACGGCTTTCAGGGCGCGGGCAGCGCCTTGGTATCGAGGATTTCCAGCACGGCGCGCGCGGCGCGTATGCTGGGATGCTCTCCCCCGGCGCCCATGCGGGTTTTCAGCTCATCGAGATCCGCCAGCGCGCGGCGGCGCTCCGGCGTGTCCCGGAGAAGGGGCAGCAAGGCAGCGCCCAGATTTTCGGGCGTACAGCGATGCTGCAAAAGCTCATGCACCGAGGGCCGGTCGAGGATGAGGTTCACCAGGACCACGGACGGCACCTTCAACATGCGGCTGACCAGCGAGCCGGCCATGCGGTCGATGCGGTAGCCGATGACCATGGGCACACGGGCAAGACCCAGCTCCAACGAGACCGTGCCGGAAGCCGCCAGCGCGGCGTTCGCCGCATCGAAGGCGGCGCGCTTTTCCGCTTCGTCCTGAATGACGGTGACGGGCAGCTTCCATTTCGCGACTTCCGCCCGGACATAGTCTCCCACATGGGGGACGGTCGGCAGCACGATTTGAAGGCCCGGTACTTCCTTTGCCAGATTGGCCGCGGTCTCCCCGAAAATGCCCATCAGCCGCTTCACCTCGTTGACGCGGCTGCCGGGTAGCAGAAGGAGAAGAGGCGTATCGGCGGAAATGCCGTGCGCCTCACGAAAGCGCTTTCCCGCGCCCGGCTCCGGCAAGCGGTTGATCGCGGGATGGCCGACATAAACGCAGTCGAGACCGGCCTGCGCCTTGAAGAAGTCGGGCTCGAAGGGCAGCAGCGCCAGCACGCGGCGCAGATAGCGCGCCATGGCGCGTGCGCGACCGCGCCGCCAGGCCCAGACGCTCGGCGAGACATAGTTCACGATCGGGATGCCGGGCGCCTTTTTCGCCACCCGGCGCGCGACGAGATGCGTGAAATCCGGGCTGTCGATAATGACCATCACATCGGGCTTGTGGGCGATGGCGAAATTCGCCGTCTGGCGGATACGACGAAGGATCAGCGGCAGGCGGGGCACGACCTCGCGCGGGCCCATGACGGAAATATCGGTCATGGGAAAAATGGATGCGAGCCCCTGCTCTTCCATGCGCGCGCCGCCGACGCCGCTGAAGCTGAGCTTTCCGCCGGTCATATCCTTCAGCGCCTGCATCAGCTCGCCGCCAAGCGCATCGCCCGACGGCTCGCCCGCCACCAGCATGATACGGGGGCCGATTACCGCTTGGCCGTTCATGAGCCCTCCGCCCTGGTCTCGGCGGGCGAAAGCCCCACGACGAAAAGGCCGAGCCGGTTCGCGGTCTCCGTTACCGCGTCGATGTCGTCGACCAGCGCACCGCCGCCTTCCACCGCTATGCCGGCAAGCCCGGCCGCCGCCGCCTTTTCGACGGTGCGGACGCCGATGGTGGGCAGGTCCAGGCGGCGTTCCTGACCCGGCTTGGGGAGTTTCACAAGGACGCCCTCCCGCGCCGCCTCGGTGCCGTGCAGATGGGCCGGAAGGCTCGCCACCCGGTCCAGCATCGCATCGGTGCCTTCCGCCGCCTCCAGCGCCAGCACGATGCCCCGGCAGGCGACGGCGCCCTGACCGATATCGAGCGCGCCGATGGCCCTTACCGCGCCGATGGCGACGGCGATATCGCTTGTCTGGCTTTCATCGGGCGCGCGCTTCGTCAGATTGCCTTCGGGGGCCAGCAGGCCGTCCGAGATTTCATGCGCGCCGACGATGCGGACACCGGCCTCCTCCTGAATATAACCGCCGAGCCCGCGCAGCAGACCGTCATCGCCCTGCTTCATCCAGCTTCTGATTTTCGGCAGGAGGCGAATGGCCGTCATGTCGAGGCTGAGCTTGCGCAGATCCGGCCGGGTGACCGCGCCGATCAGCACCATCTCCTCGCAGCGGTTTTCCTTCAGCAGGCGGATGAAGGCGCCCATGGCCCCGAGCCGGTTCCACGCATGGGGGAAGGCCTCGATACCGGGCTCGGCAAATCCTTCGATCCCGATGATGAAAACCTCGCGCCCTTCGGAAAGGGCCGCCTTTGCCAGCAACACGGGCAACGGCCCGGCCCCGGCCACGATGGCGAGTTTCGGCAGCCTGGATTCGGAGGCCCCGCTGGACTGCGATGCCGTCATGGCCCGTTCTCTCCGCCGGCCGTCAGGCCGCGTGCCCCTGTTTGGGCACCACCAGGCCGCGGCTTGCCTCGTCCTGAATGAAGTTCACGATCATCATGACTTCCGGATTGTCCCCGTAGAGGTCCGCGGCCCGGGCGACCCGGTCGCGAAGCGCGCCTTCCGGCGCGAATATGACGTCATAGGCCTCGCGCAGGGAAGATATCTGCTGGCGCGTAAAGCCGCGCCGCTTCATGCCCACGAGGTTGAGCCCGACCATATGGGCGCGATTGCCGATCACGAGACCGAAGGGGATCACGTCGTTCTCGACGCCGCTCATGCCGCCGATAAAGGCATGCTTGCCGACGCGCCCGAACTGCTGGAGCGCCGCGCCGCCGCCGAAGATCACATAGTCCTCGACGGTGCAGTGACCGGCGAGCATGACGTTGTTGGAGAAGACGACATAGTCGCCCACCCTGGAATCGTGACCGACATGCGAGCCCGCCAGAAAGGCGCAATGGTTTCCGACGCGCGTGACCATGCCCCCACCTTCCGTGCCCGGGTTCATCGTCACGTTCTCGCGAATGATGTTGTCGGTGCCGATTTCGAGCGTGCTTTCCTCGCCCTTGAACTTCAGGTCCTGCGGCGCATGCCCGATGGAGGCGAAGGGGAAGATTTCCGTGCGCGCGCCGACCGTCGTATGACCGGCGACCACCACATGGCTGTGCAGGGTGACATCGTCGTCCAGCACGACATGGGGGCCTATCGTGCAAAAGGCGCCGATGCGCACATTCGCGCCGATACGCGCGGCGGGATCGACAACTGCCGTGGGGTGAATATCGGTCATTACGCCTTTGCCCGATCGACGATCATTGCGCCAAAATCGGCCTCGGCCACCAGCACGCCGTCGACCTTGCCTTCGCCGTGATACTTCCAGACGGCACCGCGGCTGCGAATCTTGGTCACGTGAATTTCCAAGCGGTCGCCCGGCACCACGGGCTTGCGGAAACGGGCCTTGTCGACCGTCATGAAATAGACGAGCTGGTTGCTGCCTTCCGTCCCCAGGCTGTTGATGACGAGCGCGCCCGCGGTCTGCGCCATGGCTTCAACGATGAGAACGCCGGGCATTACCGGATTGCCGGGGAAGTGCCCCTGAAAAAACGGCTCGTTATTGGTCACGCTCTTGATGCCGATGGCGAACTCGTCGTCCTTCATATCGACGATGCGGTCGATCATCAGCATCGGGTAGCGATGGGGAAGAAGCTCCATGACACGGTTGATGTCGGCGCTGTCCGGCCTTTCTTTTGCCTCGGTCTGGCTCATGCTTGCGTCCTCTATGAGACCCCGGATTCCGTGCTGCCAAGCAGCGGAAACTCATTCCTTGCCGGCACCGGGCTTGCGCCGCTGTCCCAGCCTTTTCAACGCGACGATTTCGCGCCGCCATTCGCTCACCGGCCGCGCGGGCACGCCGCCATATTGCTGGCCGGGCGGCACGTCGTGAATGACGGCGCTTCGCGCCGCGATCTGCGCACCGGAATTGATGGTGAGATGCCCGGTGACGCCGACCTGCGCGGCGAGAACAACGAAATCGCCAAGCTTCGTGCTGCCCGAAATGCCCGTCTGCGAGACGATGACGCAGCTGCGCCCCGTCTGCACGTTGTGGCCGATCTGAACCAGATTATCAATCTTGGTGCCTTCGCCGATCACGGTGTCGGGCCCGGCGCCGCGATCCACGGTGGTGTTGGCGCCAATCTCCACATTGTCCTGAATGATAACGCGGCCGAGCTGGGGCACCTTTTCATGGTGCGGCAATCCCATCGCAAAGCCGAAACCGTCCTGGCCGATGCAGACGCCGGGGTGAAGGATGACGCGGTCGCCGATATGGGCGTGGCTTATCGTGACGTTCGGCGCGATGAAGCAGTTCCGCCCGATCGTGCAGCCCTTGGCGATGCTCGCATTGGCGCCGATCACCGTGCCCGCGCCGACCTCGACATGCGCGCCGATGGCCGCACCCGCTTCCACCGTGGCGCCGGCGGCGATCTTCGCGGTGGGATGGACATGGGCGCCGGGGGAAATCTCTCCGGCATCGCCCAGCGTGTCCTCGCCGGTCACTTCCGACGGGTAGAAGAGCTGGCTTGCCAGCGCGAAAGCCCGGTACGGGTCTTCGCTGAGCAGCAGGCCTACCCCCTCCGGCGCGTCGTCGGCCATGGCGGGCTTCACCACGCAGGCGCCCGCCGAGGTGGAGAGGAAGGCTTCCTTGTATTTCGGATTGTCGAGGAAGCTCAGATGAGCCGCCTGTGCGCTGTCCAGCGGCGCGACATCATCCACCTGCCGAGATGCGTCCGTCCCCGGCGCCAATTGGGCCCCTACACGTTCGGCGATGTCGCCCAACGTGAAAGGGCCCTTGTTCGTGAAGAAGCGCGGATCCGCCATTCAGTGTCATCACAGCCGGTGGACCCGGCGCGCCTCATGCTAGTTCTTGCCCTGCTGCTGCTTCTGCAACTCCGCCATGGAGACGGGCTCGACCTTCACGTCGTCGAGCTTTTCGTTCAGCCGCTTGAGCGCTTCCTGCGTGACGTCGAGATCGACGCCGCCGGCCAGCACGACCGACTGATCCAGCAACACCGTACCGCCGCGCTCTTTCATGATGTCGACGAAGATCGGACGCAGCGCCGCCTGGACCTTCGCCCGGGCCTGCTGGGTGCCGATCTGGAAAGCCTGGCTCTTTTCCTGCATCGTCGCCTGAAGCTGACGATCCTTCTTCTGCAGCGCCTCGACCTTCTTCTGGAACTCGCTCTGGGAGAGGAGCGCGCGCTGGTCGCCGAGCTTCTTGGCTTCGGCTTCCATTTCCTTGCTCTTCTTCTCGTTTTCGGCCTGGAGTTCCTTGGCCTGGGCCTGGGCCTGCTTGCGAATGCTCTGGCCGACCTTCGACTGCGCGAAAAGCTGCTCGGTATTCACGATGAGAATGACGGCCGGCTTGGCGGCGCCATCCTCGGCGGCCCGTGCCGGAACGGTCGCCATCGACGTGGCGGCGACAAATGCAAGCGCGGCCATGGCCGCCGTAACACGCGATACAAACTGATTACGTTTCATCTTTCTAAGCTTCCTTCCCCCCGTTTGTTCCCACGCGGCGGCCTTCCGGCTTCGGACAACCGCCGCACCTCTTCGATCGGTCTAGAACTGCGTTCCCGCGCTGAAGCGGAAAAGCTGCTCCTGGTCGTATTCTTCCGACATCAGAACCTTGGCGAAATCAAGTTTCACCGGTCCGAACGGCGATTGCCAGTTGATGCTGACACCCGTCGACACGCGCGGCGCCATCGCATCCTCGATATTGGTCCTGTTATACGGATCGCGGGTATCGTTCAGGCCGATATAGCCGTAATCGACGAAGAGAGCCGTGCGGATACCCAGCGCTTCGGGAATGCCGTTCGGGATCGTCACCTCGGTCGAGCCGATCGCATAGGCCTGCGCACCGATGGCGTCGTTGTTGACCGACAGGAGATCGCGAGGTCCGACACCGCCGCGCTTGAAGCCGCGAATTTCCGCGCCGCCGAGATAGAAGTGGTCGGACAGGCGAACGCGCTGTCCCAGCCCGTGCACATAACCGCCCCTCAGGCTCTGGCTCGCAATGAAGCCATCCGCGATCTTGTAGTAGTAGCGCGCATCCGCCTCGGTTTTCACGTAGCGGACCGAGCCGCCCAGACCCGCGAAGTTCTGGTCGAACTGGAAGTCCCAGCCTCCGGTCGGGTCCACGGGATCGTTGCGGTCGTCATAATAGTAACGGTAGCCGATGATCGAGCGCAGCTCCGAGCCCGCCGCGTCCTGAATGATCGGCGATGTCGAACTCACATTGTAGATCCGGTCCATGCGGAGCTGATAGCGCAGCAGCAGGGTGCTCTTCTCCGACAGCGGGAAACCGAACCGCAAGCCGCCGCCCTGCGTCATGGAGTCATAGGAGGCTTCCGTCTGGAAGTCGGTCTGACTGCCGAAGAGGTCGATACCGCCGACCAGATCCCGGCCCAGGAAGTAGGGATCGGTATAGCGGAAGTCGATCAACTGACGGCGCAGCGACAGCGACAGATTTGCGCTGATCTGAAGGCCCTTGCCCAGGAAGTTACGCTCTGCGAGCTGAATGCCCGCGACGGCATTGTCGAGCGTCGAAAAGCCCGCGCTCAGGGAGAGCGACCCGGTGGACTGTTCCTGCACATCGACATTGACGATGGTGCGGTCGGGTTCGGTGCCCGGATTCTGGGTCACGTCCACCCGCGCGAAATATTGCAGACCGCGGATATTCTTCTCGGACTTGTCGAGGAGCACCTTGTTGAAGGCGTCGCCCTCGGACATTTCCATCTGCCGGCGGATCACCGAATCCAGCGTGCGCGAGTTGCCGGTGATGTTGATGCGTTCCACATAGACGCGCGGCCCTTCCGAAATCTGGAAGGCGATGTCGATGGTCTTCGTATCCTTGTGACGCTTCACACGGGGGCGCACTTCGGCAAAGGCATAGCCGGCCGACCCCGCCTGATAGGTCAGCGCGTCGACGGTTTCGTCGATCAGGCTGGCATCGTAGGTCTCGCCTTCCTTGGGCAGGATCTGCTTTTCGAGCGTATCCCGGTTCAGCTTGTCGAGTTCGGTGCTGAGCGAGATCTTGCCGAACTGGTAAATCTGGCCTTCCTCGACCGTGAAGGTGACGTAGAAGGCGCTCTGATCGCGGCTCAACTCCGCCTCGGCCGAGACGACGCGGAAGTCGGCATAGCCGCGCTGAAGGTAATAGCGGCGCAGCAATTCGCGGTCATAGGTCAGCCGGTCGGGGTCGTAGCTGTCGGAGGACGAGAAGAACTTCCACCAGGCCGATTCCGAGGTCGAAATCACGCTCCTGAGATCGCTGTCGCTGAACTTCTCGTTGCCGATGAAATTGATCGAGGCGACCTTGGTCTTCGGACCTTCGCTGATCTCGAAAACGAGGTCGACGCGGTTCTGGGGAAGCTGAATGATCTTCGGCTCGACGGTGGCGGAAAACCGGCCGCCCCGACGGTAAAGCTCGACGATGCGCGTCACGTCGGACTGCACCTTCGCGCGCGTATAGACCACGCGCGGCTTCAGCTGGATTTCCTCGTTCAGCGTGTCGGTGTCGATGGAGTTGTTCCCCTCGAACGCGACGCGGTTGATGATCGGGTTTTCGGCCACGGAGACGATCAGGGTCGACCCGGTCATGTTCATCGAAATATCGGCGAAAAGACCCGTCTGAAAGAGCGACTTGATCGAGGCGTCGGCGGCGGCGGCGGAATAGGTGCCGCCGCGCTTCAACGTCATGTAGGAAATGACGGTCTCGTTCTCGATGCGCTGGTTGCCCCGCACATCGATCTGCCGGATGACTGGCCCTTCCTGCGCCTGCGCGGAGGTTACCAGATGCAGCGAACTGCCCCCCGGCACCGTTCCAAGAAGCGCCAGTGCGAAGAACACCGCCACGCCAAGCGCCATCATTCCTGGAATTCTGGTCATTCTCGTCCCCAGATATCTCATACCGTCAACAACCCAAGACCCGGCTGCCGGATTTCCCCCGACGCCCGCGTTCTGCCATCGCAATGCCGACACGCTTTCCCCCCGGATCAGCTGAACAGAGAGCTCAGGAACGAAAAGACCTGCAGATGCACCAGATCGTTCCATGTCGCAAAAACCATTAGCATCATCACAAGCGCCAGGCCGATCCGGAAACCGACTTCCTGCGCCTGCTCTCCCAGAGGCCGTCCGCGAACCGCCTCGACTGCATAGTAGAGAAGATGCCCGCCATCAAGCAGAGGAACCGGAAACAGGTTCAAAAGCCCGATGCTGACCGACAGCATCGCCGTCATGTTGAGTAATGCAACGAAGCCGAAAGACGCCACCTGCCCGGAAACCTGCGCGATCCGCAGCGGCCCGCCAAGCTGATCGGCGTCCTGCGTGCCGCTGACGATGCCGCCCAGATAGCCCATGGTGCTCGACACCACGAACCATGTTTCCTTCGCGCCGAGCCATATGCTCGTCAGCGGATCGGACCGGACGACCTTGATGCCCTGCTCGCCCCCGCGGCTTTCGATCCCCAGAATGGGCAGCTTGTGCACATTGCCGAAACGGTCGGTGATCTCTTCCATACGCGGCGTCGCGACCAGGCTCACCTCGCCCCCGTCGCGGCGGACGACGAATGTCAGCGGTTCGCCGCTGCTCGCCGCCACCCGGCGCTGCATGTCTTCAAAGGTGTCGATCCTGGCGCCGTCGATTTTCAGCACATAGTCGCCGGCTTCAAACCCGGCGTCGGCAGCCGCCGTCCCGGCGCGCACCCCGTCGACCGTCGGCAGCGCAACCGACTGCCCGACCACCGTGTAGATGCCGGCAAAGATCACGATTGCCAGAATAAAATTCGCAATCGGCCCGGCGGCGACGACGGCAGCCCGCTGCCAGAGCGGCTTGAAATGGAAAAGTCCCTTGCGCTGGCTGTCGGGAATGGCCTCGAGCTGCTCGCGGCTCGGCATGCTGGCGGCGTTTTCGTCGCCCGCGAACTTCACGAAACCGCCAAGCGGAATCCAGCTCAGCTTCCAGCGCGTCCGATGACGGTCGTTCCAACCGAAAATCTCGGGCCCGAAACCGATAGAGAAGGTGTCGACCTTCACGCCGCAGCGCCGCGCCACCCAGAAATGCCCCAGCTCATGGAAGAAAACCACGACGCCAAGAACAAAAATGAAAGGCAGCAGATAGCTGAAAAGCGTCTCCCCGAACCCGCCAATACTCGCCAGAATGCTCATATTATCCATACTTCTTTCACCGGCCGCCGGGGTATCCCCCGGTCATGCCGGCGATCATATCAGTCGAGGATGTCCAATACATGGACAAACGTCCGGCAAAGCCACCATTTTCCGCGAGTCACCGGGCCCAGACGAGGTGACAGCCTACGTCAGCGCGACCGCTTTTGCACCCATTCAGACGCCTGTTTTCTCGACAGGGCATCCAATTCGTAAACATCCTCCAGGCCCGCCGGCACCTGCGATCCCCAGGCGTCGCTGCCCAGCACTTCCTCGACGGTAGCCGCTATTTCCGGGAAGGCGATATTACCTTTCAGAAAGGCCTCGACGGCGACCTCATTGGCGGCATTGAGCACATTCGGCGCGGCGCCGCCATCCTTCAGCGCCTCCCTTGCCAGCCGGAGGAGCGGAAACCTAACGATATCAGGGGCTTCGAAGGTTAATTTCCCGATTTCCGCGAAGTTCAGCCGCGCGCTCGGGGTGGCCATGCGCGCCGGCCAGGCCAGCGTATAGCCGATGGGCGTCCGCATATCCGGCGAGCCAAGCTGGGCCAGCACGGACCCGTCCACATATTCGACCATGGAGTGAATGATCGACTCGGGGTGAATCACGACGTCGATTTGGCTTTCTTCCACGGGAAACAGGTAGAATGCCTCGATTAACTCCAGCCCCTTGTTCATCAGCGTGGCGCTATCGACCGAAATCTTGGCGCCCATTTCCCAGCGGGGATGCGCGACGGCCTGAGCCGGCGTCGCCACGGCCATTTCCTCCAGCGTCCATGTGCGGAACGGGCCGCCCGATGCCGTCAGGATGATGCGGGAGATGGTTTCGGGCTTGTCGGCCTCCAGCACCTGGAAGATGGCGTTATGTTCGGAATCCACCGGCAGGAGCACGGCGCCGGAGCGTTCCACCTCGGCCAGAAACAACGCCCCCGCCGAAACAAGGCATTCCTTGTTCGCCAGCGCCACGCAGGCCCCTCGCCTTACGGCGGCCAGCGTGGGCGCGAGCCCCGCCGCGCCGACAATGCCCGCCATGACGAGATCGGAGGGACGGGCCGCCGCCTCGTCGATGGCCGCGGTTCCGGCCGCCGCCTCGATCCCGCTTCCGGCCAGCCCCTGTTTCAGGGCGTCATAGCCCGCCGGATCGCCGATCACCGCGACGGAGGGACGGAATTTGAGCGCCTGCGCCACAAGCGCCTCGACATTGCGGTGCGCCGTCAACGCCTCGACCTGAAAGCTTTCCGGCTGGCGTTCCACCAGATCGAGCGTCGAACAGCCGATCGAGCCGGTCGACCCCAATATGGTGACGCGCCTCGGCGTCGGGTTCGGATTCGGTGCGGGCATCTTTTCCGCTTCTGCCATCAGGGCCAAATCAGCACTCCTGCCGCCGGATGCGCGGCCTTGTGAACAATTCCCAGAAGGGCCGCGGCGACGGTCACCGCCATCAAGCCGTCCACCCGGTCCAGCACCCCGCCATGGCCGGGGATGAGATGTCCTGAGTCCTTCAGGCCGGCGCGGCGCTTCATGGCAGATTCGAAGAAGTCGCCCAGTTGCTCGACGATGGCCAGGCCGGCGCTTACGACCGCCAGCAGTATGGGAGAGCCCTCGCCGATCATCAATGCGGCCGCCACCCCTGCCACGACCGCCCCGGCCATGCCGCCGATCAGCCCGGCCCAGGTCTTTTTCGGCGAAATGGAAGGCATGAGCTTCGGCCCGCCGATGGTGCGGCCCGCGAAATAGGCAAAACTGTCGATTGCCCACACCATGACCAGAAGCCAGAAAACCACTTCGAGGCCATAGGCGGGATCGTTCCGCAGCCAGATGAGGGCCACGAGCGGCAGCACCAGATAGGGGTAAGCGATCAGGGCCCGGCCCGCAGGCGCGCCCCGCCAAAGCCGCCCCGCCAGCGCAAAGGCCATGATCGCCGCGGCGGCGGCCAGCCCGGCCGACGCAAGCCCGGCGGCGGCGAAGCCCACGGCCAGAAGCGCGGCCCCGATCAGGCCAAGCGCATCCCGGACCGAGGCGCTGCGATAGACGAGATGCGCGACTTCCAGCGCCATTGCGACCGAGGCGACGGCCAGCATGGCGGCGAAAATCCACCCGCCGGCCCAGGCACAGGCCAGCGCCAACGGCGCAAGCAACAGAGCGGAGATCACGCGCCGCGCGGTATCGCCAAATCGGGCACTGCCCATTCGGGAGGTATCGGGCGGACCGCCGGTTTCAGTCATATCGCGATCAGCTTCCATTGCCCGCCGGGACGGCGCCGAAACGGCGCTGGCGGCCGTTGAACTCGGCAATGGCGGCGCGGAGATGTTCCGGCGTGAAGTCCGGCCAGAACACGTCGTCGAAGAGAAGCTCCGAATAGGCGCTTTGCCAGATCAGGAAGTTGGAGAGGCGCTTTTCGCCGCTGGTGCGGATAACGAGGTCGGGATCGGGAATGCCTGCCGTGTCGAGATAGGCCGACACCGTATCCGGCGTGATTTCAGCGGCGCTGAGCCTGCCCGCCTCGACCTCACCGGCAATGCGGCGCATGGCGGAGGCGATCTCGTTCTTGCCGCCATAATTGAAGGCGATGATGAGGCGCAGCCGCGTATTGGCGCGGGTCAGCGTTTCGGCTTCATCGATCAACTTGACCAGATCCGGATCGAGATGGGCGCGGTCGCCGATAATGCGGATATTGACGCCATTGCGATGCAGCTCGGCCAGGTCGCGCCGGATGAACAGGCGCAACAGCCCCATCAGGTCGTTCACTTCCTCCGGCGGGCGGTTCCAGTTTTCGGAACTGAAGCTGTAGAGCGTCAGATATTCGATGCCCATTTCGGAGGCGGCGCGGACGATGACGCGAACCGCCTCGACCCCCTGCCGGTGCCCGGCGGCGCGGGGCAGATGGCGCCTGGCCGCCCAGCGTCCATTGCCGTCCATGATGATGGCGACATGACGCGGCACCGCCTGAGAGGCGGTTTCGCTGTCATTCTGCTTGGACGTCAACATCATACCGTCAACCGGGTGTTCTGTTCTGGCCGGGCCCGCGCGACCGCCGACCCGATAGTGAAACCTGCCATCAAGGCAACAGCAAGGCCTCAAACCTGCATGATTTCACTTTCTTTGTGGGCCAGCGCCGCATCAATCTCCGCGATGAACTTGTCGGTCAGGGACTGGACCTCGTCGCTCCAGATCTTGTGATCGTCCTTGCTCATCTTGCCGTCCTTTTCGAGCTTCTTCAGCTCGTCCATCGCGTCGCGGCGCACATTGCGCACGGCGATGCGGGCCTGCTCGGTATAGCGCGCGGCGACCTTGGTGAGTTCCTGGCGGCGCTCTTCGTTGAGCTCGGGGATGGGCAGGCGGAGCAGCGTGCCGTCGACGACCGGGTTGAGGCCGAGACCGGAATTGCGGATCGCCTTTTCGACCGCCGCCACCATGCCCTTGTCCCAGACGGAGATCGTCAGCATGCGGGGCTCGGGCACGCCGACCGTGCCGACCTGGTTGAGCGGCATGGTCTGGCCATAGGCGTCGACGGTGATCGGATCCAGCAGGCTCGCGGTCGCGCGGCCCGTGCGCAGGCCGCCGAACTCGGTTTTCAGTGCTTGCACGGCGCCCTTCATGCGGCGTTCGGTGTCGTCCAGATCGAAAGTCTCTTCTTCGTCAGCCATGTCGTTTCCTTCCGTGCCTCGCTTCGCCTGGCGGCGTTTCTCAGGCAGCGTTCTCGATGATAGTGCAGCGTCCCTTGCCCGTCAGAACATCGACCAGGGAACCGGAATCGTGAATGGAGAAAACGATGATCGGAATATCGTTCTCCCGGGCCAGCGCGATCGCGGAGGTGTCCATCACCTTCAGGTCGCGCGCGATCACGTCGAAATAGGTCAGCCGTTCGTAGCGTTCCGCGTCGGGGACCTGTTTCGGGTCGTCCGAATAGACGCCGTCCACCTGCGTTCCCTTCAACAGGGCGTCGCACCCCATCTCGGTCGCCCGGAGCGCGGCGGCGGTATCGGTGGTGAAGAAGGGGTTGCCGGTGCCGGCCGCGAAGATGACGACCCGGCCCTTTTCCATATGCCGAACCGCGCGGCGGCGGATATAGGGCTCGCAAATGGTCGTCATCGGGATGGCGGAAAGAACCCGGGTGGGCACATCCAGACGTTCCAGCGAATTCTGCATGGCCAGCGCGTTCATGACGGTGGCCAGCATGCCCATATAGTCGGCGCTGGCCCGCTCCATCCCCTTGGCCGCGCCGGACAGCCCGCGGAAGATGTTGCCGCCGCCGATCACCAGGCAGACCTCGACGCCGATCTCGCAGGCCTGCTGGATTTCCCGGGCGATGCGATCGACCGTGCCGACATCGATACCGTATTGGGTATCCCCCATCAGGGCTTCGCCCGAAACCTTCAGGAGGACGCGGGCGTAACGCGGCTTATCGGCGCCTTCGGCTGCGCTTTCGGTTGCACTTTTCGTGGCACTGGCGGACATGGGCAGGATTCCGGCGCTATGGGCGTGGCTTCTGGACTGATTGGCCGGGGAGCGAATCCCTCCCCGCCTGCCAGAGACAATAGCGCCCCCTGCGCCGGTTGGCGAAGGGGGCGCTTCATTGCATGGCAAATAGCCTTAACCGCGGGCGGCGGCCACTTCCGCGGCGAAGTCCGCCTCTTCTTTCTCGACGCCTTCGCCCAGGCCGAAGCGCAGGAAGCCGACGACGTTCACCGGCGCGCCGATATCGCCCTCGGCGTTCTTCACGGCCTGCTCGACGGAGTTGTCGGGGTCGATCACGAAAGCCTGGGAAAGCAGCACGACTTCCTGGAGGAACTTGCGCATGCGGCCTTCGACCATCTTCTCGATGATGTTGTCGGGGCGGCCGGATTCCTTGGCTTCGGCGATGAGCACGTTGCGCTCACGCTCGATCGTGTCCTGATCCATGTCTTCCGGGCGGGTGGCCAGCGGGGTCGTCGCCGCGACATGCATCGCGATCTGCTTGCCGAGCTCGGAGAGCTTTTCCTTGTCGCCGGTGGATTCCAGAGCGACCAGAACGCCGATCTTGCCGAGGCCCGGAGCGACCTGGTTATGGACATAGGCCGACACCACGCCGTCATCGACCGAGATGAAGCCGGCGCGGCGGACATTCATGTTCTCGCCGATGGTGCCGACGGCCTCAGTCACATAATCCTCGACGGATTTGGACGAGCCGGTATAGGTCGCTGCCTTGAGCGCATCGACATCGCCATTGGCGTCGAGCGCCAGCTTGGCGATTTCGGAGACCATGCCCTGAAACTGTTCGTTGCGCGCCACGAAGTCGGTTTCGGAGTTCACTTCCACGACCGCGCCGCGCGTCCCGTCGGCGACGACGCCGATCAGGCCCTCGGCGGCCACGCGACCGGCCTTCTTGGCGGCCTTGGCCAGCCCCTTGGTCCGCAGCCAGTCGACCGCGGCTTCCATGTCGCCGTCGTTTTCCTTGAGCGCTGCCTTGCAGTCCATCATGCCTGCGCCGGTCTTTTCGCGCAGTTCCTTCACCATGCTTGCGGTGATATCAGCCATCGGATTTCCTCAAAATGCTGCGACCCCGGCCCGCGAAACAATCCGCGCCTGCCGAAGCCTATCGAAACCTCTTCAAGAGCACTGGCGGGGCCCCGCAACCGGGCCGCCCCGCCAGGCCGAATTCGGACCTCGGCTTACTCGGCCGGGGTTTCGGCAGCCGGCTCAGCCGCCGCTTCAGCAGCCGGAGCTTCCTCGGCCGCCGGCGCGTCTTCCAGAGCAGGCTCGGCCATCGGCTCTGCCTCGGCGCCGACATCGACGCCCATGGCGCCCTGGCTCTGCGAGATACCGTCGATCACCGCGCGGGAGATCAGATCGGTGTAGAGGCTGATGGCGCGCGCCGCATCGTCATTGCCCGGGATCGGGTAAGCGATGCCGTCGGGATCGCAATTGGAATCCAGAATGGCGACGACCGGAATGCCGAGCTTGCGGGCTTCCTGAATGGCGATCGTTTCCTTGTTCGTGTCGATCACGAACATCATGTCGGGAATGCCGCCCATGTCCTTGATGCCGCCGATGGCGCGTTCGAGCTTGTCGCGCTCGCGCGTCATCATCAGGATTTCCTTCTTGGTCAGGCCACGGGCCTCGCCGCCAAGGACTTCATCCAGTTCGCGCAGGCGACGGATCGAGTTGGAAATCGTCTTCCAGTTGGTGAGCGTGCCGCCCAGCCAGCGATGGTTGATGTAGTACTGGGCGCACTGACGCGCCGCCTCGGCGATCGGATCGGAGGCCTGGCGCTTGGTGCCCACGAAGAGCACGCGGCCGCCACCGGCCACCACATCGCGCACGGCGACGAGCGCCTGATGCAGCAGAGGCACCGTCTGGGCCAGATCGATGATGTGGATGTTGTTGCGGTTGCCGAAGAGGAAGGTCTCCATCTTCGGGTTCCAGCGATGGGTCTGGTGACCGAAGTGAACGCCGGCCTCCAGCAGTTGACGCATAGTAAAATCGGGGAGTGCCATGACACCCTGCTCCTTTTTCCGGTTGGACCTCCGCGGGGGGAAACGTGTCGACCTCGCACCAAAGGAGATCGACCGCACCGGACGGGGGCACCCTATGTTGTCTCTGTGACAGACCTCTGAAGGTCGGCGCAAAGACGGTGGGTACACCCAACCCCGCGTGTGGAATGGCGCCGGTATAGGGGGAGAAGGGCTGAAAAGCAAGCCTGAATAGCGGCTTAGCGCGGCCTGAGGGGCAGATTTCGCACGCCGTCAGATTTCCTGAACCTCGATGACCCCGGTCATGGATTTGACCGCGCCGCGGATTTCGGGCGTGACGCGGTAGCGGTCCTTCAGCTCGATCTCGACCTCGCGGCCCTTGTCGGCCAAAAGGACAAGGGAAACAATACCTTTCCCCTTTTCCTTGAGGCGCATTTTCAGCGGCTCCAGCGTGGAGGGATCCTCCACGAAGACCTTCATGCCCTCTTCGACATTGGCGGTCGCGGCTTCCAGCGACTGAACGCCCAGGGCCCTGAGCTTCACTTCATCGCCCGCGCGGTCGATTTCCACGGAGACGACGACGGATCTGCCGGGCTCCATGACGTCGCGCGAGGCGGAGAGCACCTCGGAAAACACGATCATCTCGAACTGGCCCGTCGGGTCGGACAGGTTGAGGAAGGCGAAGGGATTGCCCTTCTTGGAGCGGCGCTCCTGACGGGCCGTCACCGTTCCGGCCATCTTGGCCGCCGGGGTGCTGCGCGCCAGCATCTCCGCATAGGTGACGACGCCCGCCCGCTTGAGCGAGGTCAGATAGCCGTCCAGCGGGTGACCGGAGAGATAGAAGCCGATGGCGTTGAATTCCTCGTTGAGGCGCTGGATCGGCGTCCAGGATTCCACGCGCGGCAGGGCCGGATTGGCCATCGCGGCCCCGCTGTCGCCGCCGAAGAGATTGACCTGCTGGGTCTCGCGCTCCTCCGCCGCCGAGCTGGCTATGCCCATCAAAAGATCCGCGCTGGCAAGGAGTTGCGCGCGATCCTTGTGAAGGTCGTCGAAGGCGCCGGCGCGGACCAGGTTTTCAAAGGTGCGCTTGTTGATGTAGCGCGGACTGACGCGGCGCGCGAAATCGAAGATGTCGCTGAAGGGACCGCCTTCCCGCCGGATTTCGACCACATGCTCCATCGCCTGGCGGCCGACATTCTTGATGGCGGCGAGCGCATAGAGCACTTCGCCGTTTTCCACGGTGAACATGGCCTCGGAACGGTTCACCGATGGCGGGCAAACCTTGATGCCAAGACGGGTCGCTTCCTCCTTGAAAACATTCAGCTTATCGGTGTTGTTGAGATCGAGGCTCATGGAGGCGGCCAGGAACTCCACCGGGTAGTTCGCCTTCAGCCAGGCCGTCTGATAGGCGACGAGCGCGTAAGCCGCGGCGTGAGACTTGTTGAAGCCATAGCCCGCGAACTTGTCCACCAGCTCGAAGATTTCCGCCGCCTTGGCCTTGTCCACGCCCTTTTCGACCGCGCCGGTGACGAAGCGTTCCTTCTGCTTCTCCATCTCCGCCTTGATCTTCTTGCCCATGGCGCGGCGGAGAAGGTCGGCTTCGCCCAGCGAGTAGCCGGAGAGGATCTGCGCGATCTGCATCACCTGCTCCTGGTAGATGATGACGCCATGCGTCTCGCGCAGGACGTCTTCCAGCCAGGGGTGCAGATAGTCGGGCTGCTCCTCGCCCTTCTTGCAGGCGATGTATTTCGGGATGTTGTCCATGGGGCCCGGGCGGTAGAGGGCCACCATGGCGATGATGTCTTCGAAGCGGTCGGCATTGAGCTTGCGGAGCATGTCTCGCATGCCCGAACTTTCAAGCTGGAACACACCAACCGTTTGACCCTTGGCCAGCATCTCGTAGCTGGACTTGTCGTCCAGCGGCAGATGGGCAAGATCGACGTCGATGTCCCGCAGTTTCAGCAGATTGATCGCCTGCTGAAGGACAGTGAGTGTCTTGAGGCCCAGAAAGTCGAACTTTACCAGCCCCGCCGGTTCCACCCATTTCATGTTGAACTGGGTGACGGGCATATCCGAGCGGGGGTCACGGTAGAGCGGGACCAGCTCGTCCAGCGGGCGGTCGCCGATCACCACGCCAGCGGCATGGGTCGAGGCGTGGCGATAAAGGCCTTCGAGTTTCTGGCCGATTTCCAGCATCCGGGCGACGGTTTCGTCGTTCTTCGCCTCTTCCTGAAGGCGCGGCTCACCCTCGATGGCTTCCGGGAGGGTGACCGGGTTGGCCGGATTGTTGGGCACGAGTTTGCAGAGCCGGTCCACCTGGCCATAGGGGAGCTGGAGGACGCGGCCCACATCGCGCAGCACGGCGCGGGCCTGCAACTTACCGAAGGTGATGATCTGGGCGACCTGGTCGTAGCCGTAGCGATCCTGCACATAGCGGATCACCTCGTCGCGCCGGTCCTGACAGAAGTCGATGTCGAAGTCCGGCATGGACACGCGTTCGGGGTTCAGGAAGCGCTCGAAAAGGAGCCCGAAGCGCAAGGGGTCGAGATCGGTGATGGTGAGCGCCCAGGCGACCACCGAGCCCGCGCCGGAGCCACGGCCCGGACCGACCGGAATGTCATGCGCTTTCGCCCATTTGATGAAGTCGGCCACGATGAGGAAGTAGCCGGGGAAATCCATCTTGACGATGATATCGAGTTCGAAGCGCAGGCGCTTGCGGTAGACCTCCTCATCCGCCACCGCCTCCACGGCAGCAAGACGCGCGGTGAGCCCCTCCTCCGCCTGACGCACCAGCTCCTCCGCCTCGCTGGTGCCGGGGGCGAAATTGGGCAGGATCGGCTTGTGGGTGCGCGGGCGATAGGCGCAGCGCCGAGCAATCTCCAGCGTGTTCTCGATCGCCTCGGGCAGGTCGGAGAAGAGCGCGACCATTTCGGCCTGGGATTTGAACCGATGTTCGGGCGTCAGGCTGCGCCTGTCGGCCTGGGCCACATAGGCGCTTTCCGCGATGCAGATCATCGCGTCATGGGCCTCGAACTCATCTTCCCGGGCGAAATAGGGCTCGTTGGTGGCGACGAGCGGAATGGCCCTTTCATAGGCCCAATCGATCAGTTGCTCCTCGGTCTGGCGCTCGCGCGTCATGCCGTGGCGTTGCAGCTCGACATAGAGCCGGTCGCCGAAGGTCTTTTGCAGCCAGTCGAGATTTTCCCGCGCCGGACCGGGCTGACCGGCCTCCAGCAGCCTGTTCACCACGCCTTCCGGCCCGCCGGTCAGGCAGATGAGCCCTTCCTGGCACTCCGCGATCTTGGCGAGCGGCACATGGGCGGGCTCGCCGGCTTCCGGATCCAGGAAGGCCCGGCTCGAAAGCTTCATGAGGTTCCTGTAGCCCTGCTCGTCCTTGGCGAGCAACGCGACGATACCCGAGGGGTCGCGGCGCGGGCCGCGGCCGGGTTCGTCGTCGGCTTCGAGCAGGACCGGCAGCGTGCAGCCGATGATGGGCTGGATTCCGGCGCCGGAGAGAACCTCGGAAAATTCAAGCGCGCCGAAAAGGTTGGCGGTATCCGTGATCGCCACGGCGGGCATGCCCTCAGCCCTGCAGAGCTTGGGCACGTCCTTCATGCGGATCGCCCCTTCCAGCAGGGAATAGGCGGTATGCATCCGCAGATGGATGAACTGGAGAGCCTGAGATTGCGAGGAACGGGAATCGGCCATGGCATGCATTCTCCCGCCCCAGCGGCCCCGTGTCAGGCGGGGCCGCAAAATAAAGATGTGGAAAAGACGATTATCCCATCAGCCCCTTGGCGATCTCCACCCAGGTCACCGCCGTGAAGATGAAGGCGGTAATGGAGGCCAGCGCCGCGATATCCTTCAGCCAGCCATTGGTTTCATGTCCCGTTTGCATTTTGCAGCCCCTCGCTCAAGAATGAAGTTCATGAAATGTTCTGGTCCGGATAGTTCCTCTTTTGTTCTCTTTCGTCAAGGAGAAAATTCCCGGGGTTACGCGGCCTGGCGTCCGGCGGACTTGCAGTGGTCGATCAGGGCCTCGGCCGCCTTGCTCAGGCGGCGCTCCTTGTGGCGGATCACATAGAAGGCGCGGCGGCCAAGCGCCGGCTTCAGATGCTTCAGCCGACCTGCGGCGATGCTTTCCGCCACCACCAGCTCCGACAGCGCCGCGATGCCCGCGCCCGCTTCCGCCGCGGCGCGCACGGCCTCGTTGGACGGCAGAACCATGGCAATGCGGCGTTCATGGATCGGGACTTCAAGGGCTGCGATCGCGTTTTCGGCTTCCGAGCGCGTCCCCGAGCCCGGCTCGCGGACGATCCAGTCGGCGGCGGCAAGCTCGGCGGGCTTCAGGCTGCGCTTTCCGGCCAGCGGGTGATCCGCCGCCACAACGAGGACCATCTCGTCGATGCCGACCCGCTCGGCCGCCAGCGCGCCCGCCTTCACCTCGCCTTCGACGAAACCGATATCCGCCATCCCCGCCTTCACCGCCTCGATGACGGCGCCGGTATTGCCCTGCTCCAGGCGGACATCGACTTCCGGCGCGCTTTCGCGGAAGCGGACGAGACGGGGCGGCAGCCAGTAGCTGGCGATGGTCTGGCTGGCGGCCACATTGATCGCGCCACGGGCCCTGGAGCCGAGTTCGCTCAGCATGAGTTCCGCCGCCTCGGCCCGGGCGACAACCGCCCTCGCCTCGCCGAGAAAAGCCCTGCCGGCGGCCGTCAACTCGATGCGGCGGCCGACCCGGTCGAAGAGCCGCGCATCGTGGCGGGCCTCCAGCGCGGCGATGGCCGCGCTCACCGCCGATTGGGTCAGCCCCAATGCGGCGGCGGCCTGCGTCACATGCTCGCGTTCGGCCACGGCCAGAAAGATACGAAGCTGATCAAGCGTCACGGAGGGGTTCCCGGAAAAGTCGACAGGCGTTCAGCTTAGCCAGGTTACGAGGCCCAGTCCCGCCACGGAAATGAATATCCAGGCCGCCGCGCCGAGGATGAGGGGCCTGAGCCCCATCGCAAGGAGCTTGCGGAAATCCGTCTCGAGGCCCATCGCGGCCACGGCGACCGCGAGCAGGAAGGTCGTCGCCATGCCCGTGTCCGCCTTTGCCGCCTCGCCCAGCGGGAAGAGCGTGTTGACCAGGATGAGCGCGAGGAAGCCGAAGGCGAACCACGGGATATGGGCCCAGCGGCTCTGCGCAGGGCGGCTTTCTTCCGGCCCCGCGACATCGGGGGCGCCATGGGCGGTCTCCCGGACCCAGAAGGCGGCGAGCGCCAGAATGACGGGCGCCAGCATCATGACCCGGGTGAGTTTGACGATGGTGCCGAAATGGCCCGCCGCCTCGCCGCCCTGAAAGGCCGCGGCCACGACCTGCGCCACCTCGTGAATGGTCGCCCCGGTCCACAGGCCGTAGGCGTGCGGCGTCAGCGCCATGGCGGCGCCGAGGATCGGGTAAAGCAGCATGGAGATGGAGCCGAATATGGTCACGCAGGCGACGGCATAGGCGACCTCCTCATCTTCCCCGCCAATGACGGCATCGGCGGCGATGACGGCCGAGGCCCCGCAAATGGAGGTGCCCGAGGCGATCAGCGCGGAAAGCGACTTGCCGACACCGAGCGCGCGGCCCATCCAGAGGGTAAAGAAGAAGGTCGCGCCGAGCGTGGCAAGCGTCGCTGCGATGCCGCCCAGCCCCACGCTTTCCACCTGGGCGAGCGTGAGCTGGAGCCCGAGCAGCATGACGGCGAAGCGGAGAATGCGGCGCAGGGAAAACTTCACGCCCGCCCTGGCGGCCTCGGGCGTGCCGACGATGTTGTTGAAGGCCATGCCGAGCAGGATGGCGAGGATCAGCGGGCTCAGCGGCCCCATGCCCGGCAGTTCGTGAAGGCCGGTCGCCGCCGCGCCGATGAGGACCGTCAGGCCCAGACCGGGCAGTAGCGCGGTAGCGTTTTGAAGGCGCGTGGGGTGCGCGACGGTGGCTGCGTCGTTGGCCGACATGACAAGGCTCCCTGACATCTAACTACAGGGAGCATGCGTAAAACAGATCAATCGGTCCAACGTGTTATTCTTATCAAACCAATCGATATTGTCGATCAAAGGCTCTGATACTTCGCGGCGAGTTCGGCGCCTTCGAGCAGCTTGCCCTCATGGAGCAGCACGACCCGATCCATATGCGAGGCGAGGTCGAGATTGTGGGTCGCAATAAGCGCGGCCACCCCCTCCTGCCGGCAGACATTCAGCAGCTCGGTGAAGACATGCCGGGAGGTCTTGGGGTCGAGATTGCCGGTCGGCTCATCCGCCAGAACGAGGCGCGGCCGGTTGGCGAGCGCCCGGGCGATGGCCACACGCTGCTGCTCGCCGCCGGAAAGTTCGGCGGGACGGTGCGTCGCGCGGGGCGCGAGCCCCATGCGGGTGAGCAGGTCCATGGCGAAATCATGCGCGTCGCCCTTTTTCCGACCCGCCACGAGCTGGGGCAGCATGACATTTTCCACCGCCGAGAATTCGGGCAGCAGATTGTGGAACTGATAGACGAAGCCGATATCCGTGCGGCGGACGGCGGTCTTCTGGCTGTCCGGCAGCGCCACGCAATCGCGCCCGCCGATCATCACGGCGCCCATATCGGGCATTTCCAGCAGGCCGGCGATGTGCAGCAGCGAGGATTTGCCCGCGCCGGACGGGCCGACAAGCCCGACCATCTGACCTTTCCAGATGTCGAGCGAGAGTTCGCGGAAAATCTGGAGCGCTTCTTCGCCCTGCGAATAGATGCGCGTGACATCCTTGAGGCTGAGGGCGGGTTCGGTCGCGGCGGTCGTGACATCACTCATAGCGCAGCGCCTCCACCGGATCGAGCGAGGCGGCGCGCCAGGCGGGATAGAGCGTCGCCGCGAAGGAAAGCCCCAGCGCCATGAGCACGACATAGGTCACTTCGGTCGCATTCACCTCCGCCGGCATTCGGCTCAGGAAATAGACCTCCGGCGAGAAAAGCTCCGTGCCCGACAGGCTGGAGAGAAACTGGCGCAGCGGCTCGATATTGAGGCAGAAGACGAGACCGAGTGCGAAACCGGCCAGCGTGCCCAATACGCCGATCGAGGCGCCGGAAATGAAGAAGACGCGCAGGACGGAGCCGCGCGTCGCGCCCATGGTGCGCAGGACGGCGATGTCCCTGCCCTTGTCCTTCACCAGCATGATGAGACCCGAAATGATGTTGAGCGCGGCGACGACCAGGATGAGCGTCAGGATGAGGAACATCACATTGCGTTCCACCTGAAGCGCGCTGAAGAAACTCTGATTGGTCTGCTGCCAGGTCACGACATCGCAACAGGGTCCGGCGGCCTGCGCCACGGGCAGGACGGCGGCGTTCACCCGGTCGGGATCGGTAATCCGGAGTTCCAGCGCGTTCACGCCGTCGCCCGTCTTCAGGAAGCTCTGCGCCGCGGTGAGCGGCATGAAGACGAAGGTGGCGTCATATTCCGACATGCCGACCTCGAAGATCGCGCCGACCTTGAAGGCGCGCACGCGGGGCGCCGTTCCGAAGGGCGTCGAGGTGCCTCGCGGGCTCAGCAGCGTGATCTTGTCGCCGACGGAGACGCCGAGCTTGCGCGCCAGACGCGAGCCGACAGCGACATCTCCGTCCTTGAAGCTGCCCAGCGAGCCCATCAGCACATTGCCGGAGACGGCGGTCAGGTGTTGCAGGTCGTCTTCGCGCACGCCGCGTACCAGCGCGCCGGAAGCGTTTGCCGGCGTGGAGGCCATGACTTGCCCCTCGACCAGCGGCATGACATGGGTCACGCCGTTCACCTTGCGCACCTTGTCGGCCACGCTGTCATAATCGGTGATATAGCCCGCCACGCCGCGCACGAACATATGGCCGTTGAGGCCGAGAATGTGCGACAGAAGCTCCGTACGGAAACCGTTCATCACCGACATGACGATGATGAGCGTCGCCACGCCGAGC
This sequence comes from Parvibaculum indicum, assembly GCF_011762095.1. Taxonomy (GTDB): domain Bacteria; phylum Pseudomonadota; class Alphaproteobacteria; order Parvibaculales; family Parvibaculaceae; genus Parvibaculum; species Parvibaculum indicum. The sequence goes on along the minus strand of NZ_JAASQO010000012.1, from coordinate 92,753 downwards.
ATGATGCCGACGAAGGAAAACCCCGCGATGACGGAAATGAAGCCTTCCTTGCGGCGGGCCCGCAGATAGCGGAAGGCCAGCAGCCATTCGAACCCGCTGAAGGGCCGCGTCTTGCCGCCGGATGCCGGTTCCACGTCACCGGTTGCGAGGCCTGCATTTTCGCTCATATCGGTTTTCGCCTTTCGCCCCCGCCGTGCAAATGACCGGTTCAGCTCGTGAGAAGGTTCAGCGCTGAATCGATCGACAGTTCTTCCTTCTCGCCCGTCGCCCTGTTCTTCACTTCCACGACGCCGTTCTTCAGGCCGCGCGGACCGACCACGAGCTGCCAGGGAAGGCCGATCAGGTCCATATTGCTGAATTTGGCCCCTGCCCGCTCGTTCGTGTCGTCGTAGAGCGTTTCTACACCGGCGGAAGTGAGTTTCGCGTAAATGTCCTCGCAGGCCGCATCCGTCTCTTCATCGCCGGATTTGAGATTGACGAGGCCGACCTTGAAGGGTGCCACGGCCTCGGGCCAGATGATGCCGCCCTCGTCGTGGCTCGCCTCGATGATGGCCCCGACGAGGCGCGACACGCCGATGCCGTAAGAGCCCATCTGGACGGGGACTTCCTTGCCGTCGGGACCGGACACGACCGCGCCCATGGCTTTCGAGTATTTCGTGCCGAAAAAGAAGATATGCCCGACCTCGATGCCGCGCGCCGTCATGCGCTTGTCCTCGGGCACCTCGGCCGCGAACTTCGCCTCGTCATGGACTTCGTCGGTCGCGGCATAAAGCTCCGTTCGCGAACGAATGATCGGCTCGAGATCGCTCTCATAGTCGAGATCGTCGCCCGGCACATCCATGTCCACCAGATCGCGGTGGCAGAAGACGGCGGACTCGCCCGTCTCCGCCAGAATGATGAATTCGTGGCTGAGATCGCCGCCGATGGGACCGGTATCGGCCGCCATGGGAATGGCGCGAAGCCCCATGCGGTCGAAGGTCCGCAGATAGGAGACGAACATCTTCCGATAGGCGCGGCGCGCGGCCTCCACATCGAGGTCGAAGGAATAGCCGTCCTTCATCAGGAATTCGCGACCGCGCATGACGCCGAAGCGCGGCCTGATCTCGTCGCGGAATTTCCACTGGATGTGATAGAGGTTGCGCGGCAGATCGCGGTAGGAGCGGACCGAGTTCTTGAAGATCTCGGTAATCATCTCCTCATTGGTCGGCCCGTAGAGCATGTCCCGGTCGTGCCGGTCCTTGATGCGGAGCATTTCCGGCCCATAGGCGTCGTAGCGGCCCGACTCGCGCCAGAGATCGGCCGACTGGATCGTCGGCATGAGCAACTGGATGGCGCCGGCCTTTTCCTGCTCCTCGTGAACGATCTTCTCGATGTTCCTCAAGACACGCAGGCCGAGCGGCAGCCAGGCATAGATACCGGCGCTGGTCTGGCGGATCATGCCGGCGCGCAGCATGAGCCGGTGCGAGACGATCTGGGCCTCGGCGGGGTTTTCCTTGAGGGTGGGCAGAAAATATCGGGAAAGACGCATAGCGTTGGGCTGACTTGTCGTTGGGGGCCGAGACGCGAAATGGCCGGTATCGCCTCTCCGGCGACCGCCGAATCCCGCGCCGGGCCAGCTAAAACAGGGGTCAAGTTTTAGGGGGTCGCCACCGACTTCGCAATGTCCGGCTTGATGTTCAATTGGGCCGAGTAGCGCCGGACCGCCCCTTCCAGATAGGCCCGGACGTCCACATTCGGGGGTTCGCTCACGCCGCGCCCGGTGCGGACGCCCCAGGGGCCCTTTTCCAGCTCGGCGGCGGTATAGCCCATCCCGACGTCGTAGGTCCGTTCGATCTGGTTGCGCAGCTTCTGCTCGGCCTCGTACCAGCGGGTTTTCGCCCCGCCGTCCGGGCAGGTGGACAGCTCCGCCCCGCTCGCGCCCCAGCGGCGTTCCACGCATTGATAGGGGTCGAAGGAGAGCCGGAAGAGGCGCCGGGAGACCTGCTCCATGTCGAGCGTCACCGGCTCGCCCGCCGAATTCTCATAGGTGACGAGGCAGGAGGCCGCTTCCCTGTTATAGAGGCTCAGCATGTCGCCGGGCAGGTCCTCGCCGTCATATTCGAGGCGGGGCGCATCGATGAGGTCGAGCTTCACGAAGAGGACGACGGCATCGTAAAGCTGCTTGAAGCTGGTTTTCAGCCGCGCATCGCGGGCGGGCGTCGAAAAACTCTCCCAGAGGCCGTCCGTGCCATAGATGTTTTCCGGCAGGCGCTCGGGCGGGGTCATCTTGTTTGTGCCCTCGTCCAGCGCCGCCACGATGGAACGCTGGCGCGAATGAAGATCGCGGCAAAGCGACTGCGTCATGGATTGCAGTTCGTCGAGCGGGCGATAGGTCAGATCGCCGAAGGACATCTTCGCCCGGAGATAGGTATAGAAGTCCATCGTCTCGTCGTACCAGACCCATTGCGCGTTGCGCCAATTCTGCGGATCGGTGGGCGGGTTGCCGGTGTATTGCTCCAGCGAATAGTCCGGCAGTTCGCTATTCGGCGTGCCTTCGATGTGGCCGCCGACCAGGGCGCCATTGGACGCACGAACCGCGCCGACGACGCGGATGGGCCGGTATTTCTGGAAGATCGCGCCAAGCTCCGGCCCGGTGCGCGCATATTCATGGCCGAGGAAGCCGCGCGTTACCGTATTGTCGGGCTGGGCGGAAAAGATCCGGATACGGCCGCTCTGCTCCACCTTCCAGACAAGGGCGATATGGCCATTGCTGTCATAGGCGATCGTGCCGGGGCGGATGGCCTCGCGGTTCAAGGCCGGGGAATAGGTGTCGGAGAAAAGCTCCGGGTCCCAGGTGCGGGCATCGTAGCGATGCATGGCGGTGGAGACGGTGGTGGTGAGCCTTTGCAGCAGGCGCGGCGCATTGACCCCGCTTTCCGTGCGCGGGACGGCATCGCGCTTCGTAATCGCATTGCCATGGGGCGAGTAGCGGACGTCGCTGTCGCGGGCGTTCTCGATGACGTCGCCATCTTCATCCAGCGGCTTTACTTCCGCCTCCCAGGCGAAAGGCAGTCCGTTCTTCCAGGCGAAATAGGCGCGCAGCACGAGCGGCGCGTCGGCACAGTCGATCAGGAAGTCGTAAAGACCGGTGCCCTTGTCGGTGAAGCGGTAAGGATTGGCCGCGCTTTTGAGGCAGTCCTGAACGGTCCAGCAATCCGCCGCGCCGATGCCCGCCACGAAATCGCGCCAGGCGGCCTCATCCGTCTCGCTCCATGCCGGTTTGGTGACGATCCAGCGCGCGGAATCGGCGGCCATGGTCGGTTGAGCGAGCGGCATGGCAGACAGCAGCAGTACCGGAACGGCGACCAACACGCGCCAGAAAGAGAGATACATCACCGGCCCTCATACGGAATCGGCGCAGCTTCGGGCGCAGCTCCCGCAAAGTCAACGAAGGCTATGTGACAGTTGGTTCAGCGCGTAGCCGAGGGCTCCGGCGTCTCCGCCATGGCGGAGTAGCGGTGAGCTGCCGCCTCCAGATAGGCACGGACATCGACCTCGGGCGGATTGTCCACCCCCCTGCCCGTTCTGAGCCCATAGGGGCCCCGCTCCAGCTCGGCAATGGTGTAGCCCATATCGACGTCATAAGTGCGGTCGATCTGGTTGCGGAGCTTTCGCTGCGCCTCGTACCAGCGGGTCTTCACCACGCCGTCGCGGCAGGTGGAAAGCTCCGCGCCGCGCGCGCCCCAGCGGCGCTCCACGCATTGATAGGGATCGAAAGAGAGATCGAAGAGGCGTTCGCTCACCTGGCTCATATTGAGCGTCACCGTTCGGCCCACCGAATTGCGATAGGAAATCGCGCAGGCGGCGGCCTTCTGCTCATAGGCCTTGAGAAGATCACCGACGAGGTTATTGCCGTCATATTTCAGACGCGGGGCATCGATGAGATCGAGCTTCACGAACTGCACGACGGAATCGTAAAGCTCCTTGAAAGCGGTCTTCAACCGGGCGTCCCGCGAGGGGGTCGAATAGAGCTCCCACACGCCATCCGTGCCGTAAATATTGTTCGGCAGTCGCCGCGGCGGCGTCATGTCGTCTATCCCCTCTTCCTGCGCGATCTCGACGGCGCGGGCGCGCGAACGCAGGTCCTGGCAGAGCGACATCATCATGGCGTTCACCTCGTCCAGCGGGCGGTATTCGAGATCGCCGAAGGACATCTTCGCCCGGAGATAGGTGTAGAAGTCCATCGTCTCGTCCTGCCACACCCATTGCGCGCGGCGCCAGTTGACGGGGTCGGTCGCCGGGTTGCCGGTATATTGCTCCAGCGAAAAGTCCGGGATTTCGCTGTTCGGCGTTCCGACGATCCGCCCGCCGATCAGCGAGCCGTTCGCCGCCCGTTTCGCGCCGACGAGGCGGATGGGACGGAATTTCTGGAAGATCGATCCGAGTTCAGGGCCGGTGCGCAGGAACTCCCGCCCGACGAAGGAACGGCTCAGCGTGTGATCGGGATGGGAGGAGAAAATCCAGATACGGCCATTGGGCTCCACCCGCCAGACGGTCGCGATGTGGCCGTTGACGTCATAGACGATGGTGCCGGGCTGGATCGCCTCCCGGTCGAGGCGCGGCGAATAGGTGTCGGTGAACATGGTTTCGTCCCACGCCCTCGCATCGCGCCGGAACATGGCCGTGGAAATCGTCCAGGTGAGCTGGCGCAGGATCGGCATGGCGCGGACGCCATAGGCCGTGCGCGGCACGGAGGCGCGGCTCACCACCTTGTTGCCATAGGGCGAATAGCGGATGTCGCCGCGCACGCCGTCGGCGGGCAACACGCCGTTCGCCCAGGCGAAGGGCAGTCCGTTCTTCCAGGCGAAATAGGCCCGCAGCACATAAGGCGTGTCGGCACAATCCACGAGAAATTGCGCGCCCTTCGGATCGGTGTGGCGGTAGGGATTGGCCGGGCTCTTGAGGCAGGCATCCATCGTCCAGCAATCCGCCGCGCCAAGGCCTGCGATGAAGTCGCGCCAGGCGGCCTCGTCGCTCTCGCTCCAGCGGTCCTTGGTGATCGTCCACAGGCCATTGCCGGACGCCATGACCGGCGACGACATCGCCAGCGCCACCATCACCCCGAAAAGGCCGGAAAGCCCCGTCTTTACCCAACACGCAAGCATGAAAACACCACCCGATTTGCCCATAATCAGGGTTCCGGGGGGAGCGCCCGGAGTCAATCCGCCGGCGCGCGATACGGGGGCCCGGGAGGCTGTTTCGGTCGCGTGTGGTGCAATTCTGCACAGGCTTCGGCCAGTGCATGGCGGTTTCCATCGGAGAGCGGCACGCCGTCGATTTCCACCGCGCCTGTGCGGCTGTCGATGCGCAAATGCGCAACGCTCATCTCGCTCCGGGAGATGTCCGGCGTGGTACCCCCTGCGAGCGGGCGGACCACCACGTCGAATTCATAGTGACGGCGGGGCTCATAGCCCGATCCGCCGCCGATATCGGCCGGCGCGACCGGGCTGCCATCGACGGCAACGCCCGGTACGTAGTCCGCGCCGCCGTCGACGGTATCGGGCGCGGCATAGAGGTCGAGGCTTTCGCAGGCTTCGGGCGAAATCCGGACGATCCGCGCGCCCTCTCCCCCGGCCAGGTTCACCACGGGGTCTTGCGCTTCCGCCGCGACCGGGCGAAGCGGCCCGGCGATCAGCGCCAGAAGGCAGCCAAGCCGCAGAAAGGAACCGAAATCAGGGGTCGAGCGGGTCATGCGCCATCTTCTCACCGTCCGGCTTAACGTCTCATAACCGTTCGGCTCATTACCGGAAAACGGAGAGCGGCGGATATTCGTTTCGCACCTGCCGCATTTTCGTACCGAATGTTACCATGTCGGCGAATTTTGCGTGACATCGCGTCGCATCCCCGCTATCTTCCTCCGCAATAAAGGGGCCGGAAAACAGGTCTCAAGTCTAGGGAGGAAACGCAGACACGACCGGTAACGGTCGATGGCGCGACCAAATGAGGGAAAACCAAAGCAAGGCCACGAAAGTGGACCTTGCTTTTTTTTGCGCCGAGTTCGGGCAAGGCCACGACAGCGGAGCTTGCTTTTTTTGCGCCGGATAACAGCCCGGCCTCAGTTGCCGGGCTGCTGCGCGGGCGCTGCCGGCGCGACCTGCTCGTTATATTCCGGCGAGAACTTCGGCATGAAGGGAATGTCGTCGTAGGAAACGGGCTGGTAGATCATCACCCAGGCGACTAGGCACCAGACGATGCCCGCAATGAGCGTCGTGGCGATCATCTTCCAGAGCAGCAAGGGGCGCGCGGGCGCACCGCGATCATGCCCCTCGCGCCGATCTTCCTCGGCAACGGGTTTTCCGCCGAAAGGAAGCACCGCCAGCAAGGTGATCCACCAAATCACGAAATAGATGGCGACGCCCGCGAACCAGCTCATTGAAAATCCGATCCCGTCTCGAAGAGAGGAAGAGCGATCCCTCAGGCCTGTTCCAGCTCGACCAGCGTGCCGTTCAGGTCTTTCGGGTGCAGGAAGACGACCGGCTTGCCATGGGCGCCGATCTTCGGCTTGCCCGTGCCGGTAATGGTCACGCCTTCGTCGTTCATCTTCTCGCAGGCCTGATCAATGTCGTCGACCTCGATGCAGATGTGATGGATGCCGCCCTTGGGGTTCTTGGCGAGGAAACCGGCAATCGGCGAATCTTCGCCCAGCGGCTCCAGCAGCTCGATCTTGGTATTGCCGAGATCGACGAAAACCGTGGTCACACCATGGTCGGGCTGCGGCACGGCTTCGGAGACTTTCGCATTGAACTTCTGGCGATAGGTTTCCGCGGCGGCCTTGATGTCGGGCACTGCGATCGCGACGTGATTGAGCGGTCCGAGCATGAGAATTTCCTTTGATCCGGAATTGCGCTGGCCAGAAATTAGGCCGGTTCAGGGCCGGTAGCAAGGCGGGGTCAGATGCGCGTGACCAGCACCTCCACCTGCGCCTTCTTGCCCCATTCGCGGCGCAGCGTGCCCCGCACGGCGCGGCGGACATATTCCGCAACGGAAGCGTCGTCTCCCCTGCGCTTGGCCGGCAGCCGGTCCAGCGCATCGTCGATCGCATCGAGCGCGCGGTCCTCCAGCAACATGCCGAAATTATCTTCCTCCGGCAGGCCGATCAGGCGCACTTGCGGGTCGCCGCAAATGCGGTTCTTGCCGTCGATCACCAGGGTCACGAACACCGCGCCGGAGAAGGAAAGCCTGCGGCGCATCCGCAAGGCTTCCTCTTCGGCTTCCACCAGGATGTCGCCGTCGAGATAGAGGCGGCCGGCAGGCGCTTCGTCGATCACCCGGGCCTCGTTCGGCGCGAGACGGACCATGAGCCCGTTCTTCACCACAATCTGCTCGGGCACCTGCAGTTCGCGCGCAAAGGCGGCATGTTCGGCAAGGTGGCGGGATTCGCCATGGACCGGGATGGAAACGCGCGGCCTGATCCACTGATACATCTGGGCGAGTTCGTCGCGGCAGGGGTGGCCCGAAACGTGGACGAAGTGATCCTTCTCCGTCACGACGCGGATGCCGCGTTCGGACAGGAGGTTCTGAAGCTCGAAGATCGAGACGTCGTTGCCGGGAATGATGCGGGAGGAAAAGACGACGGTATCGCCCTCCTCCAGCACGATATTGGGATGGGTGTTTTCGGCGATGCGGGCCAGCGCGGCGCGCGGCTCTCCCTGCGAGCCGGTGCAGAGATAGAGAACGCTTTCGGGCGGAAGGTAACCCGCATCCTCTTCGTTCACGAAGGGCGGCAGGTCGTGCAGATAGCCCGCCTCGCGCGCGGCGGAGACCACGCGATGCATGGAGCGCCCGACCAGCACGACATGGCGGCCGCATTCCGCCGCCGCCTTGGCGATGCTTTCCAGCCGCGCGACATTGGAGGCGAATGTGGTGACGGCGATGCGGCGTTTGCAGGTTCGGAAAAGCTCGACGAGGCTCCGGCCGACATCGGCCTCGGAGCCGGAGACGCCGGGCGAGAAGACATTGGTGCTGTCGCAAACAATGGCGAGCACGCCCTCGTCGCCGATTTCCGTCAGACGGGCCGCGTCGATGTCGTCGCCCAGCACCGGGTCCGGGTCGATCTTCCAGTCGCCGGTATGCAGCACGAGACCGAGCGGCGTGCGGATCGCCAGCGCATTGGGTTCCAGGATGGAATGGGTGAGCGTGACGAGTTCGATGTCGAAGGGACCGAGGTCGAAGCGATGACCGAGCGGGATGATGTGCATGGGCACCTCATCCTCGATGCCTGCCTCAATCAGCTTGCCGCGCACCATATGGGCGGTGAAGGGCGTCGCGTAAACCGGGCAGCGCAGGCGCGGCCAGATATGCGCCACAGCGCCGATATGGTCTTCATGCGCATGGGTGAGGACGATGCCGAGCAGCTCGTCGCGGCGCTCTTCGATGAAGGCCGGGTCGCCCATGATGAGGTCGATGCCCGGCGTGCGCTCGTCGCCGAAGGTGACGCCCAGATCGACAATGATCCATTGCCGGTCGTCGTCGCTCCCATAGCCGTACAGGTTGAAGTTCATACCGATTTCGCCGGATCCGCCGAGCGGCAGAAACAGGAATTCGTCTTCGGGGTTCGCAGGGCCGGCGCCCTTGCCGCGAGACGAACCGGCGGCGGTGGCGGGAGATGTTGTTTCGCTCATGCCTATTCTTAGCGCGACAGGCGTCAGGACGCCATGGGGGGCGTCGAGGAGCCGAAGAAGACGTCGCCCGCCGCGACCCGGCGCAGGCTGCCATCCGCGAGACGGATTTCCAGCGTGCCGTCCGTGGCGAGGCCCTCGAAGCTTCCCGTAAAACTTTCGTCCGAGAGGCGCACGGTAATCTCGCCGTGAAGCCCCTCGGCGCGGGCGAGCCATGCCTCGCGGATAACCGCGAAACCGTGCTGCCCCCTCCAGACGGCGAGCCAGCGCTCATAGCTTTCCGCCAGCGCCCCGAGCATCTCCATCGGCGTGACGCGGCCCGCCTGCATGGCCGCGAGGGAGATCGCGGGATATTCGATATTTTCAGGATGAACGGCCAGATTGACGCCCATGCCGATGGCGACCCAGGCGACTTCCCCTCCCGCGACGCCGGACGACTCCAGCAGGATGCCCGCGAGCTTCCGCCGCTCATGCAGCAGGTCGTTGGGCCATTTGAGCTTCAGCCCGCCCTTGAGATGGGGCGGCAGGATGCTTTCCACGGCGTCATGCACGGCAACGGCGGCCACGAAGGAAAGCTCTCCCGCCTTGCGCGGCCCGCAACGGGGCGCAAGGAGGAGCGTTCCCATGAAATTGCCGTTGGGGGACACCCATTCGCGGCCCCGCCTACCCCGGCCCGCCGTCTGCAGGTCGGCCGTGATCCAGACATTGCCGGGATCGCCCGCATCGCCCAGGCGGCGGGCTTCTTCGTTGGTGCTGTCGATTTCGCCAAAGTGAACATGGCGGTATCCGGCAGGAAGCGTTGCGTCTTGCTCCGCCATGCTGCGTTTTCCTTACGGCATTAACGCGGCGACCGCCGATTGCGCTCCGGCGACGATCGGCAGCGGATAGACGAAGAACAGCGTGGTGAAGACGCCGGAGATGGTGAGCATCGCCGTCAGTTCGCCCGGCATGGGCTCGAAAGCCTCGGCCGGTTCGTCGAAATACATCACCTTCACGATGCGCAGATAGTAGAAGGCGCCGACGACGCTGGAGAGCACACCGATGACGGCCAGCGGATAAAGCTCGGCCTCGATCGCCGCCATGAAGACGTAGAACTTGCCGAAGAAGCCCGCGAGCGGCGGGATGCCGGCCAGCGAGAACATCAGCATCGTAAAGACGAAAGCGAGCAAGGGCCGGTGACGCGACAGGCCTGCGAGGTCGTCGATGGATTCCACCATGCCTTCCTGACGGCGCATCATGAGGATGCAGCAGAAGACGCCGATATTCATGACGACATAGATCGTCATGTAGATGAGCACGCCGCGCAGACCTTCCGGCGTGCCCGCGGCGAGGCCGACAAGCGCATAGCCCATATGGCCGATGGAGCTGTAGGCCATCAGGCGCTTGATGTTGTTCTGGCCGATGGCCGCGAAAGCGGCGAGCACCATGGACGCGATCGAGACGAAGACGATGATCTGCTGCCATTCCGGCAGGAGATGCGGGAAGGCGCCGTAAAGCAGATTGATGATGAGTGCCATGGCCGCGAGCTTGGGCGCACCGGCAAAGAAGGCGGTCACCGGGGTCGGCGCGCCCTCATAGACGTCGGGCGTCCACATATGGAAAGGCACGGCGGAAATCTTGAAGGCGAGACCGGCCAGCACGAAGACGAGGCCGAAGATGACGCCGGTATTGGCCCCCGCCTCCAGAATGTGAGCGATGACGTTGAAGTCGACGCTGCCGGTGAAGCCGTAGACCAGCGACGCGCCGTAAAGCAGCATGCCGGAGGAAAGCGCGCCGAGGACGAAATATTTCAGTCCCGCTTCCGTGGAGCGCGTGCTGTCGCGATTGAAGGCCGCGATGACATAGAGTGCGAGGCTCTGCAGCTCGAGGCCCAGATAAAGGGCGATCAGGCTGTTGGCCGAGACCATGGCGAACATGCCGAGCGTGGCCAGCACGATGAGTACCGGAAACTCGAAACGGTCGATCTTCTCCCGCTCGATGAAGTTCATCGACATGACGATGGCCGCCGCCGCGGCCAGCAGGACGAGAATCTTCACATATTTGGTGAAGCCGTCGATGACGAACATGCCCTCGAAGGTCGTCACGCGCCCGCCGCTCTGGCCGATCAGCACGCCGCAGACGATGGCGAAGAGCGCCAATGCGCCATAGGCGGTATCGCGCGCCGTGGCGTGCTTGCGGAACACGCCGTACATGAGCAGCAGCAGAGCCCCCGCGGCGAGAAGCATCTCGGGCAGCGCGGGAGAAAAAGCGGGAAGCGTGGTCACTGCGGTTTCCATGAATCTGTCCTTGCGGCCCCTGCTCTACTGAATGCCGATGAGGCCGGCGAGATGCGTCAGCACACCGCCCCCCATGGCCGTCTGATGGGCCTCGACGGCCGCGTGATAATTGGCAACCAGGTGCTCAACCGATACGGCCGTGATGTCGAAGATCGGCGCGGGATAGATGCCGAAGAAAAGGGTCGTCACGATAAGCGGCGCCAGCGTCAGCGCCTCGCGCATGTTGAGATCCTTCATGCTCTTCAGCACGTCGCGCTGGATCTCGCCGAAAACGACGCGGCGATAGAGATAGAGCGCATAGCCCGCCGACAGGATGACGCCCGTGGCGGCCAGCGCGGCCACCCAGGTATTCACCATGAAGGTGCCCATGAGAGTCAGGAACTCGCCCACGAAACCGGAGGTGCCCGGCAGGCCGACATTCGCCATGGTGAAGATCAGGAAGGCGACGGCATAGAGCGGCATCCGGTTCACGAGGCCGCCATAGGCCGCGATCTCGCGCGTATGCAGCCGGTCGTAGATGACGCCGACGCAGAGGAAGAGCGCGCCCGACACCCAGCCATGGCTGAGCATCTGGAAGATGGAGCCCTGAACGCCCTGCTGGTTCGCCGCGAAAATGCCCATGGTCACGAATCCCATATGGGCAACGGACGAATAGGCGATGAGCTTTTTCATATCCTCCTGCACCAGCGCAACCAGCGAGGTGTAGACAATCGCAATCACGCTCAAGGCGAAGACGAGCGGCGCGAAATCGGCGGAGGCCAGCGGGAACATGGGCAGCGAGAAACGCAGGAAGCCGTAACCGCCCATCTTCAGCAGGATACCGGCCAGGATGACCGAGCCCGCCGTCGGCGCTTCCACATGCGCGTCCGGCAGCCAGGTGTGGACCGGCCACATCGGCATCTTCACCGCGAAGGAGGCGAAGAAGGCGAGCCAGAGCCAGGTCTGCATCCCCGCCGGGAAGTCGTGATTGAGCAGGACGGTGATGTCGGTCGTGCCCGCGTCCCAATACATCGCCATGATGGCCAGTAGCATGAGCAGCGAGCCGAGCAGCGTGTAGAGGAAGAACTTGAAGCTCGCATAGATGCGGCGCGGACCGCCCCAGACGCCGATGATGAGATACATCGGGATGAGGCCGCCTTCGAAGAAGATGTAGAACTGCACCAGATCCAGCGAGCAGAAGACGCCGATCATCAGCGTTTCCAGCACGAGGAAGGCGATCATGTATTCCTTCACGCGGGTCTGGATCGATTCCCAGCTCGCCAGGATACAGGCGGGCATCAGGAAGGTCGTCAGGATGACGAAGAGCATCGAAATGCCGTCGACGCCGACGTGATAGTTGATCGAGCTGCCCAGCCACTCGGTTTCCTGCACAAACTGGAAGTCGGCCGTGGTCGGGTCGAACTTCCACCAGATGTAGAGCGACAGGATGAAGGTGAAGCCCGTCGTCCACAGCGCGACGTAGCGCACATTGCGTGCGACCGTCGCCTCGTCGCCCCGAACGAAGGCGATCAGCAACGCGCCTGCGAGCGGCAGGAACGTGATGAGCGAGAGAATGCTTCCGTCGGTCATCAGTGCGCGCCCCCGAACATGAAATAGGTCGCCAGCGCCGCCACACCGAGCAGCATCGCGAAGGCATAGTGATAGAGATAACCGCTCTGCAGGCGGACGACGCCGCGCGTCACGTCAAGCACGCGCGCGGATACGCCGTCGGGCCCGAGGCCGTCGATGATGCGGCCATCGCCCTGCTTCCACAGGAGGCGGCCGACCCAGAAGGCCGGGCGGACGAAGAGGAAGTCGTAGATCTCGTCGACATACCACTTGTTGAGCAGGAACTTGTAGAGCGGCTCCTGCTCGCGGGCGAGCTGCTTGGGCAGCTCGGGCTTGACGAGATAGAAGAGCACCGCGACCGCGAGGCCGATCACCATCATCGCCGTCGGGGCCCATATCGCCCAGGCCGGAATGTGGTGCATGTCGTGAAGGACATGGTTGTCCGGGCCCTTGAAGATGGAACTCAGCCAGAAGGCCTCATGCGCCTTGCCGATGAAGAGATCGGAAAAGGCCATGCCCGCGAACACCGCGCCGACGGCGAGCACCACCAGCGGGAGCATCATCACCATGGGCGATTCATGAACATGGGAGAGCGTCTCGTTGGAGGCGCGGCTCTGGCCGTGGAAGGTCAGGAAGATGAGGCGCCAGGAATAGAAGGAGGTGAAAAGCGCCGCGACGACCAGCATGACGAAGGCGAACATATGCGCCGGGTTCTCGCCGGCGAAGGTCGCTTCGATGATGGCGTCCTTGGAGAAGTAGCCCGCCGTGAAGGGAAAGCCCGTCAGCGCCAGCGTGCCGATAATCATCATCAGCCAGGTCGCCGGGATCATGCGGAACAGGCCGCCCATCTTGCGCATGTCCTGCTCGTCGCTCATGGCGTGGATCACCGAGCCGGAGCCGAGGAACAGAAGCGCCTTGAAGAAGGCGTGGGTGAAGAGATGGAACACGGCCGGTTCATAGGCGCCGACACCGAGAGCCGCGAACATATAGCCGAGCTGCGAACAGGTCGAATAGGCGATGACGCGCTTGATGTCGTTCTGCACCAGGCCGACGGTCGCTGCGAAGAAGGCCGTGATCGCGCCGATGATCGTGACCACCGTCAGCGCGAAGGGCGAGAACTCGAAGACAGGCGACATGCGCGCGACGAGGAAGACGCCCGCCGTCACCATGGTCGCGGCGTGGATGAGGGCGGAAACCGGCGTCGGGCCTTCCATCGCATCGGGCAGCCAGGTATGCAGCAGGAACTGCGCCGACTTGCCCATGGCGCCCATGAAGAGAAGCAGGCAGGCCGTGGTGACGACCGGCACGTCATAGCCGAGGAACAGGAACGTCTTGTCCTGCAGCTCCGGGATCGCCTTGAAAACGGTGTCGAAATCCACCGAGCCGATGGTGAAGAAAAGCGTCGCGATGCCGAGGATGAGGCCGAAGTCGCCGATACGGTTGACGACGAAGGCCTTGATGGCGGCGGCGTTGGCGCTCGGCTTCTTGTACCAGAAACCGATCAGCAGATAGGAGGCAAGGCCCACGCCTTCCCAGCCGAAGAAGAGCTGCACGAAATTATCCGCCGTCACCAGCATGAGCATGGCGAAGGTGAAGAGCGACAGATAGGCGAAGAAGCGCGGCTGCTGCGGATCGTGGCTCATATAGCCGATCGAGTAGATATGCACGAGCGCGGAGACCCAGGTCACCACGACGAGCATCACCGCCGTCAGCGTGTCGACACGCAGGCGCCAATCCGCCTCGAAGGCGCCGGAATTGATCCAGGTGAGAACCTGGATGCGATAGGTTTCGCCCTGAAGCCCGACATCGACGAACGCAAAGGCGGCAAGGATCGCGGCGATCACCATGGGCACGCAGGTTGCGATCTGCGCGCCGCGCGGACCGAGCCAGCGGCCGAAAATTCCGGCGGTCAGGAAGCCCAGAAGCGGCAGGAAGACGATGGCTGAGAACATTGCTTCCTTACCCCTTCATCGAATTGATGTCTTCAACCGCGATGGAACCGCGGTTGCGATAGAACACAACGAGGATCGCCAGACCGATGGCGGCCTCGGCGGCGGCGACCGTCAGCACGAAAAGCGCGAAGACCTGACCGACCATATCGCCCAGGAACGCGGAAAAGGCCACGAGGTTGATATTGACGGCGAGCAGCATCAGCTCGATCGACATGAGGATGATGATGACGTTCTTCCGGTTCAGGAAGATGCCGAAAATCCCCAGCGTGAAGAGGATCGCCGCAACGGTCAGATAATGTCCGAGGCCGATAGCCATGTATTTCTCCTCGGCGCGATGAGGATGCGCCGCTTGTGTCCCGTCAGAGCCCCTGTCCGGGATCGACTTTCTTGATTTCGACCGCCTGATCGCGACGACGCGACACCTGACGGGCAATGTTCTGGCGCTTGGCCTTGGTGTTCTCGCGATGGGTCAGCACGATGGCGCCGACCATCGCCACGAGAAGCACCAGACCGGCCGCCTGGAAGAGATAGACGTAATTGGTGTAGAGGAGCTGGCCGAGCGCCCGCGTATTGTCCACCTGCGCGATGTCGGGCGCGGGATGCGCCGCGACGCCGGCCGCTTCCGGCGCGAAGGTCCATGCGCCCAGGACGAGGACGAGTTCGACCAGCAGGATGAAGCCGATCAGGCCGCCGACCGGCAGATATTGCAGAAAGCCCTCGCGCATTTCCGCGAGGTCGATTTCGAGCATCATCACCACGAAGAGGAAGAGCACGGCGACGGCGCCGACATAAACGACGACCAGCATCAGCGCCAGGAACTCCGCCCCCATCAGCACGAAGAGCGCGGCGGCGTTGAAGAAAGCCAGGATCAGGAAGAGTACCGAATGCACGGGGTTGCGCGCGGCGATGACCATAAAGCCCGCCGCGACGGTGATCGCCGCAAAGACGTAGAACGCTATGGCGGTAACAATCATGTCTGCCCCTTGCTCAATCCGGCCGCGTGACGCGCGCCGGCCCTTCCGTTAATCCCCTGCCCGATTTTGGGCCTGCCTTCGGCCCGCTCAGCGGTACGGCGCATCGAGCGCGATATTGCGCGCGATCTCGCGTTCCCAGCGGTCGCCATTGGCGAGGAGTTTTTCCTTGTCATACATGAGTTCCTCACGGGTCTCCGTGGCGAACTCGAAATTCGGTCCTTCGACGATGGCATCCACCGGGCAGGCCTCCTGGCAGAGACCGCAATAGATGCATTTCGTCATGTCGATGTCGTAGCGCGTGGTGCGGCGCGTGCCGTCATTGCGGCGCGGGCCGGCCTCGATGGTGATGGCCTGCGCCGGGCAGATCGCCTCGCAGAGCTTGCAGGCGATGCAGCGCTCTTCGCCGTTCGGGTAGCGGCGCAGCGCATGTTCGCCGCGGAAACGCGGAGACAGCGCGCCCTTTTCGAACGGATAGTTCAACGTCGCCTTGGGCTTGAAAAAATAGCGCATGGCGAGGAAGAAGCTCGACACGAACTCCTGCAGAAACAATTGCCGGGCGGATTGCATAAGCGCGGACATGGCTCAGTCCTTTCCCTTGGCGAAGATGGAAGCGGCGCGATCAGGCATGCGGCACCCATCCGAAAGAGACCAGCACACCGGCCGTCAGCACGACCCAGAAAAGAGAGATCGGCAGGAACACCTTCCAGCCGAGGCGCATGAGCTGGTCGTAGCGATAGCGCGGCACGAAGGCCTTCACCATCGAGAACATGAAGAAGACGAGGAACACCTTGATGAGGAACCAGACGATTCCCGGCACCAGGGTGAAGGGCGCGAAGTCCGCCGGGGGCAGCCATCCACCGAGGAAAAGAATGGTGGTCATGGCGCACATCAGCAGGATCGAGACATACTCGCCCAGCATGAACATCATGTAGGTGGTGGAGGAATATTCCACCATGAAGCCTGCGACGAGTTCCGATTCCGCTTCGGCGAGGTCGAAGGGCGGACGGTTCGTCTCGGCCAGCGCGGAGACGAAGAAGATTACCAGCATCGGCAGATGCGGCAGCCAGTACCAGGAGAAGAGACCCCAGGAGCCGCGCTGCGCCTCCACCACTTCCGACAGGTTCAGCGTGCCCGCCGTCATCAGCACCGTCACCAGAACGAAGCCGATGGAGACTTCATAGGAGACCATCTGCGCGGCCGAGCGCAGCGCCGACAGGAACGGATATTTCGAGTTCGACGCCCAGCCCGCCATGATGACGCCGTAAACGCCGAGCGAGGAGATGGCGAGAATGTAGAGGATGCCGACATTGATGTTGGAAATGACCCAGCCATCCGCCATCGGGATGACGGCCCAGCCCGACAAGGCGAGCACGACGGAGACAAGCGGCGCGAGAATGAACACGCCCTTGTTCGCGCTGGAGGGAATGACCACTTCCTTGAAGACGAATTTCAGCAGATCCGCGAAGGATTGCAGCAGGCCGAAGGCGCCGACGACGTTCGGGCCGCGGCGAAGCTGCACCGCCGCCCAGATCTTGCGGTCGGCCAGCAGCACGTAAGCGGTGATCAGCAGCAACGCGACAAGCAGGGCAAGCGACTGGGCGAGAATGATCGCCAGTGGAATGCCATATGTGACAAGTATATCGGACATACCCCCGGTGCCTTCCCTTAGTCAGCTGCCGCGCTCAGCGACGCGCTCTTTTCGGCGGAGCAAAGCGCCATGACACGACTTGCCCGCGCGATCGGATTGGTCAAATAGAAGTCCTTCACGGCCGTGTCAAAGGCTGCGTCGTCGAAGGCGCCCTTTTCGCCGTCCGGCAGGTCGGCGGCCGGGAACACCATGTCGGTATCCGCGAAATGCGGCGCATCTTCTTCCATGGCGGCGCGCAATGCGTCGAGATCGTCGTAAGGCAGCGTCAGGCCGAGCACGCCGGACAGCGCGCGAACGATCGTCCAGTCCTCCCGTGCCTCGCCGGGCGGGAAGGAAGCGCGGCGTCCGATCTGGACGCGACCTTCGGTGTTGACCCAGGTCGCCGACTTTTCGGTATAAGCCGCGCCCGGCAGGATAACGTCCGCGCGATGCGCACCGCGGTCGCCATGCGTGCCCTGATAGACGACGAAGGCCGAGCCCAGCCTGTCCATGTCGAGTTCATCGGCGGAGAGAAGCCAGACAAGGCCGATCTCGCCGGAGGACGCGCCCTCCAGAATGCCTTCGACGTCGCGACCGCCCTCGCCCGGCAGGAAGCCGAGATCGAGGCCGCCGACGCGTGCGGCGGCGGTGTGGAGCACGTTGAACCCGTTCCAGTCTTCGCGCACCGCATTGGCGGCCTTGGCGAGCGCCACGGCGGCGGCGTGAACCGCCGCGCCGTCCTTGCGCGCAAGAGCGCTCTGCCCCAGCACGATCATCGGCCGCTCGGCCTTCATGAAGGCTTCGGCGAAATCGCCCTTGCCGTCCAGCACGTCCTGAAGCGTTGCCGGACCGGCACCGAGATAATCATAGGGATAGGTAAGATCGGCCTGCTCGCCGATCACGCCGATACGGGCGCCGTTCTGGCGCTGCGCCTTCAGGATGCGCGCATTGAGCACCGGCGATTCCAGACGCGGATTGGCACCGACCAGCAGGATCATGTCCGCTGTATCGACACCCGCCACGGTGGAGTTGAATAGGTAGTTGGCGCGGGACGACGCGTCGAGCCTGGCGCCGTCCTGACGGCAATCCATATGCGGGGAGCCGATCTTGCCCAGAAGGTCTTTCAGGGCCTTCATGCTTTCGGCGCAGGCCAGATCGCCGGCGATGGCGGCCGCCTGATCGTCCTTCAGCTCACGGAGCTTGTCTGCAATGACGCCGAACGCCTCGTCCCATGTCGCGGCGCGCAGCTTGCCGTTCTCGCGCACATAAGGCGTGTCGAGGCGCTGCGTCTTCAGGCCGTCCCACACGAAACGGGTCTTGTCGGAAATCCACTCCTCATTCACCTCTTCATTGAGGCGCGGGAGAATGCGCATCACTTCCGACCCGCGCGCATCGACGCGGATATTGGCGCCGAGCGCGTCCATCACGTCGATGGATTCGGTCTTGATGAGTTCCCAGGGACGCGCGGTAAAGGCGAAGGGACGGAACGTCAGCGCGCCGACCGGGCAGAGATCGACGACATTCGCCGACAGCTCGGAGGTGAGCGCCTGGTCGAGATAGGTCGTGACTTCCATGTCTTCGCCACGGCCGATGGCGCCGAGTTCGCCGGCGCCGGCGACTTCCGTCGTGAAACGGATGCAGCGCGTGCACTGAATGCAGCGCGTCATCACCGTCTTCACCAGCGGGCCCATGTATTTTTCTTCGACCGCGCGCTTGTTCTCATGGAAGCGCGACCCGTCCACGCCATAGGCCATGGACTGGTCCTGCAGGTCGCATTCGCCGCCCTGATCGCAGATCGGGCAATCCAGCGGATGGTTGATGAGCAGGAACTCCATCACGCCTTCGCGGGCGCGCTTCACCATTTCGGTGTTGGTGAAGAGTTCCGGCGGCTGACCTTCCGGGCCGGGACGCAGATCGCGCACATTCTGCGCGCAGGATGCGACGGGCTTGGGCGGTCCGCCCTTCACCTCGATGAGGCACATGCGGCAATTGCCGGCAATCGACAAACGCTCGTGATAGCAGAAGCGGGGAATTTCCTTGCCCGCCGCCTCGCATGCCTGAAGCAGCGTCAGCTCCGGCGCAACATCGATTTCTTCACCGTCGACCTTGATGATGGTCATGCGCTTACTCCGCCGCCACTTGAGCCGCACCGCCGCGCTTGGCCGCGATGCGCTCTTCAATCGTTCCACGGAAATGCCGGATCAGGCCCTGCACCGGCCATGCGGCCGCGTCGCCCAGGGCGCAGATGGTGTGGCCTTCGACACGCTTCGTCACGTCGAGCAGCATGTCGATTTCCTCGGGCTCCGCATCGCCCCTGGCCATGCGTTCCACCACGCGCCACATCCAGCCCGTGCCTTCGCGGCAGGGCGTGCACTGACCGCAACTCTCATGCTTGTAGAAATAGGAGATACGAGCGATCGCCTTGATAATGTCGGTGGACTTGTCCAGCACGATCACCGCGGCGGTGCCGAGACCCGACTGCACCGCCTTCAGCGAGTCGAAATCCATCAGGATGTCGTCGCAAGTCGGCTTGGGCAGGCACGGCACGGAGGAACCGCCGGGGATAACCGCCAGCAGATTGTCCCAGCCGCCGCGCACGCCACCGGCATGCTTCTCGATCAGCTCGCGAAGCGGAATGCCCATCTCCTCTTCCACGTTACACGGCTTGTTCACATGGCCGGAAATGCAGAAGACTTTGGTGCCCGTATTGTTCGGACGACCGAGACCGGCAAACCAGGAAGCGCCACGGCGCAGAATGGTCGGCGCCACGGCAATCGATTCCACGTTGTTCACCGTGGTCGGCGCGCCATAGAGACCGACATTGGCCGGGAAAGGCGGCTTCAGGCGGGGCATGCCCTTCTTGCCTTCGAGGCTTTCAAGCAGCGCCGTCTCTTCGCCGCAGATATAGGCGCCCGCGCCGTGATGAACGTAGAGATCGAAATCCCAGCCGGAGCCGGCCGCGTTCTTGCCGAGAAGACCGGCGTCATAAGCCTGATCGACGGCGGCCTGAAGCTGTTCGCGCTCGCGGATGAACTCGCCGCGCACATAGATGTAGCAGGCATGCGCGCCCATAGCGAAGCTGGCGATGAGGCAGCCTTCGATGAGCTTGTGCGGATCGTGACGCATGATGTCGCGATCCTTGCAGGTGCCGGGCTCGGACTCGTCGGCATTGACGACGAGGTAATGCGGGCGGCCATCGGATTCCTTCGGCATGAAGGACCATTTCATGCCTGTCGGGAAGCCTGCGCCGCCACGGCCGCGCAGACCCGAATTCTTCATCTCGTCGATGATCCAGTCGCGGCCCTTGGCGATGATGGCCGCCGTATTGTCCCAGTCACCACGGCGCTTTGCGCCTTCCAGGCCCCAGTCGTCGAAGCCATAGAGATTGGTAAAGATACGATCCTTGTCTTCGAGCATCACTCACCCCCCGCCTTGCCGGCAGACACGGAGTCCTTCAGCGTGGTCGGCCCGCCCGCCGGCTCGGACGAACGGCGGCCGTTCTGCGGCCCCGGCTTCACATCCTTGCCCGCCCGCAGGTCGGAGAGGATCCGTTCCAGCGTTTCCGCGTCCAGATCCTCATAAAAATCGTCATTGATCTGCACCATGGGCGCGTTTACGCAAGCACCGAGGCATTCGACCTCCAGCCAGGAGAGCTTGCCGTCTTCCGACACCTCGCCCTCTTCACCGATATGCTTGCGGCAGACCTGTTTCAGATCGTCCGCACCGTTCAGCCAGCAGGGCGTGGTCCCGCAGAGCTGCACGAAATGATCGCCGACCGGCGACAGGTTGAACATGGTGTAGAAGGTCGCCACTTCGAGCGCCCGGATATAGTCCATGTCCAGCATGTCGGCGACATAGCGGATCGCCGGTTCCGGCAGCCAGCCGTGCTGGCGTTGCGCGCGCCAGAGCAGCGAAATGATCGCCGAGCCCTGCTTGCGTTCCGGGTATTTGGCCATCTGGCCCTTGGCCCATTCGAGATTTTCGGGCGTGAACTCGAAACTCTCGGGCTGATTGGGATCCAGTCTGCGAACGCTCATCGGTCCACCTCACCAAACACGATATCGAGAGAGCCGAGGATCGCCGCCACATCCGCCAGCATGTGCCCCCTGCAGAGATGATCCATCGCCTGCAGATGGGCGTAGCCCGGCGCGCGGATCTTGCACTTGTAAGGACGGTTCGAGCCGTCGGCGACGAGATAGACGCCGAACTCGCCCTTGGGCGCCTCAACGGCGGCATAAACCTCGCCGGCGGGCACGTGATAGCCCTCGGTATAGAGCTTGAAGTGATGAATGAGCGCTTCCATGGAGCGCTTCATATCCTTGCGCGACGGCGCCGTCACCTTGTGGTCGGTGTTGTGCACCGGCCCGCCCGGCATCATTTCGATGCACTGCTTCATGATCTTCAGCGACTGGCGCATCTCTTCCATGCGGATGAGATAGCGATCGTAGCAGTCGCCGTTCTTGCCCACCGGAATGTCGAAATCCAGCTCCGAATAGACTTCATAGGGCTGCGAGCGGCGCAGGTCCCAGGCCATGCCGGAACCGCGCACCATGACGCCCGAGAAGCCCCAGTCCAGCGCTTCCTGCTGGGAGACGACGCCGATATCGACATTGCGCTGCATGAAGATGCGGTTGCCCGTCAGCAGACCTTCCAGATCGTCCAGCACCTGCGCGCAGGGGTCGCAGAAATTGTAGATGTCCTCGAGCAGTTCAGGCGGCAGATCCTTGTAGACGCCGCCCGTGCGGAAATAATCCGCATGCATGCGGGCGCCGGAGGCGCGCTCATAGAAGATCATGAGCTTTTCGCGTTCCTCGAAGCCCCAGAGCGGCGGGGTCAGCGCGCCGACATCCAGTGCCTGCGTCGTCACATTGAGCAGATGAGACAGAAGGCGTCCGATTTCGGAATACAGTACACGGATGAACTGACCGCGGCGCGGCACTTCGATGTCGAGCAGCTTTTCGATGGCCAGGCAGTAGGCGTGTTCCTGGTTCATCGGCGCCACATAATCGAGGCGGTCGAAATAGGCGTTGGCCTGGAGATAGGTCTTGTACTCGATCAGCTTTTCGGTGCCGCGATGCAGGAGGCCGATATGCGGGTCCACGCGCTCGACGACTTCGCCGTCCAGTTCCAGCACCAGGCGCAACACGCCGTGGGCCGCCGGATGCTGCGGCCCGAAATTCAGATGATAATTCTGGAGCTGCTGTTCTGCCATCTTAGTTCTCCGCCTTCTCATCGCCCGGGAGCAGATATTCGGCCCCTTCCCACGGGCTCATGAAGTCGAAGCTGCGAAATTCCTGGGTGAGCTTCACCGGCTCGTAGACGACGCGCTTCTGGTCGTCGTCGTAGCGCAGCTCGACATATCCCGTGAGCGGGAAGTCCTTGCGCAGCGGGTAACCGTTGAAACCGTAATCGGTGAGGATGCGGCGCAGGTCCGGATGATCGGAAAAGATCACGCCGTACATATCGAAGGTTTCGCGCTCGAACCAGTTGGCCGCCGGGTAGATGGAGATGGCGCTCGGCACGGCGGTGTCTTCGTCGACCTCGAGTTTCACGCGGATGCGCTGGTTCTGATGCATGGAAAGCATGTGATAGACGACATCGAATCGCCGCGCGCGCGAGGGATAGTCCACCGCGGTAATGTCGATCAGCGTCGCGAAACGGCAAGCCGGATCGTCGCGCAGGAACTTCAGAACCGGCACAATGTGCTGAGCCTGCACATCGATCGTCAGTTCGCCATAGGCCACCTGCATGCCGAGCGCGGCATCCGGCAACGCGCCGACAATATGCTCGCCCAGCTCAGTGAGACTTTCGTCCATCGGTCAGATCCCGAACTCGTTTGGCAGCGGCCGCGCGGAGATGCGCAACCGGAATGAGAAAACTCAGCGGTCGATCGCGCCCGTCCGCCTTATCTTCTTCTGAAGAGCAAGAATTCCGTAGAGAAGCGCCTCCGCGGTCGGCGGGCACCCCGGCACATAGACATCGACCGGCACCACGCGGTCGCAGCCTCGTACCACGGAATAGGAATAATGGTAATAGCCGCCGCCATTGGCACAGGAGCCCATGGAGATGACATAACGCGGCTCCGGCATCTGGTCGTAAACCTTGCGAAGCGCGGGCGCCATCTTGTTGGTCAGCGTGCCGGCGACGATCATCACGTCGGACTGGCGGGGGCTGGCGCGCGGCGCCACGCCGAAGCGCTCGACGTCGTAGCGCGGCATGGAGGTCTGCATCATCTCCACCGCGCAGCAGGCCAGACCGAAGGTCATCCACATCAGCGAGCCGGTTCGCGACCAGTTGATCAGGTCTTCCACCGTGGTGAGAACGAAGCCCTTGTCGGCCAGCTGGTCCGACATCTGTTCCAGGCTACCGCGATCCTCCGGCCAGGGCGCCTGCCCTTCTGCCGCGCTCACCACACCGGGATTGTTGGCGATTACCTTGTCCGGGTTCTCAGTACTCATTCCCACTCCAGAGCGCCTTTGCGCCATTCATAGACGAAGCCGACGGTCAGGACGCCAAGGAAAACGATCATCGACCAGAAGCCGAACAGCCCCACATCGCCGAGCGCGACGGCCCAGGGAAAGAGGAACGCCACTTCAAGGTCGAAGATGATGAAGAGAATGGCGACGAGGTAATATTTCACGTCGAACTTCATGCGCGCGTCCTCGAAGGCATCGAAGCCGCATTCATAGGCCTTGAGCTTTTCGGGGTCGGGATCGCTCGGAGCGATCAGGAACGGCGCGACGAGAAGGGCAAGACCGATGACCAGCGAGATGCCCATGAAGATGATGATGGGCAGATATTCGCTTAAGAGCTCTTGCATCCGAAAATCCTCTCTGGAAGCCCGCGCCGCTCGCTTTGGTGACAGCGCTCCTGCGCCGGGCTTCGATCTGCGGCCCGTGGATTTCGCATAAGCGAGTGAGCCGCCTGATTTGGCGCGCAGTATATCCCTCGCTATTGCAGAATCAAATGCTCACTGCAAGACGTCGACAGGAAAAAAACCTAGAAAAACCGGGAAGTTGAGGGCTGTCTTGCAGAGCTCAATTTGCGACTCTTTCGCAAATATTGCATTGCCGCAAAATGCATCCATTCGAGCCGTAATTCGGCGAGGATGGCGGGAGTGACGGGACTCGAACCCGCGGCCTCTGGCGTGACAGGCCAGCGCTCTAACCAACTGAGCTACACCCCCTCTTGCGCCTAGCGCCCTCATCAGGGTGCGCGGTTCGTAAGCCACAGGCGGTGATGTGTCAAGCGCAGGATGGCGCAAAAGCGACAAACAAATGGCAAGGGATGAAAAGCATCGACCGCCACGCTGTTTTCGCCTGAAAAGTGCGCGATTTCCGGGACGGGCTTCCCCTTGCGGCGGGGCCTGAAAATTCGTTTTGCCAGACCGATTCTCTCGACGTACGTCGCATCGCACGCCGACGCCGGAAGAGGCGATGCGGCAATATTCCAGTTGTGTCGGGAGATGCGCCGACCGGCACCGGGCATACCCGGCCGGATCGCGAAAATGGTGGGCGGTGACAGGCTCGAACTGCCGACCCTCTCGGTGTAAACGAGATGCTCTACCAACTGAGCTAACCGCCCGCTTGCGCCGCCGTTTCCTATCCGATGGAACCGGTCTTGGCAATGCGCCGTTTGTCCCTTTCAGCCCGTCACACACAAATGCGCCGAGACGCGCCTTCTGCGATTGCATTCCGCGTCCAAACCCCCATCCTCATACCGATGCCGACGTCCATGACAGCCCGGACCCTGCGCTTTGACCCGTACGATCGCTCCCTTCATTGCCCTTCTCAGCGCAACTGCCATCCTGCTTATCGGAAACGGCCTTCTCGGAACGCTGGTGCCTATTCGCGCCGGGATCGACGGCTTCGATACGCCGACCGTCGGCATCTTCGGCAGCGTCTATTTCGCCGGCTTTCTGCTGGGCTGTATCGGTACGCCCTATGTGGTGCGCCGGGCGGGCCATATCCGAAGTTTCGCAGCTCTTTGCGCGGCGGCCTCGGCGGCGCCGCTCATCCATGCGCTGTTCAACGACGCCTGGGCCTGGTCGGCGATGCGCGGGCTCACCGGCTTCTGCTTTGCCGGGCTTTATATGGTGATCGAGAGCTGGCTCAACGAACAAGCCTCCAACGAGACGCGCGGACGTCTTTTCGCCATCTATCTGGTGGTGAACCTTCTTTCGGTCACCGCGGGACAGCTTCTGCTCAACCTGTCGGACCCGGCCGCCTTCGGCCTGTTTGCGCTGTGTTCGATCCTGACTTCCCTGGCGCTCGTTCCCGTGGCGCTGACGACCTCCGTGCAGCCCGCCCCCATCCAGACCGTGTCGATCAATCTGAAGCGCCTCTATGCGCTCTCGCCGGTGGGGTTGATGGGCTCTTTCGTGATCGGTCTCACAAACGGCCCCTTCTGGACGCTGGGCCCGCTCTTCGCGTCTGAATCGGGTCTCAATACGCGCGATATTTCCTTCTTCATGACGGCCGCCATTGTGGGCGGGGCGCTCGCGCAGTTTCCCATCGGGCGCTATTCGGACCGGCTGGACCGGCGCATCGTCATCATGCTGCTTTGTATCGGCGCCGTTCTGGGCGACACCGCCCTCTTCTATGCCGGCGGGGTCGGGTCCATGGAGGCGCTGCTGGGCGCCGGTTTCGCGTTCGGCGTCTTCAGCCTCACCCTCTATTCGGTGGTCGTCGCGCATATGAACGACCATGCGCAGGAGGAGAGTTTCGTCTCCGTTTCGAGCGGCCTGCTGCTCGTCTATGCCGCCGGCGCCATCCTCGGGCCTTTGGCGGCATCGCTGGTCGCGCAGCGTTTCGGCATGTCGGCGATTTTCCTCTTCGTCGCCGCCATTCACATCGTCTATGCGCTCTTCACGCTGGCACGGATCCGGTCGCGGGCCGCCCTGAGCGAGGAGCAGCGGGGCGAGTTCGTCGCCGTCCCCTTCCCGCAAACGCAGGCGGCCGGCCCCGAGCTGGACCCGCGTTTCGACGAAGACGCTTCACACGCGGCCGAGGGAGAGGTCCTGGAAGGCGCCAGCGTTCAGCAGGGCGTGGCGGTGTCTTCCGAGGATTTCGAGATGGAACAAGCGTCCGCCGGGCCGGAAGAGCGCCCCGGCACCACAACCGGGCCGTCGCCCGACAAGCCGTCCTGACGCCCCTTTCAAACACATAGACCGGCACGCCCCTTTCGGAGCGGCCGGTCCAATGCGTCGGCAAGCGTCTGTTGTCAGACGTTGACGGCGTCTTTCAGGCCTTTACCCGCCTTGAATTTCGGCTGCTTGGATGCCGGAATCTGGATGGCTTCACCCGTGCGCGGATTGCGGCCTTCCGTGGCTGCGCGCTGCGACACGTTGAACGTTCCGAAGCCAACGAGGCGGACTTCCTCTCCCTTTTTCAGGGAGTCGGTAATGATGTCGAAAACGTAATCGACAGCCTTGGTCGCATCGGCCTTGGACAGGCCGCTGCGGTCCGCCACTTCTGCAATGAGATCGTTCTTGTTCACTTTTGGCCCCTCTGGATGAGCGAGGGAATCGCGATTCCCTTCAGGAATTCAGAGTCTACCCGCCCGGTCAGAAGGCGGTCAAAACAAAAAACGTAGGAATTCTGCGGAAAATTAGATATTCGCACATGCAAAAACGGGGGCCTTGCGGCCCCCGTTTACAGTTTCGTGTCAGTAGCTTGCGCCGGTTTCGGCCTAGTGAGCCGTTACGTTACCGGTCGCGCCGGGCTGACGGGCCGCGGCGGCCTGCTCGGCCGCATAGGCATCCTCATCCCATTCGATGGGCTCCGGCATACGGGTCAGAGCCCGGGCCAGCGCCTCGTCGATATTGTCCACCGGCACGATTTCCAGCGCGTTTTTCACGTTGTCGGGAATATCGGCCAGGTCCTTGGCGTTCTCCTGCGGGATCAGCACCGTCTTGATGCCGCCGCGCAGCGCCGCGAGGAGCTTCTCCTTCAAGCCCCCGATCGGCAGGACGCGGCCGCGCAGCGTGATCTCGCCCGTCATCGCCACGTCCTTGCGGACGGGGATGCCGGTCATGATCGAGACGATGGCCGTGGTCATCGCCACACCCGCCGACGGACCGTCCTTCGGGGTCGCCCCTTCCGGCACATGGACGTGAATGTCCTTGCGGTCGAAAAGCGGCGGCTCGATGCCGAATCGGGTCGCCCGGGCACGCACGAAGGAGCTTGCCGCGGAGATCGATTCCTTCATGACGTCGCGCAGATTGCCCGTCACGGTCATCTTGCCCTTGCCGGGCATCATGACGCCTTCGATCGTCAGCAATTCGCCGCCGACCTCGGTCCAGGCCAGGCCCGTCACGATACCGACCTGATCTTCGCCCTCGGCCTCGCCATAGCGATATTTGGGCACGCCCGCATAGTCCTCGATGTTCTCCCTGGTGAGGTCGACGGACTTCTTGTCGGAGGTGAGGATTTCCTTCACCGCCTTGCGGGCGAGATTGTTGATCTCGCGTTCGAGGTTACGGACACCCGCCTCGCGCGTGTAGACGCGGATCAGGTGACGCAGGGCATCGTCGTCGATGGACCACTCGCCCTTGCGCAGGCCGTGGCTTTCGACCGCCTTGTCGATGAGGTGACGGCGCGCGATCTCCACCTTCTCATCCTCGGTGTAGCCGGCGATCCGGATGATCTCCATACGGTCGAGCAGCGGGCCCGGGATGTTCAGCGTGTTGGCCGTCGTCACGAACATGATGTCGGACAGGTCGTAATCGACTTCGAGATAGTGGTCCGCGAAGGTGCCGTTCTGTTCCGGGTCGAGCACTTCCAGCAGCGCCGAAGACGGATCGCCTCGGAAATCCGCGCCCATCTTGTCGATCTCGTCGAGCAGGAAGAGCGGGTTGGTGTGCTTCACCTTCTTCATCGACTGGATGACCTTGCCGGGCATGGAGCCGATATAGGTACGCCGGTGACCGCGGATCTCCGCTTCGTCGCGCACGCCGCCCAGCGACATGCGCACGAATTCGCGGCCCGTGGCGCGGGCGATCGACTTGCCGAGCGAGGTCTTGCCGACGCCGGGCGGGCCGACGAGGCAGAGGATCGGGCCCTTCAGCTTGTTGGACCGCTGCTGAACGGCGAGATATTCGACGATCCGCTCCTTGACCTTTTCCAGGCCGAAGTGATCCGTATCCAGAATTTCCTGCGCGGCGTTCAGATCCTTTTTCACCCGGGCCTTTTTCTTCCACGGGATCGACAGCATCCAGTCGAGATAGTTGCGCACCACCGTCGCTTCGGCCGACATGGGGCTCATCTGCTTGAGCTTCTTCAGCTCCGCTCCGGCCTTCTCACGCGCTTCCTTGGAGAGCTTGGTCTTTTCGATCCGCTCTTCCAGCTCGCGCAGCTCGTCCTTGCCGTCGTCGCTGTCGCCGAGTTCCTTCTGAATGGCCTTGAGCTGCTCGTTCAGATAGTACTCGCGCTGCGTCTTCTCCATCTGGCGCTTCACGCGGCTGCGGATACGCTTTTCCACCTGCAGCACGCTGATCTCGCCTTCCATCAGCGAGTAGACGCGCTCCAGCCGCGAGGTCACGGAGGGCATCTCGAGAAGCTCCTGCTTCTCGGGCAGCTTGATGTTGATGTGGCTGGCGATGGTGTCGGCGAGCTTGGCGGAATCGTCGATCTGGCCGATCGAGGCCGTCACCTCCGGCGGCACCTTCTTGTTGAGCTTCACATAGCTCTCGAACTGGGTGACGACGGACCGCGCCAGACCTTCAAGCTGCTCGTCATCCTCGGCTTCCTCGCCGATGACTTCGATCTCGGCCTCGAAGAACTCCTCATTGCCGGTGTAGCGCTTCACGCGGGCGCGCTTCACGCCCTCGACCAGCACCTTCACGGTGTTGTCGGGCAGCTTCAGCAACTGGAGCACGGTGCCGACGGCGCCGACTTCATAAATTTCATCCGTGGCAGGATTATCGTCCGCCGCGTTCTTCTGGGCGACCAGAAGAATCTGCTTGTCGTCCTGCATCACATTTTCAAGCGCGCGCACCGACTTTTCGCGTCCGACGAAGAGGGGCACGATCATGTGCGGGAACACGACGATATCGCGAAGCGGGAGAACCGGCAGCGTCAGCATATCGCCGCCCCCCGCGCCGCCTGCGGAACCTTCAGACTTTTCAACTTCGTCAGACATGCTCATACCTTCCATTACCGCCCGCAGCCTGGAGACTAGCATTCCCAATATGAACGAATGCTGATCGCCACCATCAAGGGTCCAGCTTACCCGGATTCGGATAGCCGTCAGAGCGATCGCTTTCTCGGGAAGGCGTTCCGGCCGGATGGCGGACGCCGCTCAGACCCTGATACCGCAGGACTTTACTCTGTTAATAAAGAAATGGCCTCGAAAGCGCTCGCTTTCAAGGCCATCCCGATATTCCGAAAAATCCTTGCCGATCAGGCGCTTGTCTCAACGTCATCCTGCCGTTCGGCATAGATGTAGAGGGGACGAGCCTTGCCCTCGACCACTTCATGGCCGATGACGACCTCTTCGACGCCCTCAAGCGCGGGCAATTCGAACATGGTGTCGAGCAGGATCGCTTCCAGGATGGACCGCAGACCACGCGCGCCGGTCTTGCGCTCGATGGCCTTGCGGGCAATCGCCCGCAGCGCTTCCTCGGAGAAGGTGAGCTTCACATTCTCCATATCGAAGAGACGCTCATACTGCTTCACGAGCGCGTTCTTCGGCGCGGTCAGGATCTGGATCAGCGCATCCTCGTCGAGGTCTTCCAGCGTCGCCAGAACCGGGACACGGCCGACGAATTCGGGAATCAGGCCGAATTTCAGCAGGTCTTCCGGCTCAAGCTCCTTGAGAAGCTCCCCGACCTTGCGCTCTTCCGGCGAGGACACATTGGCCGCGAAGCCGATGCCCTGCCCCTTGCCGCGCCCGGCAATGATCTTGTCGAGACCCGCAAAGGCGCCGCCGCAGATGAACAGGATGTTCGTCGTATCGACCTGCAGGAATTCCTGCTGCGGGTGCTTGCGGCCGCCCTGGGGCGGCACGGAGGCGACCGTGCCTTCCATGATCTTCAGCAGCGCCTGCTGCACGCCTTCGCCCGACACGTCCCGCGTTATGGACGGGTTGTCGGATTTGCGGCTGATCTTGTCGACCTCGTCGATATAGACGATGCCCCGCTGGGCCCGCTCGACATTGTAGTCGGCCGACTGCAGCAGCTTCAGGATGATGTTTTCCACATCCTCGCCGACATAACCGGCTTCGGTCAGCGTCGTCGCATCCGCCATGGTGAAGGGCACATCGAGGATGCGCGCCAGCGTCTGGGCCAGAAGCGTCTTGCCGCAGCCCGTGGGACCGATCAGCAGGATATTCGATTTGGCCAGTTCGACGTCGTTGTTCTTGGCGGCGTGGTTCAGGCGCTTGTAGTGATTGTGAACCGCCACAGACAGCACGCGCTTGGCGTGTGCCTGGCCGATCACGTAATCGTCCAGCACCTCGTTGATTTCCTGCGGCGAAGGCACGCCATCCCTGGATTTCACCAGCGAGGATTTGTTCTCCTCGCGAATGATGTCCATGCAAAGCTCGACGCACTCGTCGCAAATGAAAACGGTCGGCCCCGCAATAAGCTTCCTGACCTCGTGCTGGCTCTTGCCGCAAAAGGAACAGTACAGCGTGTTCTTGGAGTCGCCGCCGCTAACCTTGCTCATAGAAACTCCTTAGGCAGTTACCCGCAGGACGGGCCGAATGTTCATTCCCATGCACCAACCGTGCCTGTCCTGCGATGCGGGATCAAGTGACCGCGCTTTTTCCTACGCGCGGCGCCGCAAATCGGATCGGATCCCGTCACCTGTCCGACATACGAGCATGTTACCCAATGCCGGATCAACATTTCATTACGATGGATCAATTGCCCCGGGATTGAGCAAAAGGCCCCGATTCGGGGCATTCCGGGCTCCCGCAAACACCGGGTCCGGAGTGCCCCTCACCATGGATTACTCCGACTTGTCTTCCGAGGGGGACGGCTCTTCGGAGGGGCCGCGCGCCACGCCGACATGGTCGATCAGGCCGAATTCCTTGGCCCTTTCGGGGGTCATGAAGTTATCGCGTTCCAGCGCATCCTCGACCGCCTTCAGCGACTGGCCGGTGTGATTCACATAGATCTGGTTGAGTCGCTCGCGAATGGCGAGGGTTTCGCGCGCGTGAATCTCGATATCGGTGGCCTGGCCCTGAAAGCCGCCGGAGGGCTGGTGCACCATAATCCGGGCGTTGGGCAGCGCGAAGCGCATGCCCTTTTCACCGGCGGCCAGCAGCAGCGAGCCCATGGAGGCGGCCTGGCCCATGCACACGGTCGAAACCGGCGGGCGGATATGCTGCATGGTGTCGTAGATCGACAGGCCACTCGTCACCACGCCGCCGGGCGAGTTGATGTACATCGAGATTTCTTTTTTGGGGTTTTCCGCCTCAAGGAAAAGGAGCTGCGCGGTAATCAGCGTGGCCATGCCGTCTTCCACGGGGCCGGCCACGAAAATGATCCGCTCCTTCAGCAAGCGCGAAAAGATGTCGTAGGCGCGTTCGCCCCGATTGGTCTGCTCGACCACCATCGGCACGAGGTTCATGTACATATCGAGCGGGTCTTTCATGGTCACTCCTGAGCGTCGGCTCTCTTGAGTATCTTCGGGCTTGGGTCCGGCATGGAGCGGCTGCGGGCCGGGGCCTCCCAGCCCCTTCGCTCCATCCCCGCGCCGCAAGGCACCTGACGAATATGGCTAATGTGA
Organism: Parvibaculum indicum; assembly: GCF_011762095.1. GTDB lineage: Bacteria > Pseudomonadota > Alphaproteobacteria > Parvibaculales > Parvibaculaceae > Parvibaculum > Parvibaculum indicum. The sequence goes on along the minus strand of NZ_JAASQO010000012.1, from coordinate 60,984 downwards.
TTCGGTAAAGGGTCGGTTCAGAACTCTAACGCATAGACCAATATAGGGTCAGATGCCGAAGATTTCCTCCCCTCCGGCAGAAGGGTCTTATGCATTTTCCGGAACCGCCTCAGGACGGGCCGTCCGCCTCGCCCGACGCGGGGGCAGATGCCGAGCTCCGCGGCTCTTCCGGCGCTCCCGGTCTCGGGGCGCCCGCCCCCTCAGATACAGACCGCGGCCAGCGGCGGGAAGCCGTTGAAGGAGACCGCCGAATAGGTGGTGGTATAGGCGCCGGTGGACAGGATCCAGACCTTGTCGCCCGCGGCGAGCGTGGCTGGGAGACGGTAGTCGGTCTTTTCGTAGAGAATGTCCGCGCTGTCGCAGGTCGGACCGGCCAGCACGACGGGCACGGTCTCGTCGCCCTCGCGCGGGGTCAGCAAGCGGTACTTGATCGCCTCGTCCATGGTTTCGGCGAGACCGTGGAACTTGCCGGCATCGAGATAGACCCATCGTCGGTCGTCCTCTCCCCCTTTCGAGGAGACGAGCACCACCTCCGACTGGATGACGCCGGCATCGCCCACCACGCCGCGCCCCGGCTCCAGGATCACGTCGGGCCGCCGGTCGCCGAAGTGACGTGCGAGCGCCTCGCGGATCGCCGCGCCATAGGCGCGGATCGAGGGCACGTCGGCGCGATAGCGCGAGGGAAAACCGCCGCCCATATTGACGAGGCGCAGGGTCACGCCCCGCTCCGCCAGACGGCGGAAGAGCGACGCGGAAAGCGCCAGCGCACGGTCGTATTGCGTGAGGTCGGTCTGCTGGGAGCCGACATGAAAGGAAACGCCATAGGCGTCGAGGCCCATCTCGTTTGCCCGGGTGAGCAGGTCCACCGCCATATCGGGCTCGCAGCCGAATTTGCGGGAGAGCGGCCATTCGGCGCCCTCGCATTCCATCAGGACACGGCAATAGACCTTCGAGCCGGGCGCGGAACGGGCGATCTTCTCCAGTTCCTCGATGCTGTCATAGGCGAACATGCGCACGCCCAGCTCATAGGCGGCGGCAATGTCGCGCTCCTTCTTGATCGTGTTGCCGAAGGAAATCCGGTCCGGGGAAATGCGATGCGCCAGGCAAAGTTCGATCTCGCCCATGCTCGCCGTGTCGAAGCAGGCGCCGCGCTTTGCCAGCCGGTCGACGATCTCGTCGGCGGGGTTCGCCTTCACCGCATAGAAGATGCGCGCTTCCGGCACCGCCTCGGCCAGCTCCCCGAAATTATGTTCGACGATATCGACATCCACCACCAGGCAGGGCGAGGGCAAATCGGCGGTCGCAAGGTAACGGGCGATCTTGGGCGGCATACCGCCGCGCTCTTCCGGCAGCTCCGGCGCGCTGGGCACCAGATAGAGCTGGGGCTTGCGCCGGATGCGGCGCTTCGGGGTCTGGTTGTTGCGGGAAGAGATGCGGGAACGGGCACTCCGGCCCTGCTCGGAAGCGAACATCGTAAACACCCTTTTTCAGACCCGGTCATTTTTCCGTTACGACCGGCGTGATCCAAAAAAGACGTTTAACGTCGTTGCATAAACCAACTAGGGGCCAGCGGCACGTGCGTGTGCGTCTTGTGAGGCGCGGAAATAAGGCTTCCCGGGCCGCGACGCAACCGGTTTTTGGGGTCGTGCCGAAAAAAATTTTCAGCCGGCCCATCCCCTTCGCGCCGGGCGCACCGGGCCCTTGCGGAGCTAGAGATCCGGCGTGTCGCCCGCCCCCTCCGAGGCCATACGCTCGAACTGCGCCAGCGCATCGGCGCGGACGACGTTCCGGCTTCGCTTCCACGCATCCCGATAGATCATGGCGTGATTCATGACACCGACCTCCATGCGGTCGGTCATGTTGTTCTTCGGGTTCCAGAATTCGATGTCGACCGTGGAACCGCAATCGGGGTGAACGTCCTCGATCAGCTTCTTGTGGATCGTGATCTCCGGACTATCGGGTATCTGATAGTTGATCTCCTGCAGGTTGCTCTTCGCGCATCGGGCCAGAAAACGAGTGGCATTCGGTGGAGCCACGACATTCCCCGCCGTGTCATAGACGCGCATTTCGCTTGAAGTCATGCCCGCGGAGGGGCCGTATTTCTTCTGAAGCGCGCCGCGCATGGCGGCGACATCGACCCCCTCGCCCTTCGGATAGGCGACCTTGCGATGGACATAGAGAACCTGCCGCCCGGCGGGCGCGACCGGCGAGGCGCCCTTGCCCGCTTCCTGCGTTTCCAGGACCAGCAGAATGGCGTCCGGATAGGTGCGGTCTTTTCCCGACGGCCATGGCTCCCCTTTCGCGAAGGCAAAGGCTTCCTGCGACCAGTCATCCGCAATTCTCGTCGATTTGCCGCCCTCGTCCGGCGGAAGCAGGACGTAGCCGGCGTCGGTCAGGATGCTCCGGGCTTCATCGAAAGTGTGACCGGGACGCACGCCCAGAACGTCGAGACTATCGGGTATGACCGTCATCTCCCCGGCCCGGAGCGGACGATAACCGCCATAGAGCGCGTACTCCACTTCCAGCGTGTCGGAAGCGAGATGGAAGACGAGTTGGGTTCCGCCTTCGCCCTCCTGCCTCCTGAAATCGATTTGGGGATCGGACGGGCAAAGCGACGTCACCATGCCCGTCTTGACGATGGCCTTTGCCGTGCCGTCGGGCGCCACCTTCAGATAATAGGTGCAGCGCGCATCGGGCCTTGGATTGGAGACGTCTGCCGGAACGACCCGGAACGGTTCCGGCAGCGTCAGGCGGCCTTCGCGCACGGCCGTGTAGAAAGCCGGTGCACCGCGTGTCTGAAATTCCAGCTCGCCATAGCCGTCGCTGATCCTGAGCTGCGCCTCGGCCACCCAGCTCGGCCGCTTGAAACCGAAAGACCCGCCCCAATAGCCGTCGAAATCCGATGTGGCAGAGTCGGATGCCGGAGCGGGCGAAAGCCCCAACAGAAGACAATTCGCAATCGTCAGACAAGCAATCGCAATCGAGCGCGCGGACATCATCCCGAAGCCCCTCCAGTCAGCCGAAGACAAGATATGGTGAATATTATCTTTCAACAGGCACAGCGACGGCGGCAAGTGCAAATATCGTCCGCTTCCCGTTCAGGACGGCTTCGATAAAAGAAGCGTGGCCGGATCGGCACGCGAACGGGTGGTACTCCGGCACATCGTCGCCATATCGACTGAAGGCGAACTCCGAAATGCGAGACGAAAGGTGTCGAGATGAAAATTGTGGAAGCGAATGGCGCGAAAATCCCGGCCATTGGGCTGGGCACCTTCCAGCTCAGGGACGAGGACGCCACCGAAGCCGTAAAGCATGCGCTCGGGATCGGCTATCGGCACATCGATACCGCGCAGATGTACGGCAATGAGGATGCGGTCGGCAAAGGCATCGCCGCCGCGCCCGTTGCCCGGGAAGAGGTGTTCCTGACCACCAAGATCTGGCCGGACAATTTCGGCCATGGCGATCTGATCGCCGCAGCGAAGGAAAGCATCGCCCGGCTGAAGACCGATTATGTCGACCTGTTGCTGCTGCACTGGCCGAGCAAGACCATCCCCCTCAAGGAAACCATGGTGGCGCTCAACGAGGTCCAGACCGCGGGGCTTGCCAGACATATCGGCATCAGCAATTTCACAACCCCGCTGATCGAGGAAGCGACCTCCCTAACCTCGGTGCCGCTGGCGGTCGACCAGGTGGAGTACCACCCCTATCTGTCGCAGGAGAAAGTGCTGGGCGCGCTGCGCGCGCATGGCATGGCGCTCACGGCCTATGCGCCGCTGGCCCACGCCAAGGTCTCCGACGACAAGGTCATGGGGGAAATCGCCAGGGCACATGGCAAGACGCCGGGCCAGATCGCGCTGCGCTGGCTCGTGCAGCAGGACGGGGTGGTCGCCATTCCCAAAAGCGGCAATCCGGAACGCCAGAAGCAGAATATCGAAATCTTCGACTTCGAGCTGTCGGATGACGAGATGGCCAGAATCTTCGCGCTGCAAACGCCCGAGGGCCGGATCATCGATCCCGCCGGCGTCGCACCGGAATGGGATACGGCGTGACGCACGCTCAGATAGCGGGCTTGGTAAGCATGAGCCAGACAATCGCAAGGACTGCGAAAAAGGCGGGAAAGCCGAAGGCGAACCACACCCTGTAGAGCTTGTGGTAGGCGGCAGGCAGTTCTTCCCCTGCATCGCGCGCGGCGACGGCGAGGTTGCGCATCCGGACCTGCATCCAGACAACAGGCAGCCAGAACGCGCCGACCACGACATAAAGGCCGAGAGACACGGCAACCCAGCCGCCGAGCAAGGGCCAACCGACCTCCCGCGCAAGAAGGTAACCGGTAATCGGCTGGGCAATGGCCGCCGTCGCCGTGAAAACGGTGTCCGCCAGAACGACGATACCCGCCACATGCGCCACGAGCGCAGGATCGCGGCTGCGGTTCGAGACGACCATAAAGAAGGCGATGCCGGCCCCCGTTCCGAGCAGAACGGTCGCACCGAGTACATGCAGAAAACGGAGAAGCTCGTAGGTCATCGTTCATTCGCCAGACCGAGCGCCACAAGCGCAAGACCGGTACCCGGAAGGACTTTCACGAACGGCCCTGCCGGATCCGCCCACAAATCCGGCGCCACAAGCGTACCGCCGATGAGATAGGCCACGGACAGGAGGATCATGCCAAGGCAGGCATGACGGGTCCATGGTCGCCACAACAGAGCAGCGCCCAGCGCCATATCGGCCAGGGCGCCACCGACAATGACGGTACTCGCCGCGGCGCCGACGACGCCATGCTCGACCAATAAGCGTTGCGCAGCGTCGAACCCGATCAATGCGACGATGCCCGAACTTAGCCAGAAAAACGACAGCAGCGCGATAATGATCGGGAACATCAGATAAGCTCGCGCGAACCATCTTTCCTGAAGCGTGGACGGTAAGGTTGCAAGGCTGTCTTCCAGCGAGCGGCAAGCGCTCCCGCCTGCGGCTTCCCATGTGGCGGGATTTCCGCGAACGCCTCCCTGCAATGCATGGATTGCATTGCTGCGCAGCGGCGAACGCCACCCCAGCCAGCCAAGCCCGTCTGCCACTCGCGAAAGGAACCACAAGCCGGCGACCGGTATGGGCAGGCGAAAGCGTGGCGCGGGGAAACCCAGCCAACGGCGCAATGCGTCAACGGTTTCCGGCAGACTTCGGCTCCCCTTTTCCGTGATGTCGGCTATGGTGCCGGACGCCACTTCGCCCCTTGCCGAATGCACAACCGCCTGCGCGAGATCATCGACAAAGACGGTCTGAATTTGTGCGGCGGGCAGGATCGCGGGAGAAACCATCGGCAACGCGGCAGCAGCCCTCAAAAGCGCCGTCCCGCCATAGGCGGAAGGGCTTAGTACGAGCGTTGGCCGCAGGATGACCCATCGAACACCGGAGGCCTGGATCGCGGCGTCACCCCGTGCTTTCGAGCGGAAGAACTCGGTCGAGGCGTCTTCCGATACGCCCGCCGCCGATATCTGAACCAGCCGGGCAGAACTTCCTTCGAGGGCGGAAACCAGTCTCATCGCCATGGTTTCATGTATGCCGGAAAGGTCGTCTCTCGCACTTTCCTGCAGGGCACCCGCCGCGTTCACCACGACATCGACACCCCTCAGAATTTTTCGCCATTCATGCGTGTCGACCCTGGTGAGATCACGGATCAGCCATTCGGCTTGAGGGATCACCTGCCGCGCGACCCGTTCATTGCGGCCCATGCCAATGACATCGAATCCCGCTTCCGCGAGAGCTCGCATGCAGGCTGAGCCAATCAGGCCATATCCTCCAAGAACGACCGCCCGTGCCAAATCAAATCTCCCTGCCCGCTCCGCGACAATTCTATCGCGATGCCGTTCCGAAAAACAAAAAGCCCGGAGCTATCGCTCCGGGCTTTCGACGTTCCGAGAACCGAAATCCTCAGTGATCGTGGTCGTGGTCATGATCGTGGTTGTGGCCGGGGACGTCCGCGTCGGGATCCTCGAACAGCTCGTCCTTCGACACCGGCTTTTCGGTGACCGTCGCCAGTTCGGAGATGTAGTCCACCACCTTGTCTTCGAAGATCGGCGCGCGAAGCTCCTGAACGGCCTGCGGGTTCTGCTGGTAGAACTCATAGAGCTGGCGTTCCTGCCCCGGGAACTGGCGGGCGCGCTCGGAGAGCGCCTGGCTCAGTTCCTGCTCGGTCACGGAGATCGAGTTCTTTTCGCCGACTTCGGCCAGCACGAGACCGAGGCGCACGCGGCGCTCGGCGATCTTGTTGTATTCCTCGCGGACCTTCTCTTCCGGCTCGTCCATATCGGCGACCGTCTTGTTCTGGTGCTCCAGCTCATGCTCGAGCTGATGCCAGATCGCGTCGAATTCCTGCTGGACCATGGCCGGCGGCAGCTCGAACTCGTGCAGCTCGTCGAGCTTGTCCAGCATGGCGCGCTTCAGGTGCTGATGCGACATGCGGTCGAAGTCCGACTTGATCTGCTCGGTGAGGATTTCCTTCAGCTTTTCGAGATCGTCGAGGCCGAAGCGCTTGGCGAACTCGTCGTCGATCGTGACCTCGGCGGGCGCCTTCACTTCCTGCACGTTCACCTCGAAGACGGCATCCTTGCCGGCCAGGTGCTCCGCGCCGTAATCGGCCGGGAAAGTGACCTTCACGTCAACCGCATCGCCGGCCTTGGCACCGACGAGCTGTTCCTCGAAACCGGGAATGAACTGACCGGCGCCAAGCTCGATCGCAGCGCCCTCGGCGGACCCGCCCTCGAAGGCTTCGCCGTCGATCTTGCCAATGAAATCGATGATGAGCTGGTCGCCATTCTCGGCGGCTTCGCCTTCGGCGCGCGCCTCGAAATTCTTCTGGTTTTCGGCGAGGCGCTTGAGCGAATCCTGCACCTCTTCATCGGTGACTTCCGCGACCGGCTTCTCGATGGAGATCGTGGAGAAGTCCGCAAGCTCGATGGCCGGGACGATTTCGAAGGTCATCTTGTAGGCAAGGTCGGCATTGCCTTCCATCACCTGCTCGACTTCGCCTTCCAGGTCGATATTGGGCTGATAGGCCGGGCGCAGCTCCTGTTCCTCAAGAGCCTTCTGCGAGCTTTCGCTCACCGTCTCCTGGATCACTTCGCTCATGACCTGCTTGCCGAAGGTCTTGCGCAGATGGCTCATCGGCACCTTGCCGGGGCGGAAGCCCTTCAGGCGAACCTGGTTCTTGAGCTCCTCGAGCTTCGAGCTCAGCTTTCCTTCCAGCTCGCCAGCCGGGACTTCGATCTTCAGTTCGCGCTTCAAACCGTCGGCGTTCGTTACAGTGACCTGCATCATCCAATCCGTTTCGTCTCAAAGAGGGGGAGCCTGTCAGTGGTGCGGGCGGAGGGAGTTGAACCCCCACGCCTTGCGGCACTGGAACCTAAATCCAGCGCGTCTACCAATTCCGCCACGCCCGCAAGGCCCGTCGGCGGCAGTCCCAAACCGGACAGCCACTCCCGAAAATTGGCGCCCTCTATATCAAGGGGATGGGGGGATTGCCAGCAAAAGCCGTCGTTTCCCGGGGAAAGGGTCGGAGACGCCGATTTCGGGCGCTCAGGACAGGGTTTCCAGCAGTTCCCGGCGCACGGCGGGCAGCATTTCGGGCAAGTCCTCGGCGATGAGACCGGGGCCGAAATGGTGGCCCGCCTCGCCATGAAGCCAGACGCCCGCGGCGGCGGCCTCGAAAGGCGGCATGCCCTGCGCCATGAGACCCAGAATGATGCCGCCCAGCACATCGCCCGAGCCCGCCGTGGCCAGTTCCGGCCCGGCATTGGCATTCACGGCAAGTTTGCCGTCCGGCGAGGCAATGACGGTATCGGGGCCCTTGAGGACGATGACGGCGCCGGCCTGCTCGGCGGCCAGGCGCGCCCGGACGAGCTTTCCCTTCTCCCCGGCATTCGCGGTGGAGAGGTCCGGGAAGATGCGGGCGAACTCGCCCTCATGCGGCGTCAGCACGGTGGGACCGGCAAAATAGCCGCGAATGGCGACAAAGAGATCGCGGGGAATTTCGGCGAAGGATGTCAGCGCATCGGCGTCCAGCACCATGGCGGCGCCCGAAAGAAGCGCGGCCAGCACGCATTCGCGCGTCGCGCTGCCGACACCCGCGCCCGGCCCGATGAGGCAGGCATTCTTGCGCTTGTCTTCCAGAATGGCGGTCAGCCCGTCCGGCCCCTTGAAGGGGGCCAGCATGATGGCGGTGAGATGGGCGGCGTTGACGGCCAGCGCATCGGGCGGCGTGGCGACGGTGACAAGCCCCGACCCCGCCCTGAGCGCGCCGCGCGCGGCAAGGCGCGCAGCCCCGGTATGGGCCGCATCGCCCGACAGCACCACCGCGTGGCCATGATCGTATTTGTGAAGCGCGATGGAAGGCCGCGGATAGGCGGGCCACCAGAGGCCAGGCGTGTTGTCGAAGCGGCGCGGGGCGATTTCGTCCAGCACCTTGTCCTCGATGCCGATATCGACGACATGCACCTCGCCGCAATGCGCGCGCCCCGGCAGCAGCCTGTGTCCCGGCTTTGCCCGGAAGAAGGTGACGGTGTGCGCCGCCCTGAACGCCGCACCGCGCACGAGGCCGGTATCCCCGTCGATCCCGCTCGGCACATCGACGGCGAGGACCGGAATGCCCTCCTCCGTGACATGACGGACGATATCTGCGGGCGTCCCTTCCACGTCGCGGGAGAGACCGGCGCCGAAGATCGCGTCGATGACGAGCGATGCGCTTTTCGCCGCGTCGGCGGTCAGGGGATAGACCGGGCCTGCCCAGCGATGCGCGGCCTCGGCGGCGTCGCCCTTGAGGCTTTCCCGCGCGCCCATGAGGAAGACGGTAACCTGCCAGCCCCAGTCGCGCAGCAGACGGGCGGCGATGAAGCCGTCGCCGCCATTGTTGCCCGGCCCGCAGAGAACCGAAACCGGCGCCTTCTCGAAATGGGCCACCGCCGCTTCCGCCACGCCGCGACCGGCATTCTCCATAAGGACGATGCCGGGCTTGCCGCCCTCTATGGTGAGGCGGTCGGCACGGCCCATCTCCTCGACCGTGAGGAGCGCGGCGGGCGTCTTTGCCGGGGCGTGGGGAATCAATGAAGTGGCCATGCGCCCATCATAGCCGGGCGATTGTGGCGGCCAATTGGCGAATTGCCGAAGGCGGGCGATCAATTCACCTTCGTAACGCCTTCGCGGCCTTTCTCGATCAGCCGCAACGCACCGCCGCCCGTCTCGAAGACGGTGACGGAGCAATTGTCCGGCCGGAACGTGACCAGGCGGTCGTCATCCGTGGCGATGCCCGCCGCCACGTTGATCGCGATGAAATGGGAAAAGATCACCGTATCGCCCGGCAGTTCCAGCAGCGCGTCGGCGACGCCCTGCCGCCAGGCCGGAAGATCGACCTTGCCGGCGCCCGCCACGGCCTCGGTCCAGGTACCGGCCATGATCTTGCGCAACCACTCGCCGCGGGATTCGAGATCGTCGATGGGGGACGGGATTTCGGCGACGCGCGGTTCCACTGCCGGTTCACGGTTCCAGCGTCCGGCCAGCGGCATGGAGGTCTCGCGGCAGCGCTTCAGCGGCGAGGTGAGGATGGGGAGCTTGGCCCCTGCCCTGGCTTCGATTTCATCGGCCACGGCTTCGGCCTGCGACTGGCCGAGTTCGCTCAGGCCGGGATCGGCGTCGGCATTCCATCCGGCGGCGGCCTCGCCATGGCGGATCATGTAGATGATGGGCATGTCTTCCCCCGTATTCGGCGCGTTACGTTCTGTGAACCATGATGCGGCCCTTATATCGACATGACCTTGAGAGGGCACTACGCTTTCCACATTACAGGCCGTTAAGGAGGACGAGATGACCGATTCGCCTGATCCCGTACAGAGTGCCGTCACATCGACGGGCGACAATATGGACGGGCCGAAGCTCGTCTATATCCTGTATTTCATCGGCTTCGTGGTGGGTATCACCGCGATTGCAGGGCTTATCGTCGCCTATCTGAAGCGCGGCGAAGCAGGTCCGAACGCCACGACGCATTTCACGTTCCAGATCCGGACCTTCTGGATCGGGCTGCTGTTCAGCATCATCGGCGCCGTTACATCGGTGATCTTCATCGGCGTGCTGATCCTGGCCGCCACGGTTGTCTGGGCACTGATCCGGCTCATCAAGGGCTTCATGCTGGCGAGCGACGACAAGCCGATCCCCGATCCGGCAACCTGGCTCTGGTAAGAGCGAGCATTCAGCCGACCGATTCCCGTCATTGCGAGCACAAGCGAAGCAATCCAGAAGCGACAAGCTTCGCGCCGGATTGCTTCGTCGCTGTCGCTCCTCGCAATGACGAGCGATGAAAGAACTTCTCCCACTAAACGACGGTAGACACGCCTGACTTTATGCAGGGAGACCGCGTTTGCGGGGATAACATGGAAACTGTCGCTCAAGCCGCCTATCTCATCGGTGGCGGACGGGTGAGGGAAAGCAGATATCTACCGGCATCCTTCCAGCCAGACATCGCCATGATTCACAGGCGCGCACTGCGCGGCGACAAGACGTTTAATCCTTCCGACCCTGTCCTCAAGCGCCGCGTCCTCACCTCTCAAATCGTAGGTTGCAGGCGCAATAAGGACAGCGACCAGCCGTAGAAACTCATCTTCGGTAAGTTCGGCGGGAGCGCGCTTGAAGATCGCATCGCTCGCCCGATAAAAGCCAGTCATCCAGCCGTCGGGACCGCGCCCCATTTCCAGGGTATCGAGCCAGAGCGCCATGATCTGCGCCTTATCGAGCCGCTTTTCCAACCCGACGGCATAGCCGGTCTGGCGTATCTTACCGATCCCGGGACGAAACCGGTCAAAGGCCAATCGTTTCGACAGCGATTGGGTAACGGTGGTGGCGCCTGCCCCCTCGGTCGTGAAGTCTATCCCGGCGTGCTCGGCGAAAGCGGGGTCTTCAACCTCGAGCAAGAGGTTCAATCGACCGGGGCCAAGATCGCTTCCTCCCAACCCCGCTGCGATAAGCCTGTCGGCGCGTTGCCGCAGTTCATCGGCATCATGAAGCGCGTCGAAATATCCTTTCGCCCCGTACGCCACGACCAGAACAAGCAATAAGGCCCCGCCAAGCGCCAGATACCTCAATATACGAGACATGCGTATTCCCACACTCTCCCGCCGATCCGGGACGGTTTGCCGTCTACAGCAAAACGGGCCGGATAAACGAAAGGGCCCCGAAAGGCCCCTTTTTCCTATTCCGGCGTGAAGATGTTGACGCCTTCCGGGTCGGCGACGACCGTGCCCGGCCGTCCCAGCTGGTCGCGCTCCACCATATCCTGAAGCGTCGCCGGGTCGTTCGGCGTGTGCGCGACGAAGCGGGCGTCGGTGTCGTCCAGCCGGCCGAAGACGATGGCGAAGTCCGGCCCGTTGCGGCCATGCACGACCGTATAGGTCTCGATCTTCGCCTTGCCATTGGGCGTCTCGTCCACGACGGGATGCTTTTCGGCGTCGATCTCGGCCTGATAGGTGGCGGGCGCCTCGCGCTCCCATTTGCCTTCCTTGGGCAGGGTCGAATAAAGGCCCATGCCGTGTTTGGTCACGTACCAGCCATTGGAGGTGCAAAGCCCCTTCGTGCCCGGCTTTGCGCGCAGCTTGTCCATCATGGTTGCGATGGAGTGCATGACGTAGTTGTTCCCCGCGCCGCCGAAATAAGGCAGGCCGCCCGTGACGGTGAGGTCGCGCGGGTCGTCTTCCGCAATGCCCAGCGCGTCGCGGCCGATCTGCACGGCGGAGGGGAAGCAGGAATAGAGGTCGATATAGTCGATCTCGGAAACGTCCCAGTCGGCCATGCCGAACGCCTTCTCCCCCATCTTCTTGATGGCGGGCGAGGTGTAATAGTTCACGCGCTCGGTCGGGAACCAGAGATCGTTCGCATCGCCGCAGCCATGCAGGAAGACCCATTTCTCCTGCGGAATGCCCAGCTCGCGCGCCTTGCCGACCGACATCATGACGACGGCGGCAGCCTGATCGACCTGCATGATCGCATTCATATACTTCGTATACGGAAAACCGATATAGCGGTTGGCGTCGGTGACGGTGGCGATTTCCTCCGGCGTGCGCTCGACCGGGAACCAGGCCTGCGGATGCTGCGCGGCGACCTTGGTGAAGCGCGACATAAGCTTGCCGACGGCGAGCTTATGCTCTTCCACCGTGCGGCCTTTCTGGCCGCGAATGGCGTTTTCGAACATCGGATAGATGTTCACCGGATATTGCAGCTTGTGGCGCTTTTCCGTTTCGGTGACGCCGGCTTTCTCATTGCCGATGTCGATGCGGTCCTGACCGGGGTTCTCGTCGTGCCAGTCAAGCACCTTGCCCTGGCCCAGCGCGCGCATCATGGTGCCGAAGCATTCCGAGCCCGCTACCAGCGCGATATCCGTGTCGCCTTGCGCGATCTGTTCGGCGGTGTAGTTCACGAGATATTGGGGCGTGTTACCGCCGGTGGGGCCGTAGCAGGTCTTGGCCGGATTGGCGCCGATGAGGTTCGCCAGCGTCTTCGCGGCATTGGGATAGCGCCCGAAGGGGAGACGCGCGCTGTCCGGGCTGTCGGTGATGAAGCGAACGCAGGTGACGGTGTCGACGACATCCCAGAGCTTCTTGCCGAGCCCCGTATCGGAGGCGGCAAGCTCGGCCGCATCGGCCATCAGATGCATGGGCGACTTCGCCTTCTCGACATCCTTTTCCTTCTGGACATTCTGGCCGCACCCGACCAGCACGGGCATGCGATCGTCGAGCTTCACATCTGACATGATTGCCTCTCCCTGCCGCGCCTTCACCCGGCGCATCGCTATTGGTTATTCGTTGGCGCGAGAATACGGATTGACCGCACCCTGTCCAGCAAAGGCGGACGGGTCGTTGCAATGACGCAGGGTCAGAGGGGGTGTTTCTCGCGATAGGCGACGGCGGACAGGATGAAGCGGGCGCCGATCACCAGCGCCTGCTCGTTCACCGCATGGCCGAGACCGGGCATGGCCTGCCCGGCGGCGACAAGACCGGCATCGGTAAGGGCCTTCACCGACTCCATCATGGCGTAGACCGGCACCATCTCGTCCTGCTCGCCATGAATGAGCATGACAGGCGGTTTCGACGTCATGTCGTCGGCCAGCCTGTCCGCACCGACAAGCCCGCCCGCATAGCCGAGGATCGCCACCGGCGTTTCCTTGCGCCTGAGACCGACATGGAGCGCCATTACCGTGCCCTGGCTGAAACCGACCAGCGCAAGCCGGGTGCCGTCGAGGCCGAGCCGGGAAAGTTCTTCATCGATCAGCGTGTCGATACCGCCCCGCGCCGCGTCCGCCTCGTCGAACATGCGGGGATGGCCGACAGGCAGGCGCTGCATCCATTGATAGCCACCGTCGGGACAGACGCTCGGCGCATCTGGCGCAAGGAAGGCGACATCAGGCATGGCGCCCCGCCAGTAATCGGCGAAGGCCATGAGGTCGGCCCCGTTGGAGCCAAGGCCGTGCAGAAAAACGACCAGCCATTTCGCCTTGCCCGAGGCGGCGTCGCGGCGGAGAACGGTGCGTTCCCCGCTCATGCCGCCCTGCCCTTCGCCCAGCCGGCCAGCCGTTCGCTCGCTTCGGTCAGGATGCCGTCCTGCTTGCAGAAGCAGAAGCGGGCAAGATGGGTCGGTACGCCTTCCGAGGCCGCCGAGTAGAAGGCGCTCATGGGCACCGCGGCGACCTTCGCTTCCGTGGTGATGGCGCGGCAGAACTCTTCATCCGTGCCATTGAAGCCGAGGGGGCGAAAATCGGCGGTGACGAAATAGGTACCGTCGGCGGGCAGCACTTCGAGCCCGGCATCCGCCAGGCCTTTGGAAAGAATGTCCCGCTTGGCCTCCAGCGCGCCGGCCAGCCCGGCGAAATAGTCGTCGCCCTTCCCCAGCCCATAGGCGATGGCCGATTGCAGACCGGGGGCCGTGGTGAAGGTCACGAATTGATGCGTCTTGGCGATCACCTCCATCAGCGAGGCGGGTGCGGTGACGTAACCGATCTTCCACCCGGTGAGCGAGAAGGTCTTGCCCGCCGAGCCGATCCGCACGCAGCGCTCGCGCATGCCGGGCAGCGTCATCAGCGGAACATGCCGGTGGCCCGAGAAGACGAGATGCTCATAGACCTCGTCGCAGACGGCATAGGCATCGTATTTCTCCAGAAGTCCGGCAATGGCCGCCAGTTCCGCCTCGGTGAAAACCTTGCCGATGGGGTTCATGGGCGTATTGAGGACGATGAGCTTGGTCTTGTCGCCGAAGGCCGCTTCCAGCGCCTCCACCGGCAGCGACCAGTGCGGGGGCTGGAGGGAGACGGTCTTCACCGTGGCGCCGGCGGCCTCGACCACGGGCCGGTAGCTGTCGTAACAGGGCTCGATCAGGATCGCCTCGTCGCCGGGCCGCAGCAACGCCGTGATGCTGTCATGCAGCGCTTCCGTCGCGCCGGAGGTGACCATCACTTCTTTCTGCCAATCGATATCGAGGCCGTAGAAGCGCCGGTTGGCCGCGCCCACTGCCTCGCGCAGCGCGGGCAGCCCCATCATGGGCGGGTACTGGTTAGGCCCGTCCATGATCGCCCTGGCCGCCGCCGCGCGAATATCGTCAGGGCCTTCATCGTCGGGAAAACCCTGTCCGAGATTAATGGCGCCATGTTCGTTCGCCAGGGTGGACATCACCGTGAAGATCGTGGTGCCGAGAGAGGCGAAGACGGGATTGGCGGGTTTCATGTCGGCTCCGTATCCGTGCCACAGGGCGTTTCGTACCGCTTTTCGCGGGGTGCTGCCCTTGTCGCGGGCGGCGAAAACACTGTCAACCGCGCGGCGGCCGGCTTCTGCCTCAAAGGCCGCTGGAACGAGGGCAAAACCATTGATATGTTGTTGCCTGCAATTTGTTCATTTCGCCTTTTTTGTGTGCATCCATACTGCTCAACAAAAAGGCAAGGCATCGGGTGATGTGCCGCTAACTCTCTGAAAAAACTATGAAATCGTGCCACCGGCCAGTTGGCACGGCCCATGCTATTCAGACATCACATGACGGCGGGCACTGAGGCCCAACCACAAGGAACCCCGGATGAAAAAGATCGAGGCGATCATCAAGCCGTTCAAACTCGACGAGGTAAAGGAAGCCCTTCAGGAAGTCGGTCTTCAGGGCATTACCGTTACGGAGGCGAAAGGCTTCGGCCGACAGAAGGGCCATACGGAACTCTATAGAGGTGCGGAATATGTCGTCGATTTTCTCCCCAAGGTGAAAATCGAAGTCGTGCTGAACGAAGATACGGTCGGCAAGGCCGTGGAGGCGATCCAGCAGGCGGCGCGTACCGGCCGCATCGGCGACGGCAAGATTTTTATCTCCAATGTCGAAGAGGCGATCCGCATCCGTACCGGCGAGACCGGCGCGGAAGCGATCTGACAGAGCGCGACGGCCGGTCCACCGGCGATAAGGCTCACAAGGTCCCATCTGTGAACTCCGGGACCTCAAAAATATCGGAGGCACATCGCAGCGCCCATACAGGGGGACAGGCTCCCGGGTTGCTGTATCGTTTCAAGTTGAGGGGGCGGCCAGACCATGAGCAGCCCCCACCGAGAACAGGGAAAGAGGATCAAATGGCTGACTTCAATTCGGTCCAGGCGCTGATCAAAGAGAAGGACGTGAAATACGTCGATCTGCGCTTCACCGATCCGCGCGGCAAGATGCAGCACGTCACTTTCGACGTGGACATGTGCGACGAAGACTTTTTCGCCGAGGGCACGATGTTCGACGGTTCGTCGATCGCCGGCTGGAAGGCGATCAACGAGTCCGACATGATCCTGCTTCCGGACTGCGAAACCGCAGTGATCGACCCCTTCTACGCCCAGACGACACTGGCGATTTTCTGCGACATTCTGGAGCCCTCCACCGGTGAGCCCTATGGACGCGACCCGCGCGGCACGGCGAAGCTCGCCGAGGCCTATCTCAAGTCCACCGGCATCGGCGACACCGTGGTGTTCGGCCCGGAAGCCGAATTCTTCGTGTTCGACGACGTGAAATTCTCCACCGAGCCCTACAACACCGGCTTCGCGGTGGACAGCGTCGAACTGCCGACCAATTCCAACACGGAATACGAGACGGGCAATCTCGGCCACCGTCCGCGCACCAAGGGCGGCTATTTCCCGGCCAACCCGATCGACAGCGGTCAGGACCTGCGCGGCGAAATGCTGACGGTGATGGGCGAGATGGGCGTCGACATCGAAAAGCACCACCACGAAGTGGCCGCTGCCCAGCATGAGCTCGGCATGAAGTTCCAGACCCTCACCAAGGTCGCAGACCATCTGCAGATCTACAAATATGCGATCCACAACGTGGCGCACGCCTTCGGCAAGTCGGCCACCTTCATGCCGAAGCCGGTCTTCGGCGACAACGGCACGGGCATGCATTGCCATCAGTCGATCTGGAAAGAAGGCAAGCCGCTCTTTGCCGGCAACAAGTATGCCGACCTTTCCGAAGAGTGCCTGTGGTATATCGGCGGCATCCTGAAGCACGCCAAGGCGCTGAACGCCTTCACCAACCCGTCCACCAACTCCTACAAGCGTCTGGTGCCGGGTTACGAAGCGCCGGTGCTGCTGGCCTATTCGGCCCGCAACCGTTCGGCCTCCTGCCGTATTCCCTACGGCACGTCGCCCAAGGCCAAGCGCATCGAGATCCGCTTCCCGGATCCGACGGCGAACCCCTATCTCGCCTTCGCCGCGATGATGATGGCCGGCCTTGACGGCATCGACAACAAGATCGATCCGGGCGCGCCGATGGACAAGAACCTGTACGACCTTCCGCCGGAAGAGCTGCAGGACATTCCGACCGTTTGCGGTTCGCTGCGCGAAGCGCTCGTCGCGCTCGATGGCGACCGCGACTTCCTGAAGAAGGGCGGCGTGTTCACCGACGATCAGATCGACGGTTACCTCGAGCTCAAGTGGGAAGAAAACATGCGGTACGAAATGACGCCGCATCCGGTCGAATACGACATGTACTATTCCTGCTGATCCCTCGGGATCGACAGAACGAGAAGGGCCGGAGCGAAAGCTCCGGCCCTTTTTCCTCGCGCGTCCGGCGTCCCCGTCATGCGGCCTCCCCGCCCTCCTGCCAGAGAAGCGCCACAGCCGGTCTCGTCTCCCAGAGCGACGGTTCGTGGTGAATAAGAATTGTCGCGCCCGCATCCTCCAGATCGGCCAGGCGATCCGCGCTTGCCTGCGCTTCCTTCCTGTCGAAAGTCAGGCCCGGGGGTTGCCGCGTCGCAAGCTGGCGCGCGGTATAAAGTGCATCGCCCGTCATCACGAAGCGGCGGCCCGAGGGAAAAGTGACCTGCAGGCTTTGATGGCCGGGCGTGTGCCCCACCGTCGAAACCAGCACCAGCGCCCCGTCACCGAAGAGATCGAACGTATCGTCATATTCGATCAGCTCCAGCGTCTGGCCATCGCCGAAGAAATCGTCGCGCACATAGCCATGCTTGCCGGTGTCCATGAGCCCTTTCGCGTGCTCATACTCGCTGCGCCGGGCAAGCACGGTCGCCTGCGGGAAGAAACGGTTCATGCCGCAATGATCGTTGTGGAGGTGAGAGTTGATGACGAAGCGGATGCGGGAAGCGTCGATCCCGGCCTCGTCGAGACGGGCGATTAACGTCTCATTCTCCGCATAGTCGGGGACGGTCACCGTCGTGGCGAGATTGCCCCAATAGCCGACGGGATCGGTGCAGACGCAAGGGTGCATGCTCGTATCCCAGACGACCAGGCCTTCCGGATGCTCGACCACGAAACACATGGAGGGGACGCGGCGCAGCTCGCCACGGATACCGCCGCCTTCCAGGAGGCCGATATCGACACCGATATGACCGCAACACGCGGAAAAAAGTTTCATCCGGTCGCCTCCGAAAGGTGGAAATCGCATCCGCAGATACGGACCGTATGCCCCGTCACCGGCAGCCCCCTACGCTGCGCGGTGTCCAGCGCCTTGTCCCGGTCGCGCATGGCAATGTCGATACCGACGACGCCGGTGCCGTCTTCATCCACCGGATCGACGAAACGGATGACGCCGCGCGCCATGCGCAGTTCGGGGCCGTCATCCTCCATGACGATCTCGCCCTGAAGGAGTTCGGCCCAGCGTTCGGCGAGTTTGGCGGGCGCTTTCGACTGGATGGCGACGGCGCGTATGCCGGTCGCATTGTCGCTCCGTGCGTTGCGCCAGTCCTTGCCGGCCGGCGGCCAGTCGCTGTCGGGGGCGAACCAGTCCTCTACGCCCGTGACGGAGTCCACGGAGGTCAGCACGCCGCCGAAATCGCCGGGATGGAAATGGGTGAAGACATAAGAGCCGTCATGCTCGGCAATCTTGCGCGCGCCCAGCCCCATAATGCGGTCGCGATGGGCATGGGCGTCTTCCGATTGCAGGATGACCATGTATCCCGCATCGCCGCCCCGCCTGTGGAGATAGCGCCGCGCCGAGGCGTCGTCCCTGACCGGCTGCACCACCTCAA
Organism: Parvibaculum indicum; assembly: GCF_011762095.1. Classification (GTDB taxonomy): domain Bacteria; phylum Pseudomonadota; class Alphaproteobacteria; order Parvibaculales; family Parvibaculaceae; genus Parvibaculum; species Parvibaculum indicum. Next base: position 42,470 of record NZ_JAASQO010000012.1, on the reverse strand, counting down.
GGAACTCGCCACCCACCGGCATAACCGCGTTGACGAGACCGAATACGGCAACGCCCGGATCGTTATAGGCGACCTTCAGGTCCAGCACGTCGCAAAGCGGCTCCACAACCGTATCGAGATCATGCGCGACCAGCGCGATCTGTCTCAGCCACATGAAATCCCCTCCATTTATTCTGTATACGTTTTATTTTTAATTCGTACACGTTTCTTTTACGAAACCCGAAGTTCGGTCAGCAGTGCTGACCAACAAAATTGTCGCATCCCGCTAATTTCATTGACGTTTTCGCCGTCACAGGCGTAGCATTTACTCATCAACAACGGAGGAGGTTTAAGAAGATGACCCCACCGGCGCAGGAAATCTCCTGCTGAATATGACACTACACTCACCGTCCCTCGACGCGCATCTAATGCGCCGCCGCGCCAGCCAATCATATAGGCCTTTGCGCGAGGAAATTGCTGGTGTCGGAGGTCCAGACCAGACGAGCGCCACTGAGCGCGCGACAAAGGCGATGAGCATATATTCGGGTTTACATCCCCGAAGGAGTGCGGAAAGCACATCCAGATAGCAACCCCGCAAGGAACGCCCGACAGGATGACCGGGGCTTCCGATAGAGCGGGGTTGCGCCGTTGTCATTCGATCTTCTCCAGACCCTTACCCTTTCCTCATCCCACTGCTTACGCGGCCCAATCCGGCACCACGCCGTGCTGGATACCGAACACGATGGGCGCCAGCCAATAGGCCATGGCAACGATCAGGACGAGAAAGCCGATATTGAGCCAGACACCGGCGCGCGCCATCTGCGGCAGGGTGAATTTGCCGCTGCCGAAGACGATGGCATTGGGCGGCGTGCCCACCGGCAGCATGAAGGAACAGCTGGCCGCCAGCGCCGCCGGCACGGCGAGCAGCAGCGGGTTCTCGCCCAAGCTGATCGCCATGGCGGCAATGACCGGCAGGAATGTCGCCGCGGTCGCGGTATTGCTGGTCAGTTCGGTCAGCAGGAGAATGCAGATACAGACCAGCGCGACCAACGCCAGGAGCGGCATGGCGCTTGCCCCATCGAAGAGACTGCCGATCCAGCTTGCAACGCCCTGTCCCTCGATTGCCGCGGCCAGGCTGAGCCCGCCGCCGAACAGCAGGAAGACATCCCAGGGCAGGCGTTTCGCGGTCTGCCAGTTCATCAGGAATTCGCCTTTGCTCAGATCGACCGGGATCAGGAAAAGCGCAATGCCGCCGGCCATGGCGATGGTGGTGTCGTTGAGAAGCGGAAGCCAGTCCTGCAACAGGGGCCGGAACACCCAGGCGGCCGCGGTCGCCGCGAAAACGATGGCGACATTTTTTTCCACCCTGCCAAGCGCGCCCAGCTTTTCGCGTTCGACGGCGATGAGGCTCCCGACGCCGGACATCTCCACCTTGTCCAGCCGGAAGAGGATGCGGGTCAGGAACAGAAAGGTAAGCGGCAGGCCGATCAGCACGAGCGGCACACCGAGCAGCATCCATTGGGCAAAGCCGATCTGATAGCCATAGGTCTGGTTCAGAAAGGCGGCGAGCAGCGCATTGGGCGGCGTGCCGATCAGTGTGCCCAGCCCGCCGATGGTCGCGCTGTAGGCGACCGACAGAAGCAGCACCAGCGAGAAATCTGCCGCGCCCGCCCTGGCCTCCTTGCTCATGGCCTGATCTTCCACCAGCGCGATGACCGACATGGCAATCGGCAACATCATGAGAGATGTCGCCGTGTTGCTGACCCACATCGAAAGAAGCGCGGCCGCGAGCATGAAACCGGCGACGATATGGCTCGCCTTGCGGCCCATAATGCCGATCAACGCAAGCGCGATACGCCGGTGAAGGCCCCAGCGCTCCATCGCCAGGGCAATCAGGAAGCCGCCGAAAAAGAGGAAGATCAGCGGATGCGCGTAGGGGCTCGCCACCTCCTTGATGGGTGCCACGCCCAGCACCGGCAGCAGGACCATCGGCATGAGGGACGTCACAGGGATCGGTACCGGCTCGCATATCCACCAGGTCGCCATCAGCGCGGCGACACCGGCGACCAGCCAGCCCTCCCCGCTCAGCCCCGCCGGCGCAGGCACGACAAAGGTCAGCAGGAGCAGAGCCGGGCCCAGCAGGAGCCCCAGCTTCTGCCGCCTGCCATAGGCCGACGCTGATATCTCCGGCGCCATGTCAGCTCCGCTTCATGGCTTTGGCGGTCTTCGTCTCGTTTTTCTGATAGTTCCGGAAGGCGGAAAAGGCGCCCATTTTCAGGTCCGGATCCTTGCCGTCGCCCATCCGGATGATCTGAAGGCAGAACCAGCCTTGCTGGCCCCAGCCGTTCAATGCCTTGACGAGGTTGATCGGGCTGTTGGGTCCGAGCGGCCCGGGGCCGATGCGGAGCGTCTTTTCATAGGTGGAGGTTTCCTCCGCCTGGCCGGAGACGAGCTTTCCGGGGATTGCCGAGTCGACGCAGAGCGGCCGGGCAAGGCCGACCACATCCATTTCGCCGCTGGCCAGCGCCGCATTCATGCCCGCAACGCTCCGGAAGCCGCCGGTGACCATGAGCGGCATGGCGACCGTCTTGCGGATATCCGCGGCGTATTCGAGGAAATAGGCCTCGCGCGCAACCGTGCTTTCGCGCCGCGTCTCGGATTTTTCAGGATGCAGCGTCATGTCGTCCGCGCCGATCATGCGGGGCTGCTCATAGGTGCCGCCGGAGATTTCCAGAAGGTCCACCGTTTCGTCGTTGAGCCAGCCGGCGACCTTCATCGATTCCTCATGGCTGAAGCCGCCGCGCTGGAAATCCGCCGAATTGAGTTTCACCGATACGGGGAAATCGCCGCCGACGGCCTTGCGCACCGCACGCACGGTTTCGAGCAGCAGGCGGGCGCGGTTTTCCAGTTTTTCCCCGCCCCACTCGTCCGTCCGCGTGTTCACATCGGGCGAGAGGAATTCGGAAATCAGATAACCATGCGCACCATGGATCTGAACGCCGGTGAAGCCCGTATCGCGCGCCACGGTGGCCGCATGGGCAAAACGCGCAATCACATCGAGAATTTCATCACCGGTGAGCGCCTTGGGTTTGCCGAACTGCGCGCCCGGCATGTCGAGCGGCTTGTCGGTGGGGCCTGCGGGCGTGGGGTTCACCAGCGCGGGCGTCTGCCGGCCCGCATGGCTGATCTGCATCCAGAGATGCGTGTCGTTGACTTTTCCCGCTTCGGCCATGGCGCGGAGCCGGTCCAGCGCCTCGGCGGATTGCGGCCCGTCGATGGCGATATTGCCCGGGCGCTCCAGATAGCGCCGGTCCACCTGGACATTGCCGGTGAGCAGCATCCCCGCCCCGCCCTCGGCCCATCGGCGATAGAGCCGGACATGGCGTTCCGTCGCCCGGTTTTCCGGATCGGCGAGCCCTTCCGTCATGGCCCCCTTGGCGAGGCGGTTCTTCAGCGTGGCGCCGCAAGGCAGCGTCAGAGGCGTGGCGATAGTAGGCTCTTGCGTCATGAATTCCTCCCGATTTTCCTGTTACGGGCATTTTGCACGGGCCGCCGCGAAACGAAAGCACCGGAGGCGCATTGCCGCTATGGCCGCCCGCGCCGTACAATCGGGCTCGATTCGTTTCACCCCAGCATTCCGTAGAGTTCATGGCCGCCCGCAAGCCGTCCAAATCCGCCCCCGACGACACCGACGATCTTTTCTCGGCCCCGCCCGCCAAAAGCGAGAGCAAGGCGGCCAAGGCGCCCGCGAAGCGCAGCCGCGCGAAATCGTCCGATGGCAATGACGGCTATTCGGCCAAGGATATCGAGGTTCTGGAGGGGCTCGAGCCCGTGCGGCGGCGGCCCGGCATGTATATCGGCGGCACGGACGAGAAGGCGCTGCATCACCTCTTCGCCGAAGTGCTCGACAACTCCATGGACGAAGCAGTCGCCGGTCATGCGGACTGGATCGAGGTGACGCTGCATGAAGACGGCAGCCTGACCGTGGGCGACAATGGACGCGGCATTCCGGTGGACCCGCATCCCAAATACAAGAACAAGTCGGCGCTGGAAGTGATCCTCACCACGCTGCATTCGGGCGGCAAGTTCGGCGGCAAGGCCTATGAGACATCGGGCGGCCTGCATGGCGTGGGCGTTTCCGTGGTGAATGCGCTGGCGGATCGTTTCGAAGTGGAGGTCGCGCGCGAACAGACGCTCTGGACGCAGGTCTATGAGCGCGGCGCGCCGAAGACGAAGCTCGAAAACAAGGGCAAGGTGCATAACCGGCGCGGTACGCGGATCACCTTTCATCCGGATGCGGAGATTTTCGGCAAGGGCGCGGCCTTCTCGCCCAAACGCCTTTACAAGATGGCGCGGTCAAAGGCCTATCTTTTCGGCGGCGTCAAAATCCGCTGGAACTGCGCGGCGGAGCTCATCAAGGACGACACGCCCGGCGAAGAGGAGCTTCACTTCCCGGGCGGCATTCTCGACTATCTGAAAATCGCCATCGAGGGCGCGGACAATGTCACGCCCGAGCCCTTTTACGGCAAGCTCTCCAAGGCGGGCAGCCATGGCTCCGTCGAATGGGCGATCGCCTGGATCGGCAATCGGGACGGCTTCGTCAGTTCCTACTGCAACACCGTGCCCACCCCCGAAGGCGGCACGCATGAACAGGGCATGCGGCAGGCGCTCACCAAGGGCCTGCGCGCCTATGGCGATCTCGTGGGCAACAAGAAGGCGAGCCAGATCACGGCGGACGATGTGCTGTCGAGCGCATGCGTGATGCTCTCGGTCTTCATCCGCGAACCGGAATTCCAGGGCCAGACCAAGGAAAAACTCGCCACCGCCGAAGCGGCAAAGCTCGTCGAGCGCGCCATTGGCGACCATTTCGACCATTGGCTGACCGCCGCCCCCCAGCAGGCCAACAAGCTGCTGGAATGGGTGATCGACCGCGCCGAGGAACGGCTCAAGCGCAAGCAGGAGAAGGATGTCGCGCGCAAGACCGCGACGCGCCGGCTGCGGCTTCCCGGCAAGCTCGCCGATTGCAGCCAGTCGGCTGCGCAAGGGTCGGAGATCTTCCTCGTCGAGGGCGACAGCGCCGGCGGTTCGGCCAAGCAGGCACGCGACCGCGCCCGGCAGGCGGTGCTGCCGCTTCGCGGCAAGATCCTGAACGTCGCCTCGGCCAGCGGCGCCAAGATGGCGCAAAGCCAGCAGATCCAGGATCTCATCCAGGCGCTCGGCGTGCGCACCGGCTCGCATTACCGGGACGAGGATCTGCGCTACGACAAGGTCATCATCATGACCGACGCCGATGTGGATGGGGCGCATATCGCCTCGCTCCTCATCACCTTCTTTTACAGCGAGATGCCGCAGCTCATCCGCAACGGGCATCTCTTTCTGGCGGCCCCGCCCCTCTACAAGCTGACCCAGGGCGGCAAGACGGCCTATGCACGCGACGACGCCCATAAGGACGAGCTGATGGACAAGGAGTTCAGCGGCAAGGGCAAGGTCGAGGTAAGCCGCTTCAAGGGCCTTGGCGAAATGCTGCCCGCCCAGCTCAAGGAAACCACCATGGCGGTCGGCAAGCGGACGCTGTTGCGGGTGATGGTGCCGGAGGAAGAGACCGCGGAGACCTCCTCCGCGATCAACCGGCTCATGGGCAACAAGCCCGAGATGCGCTTCCAGTTCATCCAGGAACACGCGGCCTTCGCCACCGACCTCGACATCTGATTCCACAGGCCGTGCCGGACAATTCTGAGGCAATGCAGCCACAGGTGGCGACCAAGTCCCTATCCGGGACGGGGTTACCCCGCCATTCGGTTGACAATTTCGCGGAAGACCGTATTTTCCGGCACAAATTCGCTGAATGCGCGGAATTTCATCCGCGCGACAAGCTGCTTACTCGCCAGATCCTGGCCGCAGCATCAGGCCAACGAAACAGCGACGTCCGATGGAGACGACCTCCCATCGGCGACTTTCAGGCCCGGAACACGCAAACAGGTTGATGTATGACATTTGACGAACTCGGTCTCACGCCGGAAGTGCTCAAGGCTGTTGCCGAAACCGGCTATACCGAGCCCACGCCCATTCAGGCGCAAGCCATCCCCCATGTTCTCGCCGGCAAAGACGTGCTCGGCATCGCCCAGACGGGGACGGGCAAGACGGCCTCCTTCACCCTGCCGATGATCGACAAGCTGTCGCGGGGCCGGGCCAAGGCGCGGATGCCGCGCTCTCTCATTCTCGAGCCGACGCGCGAACTCGCCGCGCAGGTCGCGGAGAATTTCGAGAAATACGGCAAGTATCACAAGCTTTCCATGGCGCTGCTGATCGGCGGCGTATCCTTCGGCGACCAGGAAAAGAAGCTCGATCGCGGCGTGGACGTGCTGATCGCAACGCCGGGCCGCCTGCTGGACCATTGCCAGCGCGGCAAGGTGCTGCTGACGGGTGTGCAAGTGCTCGTGATCGACGAAGCCGACCGCATGCTCGATATGGGCTTCATTCCGGACATCGAGGAAATCTGCCGCAAGATTCCCTTCACCCGGCAGACGCTTCTCTTCTCGGCCACCATGCCGCCGGAAATCCAGCGCCTTACGGAAAACTTCCAGCATGCGCCCGAGCGCGTCGAAGTCGCCCGCGCCTCCTCCGCCAATGAGCGGATCAAGCAGGCCCAGGTCAAGATTTCGCGCCGTGACCAGAAACGCGACGCGCTGCGCCACATCATCGACACCGAGAATGTGAAAAACGCGATCATCTTCTGCAATCGCAAGCGCGACGTTTCGGTACTCCACCGCTCGCTCGACAAGCACGGCTATTCGACCGGCGCCATTCATGGCGACCTCGACCAGAGCACGCGCATGAAGACGCTGGAGGGCTTCCGAAGCGGCGAAATCCGCCTGCTGGTGGCCAGCGACGTGGCGGCGCGCGGTCTCGACATTCCCGATGTCAGCCATGTCTTCAATTTCGACCCGCCGACCCATGCGGAAGACTATGTCCACCGTATCGGCCGCACGGGCCGCGCCGGCAAGGAAGGCGCCGCCTTCACGCTGGTGACGCCTGAAGACCGGAAATATATCGAAGCGATCGAAAAGATGCTCGATACGACGATCCCGGTACATGAGATCGGTGCCGACAAGGAAGACACCGATTCCAAGGCCGAAGCGGAAGCATCGGCGCCGGAAACCGGCGAGGAAGAAACCGAGCCCAAGTCCCGCCGCCGGGGCGGCCGGAGCCGGAAGAAGAAGACCGACGAGGCGCAGCCCGCCGCCGAAGCGAGCGCGCCGGAAGAGGCAGAGGCCGAAAAGCCCGAGCCCGCGGCCGAGGAAAAGCCGCGTCGTACAAGGGGCGGACGCAATCGCCGCCGGGACCGCGACGATGACGACGACAAGATCGTCGGCATGGGCGATCACGTTCCCGCCTTCATGCTGCGGGAAGTGAAGCTGCCGCGACGGCGCAGTACCGATGAAGAAGACGCATCGGCGGAGAAAGAAACGGAAGAGGCCTGAGGCTTCTTTCTTTTTGCCTACATCGCTTCCTTGATGCCCACCCGGATCAGCCACCAGTTGACCGGATAGGCCGTGGCGAAGCCGGCCAGCATGGCAATCTGCATCATGAACCAGAATTCGGCGCTGGAGACCTTCAGCGGCACGCCCAGAAGCGTGCCGAAAATCCAGAAATGCGCGATGGCCATGAAGCCGTACATGCCGACCTGCCAGGAGGTGAGCGACAGCGTATCGGCCTTTACCGCTTCGACGATCCCCTGCCCGACGGACAGGCCGCGCATCGGCTTGATGGTGAAGTACTGGAACGCGATGCCGAACGCGAAGGCGAAAACGAAATCCACGATCCAGACGGCATAAATCTTCTCCGGAAAGATGGTTTCGTAGCCGGCCCAGATCGCGATGGCGGGCACGAAGAAGACCAGCCATTCCGCGACAAGGTCGCCCAGCATGCAGCCCGCGCCGCAATGGCTCGTCCCCTTTGCGACAACGGCCGGGAACGGCGTGTTCGCCTTGTTCGGCGGCGTCGCATTCCTCTCCATGGCGTGTCGCACTTTCGCATCGGTCGCCAGACGCCCATAGACGAAATAACCCGCCAGGGCGAAGAGCCCGCCGAACAGAGCCGTTACCGGCCAGACCACGCTCATGATCCACATATGCTGAGGGTGACGGCGTTCGTCGACAATGATGATCGCGGCACAAACCGCGCCCAGTGCCAGAGAAGCGATCGACAGAATATGCAGCCAATAGGGCATCTTCCCTCCTCCCGCTCTGGCCTAGGCGTGAAATCTGGCAGGAAAAAGGAAATTCCGATTACACCACAAGACAAACGAAAAAGGGCGGTCCCGAGAGACCGCCCTTTTCCTTGCCCGTCTTCGGGGCCTATTTCTTGATCATGCCCATCAGCCGCTTGCGCGACTTCGAGGTGTAGGGCGGACGGAACATCTCCGCGACCATCTTCGCATTGGACTGCTTGTAGACGGCCTTGGCGTGGCTGAACGTGCGGAAACCGTCGATACCGTGATAGGCGCCCATGCCGCTCGGGCCGACGCCGCCGAACGGCAGATCTTCCATCGAGACATGCATGATGACGTCGTTGACCGTCACGCCGCCGGATGTCGTGCGATCCAGCACGGTGCGTTCTTCCTTCTCGTCCTCGCCGAAATAATAGAGGCCGAGCGGACGGGCATGACCGTTCACATAGTCCAGCACCTCGTTCACCGAGCGATAGGACTTCACGGGCAGCACGGGGCCGAAGATTTCGTCCTGCATGACCTTCATGTCGTCCGTCGGGTTCACGACAATCGTCGGCGGAATCTTGTGCGCCTGCTGCTGGCTGAAATCCTCGTTGGCGGGATTGATCTCGACGATCTTCGCGCCCTTCTGCTTCGCATCGTCGAGATAGGAGTTGATGCGGTCGTAATGGCGCTGATTGACGATGGAAGTGTAGTCCGGATTGTCCTTGATGGTCGGATACATCTTCGTGATGGATTTCTGCGCCTCGTCGACGAAGCTGTCGAGCTTGGCCTCCGGCACGAAGACATAGTCCGGCGCGAGACAGATCTGTCCCGCATTGAGGGTCTTGCCCGTCATGACCTTGGCGGCCGCTTCGTCCATCTTCGCCGTGTCGGAGACGATGACCGGCGACTTGCCGCCCAGCTCCAGCGTCAGCGGCACGAGGTTTTCGGCCGCCGCGCGCATGACGTGATAGGCGATCGAGGTCGCGCCGGTGAAAAGCAGATGATCGAAAGGCTGCTTGGAGAAGGCCTGGCCGACCGCCGGACCGCCCGTGATCACGGCCACTTCCGTCTCGTCGAAGGCGGAGCGGAACATCCGCGCCATCAGTTCGGACGTCGCCGGCGTGAACTCGGACGGCTTGATCATGGCGCGGTTGCCGGCGGCGAAGACGCCCGCCAGCGGCGTGAAGGTGAGGTTCACGGGGAAGTTCCAGGGCGAGATGATGCCCACCGTGCCCAGCGGCTGATATTCGACCCGCGCCTTGGCGCCGAGCAGACCGAGCGGGAACTGGACTTTCCGCTTTTCCGGCTTCATCCACTGGCGCAGATGCTTCTTGGCGTGTTTCAGCGGGTTGATGGAGCCCATCACATCGGCCATGAGCGACTGGTCATGGCTGCGATGGCCGAAATCGGAGGCCATGGCCTCCACGATTTCCTTCTGGTTATCCACGACCAGCGCAATCGCCCGGTCGAGCCACTCGATCCGGCGTTCGGCGCTGATCGGCCCGTCGGCGATATGCGCCGCCTTCTGCTTGTCGAGAATCGCGCGGATCGACTGGGAAATGGCTTCTATATCGGCTTCCTGAGAATTCTGCTCCGCTACGCTCATTGGCGCCCTCCTGTCCCCGCCGCACCAACTGGCGGCGCGTTTGAATTGCTTCCCGGCTGTCCGGCCTCATATGCCGGCTCGTTTATCGGGATAATACATAATTCCCCGGTCATTGAGAGCCCCTCGCATTTTCCGGCAGCGGGGCGGGTTTTAAGACCTTATCGACCAGAAAAATTGCCATTTTCCGCCGGATTTACCTGGCTGTAACCGTATCGGCCTAGGCTCCAACTCAAGGGAAGCGACCGCAGGGTACGGTCAGCCGATGGGGCATTCGATGACATCCGAGAAGATCCTTTCCGCCGGCGAGTGCAGCGCGCGGGCTATCGAACTCATGGCGGAACACGGCATTGCGCCGGTGCCTGAAAACTATGCGCTCTGGTACCGCTATGCTTCGGGCCAGACCCCCGATCTCAACCAGGCGCTGGACGAACGGCTGTCGAGCGGCCGGCCGATCGACGCCGCCACCGCCGAGGAGCTTCGCGAACGCTATCTGAGCGATGCCAAACTCGCCGCCGTCACGCTCGAAACCGGCGAAAGGCTGAATTCCGAACTGAACCAGATCATCGAGATCATCGAATCCTCCACCGGCAATTCGACCGCGTTCGGCCATTCGGTCCGCGAGGCCAGCGCCGGACTGTCCGCGAAGTCCACCCCGGCCGATGTGCGCAACGCGGTGAAATCGATCCTCGAGGCCAGCCGGGACATGGAAGCCCGCAGCCAGGAACTGGAGGAACGGCTGAAAGCCACCAGTTCCGAAGTGACCGAGCTTCAGCAGACGCTGGAGGCCGCCCGCAACGAGGCGCGAACCGATGCGCTGACGGGAGTGGCCAACCGCAAGGCGTTCGACGAAACCCTCGCCCGCGAAATCTCGCATGCCCGGGAGACCGCGCAGCCGCTTTGCCTGCTGATCGGCGATATCGATCATTTCAAGAAATTCAACGACACGTTCGGCCATCGCACGGGCGATCAGGTGTTGCGCCTCGTTGCGAGCTGCCTCAACAACGGCACGCGGGAAAGCGACACGGTGGCGCGATATGGCGGCGAAGAGTTCGGCGTTATCCTGCCTTCCACGACCACGAAGGATGCCGAGCAGATCGCCAACAAGATCCGCGAGGCGGTCCAGTCGCGGGAGCTGGTGAAACGCTCCACCGGCGAGTCCCTCGGGCGGGTGACCATGTCTCTGGGCGTGGGCTCCTTCCGCCCTTCCGACGAATCCTCCAGCCTGATCGAGCGCGCCGATGCCTGCCTGTATGACGCAAAACGGAACGGTCGCAATCAGGTTCGCAGCGAGTTGAGCACCGCCCCGGACAGCCGGGCCGTGGCCGGCTGATCCGCCCATCCGATTTTACGCAACGTCTCTCTGAGGCCGCTTCGTCACCGGCAAAGCGGCCTTTCGCCTGTGCGCGCAGACGACTATCCTCCCCGCAAACAAGCCTTCAGGGAGGGACTACCCCATGAATACCGACGGGGAAACGATCAAGCTCGAAATCGCGGATGGCATCGCCCTCCTGACGCTGAACCGGCCCGACGTGCTGAACAGCATCAACATGAAGCTCATCGAGGAAGTGCGCGAAGCGGTCGCCAAGGTGGCCGCCACCCCGGATGCGCGCGTGCTCGTGCTGACAGGCGCCGGCCGGGCGTTCTGCGCGGGCGCCGACCTTGCCGCCCAGGGGCAGCGCGAGGAAGGCATGAGCATCGGTCAGGGCGTCGCCCATGGCATGACCGTCGGCTTCAACCCGATGGTGCGGGAACTGGCCGAACTCGAAAAACCCAAAATCGCCGCCGTGAACGGCACGACGGCAGGCGGCGGCGTGGGCCTTGCGCTTTGCGCCGACATCGTGATCGCGGCGAAATCCGCCTCTTTCATTCAGGTCTTCGGGCCGAAGCTCGGCCTCATTCCGGATATGGGCTGCACATGGTTCATGCCGCGCCTTGTGGGGCTTGCCCGTGCCCGCGCGCTTGCACTGACCGGCGACAAGCTGCCGGCGGAGACGGCCGCCGACTGGGGGCTCATCTGGAAATGCGTCGAGGACGATGCGCTGATGGAAGAAGTCATGACGCTGGCGGGCAAGCTTGCCCAGGGGCCGACCAACGCCTTTGGCGAAATCGTCAAGGCGCTCGACGTTTCCGGGCGCCATACGCTGGCCGAGCAGCTCGACTATGAGCGCGACATTCAGGGGCAGCTTGGCGATCACCCGAACTTCGCGGCGGGCGTGAAAGCCTTTCTCACCAAGACGAAACCGGAATTCCAGCCATAAGAACCGAACTGCAATCAGGGAGTAGAAACATGGATTTCGAACGGGTCAAACTCGACATCGACGGCGGCGTCGCCAAGCTGACGCTGAACCATCCGGAAGTGATGAACGCCGTCTCGCCCGAAATGCTCGGCGGGCTGATGGACGCAATGGACGAGGTGGAGACCAAGTCCAACGGCGTGCGCTGCCTGGTGATGACCGGCGAAGGACGCGGCTTCTGCACGGGTGCCAATCTTCAGGGCCGGGGCGACAATTCCGGCAAGGTGCCGGATGCGGGCGCGGCGCTGGAATCGCTCTACCACCCCTTCCTTCGTCGCCTGCGCAATCTCAAGGCCCCCTTCATCACCGCGGTGAACGGCCCGGCCGCCGGTGTCGGCATGAGCTTCGCGCTGATGGGCGACATGGTGCTCTGCGCGAAATCCTCCTACTTCCTGCAGGCCTTCCGCCGTATCGGGCTGGTGCCGGATGGCGGCTCGACCTGGATCCTGCCGCGTCTCGTCGGCAAGGCGCGCGCGATGGAGCTTTCGCTGCTGGGCGAAAAACTGCCCGCCGAAACGGCACTGGAATGGGGCCTCGTCAACCGCGTCTATGACGATGAAAAGCTGATGGACGAAGCCATGACGCTGGCGAAAGACCTTGCCGGCGGCCCGACGCGCTCGCTTGCCGGCATCCGCCAGCTTTATTGGGAGAGCACGGACAACACCTATGAAGAGCAGCTCAATCTGGAACGGCAGCTTCAGCGCGACATGGGGTATTCGGCGGATTTCCGCGAAGGCGTGAAGGCCTTCCTGCAGAAGCGCCCTGCCGAATTCAAAGGCGAATAAACCGTTTGAGGCCGGTCAGAAGGTCGCGTAGACCTTCGGCCGGCCGTTTCCGAAAGCCAGCACATCGACCGGTCCGGCTTTCGGCCCCGGCATTCCCGGCGTACCGACGGGCATGCCCGGCACCGAGATGCCCGTGACGCCTTCGGGCCGCTCCTTCAGAAGGCGGCGGACGACAGAGGCGGGCACATGACCTTCCACGACATAACCCTCGATCAGGGCTGTGTGACAGCTTGCCAGATCGGATGTGATGCCGTGGCGGATCTTGCGGACGGCCAGGTCGCTATCCTCAAGCATGCGAATTTCGAAGCCCGCTTCGCGCATATGGTCCGCCCATAGTTCGCAGCAGCCGCAGCCCGGCGCCTTGTAGGCGGTGCCGCGAATGACGGCGGCGCGGGCCGGAAGACTTGCAAGCGGCGACAGCGCGACCGATCCAAGCACCGCCATGCCGCCCAGAAGCATTTTCCGCCTGTCGATCTTCATCCCGCCCTGCTCCGCTTTTTCGTTTTCGGTTTCTTGCCGGCCTTTGCCCGCATGGCCGCGCTCAGGGCATCACGTGCCCAGGCGACCATTTCGTCGGGATCATCGTAAAGCCTTTCCGGCACTTCGTAATAGGACATTGAAATGGCCTTGCGCGCCTGCCCGTCCCTTGGCGGCGGCTGGTACATGAACGGCGTCTGTCCTTCTTCCTCGAAGGCGGAGCGGTTCTGGTCGTCGACCTTGAAGTAGAGCGTTTCGCCGGCGATGAGGCCGAACATCAGATCGTCGAAATAGACGCCTGCGCCGCCGAACATGGCGCGGATCCGCACGGGGCCCAAGGCCTCCAGCTGTTCGCGGACAAAGGCCTTGTACTCCGCGCCGACGGCCATGTCAGTCGGCCTGCGCGGGAACGATGGTCACGCTCTCGCCGCAGCCGCATGCATCGGTTACATTGGGATTGTTGAAGCGGAAGCCGCTTGAAAACTTGTCGATCTCGTAATCCATCTCGGTGCCCAGCAGGAAAAGGATCGCCTTGGGGTCGATCAGGATCTTCACGCCGCGATCCTCGACCACCTCGTCCATGGGGTTCACCTCCTCGGCGTAATCCATGGTGTATTCCATGCCTGCGCAGCCGCCATTCTTTACGCCGATGCGCACACCGACATATCTGCCTTCCGACGCCGACATGATCGCCTTCATCCGCTCCGCGGCGCGATCGGTCAATGAAATAGCCTTGGGCCTTTCGCGTTGCATTGCCATTCTCCTTAACCCCTGAAATGGCGTTTCAGGGGGTCTGCTTCAAGCCTCAATACATGTTGAGCGCAACGCGCGCCTCGTCCGACATGCGGCTCGGGTCCCAGGGCGGATCGAACACCATGTCCACATCGACGTCGTTGACACCCTCGACCGTGCGCACGGCATCGGCCACCCATTCGGGCATCTGCCCGGCGACCGGGCAGCCCGGCGCAGTCAGCGTCATCTCCACCTTCACGTCGCGGTCGTCCGACACATCGACCTTGTAGATGAGGCCCAGCTCATAAACATCGACCGGGATTTCCGGATCGTAGACGGTCTTGAGCGCGGCGATGATGTCATCGGTCAGCCGCTCAAGCTCTTCGGGCGGGATGGCAGAGGGGGTCTCCGCCTCTTCTCCCGGTGCCTGCGTTCCGTCCATCGCCTTTACATCTTCGGTCGTCATCCTGCCCTCATCCGAAGAATTTCCTGGAGTCGATCAGCGCGTCGACCAGCGCATCGACATCCTTCGTCGTATTATACATGGCGATGGAAGCACGCGATGTCGCCCCCACGCCGTAGCGCTCCATTACCGGCTGGGCGCAATGGTGCCCGGCGCGCACCGCGACGCCCGCGCGGTCGATCACGGTCGCAATGTCATGGGCATGCGCATTGTCCATCACGAAGGAGATGATACTGCCCTTCCGCTTCGAGGTGCCGATAATGCGCAAGCCTTCGACCTCCGACAGACGCCGGGTCGCATAGTCCAGCAGCGTCATCTCATGCGCGAAAATGGCCTCGCGGCCGATATCCATCATGTAGTCCAGTGCCACGCCAAGCCCGATGGCCTGTGCGATGGGCGGTGTGCCGGCCTCGAAACGATGCGGCGGGTCGGCATAGGTGATCTCGTCCATCGCCACTTCGCGGATCATTTCGCCACCGCCGCGATAGGGCCGCATGGCGTCGAGATGTTCACGCTTGGCGTAAAGCAGCCCGATGCCGGTCGGCCCGTAGAGCTTGTGGCCCGAGCAGACGTAAAAGTCGCAATCCAGCGCCTGAACATCCGTCGGCATATGCACCGCGCCCTGGCAGCCATCCACCAGCACAGGCACATCATGCTCATGCGCGACGTCGATCATTTCCTTCAGCGGCGTAATCGTGCCGAGCGCATTCGACATTTGCGACATGGCGACGAATTTGGTGCGCGGACCGAAGGCGGCCTTGTAGGCGTCGAAATCGACATCGCCTTCATCGGTCAGCGGTATCCATTTCAGCACCGCGCCGAAGCGTTCCCGCAGGAAATGCCATGGCACGATATTCGAATGATGCTCGAGCAGGCTGAGGATGATCTCGTCGCCTTCCTCGATGCGCGGCTCGGCCCAGGACGACGCAACCAGATTGATCGCATCCGTCGCGCCCGCGGCGAAGATGATTTCCTCTTCCTGCGCGGCATTGAAGAATGTCCGGGCCGTCTTTCGCGCTTCCTCGAACTTCTCCGTCGCCGCATTGGAGAGATAATGCATGCCGCGATGAACATTGGCGTATTCGTGCAAATAGACATCGCTGACCGCGTCGATCACCGCTTTCGGCTTTTGCGCCGAAGCGGCGCTGTCCAGATAGACGAGCGGCTTGCCATAGACCTCGCGCGACAGGATCGGGAAGTCAGCGCGGATCCGCTCCACGTCGAATGCCTGTTTTTCATTCAATGCAGGCGCGTTCATACGATGTCCTCCGCCGAAAGGCTGCCGGCCTCGAACCAGCCCGCGACCAGTGCTTTAAGTTCGGCGCGCGCTTCCTCATGGGGCGCATAGTCCAGCGCTTCGTCCAGAAACGCCGAAATCAGCAATTGCCGCGCCGTCATCTCGTCGATCCCGCGCGAGCGCAGATAGAAAAGCGCGTCCTTGTCCAACTCGCCGATGGTCGAGCCATGCGCGCATTGCACGTCGTCGGCATAGATCTCGAGTTCCGGCTTGGCATTGACCGACGCATCGCGCGAGAGCAGCAGTGCATTGGTCATCTGACGGCCATCGGTTTTCTGCGCGTCGGGGCGCACGATCACCTTGCCCTGAAAGATGCCCTGGGACCGGTCGTCGAGTACGCCCTTGAAATGCGTGTGGCTGTTGCTTTCCGGCACGGCATGGTCGACCACGCAGAACTGGTCGGCATGCTGTTCTCCGCGCAATGCATAGGCACCGTTCACATGGGCTTCCGCCTCGCCGCCCTCGAACTCGACGAAGGTCTGGCCGCGCGATACGCCCGCGCCGAGAATGAGCGTGAAGCTGTCCAGCTTCGCCTTTTCCGACAGGGCCGCGCGCATGGTCGATAGATGCACGGCCTTTGCCGCCTCGTCCTGCAGCTTGATGTGATTGAGGGTCGCCCCGATGCCGAGGGACACTTCCGTCACCTGGTCGGCGAAATAATGCGCCGCGCCCGCCGAGGCATGGGTCTCGAACACGGTCGCCTGCGCATTCTTTTCCAAACGCACGAGATTGCGCGCATGGGATGCGCCGTCATCGGCGGCGAGAAAAATGAGGTGCAGCGGTTTGTCGAGCGCCACGCCTTCCGCGACATGCAGCGCCACACCGTCCGCCATCAGCGCCAGGTTGAGGCCGGAAATGGATTGCGCCTGCGGATTGGTGTCGAAGCGTCGTTCGATTGCCGCCTTGGCCCAGTCCTGTTCCAGTGCCTCGGCCAGGGGCCGAAGCGCGACACCCTCCGGCAGCCCATCCATATCGGAAAGGGCATGATTGAGACGGCCATTCACGAAGACGATCTTGTGCCGGTCGATGGCATGGAAAAGCGCCGCGCCTGAACCCGCGTCTCCTTCCGGCAGCAACACCGCACCTTGATGAGCCGGTGCCGGGGCGAAGGCGGCTTTCTCCAACACGTCGCGCAGGTCGGTATATTTCCAGTCTTCAAGGCGACGATGCGGAAGTCCGGCATCGGCCAGTTCGCGGATCGCGGCCTCGCGCCGCGCAGCCAGCCAGCCACCCGCGCCGGGCAGCGCATCGCGCTCCCGCTCGAAAGTGTCGATAAAACTCTGCGCTATCGCGTCAGTCATTTGTCTCACTCAAAAACGTCAATTCAGGGTGCCGATTCACGCCGCTTCGTCGGCGCCATATTCCGCGTAGCCCGATTTTTCCAGCTCGAGCGCCAGCTCCTTGCCGCCGGTCTTCACGATGCGACCCTTGGAGAGCACATGCACCTTGTCGGGCACGATGTAGTCGAGCAGGCGCTGGTAATGCGTAATCACCAGCATGGAGCGCTCGGGCGAGCGCAAGGCGTTCACGCCTTCCGACACCGTCTTCAGCGCGTCGATATCGAGGCCGGAGTCGGTTTCGTCCAGTATCGCGAACCAGGGTTCCAGGATCGCCATCTGGAGGATTTCCGCGCGCTTCTTTTCGCCGCCCGAGAAGCCGACATTGAGCGGCCGTTTCAGCATCTCGTCGGTCACGTTGAGGGGCTTTGCCTTTTCACGCACCAGCTTCAGGAACTTTACCGCGTCCAGTTCCTCCTCGCCGCGCGCCTTGCGCTGCGCGTTCAACGCCGTCTTGAGGAAAGTCATGGTGGTGACGCCGGGAATTTCGATCGGATACTGGAACGCGAGGAAGATGCCCGCCGCGGCGCGCTCGTCCACGCTCATTTCCAGCACGTCCTGCCCCTTATAGGCGATGGAGCCTTGCGTGACCTCATAGCCCTCGCGGCCCGACAGCACGTAGGAAAGCGTCGACTTGCCCGACCCGTTCGGTCCCATGATGGCGTGCACCTCGCCTGCGCCGACCTCAAGGTCGATCCCTTTCAGGATCTCGTTGCCGCCGACTTCCACGTGCAGGTTCTTGATCTCAAGCATTACTCTTTTCCTCTCGCGTCAACCGACGCTGCCTTCAAGGCTGATGCCGACGAGCTTCTGCGCCTCGACGGCAAATTCCATGGGGAGCTGCTGCAATACGTCGCGGCAGAACCCGTTGACGATGAGCGCGACCGCCTCCTCTTCCGGCACGCCGCGCTGCATGCAATAGAAGAGCTGTTCGTCGCTGATCTTCGAGGTCGTCGCCTCATGCTCCAGAATGGCGGTCGGGTTTTTCGCCTCGATATAGGGCACGGTGTGCGCGGAACATTTATCGCCGATCAGCAGGCTGTCGCATTGCGTGAAGTTGCGGACGTTCTCCGCCTTCTTGTGCACCGAGACGAGCCCGCGATAGGTGTTCGACGAGCCGCCGGCGGAAATGCCCTTGGAGACGATCCGGCTCGACGTGTTCTTGCCGAGATGGATCATCTTGGTACCGCTGTCCACCTGCTGCTTCGTGTTGGAAATGGCGATGGAATAGAACTCGCCGCGCGAATTGTCGCCGCGCAGGATGCAGCTCGGATATTTCCACGTGATGGCGGAGCCCGTCTCCACCTGCGTCCAGGAAATCTTCGAGTTCCTGCCCCGGCAGTCGCCGCGCTTCGTCACGAAGTTATAGATGCCGCCCTTGCCTTCCTCGTCGCCGGGATACCAGTTCTGGACGGTGGAGTATTTGATCTCCGCATCGTCCATCGCCACCAGTTCGACCACGGCGGCATGAAGCTGGTTCTCGTCGCGCTGCGGCGCGGTACAGCCTTCGAGGTAGCTCACATAGGAGCCCTCTTCGGCCACGATGAGCGTGCGTTCGAACTGGCCGGTCTGCTTCTCGTTGATCCGGAAATAGGTCGACAGCTCCATCGGACAGCGCACGCCCTTGGGGATGTAGACGAAAGATCCGTCGGAAAAGACGGCGGAGTTGAGCGTCGCAAAGAAATTGTCCGTCACCGGAACGACGCTGCCGAGATATTTCTTCACCAGCTCCGGATAGTCGCGGATCGCTTCGGAGATCGGACAGAAAATGACGCCCGCTTCCTTCAGCTTTTCCTTGAAGGTGGTGACGACGGACACGCTATCGAAGACGGCATCCACCGCGACGCCGGCCAGCATCTTCTGTTCCTCGAGCGGGATGCCGAGCTTCTCATAGGTTTCGAGAAGCTTGGGGTCCACCTCGTCGAGGCTTTCCGGCGCGACGGTCTGCTTCGGCGCGGCGTAGTAATAGGCGTTCTGGTAATCCATCGTCGGATAGAACACCTTGGCCCAGGTAGGCTCCTTCATGTTCTTCCAGCGGCGGAAGGCTTCCAGACGCCATTCCAGCATCCACTCCGGCTCGTCCTTTTTCGCGGAGATATAGCGAACGGTATCCTCCGTCAGGCCGATAGGGGCCTTTTCGGATTCGATCTCGGTGGAAAAGCCATATTTGTACTTCTCCACTTCGCCAACGGTTTCGACTGTCTCCTTGACGGCCGCCATTTCAACTCTCCACTTCCGCGAGCGCCGCGTTGCGCCCGCTTGTCTCACTTCCGTCCGCCAGAGGCCGCTTCTTCGCCTTCACATAGGCGCGCGACCAGCTTTCGACGAACCGGTTCACATCGTCCTCGGTGCTGTTCCAGCCCAGGCTCACCCGGACCGCACCCCTGGAAATTTCGTCCTCGACGCCCATCGCATCGAGTACATGCGGCCGCCCTACCTTGCCGGAAGAACAGGCCGCGCCGGCGCTGACGGCAATGCCGTCGAGATCCAGCATCATCACCAGCCGCTCCGCGTCGAGGCCGGGGGCCGAAACATAGCTCGTATTGGGCAGCCGCGCCGCCCTGGCGCCGAAGAACACCGCATCGGTCGCGATGTCCGCAATCCGCTCCTCCAGCAGGTCGCGAAGAAGCGAAAGCCCGGAAAATCCGTCCAGCGCCGCGTTCGCCGCCCGGGCCGCCGCGCCGAAGCCGGCAATGCCCGGTACATTCTCGCTGCCGGCCCGGCGCCGCATTTCCTGCCCGCCCCCAAGCTGCAGCGGTTCGACGGACAGGCCGCTACGGAACACAAGTGCGCCCGTGCCCAGAGGACCGCCCAGCTTGTGCCCGGCCAGGAGCATCATGTCCACATCCGCATCCGTGAAATCCACGGACAGCTTGCCCGCCGCCTGCACCGCATCGGTGAGCAGCAATCCACCCGCTTCATGCGTCAGCTCGGCTGCGTCCTTTACCGGCTGGATGACGCCTGTTTCGTTGTTCGCCCACATCAGCGCGACCAGCGGCTTGCCCGGCTCGGCCAGCAGGGTCTTCAGTGCCGCGAGATCGGCCACGCCATCGGCATCCACCGGCAGCCATGACAGCGGCAGGCCGATGGCCTCCGCCGGGGCCCGCACCGCGCTATGCTCCACAGTGCAGACGATCAGCCTTTCGACATCCGCGCCGGCCCTTGCCGCATGAAGGGCGAGATGGGCGGCCTCGGTGCCGCCGCTCGTGAAGACGAGCCCGGCATCACCCGCGTTGACCAGCGCCTTTACCTGGCTCCGCGCCGCCTCGACCAGCTTGCGCGCCGCGCGCCCTTCCGCATGCACGGAGGAGGCGTTGCCCAGCCCCATGCCCGGCGCGGCCAGCGCACGCATGACCGCCGCCGCGGCTTCGGGCCGCAGCATGGTCGTTGCGTTGTGGTCCAGATAGGCGCGTTTCATCGTCATCGCCTTGTTATCACCCTGCGACATTCATTCCGGGCCCCGATCGGCACCGGCGGGAGCCAGGGGCGGAAGCGGCCCGGAGGAGATGGAATTTCAGCTCGCGGCGGCGACAGGTGCCCGGGCGGGAAGCTCTTCCGATCCGGGCCGCGTCACCATGGCTCCGCCTGCGAGGCGGCCGTCGATCACGTCGCCCAGCGACACGGAATTCAGATAGACGTGAATCTGCTGGCTCAGGCCTTCCCACAGATCATGCGTGATGCACCGGCCCGACGAGGCGAGACAGCCCTTCGGCGAACCCAGTTCGCAGCGCGTCGCCTTGATCGGCTCGTCCACCGCCATGATGACGTCCGAAATGCGGATGGCGTCGGCACCCCGGGCGAGCAGATAGCCGCCGCCGGGACCGCGCACACTCTTGACCAGGCTGCCACGGCGCAATTTGGCGAAAAGCTGCTCCAGATAGGACAGCGAAATTTCCTGACGCTCGGCGATCTCCGCGAGAGCGACCGGATTGCCGCTGGAATGACGCGCCAGATCGGCCATGGCCATGACCGCGTAGCGGCCTTTCGTTGTCAGCTTCACGACATACTCCTTTTACGTCGGCACCGGTCGGAGCGCGCGAAAAGCTTGCAAACCAGTCCAATGCCTGTGTTAAGAACATGCGCCCTGAGACATGGCGATGCCCTATCTTGCTTCCGCAGTGCAGCACAAAGGCCGCCGGACCTCTTGGAAGCCGTTTCCATGGGGCGGGAATTTCCCGACCTCTTAAGTCAACTATCTAGCACCTCGTACCGATTTTTCCAGAGGAAACAGGCAAAATCGGCGAAAATAATTCCCAGATAGACCATCGGGAATAGCCCTTCCCAGCGTTAATGCCGAGAAAGCACACATGCCTGAAGTGATTTTCAACGGTCCCGCCGGCCGTATCGAAGGCCGTTACCATCACAACAAGACCCCGAATGCGCCGGTCGCGCTGGTGCTGCACCCGCACCCGCAATTCGGCGGCACGATGAACAATTCCGTGACGCTGGCCCTGTTCCAGACCTTCCTGGAGCGTGGCTTTTCGGTCATGCGCTTCAATTTCCGGGGTGTGGGCCGCTCCCAGGGCGCGTTCGATTCAGGCATTGGCGAGCTTTCGGACGCCGCCTCGGCGCTGGACTGGCTGCAGGCGCAGAACCCGGATGCCGGGCAGTGCTGGATCGGCGGCTTTTCCTTCGGCGCCTGGATCGCCATGCAGGTGCTGATGCGCCGCCCGGAGATCGAGGGATTCATCTCCGTCGCGCCGCAGGCCAATATGTACGATTTCTCGTTCCTGGCGCCCTGCCCCTCATCGGGCCTGATCCTCAATGGCAGCGCCGACCAGGTCGCGCCGCAGGCCGATGTGCAGAAGCTCGTCGAGCGTCTCAAGACGCAGAAGGGCATCACCATCGAACACCAGACGATCGAGGGCGCCAATCATTTCTTCGAGAAGCACCTGAACGACCTCGTGGACGTCGTCGGCGGCTATCTCGACAAGCGGCTCGCCCAGGCTCCCGAGAAGGGCTGATCCTTCCTCAGGCCAGCGCCCGGCCCGCGCGGTGAAGCCGGCCGCCCGTCATCGGTTCGGGCACGCCGGTCGTGCCGGGCTCGCTCAGGGGCAGGCCGCGCAGCGACCTGACCGCCAGATAAGCGAAGGCCTCCGCCTCGATATTGTCGCCTTCCCAGTCCACATCCTCCGCCCGGACGACGCGGGAGGGAATGCGCGCACGCAGTTCCTCCATCAGGACGGGATTGTGCCGCCCGCCGCCGCAAATGATGAAATTGCGGGGCAGTTCCGGCATATGCAGCAGCGAGCGCGAGATGGCCGCCGCCGTAAAGGCGGTGAGCGTCGCCGCCCCGTCGGCGGGAGAGAGATGCGCGACCGCCTCGTCGGTGAAATCGAACCGGTCGAGCGATTTGGGCGGGCGGCGTAGAAAGAAGGGATGGTCCATCATCCGGGCCAGCGCCTCCTCGTCGACATCGCCCAGCCGGGCCAGCTCGCCATTGGCGTCCATCGGTTCGTTCAGATGGCGCTGCGCCCAATCGTCCACCAGCGCATTGCCGGGACCGGTATCGAAGGCGATCAGCGTGCCGTCCTCGCCGATAAAGGTCACATTGCCCACGCCGCCGATATTGACGACGGCGACCGTGCCCGGAAGGCCCATGCTGCGCACAAGTGCCCTGTGATAGAGCGGCACGAAGGGGGCGCCCTGCCCGCCCGCGGCCACATCCGCGGCGCGGAAATCATTGACGACGTCGATGCCCGTCAGGCTCGCCAGCACCTCGCCCAGGCCGATCTGCACCGTCCGGCGCCTTTCGGGCTGATGCAGCACCGTCTGGCCGTGGAACCCGATCAGGTCCACGTCATGCGCAGCAAGCCCGGCCTTTTCCAGCAGGGCCTTCACCGCCTTGGCATGAACGAATGTCAGATGGCGTTCGGCTTCGGCGACCACCTCCGGCATGGGCGCACCAGGCTCCCAGCCCATCGCCTCCTCCAGCGCCATGCGCAGCAAAAGCCGTTCTTCCCGGGTATAGGGAGTGGACATGGCCGCGCCGCGCCTCAGCAGGCCCTCGCCGTCCGTTTCGAGCAAGGCTGCGTCCACACCGTCAAGGGAGGTGCCGCTCATCAGGCCAATGGCGCGGATTGCACGGGGCATCTTCTTCTCACGTCCGTTTTGCGTCTCGTGAAACCATGCTACATGACCACGGCTCCCGCAGCACCCTATCCGACACGAGAACCGATCGAGCCCGACAATGAACGCCTACAAGTCCGATTTCCTGCGCATTCTCTCCGAGCGCGGCTTCATCCATCAGCTTTCCGACGAGGCGGCGCTCGACGAAGCCGCGCTGGAAAAGGCTGTGACGGGCTATATCGGCTTCGATGCGACGGCGAAAAGCCTTCATGTCGGCAGCCTCGTCCAGATCATGATGCTGCGCTGGCTTCAGAAGACCGGCCACAGGCCGATCACCCTGATGGGCGGCGGCACGACCCGCATCGGCGATCCGAGCTTTCGCGACGATGCGCGCCCGCTTCTGACCGATGAGCAGATCGACGACAATCTGGCCGGCATCAAACAGGTCTTCGCCAAGTTCCTCACCTTCGGCGACGGGCCGACCGATGCCGTGATGGTCAACAACCGCGACTGGCTGGACGAGCTGAAATATATCGATTTCCTGCGCGACTACGGCCGTCACTTTTCGGTCAACCGCATGCTCAGCTTCGACAGCGTGAAGATCCGGCTGGACCGCGAGCAGAATCTGTCCTTTCTCGAATTCAACTACATGATCCTTCAGGCCTACGACTTCGTGGAACTGAAACGGAACTATGACTGTGCGCTGCAGATGGGCGGCTCCGACCAATGGGGCAATATCGTCAACGGTATCGAGCTGGGCCGTCGCGTGGACGGCGCGCATCTCTACGGCCTGACGAGCCCTCTCCTGACCACGGCCTCGGGCGCGAAGATGGGCAAGACGGCCGACGGCGCCGTCTGGCTCAATGCGGATATGCGCAGCCCTTACGATTACTGGCAGTACTGGCGGAACACGGAAGACGCCGATGTGGGCCGCTTCCTCAAGCTCTTCACGGAGCTGCCGCTGGACGAGATCGCGCGGCTCGAAAAACTGGCAGGCGCGGAGCTGAACGAGGCGAAGAAGATCCTCGCCACCGAAGCGACCGCCATGTGCCATGGCCGCGAGGAAGCGGAGAAGGCGGCGGAAGCGGCCCGCATCGCCTTCGAGATGGGGGCGACGAGCGCCGACATGCC
This sequence comes from Parvibaculum indicum, assembly GCF_011762095.1. Classification (GTDB taxonomy): domain Bacteria; phylum Pseudomonadota; class Alphaproteobacteria; order Parvibaculales; family Parvibaculaceae; genus Parvibaculum; species Parvibaculum indicum. The sequence goes on along the minus strand of NZ_JAASQO010000012.1, from coordinate 18,085 downwards.
GACCGTGGAAGTTCCGGCTGCCGATCTCGACGCCGGCATCGGGGTGCTGAGCGCATTCGTGACCGCGGGGCTTTGCAGCTCCAACGGCGATGCACGGCGCCAGATCAAGGGCGGCGGCGCGCGCATCAACGATACTCAGGTGACGGACGAAAAGACGTCTCTGACGAAAGAGAGCCTGACCACGGACGGCGTGATCAAGCTCTCCATTGGCAAAAAGAAGCATGTGCTCCTCAAGCCCGTGGCCTGAGGAGACCTCTTACTCGGCAGCCGTACCGCCCAGGGCGAAAACGGCATTCCCGCCGCCTGCGCCGTTCAGCTCCTGCAGATATTTGATGCCCTCTTCGGCAATGTCGTCGCCGACCATGCGGTCGCCTTCGCCGTAGAGTTCCTGCATATCCACATAAGCTGCGTATTTCGGTGCCGTACGCTCGGTAATGATGCCGGCCTTCAGCAGCGTCTTGATCAGGACCCGGAACACATTGGTCGATTCCTGAAGATCGCTCCGCATATTGCGATCCGTCAGCGCTTCGGCCAGCGCGCCCTGCACCCAGCGCCAATCGAGACCGAGACGCTCGTAGATTTCCTTCTTCTGCTCGGGCCCGGAAGAGTTGCGCATCAGCGTCATGAAGACCTCCAGCGCCCAGTCCTCGATCAGTTCGCGTTCCGATTCCGGCAAGCGCGGCACGGTCCGGTCCGCCCAGATCTTTCCGAATTTGTGGTGGAAGGCTTCATCCGTCATGACGAGCTGCATGAGACGGCGCAGCAGCGGATCGTTGGTCTTGGCATAGAAGGTCGCGAAGGTGCCCATGGCGAGGCCTTCCACGATCATCTGCATACCGACGAGCTTCTTCCAGACGAGCGGCGAGGCCACGATCTCGTTCAGAAGCTGCTCCAGCACCACGCCGCAGGCGGTCGGCTTGCCCCAGCGGGCCTGGATGTATTTCGCAAAACCCGTCACATGGCGCGCTTCCTCGCGCGTCTGGTTGGCCGCATATTCCTGCGCGCCGGGATCCTTCAGGATGTGACAGAGGCTGGCTGACAGCGCCAGCGCGCCCTGCTCCCCATGCAGGATGGAGGACATGGTCCAGCGCACATTCTCGTTCACCAGATAGATTTTCTGCTTCTCGTCCAGCTTGTCGGAAACGGCCGTCTTCAGCTCCATGTTGAAGTCGGACGGCATCAGCAGTTCGCGCTCGAGATCGAAGGGCTGGCCGTAGTCGATATATTTGTCGTCCAGCGGATCCCAGAAGTGATCGTGCGTGGCGGAAATGATCTTGTCGAAGGCCGACGACCTCGTGCCGTAGCGATCGACATCCATCATGGCCGGAAAGTCGTCCGGTGCGACCGCCTCATAGGCGGAATCCACCGTCATCTTTTCATTGCTGCTCATCTTCTCTACTCCTCCCAGAGCGATATCTCCCTGAGATGGAGGATAGCATTTGCGGAGGCCGACTACGCAATAGCCTATTTCATCGTTTTCTAAGGCGGAAAGTCAGGGTGTGCCGGGTGCCCGGGATTTTCCGGCAGGTTTTTCCGCCGCATCGGGCGCGGGGGCATCTTTCCGGCCGGTTTCGGCCTTTTCTTCCTTGTCGGGCATCTGGCTGCCGAATTCGAAGAGACGGCGCAGGAACCCCGGCGCCACGACCGAAAGCGGGTTCACCAGGACGTCGGGATTATCGGAGGCGCCGCGAATGCGATAGGTGAAGCCGAATATGCCCTCCCCCTTGCGCCCCACGATCAGCGGGCCGAGCAGCGGTACTTCGCCCAGAATGGAATTGATCGTATAGGCGGGCACAATCGTCCCTTCCAGGCTCAGCATATTGTCCGCCAACTCCACAGTGCCGGACGCCGTAATGCCGATCGCCGGGCCCGAGGCACGCGCATCGTCGACCTCCAGGCTGGAGCCGTCCAGGGCGAAGGGCATTTCCATCCGCTGGAAGAAAATCCCCTCGCCCGCCAATGTGTCGCGGATGCCGGTCAGAGAGCCCACCGTCAGCAGGTTCGCCAGGACCGGGGCATCGACGACGCGAAACTCGTCGATCGCCACACGACCCGCCAGCGACGGCGAGATCTTGTCGTCCGTAAAGACGCCCTCGGCCATCAACTCGCCGCCGGTGATACTTTCGGAAATACCCAGCACGCCGATCAGCGCGCCGGCGTCCAGCGCGTCCAGTCGCATCCGCCGCTTGCCGTCCGCGGCGATTTTCACGCTGCCCGTGATCTTTTTGCCTTCAGGATCGGTCGCGCTCAGATCGGCAAGATAGAGCCGCCCGTCCACGAAGGTGAGGTCCGCGGCGGGCACCTTCAACAACAGGTCGCCGTCGCCTCTCACCTGCAGGAGCCGGGCGACGACGCGGATGCGCCTCGCCCTGTCCTGCGCCGCCTCGCGGATCGGCAATTCCGGTTTCGCGTCCAGCCCTTCTTCCTCACCGCCCCCGGCACCCAAAAGGCCGGTACTGTCGATGCTCGCGCCCGTAATATCTATGCGCAGAGCGGCGTCGGTTCCCTTGCTCGTGCGGAGCATGAAATCGTTTTTCGGCCCGAGTTTCACCACCGGCAGGTCGGCCTCCCGCAGGTCGCCCTCCGCGCCCAGCGTCAGCGAGCCGCGCAGGTCGATCCGGTCGCCCTTCATATCCAGATCGGCTATCCGGTATCCGCCATCCTCGAGAAATGTGATGTCCGCGCTGACGGTCGCCGCCCTGCCGGGCTCCTTCGTCCAGCCAAGGACAGGCGCCCGCACGGTGCTCTTCGTGACATCGGCGGCGACGCTCACATCCCTGACGGACTTGCCATCACCCGAGAGGGAGGCATCGATGGTCATGGGGCCGGATATGACGTTGCCCAGCGAAAGATCAAGCGCCTTGCGGCCCGCATCGTCCAGCACACCGCTAAGACGATATTGGGAAGACGGTCCCTTGCCGGCAGTAAAGCGTTCCTTCCACTGAAGGTCGAAGGGTCCGACCGCGTTGAGCGAAACCTTGCCGGTGGCCGACATGCCCTGCCGCGCCACATCGATGGAGAGCGTGCCGCCCGTGACGGAAATATCGGGCTGAATGTTCGGGATGGCGACATCGATCGCCTGCGCCTTGCCGGAGAAGTCGACATCGTCGAACGTCACTTCCTTGACGAGCGGCAGGCTGATATGGCCGTCGACACGCCCCGTTCCGGCCACCTTCGCCGGGTCGAGGCCGAATTTGCCGATGAGGTTGAGCGGATCGTGGTCCAGCAGACCGAGCAGGTCGCTGGTTTTTCCGGCCATCGTGAAATCGATGACGCCCGGCTCCTTCTTGTTGTCCAGCTTGTGTTTGATGAAGTGGCCGTTGCTGAACGCCACATTCCGCGCCTCGTCCAGCCGGACCGTGCCGCCATCCACCCAAGCCTCGAATGTGTCGCCGGTGAGCTTTGCACGGCCCGCCACATCTTCGATGGGCGGCATGCCGTCAATATAGCTGACGTCGGTCCCGTCCATACTGAAAGTGAAATCGACCGCGTCCTCGGGCAGCGGTGTGCCTTCCTCCACCTGCGCCAGCATGCCGTCGGGAATGTTCACATCATACCGGCCGCCGAAAACGCGGCCGCCCTGCATATTCTCCACCACCCATTTGCGCGCGCCGTCGGCCACCGGCAGCGGCCAGATATCGAGCAGTTCGGGCAGGGTGAGATTGTCCAGCGTACCGTTCAGCTCCAGCACGGGCGAGGTTTCGCCCATCGCCAGGTTTCCGGACATGGTCACCTTGCCGCTTCCCGTATCGACGGCGAGACGGTCCACTTTCGCGGCCAGGGCATCCAGGTCGAGCTGGCCCCTGAGCACCATGGTGCTCGCCTCGACCGGCCCCTCGAAAAAGCCCGGCACTTCTGTGCGGAAGCCGGTGACCTTGAGGTCGAGCCCCAGTTCGGAGGGACTGAACCCGCGAATATCGTTGTAGACGAGCGTGCCCGTCGCATCGGCGGCATGAGGCCCGGCGCGCAGCGACAGGGTCTTGAGCGCGATCTCCCGCTTGTCGCCGTCCAGCGTCAACTCCGCATGCGCCATTTCGAGCGGCAGTTCGGTGTTCCACGGGTCCGGCAGGTCGATCCGCCCCTCGCCCGCGTCGATGGCAAGCGTCGCGCCCTCGATCCGTCCGTCGCGATAGATTTCCAGGTCCCCGGTCAGCGCCAGCGGTGCGTCGAAAATGCGATAGGCGTCGAAGGCGGGCGACATCTGGGCCAGACGGGCGGGATTGAGGTTATCGAGCTGCGCGGCGACCTTCGCCATTTGCGCATCGGGCGGCAGCGTACCGTTCAGCGAGAGATGCGCCGTGGTATCGCCGATCCTGAGGTCGGTTCTCAGGGCACCGGCCAGCGCCTGCCCGTTGCGGGCGACATACATATTCGCGTTGGGGGCCACGAACTCGACATCGTTCACCCGGTCGATGAAGTGCAGCGTGCCCTGCCGGACACCCACCCGGCGCAGATGACTGAGAAACGGGATCGCCGGATCGTCTTCGCTCAGCGACGCCATGAGCATGGCGAAAAGCCCCGCGGACTGCCCGTACTCGTCCGGCGCGCTCTGCTCTTCCCGTCCGTTATCGGACAGGCCCAGCGTGATGCCGGAGGGATCGCGTATGATGGCGAATTCGACGCCGTAAAGACGGATCGTCGTCGGCGCGACCGTGCCGACCAGCAGTGCCGGAACGCTGAGGCGGAACGAGAGCTGGGGGACGCGGGCGACCACATTGCCTTGCGCGCCCTTGAGTTCCACCCCGACAAGGCGGAGCGAAAGACGCCGGTCCTCCGCCGACCAGGCAATGACCGTATCCTCCAGCGACAGCTCGCCGCCGTTCAGAGACGGGTTCACCGCGTCGACGATGGTCTGGTTGAGGAGCGAAACCGGAACCGGGCCGGTGCTGAGCCGCCACGCGAACACCGCCAACAGCACCGCGGCGGCGGCCACGGCCACGCCCACGATTTCCAAAAGGATTTTACTGGTACGGCGGATCAAGACGGACTCATCGAAGAAAAACACAATCCGGATAATTCAAGACATCAAAAATACGGCGAAAGCGAGTCCCATGGGGAAGGAAATCCCCTATTCGCTCCCGAACCGCATCGCAATGCATTCGGCCTCTGGCTTCGCGCAGCCGCAAATGCATATTAGGGATCATTCGGAAGATCGGAGTTAACGGCCCGCTTTCCGACAAAGGCGGGATCAACGGGGTAACGAGAGGTCGACATGGCGACAACACCGGGCAAGAGCGCATCGAAACCGAAGACCAAGGCCGGCGCGGGCGCATCTACGACAAAAACGCGCGGCGCGGCCAAATCCGGCGCTTCGGCGGCGAAAAAAACCGCCTCGACCAAGGCGGCGGCCAAAGCGGCCGACAGCCCCTTCCCGCCGGAGGGCAAGAAAGCCCCGGCCTTCTCGCTCCCCGCGGATGACGGCAGCACGGTCAAGCTCAAGGATTTCGCGGGCCAGAAGGTCGTCATCTATTTTTATCCGAAGGACAACACGCCGGGCTGCACGACGGAGGCCATTGCCTTTTCGGCCCTCAAGAAGCAGTTCGACAAGGCCGGGACGGTGGTGCTGGGCGTCTCCAAGGACAGCGTGCAGAAGCACTGCAATTTCCGCGACAAGCACGACCTGACCGTCCGGCTCCTCTCCGACGAGGAGGGCAAGATGATCGAGGCCTATGGGGCGTGGCAGGAGAAAAGCCTCTATGGCCGCAAATTCATGGGGATCGTCCGCAGTACGCTGCTCCTCGACGAAAAAGGCGTGGTGCGGCGGGTCTGGCCGAAAGTGAAGGTCAAGGGCCATGCGGAAGAGGTTCTCGAGGCGGCCAGGGCCCTCTGACGCCAATGACGATCCGCGCCTTTCCGTCTCTGGTCCATGCGGCCTGCGCCGTGCTCGCAACCCGGGAGGCAAATGCCAAGGCCGCGCTGGCCCGGGAGGCGGCGGCTGCCTGGAAAAGCGGCACGCTGGCGCTTCTGCCCGCCGCAGGCGAGGCGCCCGCCCCGCCTCTCCGGCCCGGACGGCCCGATGCGCCGCCATTGCTGCCGCCTTCGGAAATGCCGCGCCGGAGCTTCAAGGGCCGGCGGGGACGGTTCGCACTCCTGCATGCTGTCGCCCATATCGAGCTGAATGCGATCGACCTCGCCTTCGATATCGTCGCCCGTTTTGCCGGACAGGATTTACCACGGGCCTTTTTCGACGACTGGATAAGCGTCGGCAACGACGAAGCCCGGCATTTCGCCCTGCTTCAGGCGCGGCTGGCCGCCATGGGCGGGCGCTATGGCGACCTGCCGGCGCATGACGGCTTGTGGGAGGCCGCGGAAGAAACGCGGGCCGACCTTATGGCCCGGCTGGCCGTGGTGCCGATGGTCCTGGAAGCGCGCGGCCTCGACGTCACGCCGGGGATGATCGACCGGCTGGAAGCGGCGCAGGATACCGAAAGCGCGGCCGCGCTGCGCATCATCTATGAGGAGGAAAAGCGCCATGTCGCGGCGGGCGCTGCCTGGTTCCGCCATCTCTGCGAAAAGGAAGGCCGGGACCCCGAGACCGCTTTCCATGAAACCGTCAGGCGGCACTTCCGGGGCGCCCTCAAACCGCCCTTCAATGACGCGGCGCGGCTGGAGGCTGGCATGCCCTCCTCCTTCTACGAACCGCTGGCCCAAATCCTGCGTGACGAAGCGGCGAAATGAGACAAACAACCAATTGCCACAAATCAGCGCTCTATGAACGGCTGTTAACCATTAACATCAAAACGAAACGTGGCTATGTTGATATTCTGTCTCAAAATGGGTGAGATAGTCGCTAGGATCACGGGGGATTTGGGGCATTGAGGGGCATGCACCGTCAAAATGCCGGCTGGCTGGGCCGCATTCTTACTTTTTGGCGCCATCACTACACAGAACGCCAAATCTACATCCGCAGTCATGGACAGGTTCAGTTCATGTCGCTGCCGCCGCTCACGCAGGCGGTATTCGCGGCCATTGCCTTCCTGTTTCTGGGCTGGGTCGCCTTCTCCTCGGTCAATGTGGTGTTCAAGGAACAGATCATCGCATCCAAGGACCAGCGTTACCGCAAGATGCAGGGCGCCTATGAAGAGCGCATGGCGCAGCTTCAGTCCGCCTATGACGAACTGAACGGTCAGCTTGTCATCTCGGAAGAGCGGTTCCTTGCAACCACTCGCCAACTTGAAGAAAAACACCACCAGCTCGCCGCCCTGATGGCCGCGCGGCAGACCGCGTCGAACGAACTGGACGTGATGCGCCAGCGCTATGCCGCGACGAGCAAGCCCCCCAGCGACGACGACCGCGGCAATTCGCTTCTGATGCGCGCCGACCAGGCGCCGACCAGGACCACCGTTCTCAACACGACCACCCGCCCGCAGCAATCGGCGGAGCTGGAGTCGGTCGGCGGCCCGGCCCAAAGCGAGAGCGGCATCGACTTTTCCAGCCTGCTTCGCGGCTACCAGAATGAAACGGCGTCCCATATCGAGACGCGCCTGGATGCCCTGGCGGACGCCCAGCAGTCCTTCATCAACACGGTCGAGGAAAAGACGGATCGTCGGGTTCGCGAGCTCAAATCCATCATCCGCATGACGAGCGTCGTCGATCCCGACACCTTTGTCGGACGCACCGCCTCCGGCGACAGCGATGCAGGCCGGGGCGGTCCATTCATCAGCCTGACCGGCAACGCGGATGGCGACGGTGAGGACCATACCCCCTTCACCCGACAGCTCTTCAGGGTTAGCCAGAACCTCAAGGAAGAGGCGAAACTTACTGAATCCATTTCCAAAATCCCCCTGGCGTCGCCTCTGGCCCATTATCGCATCACCAGCGATTTCGGCCCCCGCCGGGATCCGTTCAACGGGCGCATGGGGTATCATCCGGGGCTGGATATGGCCTCGGCCTACGGCGCGCCGGTTTATGCGCCGAGCGAGGGCGTTGTCACATTTGCAGGCTGGAAGAGCGGCTATGGTCGCTTTATCGAGATCAGCATCGGAAACGGTTTTACGACGCGGTACGGCCATCTGAGCCGGGTCGACGTCAAAACTGGCCAGAAAGTTGCATTCCGACAGGTCATAGGCAGGGTTGGGTCAACCGGCAGGAGTACCGGTCCTCATCTTCACTATGAGGTGAAGTATGACGGCATTGTCCGGGACCCGTTAAAGTTCATTGAGGCAGGGCAATATGTTTTCTCGAAGCAAGGATAAAGACGCCGCCGCCAGCACCGGCAACGCAACACCGAGCATGGCGCCGACGCCTGCGCCTTCTCAGTCCCGTCGTCCGTCGTCGGGTGTGCGTACCGCGCCGTCCATCATTTCCAGCGATCTGGTCGTGCATGGCAATCTGACGGCGACCGGCGACATTCAGGTCGACGGTACGATCGAGGGCGACATTCGCAGCCAGTCGCTGACCATCGGCGAAAAGGCGTCCATCACCGGCGAGATCGTCGCCGAGGACATCGTCGTCCGCGGCCGGGTACACGGCACCATTCGCGGACGCCGCGTGCAGCTTGCCTCCACCAGCCACGTGGAAGGCGATATCCTTCACGAAGCGCTGGCGGTCGAAACCGGCGCGTTCTTCGAAGGCGCCTGCCGTCATTCCGACGATCCGATCAGCCAGCCCGATGCGTCGTCGACGCCGCGCCCCGCGCCGCGCCCGGCCGAGGCCAGCCACATGTCCAGCAACGATACCGGATCGCGCCCGGCGGCGGCTTCCTCGTCGGCCGAGAAACCCGGCGAAAGCCCGGTTGTGGTCAAGGATGGCGGTGTTGTCGTGAAGCGCCCCGCGGCGCAGTAAACGATACGCTCCGGTCTACTGCCCCCCGCCCCCCTGCAAGGGCCGTAGACGGGACGACTGAATCGAAAAGGCCTCGCCGGTTGTCCCCGGCGAGGCCTTTCTCGTTCGCAGCCGGCGAGGCCCTTTCAGGCGATTTCCCGTCAGGCAATATCCTCGACGGCTTCGTTCTTGCCCTCGATACGGGCGGCAAGCGAGGCGGCCATGAACTCGTCGAGGCCGCCATCGAGCACGGCCTGCGGGTTGCCGCTTTCCACACCCGTGCGCAGATCCTTCACCATCTGATAGGGCTGCAACACGTAAGACCGGATCTGGTGGCCCCAGCCGATATCGGTCTTGCTGTCCGCCTCCGACTGGGCCGCCTCTTCGCGCTTCTGCAACTCGGTTTCGTAAAGGCGAGCCCGGAGCATGTCCCAGGCGGTTGCGCGGTTCTTGTGCTGCGAGCGCTCGTTCTGACAGGCGACGACGATGCCGGTAGGAATATGCGTGATGCGCACGGCGCTATCGGTCGTGTTGATGTGCTGGCCGCCCGCGCCGCTCGCTCGGTAGGTGTCGATGCGCACATCGCTCTCGCTTACCTCGATATCGATCTTGTCGTCGATCACCGGGTAAACCCAAACGCTGGAAAAGCTGGTATGGCGGCGCGCGGCGCTGTCATAGGGCGAGATACGCACCAGCCGGTGGACACCGCTTTCGGTCTTGAGCCAGCCATAGGCGTTATGGCCCTTGATGAGCAGCGTGGCGGATTTGATACCCGCCTCTTCGCCGTCATGGCGTTCCATCAGCTCGACCTTGTAGCCCTTGCTCTCCGCCCAGCGCGTATACATGCGCAAAAGCATCTGCGCCCAGTCCTGGCTTTCCGTGCCGCCCGCGCCCGCATGGACTTCGAGATAGGCGTCGTTGGAATCGGCCTCGCCGGACAGCATGGTCTCGATCTGGGCGGCCTGTGCTTCGTCCAGCGCCGTCTTCAGCGCCTGCTCGGCCTCGCCCACGATGCTGTCGTCGCCTTCGGCCTCGCCGAGTTCGATCAGTTCGACATTGTCGGTCAGGGCCGCTTCGAGCGAGCGGTAGCGCTTGATCGATTCCTCCAGCCGCGTGCGCTCGCGCATCAGTTCCTGCGCGGTGTCGGGATCGTTCCAGAGATCGGGGTCTTCGGCCTTTGCCGTCAGCTCGTCGAACCGTTTGAGGGCGCTATCCCAGTCAAAGATGCCTCCTCAGCAGTTCGAGCGACTGCTTGAGTTCGTCAATCGTGACCTGGGTTTCGGCGCGCATGGATTCTCGTCTCCGTTCAAGAGGGCCGGAAAATAGGCGTTGGGGCGAGTGCTGTAAACCCGTGAGACGCTAATAGAGACCGCCCGTGCCGGCACCGACCGAACCGTCGCCATAGGAGCTGCCGGAGGGTGCATCGGTGCCGGTATCGTCATTGCGCTGCCCCAACCCGCCCACGACATCCGGCTGGCCGCCATTGTCGTTGCCGGCCGTCGGCGCCGTGCCGGTCTTGAAGGCTTCCAGCACGACGTGCTGCGTACCGGAACCTGCGAGCTTGCCCGTATCGCCGTCGATCTTCACGAAGTTGATGCCGGGCGGAATGCGGAAAGGGATGGCCGGCTTGTCGGCCAGCGCGCGCTGCATGATGTCTGCGAAGATCGGTGCGGCCACGCGCCCGCCGGTTTCGGCGCGGCCCATGGGGATGGGGTCGTCGAACCCGACATAGACGCCTACCACCAGGTTGGGCGAGTAGCCCATGAACCAGGCGTCGCGTTCCTCGCTCGTCGTGCCTGTCTTGCCCGCCAGCGGCTTCTTGACCTTGCGGGCGGCGGAGCCGGTGCCGTGCTGGATCACGCCTTCCAGCAGCGAGGTGACCTGATAGGCCGTTTGCGGGTTTTCGACCTGGGGACGGTCGTCGGGCAGTTCGGGCGGCAACATGCCCGGTTCCCAGGGCGCGTCGCAATCGGGGCAAGCGCGCTTGTCGTGCTTGTAGACGGTGCGGCCGCGACGGTCCTGCACACGGTCGATCAGCGTCGGCACGACGTCCTTGCCGCCATTGTCGAGAATGGCATAGGCGGAGGTCATGCGAAGCAGCGTCGTGTCGCCCGCGCCCAGCGCCATGGAAAGGACCGGCATCATGTCGTCCATGACCCCGAACTTCCTCGCATAGGCGGCCACCTTGTCCATGCCCACATACTGGGCGAGCCGGACGGTCATCACATTGCGCGAATGAACGAGGCCGTAGCGCAGCGTCGAAGGGCCGCGGAAATTATGTTCGTAGTTCTGCGGCTTCCAGAGTTCCTGTCCCGGCCCGGGGTCGAGCACGAAAGGCGCATCGAGAACGAGGCTCGCGGGCGTAAACCCGCTGTCGAGCGCAGCGGCATAAACGAAGGGCTTGAAGGAGGAGCCCGGCTGGCGCATCGCCTGAACGGCGCGGTTGAACTCCGACAGGTCGTAGCTAAAGCCGCCCTGCATGGCGAGGACGCGGCCCGTATGCGGATCCATGGCGATGGCGGCGCCGTTCACCGCCGGCACCTGCCTCAGCGCATAATGATCGGGCGTCGCGTCGCCTGCGACCGGCTTGCCGTCCTTGTCCACCGGCTCGACATAAACGACGTCGCCCACGTCCAGCACATCGCCGGCCTTCTTCACCTCGGGGCCCAGATAGACCTTGCCGACCGTCTTGCGGGCCCATTTCATTTCGCTGAGCGGGATCGTGCCTTTCTGCGTTTCATCGGCGAATTTGCCGCTGGGCAGCCGTTTCGGACGAATCCCGATCTGCGCCTTGCCGGTCTCCACGCCAAGCACGGCAGCAAGCGTCCACGGCTCGAGATCTTCAGGGAGATCGGTGCCGGTCAGTTCGTCGCGCCAGTTCGCCCCTGCTTCCAGTTTCTTCAGCGGGCCGCGCCAGCCATGGCGCCGGTCATAGGCCTCGAGCCCCCGGCGCAATTCTTCGGTGACGATCTGCTGGAGACCTGTGTCGATGGTCGTGCGAACGGAAAGGCCGCCCTTGAGCAGCTTGTCATTGCCATAACGGTCCACCAGCTCGCGGCGAACCTGTTCAACGAAATAGCTGGCGTCGGCGATCTGCACGCCGGGGTCGCGCATATCCACCACGAGGTCGGTGGCCTGTGCTTCCTTTTCCACTTCCGGCGTGATGTAGCCGTCCTCCGCCATGCGGCCGATGACCCAGTTGCGGCGGGCGACGGCGCGATCGTGATGGCGATAGGGATGGTAATTGGCCGGCCCCTTGGGCAGCGTCGCCAGATAGGCGGCCTCGGCAACGGTGAGATCGTCGAGGGACTTGTCGAAATAGTTGAGCGCCGCGGCGGCCACGCCATAACTGCCCGCGCCCAGATAGATCTCGTTCAGATAGAGTTCGAGGATCTGGTCCTTGGTGTAGGCATGCTCCAGCTTGATGGCCAGAAGCGCTTCCTTGATCTTGCGGTTGAAGCTCACTTCGTTCGTCAGCAGAAAGTTCTTCGTCACCTGCTGCGTGATGGTGGACGCGCCGACCAGGCGCCGTCCCCTGATGACGTTCAGGACATTGTCGAACACGGCGCGCACGATGCCTTTCGCATCGATCCCGCCATGCGAATAGAAATTCTTGTCCTCGGCGCTGAGGAAGGCGTGGATCACGCGGCGCGGTATCACGTCGATCGGCACATAGAGACGCCGCTGCTCGGCATATTCGCCGATCAGCCGGCCATCCGCCGCATGAACCCGCGTCACCACGGGCGGCTCGTAATTGGCGAGCTTGCTGTAATCGGGCAAATCCTGGTTCAGGCGCCAGACGAAATAGCCGCCCGCCAGCAGACCCACGAACATGAGCGTCAGGAAAAACGCCGATATAAACGCCAGTATTCTAACCATCGGGCTCCACACGCCACCCTGTTCGTCTGCCCATCGGCAGATGGTCTCAATTCGGCGAGACGCCCTGCCCTGAAGTTCTGCTAGATAGCAAATATGGCGCCTGCATGGCAGCGCCGATTACCGCCATGGTGAACGCGCCGGCCCTATTCGGGCGCTTCGGCCAATCTTTCGCCGAAATACCGATCCACGGCCTTCACAAAACTCCGCGATACCTTTTTGCGCCACGAAGATGACGTTAATTCGCGTTCATCTCCCGAATTCGTCAGAAAACCGAGTTCGACCAGCACGGAAGGCACATCGGGCGCCTTCAGCACGGCGAAGCCTGCGAAGCGATGGCTCTTGCGGAGCATATGGGTCTGCGCGCTCGCATAATCGACCAGCGAACGGGCAAAGCGCGACGAGAAATTCTTGGTCTCGCGCTGTGCGAGGTCGATCAGGATCCCCGTCACTTCCGGAGACTCGCCCCCCAGGTCGACGCCGGCGATGATGTCGGAGGCGTTTTCCTTGCGGGCAAGCGCCGCGGCTTCCTTGTCGGAGGCAGTCTCGGACAGCGTATAGACCGACAGGCCCCGCACGCTGGGCTTGCTGATGGAATTGGCGTGGATCGACACAAAGAGGTCGGCGTTGTATTGCCGCGCGATCGCCACGCGCTGGCGCAGCTTGATGAAGCGGTCGGTGCTGCGGGTCAGGCGCACGTCATAGCGGCCCGTCGCGCGAAGCTGGTCTGCGAACTCCTTCGCGAAGGCCAGCACCACATCCTTTTCCTTCACGCCGGACCGGCCGATCGTGCCGGGATCGACGCCGCCATGGCCCGGATCGATCACCACGACGCGGCGGCCGATCACGCCCGCGGCGGGCCTCTCGATGGGGATCATCGTATCGGGCAAGGCCGCGACGGCGGCGGCATCGTCATCGGGCCTGTTCTGCGCGGCGAATGTGCCTGCATCCGTGGATGCGATATCCAGCACGATACGCCGCCCGAACCCGGCCTGGGGTTCAAGCTCGAACTTGCGGTCCACGACCGCCGGTCCCGTCAGATCGAGAACGATGCGGGAGCTGTCGTCGCCGAAGCGGCCATAGCGGAAACCGCTCACCACGCCCACCGCCTGCTTGCCGGTGCCCTCCGGAAGCCTGAAATCCACATGCTGGAGGTCGATGACGAGGCGATAGGGATTGGAGACGGTCGAAATCTCATAGACGACCGGGTCGGCGCCGTTCAGTTCGAGGACGAAGCGGGTCTCCCGGCCGTGATCGCCCAGTCTTGCATTCGTGATCGCGCCGACCGGACCGTCGGACCTGGCGGCGGTCGGCGCCGGTTGCGTGACGGGCGAGGTTTGGGGGTCCGGAAGGGCCGTGTCCCGGACGGGTGTGTCGCCCGGATCCGCCTCGGCCTCCTTGAGCGCCCCGAGTACGAGATTTCTCAATTCGTCGCTATCGAGACCCGCCTGCCCGGGCGCGGCGGCCTGCGATTGCGGCGCGGGCAGCGGCACCGGCTTCTCGGCGGATGCCGGAACGGGCGACAGGAACTGGAAGGCGACGAGCAGGAGCGCGGACAGGAAAAAACGCGAGGCGGCGCACAATCTGCCTGTTTCCGCCCCTTCAAGACGGTTCGGCCGGCCGGAACTCATGAACGCTTCTGTCACAGGCGCAATCCCGATCCCATCCGGGTCATGCCGGATTCCTCGCCTCCCGAGGGGTATGTCTCGCCCCGGACGGGAGCCGGGCGGCACGCCGCGTCGAAAGACGGCAAAGACCTCGATACGGGTTTTTCGCAATGCACGAAGCACCCTCGTGAAAAAGATTAAAGCAATGATACTTCAAAATCGGTTAACACGTCCAAAATTAAAGGAATTTCAATGAACAAGGTGGTTAATGTCTGCGACCGGAGGCATGGTTCGGCTGTTGGCGGCGCCTGAAAAGGCGTGCTTGCCAAATCGGACCGGCAAACGGTAAAAACAGCATATTGGCCGACATGGCTCCGCATCTGCGGATTCGGTCGGCTTCCCCGAGGAATTCGGGCAGACAGTTTCGCGCAGCCGAGTAAGGCCCAATCCCGCATCGCCCCAGGGCATGCCGTTTTGCACCGCTTGGGTTGCTTCGTTTCAGCCTCGCCCGCATCCGTCATCGCCTGTCCGGGCGCGACCGCTTGAGTTATGGCGGCAGGGCGCTTTCAAAGCGCATGGGGCCATACCGGCCTCCACCGCCGCAGAGATCTGCCAAACAGCAGCTCCGAGCGCACCCGGATTTCGGCCAGGACGGAAAATCGCCGGCACCCCGGCGCGCCGCCGCAAGGCGCGAAATGGGTGCAAAGGAAGAGATGCTAAACGCGGTTACGGAGCGAATCGACGAGTTCGGCAGAAGCGCCCCCGAGATATGGGGCTGCCGCCCTGTTGCGCCGGTTTCCGGCACGCAGGCGCGCCGCGCACTCGCCCGCCGCCGCGATATTTACCGATTAAATCACACCCAGCTTGCAGCCCCGTCACCGCGCCGGACAGGCGCCGGACGGACGCATGCCCAAACATCAGGCGCCCTCGCGCCGAGCTTGCCCATAGCCAATCCGCTATCGGAAGCCGGTCATAGAAGGCGCTGTGGAGAATTTCCATATGGGAAAGAAGATGCTTATCGATGCGGCCCACCCGGAAGAAACCCGGGTCGTGGTCGTCGCCGGCAATCGTGTCGATGAATTCGACTTTGAATCGGAAAGCAGGAAGCAACTCAGAGGAAACATATATCTGGCCAAGGTGACGCGTGTGGAGCCCTCGCTCCAGGCGGCCTTTGTCGAATATGGCGGCAACCGCCACGGTTTCCTCGCTTTCAGCGAAATCCATCCCGACTACTACCAGATCCCCGTCGCCGACCGGGAAGCGCTGATCCGCCAGCAGGCCGATGAAGCCCGCCAGGCCGCGGCCGAAGAGGATGCCGAGGACGAGGCCCCGCGCAAGAAGCGGGGCGCCAAGGCCGCGAAGCAGAAGAACGCCGAAGAAACCGCCGAAGCGGTGGCCGATGACGGCGAAGCCGAGGATGAGGCGGGCGCCGACGACGCGCTGTCGGATTCCGACGAAGACTACGTTCAGGAAGACACCGCCGAATATGGCGACGAGGAAGACGCCGTCATCGAGCTGGAAGAATCCGATGCGACCGGCAATGGCGAGACGGAAATCGTGCTTTCCGACGAGACCGTCGAGAGCATGGGCGACGAAGACGCGCTGGAAGAGGCGGAACCGCGCAAGAAGCGTTTCAACTACCGCTCCTACAAGATCCAGGAAGTCATCAAGCGCCGCCAGATCATTCTCGTGCAGGTGGTGAAGGAAGAGCGCGGCAACAAGGGCGCGGCGCTGACGACCTATCTGTCGCTCGCCGGACGTTATTGCGTCCTCATGCCGAACACCGCGCGCGGCGGCGGCATCTCCCGCAAGATCACCCAGGCCACGGACCGCAAGAAGCTCAAATCCATCGCCGAGTCGCTGGATGTGCCGGAGGGCATGGGCCTTATCGTCCGCACGGCGGGCGCCAAGCGCACCAAGGCGGAGATCAAGCGCGACTACGAATATCTGCTGCGCATGTGGGAGAGCGTTCGCGAACTCACCCTGCGTTCCAGCGCCCCCACCCTTGTCTATGAGGAAGGCAGCCTCATCAAACGGTCGATCCGCGACCTCTACGACAAGGATATCGACACCATCCAGATCGAGGGCGATGAGGGCTACAAGGAAGCCAAGAACTTCATGCGCATGCTCATGCCGAGCCATGCGAAGAACGTGCAGCCCTATAAGGAGCGCCAGCCGCTCTTCCAGCGTTTCCAGGTGGACCAGCAGCTCGATTCCATGCTGGACCCGGTGGTGACGCTGAAGTCGGGCGGCTATGTGGTCATCAACCCGACCGAGGCCCTCGTCTCCATCGACGTGAACTCGGGCCGCTCCACCAAGGAACGGAATATCGAGCAGACCGCGCTCCGGACCAATCTGGAAGCGGCGGAAGAAATTTCGCGCCAGATGCGTCTGCGCGACCTTGCCGGCCTCATTGTGATCGACTTCATCGACATGGATGAGAACCGCAACAACCGCGCGGTGGAACGCAAGCTGAAGGAATGCCTGAAGCATGACCGGGCGCGTATCCAGGTCGGCCGGATCAGCCATTTCGGCCTGATGGAAATGTCGCGCCAGCGCATGCGCTCCGGCGTGCTGGAAAGCTCCACCGTCACCTGCCCGCACTGCAAGGGCACCGGCCTCATCCGCTCCGTGGAATCCATGGCGCTGCATGTGCTGCGTGCCGTGGAAGCCGAGGCGATCAAGGGCAAGGCGGAAGCCTTTACCGTGCGTGTGCCGACGGAAGCCGCGATCTACATCCTCAATCAGAAGCGCGCGACGCTGCTCGACATCGAAGACCGCTACAACGTGTCGATCTATGTCGAAGGCGATGCGACCCTGTCCGGCTCCGACCATGAGGTCGAAGTCGCCGAGCCCCGCAAGCGCACCCGCACGCGGCCGGCCATGGGGGCGATCAATATCGAAAGCACCTATGCCGACGAACCCGGCGAGGACGCGGCAGCGGAAGAAGACCGCTCCGAGGACGAGGAAAGCGAACAGGCCACCCGCGACGATGACGAAGAGAGCGGACGCCGGAACGGACGCCGCCGTCGCCGCCGCCGGAAGCCGCGCGACGATGCCTCCGCCTCATCCGCCGAGGAAGGCGCCGCATCGCCCGCCGACGAAGAGAGCGACGAACCGAAGGCCGAGGCCGACAACGACGCGGAGACCGGCGAAGAGGAAGGCGACGACGGCGATCAGCCGCGCAAGCGCCGCCGCCGCGGACGTCGCGGCGGGCGCCGCAACCGGCGTCGCAGCGAGGAACAGGGCGATACGGAGCAGCAGGAAGGCGAGACTTCCGGCGATGCGGTTGCCGCTGACGACAGCGATTCCGGCGACGACAGCGGCGATAACGCCGTCGACAGCGACGACGGAGACGGCGAGGAAGAAGAGATCCTTCTTTCCTATTCGCGTGAAGAGGTCCACACCTCCGAAAAGGAAACCGACGAAGACGAGAACGATCTGACGCCGGATGACTTTCAGGACGAGATCGAAACCGAGGACGAAGTCCCGGTGGATGTCTTCATGGAAGGTGAAGAAGCCGTCGAAGAGCACTCCGATATGGAAGAGGAAAAGGCAGCGGATGAAGCTGCGTCCTCCGACGAGGAAGAGCAGCCGGAAACCGATGCGGAGCCTGAAAGGGAACCCGTCACGGCGGATACCGACGAGAGCGGCGACGCCGACGAGCCGGACCGCCCTGCCCGCCGCGGCTGGTGGCAGCGCCGCTAGACGGCTTTGCGGATCGTTCCGCTCAAAACAACCCAGCTAGAGCATTTTCCCATCGTTTTGAATCGTTTGGGATTCCCAAATCAGACGTGATCTGATTCAACATACGGGCTGGAAGAGGAGGCCAGCTCGGA
>NZ_JAASQO010000011.1 GCF_011762095.1 Parvibaculum indicum | reverse complement strand
CCATATCTGCCTCCCGATCTGCCTCGGGATACAGAATCATGTGTCGTCCCCCGTGGGAATCCCCTGACGATTCCTTTTATGATGAAACCGCTCTAGCTTTGCAGCAGGGTGGGGTGATCGGGCATCCGGTAGAGAATTTCCGCCGTGATCAGGCGGTAGCCATCCAGCATCTGCTTCAGTTCCGACATCGCGCTTACCCGCTCATGTGACAGGGATACGTCAAAAGCGTAAGCAGCGCTGACGCATCGCGCCAGCTTGACAAGCCGGAATAATCTCGAATTATTCAAATGAATCAAAGTGTTGGAACTCGCCGCCCTAGGTGAGTGCCAGCCGGGCCGCCTGCGATGCCGGACCGGCGCGGCGCGAGCGTTTCCGCCGCTTTCCGCGCCGCGGGTCCGGCGCATCCGCCTTGACCCTGCCAGCGATTTAGGATGGTTTGTCCCCCTATAAACCCATCTCGGGCCCGGATTGACGGGCCGAATCCATAAAGATTGCGCGGCAAGCGCATGAAGGACGGAAAATGAGCGAAAAATTTCGCGCTCTCATGGTCTCCAAGACCGATGACGCGCCCAAAGCGGACTTCGTCGACATCACCGAAGACGATCTCATGGAAGGCGACGTCACCGTCGCCGTCGACTATTCGACCGTGAACTACAAGGACGGTCTGGCGCTGACGGGCGCTGCGCCGATCATCCGCAAATATCCGCTGATTCCGGGCATCGACTTCGCCGGCACCGTCACGGCGTCGCGCCATGCGGGCTTTTCGCAAGGCGACCGCGTGGTGCTGAACGGCTATGGCGTGGGCGAGGGCCATCATGGCGGCTATGCGCAGAAGGCGCGCGTGCCGGGCGACTGGCTGGTGAAGCTCACCGACAACATCACCGCGAGCCAGGCCATGGCCATCGGCACGGCCGGCTATACCGCCATGCTGAGCGTCATGGGGCTTGAAGACGGCGGCGTGACGCCGGACAAGGGCCCGGTGCTGGTCACGGGCGCCGCGGGCGGCGTGGGCAGCGTTGCCATCGCGATCCTCTCCAAGCTTGGCTACAAGGTGATCGCCTCGACCGGCCGCGCCTCGGAAGCCGATTATCTCAAGGGGCTCGGCGCCACCGAGATCATCGACCGCAACGAACTGTCCGAACCCGGCAAGCCGCTCGGCAAGGAACGCTGGGCGGGCGCGGTGGACGCGGTGGGCAGCACCACGCTTGCCAATGCGCTGTCCCAGACCGCCTATGGCGGCACGGTAACGGCCTGCGGCCTGGCGCAGGGCATGGACCTGCCGGGCTCGGTCGCGCCCTTCATCCTGCGCGGCGTACGCCTTCAGGGGATCGACAGCGTGATGGCGCCGATG
Source organism: Parvibaculum indicum (assembly GCF_011762095.1). Classification (GTDB taxonomy): domain Bacteria; phylum Pseudomonadota; class Alphaproteobacteria; order Parvibaculales; family Parvibaculaceae; genus Parvibaculum; species Parvibaculum indicum. The sequence goes on along the minus strand of NZ_JAASQO010000011.1, from coordinate 178,755 downwards.
GCCAAACGCGAAATCGCCTGGCGGCGCCTCGCCACCGACCTCGACATGCGCAAGCTCGAGGCGATGACGAGCGAAGCCAAACTGGAGGATCTGCCGCGCCTGGCGGGCGAGATTCTGGCCGGCAAGGTGCGCGGGCGCGTCGTTGTCGACGTGAATGCCTGACGCGACGTAAAGAAAAACTGTATAAGCACAAAAAACAAAAAAAGGCGGCGCATGCTCATTATGCGCCGCCGATATGTAAAATAAGGGGAGGAACCCGGTGCTCATGTCTCAGCAGCCTTTCAGAGACCCACGCTATGTCGAGCCGCGTATCGACGTCGAACATCGCGAGGACGGGTCGATCATCCTGCGCAACCCGCATCCCTTGCGCGATCCGGCCCCGAACCTGATTTCGCCGCTCCGCCGATGGGCTGAGAACGCGCCGGACCGTGTCTGGCTCGGCAAGCGCAAGCCCGCGAAAGAAGGCTTCGGCGAGTGGGACCTGCTGACCTATGCGGATGCCGAGAAGAAGGTCTTCGCCATCGGGCAGGCGCTGATCGACCGGGGGTTCAACCAGTCGACGCCGGTGATGATCCTGTCGGGCAACTCCATCGAACATGCGCTGATGAGCTATGGCGCGATCCTCGCCGGGGCGCCGGCGACGCCGGTCTCGCCCTCCTACTCGACGATCAGCACCGATTTCGAGAAGCTCAGATATGTGTTCGACCTGGTCGAACCGAAAATGATCTTCATGCAGGAATCCGCGCCCTTCGAGCGCGCGCTGGCCGCCCTGCCGCTGGACGGGGTGGAACTCGTGACCGTGGACGGGTCGCTGGGAACGCCCTTCGCAGACCTGCTGGCGACGCGCCCCGGCGCGGGCGCGGAAGCCCGCTTCGAGGAACAGCATGACGACGAGGTGGCGAAATATCTCTTCACCTCCGGTTCCACCGGCATGCCCAAGGCCGTCATCACCACGCAGCGCATGATGCGCGTCAACGCGGTGATGCCGCGCAGCGTGCAGCAGGAGCGCGAGGACGACGAGCCCGGCGTGCTGCTGAACTGGCTGCCCTGGAACCATTGTTTCGGCGGCAATGCGATCCTCAACAACACGCTGACATCGGGCGGCACGCTTTACATCGACGGCGGGCGTCCCGTGCCGGGCCAGTTCGAGGAAACGGTGCAGAACCTGCGCGAGATCGCACCGACCTCCTATTCCAACGTGCCCGCCGCCTATCCGCTGCTGGTGGATGCGCTGGAAAGCGACGAGGCGCTGGCGAAGAATTTCTTCTCGCGGCTGCGGTCGCTGGCCTATGGCGGCGCGGCGCTGAGCCAGGACATATACAATCGCATGCAGGACGTGGCGCTTCGCACGGCGGGCGAACGCATCGTGTTTTCCTCCGGTTACGGCGCGACGGAAACCGCGCCGACGATCATGAATGTGCACTGGCCGACCGAGCGCATGGGGCTTCTGGGCCTGCCGCTGCCCGGTATCGAGCTGAAGCTCGCGCCCACCGGACAGAAGATGGAAGTCCGCGTGCGGGGCGATTGCATTACGCCCGGCTATCACAAGAACCCGGAAAAGACCGCGGAAGCCTATGACGAGGAGGGGTTCTACCGCCTCGGCGACGGGGCGCGTTTCGTGAACCCCGACAATCCGATGGAAGGGCTCGTCTTCGACGGCCGCGTGGCGGAGGACTTCAAGCTCTCCACCGGCACATGGGTAAGCGCCGGCAAGCTGCGCGTGCAGGCGGTGGGCGCCTCCAACGGCATTTTGCAGGATGCGCTGATCGCCGGTCTCGACCGCGACTATATCGGCATTCTCGGCTTCCCCAACATTCCCGCCTGCCGCAATGTGGCGGGCGATCCGGAAATGGCGGTGGAAGATCTCGTCCGCCACCCGGCGGTGCTGGAACAGCTCGCGGAAGGCTTGCGCAAACACAATGCCGGCAATCCCGGTTCGAGCACGCGCGTCTCGCGCGCGCTTTTGATGGTGGAGCCGCCGAGCATCGACGCGGGCGAACTGACCGACAAGGGCTATATCAACCAGGCGACCGCGCTGTCGCGCCGGGCCGATCTGGTGGAAAAGCTCTATGCCGAACCGCCCGGCAACGACGTTGTCGTCACGGGGCGGTGAACGAGTATGCGTTTCGGGGTTCGGTATGATTGATTTCGGCCTGATTGCCAACGGCATAGCCATCGGCATGGCGGTGGCGGCACCGATCGGACCGGTAAACCTCATCGTGATCAGGCGGACGCTGCATTTCGGCTGGCTGAACGGTTTCCTGTCGGGCGGCGGGGCGGCGACGGGGGATGCGATCTTCGCGATCATCGCGGGCTTCGGCCTGACAGCCGCCATCGACCTCGTCGTCCGGTTCGAGATCTATCTTCAGCTCGCCGGCGGGCTCTTCCTCGTGCTGATGGGCTTGCGGACATTCTTCACCCATCCGCATCTGGAAGCGCAGGAGACCGACAAGCCCGCCACCGCGCAGGCCAAGGTGTTCGGCACGACCTTCGCGCTGACCATCACCAACCCGGCGACCATGCTCGGCTTCATCGCCATTTTCGGCGGCATAGCGGGCCTGACCAGCAAGGGCGAGGATTACGGCCACGCGGCCACGGTGGTGGCTTCGGTGATGGCGGGGTCCGTGCTGTGGTGGTGCTGCGTCTCCGGCTTCGTCGCCTATTTCCGCAAACGCATGAACGACAGCCTGCTGGAAAAGGTGAACCACGTGTCCGGCGCGCTGATTACGATTTTCGGCCTGGTTGTGCTGGGCCGACTCGTCTTTAAACTTTTCGGATTGGTTTAAGCCCGGCACAGTTCAAGACCGGCAGACAGGGAGACAGATTGATGTCATCGAAAAAAATGAACGGCGCCGAAAGCCTGGTACGCACTCTGGTCGGGTCGGGCGTCGAGGTCTGTTTCTCCAATCCCGGTACGTCGGAAATGCATTTCGTGGCCGCCCTCGACAAGGTGGACGGGATGCGCGCCGTGCTGGGCCTGTTCGAGGGCGCGGTGACGGGCGCGGCGGACGGTTATGGCCGCATGGCGGAAAAGCCCGCCGCGACGCTTCTGCATCTCGGGCCCGGCATGGCGAACGGCCTGGCCAATCTGCACAATGCGCGGCGCGCCTCGACGCCGCTGGTGAATATCGTCGGCGATCACGCCACCTATCACGCGCAATATGACGCGCCGCTTTCCTCCGACATCAAGGGCTTCGCGGGCCCCGTTTCGGCCTGGATCCATTCCTCCACCAGTTCCAAGACCGTGGCCGCGGACGGCGCGCGGGCCGTGCAGGCGGCGATGGAAGCGCCGGGCCAGATCGCGACCCTCATCCTGCCGGCCGATACCGCCTGGCTCGACGCGGAAGGCCCCGCCGACCCGTTGCCGCGCCGCGTGGCGACCGCCGTTTCCGACGACGCGGTGAAGCGCAGCGTGGAAGCACTGAAAAAAGCCGGCAAGAACGCCGCCCTCCTGCTGCGCGGCGAGGTGCTGAAGGAGCGCGGGCTCATCGCGGCGGGCCGAATCGCGGCGGCGACCGGCGCGCGCCTGATGTGCGACACCTTCGCGCCCCGCATCCAGCGCGGAGCGGGCCGCGTCGCCGTGGAGCGCATTCCCTATTTCGCCGAGCAGATCGTCGAATTCATGGAGCCGGTGCAGGAACTCGTGCTGGTGGGCGCGAAGCCGCCGGTGTCCTTCTTCGCCTATCCCGGCAAGCCGAGCTGGTGCACGCCGGAAGGAACGGGCATCGGCTATCTGGCCCATCCACATGAAGACGGCGTTCAGGCGCTGGAAGCGGTGGCCGAGGCGCTGGGCGCGCCGAAGGAGCCCGCCCATGTGGCGCCCGCGCACAAGCCGGAACTGACGGACGGCCAGCTCGACCAGTTCACCATCGGTCATGTGGTCGGTCATCTCCTGCCGGAAAACGCGATCATTTCGGACGAGGCCGCGACCTCCGGCATCGGCTCCATGATCGCAACGGCGTCGGCGGCCCCGCATGACCATCTCTCGCTCACGGGCGGCTCGATCGGGCAGGGCCTGCCGCTGGCGACCGGCGCGGCGGTCGCCTGCCCGGATCGCAAGGTGGTGTGCCTGCATGGCGACGGCGGCGCGATGTACACGCTGCAGACGCTCTGGACCCAGGCGCGCGAGAAGCTCGACGTGACGACGGTGATCTTCGCCAATCGCTCCTATGCGATCCTGAATGTGGAACTGTCCCGCGTGGGCGCGGAAAACCCCGGCCCCAAGGCGCTCTCCATGCTGGATCTGCACAACCCGGAACTGAACTGGGTGCAGCTCGCGCAGGGCATGGGCGTCGAAGCCAGCCGCGCCGAAACGCTGGAAGAATTCACCGAGCAGTTCTCCTCGGCGATGAAGCAGAAGGGCCCGCGCCTCATCGAAGTAATGATCTGAGCGCAAACGGCAAATCGCGGTCCGACCGGGATGGGGCGGGCGCCTTGACATGGTAATGCAATTGCATTACCTATGTGGCGTCCGGGGAACCGACTTACCATTTGGGAGGCCGCCATGGCCGCGCTCGTCAAAGAAGTCTCGAAACTCACCGATCGTTACCAGACGACGGTACCGAGCGGCGTGCGCCGGCAACTGAATCTGGGGAAGGGCGATCATATCCGGTACTGCACGGATGAGAGCGGGCGCGTGTATATCGAGCCCGACCGGGAAGAGGCGGGCGACCCTGCATTGGGTGCCTTTCTCGATCTGCTCGAAAAGGACGTGCGGGAGCATCCGGAACGGCTGCGCGCGTTTGACGGCGCCCTTCTGGAGCGGATGAAGGCGCTGGTCGAAGGGGTGGACGTCGATCTCGACGCGGCCTTGTCGCCCGATGACGAATGAAACGGCCGGAAGGGGCGCCGCTCACCGTCAATGACTGGTCGATCTATGCGCATCCTCTCTTCCTCGATCAGATCGACGAACTGGTCGAGGAGGTCGAGCAACGCAAGCGGCGCGATCCCGACAGCTACCGAAAGAAAAATTGCGCCAAGCGGCTGGCCGCCATCGTCAAGCTGGTGACGGAAGTCATTCCGGCCGATCCTGGCGATCCGGCCTTCCGTCAGGGGAATACGCTGGGCGAGGATCGGAAGCATTGGTTCCGCGCCAAGTTCTTCCAGCAATATCGATTGTTCTTCCGTTTTGACAGTGGGACGAAAATTATCGTTCTGGCTTGGGTCAATGACGACAAAACGCTACGCGCCTATGGGAGCAGGACGGATGCCTATGCGGTCTTCAACGGTATGCTTGATGGCGGCAATCCGCCCGATGACTTCGCAGCGCTGTTGAAAGCTGCCCGCGCGTCGGGAGAACGGTTCGACGGACTTATGAAAGCTGCGTCGCGGGATTGAACTCAATATTCATTTGGAGAAGTTAGGAACCCGGCTCGGGATGACCTGGCGTTCCTCCGGAAAAGCGTGCTTAGTTCACGACGCGGTTCAGGGTGAATTCGCCCGAGCGGATGCGGTCGGACAGGCCGTCCGTCATTTCGGCGACCGCTTCCTCGCCATAGGCTTCCACCATGTCGGACAGCGCCGCGAAAATGGCCGTGCTCGCCAGAATATCGGGGGATACGCCTTCGCCCAGCGTCTCGTCCCAGGCATCCAGAATATTCTGGAGCGCCAGGCGGCGCTGCTCGCCCTCGGGCGGCTCGGTCATGTCGCCGGCTTCGTCTTCGTAAAATCTCACCAGGGGATCGCCTGGAAAATCATCGGCCATTCTGTCCTCATCCGCGCGAAAATCGCGGCGCAGTCTCTACGATAGAGGCCCACCGGGCAAATCAGGGGCCTTGACTGCATTACTAGCATACTCCCGCAGCCCGGCGCGACCTTCGTGAAGATGCGGTTAATTTGCGTAATCCGGCCTATTGCCCGTACCCCCGGCGGGCGAGGGCTTCGGCAAGGCGCTGGCCTTCCGAAACCAGACGATTGGCGTCCCGGGCGGCCTTGCCGGTGCAGCGCGGATAGGCGTCACGATAGCGGTAGTAGAAGATATTGAAATGGGAAATCAGCACTTCCCGCTCGTCGCGTGCGGTGGGGACGGCATCGAGCATGCGGATCATCTGATTGCGCCATTTCTGCCCTTCCCCCGAGCCGCAAAGCGGGCGCAGATAGTGAACGGCGCCAAGCACTTCCGCGAGCCGCATCATCTCGCGCGGCACGGCCTGGGCGGAACCCCGCGGCAGAACCGTCAGGCCGAGGGCCAGCAGAAGCATACAAATCACGCGCATAGACTTCTCCAGCCCCGCCCTGGGCCCGCGGCAACATGCAGGCCCAGTCTCCATCCCGAAATGGCAGTTTAGGGGCAGGATTGAGGTATTTCCACGCCTGGAAATATCCTTGCTTGCCTTGCCCCGGCGGAACCCCAAATGGGAAGAGGGGCCAAATCAGGAGATTTTCATGCCACGCCAGCTGACAGCCTTCGCCACGGCCATTCTGTGCCTGACCTTCGGTTTCGGACCGGCCGTGGCGAACGACAGGATCGACAAGAGGGTCGAGACGGAAAAGGCGACGATCCGTGTCGCCACCTTTGCCGACGAACTGGACCACCCCTGGGGGCTCGCCTTCCTGCCGGACGGACGCATGCTGCTGACCGAGCGCGTGGGCCGGCTGCGCATCGTCGACAAGAAGGGCGGACTGTCCTATCCGGTGGCCGGGCTGCCCGAGATCGACGTCAGGGGGCAGGGCGGTCTTCTCGACGTGGCGCTCGATCCGGATTTCGAGACGAACAAGCTCGTCTATCTGAGTTTCACCGAACCGGGCGAGAACGGGCGGAACGGCACGGCGGTGCTGCGCGGCAAGCTCAGCGAGGACATGAACGAACCGCGCCTTAGCGAGGTGAAGGTGATCTTTCGCCAGAAGCCCAAGGTGGACGGATCGGGTCATTTCGGCTCGCGGCTGGTCTTCGACCGGAAGGGTCATCTCTTCGTCACGCTGGGCGAGCGCTATTTCGACAGCGTGCGCGGGCAGGCGCAGGACCTCGATTCCGATCTCGGCAAGATCGTCCGCATCTGGCCGGACGGCAGCATCCCCAAGGACAATCCCTATGCGGAGGATGGCGGGCCGGAAGGCGATGCCCGGCCGGAAATCTGGTCCTACGGCCATCGCAACGTGCAGGGCGCGGCTATCGAGCCGAAATCCGGCAAGCTCTGGGCCGACGAACATGGGCCGAAAGGCGGCGACGAGATCAATGCGATCGAGCCAGGACGGAACTATGGCTGGCCGGTCGTCTCCTTCGGCATGAATTATGACGGCTCGCCGGTCGGCACCGGCAAGGCCCAAGCGTCCGGCATGACCGGCCCGATCTACCACTGGACGCCTTCCATCGGCGTTTGCGGCATGGCCTTCTATACGTCCGACGCCATACCGGAATGGAAGGGCGACCTGTTCGTCGGCGGGCTTGCCAAGCCGCGCCTTGTCCGCCTCGAATATGAAGGCGAGAAGATCACCCATGAGGAGGATCTGCTGACGGACCTCGGCGAGCGTATCCGCGCGGTGAAGCAGGGGCCGGACGGTGCGCTCTATGTGCTGACCGACAGCTCCGAAGGGCAGGTTCTGAAAATCACGAAGGCGGATTAGCCGCGTGCCGCCGGCGATGCCACAATGCGGCATCTTCGATTCCTTTCGATGAGGTCCGACAAGATGACGAAGAATTTGCGGCTGACCCTGCGCGTGGATACCGACAGCGAACATGCGCTGGGCGTGGGCAAGGTCCGGCTGATGGAACTCATCGACGAGAGCGGCTCGATCAGCAAGGCGGGCAAGGCGATGGGCATGTCCTATCGCCGGGCCTGGCTGCTGGTGGACGATCTCAACCAGCGCTTCGCCACGCCTCTGGTGGAAACGCAGCGCGGCGGCGGCGGCGGCGGCGGCGCGGCCCTGAGCGAGACCGGCCGCGATGTGGTGAAGCTCTACCGCCGCATGGAAAAGGCCTGCCTCAAGGCGAATGGCGAGGCGATGGAGGAAATGGCCGGTCTCATGAAGGGAAGACGCCGGAAGGCGTCGCCCGTCAGTAGGTGAAACTGGTGGTGAGCCAGATGCTGCGCCCTTCCGCCGGGAAGCCGTCGACGAGCATGTAGTTTTCGTCGGAAAGGTTCCGGCCCGAAAGGGAAAGGGCGACCTGATCCGTCACCTGCCATTTGGCCCGGAGATTGACGAGAAGGTAGTCGCCGGTCCGGTAATAGGCGCCGCCCGAATCCTCCGTCCAGCGGTCGGAGGCGAATTCGATATTCGGCGTCACCGTGATGTTTTCGAGCGGGCGGAGCGTGGCATAGGCCATGCCCTTATGCGCCGGTACGCCGGTCGGACGGAAGGACGGATCCGTCGGGTCGGTGATCGTGCGGTCGATAAAGGCGTAGTTGGCGCCGATATCGATCCAGCTCGCAAGGCGCTTTTCCGCCGAGAGTTCAAAGCCCCAGGAATGGCCGTTCCCGACATTGCGGCTCTGGCCGACAAGGCCCGTGCCGCCATAGGGCACGGCGGAAATCTGGACCTGCTCGATAGCGTCTTCCAGCCAGTTGTAATAGATCGCGGCTTCGATTTTCAGCTCGTCGAGCGTGCCGGTGCCGACGCCGAATTCGGCGGTGGTGGCGCGTTCGGGTTTCAGATCCGGATTGGAGACCGAACCGCCGAAGCGCGAGGAGTAGCGCTCGAAGATGCTTGGAAAGCGCGTGCGGGTGGACAGGCTTGCATGGAGCCTGGTCGTGTCGCCGGGATACCAGACCAGCGCGCCCTGACGATCCCATGAATGGGTGTCGGCGGTGTTGTAGGAGAAAAGCCCCGTGGAGGTCGTGTAGTCCTGAGCCCGCAACAGGTGGCGCGCATTGTAGCTGCCGCCGAGCACGAGATCCCATTCCGGCGACAGATGCACCGTGTTTTCGAGCGCGAGCGACAGGGTGTCTTCCGTCGTCGTCTGCTCGGGCTCGGTATAGGGCGTGAAGGGCGCGCTGTTGCCCCATTGCCATTCGACATGCTCGTCGCGGCGATAGCTCGCGGCCAGTTTCAGCGTGTCGGCCTCGGCGAACTTCTTTTCGAGTTCGAAGCCGCCGCCATAGCTCTCGTCTTCGTAATAGCTCTTGAAGGCTTTGCGCTGGTTTTGCGTGGTGAAAGTCGCATCGTCATAGGCGACGAGATTGTCGTCGAACGCATTGTAAAAGGCGCGCGTCTTGAGCCTGAAACCGTCACTGAAACTTGTCGTCGAGAGGAAATAGACGCTTTCGAGGCTCGTCATCGGCCATGTCCAGTTCCGCTGGGAGGAGACGGGATCGGTGACGTGGTAGGGCGCTTCGCGACTGCCTTCCTGCTTCATGTAGGTGAGCGAATATTCGTCGCTCGCATTGGGCGTGTACCCCGCCTTGAGGCTGATGCGCCAGTCTTCTGTGCTCGAGTGATTGCGCGCGCCGCCATCCTCGTTCGCGGTGGGCGTGAAGTCCTGCGACATGCCCATATATTCGCGATAGAGCTTCGCGCCGCTCGCCTGGAGATAGAAGCGCTCCTGCTTCGTGCCGATCCGGCCCTGGTAGAGATAGCCGTTCCCCTTGCCCTGGCTGTCGAAGGCGATGCCGGTTTTCGCGTCGAGCTCGAAAGCCTTTTTCGGCTTTCGGGTGACGATATTCACCGCGCCGCCAAGCGCGCCGGGACCGTTCAGCACCGAGACATAGCCCTTGGCGACCTGCAGCTCCGCGATGTCGGCGGTGAGGAAGCGCGAATAGTCGAGCCTGTTGTCGGCCGGGCGGTAGATCACGATGCCGTCGATGGAAAAGGGCACCTGAAAGCGATCGAAGCCGCGCACGAAGATGAGGGCCTCGTTGCGGGAGCCGCCGGAATTCATCGCATCGGCGCTCGGCACGAGCTTCAGGGCTTCGTCGACGCTTTTGCGGTCGAAGGTCTCGATCTCCTCCGCGTCGACGGTGGCCGTATTCACATCGTCGGCGGCCTCCGAGGGGCGTTCCGCGCTGACATAGATCTTGCCCAGCGTGAAGGTGTCGTCCGCGGACGATGCGTCACCGGCGCGGGCGGAGTTGGCGGGAAGGGCGGCAAGGACGACCGCCGCGGCAAACGGCGCGAGTTTCGATTTGGACATGGGACCCCCGGGCGATTCGATATATTCTAATGGATATAACGAATTTTGCGTTATATACACAAAAACATATCGTTTAAGAGGGAGAGCCGGATGATGCGAAGGATCGTGTTCTGTATGGGCGTGCTGATGGCTTGTCTGTCAGCGGCCTGCCTGTCGGTAAGCGTGCCGGCGTTCGCCGATGCCATGCAGACGGACGGATCGCAATGCGTGCGCAAGGCGGACGGCCTGTCATGGGCCGAAGACACCCCGGTCCGTCTCACGGCGAAGACAGTCGACGCGGCGGACGGCGTGAAGATGGCGCTGGGCAAGCAGACGCATCTCCGTTTCCATCGGCAGACCGATGTTACCTTTGCAACGCTGCCGGGCTCCGCGACGGAAACGATGGAGGACGGTTTCGCGGGAATGGCGGTTTTCGACGTGCCGGAGGACGGGTCCTATGCCGTCAGCGCGAGAGGCATGGTCTGGATCGACCTGGTGCAGCGGGGGCAGCTCATCGATTCCAGCGGTCACGAGCGCGGTCCCGCCTGCGAGGGGAAGACGGTCTATTTTCCGCTGAAGGCGGGACGTGCCATCATCCAGCTTTCGGGCGCGGGCCTCGACGCCATCGACGTCCTGGTCACGCGCGGCGCTCCCCCGGAGTGAAAAAGGCGGAGCCGATGCTCCGCCTTTCTCTTTTTGCGCTGTCGGGGTCCGATCAGAAGATCGAATAGCCGCCATCGATGACGAGCGTCTGGCCGGACATGTAGGACGACGCATCCGACGACAGATAGACGGCCATGCCGCCGAAATCTTCCGGCTCGCCCCAGCGGCGCGCGGGCACGCGGGGAATGACCTTTTCGGCAAAGGCGGGATTGTCCTGCGCGCCCTGCGTCATGTCGGTGGCGATCCAGCCCGGCAGAATGGCGTTGGCCCGCATGCCGTAACGCGCATGTTCCACCGCGATGGCGCGGATCATGGAAATAACGGCGCCCTTGGTGGCGGCATAGGCTTCGTTCTTGCCGGCGCCCTCGATGGCGGCGAGACTTGCAATGCCGACGAGCGAGCCGCCCGCATCGCCGTCCTTCGCGCGCTCCACCATGTGACGGCAGGTCTCGCGCAGCGTCCAGAACACGCCGTCGAGATTGACCGACAGCACCTTGCGGTAGACGTCGGTCTTCATCTCCACGAAGGAGGGCGCGCCATAGCCGATACCGGCATTGGCGAAGACGCTGTCGATGCGGCCGAGTTCGGCCACGGTGGCGTCGATGCCGTCGACGACTTCCTGCTCCTCGGCGACATTGACCTGGCGCGCATAGACTTTCACGCCATAGGCCTTGAGCTTTTCTTCCGCTTCCTTGTTGCGGCTTTCATTCGTGCCCCAGATGGCGATATCCGCGCCGGCCTGCGCCATGGCTTCCGCCATGCCGAGCCCGATGCCGCGATTGCCGCCGGTCACGAGGGCGACCTTTCCGGAAAGATCGAAAGGTGTGTAGGTCATGTTGTCTCCCTGAAGGTTTGTCTTTTCTGGTTGGGATTCAGTTTTTCTGGTTGTCGTCTTTTGCGTCGTCGCCGGCCGGTTCGTTTTCGGCCGCGCCGGGTTTCGTTTCCTTCAGCTGCGAACAGATGAAATAGGAGGCATAGGAAAGCGTCTCATGCGCGGGCGGCACTTCGCAGGAATAGATCGATGCGTCCTTCTGGAGGATCAGGGCGCGGCCGAAGCCGGTTTTGACCTCATAGCCGTCGGCGGCGAGGTCGGCGAGGCTGCGATCGGTGACGACGAAGGGGCCGGAGCGGGCGCCGGGCGCATTTCCCTCCGCCGACCGGGCAGGGGCGGCGATGAAGGGCGCGAGCATGACAAGGGCGAGGCTGAAGAGCATCGCGGTGCGGCGGATCATGTTTTCTCCCCAGATTAAGGTCGTCGTGACGGCGGCGGGGCTGCCCAGACCCTGTCGATGAGGGGCGATCTTAACGGATGAGCGCGTCCGTTCAATCCGCGATGCCTACCGAAACGGTGGAACAGGCGATCCGTACAGGCCCGGGATTACCGGGCGCACCGGGCGCAAAGGCCGGTGATTTCGACCGTTTTGCGTTCGGCCCGGAAGCCCGCATGGGCCGCCGCTGCGTCAAGGGCGCGTTCGAGCTTCGGATCGACAATTTCCTCCGTCCCGCCGCATTGCCGGCAGATCAGGAAATGGCCGCTATGGGGCGCGCCGGCATCCGTACAGCCGAGATAGGCATTGAGCGATTCGATCTTGTGGATGAGGCCCTCGGCCATCAGGAAGTCGAGGGCACGATAAACGGTGGGCGGCCGGGCCGATTTATGCGTTGCCGACAGCGTATCCAGCACCTCATAGGCGCCGATGGGCTTGTGCGAGCGCCAGACGATCTGCAGCACCTGTTCGCGCAGCGGCGTGAGCTTCACGCCCCGTTCCGCGCAGATTTCCTGCGCGCGCGCCATGGCATCGGCCACGCAGGCGCGATGATTGTGCGAGCTGTGGGCCTTGGGCGCTGTATCGGTCTCGATCGTCTCGGCCATTGCCGTCCTTTCGGGTCGTCCCCCGGAACGTCTCGATGAAACAATATAACAGGATGAGGCTGCCTGACGAGACCGGTCGGCGAGACCGCCTGACGGCGCGGGGTGGAATCGGCCTAGACTGCGCGCCCATGTGCGGACGATTTGCCATCACCACGCCTCCCAAGGCCATGAAGGAACTCTTCGGCTATGGAGAGCAGCCCAATTTCCCGGCGCGCTACAACATCGCGCCGACCCAGCCCGTGCCCGTCGTGACGCTGGAGCGCGGGGAACGCCATTTCCGGCTGATGCGCTGGGGGCTGATCCCGTCCTGGGCCAGGGAGGAGCCGAAATCGCTGCTCATCAATGCCCGTGCCGAGACGGTCGACGAAAAGCCGAGCTTTCGCGGCGGTTTTCGCCATGGCCGCTGCCTGATGCCGGCCGACGCCTTTTACGAGTGGAAGGCGAAGGGCAAGGGGCCGAAGCAGCCTTTTCTCATCCGCCGGCGCGACGGGCAGTGCTTTGCCATGGCGGCCATTGCCAGCAACTGGATGGGCGCGGACGGCAGCGAGGTCGACACCTGCGCCGTGGCGACGACGGAGGCGAACGAAACGCTGATGCCCATTCATCACCGCATGCCGGTGATCCTCGACGAGAAGAACTGGGCGGCGTGGCTGGACCCGGAGACGCAAGCAAGGGACGTGCAGAAACTGCTGCGCCCCGCGCCCGACGATCTCATGGAGGCGGTCCCCATCGGTACACGGATCAACCGCGTGGCGAATGACGATCCCTCCTTGTGGGAGCGCCATGAGGTCGAGGACGAGGCGCAGGCGCAGCCCGCGCCGAAGGCGACGGAAAAGCCCGTAAACGCGAACCAGATGGATCTGTTCTGACTTCTTGCTTCTTCGTCATGCCGGGCTTGGTCCGCCATCCGTGCAGCGTGCCGAATTCGGAATGGATCCCGGGTGACGGCTTGCGGTGGACCGGGCTTCAATCCCCGAGCCGCCGCGACATCACGATACGCTCTTCCACCTCATAGCCGAGGGTCTCGTAAAACCGGCGCACGCCCTCGTTTTCCGGGCGGATCATCAGGTTGAGCTTCCAGACGCCCCGAGCGGTCAGCCAGTCTTCCGCCGCCCGCATGATGCGGGTGCCGAGACCCAGATGGCGCAAGCCCGGATCTGCCGATACGTAGTAGACGGTGCCCCTGTGCCCGTCATAACCGACCATGACGCTGGCGCCGATATGGCCTTCCCGCTCCAGCAGGAGAATGGTGGAGGCGGGCCCCGAAAGGGCAAACCCAATGTCCTGCCGTGAATCGTTGAATGGACGGGTAAGGCCCGCCGCCTGCCACAATGCGTCGAGGGTGGCGGCGTCGCGGAGGGTCGCCTCCCGGAGGGTGAAGTCCTCCGCATTGGACGTTTCAGGGGCGGTTTCGGGCCGTTTTTCGGTCATTCGCTTTCTCCGTAAGGCGATCCGGGAAAGCGCGTGACGCTAGCATGAAAGCCCGGTTCGGCCGCATGGAATTCAGCGCTGTCGCGCAAGGGCCGGTCCTACCCTATAATTGGGCGACCATGCGCCGCCGGGGTCCCCATGCTGTCTGACGTCATCATCCTTCTCGTTCTGATCCTGCTGAACGGGTTCTTCTCCATGTCGGAAATGGCGGTGGTCTCATCCAGCCGCCAGCGCCTGCTTGCGTTGAAAAGCGCCCGCAAGCGCGACGGCGGGGTGACGGGCGGCGTGGACACGGCGCTCAGGCTGCAACGGGAATCGGGCCGCTTCCTTTCCGTCGTCCAGATCGGCATTACGCTGGTCGGCGTCTTTACCGGCGCGTTCGGCGGTGCGACGCTTGCCGAGCCGGTTTCCGAGGTGCTGAAGCCGCTGCCCTATGTCGGGGCCTATGCCGTGCCCGCCGCCTTCGCGCTGGTCGTCGTCACCATCACCTATCTTTCGCTCATTCTGGGCGAACTGGTCCCCAAGCGCATCGCGCTGTCGAACCCGGAAGGGATCGCTTCGGGGATCGCTCGGCCCATGCACGGGCTCTCGCGCATCCTCTCGCCCGCGGTGACCTTCCTGTCCTGGTCCACCGAGGCCGTGGTGCGGCTTTACGGCGTGACCGGCCAGCAGGTGCCGAAGGTCACGGAAGACGAGATCAAGCATCTGGTGGAAGAGGGCGCGGCGACCGGCGCCATCGAGGGCGTGGAACGCGACATCGTGCATCGCGTCTTCCGCATGGGCGATATGCATGTCAGCGAGATCATGACGCCGCGCGTGCAACTCGTCTGGCTCGATACGACCGCGCCGGTGGAAGACAATCTGGAAGCCATCAGGCGCTACCAGAATATGCGCTATCCCGTGCGGCGCGGGCCCGACGGGCCGCCTGTCGGCATGATCCGCGTGGAGGACCTCTTCCATGTCGAAGCCCCCAAGACGAACGAGGTGCTGTTCCAGAAGATGTCGCCGCCGCTCTATATCCCGCGCACCGCTTCCGCGCTGAAGGCGCTGTCGGTGTTGCAGTCGAACCAGATGTTCATGGGGCTCATCATCGACGAATATGGCGATGTGGTCGGGACGCTGACCATGAGCGACATTTTCTTCGCCATGATCGGCGACATTTCCGAACATGCCGACGTGGCGAACGACGCCGTGGTGCAGCGCGAAGACGGCTCCTACATCATCGATGGTGTCGTCTCGGTGGACGAGGTGCGACGCCTGCTGGGCCTAACCAAGCTGCCCGGCGACGACAGCCCGGAAGTGAACACGCTGGCGGGCGTCTTCTACAACTGGTTCGGACGGCTGCCGCGCGAGGGCGAGTATTTCGGCTGGAACGGCTACCGCTTCGAGGTCGTGGACATGGACGGGCCGCGCATCGACAAGGTGCTGATCGTGGCGGCGCAGAACCTTCCCATCGGCAGTGCGATGAAGCGCGGGGCGGATTGAGGCGCTTTCCGCAACGTCATTGAGAGCGTCAGCGAAGCAATCCAGGGCGGCAGACTCAGCGCTGGATTGCTTCGTCGTTTCACGCCTCGCAATGACGGAATGTGGGGGCCTTCATCCTTCGAGACGGGCTTTCAGCCCTCCTCAGGATGAGGGACGAATTCTGAGTTAAATCCTCATCCTGAGGAGCGGCGAAGCCGCGTCTCGAAGGATGCAGGCCAAAGCTACTCCGCCCGCACCACCTTGCCCGGATTGAGAATGCCCGCCGGGTCGAAGGCGTGCTTCAGCGTGCGCATCATCCCGATTTCCACCGGATCCTTGGTGGCGGCGATCTCGTCGCGCTTCATGCGGCCGACGCCGTGCTCGGCGCTGATGGAGCCGCCCATCTCCCGCACGATGTCGTGGACGATGCCCGCCATGCGGTCCCACTGGGCGAGATACTCTTCCTTGTCCATGCCTTCCGGCTGACTGAGATTGAAATGCACATTGCCGTCGCCGATATGGCCGAAGGGGACGGGGCGGATGCCGGGCATTTCCCGCTTAACGGCTTCGCTCGCCCTGGCGATGAAGGCGGCCATGGCGGAGACGGGCACGGAGATATCGTGCTTGATGGAACCGCCTTCGCGCTTCTGGATTTCCGACAGGCTTTCGCGGAGCGCCCAGAGCGCGGCGCGCTGCGTATCGGACTGCGCAAGCGCCGCGTCGGCGACGAGCCCCTTTTCCATGCCCGCCGCGAGCGCGGCCTCCATGGTCTCTCTCAACCCGGCATCCTTGCGGCCCGCCGTCATCTCGATCAGCACATACCAGGGCGAGGGAGCATCGAGCGGGTCTTCCGCGCCGTCGAGATGGCGTGTGACGAACTCCACGCCGATGCGCGGCACCAGCTCGAAGGTCGTGACCATGCCGCCCGACTCCGCTTCGGCGACGCGCAGCAGCGAAACGGCGGCTTCCACGCTCGGCACCGCGGCAAAGGCGGTCTCCACCGCGCGCGGGCGGGGAAACAGTTTCAGCACGGCGGCGGTGATGATGCCGAGCGTGCCTTCCGAACCGATGAAAAGCTGCTTGAGGTCGTAGCCCGTATTGTCTTTCCTGAGGCCCTTGAGCCCGTGCCAGATGCGCCCGTCGGCCAGCACCACTTCAAGGCCCAGCACGAGGTCGCGCGCATTGCCATAGCGCAGCACGGCGGTGCCGCCCGCATTGGTCGAAAGATTGCCGCCGATCTGGCAGGAGCCTTCCGAGGCGAGGCTGAGCGGAAAGAGCCGGTCGGCCTCTTCCGCGGCCTCCTGTGCGTCCAGAAGCGTGACGCCTGCTTCCACGGTGAGCGTGTTGTTGTCGGTGTCGATGGCGCGTACCGCCTTCATGCGCGAAAGGGAGAGGATAAGTTCTTCTCCAGCCTCGAAGGGAAGCTGCCCGCCGACAAGCCCGGTATTGCCGCCCTGCGGCACGATGGGCGTTTTCGTCTCCTGCGCGAGCTTCATGATGGCGGCGACTTCTTCCACCGTCGCGGGGCTCAGCATGGCGACGGTCTTGCCCTTGTAGAGGCCGCGCTGTTCGACAAGATGCGGCGCGAGCGCATCGGGATCGTCGGTATATCCCTTGGGACCGACGATCTCGCGGAAGCGCTGCAATGTCTCTTGGCTGGGCATGAAATCTGTTTGTCGGTGTCTATTCGTCGATTCTGGGATGTGCGCGGACGCCGTAATGCAGATAGCGCGCGCGGCCGAAACGGTCTTCTTCCAGGAAATGATAGGTCACGGGGCGCGTATAGCCAGGCGGCACGCCGACGAAAAGCCCGGGCGCGGCGGGAGAAAGCTCCACATCGTAAATGCCCTGCAGCGCCGCGAATTCGGCGCTGGGCGCATGATGGGCGATGAGCTTGCCGTCTTTCTGGGAGATGTCGATGGTGCCGCTCGCCTTGCCATAGCGCCCGAGAAGCGGGTTCGCCGCATAGTCGAGCGTGGGGTCGGCCTGCGGCATGGGCGGCGGGGCGATATGACCGAGCGCCGGGAAATACTCCGCCATCAGCTTGTCGGCCATGCCCTTGCCATTGCCGCCATTGGTCAGCAGCACGAAGGCCGCGCCGCTCGCCGGGTGATAGCGCAGCCAGGCGGCCTGCCCGATGGTGGAGCCATCATGCCCGAAGGTCTCGTAAGTGCCGTCGCCGTCCCAGTCCCACATGAAACTCGCAAGGCCGATGGCGTCGATATTCATGCCTGCCGGGCAGGCGGCGGTGAAACCGTGCATGGCGGCAACGCTTTCCGGCGACAGGATGGGCGTCCCGTCCGGCGTCTTGCCGTCATTCATCATCATGCGGGCAAAGGCGAGCACGTCGCGCGCCCGCGCCATGGGCATGGAGCCGGCAGGCGCGTTGGACTGAGCCAGATAGGCAATCGGCGTGACGATGAGCGAGCCGGGCACGCCCAGATGGCCGATGGCGGTCTGGTAGCGCATGGCCTGTTCCGGCAGGGTGGAAAAGGACGGCGTGCCCAGCGGCTTTGCCAGCCGCGTGCGGACCGCCTTGTCCCAGCCCATGCCGCTTGCGATTTCCACCATGCGGCCCGCCACGACGAAGCCCGCATTGCAGTAGGAGAACATGTGGTCCAGCGGATGGATCTGCCGGACGTCCTTGAGCAGGCCGACATATTTTTCGATCCGGTCTTCGCCGCGTCCGGCATCCTTGAAGAAATCGCCGTCGAGCCCGCTCGTATGGTTGAGGAGATGGCGCAGCGTGACCCGCGCCGCGGTGTCCTCGTCCCCAAGCGCGAAATCGGGCAGCGTCTCGCGTACCGGCGCGTCGAGCTTCAGCTTGCCTTCCTCAACAAGTTGCAGGCAGAGCGCGGCGGTGTAGAGCTTGGTGATGGAGCCGATCTGGAAGAGCGTGTCCGGCGTCACCGGCACTTTCGTGTCGATATTGCAGACACCCGCGCTCGCCTCGGCAAAGCCGGTGCCGTTCCAGAGAAGCAGCGTCGCGCCGGGCACGCCGAAATCCTCGATGGCGGTGGCAAGCGTTTCCTGGAGAAGGGTCTGGTCGGGTAAGGGCATGACGGCTCTGCAAATCGTTTTGCGCAAGCCTAACATGGCCTTTGTCGCGTTTCGTGCCTAGTCTCTTGCCCCAAAAGGGAGAGAAACGCCATGCCCCATCCAAGCGATGAGACCCGCGAAGTTTCGGCCATCGACCATGTCATCCTCGCCGTGCGGGATCTCGCCAAGGCCGAAAAGACCTATTCCGGCATTTTCGGGCGCACGCCCTCATGGCGGGGCGGGCATCCGGGCGGGGGCACCTCCAACGTGCTTTACAGGCTGGAGAACACCTATGTGGAATTGCTGGCCGCGACCGGCGAGGGACCGAATGCGACGGCGGTGAACGCTTTCCTGGAGGAAAACGGCGAGGGCATTTTCGGCATCGCGCTGCAGGTGATAAATGCCGAGGACGCGCGGGACGCCTTTGCCGCGCGGGGCCTGCCGGTGGGCAAGGTCGCGACGGCCGGGGGCGTCGACGAGATGACCGGTGCGAAGCGGGAATGGAAGAGCTTCTTCATCGACGGGCAAGCAACGCGCGGGCTGACGGTCTTTGCCATCGAACATCTGGGTCCGGCGGATGCGCTGCCCATGGCACCGCTCGGCGCGGGCGTTCGGGAGGAAGAAGCCGTGCAGGCCGCCGACCATGTGGTGGTGATGACGCCCGATGCCGAGGCGGTGAAGGCGCTCTTCGAGGAGAAAATGAATATCCGCCTCGCGCTCGACCATTCGAAACCCGAATGGGGTGTGCGCCAGCTCTTCTTCCGCACGGGCGGCATGACGCTGGAAGTGGTGCAGCCGCTGGACGAAACGCGCGCGCCCAAGGTGGATCATTTCTGGGGGCTCGCCTGGAAAGCGCATCGCATCAATGCCGTGCAAGCGCGCCTCGCCGCGCAGGGCTATGACGTGTCGGATGTGAAGACGGGCCGGAAGAAGGGCAGCTTCGTCGCGACCATCCGCAAGCCCACCTGCAATGTGCCGACAATATTGATCGGGGAAGCGGGGTAGAGGCGGAGCGTACTGCTCAAGTCCTCCCCCTTGACGGGGGAGGGTTGGGAGGGGGTGATGCGGCAATCATATGCGTGGAGATTTGCCGATAGGCCGGCCCCCCACCCGCCGCGCCTTCGCCCTGCGGGCTTCGGCGGGCGACCTCCCCCGCAAGGGGGGAGGTGAGAAACATGGAGATAGCCTATTTACGGTCCGCCGCCGCGCGGGACAGACGGTCGTTGATCGCTTCGCCCAATCCCTCATGCGGCACGGGCATCACGGCGAGGCGGCGGCCCTCGGCTTCATCGTCCAGTGCACGGAGCATGGCGAAGAGATTGGCGGCGGCCTCGGTGAGGTCGCCCTTCACGGAAAGATTGAGCGAGGCGCCGAGCGACGGGGCGTCGGGCCCGAAGCCCAGCAATATCTCGTCATCCTCTTTTTCGCGCACATTGAGACGGATCGGCGCATTGGGCGCGTAATGGCTGGCAAGCTGGCCGGGGGAGGAACGTCCCGCTTCGTCCGATTGCGGCGCGGCCTCGGCAAGCGGCGCACCCAGCACTTTTTCGATGTCGCCGCGCGCCACCGCGCCGGGGCGCAACAGCGTGGGCCTCCCGCCTTCGGGAAAACCGATCACGGTGGATTCCAGCCCCATCGCGCAGGGGCCGCCATCGAGCACCATGGCCAGCAGCGGCGAGTGTCCGAGCGATTCCACGACATGCTCGGCGCGGGTGGGGCTCACCTTGCCGGACGCATTGGCGGAAGGCGCGGCGAGCGGACGGCCCGCCGCCGCGATGAGACGCTGCGCGACGGAATGCGCGGGCACGCGGATCGCCACCGTATCGAGCCCGGCGCTGACGAGAAGGGAAAGCGGCGTATCGGCGCGGCGCGGCAGGACGAGCGTCAGTCCGCCCGGCCAGAAGGCGGCGGCGAGTTTTTCCGCCTCGGGCGTGAAGATCGCATGAGTTTCGGCTTCCGGCTTACCGGACACATGGACGATCAGCGGATTGAAATGCGGGCGGCCCTTGGCCTCGAAAATACGGGCGACCGCCTCGTCGTCGGTGGCATCCGCGCCGAGCCCGTAAACGGTTTCGGTCGGAAAGGCGACGAGTCGCCCTTCGCACAGAGCCTCGGCGGCCTCCGCGATGGTTTCGTCGCTCGCTGTCACGCAAGGGACGGTCATGCGATGGGTGTCCGTCCCGATTGCCGGCCGATGAGACGGTAGAGAAGGCGGTCGGGGATGATGTCGGCAAGCCAGGCGGCCAGACGGTAGATGAAGCCGTTCGTGTAGACGGGATCGTTTTCCATCACCGCGCGGAAGCCTTCCCGCGCGACGCGGTTGGTGTCGAGCCAGAGGAATTCGGGCAGGCGGTTCATTTTCTGGCGGCTGCCCATCGCATCGTGAAATTCCGACCGGGTGAAGCCCGGGCAGAGCGCGGTCACATGGACTCCCGTGCCGAGATACTCGAAATGCAGCGCCTCGGAGAGCCTGATGACGAATGCCTTGCTGGCGGAATAGAGCGTACCGCCCGCCGACGCGGGAAGATGGCCCGCCACGGAGGCGACATTGAGGATGCGGCCATACCCCCGCGCCTTCATGCAGGGGCCGAAAAAATGGCAAAGCTCGGCAACGGTGGTGACCATTACCTGAATGAAGGCGGCCTGATCCTCCCATGCCGTGTCGCGGAAATAGCCGGGAATGCCATAGCCGGCATTATTGACCAGCGCATCCACCCGCAACCCGCGCGCCGTCACCTCGTCGAAGATCGCGCGCGGCGCGGCGGGGTCGGCGAGGTCCGCCACGATGATGTGGCAGTCGGTCTTCATGTCCCGGGCGAGTTCCTCGGCCAGCGCCTCCAGCTTTTCGCGGCGGCGGGCTACCAGAACGAGATCGAAGCCATGTTCGGCGAAAACCCGGGCAAGCTCCGCCCCGATACCCGCCGAGGCGCCTGTGATAAGGGCGCGCTTTCCCTTGCCTTCATAGGCAATCGTCATATTGGGCCTCGCAAAGCGCGATTTCGCCATACCGCCCGCCGCGGAAACGGCAGGCTGCGGCATGACGGAGGGTTACAATCCGGCCCGACAATACGTAAAACTGGCCGGGACCGCCATGTGGCTTCCCCGTTTTGTTTATCCACCGTGATTTCAGGAGTCTCCCCCCATGACCTATCGTGCGCCCGTTCGTGACATGGCCTTCATTCTGAACGATGTGGCGGGCCTGTCGGAGCTTGCCGGCAAGGGGGATTTTGCCGAACTGAGCCCCGACCTCGTGGAGGCGGTGCTGGAAGAAGGCGCAAAGCTCGCCGCCGATGTGCTGGCCCCGTTGAACCGGTCGGGCGACGAGGAAGGCGCGCGGCTCGAAAAGGGCGAGGGCGTGAAGACCCCGAAAGGTTTTGCGGACGCCTACCGGCAATGGGTGGAAGGCGGCTGGGGCAGCCTCGCCGCGACGCCGGATTATGGCGGGCAGGGCCTGCCCGGCGCGCTGGCGGTCGCCATGCAGGAAATGTGGAATGCCTCCAACCTCTCTTTCGGCCTCTGTCCGATCCTGTCGCAGGGCGCCATCGAGGCGCTGACCGTTCATGGCGCGCCGGAGCTGCGCGAGAAGTACCTGCCCAAGCTCATCGCGGGCGAGTGGACCGGCACGATGAACCTGACCGAGCCACAGGCGGGCTCCGACCTCAATGCGCTCAAGGCGAAGGCCGTGCCGCAGGAAGACGGCAGCTATCTCATCACCGGCACCAAGATCTTCATCACCTATGGCGACCACGACATGGCGGAGAACATCGTCCATCTGGTGCTTGCCCGCCTGCCGGATGCGCCCGCCGGCACCAAGGGCATCTCGCTCTTCCTCGTGCCGAAATTCTTCGTCAATGACGACGGCTCGCTGGGCGAGCGCAACGATGCCTTTTGCATCGGCCTGGAAGAAAAGCTCGGCATTCACGCTTCGCCCACCTGCGTCATGTCCTATGGCGAGAAGGGCGGTGCGAAGGGCTGGCTGATCGGCTCCGAAAACAAGGGCCTCGCCTGCATGTTCACCATGATGAACAATGCCCGCCTGCTGGTCGGCACGCAGGGCGTGGCGGTGGCCGAAGCGGCCTATCAGCATGCGCTGGCCTATGCGCAGGAGCGCAAGCAGGGCCGTCCGCCGAAAGGCGTGCCGGGCGCGGACGATGTGCCCGCCGGCGAGATGGCGCCCATCATCATGCTGCCGGATGTGCGCCGTATGCTGATGAGCATGAAAAGCCTGACCGAAGCCTGCCGCGCCATCTGCTATGCGACGGGCGTGGCGCTCGACCATGCGCATCATGGCGCGAGCGACGAGGAAAAGGCGAAGGGGCAGGCGCGCGCCGATCTGCTGACGCCGATTGCGAAAGCGTTCTCCACCGACGCGGCGGTCGAGGTCGCGTCCACCGGCGTACAGATCCATGGCGGCATGGGCTTCATCGAGGAAACCGGCGCGGCGCAATATCTGCGCGATGCGCGCATCCTGCCGATCTATGAAGGCACGAACGGCATCCAGGCCATCGACCTTGTGGGCCGCAAGCTGCCGCTCGGCAATGGCGAGGTGGTGAAAGAGTTCATCGCCGAAATGCGCGAGACGGCGGAAGAAGCCCGCAAGTCCAACCGGCCCGAACTGCCGAAAATGGGCGAAGCGCTGGAAGCAGGCATCGCCGTGCTGGAAGAGGCGACCGATTACATCGCGGAGAAACTCAAATCCGCGCCCGCCGACGCGATGGCAGGCGCGACGCCCTATCTGCGCCTCTTCGGCACGGTGGCGGGCGGCCATTTCCTGACGCGCGGCGCGCTGAAGGCCGCAACGCTGCCAGAGGGCGACAGCTTCGCCAAATCGCGTCTGGCGACGGGGGCTTTCTATGCCGGCAGCATTCTGTCCGGCGCGGCGGGCCTGAAGGGCGCGGTGATGGACGGCGCAGCGCCGCTTTATGCGCTGGACGCGGATGCGCTTGCGGGGTGAGGCAAAAAGCCTTGCCTGACGCAGCGTCCTGAAACGGCGATTTGACGATCTGTCGGCCCGCGCCTATCAGTGTGGGATGAGCAAATCCGTAAAAATGCCGCGCGAAAAGGGCGGCCTGACTTTCCCGCAGGACGCGCTGCCGCAGCCCGCGGAACTTGTCGATGTGGCGCCGGGCATCAAATGGGCGCGCATGCCGCTACCCTTCGCCCTCGACCATATCAATTTGTGGCTACTCGAGGACGAGGACGGCTGGACCGTCGTCGATACGGGTGTCTCCGACGACGAGGTGAAGGCGCTTTGGCGGCGGATTTTCGCCGACGAGCTGGAGGGAAAGCCGGTCACCGGCCTGATCGTCACCCATCTTCATCCCGACCATGTGGGGCTCGCGGGCTGGTTCACGCGCAAATGGGACATCACGCTTCAGATGTCCCGCACGGACTTCCTGCAATGCCGCAACCTCGTGCTCGACACGGGGCGCGACGCGCCGAAAGAGGCGCTGGACTTCTATCGCGCGGCGGGGTTTTCCCAGCGCGGCATCGACAGCTATGCCAAGCGGTTCGGCAATTTCGGCGAGCGCGTCTCGCGCCTGCCGGATGTCTTTGCGCGGCTGAAGGAAGGCGACGAACTGACAATCGGCAAGCGGACATGGCGCGTGGTGATCGGCGCCGGTCACGCGCCGGAGCATGTCTGCCTCTATTCCGAAGCCGACAAGATCCTGATTTCGGGCGACCAGGTGCTGCCGCGTATTTCCTCCATCGTCAGCGTCCATCCGACGGAGGCTTACGAAAATCCGCTGGAGGAGTGGATCGCGAGCTGCCGCCGCATTCGCGACGAGCTGCCGGAGGACACATTCGTGCTGCCGGCGCATAACGAGCCTTTCTACGGATTGCATACCCGTATGACGCAGCTCATAGACGAGCATGAGGAAAACCTCGTAAAGCTTCACGACATGCTCGACGAACCGCGCCGGGCGATCGACGTGTTCCCCGCGCTCTTCAAGCGCAAGATCACGGCGGACGTCTTCTTCATGGCGACGGGCGAATCGCTGGCTCATCTGCGCTGCCTGATCGGCAGGGGGCTGGCGACCGTCGAGCGCGACGAAAACGGCGTGGACTGGTATCGACGAAGCTGAAAATGGACACACTCCTCGTTTCTCACAGCGCCTGCCTCAACCATGTGACCCCCGACGGTCATCCCGAGTGCGTGGACAGGCTGCGGGCCGTGCTGGGCGCGCTGGAGGCCGAGGAGTTCATGATGCTGCAGCGTGTGGAAGCGCCGCGCGCCACGCATGAGCAGATCGCCCGCGTCCATACGCCGGAACTCATCGAGATCGTGGAAGGCGGCGTCCCGGCGGAGGGCTATCAGCGTGTCGATGCCGACACCTTCCTGTCGCCGGGATCCTACGAGGCGGCCCTGCGCGCGGCGGGCGCGGTGGTCTACGCGGTCGATGAAGTGATGGCGAAGCGGGCGCGCAACGCCTTTTGCGCCGTGCGCCCGCCCGGACATCATGCCGAGCCCGGCACCGCCATGGGCTTTTGCCTGTTCAACAACATCGCCATCGGCGCCATGCATGCCCGCGCGGTCCACGGGATCGACCGGGTGGCGGTGATCGATTTCGACGTGCATCACGGCAACGGGACGCAGGCCGCCTTCGAGACCGATCCCTCGCTCTTTTATGCCTCGACGCATCAATGGCCGCTCTATCCCGGCACGGGCCGGGCGAGCGAGCGGGGGCTCGGCAATATCCTCAATGCCTGCCAGCCGCCGGGCACCGGCTCGAGCGCCTTCCGGGAGAGTTTCGTGGAAGAGGTGATGCCGGCGCTTCGGTCGTTCCAGCCCGGTCTCATCATGATTTCGGCCGGATTCGACGCCCATGCGGCCGATCCGCTGGCGAATATGAACCTCACCGAGGACGATTTCGCCTTCGCCACCGCGGAGCTGGTCCGCTGCGCCGACGATCTCTGCGAGGGCCGAATTGTCTCTGCTCTTGAGGGGGGGTATGACTTGGGGGCCCTGGCATCTTCCGCGCGGGCCCATGTGCGCGCGCTGATGCTGACCATGTAAGGCGCGAATCGCGCCCGAAAAGACACTGCCCGAAAGAAGGACCGACCTCATGGCCGCAGCGAAATCCGACGTTCAGAAGGACATCGAAAAACTGAGCTTCGAGGAAGCGCTGGCGCAGCTTGAGAAGATCGTCGCGAGCCTCGAATCGGGCGATGTGGAGCTTGAAAAATCCATCGACCTCTATGAACGCGGCAATGCGCTGAAAGCCCATTGCGAGGCCCGGCTGAAGGCGGCCGAGGCCAAGGTGGAAAAGATCCGCCTCTCCGAAAGCGGAGATCCGGCGGGCACCGAGCCGCTGGACGTCGAATAGGAAGGTCTCTCCCGCATGGCAGACCACCCTCGCGAGGTTCGGGCCATAGACGGCGCGATGGAGGCATGCGCGCTTGAGGTCGCCGATGCGCTGGACCGTCTGGTCCCCTCGCCGGAAGGCCCCGAGGCCCGTGTTTTCGAGGCGATGCGCTATGCGCTGATGGCCGGCGGCAAGCGCTTCCGCCCCTTTCTGGTGAGGGAAAGCGCGAAACTCTTCGACGTGCATGAGGAAGCGGCGCTGCGCACCGGCGTGGCGGTGGAATGCATCCATACCTATTCGCTGGTTCATGACGATCTGCCCTGCATGGACGACGACGATCTGCGCCGGGGCAAGCCGACCGTCCACAAGGCCTTCGACGAGGCGACGGCGGTGCTGGCGGGCGATGCGCTGCAATCGCTCGCCTTCGAGCTGATCGCCGACGAGGCGACGCATGAGGATGCCCGGGTGCGCTGCGAGCTGACCCGGCGTCTGGCGCTGGCCATTGGCGGGCACGGCATGGTGGGCGGCCAGATGATCGATCTTGGCAGCGAGGGCCAGCCGCTCGAGATGAACGCCATCACGCGGCTCCAGCAGCTGAAAACGGGCGCGCTGATCGCCTTTTCCTGCGAGGCGGGCGGCGTGCTGGGCCATGCCTCGGCGGCTGCGCTCCACGCGCTTCACGCCTATGCACACGATATGGGGCTGGCCTTCCAGATCGCCGACGATCTCCTCGATGTGGAAGGAAATTCCGCCGATCTCGGCAAGACGCCGGGCAAGGACGAAGCGGCGGGAAAGGCCACTTTCGTGTCCATTCTGGGCCCCGAACGGGCCCGGGCCCAGGCGGCCATGCTGGCCGAGCAGGCGGTCCGCCACCTTGATTTGTTCGACCAAAAGGCCGACCTTTTGCGGGAGGCGGCCGTTTTCGTTATAAACCGCCGCAGCTAGGCCGCCGCCTTGAGCTGGCGCGCCGTTTTCCGCCGGATTTTATCGCGTTCCGTTCCGGCCGGCACATTTGCCGAGGTTTGTATTGAGCACTAAGCCTGACACACCCCTGCTCGACCGGGTCAAAACGCCCGCCGATCTGCGCCAATTCGACGAATCCGACCTGCGTCAGCTCGCCGATGAGCTGAGGGCGGAGACGATCGACGCCGTGTCGCAGACGGGCGGCCATCTGGGCGCGGGGCTCGGCGTAGTGGAGCTGACCGTGGCGCTCCATTATGTGTTCAACACGCCCGACGACCGGCTGATCTGGGATGTCGGCCATCAGTGCTATCCGCACAAGATCCTGACCGGGCGGCGCGACCGTATCCGCACCCTGAGGCAGGGCGGCGGGCTCTCCGGTTTCACCAAGCGCGCGGAGAGCGAATACGACCCCTTCGGCGCCGCGCACAGCTCCACCTCCATTTCGGCGGGGCTGGGCATGGCAGTGGCGCGGGACCTGTCCGGCGGCACCAACAATGTGATCTCGGTGATCGGCGACGGCGCGATGAGCGCCGGCATGGCCTATGAGGCGATGAACAATGCGGGCTCCATGGACAGCCGCCTCATCATCATCCTGAACGACAACGACATGTCCATCGCGCCGCCCGTGGGCGCGATGAGCGCCTATCTCGCACGGCTGCTGTCGGGCGGCACCTATCGCTCGGTGCGCCATATCGCCAAGGAGCTGGCGCGCCTGCTGCCCAAGAGCTTCGAGGAACGCGCGCGCCGCGCCGAGGAATTCGCCCGCGGCATGGCGACCGGCGGCACCCTGTTCGAGGAACTCGGCATGTATTATGTCGGTCCCATCGACGGCCATAATCTGGAACATCTGCTGCCCGTGCTGAAGAATGTGCGCGACGCGGGCGAGGGGCCGATCCTCGTTCACTGCGTGACGCAGAAGGGCAAGGGCTATGCGCCCGCCGAGGCCGCCGAGGACAAATATCACGGCGTCTCCAAATTCGACGTCATCACCGGCGCGCAGTCCAAGGCGCCCGCCAATGCGCCCGCCTATACCAAGGTCTTCGCGCAATCGCTCATTCAGGAAGCCGAACGCGACGACAAGATCGTCGCGATTACCGGCGCCATGCCGTCGGGCACCGGGCTCGACCTGTTCGGCAAGGCCTTTCCCGAGCGCACCTTCGATGTCGGCATCGCCGAGCAGCACGCCGTGACCTTCGCGGCGGGCCTTGCCACCGAAGGCTACAAGCCGTTCGCGACCATCTATTCGACCTTCCTGCAGCGCGGCTACGACCAGGTCGTGCATGACGTGGCGATCCAGAAACTGCCGGTGCGTTTCGCCATCGACCGGGCGGGACTTGTCGGCGCGGACGGGGCGACGCATGCCGGCTCCTTCGACGTGACCTATCTCACCTGCCTGCCGGATTTCGTCGTCATGGCGGCGGCCGACGAGGCGGAACTGAAGCATATGGTGGCGACCTCCGTGGCCATCGACGACCGGCCCTCCGCCTTCCGCTATCCGCGCGGCGAGGGCGTGGGCGTCGACATGCCCGAACGCGGCATCCCGCTCGAAATCGGCAAGGGACGCATCGTCCGCGAGGGCAGCAAGGTCGCGATCCTCTCGCTCGGGACGCGGTTGCAGGAAGCGCTGAAGGCGGCTGAACAGCTCGGCGCGCTGGGCCTTTCCGCGACCGTGGCGGATGCGCGTTTCGCCAAGCCGCTGGACGAGGAATTGATTGCCCGTCTGGCGCGCGAGCATGAAGTGCTCATCACCATCGAGGAAGGTTCGGTCGGCGGTTTCGGCAGCCATGTGCTCGATTTCATGGCGCGCGCGGGGCTTCTCGACGGCGGGCTCAAGGTGCGGCCCATGACGCTGCCCGATTTCTTCATCGATCAGGACAAGCCAGAAAAGATGTACGATCTGGCGCGGCTCAATGCGCCGCAGATCGTCGAAACGGCGCTCGCGGCGCTGGGGCTCGAGGCGAAGGCGCGCGACCTCTCCGACGCCGCGCTCGCACCAGGGCGCGCCTGATTTCCCATGCAGACCGAAAAATGCCGCCTCGATCAGGCGCTGGTCGAGCGGGGTCTCGCACCGAGCCGGGCTCGCGCGCAAGGCGCGATCAGGGCCGGGCATGTATCGGTGAACGGCCGGACCGTCGTAAAACCCGCCGCGCAGGCGCTGCCGTCGGACGAGATCGATCTCAGCGGTCTCGAACATCCTTACGTCTCGCGCGCGGCGCTGAAGCTCGTGCACGGGCTCGACCGTTTCGCTGTCGCGGTCGCGGGGCGCCATGCGCTCGATCTCGGGGCCTCGACGGGCGGTTTTACGCAAGTTTTGCTGGAGCGCGATGCGGCCCATGTGATCGCCATCGATGTGGGGCACGGTCAGCTCGATGAAAGCCTGCGGCGCGATCCGCGCGTGACGGCAATCGAAGGGCTCAATACGAAAGATATCGGCGCGGAGACCGTGAGCGAACCGTTCGATCTCATCGTCTGCGATCTCAGTTTCATCAGTCTGAAAAAGGCGCTGCCCGCAGCCTTGTCGCTCGCGCCATCCGGCGCCGATCTCATCGCCCTCATCAAGCCGCAATTCGAGGTCGGCAAGGGCAGGCTCGGCAGGGGCGGCGTTGTGAAGGAGGAAGGCCTGCATGAGGAAGTATGCGCCGATATCGCCGAATGGCTGTCCGCTCTGCCGGGCTGGACGGTGACGGGCATCACGCCGAGCCCCATCGAAGGCGGCGACGGCAACAGGGAATTTCTGATCGCGGCTCATCATGACTGACATGCGGATCGACATAGAGGCGCTGGGTGCGCAGGGTGACGGCATCGCGCAAACGGAGAGCGGTCCGCTCTATGTGGCCTATGCGCTGCCGGGCGAAACGGTGGATGTGGAACCTTTGGAGGCCGGCCGCGCGGCGCTGAAGCGGATCGTCACGCCGTCGCCGCATCGCGTGAAACCGCCCTGCCGCCATTTCGGCCAATGCGGCGGCTGCTCGATCCAGCATCTGGACGGGGAGAGCTATCGCGGCTGGAAACGCGGTCTTGTGGAGACAGCGCTTGCCCATCGCGGGATCGACGCGGAAATCGAGCCGCTTGTCGGTGCGCAACCGCATAGCCGCCGCCGTGCGACATTCGCGGCGACCCGCACGAAGAAGGCGGTGACGCTGGGCTATTACGCGCGCGGTACGCACAACATCGTCGGCGTCGAGCAATGTCCGCTCGTCGCGCCCGAGATCGAAAGCGCATTGACGGGGCTTGCCGCCCTGGTTGCGCCCGGCCTGTCGCGCAAGGGGCGCGCGGCCATCGCCGTCACGGCAACGCGAAGCGGGCTCGACGTGTCGGTGACGGGCGCCAAGGCGCTGGACGATGCGGAGGACAGCGGGCTGCGTGCAAAGCTCGCGCAGGGCGCCGACGAGATGGACCTGGCCCGGCTGAGCTGGGAGGGCGAGATCGTCGCGGAGCGCCGCCCGCCCATGATCCGGCTCGGCAAGCTCGACATCTCGCTACCGCCGGGCGGTTTTCTGCAAGCGACGCAAGACGGCGAGACGGCACTTTCCTCCCGCGTCGCGGCGGCGGTGGGGGAGGCACGCCACGTTGTCGACCTCTTCGCAGGTGCCGGCACGTTCGCGGCATCGCTGGCCGAGACCGCCGCCGTTCACGCGGTGGAGAACGATGCGGAAGCGCTGAAACGGCTGGAGCGCGCGGTGCGCGATCAGGGGCCGGGGCTCAAGCTGAAACCGCTGACCACGGAACGGCGCGATCTTTTCCGCCGTCCGCTGCTGGCAAGCGAACTCGATAGATACGATGCGGCGGTCCTCGATCCGCCCCGCGCGGGCGCGCAGGCGCAGGCCGCCGAACTGGCGAAATCGCGCCTGCCGCGCATCGCTTTCGTGTCATGCAGTCCGGCGAGTTTCGCCCGCGATGCGCGTATATTGCTGGATGGCGGATACAGGCTGGTATCGGTGACGCCGGTGGACCAGTTTCTCTGGTCCGCCCATGTGGAGCTGGTGGGGATCTTTTCGCGGGACTGAACGGCCGCTCAGACGCCCATGCCCGGCTTTTCCGGCGGGGTGGGGATGTCGATGCTGCGATATTGCGCGATCGCTTTGGCGACCAGTTCGGGCGACAGGTTCAGAATACCGAGCTTCACATGCACGCCATTGCCGCCCACCTGGCGCCAGCACCTGTACATATACTGGCGCCACACGGCCTGCGGATTTTCCGGCGGGACCGCCGCTTCCTCCACGCTGCGGGACAGGGCGATGCGCAGTTCCGCATTGCGGATGTTGCGCACGAAGCTGTCATGGATGGCGACCTCGCCGATATCCGGCCAGGGGAAACGGCCCAGTCCGCCGACCTCGATGCCCGCAGGGCCGATCTTCAGCGCTTCATTGTTGCGTGCGACGAAGGGCCAGTGAAACGCGGCCACGGCGAAGGAGATCGCTGCGAGGAAGAGAGCGGCGTGTCCGATACGCGGCGTGACCAGAAGGATGAGCCCCACGCCGATCAGCAAGCCGCCATAGACGATGGCCTGTCCCTTTTCCCGGCTGTAGCGCGCCGTCACCGTGGCGCCGGGAGGGATGGAAATCTCATCGGTCATGTCGGGTTCCTTCAGGTGCCGCCCGTCTGGCCACGGTGGCGCAGCAGGTGGTCGGCAAGGACGCAGGCCATCATGGCTTCGCCCACGGGCACGGCACGAATGCCCACGCAAGGATCGTGACGGCCCTTGGTGACGATCTCCGCATCCTCTCCCTGCCGCGACACCGTCTTGCGCGGCTGCAGGATGGAGGAGGTAGGTTTCACCGCGAAACGCACCACGACGGGCTGGCCGGTGGAAATGCCGCCCAGAATGCCGCCTGCGTGATTGGAGGCGAAGGCCGGACCTTCATTGCCCATGCGCATCTCGTCGGCGTTTTCCTCGCCGGTGAGCGCGGCGGAGGCGAAGCCCTCGCCGATCTCGACGCCCTTTACCGCGTTGATGCTCATCATCGCCGCGGCAAGGTCGGAATCGAGCTTGCCATAGATGGGCGCGCCGAGCCCGACGGGCACGCCCTCGGCCACCACCTCGATGATCGCGCCGCAGGACGAGCCCGCCTTGCGCACGCCGTCGAGATAGGTTTCCCACTCGGCGGCGGCCTTGGCGTCCGGGCACCAGAAGGGATTGTTTTCCGTTTCGGCCCAGTCCCAGTTGTCGCGGTCGACCTTGTGCGGGCCGACCTGCACCAGCGCGCCGCGAATGGAAATGCCCGGCAGCACCTTGCGCGCAATGCCGCCGGCCGCCACGCGCGCCGCCGTTTCACGCGCGGAAGAACGTCCGCCGCCGCGATAGTCGCGAATGCCGTATTTCGACAGATAGGTGAAATCCGCATGGCCGGGGCGGAACTTGTCCTTGATGTCCCCGTAATCCTTGGAGCGCTGATCGACATTCTCGATCATCAGCGAGATCGGCGTGCCGGTGGTCAGCTCCCGCTGCGCATCGTCGTCGAAGAAGGTGCCGGAAAGGATCTTCACCTGATCCGGTTCGCGGCGCTGCGTGGTGAAGCGCGAGGTGCCCGGCCGGCGGCGGTCGAGCCAGGTCTGGATTTCCTCAGCCGTGACGGGAATGCGCGGCGGCACGCCGTCGACCACGCAGCCGAGCGCCGGCCCGTGGCTTTCGCCCCAGGTCGTCACGCGGAACAGATGGCCGAATGTGTTGTGCGACATGACCTAAATTCGTTTGCCGGAATCACTCCGCGCCTGCGCCGGGGCAGGTCTGAAAGCGACCATAGCGGAAATCAGACGATGCTCATATCCGGCGCGTCTTCGGCCTTCATGCCGACGACGTGATAGCCCGCATCGACGTGATGCACCTCGCCGGTAACGCCGGAGCCGAGATCGGAGAGGAGATAGAGCGCGGTATTGCCCACTTCCTCGATGGAGACGACGCGCTTCAGCGGCGAATTGAGTTCGTTCCACTTCAGGATGTAGCGGAAATCGCCGATGCCCGACGCCGCCAGCGTCTTGATCGGACCGGCGGACACGGCGTTGACGCGGATATTGTCGCGGCCGAGATCGACGGCGAGATAGCGCACGCTGGCTTCCAGCGCGGCCTTGGCGACGCCCATCACATTGTAGTGCGGGATCACCTTCTCGGAGCCGTAATAGGTGAGGGTGACGATGGAGCCGCCATCCGTCATCAGCTTTTCCGCGCGCTGACAGAGCGCGACGAAGGAATAGCAGGAGATCGCCATGGAGGCGGTGAAATTGTCGAGCGAGGTGTCGACATAACGTCCGTCCAGTTCCGACTTGTCGGAATAGGCGATGGCATGGACGAAGAAGTCGATCTTGCCCCATTTCTCTTTCAGCGTGTCGAAGACGGCATCCATGCTGGCCGCATCGGTCACGTCGCAGGGCATGATGAGATCGGTGTCGGTGCCGATGGATTCGGCAAGCGGCGTGATGCGCTTGAGCAGCGCGTCGCCCTGATAGGTGAAGGCAAGCTCCGCGCCATGGGCGGCGCAGGCCTTGGCGATGCCCCAGGCGATGGACCGGTTGTTGGCAACCCCCATGATGAGGCCGCGCTTGCCGGCCATGAGGTTGGAGCCACCCTGTGCGGTATTGGCGTTGCTGGCGGCTTCACTCATTATTTTCTATCCCCTCGAAATGTCGCTCCGGGCGGGCGACCCGAACAGTGGCGCATTTTGCATAAAAGGCACACCCGGTCCACGAAAAATCCCAGCATTCTCCGAAACTTGGGAGATTCCGTAGCGATATGTCACCCCTTGAAAAGATGCTGCCTCACACTCGAGGCGAGGCCTTGCGCCCAGCCCGCGGCGAAGTCCCGAAGCGCCCGGTCGGGCTTTTCGGGCAGGGTGATGGAAAGCGTCACATACTGGTCGCCCGGCGCGTCTTTGCGGTCCTCCGGGGCTATCCCCTTGCCCCGGAGCCGAAGCTGCGTACCGCTGTTCGACCCGGCCGGGACGGTAAGGCTGACCGCGCCGGAAAGCGTGGGCACATCCACCTTGCCGCCGATGACGGCCTCGGCAAGCGTGACGGGCAGGGTGAGGTGAATGTCGTTGCCTTCGCGCCGGAAAGAGGGATGCGGGAGGACATGGACCTCCAGAAACGCATCGCCCGCGGGCGCGCCGCCGCTGCCCGCCTCGCCCTGGCCGCGCAGCCGGATCTGACGGCCCGTCTCCAGGCCGGCGGGGATGCGGATATCGAGCGTCCTGGGCCCCAGCGAGACCCGGCGCATACCGCCTTTCGCGGCGTCGACGAAGGGGATTTCCAGCGCATAGGCGACATCGCGCCCGCGCCCCCGGAAAACCCGGCGCCCGGCATCGCGAAGGCCTTCGTAAAACTCGCTGAAGACCCCTTCCTGCTCTTCTTCGGTGAGCGGGCGGGCCTTGAGAGGTTCCCTGTTGAGGCCGGAAGGGTCGGAGCGGGGTTTCTCAGCGCCCCTCGCGGCGCTGGAGGCCGGTTTGAATGTCGCGTCTTCCGCCTTCGAGCCGGTTCCGGCCCGGGCTTTCGCGCCATTGGCCCGCGCGCCCGCGCCATGGGCGGCGGCCTTTTCGAAATTCGGTCTGGCGGCGGCGTGGCGGAGGGCGTCATAGCGCCGCCGCGCATCGGTGTCCTTCAGCAGATTGTAGGCCGCGGTGACTTCCTGAAAATGCGTCTCCGCGCGCCGCCGGTCCGGGGCCGCCGCGCCGCTCAGCGCATCGGGGTGGAGTTTGCGCGCAAGCCGCCTGTAGGCCGCCTTGATCTCGGCCAGGCTCACATGGGGCTCGACGCCCAGGGTTTCATACGGATCGCGCAACCGGCCTCTCTCCCGATGCCGCAGGACAGGGCAGGCAGGATAGGGTGCGCCCCTCTACGAAACCGTTAAGCCAAAGTTGCGCTCAGGGGGCCGGATCCGCCGGCGGCGCCTTGTCCGGCGGCTGGATGGAGGCGTCGGGCGCGCGCAGCCCGTCGCCCGCATCCATATCCGCATGAATATCGGTATCCGGGAGCATGATGTGCACGGGCGGCGGCGCCGGTGCCGGTTTCACGGCTTTGGCGGCGGCCTCGCCGGGTGCCGGATTGGGCGGCGGAAGCGTCGGCACGAGCTGCGCCAGCCGGCCGAGCGCCATGCTGTGGCCCTGCCTTGCCGCCAGCGCATACCAGCCCATGGCGCGGGGAAGGTCGCGCGAGACGCCAAGGCCCTTCTCGAACATCACGCCGAGATTGTATTGCGCGATGGGTGCGCCCGCGACCGCGGAGAGATGCAGCCAGAAGCTGGCCTTCTTGTAGTCGCGGGGAATGCCGTCGCCTTCCAGATACATGAAGGCGGCGTTGAGCTGGGCGGGAGCGAACCCCGCCTCCGCCGCGCGCTCGTAGAAATAGAGCGCGCGTTCCGGATCGCGCTCAGTGCCGAGCCCCTTGCGCAGCAGCAGGGCGACATTGCGCATGGCAGCCAGATCGTCCCGCTGGGCCAGCGGCAGCCAGTCCCTGAAGGCGGCGGCGTAGTCGCCCTCGTCATAGGCTTTCACGCCCCGCTGGAAGCGGGCCTCGTCCGGCCCGCTGCGGCGGCCCGGGGAATTCTCGATGGCTTCCTTGACGGTGAGCCCTTCGGCCTGTGCCGCGGGCGGCACGAGAAAGACGCCCGCCGCGGCAAAGGCGGCGGACGCCAGAATCAGGCGGACATAGCTGGGAAGGTCTTTTTTCACTCGGCTTGTCCGTCTTCGCGTCGTCGAAATCAGTTCTGGATCTGCCAGGACCCGTCCGGCATCCGGCAGGCCGTACCATGCGCCTGCTGGCTGCGACCGTCGATATAAATCGTCTGCGTGTATTCGCGGCAGGGGCGGCCGGAAGACGTCGTATAGGCCGGCTGCGGCGTGACCGTGCCGTAATGGCCGCTATCGGGATTGTTCCAGCGCGAGGACTGGCCCGAGGGGTTGTTTTCCAGCGCACTGTAGGTGGTGCGGCCCATATAGGCGCGGTCGGCGCGGTCGAGCGACTTGCCGATTTCGCTGCCCATGAGCGCACCGATCAGCACGCCGGCACCCGTGGCCCAGAGCCGGCCTTCGCCGCCGCCGAATTGCGAGCCGATCACACCGCCCGCCAGCGCGCCGGCGCCCGTGCCGACCGTTTGCTTGGGACCCATACCGCCCATGCCGCCATTGTAGATGCCCTGATCGCAGGCCGCCAGCGACAGACCGATACCGGCAATTGCAAGTGCTTTGAGGAGTTTCATGCGCTTTCCTGTCTTTTCTGCTTCCCGGAGGAAGCGTGATTTCCGTCCCGGCCCCTAGGCGCGGGACGCGACAAATCGATTTCTGGTAACTATATAAGGAACCGATTGTGGCAAGAATTGAGCAGCGTCAAAGCCCGCTCATTGCCGCGAAAACGAGCCGTTTTCGGCCCCTTTTTCGATCTGGAAGGCCATCTGGAGCATGACTGACGAAGCCGCCGGCACCGAAACGACGGAGGATGTCTTCACCTCGGACAATCCGTTCCAGCTCTTCAGGGAATGGCTGGAAAAGGCCGCCACCAGCGAGCCGAACGACCCCAATGCCATGGCGCTGTCGACGGCCGATGCGCAAGGCTTTCCCGATGTGCGCATGGTGCTCTTGAAGGATGTCGACGAACGCGGTTTCGTTTTCTACACCAATCTCGAAAGCGACAAGGGCCGCGAACTGCAGGCCAATATGCGCGCTGCGCTCTGTTTTCACTGGAAGTCGCAGCGCCGACAGGTGCGCGTGCGCGGCGTCGTGTCGCCGGTGAGCCCGGAAGAGGCGGACGAGTATTTCGCCAGCCGCCACCGCGACAGCCAGATCGGCGCCTGGGCCTCGCGCCAGTCGCGCCCGCTGGAAGGCCGCTTCGAGCTGGAAAAGGAAGTGGCGCGCTACGCCGCCAAATTCGGGCTCGGCAAGGTGCCGCGCCCCGAACACTGGTCCGGCTTCCGCATCGCGCCGGTCCGTATCGAGTTCTGGCGCGACCGCCCGTTCCGCCTGCACGATCGCCTTGTCTTCCACCGCGACGACCCTTCGGCGGCGTGGAAGACGATGCGGCTTTTCCCGTAAGGCGGATGCATGCCACTGGACGCGAAGACGGCGGCGGAGAACGCCACCCTGATGAAGCGGGCAACCTATGCCGCGGTATGCGTGGCCGTGTTGCTCGTGGTTCTCAAGGCCGGCGCGCTCTGGTTCACCGGATCGGTTGCCATGCTGGGCACGCTGCTCGACAGCCTGCTGGACGGCTCGGCCTCGCTTCTGAACCTCGTCGCGGTGCGCCATGCGCTGACGCCCGCCGACCAGGAACACCGTTTCGGCCATGGCAAGGCGGAGGCTTTGGCGGGGCTCGGCCAGTCGTTCTTCATCTTCGGATCGGCGGGCTATATCGTTTATGAATCGGTCGAGCGCATCATGACGCCCCAGCCCGTGTCGCATTCGGCATGGGGCATCGTCGTGACGGTGATCGCCATTGGGATGACGCTGGGCCTCGTCGCCTTCCAGCGCCATGTCGTGAGCCGCACGAGGTCGCTCGCCATCGAGGCGGATTCCATCCACTATCGCGGCGACCTGTTGATGAACCTCTCGGTGATCGCAGCGCTGGTTCTGTCCGGTTTCCTCGGCTGGGAGTGGACGGATCCGGTTTTCGGCATTCTTATTGCCGGGCTTATCGCCTGGGCGGCGGCGCAGATCGCCTCCAACGCATTCGACCAGCTGATGGACCGCGAATTGTCGGAGGACGAGCGCGAGCGCATCAAGACGGTGGCGCTCTCTCATCCGGATGTCATCAACATCCACGACCTTCGCACGAGAACTTCC
This sequence comes from Parvibaculum indicum, assembly GCF_011762095.1. Lineage (GTDB taxonomy): Bacteria > Pseudomonadota > Alphaproteobacteria > Parvibaculales > Parvibaculaceae > Parvibaculum > Parvibaculum indicum. The sequence goes on along the minus strand of NZ_JAASQO010000011.1, from coordinate 141,207 downwards.
GGCGTGCTGAGCTTCATCCAGTTCCACCTCGAACTCGATCCCGAAATCACGCTGACCAAGGCGCACCGGATTTCGGACGAGGTGGAAGACGAGATCATGAAGGAATTTCCCGGCTCCGAAGTGCTGATCCATCAGGATCCGGCGGGGCTGGAACCGCTGAGCCGTCTCGAACGCGTATGAGCACAAGGACGTTTTGACCTCCGAAACCGACACACAGGAAACGATCGGCTTTCTCTCCCGGCCCGACGCCTACGGGCTTGGGGCGGGGGAGGCCGTCGACCATATCGAAACCCATGCGAACCACATCTTTCTGGCGGGCGATTTCGCCCGGAAGATGAAAAAGCCGATCCGTTTCAGCTTTCTGGATTTCTCGACCCCGCAAAAGCGCCGCGAAGCCTGCGAGTCCGAACTGGCGCTCAACCGCCGGACCGCGCCCGAACTCTATCTGGGGCTCGCGGCCGTGACGAAGGGCGAGGACGGTTTCCGGCTCGTGCCGGTGGAACCGGGCGCGAAAGCCCCGGATGGCACGGTGGACTGGCTCGTCGAGATGAAGCGCTTCGACAATGCCGGGCTTCTGGCGCGGCAGGAAGACGAAGGCCGGTTGAAAACCGGACTCGTGGAAGATCTGGCCGCGCGTGTCGCGCGTTTCCATGCCGATGCCGAAGTGACGCGGGATTTCGGCGGTGCCACCGCCTTTGCGAGGATCGTCGCCGACAATGCCCATGACATGCTGGAAAAGGCGGGCAGCACCTTTTCGCGCGAAGAAGCCGAGCGCATGAGAGCGCTGTGCGACACATTGATCGAACGGCATCGCGGGCTCATGGACAGTCGCCGCGATGCGGGCTGGGTGCGCCGCTGCCATGGCGACCTGCATCTGGGCAATGTGGTGGAGATCGACGGCAAGCCGGTCATCTTCGATTGCATCGAGTTCAATGAGGACATCGCCTGTATCGATGTGCTTTACGATCTCGCTTTCCTGCTGATGGACCTTGCCTTCCGGGAGGGGGACGAGACGTTCCTCGCCAACCGCGCCCTGAACGCCTATTTCGACCATATCGTCGAGGCGGATATCGACGACATGATCGGCGGCCTGCCGCTGCTGCCGCTCTTCGTGGCGGTGCGCGCCGTGGTCCGCGCCAAGGTCACGGCGATGCAGGTGGAGCAGGGCGGCGACGCCGGGCTCAGGGAAAGGGCTCGCGCTTTTTTCGATTTCGCCATGGCGTCCTTTGAAACGGGCGGGCCGCGCCTCGTCGCCATCGGTGGCCTGTCCGGTACGGGCAAATCCACCGTGGCGAAGAAGCTCGCGCCGGGCCTCGGACGGCCCGCGGGCGCGCTGCATCTCAGGACCGACATCATCCGCAAGCGCCTTTTCAATGTCGGTCCGCTGGAGCGCCTGCCCGAAGAGGCCTATGCGCCGGACGTGGGCGCGCGCGTCTATGCGGAGATGTTTCGCCTGGCGGGTCATGCTTTGGAGGCGGGCGTCAGCGTGGTGACCGACGCCGTTTTCGCGCAGGCGGAGGAACGCGACCGGGCCGCCGCGCTGGCAAGGGAGAGGGGCGTGCCCTTTACCGGAATCTGGCTCGAGGCCGATCCGGCGGTGCTGGAGGCGCGGGTGCGCGCCCGCTCCGAGAAGGCCGACGATGCCTCCGATGCCGATGTGGCCGTGCTGCGCCGCCAGCTCGCCTATGATCTCGGCGCGTTGGACTGGCACCGGCTCGACGCGGCCGGAACGCCGGACGGCATCGCCGCCCGGGCGGGGGAATTGGTCGCAGGAGACTGACCCTTGCCCCCTGTGAATGCGCGCTGGCTCTCCGCCCCGCATTTCAGTAGATTGCGCCCATGGCACAGATCCCCAATGCGGAACGAAAGACATTGCTGCTGACCGGCGCCAGCCGGGGCATCGGACATGCGACGGTGAAGCGCTTCTCGAGCGCGGGCTGGCGCGTGATTACCTGTTCGCGCCACGCTTTTCCCGAGGACTGCCCCTGGGAAGCGGGGCCGGAAGACCATATCCAGGTCGATCTGGCCGATCCGGACAATACCGCCGCGGCGATCGAGGAAATCCACGAGCGGCTGAAGGACCAGGGCGGGCGTCTCAATGCGCTCGTCAATAATGCCGCCATCTCGCCCAAGGGCGAGGGGGGCTCGCGGCTCGGTGTTTTCGATACCAGCCAGGAGCTCTGGTACAAGGTCTTTCAGGTGAACTTCTTCGCCCCCGTCATTCTGGCGCGCGGGCTGGTGGAAGAGCTGAAGGCGGCGAGCGGGTCCGTCGTCAACGTCTCGTCCATCGCGGGCGAGCGCGTACATCCCTTCGCAGGCAGCGCCTATGCGACTTCCAAGGCCGCCCTCAAGGCGCTGACGCGGGAAATGGCCGCCGAGTTCGGGCCGCTCAATGTGCGCGTGAACGCCATCGCGCCGGGCGAAATCGACACGGCGATCCTTTCGCCGGGCACGGAAAAGATCGTGGAAGAAATCCCCATGCACCGCCTCGGCACGCCCGAGGAAGTGGCACGGGTGATCTATTTTCTGTGCACGGACCAGTCGAGCTACATCAACGGCACCGAAATCCAGATCAATGGCGGCCAGCACGTTTGAGGGCAGGCGCCATGCTTCGAGATGCGGCTTCGCCGCTCCTCAGCATGAGGTTTGTTGATATGCGAGCCTCATCCTGAGGAGGCCCGAAGGGCCGTCTCGAAGGATGGATTGCTTCGCTTCGCTCGCAATGACGGATCGTTCAGGGCAAAAACAACACCGCGCTCTGGCTGTCGCGGACTTGTGCATCCTCGTTCACGGTGAAGGCTGAAACGATGAAGCCGCTGGCGCCGGTAAAGCCGCCTGTGCCGCCCGTCACCTGAAAAACGACATGGCCGAGCTGCGTTCTCGGGTCCGCCGTCTCGCCGAGATAGCCTTCGCGCACGCTTTCATAGGAAAGCGTGCCGCCGCCAAAAGCGAGCGTACCGCTTTCGCTGAACCCGCCGAACTCGTCATTTGCGACTTGCGCCTCGCATGAAACCTTGAGGCCGTCGCCGGCCAGCGCCGGATCGAAATCCGGCGGCAGCACGGCGGAAGTCTCGATATTCATGCGCTCGCCCATGGCATCCTCGGGCGAGGCCTTGCCGGTGAGCTCGATCTGGAAGCGGATTTCGCGTGTCATCCCTGCGTTCCGCTCACTTCATCAGCCCTTCCTTGCGGGCATGGGCCGTCACTTCGTCCAGCGCTTCTTCAAGGGTCTTGAAGATCTCGTCGACCTGGCTCTCGGTGACGATGAGGGGCGGGCAGATGGCGATGATGTCGCCGGCCAGCGGACGCAGGATGAGGCCGCGCTTCTCGCTGGCCGCCACGACCTTCGCGCCGATGCCCGCGCCCGGATCGAAGCTCTCCTTGGAGTCCTTTTGGGCGACGAGTTCCAGTGCGCCGATAAGTCCCTTGGCGCGGACATGGCCGACCAGCGGATGGTCGGCAAGGCGATGCACATGGCCTTCGAATTTGGGTTGCTGCGCGCGCACATGGCCGACGATGTCGCGCTCCTTGTAGATGTCGAGCGTCTTGGAGGCGACGGCGGCGGCCAGCGGATGCGCCGTATAGGTGAAGCCATGGCCGAAGGTGCCGATCTTGCGGCTTTCATCCAGCATCGCCTGATACATGTCTTCGCCGACCGTGACGGCGCCGATGGGCACATAGGCGGAGGAGAGCGCCTTGGCGACGGAGATGCTGTCCGGCTTCATGTTGAAGGTTTCCGACCCGAACATGTTGCCGGTGCGCCCGAAGCCGCAGATCACCTCGTCGGCGATGAAATAGACATCGTATTTCTGCAGGACGGCCTGGATTTTTTCGAAATAACCGTCCGGCGGCATGATGACGCCGCCCGCGCCCATGATGGGCTCGGCGATGAAGGCGGCGACCGTGTCCGGGCCTTCCTTGACGATGAGGTCTTCGAGGTTCTTCGCCAGCCGCGTGGTGAACTCGTCTTCCGTCTCGCCCGGCTCCGCATAGCGGTAGTAATGCGGGCAGTCGGTATGGAGCACGCCCTCGATAGGCAGGTCGAAATCGCGATGGTTGGCAGGCAGGCCGGTGAGCGAGGCCGACGCCACCGTCACGCCGTGATAGGCGCGGATGCGGGAGATGAATTTCTTCTTCTCAGGCTTGCCGCGCGCATTGTTGTAGTACCAGACGAGCTTCACCTGCTGGTCGTTCGCTTCCGAGCCCGAACCGCAGAACAGCACCTTGGAGGCGGGATGCGGCGCGATGGCCTTCAGCTTTTCGGCCAGCTCCGCCGCGCGCTCATGGCTCTTGCCGCCGAACACATGGGTGAAGGGCAGGCGCTCGAGCTGCTCCGTCGCCGCGTCGATCAGTTCCTTCTCGTTATAGCCCAGAGAAGTGCACCAGAGCCCGGCCATGCCCTCGATGTACTGCTTGCCATGGCTGTCATAGACATAGATGCCCTCGCCGCGCTCGAGGATCATCGGCCCCGTCTCGCGGAAGGTTTCGAGATTGGTATAGGGATGGATGACCGTTTCGATATCGCGAACGGCGGCGTTGGACAGGCTCGACATGGGAGCGCTCCTAGAATGGGTAGGTGTGAGCGGATGCCGCATAATGCGGCTGGGCCTCGGGGGAAGTCAAAGCCGGTTTTGGTCGTCATTGCGAGCGAAGCGAAGCAATCCAGTTCTTGCGCCGTCGCCGCTGGATTGCTTCGTCGGTCTGCGACCTCCTCGCAATGACGATTAGGCGATCACCACCCTGGCGGGGCGCGGAACCCGCCGAGGATTTCTTCCAGCATGCCCGCGACCGCGATGGGCGTCCTGTCCTCCAGATGCGGGCCGATGATCTGGATGCCCACCGGCAGGCCTTCGGAGGTGATGCCCACCGGGGCGACGCTGGCGGGGAGATAGGAGACGACCGCCGGGCCCGCCCAGAGCAGCACGTCCATATATTCCCGCTCGACGCCGTTCACCGTCAGCACGCGCTTCGACCAGTTGGACTGCTGGTCGTGCTTGAAGGCGGCGCGTAACAGCACGGGCGACAGCACCACGTCGTAATCCTTGAAGAACTCGGCCCATTTGTACCGGAGCTGCGCCTGACGTTCTTTCCACTGGAGGCGTTCGGCGACGGTCATCGTGCCGCCCCGCGCCTGGAGGATGGCGTGGGACTTGTCGTCGGGCGACGCGGCCTCCTTCATGCTCCGCCAGCGGTCCTTGACCTTGTCCGGCATACCGGCGCCGGTCTGGGAATGGAGCAGCATCAGATAGACCTCGGTGCTTTCGGCAAAGCTGAAGCCGGGCCGGGCCTTCCAGTCCACTTTCGCGCCTGCGTCTTCCAGCGCATGGGCGGCGCCCGTCAGCAGGGCGGCCATCTCCCGGTCGATGTCGCAGAAGGGCTCGTCGATCCAGACGGCAACGCGCAGGTCTTTCGCCGTTTTCGCGCGGGCGGGGGGCAGGTCGAGCTTCCAGCCCGGTGTGCCGGTCCAGTTGGGGCCCGCTGCGATGTCGAGCAGCATCTGCAGGTCTTCCGCGCTGCGGGCAAGCGGCCCGGCAACCGAAAGGTCGCCCTCCGAAAGCCAGCCGGGCGGCGGCCCCAGATGGCCGCGCTTGGGCACGATGCCGTAAGTGGGCTTGTGGCCGAAAACGCCGCAAAGATGCGCGGGCGTGCGGATGGAGCCGCCGATGTCGGAGCCGAACTCGGCCGCGGTGAAGCCCGCCGCCAGCGAAGCCGCCGACCCGCCCGACGACCCGCCGGGACCGCATTCGAGGTTCCAGGGATTGTTAGTGGTGCCGTAAATGTCGTTATAGCTCTGAAGATCCGCCGACATGAAAGGCACATTGGTCTTTCCCATCACGATGGCGCCCGCATCCTGCAAACGCCGGATCGGATCGGCGCTCGCCGCGGGCACATGGTCTTTCCATTCCGGCACGCCGCCGGTGGAGACCATGCCTTCGACCTCATAGGCATCCTTGATGGTGAAGGGGAGGCCGTGAAGCGGACCCTTGTCCTCGCCCTTTGCCAGGGCTTCGTCCGCCTCTTTCGCCGCCGCCCGCGCGCCGTCGAAATCCGTCGCCACCACCGCGTTGATCCGCGGATTGTGGGTTTCGATGCGCGAAATGAAATGTTCGGTCAGTTCCGCCGAGCCGATCTCGCGGGCGCGCAGCATCCGGCCGAGTTCGGATGCGGAGCGGAAATGAAGCTCCTCCATGGAATCCCCCTTTTAGTTTCGATTGCTTTGCCGACATTAGACGGCGGTGGCGGCCCCCAAGGCAAGCGAAAGGCGGGCGGACAAAAACCCAGCGTCGGCCGGGGTTTTTTGGGAAGCGCGCAGGGGGAAAATATTGTGAGATTGCGCCTTTCCCACTAGACTTCGCGCAAATGAAGAAGCTGGCCCATCGAACGATAGAGGCCGGGAGCAAGCCGGCGACAGCCGGTTAACGGGGAATGAGAGAGGAACATCCATGAAGGGCTTGATGCAGGACTGGCCGCTGCGCGTGACGACCATTATCGATCATGCTGCGCGGTTCCATGGCGACCGGGAAGTCGTGACGCGGACCATCGAGGGGCCGATTGCGCGGACCACCTATTCGGAAATTCACCTGCGCGCGCGCAAGGTGGCGCAGGCGCTGCAAAAGCTCGGCGTCGAAAAGGGCGATGTGGTGGCGACCATGGCCTGGAACACGGCCCGCCATCTGGAAGCCTGGTACGGCATCATGGGGCTCGGCGCGGTCTGCCATACGCTGAACCCGCGCCTCTTCGCCGAACAGCTCGTCTACATCATCAATCACGCCGAGGATAAGGTCATCTTCCTCGACCTCACCTTCGTGCCGATCCTGGAAGGCATCAAGGACGAGCTGCCGAAGGTGAAGGCCTATGTGGTGATGACGGACCGGGAGCATATGCCCGAGACGAGCCTGCCCAATGCGCTCTGCTACGAGGAAATCGTCGAGGCGGAGAACGGCGACTTCAAATGGGCCGAAGGCGACGAGAACGATGCTTGCGGCCTTTGCTACACCTCCGGCACGACGGGCAACCCGAAGGGCGTTCTCTATTCGCATCGCTCCAACGTGCTGCATGCGCTGGCCGTGAATATGGGCGATGCGCTCGGCATGAAGTCGACGGATGCGATGCTGCCGGTGGTGCCGATGTTCCATGCCAATGCCTGGGGCATTTCCTTCGCCGGGCCGGCGGTGGGCGCAAAGCTCGTCATGCCGGGCGCGAACATGGACGGCGAAAGCATCTATGAACTTCTCAGCACCGAGAATGTGACGGCGACGGCGGCGGTGCCGACCGTCTGGCTGATGCTTCTCCAGCACCTGCAGAAGAACAAGCTCGACCTGCCGCATCTCGAGCGCGTGGTGATCGGCGGCTCCGCCGCGCCGCGTTCGATGATCGAGGTCTTCGAGAAGGAATACGGCGTACAGGTGTTCCACGCCTGGGGCATGACGGAAATGTCGCCCATGGGTACGCTGGGCAGCCTGAAGGCGGGCATGGAAGACTGGCCGCTCGACAAGCAGATCGACGTGAAGGTCAAGCAGGGCCGCGCCATCTATACGGTGGAAATGAAGATCACCGACGATGACGGCAACGAGCTGCCCTGCGACGGCGAAGCCTTCGGCCATCTGATGGTCCGCGGGCCGGCCATTGCCGGAGCCTATCTGAAGGGCGAGGGCGGCAACATTCTGGATGAGGATGGCTGGTTCGATACCGGCGACGTCGCCACCATCGACGAGTCCGGTTACATGCAGATCACCGACCGCGCCAAGGACGTGATCAAGTCCGGCGGCGAATGGATTTCGTCGATCGAACTCGAAAATCTCGCCGTCGGCCATCCCAAGGTGGCGGAAGCGGCGGTCATCGGCATCGCGCATCCCAAATGGGACGAACGTCCGCTGCTCATCATCGTGAAAAACGAGGGAGAGGACGTCACCAAGGAAGACATCCTCGAATATATGGAAGGCAAGATCGCCAAATGGTGGATGCCGGACGATGTGGCCTTCGTCGAGGAAATTCCGCATACGGCGACCGGAAAGATCCAGAAGCTCGAACTGCGCAAGATGTTCAAGGACTACACCTTGCCCACCGCGCAGGCCGCCGAATAGAAAGGCGCGCCGGGCAGGGCAACGCCGGTCTCATTGCAGGATAACGCGGCGGGCCTGTCCGCCGCGTCTCCCTCAAACGGAAAGGCATCGGATATGGCGGCGCGTTCGGCAATGGCGGCCTGGGGGTTTCGCCTGGGCATTCTCGGGCTCGTTCTCGCGGCGGCGGGCGTGGCGGTCAGCCGCATGGCCCCGGCCTCCTTCCAGATTGCGCTGGGCGCCGTCGCGTTCGGCGCGGTGGTGGGCGTGCTGGCGATCCTTGTCTCCGCCGCCGGACTGCTGATGGCTCTCGTTACCGGACGAAAGGGCGCGCGCAAGGCGATTGTCGGCCTCGTGCTCGGACTTGGCATCGCCGCGCCGGTGGCACAGGGCGTGATCGTGGGATCGCAGGTCCCGCGCATTCACGACATCACGACCGACCTGGCCGACCCGCCGCAATTCGCGGCGCTGAAAGGCAATCGCGGCGACTACGCCAATCCGCTCGACCGGACCGCGCCCGCCGACCTCGCGGCATTGCAGGAAACGGCCTATCCCGACATCCGGACGGTGACGATCAACATGGCCCCGGCCAGGGTGTTCGACGCCGCGCTGGCCACCGCCCGCGATATGGGCTGGGAGATCGTCGACACCGATCCCGATGCCGGGCGCATCGAGGCGACGGCGACGACGCTCGTCATGCAGTTCCGGGACGATGTGGCGATCCGCGTTTCCCAAACGCAGGAGGGCGGCAGCGCGGTCGATATGCGTTCGGTCTCGCGCGTGGGCCAAAGCGATCTCGGCGCCAACGCCAACCGTATCCGCACCTTCATGGTGGCGCTGAAGCAGAAGCTCGGCTTCGAGAAGTAGGTCAATCTCACTCGTCATGCCCCGGCTTGTCCGGGGCATGACGGTTTTGAGTGTCAGGCGAGCGAGTAAACGCTGGAGAGCTTGGGCTCGCCCTCGCAAACGACCTTTCCCGTTTCCACCAGATGCTCCATATGCGCAAAGACCGACCGCGCGGCGGCCGGGTGCAGCCGCTTGTCCACGGCCGCATACATCACCGGTACCATCTCGGCGATGGTGCGATGGCCGGCCTTCAACTGCTCGACGATCTGCTTTTCGCGGTCCTCGCGATGGGCGATGAAGGCCTGCACGAAAGGCTTCGGGTCGGTGATGGCGGGACCGTGCGTCGGCCAGTAGACCTCGTCGTCGCGCGCCAGCAGCAGCTTCAATGAATCCATATATTGTTTCATGTTGCCGTCGGGCGGGCTGACGACGCTGGTGGACCAGCCCATGACGTGATCGCCGGAGAAGAGAACCTTCTCTTCCCGCAGCGCGAAACACATATGGTTGGAGGTGTGGCCGGGCGTATGCACGCATTCGATGGTCCAGCCATCGCCCTCGATGATGTCGCCATGCGCGACCATTACGTCCGGCACGAAATCCGTATCGCCGTCTTCTTCCACTTTCACTTCCGCGCCGCCGCCGGATCCGTGCGGTCCGAAGGCGTAGGTTTCGGCACCGGTGAGCTTTTTCAGCGGCGCCGCGGCGGGCGAATGATCCGTATGCGTATGGGTAATGAGGATATGGGTAACGGTCTCGCCCTCAAGCGCCTTCATCAGCGCATCGATATGCTCTTCGACCAACGGGCCGGGATCGACCACTGCGACATTGCCCCGGCCGATAATATAGGTGCCCGTGCCGAGATAGGTGAAAGCGGAGGGGTTGCGCGCGACGACGCGGCGGATGAGCGGCGACAACTCGTCGCATTCGCCATATTCGAAGGTGATGTCGCGCACGAATGGTATCTGAACGGCCAAGATGTCCTCCCTTTTCACCGAACATGGCGCGAGCGCGGCCCCGGTGCAAGGTACATCTGCCGAGCGGTGTCAGTGCATCACTTCCGCCATTTCGTTTTCCTGTTCGGCCACCTCGTCGCCATCATGCGGTTTGGTGCGCAGGAAAAAGAGCAGGGGGAGAGCCAGCAGCGTCATATACATCATCATCCGGAAGTCGTTCAGATAGGCGATCGCCGCCGCCTGCCGCGTCACTTCCCCATTGACCATGGCGAGCGATTCCGGCGTGGTCAGGCTCCAGATCGGGTTCGACGTATCCCGTATCGCCGGATTGAGCGGCGACACATGGGCCGCAAGTTCCGCGTGATTGTATTGCGTCATATAGGCGATGAAGGTTTCGGAAATCGAGATGCCGACACTGGACCCGACATTCCGCAAAAGGCTGAAGAAACTCGTGCCTTCTGTTCGCAGGTCCGGGGGCAGGGTGGCAAAGGTGATCGTCGTCAACGGGGCGAAGATGAAGCCGAGACCGAACCCCTGAACGATACCCGTTTCGATGATCGTCCACTGACTGACCTCGAGATTGAACTGAGCCATTTCCCACAGCGAGAGGCTTGCCAGGGAAAGCCCGAAGGCGATCATCAGCCGCATATCGACCTTGCTGGCGATGCGCCCGGCAATCAGCATGGCGAGCATGGTGCCCGCGCCGCGCGGGGCGAGCACGAGCCCGGCCAGCGTCACCGGGTATCCCATCAGCGTTTCGAGGAAGGGCGGTAGCAGCGCCATCGTCGCATAGAGGATCATGCCGACGATGAAAATGATGACGAGGCCGATGGTCAGGTTCCGGTCCTTGAAAATGCGCAACTCCACGAACGGGTTTTTGACGGTCGCCGCGTGATAGACGAAGAGATAGAACCCGACCACGGCAAAGGTCGCTTCCAGGACGATTTCCGTGGAGGAAAACCAGTCCTGATGATTGCCGCGGTCGAGCATGATCTGCAGCGCGCCGATGCCGAGACTGAGGAAGGCGAAGCCGAACCAGTCGAAGCGTCGCGTCCGGTCGAGATCGGTGGTGGGAACGCTCGCCAGAATGCCGATCAGCGCGGCGATGCCGAAGGGGACGTTGATGTAGAAGACCCAGCGCCAGTTGTAGACGTCGGTCAGGTAGCCCCCCAGAGCGGGGCCGACAATGGGGCCGACCATGACGCCCACGCCCCACATCGCCATGGCGGAGGCGCGCTGCTCGAAAGGATAGATGTCGAGCAGGATCGACTGGGCAAGCGGAACGAAAGCGGCGCCCGAAAGCCCCTGCAAGACGCGAAACAGCACCATTTCTTCAAGCGACGTGGCGGCGCCGCAAAGCATGGAGGACAGGGTGAACCCCACAACCGCGAAGGCGAGCAGGTTCTTGCGGCCGAAGCGCCCGGCCAGCCAGCCGGTCGCAGGCGTGGCGATGGCCGCCGCCACGATATAGGAGGTCAGCACCCAGGCCGTCTGCTCCTGGGTGGAGGAAAAGGAGCCCTGCATATGAGGCAGCGCCACATTGGCGATCGTGGAGTCGAGCGTCTGCATGATCGTGGCGACCATGATCGAGCCCGTCACGACCTTGCGCTGCATCCCGTCCAGTGCAAGAGGGGCGTCCTGTTCGCTCATGAGTGCAGTCCGGTGCCGTTTCCGGAAGCGGTGTCGATTTCGACTTCGCAGCTCATGCCCGCGCGGATCGGCGGATCGTTCTTCTCATGCTCGATCTCGATGCGCACCGGAATGCGCTGCACCACCTTCACCCAGTTGCCGGTCGCATTCTGCGCGGGCAGCACCGAAAATTCCGATCCGGTGCCCTGCGCGATGGAGGCCACATGGCCGTGCCATTCCCGGCCGGGATAGGTGTCGATGGTCACGACGGCGTCCTGTCCGGGGCGGACATCGGTGAGCTGGGTTTCCTTGAAGTTCGCTTCGACCCAGACATCGGAGGTGGAAATCAGCGAAACCACGGGCGCGCCTTGCGCAACCGCGTCGCCGACCTGCGGTTTCCTGCCGAGAATTCCGGCAAAGGGCGCGCGCACCGTTGTGCGTTTCAGATTGAGGGCCGCATTGTCGCGCGCAGCCCTGGCGGATCGATAGGCGGAATGTTCCTCCACCGGCGCTTCGGGCGCATCGTCGAGACTGGCGACGATCTGACCCATGCTGGCCGCCAGCACCTTGGCCAGATGCTGCGCCGTATCGAGGTTGTGCCGGGCCTCGTCGAGTTTTTGCTGGCTTGCATAATCATGCCGCGCCAGCTTGCTCTGCCGGTCGAATTCGCGCTGGTAATATTCCGCGCTGCTTCTGGACAGATCGATCTGCTCCAGCGTCATGCGATAGCGGGCCTGCTGCCCCTTCACCGTCGCCGCGGCCTGCTTCAGCTGGGAATCGGCCTCCTGAAGCGCAATGCGGTAGTTTTCCGGATCGATCTTGAAAAGCGGATCGCCTTTCGCGACCTGCTGGTTTTCATGCACGAAGACCTGCGCGATCTTGCCCGCCACTTCAGGGCTGACGGTCACCATGTCGGCCTTCACATAGGCATTGTCGGTGCTCACATAGCGGCCCGACAGGAAATAGATGGCGCCGCCGGCAAGGAGAAGGAGCGCGGGCAGGCCGAGGAAGAGGGCCGTGCGCATGCGCCCGGGGGGGATGGATCGCAGCCAGCCTGGCCGGGTCTCGCTCCCGCCATTTGTACTATCCGACATTGTTTTTGCCTTTGGTGGTTCAGGATTCTTGACGCTGTCCAAGGGCCAGCGCGTCTTCATCCGGGGCCTGGGCGCTCGGATGGCGCGGCGTTTCCTGGGCGAAATTGGCGCGAATGCGAACAAGCGCATTCATAAGCTGCATGGCTTCTTCTTCGGTAAATCCGCGAAAGGCGATCTGGTAGAGCTCTTCGGACGTCTCCCACATCTGGTCGATGCTCGGCATCGCCTTTTCGGTGAGGTAGAGCTTCTGCGCGCGCCGGTCCGAGGGGTCCTGACGCCGCTCGACCAGACCCAGCTCGGCAAGCCGGTCGATAAACCGCGCGACCGTGATCGGCTGCACTTCCAGCAACTGGGACAGGCCGACCTGGTTGATCCCCTGATGGCGGGAGATATAGGCGAGCGCGCGCCACTGGGCTTGCGTCATGGAGCCGGCATTGTGACGGTCATAGAAGATGCGCCGGATCAGGCTGCTGCACTCACTGAGCAGGAAACCGAGGCTGCGGTGTGGATTGGGGCTGTCCATAGGAGAACTTTGCCATCATTGTTATCGAGTGCAGGAGATATAATATAAGTAGCTTACTAATGGCAGTAAAAAAATCGCGAGGCCGGTTCAAGGGCCTCGCGACGTGATCGGCGAGCCGTTCAGAGGGGCTTAGAAGTTGCTAAGCACCTGAATAACAATGGCAATCGCGTAGAGCGACAGGATGGCATAACCCCCGGCGATCACAGCCTGATCGACTTTGATGCCGGCCTTGTCGCGGGCGATCTGCTTGCCCGAGTCGAGCGCCTTCTGAGCCCTGGCGGCAATGTCATGGCCCACAGAGCCCATCCGGGACGCGGCCTGATTGGCGATTTCTTGAGCGGTAGACATTCTGAACCTCTTGGATCAAACGGTTGGCGTAGCCTGTCCTGCAGGTTTCCGTCGGGTGGCCTCAGGGCGAATCGCCATCGGCCTCGTTCGATCAAAAGATATGTTGCATTGCACAAACTGACAAGATGTCAGCGCAAATATTTTTGCAATGCAACATGAGGCTGAATGTCGCAGAAATCGGCGCTAAATCTGCCGCCCGGCCGCCTCCCAATAGGGTTCGCGCAGCTTGCGCTTGAATATCTTCCCGGAATCCTCGCGCGGCAGTTCGGTTTTGAATTCCACGGTGCGCGGCACCTTGAAGCCGGCCACGCGCTCGCGCAGAAAGGCCCGCACATCGTCCTCGCCGATATCGGCGCCCGTCCGGCGCTGAACCACCGCGCAAAGCGCTTCGCCGAACTCCTCGTTCGGGATGCCGAAGACGGCGCAGTCTTCCACGCCCGGCATCTTGTGAAGCTCCGCCTCGATCTCCGCGGGATAGATGTTCACACCGCCGGAAATCACCATGTCCTTGGCGCGGTCGCAGAGATAGAGAAAGCCGTCATCGTCGAGATAGCCGATATCGCCCAGCGCGATCAGGCCGCTTTTCTCCGAGCGCCGACGCTTCTCGTCGTCGCCGTGATAGGTGAAATCGGGAATGCTGTGCATGCGGCAGACGATTTCCCCGGTCGCCCCCTGGGAAAGTTCCTTGCCGTCATCGTCCAGCACGCGGATGTCGGCGCCGTTGAACGACTTGCCGACCGTGCCGAGATGCGCGAGCCATTCTGCGGAATCGCAGAAGACCACGGCGCCGGTTTCCGTGCCGCCGTAATATTCGTAGATCACCGGCCCCCACCATTCGATCATGGCCTGTTTGACATGGACGGGGCAGGGCGCGGCCGCATGCACCACGAAGCGCAGTGAGGAGAGGTCGTATTTCGCCTTCACCTCGTCGGGCAGCTTCAGCAGACGGACGAACATGGTCGGCACCATATGGAGATGGGTGACGCGCTCGCGGTCGATGAACTGCAAAAGCTCTTCCGGATCGAAACGCGGCTCCAGGATGATGTTGGCGCCATAGCGAAGCGCAAAGAGCCCATAGGCATTCGGCGCGGAGTGATACATCGGCCCGGTGACCACGGTGACCGACTCGTCGGGCGAGGCGACATCGGCGCTGAAGCCCATCACCTTGCCGATGATTTCCTGCCAGACGACCGCTTGGTCCGCGGTGGGCGGATTGCGCCGCACGCCCTTGGGATGGCCGGTCGTGCCGGAGGTGTAGATCATCGAGCCCGGCGGTTCGTCGGGCGGCGCGGCGACGGGATCGAAGCCCTCAAGCCAGGCGCCCCATTCGGTCGTTCCCTCCGGAAGTGAGCCCTGCGCCGGGTCGAGGCCATAGGCGGCGCAGATTTCGGGCGGGGTTTCGACGACGAAGACCGGCACATCCGCCGGCAGCGCGCTTTCGATGCCGCGATAAAGATCGGCATGAATCACGATCGCCTTGGCGCCGGAGTTGGAAAAGATGTAGCGCGCTTCCTCCGGCGTGTAGTGCCAGTTCACCGGCGTGTTGTAGGCGCCGCAAAGACCTGCCGCAACGGAAGCCTCGAAAAAGGGAAAGTCGTTTCTGAGATAGACCGCGACGACATCGCCCTTGCCGATGCCGAGACTCTTGAAACCGCTCGCCGCGCGCGCGGCCCGTTCCTGAACGGACGTCACCTCCACGGCCCGCGAGCCGGACCTTACTTTCGTGCCCATCGTCTCCTCCCAAAGTTCGATGGTTATGTCTTTGGGAGGAGTGTAGCAGGCGGAAGAATGCCGAAAAGGGGGTGCCGCAGGGTCAGCTGTAGCGGGCTTCGCGCTTTTCGCCCTTATTGCCGGTTTTTACCTCGCCGAGCGCCCATTCGATGTCCGCAAGATAGGTGTCGGCCACCTGCGCATGGAAGGGAGAGAGCATCAGGTGAAGGCCAGCGGGCTTGGTCGACACGGAAGTGAACCAGCCGCGCTCGAACATCTTGCCCCAGACGGCCATCGGGTCGACCTCGTCATGGCCGAAGGCGACGATGCCGAGCTGGGGGTGCCCGAGAATATGGAAGCCGAGCTTCTTCACGCCCGCTTCGATCTTCTTGCGTGCATCGGTGACGAGCTTGTGCTTGGCGCGGTAGCCCTCGACGCCGAGGAAATTCATCACGGCCCAGGCCGCCGCGATGGCGCCGCCGGGCCGGGTGCCGGCCAGCGTGGGCGTGACCATGCGCCCGCCCGGCCAGTTGTCGCAGTCGAAGATCATGTAGGACCGCAGCTCTTCGGAGCGGTAAAGAACGGTCGAGGCGCCCTTGGCGCAATAGCCGTATTTGTGCAGATCCGCCGACATGGATTTGACGCCCGGCACCTCGAAGTCGAAAGGCGGGACGTCGCCGCCATTCATGCGCACGAAAGGTGCGATATAGCCGCCGACACAGGCATCGACATGCATCCAGACATCCTTTTCCTCGGCGAGCTTGCCGAGCGCCTCGATGGGGTCGATGAGGCCGTAGGGGAAGCAGGGAGCGGAACCGACGAGCATGATGGTGCTGCCGTCGATCTTTTCGGCCATGGCCGCCACATCGGCCTTGAGGTCGTCGCCGACCGGCACGCGGCGGATTTCCAGTTCCATCATCTTCGCCGCCTTGTCGAAGGCGGGATGCGCCGACCAGGGGGCGACGATGTTCAGGGTGCCGGTCATGCCCTTCACCTGGCGGCCATAGTCGCGCGCCGCCTTGACCGCCATGTTGATGCTGTCGGTGCCGCCCGAGGTGATGTTGCCGACCGCGCCGTCCGGCCCGTGCAGCAGGCCGAGCCCCATGGCGATGACTTCGTCTTCCATCTGCTTCAGGCTGGGAAAGGCGAGCGGGCCGAGGCCGTTCTCCGACATATACATGGTGTAGGCCTCCTTCTGGACCTGCGCCACGTCCTCGCCGGCATTGAACACATAGACCGCGGTCTTGCCCTCGCGCCATTTCACGTCGTTCCTGCCGCGCTCCAGCATCTCCTGGCGCAGCACGTCCCAGGCGGTTCCATGTTCGGGCATTCGCATGTCCCAGTTCCCCTCTGTATTCAGGATTTTGTTCGCGCCGATTATGAGGGCGGGCGGCGCATGCGGCAACAAAAGCGTGAATATGGTTCACATTCCTGGCGCGCGCTTCCCGGATTTCCCCGGAATGGCCTTGGACCCGCCCGCCTTTTGCCGCGATTGGCGCTCAAACAGGACGCTGTCCGACGCGCAAAGAGATAGGACGGTGCGACGGAAACACCCTCTCCGGCCGTAGCAGACACAGGCACGGCAACCATTTTCGGGGTACGGCGATGACATCCCTGCTCAGCAAATCCACGATATCCGTAATAGCCGGTTTCTTTTTGGTGCTGGCCGCCGTGAGCGCCGGCAAGGCCGACACGCGCGCCCAGGTCCGCCAGAGTTGCGGTCAGGACATTCAGCAATATTGCCAGTCCGCGATCGGCGGCGGAAAAGAGAAGATGCGCAACTGCGTGCGCGACAACGCTTCGCAGTTTTCCGAACCTTGCCGCGCTGCGCTGAAGGATGCCTGGCAGGTGCGCCGGCAGCAAAACGACAAGGCGCCTGCCGCGCAAACCGACGCCGAATAATCCGCGCCCGAAAGCCCCTTTCGCGGGCCCCCGCCTTGAGCGCTATAGTCCTCCTTACTGGAACGGGACGAGGGAGGAACGACAATGAGCGCTTATGAGGATGTCCTCTATGCGGTGGAGGACAGCGTGGCCGTGGTCACGCTCAACCGGCCGGACAAGCTGAATGCCTGGACCGGCGCGATGGAGAAGAGCGTAAAGGCCGCCATGGCCGAGGCCAGCGCCGACGAGAAAGTGCGCGTGATCGTGCTGACCGGAGCCGGGCGCGGTTTCTGCGCCGGTGCCGATATGGACCTTCTCCAGAAGATCGAGGCGGAGGGCGGCGAAAAGCGCGAAGTGTCCGACGAAAAAAATGCGGAGGCCGCGTTCAGGGCCGCCGCCGGCCCCGATCTCGAAGGCGCCTATGGCGGGCGCTTCGGCTTCCTGATGGACGTGCCCAAGCCCGTCATCGCCGCGATCAACGGACCCGCCGCCGGGCTCGGCCTTGTCGTGGCGCTTTATGCCGATATGCGTTTCGCCGCGACGGATGCGAAATTCACCACCGCCTTTGCGAGCCGCGGGCTCGTGGCCGAGCATGGCGTTTCATGGTTGTTGCCGCATCTGGTGGGGCCCGCCCACGCGATGGACCTGCTGATGTCGGCGCGCAAATTCGACGGGCGCGAGGCCGAGCGTATCGGTCTCGTCAATCGCAGCTTCGACGCCGAGCATTTCATGGACAATGTGATGGATTATGCCCGCATGCTGGCCACAAGCGTGTCGCCGCGTTCCATGACGGTGATGAAGCGGCAGGTCTGGAAGGCGATGTTCCAGGACTTCAACACAGCGCTCGCCATCGGCGACGATGAGATGCAGAAGAGTTTTGCGAGCGAGGACTTCAAGGAAGGCGTCGCGCATTTCGTGGAAAAGCGCGCGGCGAACTTCACCGGCCGCTGAGGAAGAAGCGGTCGACGCGCAAAAAAATGCCCGCTCCCCGGAAGGAGCGGGCATCTTACGTTTTACCGCGCGTGCCGTCAGAACGAGACGGTCACGCCCGCGAGTGCTTCGAAGCCGGGGGCCTCATAGCCGTCGGCGGGGTAGTAGGTGCGGTCAAGCAGGTTCGACACCTTGCCGGACACTGAAATCATGTCGGTGAGTTTGCGCGTCACGGCGACGTCGACCGTTGTATAG
Organism: Parvibaculum indicum; assembly: GCF_011762095.1. GTDB lineage: Bacteria > Pseudomonadota > Alphaproteobacteria > Parvibaculales > Parvibaculaceae > Parvibaculum > Parvibaculum indicum. Next base: position 122,978 of record NZ_JAASQO010000011.1, on the reverse strand, counting down.
GGTGTCGGATTGACAATGCCGCCATAAAACCCCGGATCGGCATAGACATCGACAAAATTGACATCCGTCGCAACCGTGGTGCGCTCGTCCGGTGCCCAGTTCGCCGAGAAGGAGAGCTTGTGGCGCGGCCGACGGGATGTGGCATTGGTGTTGCCCGGCTCCATCACCGTGAAGGTATAGGAGAGGGTCGCCGACAGATTGTCGAGGATCTGGGCATCGACTTCGCTCTCGATTCCATGGCTGCGGAAGTCGGGTCCGTTCACGGATGTCGAGTTGATATAGAAGGTATCGTACTGGGTGATGATCGGATCCTTGACCCGGTTCATGAAATAAGTGACGCCGACGCGGACCCGTTCGGCAAACAGGCCCTGATCGACGGAGACTTCCCATCCCTGGCTCCGCTCTGGAGAAAGGTTCGGGTTGCCGGTGAATGCGCCGCTCGTGAGAGAATCCGGCGTGAATCCGAAACGCTGATAGAGAGACGGTGTTTTGAAGCCCGTGCCGTAGCTCAGCGTGATGCGTGTGTCCGTTTCCGGGTGGTAGTAGCCGGGCGCGATGGTGAACGTGGCCTGATTGTCGAATTTCTCCGGCATGTCGTAACGCACACTCAGAAGTGCGAAGACGCGCTCGCCGAAATTCAGATTTTCGGTGGCGTAGACGGCTGTGGCATTTTCGCGTGCGTGGGAATTCTGCACTGCGGACGACCAGGAGCTATTGGAAAAGCCGGTGGAGTCGAGTTCGTCCCGGGACCATTTGGCGCCGACGACCAACGTGTTCCATTCGAGCAGGTCGATCGCAGTGTCGATGCTGGCCGTATAGCGTCGTCCGAAATAGGTGGTGTTCACATTGGTCGTCGGCGCATACGTGTCCGGCGGGTTCTCGTCATTGCGGCGTATCTGCATGAAGGAGGCCGACAGGGTGGGGCGCACCTTGCCGCCGAAATAGGAACCTGACAGCGAACCATTGCTGGTGAACTGCCATGTCCGTCCCCTGTAGTTGATATCCTCGCCGAAATTGTCGAGATCGGTATCGGTGTCGCTGAACTGCGTGAAGAGCGTGCCCCTCAGGTTTTCGCCGAACCTGTTGTCGAGGCGTAGCGAGCCGGTAATGTTTTCATAGCCGTCGCGCTCACGCGGTACGCCGAAACGGTATTTGCCGGGCGTTATGTCGGTGCCATGCGTGTATTGGCGGGACAGAGAGGCGAAATAGGACAGGCTTCCGAAGCTGCCGCCGCTCGTGCCCGCCGCATTGAAGCGGCCGCGCGTACCCGCTTCGAGGCGGAGGCTTCCGCCTGGCGCAGCAGCGCCTTTCTTGGTGATGATGTTGATGACACCACCCATGGCCTGGCTGCCGTAAAGAGCAGACTGCGGACCGCGCATAATTTCGATGCGCTCGACATTCTCCGTCGTGAGGTCGGCGAAATTGAAAGCGTTGGTCGGCGATGAAGGATCGTTGACCGGCTGGCCGTTGATCATCACAAGCGTTTAGTTGGAATTGGCGCCGCGCAGGAAGGCACTGGTGATGGTGCCCTGGCCACCCTGCTGTACGGCATGGATACCGGGCACCGCGCGCAGAGCTTCCGTTACTGTGCGGTACTGATGCTCTTCAATGTCTTTCGCAGTGATGATCGTATAGCTCGAAGTGACTTCCTTCGTGGGAAGCGGTTCGAGGCCGCCGGTAATCAGGATGCCGTCGGAAATCGCGTCCGTTTCGGCATGGGCGTAGGTGGCGGTCGTTGTCGCGGCACAGGCTGCGACGGCGAGAAGGGCGATGGAACGCCGCTCGAATTTCAACATGGGTGAACCCCCGTAACATGATCGCGGCAAACCCCGGGCCGCAGGAACCGGCGGGGAGGCGCATATACGGGAAGCGAGAGAGTGCCGCTTGTCGGGAAACGCGGCAGGCAATGGTCTGCCGGGAAAAGGCTCCGGCGACGCGCATCGACCCGACGCGTCACCATCAGCGGAAATCACCGCCCCGCTGGCACACCCCGGCCACCGGCAGATGACGCGCTTTCTGGCAGGTCTCCTGGCTTGCGGGTCGTCGGCGGCGTCTCGCCTTCCCGGCCGATCCGGAAATCCGGACCAACGGCCAGTGGCATGTCATGAAACGCGGCCTCGCCGCTCACAGTTGCGGGGGCAGCCAGGGACTTGACGCGCTTCGGCGCGCCGCACCCTGTTCCCTCTTGCCTCTTCCTTGCCGTTTCCGACATACGGGAAGAACCATAAAAGCGAGCGGCACTATAGGGGCGCGGTTCTAGGTGTCAATTGAGGGCCGGTGCTCGGCGACCCACACAAGCCCCCGCCACAAGCCGCCATTATGGGGTTCCTCATAGTCGAGCGAGACGGAGCGAACGAGGCCGAGCCGGTCCATCACCGCCTGCGACCGCACATTGTCGGGAGCGGTATAGGCGAATATTTTCGTCAGCCCGCAGCGTTCAAAGCCGTCCACAAGCGCGGCAGCGGCGGCTTCCGTGGCATATCCGTGCCCCCATGCCTCGCGCCGCAACCGCCAGCCGATCTCGGTATGCGGGCCGAGAGGGTGTCCGGGACGCGACGGCATGATGCCCGCATAACCGAGAAACTTTCCCGTGAAGGTTTCAATCGCCCAGCGGGTGAAGCCGTGCGTTTCATAGGCCTCGGCATAGCGATCAAACTTTTCATCGCTCGAACGCCTGCCGATAGGGCCGCCCAGATCCCGCATGACCTCCGGATGAGCGTTGAGGGCGGCGAACGCGTCCCGGTCCGATTCTCGCCACTGCCTAAGTCTTGTCCGGGCTGTTTCGATCATCGCGACGGTACACGCTCGTTTGAGGCCGACGATTATGCCCTGGCGCTGGGCCGGGCCGAAACCGCTGCGTGCCAGCGCTTGAGGTCTTCATGCTCGGGTTTCGGCTCGTGCTTCACCCATTTGGCGAAATCCACACAGACAAGCGCCGTGATGTCGGCGAGGGAATAGCCGTCGATGGCGATATAGTTCCGGCCTTTCAGGCGCTCGTTCAAAACGTCGAAGAACCGGGTGAGGCGCACCGCGCCGCGCTCTGCCAGTTCGGGAATCTGCGCAAGATTGACGGGGCCGGGAAGGGCGCGGTCCGCCATGCCCTTGGAGGTGTTGCGCAGCACCTCGGCGATGGGCATGAAGCCTTCGAACTCGATCCGCGCATTCCAGCCCAGCACCAGGCCTTTTTCCTCCGGCGTGGTGCCCAGAAGCGGGGGCTCGGGCTTCACCGCCTCCGCCCAGGCCGCGATGCCGAGATTTTCGGTGAGAATCGTCCCGCTTTCGAGCTTCAGCGCCGGGACGGTACAGGCCGGATTGATCTTCTTGTAGTCGTCGGAAAGCTGTTCGCCCCTGGCAAGGTCCACCTGAACGTTTTCGTGCTCGATGCCTTTTTCCGCCAGCAGGATGCGCGCCCGGCGCGGGCTCGGCGCGGCGGTGTAGTCGTAAAGGACGGGTTTCATGATGTTCTCCCTGAAGGCCGCTTGTTTGCGCGGATTGCCATGGGCGACATGATCCACATCGCGGCAGGGGATGCAAAGACACATCTGCGCGAGGGGGCAGGCAAATTTCAGGCAGGGAGAGGGGGAAATCAGAGAATGGTCGGAGTGAGAGGATTCGAACCTCCGACCCCCTCGTCCCGAACGAGGTGCGCTACCAGGCTGCGCTACACTCCGACGTTCTCTGGAGGCGGGGTTATATCGCCTGCGCGCGCGCGCTGCAAGGCCGGATTCCGAGCTTTTCCGCGCCTCGGGCGGCGCGCCGCCGCTTGCGCGGCCGATGCCATGAGGCTATGTTCCGGCCCTCTTTTTGGGGCGTAGCCAAGTGGTAAGGCAACGGGTTTTGATCCCGTCATGCGCAGGTTCGAATCCTGCCGCCCCAGCCAATCCCTTTCCTTCATTCGATATGCCCGTCCCGTTCGGCAGAAAGCAGCCGCTTCGGGGGCTTTCCCGTCGGCGGAAAGGGCCGCTCGCAGATAGTCGCAGTAATTTACTCGGATTTTCGGGTTGGGGCGGCGCCTGCTTCACATATGCGTTGGCGCGCGTTTACGGGAGCTACCCGAGGAGGTCGGCCGGCCTTGCCCTGTCGCGCATTCTGGAGCCGGTGATGAGGATGTCGATGACATGGTCGCGGATCCACTTATGCCCTTCATCGGCATCCGCCTCGCTGGTCCAGGCGATATGGGCGTCGATATTCGGAACCGGGAAGGGCGTATCGAACATCACTAGGCTGCCATCCGTGTTGTATTGCTCCGCGAAATAGACGCCGACCAACGCGACGAGATCCGATACGGCGACCAGGGGATAAAGGTTCTGCGTGTCGGCAACGGCGCAGGCGACCGTCCGTTCGACACCGTTCTGCCGGAACACCTCGTCGAGGAAGCCGCGCAGGCGTTTGACATGCGTCGTCGCCACGAAATTCAATTCGCGCAGATCGTCCTTGGTGAGCCGGTCCCGATTGGCGAAAGGGTGGGAGCGGGACATGATGATGGCGAATCTCTCTTCCCACACTTTCTGCGAGGCGAGGTCGTTGCCGATGACGAAGCCGGGAAGCAGCGCGATATCGAGTTCGCCGCCCTTCAGGGAATCGGCCGCGCGGTCGCTGTCCTGCAACACGAATTCGAGCATGATATGCGGGGCTTCCCGGCGCGTAAGCCCCACCAGGGCCGGCACCAGCGTATTGTGAACGACATCGTTCACGCCGATGCGGAACGTGCGTGTCGAGGTGGCCGGATCGAAACTGCGCACCGACGACAACCCGCGCTCCACGGTGTCGAGCGCGTGGCCGATGGGGACGGCCAGTGTCATGGCGGTGCGGGTGGGGGCGACGCCGGTTCCTGCCTTGTAGAACAGGGTGTCGCCTGTGAAGTGGCGGAGGCGCCGCAGCGCATTGCTGACGGCGGGCTGAGACATGCCCAGTTTGGCCGCGGCCTTGCTGATGCTTCGCTCAATATAGATCGCATCGAAAACGAGCAGCAGGTTCAGATCCAGTTCACGGATATTCACGCGTCGTAGCTCCCGAAGCCTCGCATCAAACAGCGGTCACCATACATAAAATCGCGACCTCAAAAACCGCATCTTGCATGCATTTTTCATTTTGGTCCGGGTAGACCGAAAGTATGGGTTCATTCATGGCATGAATTGTAAGTATTCATAAATTGAATATAATATCTATTGCCATGATTTTGTTATCAACCCGATGAATTGAGTCTCGTTTATTAATCATTATCAATAAAAATCGTTGAATATCGGGGGGATTCTCATTTTGATGCAGCTCTTGCAGACAGGGCGGCTGAAAGGGAATCCCGAAATGAAGAGTGGAAGATGTGTCCGGCGGGGCAGCCGGCGGGCCGGTGCGCTCCCCGGTCTCGGGATGATCGTTACGCTGTGTACGACGGCAGTCTTCGCGTCGAACGGGCAGGCATTCACAATCGATGACGCGATGGGCCTTGCCATCAGCGACCATCCGGGCGCCAAGGCGGCACGGCTCGAGGCGAAGGCGGCGGAGCGGGAGGTCGGGGCCGCGCGTTCCGGCTATTTCCCCACGGTTTCGCTCGACGGATCCATCCGGCGGGAGAACACGGATCGTCCGACCTTCGAGCGCACCCTGACGGCCAAGGAATATTCGCTGACCGTGACGCAGCCGATTTTCGACGGTATGCGGACGCCCGCTCGCGTTTCCGCCGCGAAGGCGGATGCGGAGGCCGAGACCCTCACCGCCCAGTCGAAGCTCAACGATGTCGCGTTCGACGCGGCGGATGCCTATCTCTCCGTTCTCGAGGCGCGGCAGAGGCTGGCCCTACTGAAAGATCATGAGAAACGCGCGCGAAATATCGCCGACCGTATCGAGCGCCGTGCGAAGGCGGACCCGGGGCTTCGTTCGCTCACCGTCGTCGGCAGCAGCCAGACGGAAGAAGCGCGCTATCTCGTCATGAACGCCGAACGCGAACTCGTCCTAGCGGAAACGCGCTACCGAGAGCTGATCGGCGCGGCGCCGGACGCGCTCGAACCGCCGGTGGAGCCTGTGGAGATCGTGGATCTGACACCCGACGAAGCCGTGGCCGGGGCGGAGCGGCATCACCCGGCGCTCGCCGCGGCGCGCGCCCGCGCGCTGGCGGCGGACGGTTCGCACGACGCTGCCAAAGCCAGCTTCTACCCTCGCCTGGATGCCGAGGCGCGGGCGCGGAACGGGCGCAATATCGAAGGCATTTCCGGGCCCGACGACGACTATTATGTCGGTCTCCGGCTGACCTACAATTTCGCGACGGGCGGGGCTGCTTTCTACGATGCGAGTGCTGCCCGTTATCGCGAGCAGGCGGCGTCGATCCGCATTCACGATGTCGCGCGCGACGTGCGGCTCGGCGTTCTGAAGGCGCTGGAAAACTATCGTTCCGCCCGGGATACGTATCAGGTGCTGCTGCGCCGCAAGGCCGCGGCGAGCGAACTCGTTCGTGTTTACGACGCGCAGTTCATCGGCGGCCAGCGAGACCTTCTCGACCTTTTCTTCGTGTTGAACGAGGAACGCGCGGCGAACCGCGCCGAACTCGACGCACGCTTCGACAAACTGCGATCCGCTTACGGCGTCGTCGCGGCGATGGGCGAACTCGCCCCCGCCGCCGCAAGCGGAGACGATTGACCGAAATTCGACCGCCCCCCGCCAGAACTGCCCGATGAACGCGCAAAAGGCTCAACCGGAGTAACAAGCGATGAAGATCGTCCTTCAATTGACGAGCGTCGGCGGAAACGTGGAACTTGTCACGGTCGAGGCCGGGAAGAATTTCACGATACCCGATGGTGTGACGGCGGAGATCGTCTCGCTGGACGGCGTGAAGGATCTTCATGTGGAGGCGGGTGAACTCGTTCTGAGCGGTTCCGGCGGAACGATCCGCATTGCGGGGTTCGGGGCCGACTTCCTTGCCGAAGCGGCATCGATCGACGGCATCGGGATCGACGGGCCGCTGCCGGCGGGTTTCGCTCGGTTTTTCGGCTGGACCGACACATCGGACGAGGGCGGTACGAACGGAAACGCCTTCGGCGATACCGGCCATCAAAAATCTTCGCCCGCCGCCGACGATACGCCGCCGCCGCTAGACAGCTCGAACGATTCCCTGGCGTCCGCCCCCGATGCGCCCTCGATTTCCTCCTTCTCGGACGATACGGGGCTTCCGGGCGACGGGATTACCGCCGACAACACGATCACGCTGACCGGAACGGCGGAAGCAGGCGCAACCGTTACGATTTACGGTGATGCTATACGGCTCGGTACGGCGACCGCGGATGCCAATGGAGACTGGAGTTTCACCACCGGCGCGCTCGCGGATGGAGCGCACAGCTTTACCGCGACGGCGGAGAATGAAGGCGGCGCCGGGACGTCCTCCGGCCCGGTCGATGTCACGGTCGATACGGAGGCCCCTGACATCGCGATTGCGATGCCGCTCTTCGGCGACGGTATCGTCAGCGGTGCCGACGACGCGGCGTTGACGCTTTCCGGCACGTCTTCGGGCGGCAGCGAAGTTTTCGTGACCTTTCGCGACGGGAGCGGTGCGACCGTCTCGGAGAGCGGGCATGTCGACGGCAACGGCAACTGGACGATCTCGGGAGCCGACATCTCGGGCCTTGAAAACGGGACGATCACCGTCGAGGCCTATGCCGTCGATGCGGCGGGAAACAGCTCGGCGACAACGTCGGAAACATTCGAACTCGACAACGTGGCGCCCGCGGCACCCGTCATTACGGATTATGCGGACGACACAGGCCGACCGGCCGACCGTCTGACCGCGGATGCGACGCCCACGCTCTCAGGCACGGCAGAGGCGGGCGCCGAAATCGAGATTTATGACGGCAATACCCTTCTCGGAACGGCAATGGCGGACGGGAACGGCGACTGGAGCTTCACGACGGCCGCGCTCTCCGACGGATTGCACAGCCTGACCGCCACGGCGCGGGACGCGGCGAGCAACGAGAGCGCGTCCTCTTCGTCGTTCGCGCTCACCATCGACACGGAAGCCCCCGGCATCGCGATCTCGACACCCTTGTCCGGCGATGGAGCCGTCAATGCCTCGGAAGACGGTTCGCTTTCGGTGTCCGGCACGGCGGCGGGCGGTCAGCGCGTCTTCGTGACGTTTACGGATGGCAGCGGCGCGGAAGTCGACGGCATTGCCTTCGTGGACGGCGCAGGCAACTGGCTGCTGCAGCATGTCGACGTGTCCGGGCTCGACGAAGGCACGATCTCGGTCGAGGCCTATGCGGAAGACCAGGCAGGCAATCGTTCCGGCACGGCGACCGCGAGTTTCACGCATGACAGCCTTGCTCCCGGAACGCCTGCGATCACCGGTTTCTCGGACGACACCGGTGCCCCGGACGATGGCCATACCAGCGACGACACGCTGACCCTCACCGGTACGGCCGAAGCGAACATGACGGTCGAGATCTTCGACGGCGCGACCTCTCTGGGGACGGCGACGGCGGATGGGGCCGGAAACTGGAGCTTCGAGACACAGCCTCTCGCGGACGGCAGTCACACCTTTACCGCACGGGCGGAGGATGCGGCCGGCAACAAGAGCCCTTCTTCCCTCTCCTATAATGTCGAGGTCGACACCCTTGCGCCGGGCGTCACGCTTGCCTCGCCGGTTTCGGGCGACGGCTTCGTGAATGCGAGTGAAGACAATGTGCTCACCCTCTCCGGAACGGCGGATGGCGGCCAGCGCGTCTTCGTGACCCTGACCGACGGGGCGGGCGGTTTCGTTTCCGGACAGGCGGCCGTTTCGGGCACGGGGACATGGACCCTGAACGGGATCGATATTTCCGGTCTTCAGAACGGCGGTATCACGATCGAGGCCTATGCGGTCGATCAGGCGGGCAACCGGTCGGGCACGGTCAACGAGACCGTCACGCTCGACAACGTCATGCCCGCGGCACCCGTCATTACAGGCTTTACCGACGATACGGGTAATCCCGGCGATAACCGCACCAGCGACACCACGCCCACGCTTGCCGGCACGGCGGAGGCGAACGGGACGGTGGAAATCCGCGATGGCGCGGTGCTGCTTGGCACGGCGAATGTCGACGGGAGCGGCAATTGGAGTTTTACGACAGGTACCCTGGCGGAGGGATCTCACAGCCTGACCGTGCGCGTGGTAGACGAGGCAGGCAATCGCGGTCCCTCCGCAAACATGACGCTGTCCGTCGACACCACCCCGCCGGGTATCGTTATCACGACGCCAATCGCGGTGGATAACATTGTCAATGCCGCGGAAGACGGCTCGCTTTCCGTGTCCGGCACGGCGGCGGGCGGCCAGCGCGTCTTCCTCACCTTTACCGATGAAGGCGGGGCAACCGCGACCGGGGAGGCGGTCGTTACCGGCGCGGGCACGTGGACGGCAACGGGGATCGACCTCTCCGGACTTCAGAACGGCGGTGTCACGGTCGAGGCCTATGCGGTGGACCAGGCCGGTAACCGCTCCGGCACGGTGGACGCGGCGGTTACGCTCGACAACGCCGCGCCGGCCGCGCCCGTCATCGCCGGGTTCTCCGCCGATACGGGCACGCCGGGCGACCAGCAGACGGGCGACAACACGCTTACCTTCACCGGCACGGCGGAAGCGAATGCGACGGTGAACGTCTATTTTGCAGGCAACATCGTGGCGACGGGCGTCGCGGATGGCGACGGCAACTGGAGCGCGACGACGAGCGCGATCACCGACGGTTATGCGAGCTTCACGGCGCGGGCCACGGACGAGGCGGGCAACCGAAGCGGCAGTTCCGATCCCTATATCGTCATCATCGACACCGCGGCGCCGGACGTGCCGACGATTACCGGCTATTCGCAGGATACGGGCGCGGCGGACGACGTGACTTCGGATGCGAACCTCACCCTTTCCGGTACCGCGCCCGCGGATGCCGCGCGCATCGCGATCTACGACAATGGCGTGGAAATCGGAACGGCGATCCCGGCCGGCGGAAGCTGGGATTTCGCCACTGGGGACCTCGGCGACGGCGATCACAGTTTCACCGTGGCGGCGCGCGATGCCGCAGGCAATGAAAGCGGCAAGACAGCGGCGCTCGACGTTACCATCGACACCGCGGCGCCGGATGCGCCCGTCATTACAGGCTTCAGCGACGATACGGGAGCGGCGGGAGACGGCATGACCGCCGACACGACGTTGACCCTCTCCGGTACGGCGGAGGCCGATGCGCGGATCGCCATCTTCGACCAGGGCTCTCTCCTCGGCACCGTGACGGCGGACGGCGCAGGCTACTGGAGCTTCGATACGGGCGAACTCGCGCAGGCGATCCACAGCTTTACCGCCCGTGCGACCGATGCGGCGGGCAACGTCTCGGATCCGAGCGATGCTTTTGAGGTGACCGTCACTGTCCCGGCGACGCCGGCACCCGCCATCACGGGCTTTACCGACGATACCGGCACGGTTGGCGACTTCCGCACCGGCGATACGAACCTGACGCTGTCGGGCACCAGCGCGGCAGATGCCACGGTGGAAATCTTCCGGAACGGCGTATCGCTCGGCACGGCGACGGCGGACGGGGCGGGAGACTGGAGCTTCGATACCGGAGAACTTGGCGAGGGCGCGCATGCCTTCACCGCGGTCGCAACGGCGCCTGCGAGCGGCCAGAGCCCGGCTTCCGCCACATTCAACGTCACCGTGGATACGACCGCGCCGACGGTCACGATCGCAGATCCCGTCGACGGCGACGATCTCGTCGGCATGACAGGCGCGGCGGCTCTCGATGTATCCGGGACGGCGACGGAGGGCCAGATCGTCGAGATCACGTTCCGCGACGGCCTGAACGCAACCGTTACGGGCAGCGCGGCAATCGACGGCGTCGGCAATTGGGTACTGACGGGCACCGATATTTCCGGTCTTGCCGAGGGGACGATCACCGTCGAAGCCTATACGACGGACGCGGCGGGCAACCGCTCGTTGACGGCAACGCATGATTTCGAGTTCGACGGAACCGCGTCCGCGAAACCCGTCATCACCGACTGGTCCGACGATACGGGCGCTGCCGACGGCTCGACGTCGGACACGACGCTTACCTTCACCGGCACGGCGGAAGCCAATGCGACGGTGCAGATTTTCCGGGGCGGCGGGCTCGTCGCCACGACGACGGCCGACGGCGCGGGCAACTGGACCATGACGACGGGCGAAATCGGGGAAGGCTACGCGGCATTCGAGGCCCGTGCGACCGACGAGGCCGGGAACAGCAGCGGCTGGTCCGACCCGGTCGTGATCAACGTCGACACGACCGCGCCCGCCATGCCGGCGATTACCGGCTTCTCGAGCGATAGCGGGGCGGCCGGCGACGGCCTGACCAACGACAGGACCCCGACGCTGACGGGCACGGGGCAGGCGGGCTCGATTGTCGTCATCATGGATGGCGGCGTCGAGATCGGCACGACCTATGTCACGGGCGGCGGGACCTGGTCCTTTACGACGGGCACTCTCGGCGGCGGCGATCACAGCTTCACGGCGGTGGCGCGCGACGGGGCCGGCAATGAAAGCGGCGAAACCGCTTCCCTCGACCTCACCATCGATGCGACGGCACCCGCGGTCCCCGTCATCACGGGCTTTTCCGACGATACCGGCAATGCCGACAACCAGACCACCGACAATACGCTGATCTTCACCGGCACGGCCGAGGCGAATGCGACGGTCAACATCTATGTCGGCGTCAATATCGTCGCGACCGGCGTCGCGGATGGCGACGGTAACTGGACCGCGTCGACCGGAACCATGCCGGACGGCTGGACCTATTTCTATGCGCGCGCGGTCGATGCGGCGGGGAACCGCTCCGCACAGACCGGCAACGTCACCGTCAATATCGACACGACCCCGCCGGATGCGCCCGAGATCACCGGCTTCACCAACGATAACGGTACGGCGCCGGATGACGGCATCAGCTCCTACAACTGGACGCAGCTTTCGGGCACGGCCGCGGCGGGCACGACACAGGTCGTCGTCTATGACGGCGGCGTCGAGGTCGGCACGGCCTATGTCAGCGGCGGGAGCTGGACGCTGCTCGTCTCCGCGCTTCCGCAGGGCACGCATGAGTTCACCGCCGCGGGGCGCGACTATGTCGGCAATGAGAGCGGCGAGAGCGACGCGGTCCTGTTCACCGTCGACCAGACGCCGCCGGCCATTCCCACGCTCACCGGCCTGTCGGACGATACCGGCGCGACGGGCGACTTCCGCACCTCGGATACGACGCCGACGCTTTCGGGCACGGCCGAAGCGAACGCGACCGTCACGATCCGCGACGGCGCAACCGTACTCGGCACGGCGCTCGCGGATAGCGACGGCAACTGGTCCTATACGACGGGCACGTTCTCCGAAGGCGTCCACACGATCACGGTCAAGGCGACCGATCTGGCAGGCCGGGACAGCGCCTATGGCGACGTGCAATTCGTCGTTATCGATACGACGGCGCCCAATGCGCCGGTCATCACGGGCTTCAGCGACGACAGCCCGCCCACGGGAGACGGCTATACGAGCGATACGACGCCGACGCTCTCGGGGACGGCGGAAGCGAACAGCAGCGTCGAGATTTTCGCAAACGGGCTCTCGCTCGGCACGGTGACGGCAAACGGATCAGGAAACTGGAGCTTTACGACCGCCGAACTTTCCGAGGCGAGCTACAGCTTTACGGCGAAGGCAACGGACAGTGCCGGGAATGTCAGCGATGAATCGACCGCGCTCGACATCGTCATCGGCAGCGCGCCGCCGCTCGAAACGGCGGCGCCGGTGATTTCCTCCTATTCAGGCGACACGGGTGTTGCCGGCGACGGCGCTACGAGCGATACGACGCTCACGATCACCGGGACGGCGGTTGCCTATGCCGCTATCGAGATATTCGATGGCGGGGTTTCGCTCGGCGTGACCTGGGCGAACGGCTCGGGCAACTGGAGCTTCGCTACCGGAACGCTGGCAGAGGGCGATCACGAATTCACGGCCGTTGCGACGGCGCAGGGCGGGGCCTCGGCGAGCGATCCATCAGCCGCTCTTGACGTGACGATCGACACGACGCCTCCGGGGACGCCTGCAATCACCGGCATGTCGGACGATACCGGCAGCTCTTCGTCCGACAATTACACGAGCGACAATACGCCGACCCTCACCGGCACGGCCGATGCGGACGCCACCGTTTACATCTATGACGGCGGCGGTCTTATCGGACAGACCACGGCGGACGGGGCCGGGAACTGGAGCTTCACGACAGGCGCGCTCTCCGACGCCTATCACTATCTCACCGCCCGGCAGGCCGATGCCGCGGGCAACCGGAGCGCGGACAGCGCGACGCATATCGTGCGCATCGATACGACGGCGCCGACCGTCGCCATCTCGACGCCGATCGCGAGCGACGACATCGTGAACGGCAACGAAGACAATTACTTCAATGTGTCCGGCACCGTTTCGGGCGCTGCCCAGACGGTCCATGTCACCTTTACGGACAGCCTGGGCGCCACCGCCGGCGGGACGGCAACGGTGAACGGATCGTCCTGGATGCTCTCGGGCGCTAATATCTCCGGCCTCGAGAATGGCGAGATCACCGTCAGCGCTTATGCGGTCGACGGCGCGGGCAACCAGTCTTCCCCGGTGACAAGCACCATCACGCTGGACAATGTCGCGCCCGCGGCGCCGAGCATCACCGGCCTGTCGGACGACACGGGCAGCTCCGGCTCGGACAACCAGACGAGCGACACGACGCCGACGCTCAGCGGCACGGCGGAAGCGGACGCCACCGTTCGCATCTATGATGGCGGAGGCTATCTGGGGGAGGCCACGGCGGATGGAGCCGGAAACTGGTCCTTTACCACCGGCGCACTCTCGGACGGCTACCACTACTTCACTGCGCGGCAGGTCGATGAGGCCGGCAACCAGAGCACCGGGAGCCCGACGCGTCTCGTGAACATCGATACCTCCGCGCCGACCGTCTCTCTCTCTGCGCCGATTGCGACCGACAACATCGTGAACGGCAACGAAGACAACTACTTCAATGTGTCCGGCACCGTTGCGGGCGGAGCCCAGTCCGTCCATGTCACCTTCACGGACAGTCTGGGCGCCACGGTCAGCGGAACAGCGGTGGCGAACGGATCGTCCTGGATGCTCTCGGGCGCGAATATCTCCGGTCTGGAGAACGGGGACATCACTGTCAGCGCCTATGCGGTGGACAGCGCGGGCAACCAGTCTTCGGCGGCGACGAGCACGATCACGCTCGACAATATCGGCCCCGCCACGCCCGTCATCACCGGCTTTGTCGACGACACCGGCATTGCCAACGGTCAGACCTCCGACACCACGCCGACGCTTACCGGCACGGCGGGGGCGGGCGAAGAAGTCCGGATCTTCTTCCAGGGCAGCCAGATCGCGGTGACGACGGCGGACGGCAATGGCGACTGGTCGGTCACGACATCCACCCTGCCGGAAGGCTATCACTATCTGACGGCGAGGGCCGTGGACGAGGCGGGCAACCAGGGCGACGCGTCGGGCATTCAGGTTGTCTGGGTCGATACGACACCGCCCGCGGCGGCAACCATCGACAGCTGGAGCACGGACACGGGCACGGTCGGCGACGGTATTACGGATGACGACACCATTACGCTCACGGGCACCCGGCCCGGGGCGACCCTCGTCAATATCTACGACAATGGCGTCCTGCTTGGGACAGTGCCGATGACGGGAACCTCATGGAGCTACACCACGAGCGTCCTGCCGGATGGCGACCACAGCTTCACCGTGGTGGCGCTCGACGGCGCGGGCAATGAAAGCGCAGCCTCCAGCGCCCTCGACATCACCGTACAGACAGTGCCGCCCATTGCGGCACTGGACGATACGATAAGCTCCGTGCCGGACGGCTGGTCGGTTTTCGAGGGGAACGGCCATGCCTATTCCCTGATCGGGGCCGACAATTACTGGACCTATGCCCAGAGCGCGGCTGCGTCGGCACTGCCTGGAGACAGCTATCTCCTCACCATTACAAGCGCGGAAGAAAACGATTTCGCCACGACAATCAATTCCGGTCGTTTATGGCTGAATGCCACGGACGTTGCCTCGGAGGGCAACTGGGTCTGGCAAGGCGGTCCCGAGTCGGGCACGACATTCTGGGTAGGCGACTACACGGGTAGTGCGGTCGACGGTGCCTATACCAATTGGGCGACCGGTCAGCCGAGCGGCGTTGATCCGTATGGCGGGGATGAAGATTACCTGATCCGAAATTCCAGTGCGCAGTGGAACGATTCATTCTCCTATGACACCTATTCCACTGCCCGTACGGTGGCCGAGATCGGCGGCAATGGTCAGAACTACGCGGACAATGTGAACGAGGACGCGCCCTACACCTTCTCCAGCAGTATCCTTTTGCAGAACGATGGCGATGGTGCAGCAATTTCCTCCGTCTCGGCGACAAGTACGATGGGTGCAAGCCTGACCTACAATTCAGGCACCGGCGAGGTCACCTATGATCCGACCGCCGCCAGCTCCATACAGGCACTCGGTGACGGACAAACGGCGACAGACAGCTTTACCTACACGATTGACGGTGGGGAGAGCGCCACTGTCCACATCGAAGTCGCAGGGCGCGACGAGGTTTCCGCCTTCTCCGCGATGTCCATGAGCGTGATGCCCGATGCTGCAAGCGTCCTCGATATGTCGGGTGAGATTCCGGGTCTTTCCGACAACGGAGATACCGGAACCGGCGCTGTTGCCGGTGTCGGAGACGGCGCGGCTTTCCCTTACTTCGACAACGGCACGCAGCATCTGTTGGTGCAGGACCCGGCCAGCGATAACGGCTCCCTGCCGGCGGTCGCCTGAGGAGCGCGGAGATGGATGCTGCGCAGACATCGGAGGCGGAAGACACCGACTATCTCCCCGCGCTTGAGGCGGCGCTGCGCTATTTCGGCAAGCGCATGGACCGGGAGGCGCTGCTTGCCGGGCTTCCCCTGAAGAACGGATGCCTCGGCGCGGATCATGTTGTGGAAGCGGCCTCCCGCGCCGAAATCATCGCCGTCGCGGCGACGAAGCCCGCCGGCGACCTCACCCGCACCGAAATGCCCGCGCTCGCGGTTTCGGTCGTGGAGGGACCGGTTGCGCTCCTCATGCGCCGCGGCTCGGGCTTCATGGCGGCGCAGGGAGATGGCGAGCCCGTATGGGTGCCGGATCACGAACTCGAAGCGGGAACGGCGATCTGGCAGCTCCGCCCCGCCTTCTATTTCGACCAGCGCAGCAATCTGCTCGATATCGAGCCGGAGAAAGACTGGTTCAAGGGCGCTCTCCTGGCGAACCGGCGGCTCTATGGATTTGCCATCCTTGCGGGCCTCTTCGTCAATCTCGCGGCGATCGCCATTTCGCTTTTCACGATGTCGGTCTATGACCGCGTGATCCCGAACAATGCAACGGCGAGTCTCGCGGCACTCGCCATCGGTATCGGCGTGGTGGTGCTGGTCGACGTCTTCATGCGCATCGTTCGCGGTTATCTCGTGGACAGCGCGGGAAGGCGTTTCGATGTCTCGGTCGGCGCGCGGATTTTCCGCCAGCTCCTCGCCCTGCGCGGGACGGCGCGGCCGCAAAGCGCAGGCACGCTCGCAAACACGGTCCGCGAATTCGAAACGGTGCGCGACTTCTTCACCTCCGCGACGCTGGTCGGTCTCGGCGATCTTCCCTTCGTTGTCATATTCCTTGCCATCATCTGGTGGGTCGGCGGCATTCTCGTTCTCGTGCCGCTAGGCGGTATCGCGCTTGTCGTGGGCACGGGCCTTCTGCTTCAGAAACCGATCTCGCGGGCCGTCTCGCGCGCGCATCGCGAGGCCGCGCATAAATCGGCCTTTCTGCACGAAACCATGGCCGGGATCGACACGCTGAAAGCCGTGAACGCGCAGGCCTGGGCGCGCCGCCACTGGGAGGCGATGATCGCGCAGAACGCGGAAACCGCTATCGCCTCCCGACAATGGTCGAGCCTTTCAAGCTCCCTCACGGCGGGGACGGCGAGCTTCGTCACCATCTTCATCGTGGTGTTCGGCGCGCTCCTCGTCGGCGCGGGCGATATCACCTCCGGCGCGCTCATCGCCTCCGTCATTCTGTCGAGCCGTGCTGTCTCGCCCTTCGCGCAGGTGGCGAACCTGATGGCACGCTGGCAGCAGACGAAACTCGCCGTTTCGGGCCTCGACCGTTTCATGCAGGCCCCGGTGGAAGAAATGCCGGGCCAGATACAGAAGGTACAGGCGAAAGGCGCGCTCACCTTTCGGGAGGTACGCTTCTCCTATCCCTCGACGGCGGAAGACATCCCGCCCGTCACAGCGCTTGACGGTATCGACATTCATATCGAACCCGGTACCTCCGTCGCCATTCTGGGCCGGGTCGGCTCCGGCAAGAGCACCGCGCTTCGCCTGGCTCTCAATCTCAACGCACCGGATGGGGGGCATGTGCTGCTGGACGGGGTGGATGTTCGCCAGATCCACCCGGCCGCGCTTCGCACGGCCATCGGCTATGCGGGACAGGAGGCGGTGCTTTTTCACGGCACGATCCGCGACAACATTCTTGCCGCTCATCCGGGTCTCGATGACGAACGCCTCCTCGAAGTCGTCCACGCAGCGGGCCTCGACGCGCTTTTGTCGCGCTCCGTCCTCGGCGTGCAAACGCAGGTGGGCGAGGGCGGTGCAAGGCTTTCGGGAGGGGAGCGTCAGGCAGTGTCCCTTGCAAGGGCGATTGCCGGGCGTCCGCCCGTGCTTTTGCTCGACGAACCGACTTCGGCGATGGACAACACCACCGAACAACGCGTGATCGCCGGGCTGGCGCGGGAACGCGCGGGGCTTACCACCGTCATCGTCACGCACAAGCCGGCGCTGCTTCCTCTCGTCTCGCGCGTGGTCGTGCTGGACCGCGGTCGCGTCGCGATGGACGGCCCGCGCGACAAGGTGCTCGCGGCATTGACGGGCAAGGAGCCGCGCGGTGCGCTCAATGTGGTCACGGGAGGCGTGAAGGAATGAACACGCGCATCCTCATGAATGCCGGCCCCGCCATTCTCGATCCCGTCCGGGGGCCGGAGCGCGGCGTGATCGTTCTGCTTTCGCTCGTCTCGGGCATTCTTTTCTTTCTGATCGTCTGGTCGGCCTTCGCCCATATCGACGTGACGGCGAAAGGCGAAGGGTCCGTCGTGCCGTCGAGCCACATCCAGGTCGTGCAGAATCTGGAAGGCGGCATATTGCGCAAGGTGCTGGTGCGTGAGGGCGATCGTGTGAACAAGGGCGATGTCGTCGCACAGATTGACAATACCGGCGCGCTCTCTTCCTACCGTGAAGATCTCAGCACCTATCGCGCATTGCAGGCGACGACGGCGCGCCTCTCCGCCGAGGCATCGGGCAAACCGCTGGATTTTCCCGCCGACCTCGGCGCTTCGGATGAAGGCCCGGCGCTGATAGCCGCCGAGACGGCGCTCTATGAGAGCCGCGCGCGCGGCCTTTCCGATGCCGTCGCCGTTTTCGGGCGTCAGGAGGAGCAGGCCCGCCAGACGATTTCCGAGGCGAAGGAACGGATCGGCCATCTGGAAGACAAGCGCCGCTCGCTCGCCGCCGAACACGGTCTCGTTTCGCGCCAGGTGCGCGACGGGCTCATGTCCGTGGTCGAAAAGCTGAAGCTGGAGCGCATGCTCGCCGAAACCGACGAGGCGCTCTCCATGGCACGCGCCGATATACGGGCCTCGGAAATAGAACTGGATGAACTCGCTTCCCGGATCGACGAGCGTCGGTCGACCTTTGTCAGCGACACACGTCAGGAACTGAGCAAATCCAGCGCGGAGCTGGCCGCTCTCTCCGCGCGTCTCGTCGCCCACCGGGATCGTATCGGCCGTCGCGAGGTGCGCGCGCCCGCGAACGGCATCGTGAAGCGTGTTGCGACCTTGACGGAGGGGGCGGTCATCGAGCCGGGCGGCACGATCATGGAGATCGTGCCTCTCGACGATACGCTCTTCATCGAAGCACGCATGAAACCTTCGGACATAGCCTTCGTGCATCCGGGGCAGGAGGCCAAGGTCCGGATCACCGCCTATGATTTCTCGATATACGGGGCGCTGCCCGGCGTCGTGGAGCGCGTCGGCGCGGATACGCTGGTGACCCAGGAAGGCGCGCATTACTTCCCCGTGACCGTCAGTGTCGACCATGCGGCCCTGGAAGGCCGTCAGGCGAACCTGCCCATCATTCCGGGCATGATCTCGGAAGTGAGCGTCATAACAGGCGACAGGACGGTGCTCGACTATCTGCTGAAACCGGTCCTCAAGCTGAAGGACGGGTCGCTGACGGAACGCTGAAAACTTAGAAGCGTTCTTACCCGAGGCACACCCGGATGGGCCGCAAGAAGGCTCAAATTGCCGCTAATCGGCGGTTTTCCGGGCCTGCGGCGCGGACTGTATCCATCGACCTGAACATCCATTTCACCGCTCCGAAAGCGGCCTGCCCATGGCCTTGCACGAGCGGATCCCCTACATTGAAGATGCTATTGCAAATGACTCGCAGTAACGATACAAGATCGGCAATTGCGAAGTCGTCGGGGATTGGGCCGATTTCCGGATTCCGGGATCCACGCGAATAGTGCAGGGGCTGATGGACAAGACTGAAGGAGCAGGACCGGTGGACCGGCAAGACCGGATGGCAACGCCCGTCATCCGCTCCGAAACCCTGCTTTCGGCGCGCAAGGAAGCCGTGATCGAACATCGCGGCGAGCGCTATCTCTTGCGTGAAACATCCAAGGGCAAACTCATCCTGACCAAATAAGGAACCGGCGCCTTCCGTGTTCCGGATGGCGCTTCATCAATCGACAGTATCTCGTCCGAGCCAGCCACTGCCGGTCGCCTCATGCGACAGATGTGCTTAGCCAGCCAGGACCTTTCCACCAGTGAAGGGGGCAATCCATGTCTGGCAGCAGTCCGGCAGAATTTCTGAAGAAACTTGCAGCAAGCACAGCGCTTTGCAGCGTCGCGGCGATGGGGCTCGCCGCGCCCGCCATGGCGGAGGACGCCATCACCGCGCCGATCACCGTGACGGCGACGGGCAGCGGCATCACGGCCTATGAATATCCGGGCATGGTGACGGTCATCGACAAGGAAGAGATCGACCTCAAACAGGCCTCCACGCCGGACGACATTCTGCGCGACGTACCGGGCGTGATGTTCACCGGCGGCCCGCGCCGCACCGGCGAAGTGCCGTCCATTCGCGGCTTCTCAGGCGCCGATGTGGTGATCCTGATCGACGGCGTGCGCCAGAACTTCAGTTCCGGACATGACGGCCGCTTCTTCATCGATCCCTCCGTGGTGAACAGCGCCGAAGTGCTGCGCGGTCCGTCGTCGTCGCTCTATGGCAGCGGCGGCATGGGCGGCGTGATCGAATTCCGGACAATCGATCCTCTGGAGGCGCTCGCCACGGGTGAGACGCAAACCACGGTCGGCCTAGGGGGACAGACTGCCAACCGGGAATATCATGCCACGGCAACCGCCATTTCGCGTCCTCTGGACGGTCTGGGCGTTGTCGGTAGCCTGACGAAGCGTGAGTCCGGTTCCATCGAACTCGGCAGCGGCTCGGAACTCGAATCGGATGACGACATCCTGTCCGGCTTTCTCAAGGGCTCATACGACGCGGGCGGCGGGCACAAGTTCACGGCAAGTTTCCTGCGTTTCGACAATGACGCCATCGAGCCGAATAACGGCCAGGCTCCCGGTAACGACTATGTCGACAAGAATCTCGTCTCGGATACGTATCGCCTGGGATACGACTTCAATCCGGCCAGTACCTGGGTGGACCTGAAGTCGATCGCTTACTATCAGAGCTTCACGGCCGACGAATTGCGTCTCGACAATAATGGCGTGGGCCCCGCGGGCGAGCTGCTGAAGCGCGATGTCGACACTTACGGATTCCGTATCGACAATCGCAGCCGCTTCTCTCTCACCGAGGATATCTTCACGACACTGACAATCGGTGCTGAAGGATACCGCGACGAGCAGGAAGGCGCCGCGGGTGGCGGCACGCGCGGCGGTGTGCCCGATGCGGAAGACAGCTTCATCGGCGGGTTCGTGCAGGCCGAGTTCAACTGGGCAAAACCTTTCGGTGTGCTGCCGGGCGACCTCTATGTCATCCCGGGCCTTCGCTATGACGCCTTCGAGAGCGAATCCTCTCAGGCAGGCGTGGACAATCAGGACAGCGCCTGGTCGCCGCGCATCGGCGGGAGCTACATGCCCGTCAAATGGCTGAACCTCTTCGGCAGTTATTCGGAGGCTTTCCGGGCGCCGACGATGGATGAGCTCTACAGCTCGGGTGTGCACTTTGCGTTCGCTCCGGGAGATCTTGGCCCGGGGTCGGCCGGCCATACCAACCGTTTTACGCCGAACCCGAATCTGAAAGCCCAGAAGACAGACACGTTTGAATTCGGCGCGGGTATCAATTTCGACGATTTGTTCGAGCCGAACGACAGCCTTCAGGTGAAGGCGTCCCGTTATTTCACCCAGGGAGAGAACTTCATCGACCTGCAGGTGAACCAGCCTGCGCCTTATGCGGATTGCAGTCCCTTCGTGCCGGGCGCTTGCGATGGCACCACGAGCAGCGTCAACATTGCCGATGCCGAGCTTGACGGTGTCGAAGCCGAAGCCCATTACGAAAATGACCGTATTCGCGTGAAGGTCGGCTTCTCCAATGTCGATGGCAGAAACAAGGCGACAGGTGAAAAGCTCGGTGTGCTGACGCCGGCTATGGGCACACTCGACGCGGCGATCAAGCTGCCCGAAACCCACTCGATAATCGGGTGGCGCGTAATGGCGGCCGACAATTTCGACAAAGTTGACAGCGCGGCGGATGAACGGGACGGTTATGTCGTGCATGGCGTCTATTTCGCCTGGACGGCAAGCGAAGGTCCGTTGGACGGCTTCCGTCTCGACCTCGGTGTCGACAATATTTTCGACAAGGCTTATGCGCGTGCTTACGCGTCCTCTTACGAAACGGGCCGCAACTTCAAGGGCGGTATCCGTTACACGGTGAACTGGTAAGGAGAAAAGCGATGTCCATGAACGTTGCAGGTGAGGACGGCGCGAGAAGCCCGGCGGAAATCGCCCGGCGTCTGGCGGCCCTCAAGGAGAACTCGCCCAATATGCGTGCGCGCGATGCGGCGACGACCCTGGGGGTCTCAGAAGCTGAACTTCTGGCCGCCCGGCTGGGAGACGGCGTGACCCGCCTCGATCTTCGCCCGAAACAGCTGGTGGAAGATCTGGCCGGCGTGGGCGACGTGATGTGCCTCACCCGCAACGAACATTGCGTACATGAGCGCAAGGGAACCTTCGAAGGCATTCATCTGTCGGAGAAGGGGGGCGTCGTACTCGGCCCCGATATCGACCTGCGGATCTTCTTCGCGCATTGGCATGTCGCTTTTGCCGTGAGCGAAGAGGTCCGCTCGGGGCTTCGTCACTCGATCCAGATTTTCGACACGGACGGAACCGCGACGCACAAGGTCTATGCGGTGGAGGCGACCGATATGGACGCCTTCAACGCATTGATCGAAAAATATCGCGCGGACGAGCAGTCGCCCGACCTGGCGCTGCGTCCGACCGAACCGAAAGCGGCGGATCTTCCCGACGAGGAAATCGACCGTGACGGATTGCTGGAACGCTGGGGCGCCCTGAAGGACACGCATGACTTCTTCCCCATGCTCAAGGCATTGAAGAGTGGCCGCCTTCAGGCGCTGAGGCTGGCAGAAGGGACATGGACCGAACGCGCACCGGTCGATGCCTTCAAGACGGGACTGGAAAAGGCCGCGGCGGCGAAACTGCCGATCATGGTCTTCGTGCCCAATCCCGGCGTCATCCAGATCCATACCGGTCCGGTGGAAAGCCTGAAGGAGATGGGCCCCTGGTTCAACGTACTCGATCCCCGTTTCAACCTGCATCTGCGCATGGACGCGATTGCGGAAAGCTGGGTCGTGACCAAGCCCACCGAGGACGGGCCGGTCACGGCGCTCGAAATCTTCGACGCGGACGGCAACCAGATCGCCTGGATGTTCGGCGAGCGCAAACCCGGCAAACCGGAACTCGAAGAATGGCGCGAACTCGCCCTGTCGCTCTCCGGTAATGCTGCGAGGGCATCATGAGGGCGGGGCGTCTTTCCTTCGATGCGAGGTTGGCCGGCACGGCTATCCTGACCGCGGTGCTGGCGAGCCTTCTGGCCTTTCAGGCGGCCCGGGCCGCCGAACCGGAGCGTATCCTGTCGCTGGGCGGCGCGGTAACTGAAACGGTCGCCGCGCTCGGCGCCGCGGACAAGCTGGTGGCGGTCGATCTGACGAGCAAGCCGCTGCCCGCGGGCAAGGATCTGCCAAGCGTCGGCTATTACAGACAATTGTCGGCGGAGCCCATCATTGCGATGACCCCCGATCTCATTCTGGCGGCGGACGGCGCGGGGCCGGACACGGCGCTCGAGCAGATCCGAAGCACGGGCGTGAAAGTCGTCCATGTGCCCGAAACCCATTCCGCGGAAGGCGTGGTGGACAAGGTCCGCGTCGTTGCCGGGGCGCTGGGCCGCGAAGAGCGCGGCGATGAGCTTATCGGGAAGATGGAGGCGGATTTCGGTCAGCTCGACAAGGCGCTCGAAGGTATCGACCGACCGCGCGTCATGCTTCTCCTCTCCGCCGGTCGCGGCGCACCCATGGCGGCCGGCCGCGAAACGGCGGGCGACGCCATTGTCGCCATGTCGGGCGGTGAGAACGTGATGACCACATACACAGGCTACAAGCCCGTATCGCCGGAGGCGGTGGTGCAGGCCGCGCCCGATTTCATCATTCTGCCGAGCCATGTCGCCGAGGCGATGGGCGGTGCGGAGGGGCTGGTCTCCATGCCGGGCTTTGCGGAAACGCCGGCGGTGAAGAACGGGCATGTGCTGACCATGGATTCCCTCCTGCTCCTGGGATTCGGCCCGCGCACGCCGGAGGCGGCCGCGAAACTGGCCGCCCTTCTCCATCCGGACCGGGATATTCCCGAACTTTCGCCCCTGATGGAGCACTGAGGCATGGCACTCGCGGCGGCAGCGCATATCGGAGACTGGCTGGAGGGGAGGAAACGGCGACAACGCTTCTCTCTCATCCTCTGTACGGTGCTGCTCGTCGCGACATTTCTCATCGCGGCGGGACAGGGGGCGGTTCCTCTCGGACCGCTCAAGATCGTCACCATCCTGCTCCATGCGGTCGGGCTGCCGGGGCTCGTCGATGTCACGCCGACGGAAGCGAGCGTCTTTCTGGCGATCCGCCTGCCGCGCGCCATCCTTACCGTGCTGAGCGGTGCGGCGCTGGCCATGTCCGGCGCCGCCCTTCAAGGCCTCTTCCGCAACCCGCTGGCCGATCCCGGTCTGATCGGCGTGTCCAGCGGCGCGGCCATAGGCGTCATCGGCGTGATCCTCTTTGCCTCGGCACTCGGCGCCGTGTTGCCGCATTTTCTCATGGCCTGGCTCGTGCCGATTGCTGCCTTTGCCGGCGCTGCGGTGACGGTTCTGCTCGTATACAGGATCGGGGCCGTGGGTGGACGGATCAATGTGGTGACGATGCTCCTCGCAGGCATCGCCATTAATGCGATGGCGGGTGCGGCCATCGGACTTTCCGTTTTCGTCGCCAGCGACGAGCAGCTGCGCGACCTTAATTTCTGGATGTTGGGGAGCCTCGCCTCGGCAACATGGGAGGCCGTGCTGTTCGCCGCGCCCTGCGTCATCGCGCCGACCCTCGTCTTCCTCGTTCTCGCGCGCAGCCTCAATGCGCTGCTGCTCGGCGAAGCCGAAGCGAAGCATCTGGGCTTCGATGTCGAACGTGCCAAACGGTTCATCCTGGTCTGCGCCGCGCTCGCCACGGGCGGTACCGTCGCCTTTACGGGGATCATTGCCTTTGTGGGTCTCGTCGTGCCGCACATGATCCGGCTGACGCTCGGCCCCGATAATCGCCAGCTCCTGCCGCTTGCCGCGCTGTGCGGCGCGTCGCTGCTGCTGGTGGCAGACCTTGCCGCCCGGCTTGTCGTCCTGCCGGCTGAACTTCCCATCGGCGTCATTACCAGCGCCATCGGTGGCCCCTTCTTCATCTGGCTCTTGCTGCGCCAGCAGGGCAGGGGAGGACTCTGATGCTGGAAGCTCGTGACCTGTCGGTGAGGCGGGGCGGCAAGACCATTCTCGACGATGTGTCGATCGCCATGCGTCCGGGCGAGTTCCTGGCCGTGATCGGACCGAACGGCGCGGGTAAATCTACATTGATCTCCGCGCTCGCCGGCACGCTGTCGCCCGACCGGGGCGAGGTCCTGCTCGACGATGTGCCGATTGCCGCGCATGACGCCACGGCTCTCGCGCGCCGCCGCGCCGTCCTGCCGCAGCAATCGGAACTGACATTCGGTTTCGACGTGATGGATGTCGTGCTGATGGGGCGGAGCCCCCATTTCGGCATCACGGACAGGGAAGAAGACGCCCATATCGCGCATGAGGCCCTGATAGCCGCCGGGATCGAGCATCTGCGCGACCGGCAATATACGACGCTCTCCGGCGGCGAGAGGCAGCGCGTGCAGCTTGCCCGGGTGCTGGCGCAGATCTGGTCGGCCCAGGGCGGCGGGCAAACCCGTTATCTGTTGTTGGACGAGCCGACGAACAATCTAGATCTCACGCATCAACACCACATTCTTGCCCGCGCCAAGACCATGAATGCGGAGGGGACGTCGGTCTTCGCCATTTTACACGAGCCCAACCTCGCGGCTTTTTACGCCGATCGCGTCGCGATCCTGGACCGGGGGCGTCTCGTCGCGGAGGGAAAGCCGCATGAGGTGCTGACGGAAGCCAGGCTCAGCTCGCTTTACGGCATCGATCTGCGCGTGGTCGAGCATCCCGAGCGCGGCTGTCCGCAAATCTTCGTGGCCTGACGTATCAGGGTTTACGGGTGCGTAGTTCTATGACGGCGGCCCGGTAGGACTCGCCTTGCTGCACAACGGTCTTGCCGGTCATCCGCTCCCCCTTGGCGCCGTATTTCCGGAATACGATGGCCGGCTGCTCGCGCTCGGGCAGCATGGTCTGGAAATGGATGTCGGTTTCGATCTCCCCGGACGGCCAGCCGTAAACGTTCACCCGCGCGGAAAAGCGTCCGTTCTTCACGAGCATGTAGCTTCTCTTGCGGATGCGTGGCGTCTCGACCGAATAGGTTGCGAAGATGAGCCACGTTCCGTCCGGGGCCGATGTTTCACCGCCGATGACGAGATCGTCGCCGTCGATGGCGCTATAGCCGCTCAGCGTGACGGGAACGCCGGGCTTTTCGGCATGGGCGGGAGAGGAAAATATCGCAAGGGCCGCGATCAGCACGGCCGCGGCGCGGCCCGTCATTCTTGTCATGCGTCGCTCCTTCCCCTCGTCGCCAGTATGGCGCTGGGAGAGGAGCGATGGAAGGGATCGAGCGGACGGACCCCGCAAAAGGGGGAGAGGGGGGATCCGTCCGCTCATGCCCCGCGAGGGAGCGGAGCAATTCAGATATCGGGTTCGGCACCCGGCACCGTTTCCATTCCGGGCTTCCAGCCGCCGAATTTCTCGCGCCATTGCTGGAAAGTGTGGAAGAGAAGCGGGATGAGAAGCATGCCGAAGCTCGACGCGAAGAGCATGCCGAAGAGAACCGGCACGCCGACCGCCACCATGGCGCCCGCGCCGGGCCCGGATGCGGTGGCAAGCGGCACAAGCCCCATGATGAAAGCGAAGCTCGTCATCATCACCGGGCGGAATCGCATCTCTGCGCCATGCGTGGTCGCATGGTCGAGATCGGCGCCGGACGATCGCTGCTCCAGCGCGAAGGTGTTGACGAGAATGGCGTTCTTCGCCGCCAGCGCCACCAGCACCACGATGCCGATCTGGGCGTAGAGATCGAAGCTGAGCCCGGCGATCCAGATGCCGAACATGGCACCGAGGACTGCGACCACCACCGACGACAGCACGGCGGCAGGAACCACCCAGCTTTCGTAAAGGGCGACGAGGAAGAGATAGGCGAAAACGAAGGCGAGACCCAACACCAGGCCCGTCTGGCCGGCTGCTTCCTGCTGCTGCTTGGCAAGGCCCGTCCATTCATAGGCATAGCCGGAAGGCAGCGTCTCGGGGCTGATCTCCTCCATTGCATTCATGGCTTCGCCGAGACCGTATCCCGGTGCTGCGGAGCCGTTCAGTGAGACCGCGCGGTAGTTGTTGTAGCGCGTGATCTGACGCGGACCGGAATCGAGATGCGCCGTGGCGAAACTCGATATCGGCACCATCTGGCCCTCGCCGTTGCGTACCTGGATGGCGTAGATGTCGTCGATCCGAGACCGGTATTCCTTTGCGGCCTGCAGATAGACCGTCCAGGTGCGGCCGAACAGGTTGAAGTCGTTGACGTAGTACCCGCCCAGCTGCGACTGCAGTTCGGTGAAGACATCGCTGATGGTGATGCCGAGGGTTTGCGCCTTGTCGCGGTCGATATCGAGGCGCACCTGCGGTGTGGAGGCGTCATATGTGGAGAAGAGCGCCCCGATCTTGGGCTGCTGGTTGCCGGCGACCATGAGAGCACGGGAGACGGCGGCCATGTCCGTCGGAGCCTGACCCTGGAGCGCTTCCAGAATGTACTCGAAGCCGCCGGCCCGGCCCAGGCCGTTGATGGCCGGCGGGTTCAGCGGGATGAAATTCGCGCCGGGAATGGCCATGAGTTGCGGCGTCAGGCGGCGGAGAACGGCCGGCGCATAGAGATCGGCCGAGCGGCGTTCCGCATAATCCTTCAGCTTGACGAACATGACGCCGGCATTGGGTGCGGAACCGCCGCCCAGAATGTCGATCCCCGCCACGCGCACCACATTGTCGACCGCTTCGTCCTTGCGGATAACCTCAACGGCCTTGTCGCCGATGGCTATGGTGCGGTTGAGCGATGCGCCTGCCGGAAGCTGATAGATGGCGATGACATAACCCTTGTCCTCGTCGGGCACGAAACCGGCCGGTGTGTAGCGGATGGCCAGGAAGGCGACGATCGCGACCACGACCACGGCGCCGAGCGAGGCGATCGCCACGCGGACGAAACGGCCGATAAAGGCGGCGTATTTTCCCGCGGCATTGTGGATGAAAGAGGAGATCGGACGCATGAAGCCCGCCGGTTCGCCGGGCCGCAGGAACATCGCGCAGAGCGCAGGCGTGAGCGTCAGCGCATTGATGCCCGAGATCACCATGGCGGCTGAAATCGCGACGGCGAACTGACGGAAGAGCACACCCGACGAGCCCGGCAGCACGGCCACAGGGACGAACACGGCAAGCAGCACAAGCGTGATCGCAATGATGGAGCCGGCAATTTCGCCCATCGCCTTGTGCGCCGCCTGGGAGGGCGTGAGGTCCGGTTCCTCCTCCATTACGCGCTCGACATTTTCCACCACGATGATCGCATCGTCGACGACGATGCCGATGGCGAGCACCAGTGCAAGCAGCGAAATCGTATTCGCCGAATATCCGAAGACGAGAAGAACGGTAAAGGCGCCGATGATCGCGACGGGCACTGCGAGCAGCGGGATGACGGTGGGGCGGAACCGGCCCAGAAAGACGAAGACCACAATGGCGACAAGCGCAAAGGCTTCCAGAAGCGTCTCGGCGACCTTGGCGATCATCTCGTTCACGAAGTCGGCGCCGTCGATCATTTTCGTGTAGCCGAGGCCTTCCGGGAAGCGCTGGGCAAGTTCTTCCAGCCGCGCCTGCACGGCCTCGGCCGTCGTCACGGCATTGGCGCCGGGCGCCAGATTGACGGCGAGCGCCGCCGAGGGCTTGCCGTCGAGGGTTGCGTTCTCGCCGAAAGACTTGGAGCTGAGTTCGACGCGCGCGACGTCCTTGAGCCTGACGAACGAACCGTCGGGCTCGGCCCGGACGACGATATTGCCGAATTCCTCCGCCGTCTTGAGGCGTCCCTTGGTCCGCACCGTCAACTGAAGCGACTGGTCGTCGAAAAGCGGCGCGGCGCCCAGCGTACCCGCGGGCGCCTGGACGTTCTGGTTCTGGATTGCCCTGATGAGATCCCGGTTGGTGAGCCCCAGATTGGCGAGCAATTGCGGATTGTCGATCCATATACGCATCGAATAATCGGCGGCGCCGAAAATCTGCGCATTGCCCACGCCGTCGACGCGCTTCAGCTCGTTCAGCACGTTCAGCGTCAGATAGTTGGACAGGAACAGCCGGTCGAACTTGTCGTCGGTCGTATAGAAACCATAGAGCTGCAGGATGTCGCCGGACTGCTTCCTGACGGTGACGCCGGTCCGCTGCACATCTTCCGGAAGGCTCGCTTCCGCCTGTGCGGCGCGCGTCTGGGTATTCATGGTCGCAAGGTCGGGATCGGTTCCGACAGCGAAGGAAACGGTAAGCGAGTAGGAACCGTCCGCGTTGGAGGCCGACTTCATGTAGATCATGTTGTCGACGCCGTTGATCGCATCTTCCACCGGCTGGGCGACGCTCTCTTCCACCACTTGCGCATCGGCGCCGGGATAGCTCGCGCTGACGGAAACGGTGGGCGGGGCGATGTCGGGATATTGCGAGACGGGCAATACCTGCAGCGAGAGAATGCCCGCCAGCGTCACCACGATGGAAATCACCATGGCAAGGCGCGGACGCCTGATGAAGAGGTCGTAGATCACTGCTGCGCCTCCGCCTCATTGGCTTCATGGGCGGAGACCGTCATGCCGGGCTGCACCTTCTGCTGGCCGACCGTGATCACCCGGTCGCCTTCGGCAAGACCCTTGACCACAACGATGTCCTTGCCGGTCTGCTCGCCCGTTTCGATCCTGCGGATTTCGGCCTTGCTGTCCTTGTCGACCACCAGCACATAGGCGCCCTGCTGGTCGATCTGCAACGAGGCTTGCGGCACGGTGATGCGCGGCTCGCCTTTGCGGCTCTCGATGACGACCGTCACGAGCTGCTGATCGACGAGGAGCAGATCGGGATTGGGGAAGGCGGCGCGCACCGTGATGGTGTTGGTGGATTCATTTGCGCTGGGCTCGGTATAGAGAATGGTGCCCTCAGGCCCGTACGCCGAACCGTCCGGCAGCAGGAGCTTTACCGTGACATTCTCTTTCTTCGCGCCGCCCTTCACCATCTCCGTATAGAGGCGCGAGGGAACGGGCCAGGTGACGTCGATCGGATCCTGCGCGACGAGAAGCGCCAGCGATCCGGAAGAGGGGCTGATATAGGCACCCTTGGAAAAGGAGGCCTTGCCGATGCGGCCGTCTATGGGCGCCTTGATGTCCGTATAGTCGAGATTGAGCTGGGCAAGCGAGACGGCGGCCTCCTGCGCCTGAACGGCGGCTTTCGCCTTTTGCAGATTGGCCGTCGCATCGTCGAGCTGCGATTGCGCCACCGCCTTGCGGGCCACGAGTTTGCGCGCGCGCTCGTAACTCGTCGTGGCGAGCCGTGCTTCCGCCTTGGCGCTGGCAAGGTTGGCTTCGGCTTCTTTCAGGTCGGCCTGATAGCGATCCTTCTCGATCACGAAGAGCAGATCGCCCTGCTTGACCCGGTTGCCCTCTTCATACTGAAGCGGGCCGAGATAGCCTTCCACGCGGGCGCGAATATCGACTTTTTCGGTTGCTTCGATTCGGCCATTGAATTTTTGCTGGTTCCGCACACTGTGTTGTTGCACCGAGACGACCTCGACGGCGGGCGGACCACCGCCCGGCATCTGCTGGGAAAGCGCGGGTGACGCGACGGCAACCCCTACGGCGCAGAGGATGAGTGCAGCGGTGGGGAAGTGACGCATATAGTTTTCCTTGGCTCAGGGCGCTGCTTGGGCGGACCGAATTCCGCCTCAATGCAGAACGGCGGACAGGCGCGCCCGCAGGCTGGAAGCCGCAGAAACTGGGGGTGCGGCGAATGGCCGGTTAGAGAGGGCTTTTGCCTGTCCTCAATTCGGCCTAAAAATGCTTGCAAGAAAGCTTTCTTGCAAGTGAAATTTAAGTGAGATGAGAAGGAGTGCAAGAGGGGGCGTGAAAGAAAAAAAAGAAGATACGGAAACCCTGCTGGGGCAGCAGGCCTTGAACTGGCCCGAAGTCGACACGCCGGCGCACAGGCTGGTGATCCGGCTTTTGAGGCTGCAAGGCCTGATGCGGCAGGCTGCCAATACCCAGATTCGCAAGTTCGACCTTTCCGGCGTCGAGGTCGACGCGCTGGTGACATTGCGCAAGATGTCCCCGGACGAGCCAATTCGGCCGTCCGTTTTGTCTCGTCACCTTCTGGTCACGTCGGGCGGCATGACGCGGGCCCTCAAATCCCTTTCGGAAAAAGGGTTGATCCAGCTCATGCCGGATGTCGAGGACAAGCGAAGCAAGAACATCCGTCTGACGGAAAAAGGCAAGGCAATGAGCGAGGACCTGATCCACGCGGTCCTGGAGAGTCAGGGCAAGCTGTGGGAGCAGGCCGGTGCGGGCGAAAAGCAGATCAGGAAGCTGGACGACGCATTGAGGTCCATGCTGTCCAAAATGGAATCTTCGGATGGGTGACGATTTCATCGGTTCCGGATCAATTTCCCGCCCCATAACGGCACATTCCGCATGAGCGGGCGAAGGCCTGCATGATAGACCTGTCGCGATAGAGGAACCAGGGCGACGGGAGCGGCTTGACAGGTGCAAGACACAAAACCCAAAACGATCCGCCAGCGGAAGAAATCCGGACGTGTGAAGCCGAAGTTGATCGGTATCGTTGCGCTGGCTGCGGTCGCGGTGGTCGGTGCGGCGGCGTTCGTTGGATACAATTCGGCCGACGACCGGCAGGTGCCCGGCCGTGGCAACGCTTTCGCGATGACGGCGGCGGCGGGAAAAGGGCAGCAGGCACGGTCCGCGCCAACCGCAACCGTCTATGGCTTTCGCTCCGCTGAATTCGGCGATGACGAGAAGGCGATCCGGGCTGCAATCGAGAAAGATTTCGGGATCGGCAAGGACGGGATCGCCGTGCGGGACAACCTCGCCACCGGCACAAGAGCGCTTGTGGTCCGCACCGAAAACCTGATGCCGGATACCGGCGCGGCCCGGATCGGCTACATTATCGGCTATAAGTCCAAAGGGCTCACCCAGGTGAATATCGTCTGGGGAACGCCCGTTTCCGGCGAGACGACCGGCGTGCAGGTCGCCCGAACCGCGGTGATGCTGAAATCCTATTTCTCGAAACTCGGCTTCGATCCCGAGCGGAAGGTGGCCGACCGCCGTCTGCGCAATGGCGGCGTTCTGGTGTTCCGCGCGTCCGACGCGGAGAACCGCCTGGTGCAAGTCGTCTATCGAGAAGCGGATATCAAAAACCGCCCGGGCGCAGACGATGGCAAGAAGGGCGATGCCGGATCGGCTGCGGGAAGCGGGGAAGACGAAACCGGCGAACCGGCAATGATCGGCAATGGCGCCGGCAAACAGGGCGGAGGGAAGAAGGCATATATTCTGCGGCTTTCATACGTTCTCGACCCGCAGAGCCCGGATGTCATGCGCATCGAAAAGGGTGCGTTCTGAACCGCGGCGCCGTTCTTCTATCTCATGCTTCGCCGCTGACATCCTGTACCTGAAGTTCGTATAGCGTCTTGTAAAGGCCGCCGAGCGCCATGAGGTCTTCATGGCTGCCGATCTCGCGCACTTCGCCATGCGTCAGCACGACAATCTTGTCGGCCTCCCGGATCGTCTGCAGGCGATGCGCGATAATGATGGAGGTACGCCCGCGCGTGAGTTCGCGCAATGCATCCTGAATGACGATTTCGGTTTCCGTGTCGATGCTGGCGGTTGCTTCGTCGAGGATCAGGATTTCGGGGTTCATCGCCAGGACGCGCGCGAAAGCCAGAAGCTGACGCTGTCCATGGCTGAGATTGCGCCCGCGCTCCGTTAGTACCGTGTCATAGCCTTGCGGCAATGCGCGAATGAAGGGATCGGCATGGACCATACGCGCCGCGCGCTCCGCTGCGTCCCGCGTAATGGCCGGATTTCCGAGCGCGATATTCTCGTAGACGCTACCGGAGAAGATGTGGAAATCCTGCAATACGACGCCGATCCGCGTGCGAATTTCGGCGGGCAGAACCTGCATGATGTCGACCCCGTCGATCAGGATCGATCCCGGGGGCACGTCGTAGAAACGGCAGAGAAGCCGGATGAGGCTCGTCTTGCCGGAGCCCGTGGGACCGACGATCGCAACCTTTTCGCCCGGCTCGATGGTGAAGCTGACATTGCGCAGGATCGTATTGCCCGGCGAATATCCGAAAGTGAGGCGATCGAAGGTGACGCGCCCTTCGAGCTTTTCCGGCAGAGGTATCGGCCGGGCGGGCTCGGCCAGCGCCTCGTCCCAGTCCAGCGCCTGAAAGATACGCTCCGAACTTGCCATGGCCCGGAAGAGTACGTTCCATTGTTCGCCCATGGCGACGATGGGACGGAACATCATGTCGGCAAATTGCGCGAAGAGGACGACGCTGCCCAGCGTGGCCGCGCCGCCCAGCACGTGATGGCCGCCGAACCAGACGATCATCGACATGGCGAGAAAGGCCATGCTGTCCATGGTGGGGCCGTAGAAGCTCTCGATCAGGATGGCGCGGTTTTCCTGCGCCCGGTTGTCGCGGTTGATGGACGTATAGTGATCGTAGTTGAGCCGCTCGCGCCCGTAGAGCTGTACGACTTCGATACCGGAAAGGTTTTCCTGAAGGTTTTCGTTGAGGCGCGAGAGCGAGCTGCGGATCGCCCGGTAGACCCGTCGCGACGCAACCCGGAAGATATAGGTGGCGATGGCGGCAATGGGCAGCAGTACCATCAATTCGCCGGTGAGTACCGGATCGAGCGCGAGCATGACCGTGACGGCGACGAAGAAGGGCACGAATTCGCCCAGAAGCACGCCGAACCCCGCCAGCAATTCGAAAAGGGTTTCGATGTCGTTGGTCAGGCGGGTCATCACCCGTCCCACGGCGACGCGGTCGTAGAAGCTCGAGGGTAGCCGCTCCAGATGCGCGAAAAGATCGCGCCGAAGGTCGCGCAGCGCGTGGAGCACGGTACGCGCCAGCATGATCCGGAAGCCATGGCTGAACGCCGCCCAGCAGACCGTCCACAAGGCAAAGAGCAGGCAGGCGGTTATGAGCGGGTGCAGGGAGAGCGATGAAGCGAGGAATCCGTTCAACGCCTTCTGGCCGAAATCGGGGGCGACCGTGCCGGATTCCGGCAGCAGGATACCGTCCACCACGACACGGCTGATGACGACGGGCGCCAGCACCGCAGCGCTTGCCGACAGCAGCACCAGCCCGATAGCGATGAAGCCTTGCCTCTTATAGGGCTTCATCCAGCTGAAAAGCCGTCCCAGCAGCGCGAAGTCGACACCGGTCGTTTCGATGTCGTCTTCGAAAACGGAATAGTCGCGCTTCGGCTTTTCCTGTTCCGGCGTCATCCGCTCGGCCGTACTCATGCCGGTTCCTCCCCTTCCTGACGACCCAGATCGTCTTCCAGCGAGGCGCGTTGCCCCTGCGCGCGTTCGAGCGCGGCATAAAGACCGTTGCGGGCCAGAAGTTCGCTATGCGTGCCGGTCTCCGCGACCATCCTCCAGCACGACGATCCGGTCCGCATGCCGCGCGGTGGAAACGCGGTGCGACACCATCAGCGTGGTGCGGCCCTTTCTGAGCGTCTTCAGGCGGGACAGGATGAACTCTTCCGTCTCGGTATCCACCGAGGAGAAGCAATCGTCGAGCAGCAGTACCGGCGTTTCGCGGATCAGGCCGCGGGCCAGGCTCGCGCGTTGCTTTTGTCCGCCGGACAGCGTGACGCCGCGCTCGCCGACCATGGTTTCGAGCCGCTCGGGGAACCGCTTGATCGTGGTTTCGAGGTCCGCCGCCTCTGCCGCGCCCCATACCGCTTCCGCCTCGCGCGAGGGATTGTCGTAGGAAATGTTCTGCTGCAGATGCGCGGCGAAGAGGAACGGGTCCTGCGGCACAAGCGCGATCTGGCTGCGCAACTGGGTCAGCGGCAACATGCGGATATCGCGCCCGTCGAGGTAGATCGTGCCGGGCGGCGGGTCGAGCAGACGAACGAGACAGCGCAGCAGGGTGGACTTGCCCGATCCCACGCGTCCCAGTATCGCGATCATCTCGCCCGCCTCGATGTCGAGAGAGACATCGTTGAGCGCGGGCCAGCCCTCCGGCGCTTCGCTCGAAGACGAGGGGTGCCGGTAGGAAAGCCCCTTGACGGTGAGGCTTCCCCCGATCCGGTCGAGCGGTGCCGCATCGGGCTCGTCGCGGATTTCCGGGCGATGGTCGAGCACCTCGAAAATCCGGGCGGCCGCCGATCCGCCGCGCTGGAAGAGCGTGACCATGATGCCGCCTTCCTTGATCGGCGCCAGCATCATGGCGAGGTAGAAGATGAAGGCGGTGAAGGTGCCGATGCTGATGCCGCCCGAGGTGACCAGATAGCCGCCATAGCCGACCACGGCCAGCGTGGTGAAGCCGGTGGCGATAAGCATGGTCGAGGTGAGCGCGGAGTTGAGGAACATCAACCGGTAGTAATCCCGCGCATAGGCATCCGACGTCTTCTCGAAACGGTCGATCTCGCGGTCTTCCTGGGCGTGGGTCTGGATGGTGCGGATGCCGTTCAGATTCTCCTGCACCTGGGCGGAGAGGATGGAGAAGCCTTCCTGGACCAGCATGGACTGATTGAAGATCCGCCGCGCGATCAACCAGCCCGCTATGCCGAAAACGGGCAGCGCCGGCACCATCAGCAGCGTCAGCATGGCCGACTGGTGGAACATGAAGGCAAAGGCGATGATCCCGGAAAAACCCAGCACGAAGAGAAGCCGGGTGCCGAGCCCCACCATCTGCCGAATGAGGGTGATGTCGTTGATGGCCCGAGCCATCAGGTCGCCCGTGGTGAAACGCGAGAAGAAGCGCGGTCCCTGAAGTTCCAGATGCCAGTAAAGCCGCTGGCGCAGCTCATAGGCGACCTCGACCCCGACCTCCCGCACGAAACGCCGTCCGAAGCTGAACGCGATATAGCGAAGCACCATCAGCCCCAATATCGCGAGCGCGGGCAGGGCGAGGGCATAGCTCCCCGCCGCGATCCGGTCGATCCCCTCCTTCAGGAAGAGCGGCATGAAGGCTTCGAGAAGCCGGCCCGTATTGATAAGGGACATGCCGCCCCAGAAGCGCCATTTGTGGCGCTGCACAAAGGGGATAAGCCGCCGGAGAGGGTGCGTGCCCGGTGCCGTTTCTTCCGGCGCCGGCGCGGCCGCTTTTTCGGGGTCTTTGGATGTCGCGGATAAGGCCATGAATACGGACCGGGTTCGGCTGGGAAGGCACGGAAAACCCCGCCCCCGGTCGGCACCGGGGCCCCGGCAGAAGCCGGGAAGACGGGAAACGGTCCGCCTGCCGGAAGGTGCCTCCTCCTCCCTTCCCGCAGCGTCGGCCTCACTCTAGGGGGGCTTTGTGTGATTCGGAAGATAGGGGCGCATCGGACGCAGGCCGGGGGAAAGCCGATATTCCGCCGTCGGGACGGGAGATGAGAGGGCGGGCGGGAGACGGCGACCTCCCGGTCGCAGTCTTTCATTCCGGGGTCGGTCGTCAGTAGACAGAATAAAATACGCATGGCGCGACGCCCGGGCCTGGGCGATTGCGTAGTCTGGCTACGGATTAAGCGTTCTGAGTTGCCGAATGTCGAGCAATGTAACCCGAATGCAGGAAGGTTACGGGAAGGGTGAGTTGACGTGAAAGAGCTTTGTAATCGAACGGGCATTTCATCTTCACCTCCTCACTGCACTGCCTAAGGTCCAAGACAGGGATCCTGAATTGGAACGCGTCATGGCGACCGGGGGGATGAGGCTGCGGGAGGCGGCCTTATGACATGACGCATGCCGGTGGCGCCTGCATGTGGCGGGCGGAGGATCGAAAAACAGTAAGGGGAGGTCCCGTAATGAAGTATCTCAACGGCGCAGTCGCGTCGGTTATCGCGTTGTCGTTAGGCGTTGCCGTGGCTCATGCCGATGTTCCGCAGGCCCAGGTAGACCGGCTTGGCGGCGATCTGACGCCGGTCGGCGCCGAAAAGGCAGGTAATGGCGGAGACATACCGGCCTGGACCGGCGGCCTTCAGACCATTCCGTCCAATGTCGACTACAAGGATGGCGATCATCTGAAGAACCCGTTCCCGGACGACAAGGTGCTTTACACCGTCACCGGCCAGAACATGGGTCAGTACAAGGAGTATCTTACGCCCGGTCAGGCGGCGATGCTGAAGCAGTACGACGACTACAAGCTGAAGGTCTATAAATCCCGCCGCACCTGCGCGGTGCCGGACAATGTGTATGCCGCGACAAAGCGCAACGCCAAGGTGTCTCAGCTGGTCGGCAACGGGAATGGTGTCGCCAAGGGGATCATGGGCTTCCCGTTTCCCATACCGAACAATGCCTATGAGATTATCTGGAACCACACACTGCGCTATCGCTCTTTCAAACTGATCCGTCAGTTCGCGGCCATGCCGGTGACCAGCGGTGGCAGCTATACGCCGATCATCGTGCAGGACCAGGCTATTCTATGGTGGTCCGACCCCTCGAAGCGGAGCGCGGAGGAGCTGGATAACACGTCCATCTACTATATCGCCCGCACGCTTGCGCCGGCCCGCGCAGCCGGCAATATCGTGCTGGTTCACGAAGCAATGAACTCCGCGAAGAAGCCGCGCCAGGCATGGCAGTACAGCCCGGGCACCCGCCGTGTGCGCCGCGCGCCGAATATCGCTTTCGACAATCCGGGCGTAAACACGGACGGTCTTTCCACCGCAGACAGTTTCGACGGCTTCAACGGGTCGCTGGAACGCTATACCTGGACCGTGCTCGGCAAGAACGAGCGTTTCGCCGCCGGGAACAACTACGCGATGGGGCTCGCCAAATATGAAAACCTCATTCAGGCGCGCCATCTCAATCAGGACTTCCTGCGCTATGAAAAGCGCCGTCTCTGGGAGATTCAGGCGGATCTGAAATCCGACACGCGTCATGTCTATCAACGCCGCGTCTTCCATATCGACGAGGATTCCTGGCAGATCGCGTCGGCCGAAATGTATGACGGCCGCGGCGATCTCTGGCGTGTCGAGGAGTTGCAGGGCGTAACGGCCTATAACGTGCCGCTATGCGGCTATGTCGCCCAGATGGACTACGACCTCAAAGGCAGCCGCTACCTGGCCCAGGCGCTCAACAATGAGGAGCCGGCGATCAACTTCTTCGCCGACGAATTGAGGGCGGATGAGTATACGCCAAGCGCCATTCGCCGGATGGGCTCGCGCTAGGCAGTTCCGGAAAACGCTATCCGGGCCGCCCGCTCCGGCGGGACCTCCACCGGCACCGGAAACGAGGCCCCGGCGCGTATGTATGATCGCGCCGGGGCCGATTTGGTTCGGCAAAACGGGAATGCGCCGCCTCAGCCTTGCCGCTCGTCTTCCCCTTGCGTTGTGGATACGCGCTGCCATGTCTGCGTGCGGCCCAGCAGGCTGATGCCCAGATAGCCGCGGACCTTCAATGTCTGTCCGTCCTCACTGAGCTGGATCGACGCATCGTAGACGTCGCCCGATTCCGGATCGAGAATCTTGCCGTCGGTCCATTCGTCGCCGTCTTTGGCAAGACCCCATAATACGGTCATGCCAAGGACCGGCTTGCCATGCCTTGGCCCTTCGCATTCATCGCAGACGGGGGGCGGAGCATCCGCAGGCTGATTGAGAAGTTTCACGATCTTGCCGTGCAACTCTCCATCCGAGCTGTCGATTTCGACGATAGCGCGGGGCTTGCCGCTGTCGTCGTCTATCGTTCGCCATTTACCGACCGGCCCCCTGGCGTCGATCGCGGCCAGTGCCGCCGTGCAGAGAAAGGCGCTGACCAAAGAAACGGTGACGGCACTGCGCCATAAAAATTTTTGCCGTGAGCGGATGGGGATCGTTTCGGGTCTCATGGGGTTCCTCCCTGGGTTCGTTCGCCCCGTGCCCCTGTCGCAACCGCGAACTACCGATCGTCACGACCGGTTTTGGAGGATGAACGGAAAAAGTGGCGGGACTTTGCCGTCGCTGAAGCGTCACATCACTTTCATCGTTTGCCGGTACTAGCAGGAAAGGTGCACTCACCTGATTCCACAGTCCGAAAGGAACCGGCTGCCGTGTCAGATCCTGCTGTCGTCGTCGAATACCGCAATCCCAAAGAACGGCTGGGCCATGCCGTGCATCGCCACAAGCCCGTGTCGCGCGAAGGTTTGACCGAACGGCTCTTCACGCTTCTCTTCACTGGACTGGTCTATCCCCAGATCTGGGAAGACCCGGAAGTGGACATGGAAGCGATGGCGATCGAACCCGGCCAGCATGTCGTCGCGATCGCGTCGGGGGGCTGCAATGTGATGTCCTATCTGGCGGCGGATCCCGGGCGCATCACCGCGCTCGACCTCAATCCGGCCCATATCGCGCTCAACAAGTTGAAACGCGAGGCCGCGCGGCGCCTGCCGAGCTATGAGCATTTCCGCCGCTTTTTCGGCGATGCCGACAGCGCGCAGAATATCGAGTTCTACGAAACCTTCCTGCGCGACAATCTCGATCCGGAGACGAGGCGTTATTGGGAAAAACGCTCGATCTCGGGCCGCCGCCGGATTTCGCTTTTTGCACGCGGGTTCTACCGGCACGGGCTTCTGGGCTCCTTTATCGGCGCCGCCCACCTCGCCGCGAAATTCTACGGCGTCAAACTTGCCGAAATCCTCGACCTGAAGTCGATGGAAGAGCAGCGCCGCTATTTCGACGAAAAGCTCGCGCCGCTTTTCGACCGCAAGCTCGTCGCCTGGATCACCTCCAAGCCCGCCTCGCTTTACGGTCTCGGCATTCCGCCCTCGCAATATGAGGCATTGGCCGGCGGGCGCGAAATGCGCGAGGTCCTTCGCGAGCGCCTTGAAACGCTTACCTGCGATTTCCCCATCGCCGACAATTATTTTGCCTGGCAGGCTTTCGCGCGGCACTACGGTCCCGATAGCGCCGGTTCCCTGCCGCCTTACCTCAAGCGGGAAAATTTCTCCGCCCTGCAGGCGCGCGCCGAGCGCGTGGAGGTCCTGAACAAGTCCTTCACCGAGTTCCTTCGCGCCGAACCGGATGCCAGCGCCGACCGCTATGTGCTGCTGGATGCGCAGGACTGGATGACCGACGAGCAACTCAACGATCTCTGGGAACAGATTACGCGCACCGCCCGACCGGGCGCGCGCGTGATTTTCCGTACCGCCGCCGAACCGACGCTGCTGCCGGGCCGCGTTGCCGACGACATTCTGTCCCGCTGGAACTACCGCGAGGCGGAGTCGGCCCGTTTCACGCGGCAGGACCGGTCCTCGATCTATGGCGGGTTCCATCTTTACGAGCTGGAGAGCTGAACCATGGCCGGCCTGTCGCTTCACGATGGAGGCGTGCCGCATGACGCCCTGATGGACAGCGTCTATCGGCGTCAGCGGCATTTCTACGACGCCACCCGGCGCTACTATCTTCTCGGGCGCGACCGGCTGATTGCAGACCTTGCGCCGCCCCGGGGCGGTTCCGTGCTCGAAGTAGGGTGTGGAACGGGCCGCAATCTCATTCTGGCGCGGGACGCGCACCCGCAGGCGCGGTATTACGGTTTCGATATTTCGAGCGAGATGCTGGACCAGGCCCGTCACTCCGCTCGCCGCGCCGGGCCTGGTGGCGATCTGACATTCGCGCAGGGCGATGCGGCCGACTTCGATCCCCGCGGGGCTTTCGGGGTACCGCAATTCGACCGGGTGTTCATGTCCTACACCATCTCCATGATCCCGGTCTGGGAAGACGCGATTGCCCATGCCGCGACGCTGGTGGCACCGGGCGGCCGGCTCCACATTGTCGATTTCGGCCAGCAGGAGCGCCTGCCGCGCGTCTTCCGGGCGGGGCTGCACCGCTGGCTCTCGGCCTTTCATGTGAGCCCGCGTGCCGAACTGGAGATGTATCTGGGCGATATCGCCGCGTGGCATGGCGCCACGCTGCGCTTCGAGCGGCTGCACCGGGGCTATGCGTGGTACGCCGTTCTGGACTTCGCCCGCGACTGAGCGTTCCTCGTAGTGTGTGGCGCGACGGTTTGCGCCAGCGAAACCCGGCTTGCTTGTGCTAAGTGTCGGTGAACGGCAACCTTGGAAGCAGGCTGATGATCCGGCAAGGCACGATTTTCGGTGCACTTTTCATTGTGTGGCTGGCAGGGGCGGGAGAGCTTCACGCCGCGGGAAGCCGCTGCGTCATGACGCCGGAGCGTATCGAGGAAGTCGCCGCTCGCCTGCCGGAGGGCGTCGAGATCGATTTCCTTCGGGTGCGGGATTTCTATGCGCTCGAGAATGGCGATTGCGTCTGGGGCATATCCCGGCGGAATATCCTGCTGGAGGCACTCGGTCGGGTGTGGAGCCATGGCCTGTCGCCTTCATTGTTTCATCTGGACACCCTGGAACAGCTCACGCCCGGCGGCGACACGTCGGAACTGCTGCTGAGCGATGCCGCGCTGCGCTATGTGCGCGTGATGACGGCGGGTCGCGTACCGCCCGGCGCGCTGGCGGAAGAAGTATCGATATCGCCTGTGAAAATGGATGCGGCGGGGGCGTTGGCCGCGGGGCTCCATACGCCGGACTTTGCGTCATGGCTCGAAAAACTGCCGCCGCGCGACCCGGCCTATAACCGGCTGCGCTTCGCCTATGAAGCCTATCGAGCAAAGGCCTCGGACCTATTCCATCCGCTGTCGCTGGAGGGGGTGCGGGCGCTGCATCCGGGCGACCGTTCTCCCGTGGTGCCGCGGCTGGCCGCCCGGCTTGCATCGGCCGGAGATGCCGATGGTCTGCCCGCCGGTACGCTTTACACTCCGGAAATAGAAGCCGCGGTGCGCCATTATCAGGCACGGCACGGGCTGGAGGTCGATGGCGTGGTGGGACGCAATACGCTGGCCCAGCTCAACACCCCGCCTGCCCGGCGTGTCGAGCAGATCGCCCTCAATCTGGAGCGTTGGCGCGTGCTTGCACACGCATTGCCGCCCACCCGTATCGAGGTCAATGCGGCGGCGGCGCAGTTAAGCCTGATCCGGGAGGGGCGGACGGAACTTTCCATGCGCGCGATCGTCGGCGCGAAGAAAACCCGGACCCCGATCATCGTCAGCCGGGCTCAGGCGGTTATCGCCAATCCGCCCTGGAACGTGCCGTCCTCCATCACGAAGAACGAGCTTCTGCCGAAGATCGCCAGGGACGACACCTATATGGATCGCAAGCATATGGAATGGGTGGACGGCCGCATCGTCCAGTCGCCCGGAGAGCATAATTCCCTGGGGCGGCTGAAGATCGATTTCCCGAGCCGCTATGCCGTCTATATGCACGACACCAATGCGCGCTCGCTCTTCGCTCGCGACTATCGCTGGCTCAGCCATGGCTGTATCCGCCTTCAGAAACCGCGGGAACTGGCAGCCGTGCTCCTGGGGGGCGGCGACGCCCGGGCGGAGATCGACCGGTTGATCGACGAGGAAGAGACGGTGCGTGTGCCCGTCGCGGAGCAACTGCCTGTCGCAGTCGTCTACTGGACGGCCTTCGTCGGCG
Organism: Parvibaculum indicum; assembly: GCF_011762095.1. GTDB lineage: Bacteria > Pseudomonadota > Alphaproteobacteria > Parvibaculales > Parvibaculaceae > Parvibaculum > Parvibaculum indicum. The sequence goes on along the minus strand of NZ_JAASQO010000011.1, from coordinate 80,416 downwards.
AAGACGGGGAAATGAATTTCCGTAATGACGTCTACGGACGGGATGACCGGCTGAAAGCCGCGCTCCGGGGTGCCGGCGGTTCGGACATGACCGTTCTGCCCGTGGAAGCATGCGGTATGTAGGCCTTCGGTGTCCGGCGACCTTATGATCCAAATCATATTGGCAAAACCTCGGGACAGGGTAGATTGATCGCGGCTGGGGGCAATCAGTCGAGAGGTCAGAAGTGTCAGTACAGATTTCCCGCCGCGGGCTTCTAGGCGGTATAGCTGCGTTGTCGACCATGGCGGCGGTGGAACCGGCAAGCGCTGCGTTGCGTCTGCCGATGGCGCGGCCGTCCGGTCTGGGAGCGTCGTCGCCGAAACCGGCACCCGAAGCCGATCTGCTTGCCGCGGCCGGCGATGCGCGCACACTTCGTCTCTTCAATACGCATACCGGCGAGCACGCCAAGATCACCTATTGGGCCGAAGGCAAATACGAGCCGGAGGCGATGGCGGCGATCGATCATATCCTGCGGGACCATCGTGCCGATGAAGCCTACCGGATGGCGCCGGACCTGCTGGATCTGATGTATGCGATGCAGCTGAAGCTCGACACCAGCGAGGAACTCAACATCATTTCGGGGTACCGCTCGCCGCGGACGAATGCGGCACTGCGCGCCAAGAGCAACGGCGTCGCGAAGCGCTCCTACCATATGAAAGGCATGGCGGTGGATATCCGCGTGCCGAACCGCAATGTGGGCAAGGTCTACGACGCGGCCATGGATTTGCGCGTCGGCGGCGTCGGCTATTATCCGCGGTCCGATTTCGTGCATATCGATATCGGACCGGTACGGCGCTGGGGCGCGGCGCGCCACGTCTGACCTTTAGGGCAGGACGACCGGAAAGCCGACGCCGCGCGACATGCACCGCCCGGTCTGTATTTCGGAAAAAGTTACGGGGGCGCGGGCATCAAATCGTCGCGGCATTGCCCGATCCTCGCCGGATTTTCGTCCCGATCGACAACCACCTTCTGGTCTCAAGCGCTTCCGCAGGAAACGCAGAAACGATCATGAGGAGAGTCGATATGCGTTCGCTCAGGAAAATTCTTGTCGCCGGTACGGCGTTGGCTCTGGTGTCGGCGCCCGCTCTTGCCGACCCGGTCAGCACTACGCCCGAGGGTTCGGGTGTGGATGCCTCGGGAGGCGTGACGGCCGATTCCGGCATGGAATCGGGTGCTGAAACCCCGATGAATGGCGGTCCTTCCGATGCCGCCGTGCCGGAAGAAACGCCCGATGCGTCGAAGCCGATGCAGGACGGCATGACCACCATTGCCGGGATGGAGGAACGCCTGGCCGCCAAGGGCTATACCGACATCGAACGGGTCGATACGGAGAATGAAGACGAAATCGTCTTCAACGCGACAGGTCCCGACGGCCAGGATGTATCGGTAACCATGGACGCCACGACCGGCGCCATGATGGGCGAAGGCGAGCCTCGCTAGAGGCCTCTTGCCGATGAGCGAACCGCGACCGCCTGCATGGCGGTCGCGGTTTGCAGGTCATGCGAACGCCTGGATACCCGTCTGCTCGCGGCCGAGGATCAGCGTATGAACGTCATGCGTGCCCTCATAGGTGTTCACCGCTTCGAGATTCATGACGTGGCGGATGACGTGATATTCGTCGGAGACGCCATTGCCGCCATGCATGTCGCGCGCGACGCGGGCGATGTCGAGCGCCTTGCCGCAATTGTTCCGCTTCATGAGCGAGATGGCGGCGGGTGCCGCCTTGTTCTCGTCGAAGAGACGACCGAGCTGCAGGCAGCCCTGGAGGCCCAGCGTGATTTCGGTCTGCATGTCGGCCAGCTTCTTCTGGACGAGCTGGTTCGCGGCCAGCGGACGGCCGAACTGGGTCCGGTCGAGCGTGTACTGCCGCGCCGCATGCCAGCAGAATTCCGCCGCGCCCATTGCGCCCCAGGCAATGCCGTAGCGCGCCCGGTTGAGGCAGCCGAAGGGACCGGCGAGCCCGCGTACATGCGGCAGGAAGTTCTCGTCCGGCACGAACACGTCCGATAGCGAAATCTCGCCGGTAATGGAGGCGCGGAGCGAGAACTTGCCCTCGATCTTCGGCGTCTCGAACCCCTTCATGCCACGCTCCACGATGAAGCCGCGAATATTGTCCTTGCCGTCTTCCTCGAGCTTTGCCCAGACGACCGCGATATCCGCGATGGGCGAATTGGTGATCCACATCTTCGCGCCGTTGAGGATGTAGCCGCCATCGACCTTCTTCGCGCGGGTCTTCATGGAGCCGGGATCGGAGCCGTGGTCGGGCTCGGTGAGGCCGAAGCAGCCGACATATTCGCCGCTCGCGAGCTTGGGCAGGAATTTCTGCTTCTGCTCTTCCGTGCCATAGGCGTTGATCGGGTGCATGACGAGGGAAGACTGCACGCTCATCGCCGAGCGATAGCCGCTGTCGACGCGCTCGACTTCGCGGGCGACGAGCCCGTAGCAGACATAGGAAAGACCGGCGCAGCCATAATCTTCCGGCAGGGTGCAGCCCAGCATGCCCTGCGCGCCCATCTCGTTCATGATCTCGCGATGGAAGACCTCGTTGCGGTTGGCCTCCTTCACGCGGGTCATCAGCTTTTCGTCCGCATAAGCGCGCGCGCTGTCGCGCACCATTCGCTCTTCCTCGGTGAGCTGCTCATCGAGCAGCAGCGGATCCTCCCAGTTGAAGGAAGCGAGCGGGGGATTGGGGTTTCCGGCGGGCGCGGAAGCGCTCTTGGCGGCTTGCGACATGGAACAGGGTCCTCAAGCTGAAATTCGAGAGATTTGGCAGTGATATAGCAGCCGGAGGCGGCGAGGGCGAGGCCGGAGGAAGAAAAGGAAGACGTTGCGTCAGGCCACCGGGTGTCCGGCGGACCGGGCATAGGAGCCCAATGTCTCGGCCAGATGGTCGAACATCAGCCGCATCCGGCGGTTTCCGCGCAGATCCTCATGCATGACGATCCAGATATCGAGCGGGAAATCGAAGGCTTCCGGCATGAAGGAGACGAGCCCGTCCCGCTTGCCGAGCGGGTATTGGCAGACACCGATGCCGAAACCGGCTTTCAGCATGCCGTATTGGGCGACATCGCTGTCGCATCTATAGGTGAAGAAATCCCGCGTCAGTTCGACACTCACCTGGTCGAGCCGCCGGATGGAGGCATTCCGGTCATAGCCGATCACCGGGTGCTCGCTCAGCTCCTCCATGGTGGAGGGGAGGCCGTGTTTTTCGATATAGGCGGGGTGGGCATGAAAGCCGAGGTGAACCGTGCCCACCTTCCTGGCCACCAGCGCGCTTTGCGTCGGCTGGGCCATGCGGATCGCGATATCGGCCTCGCGCCTGAGAAGGTCGGTATTCCGGTTGGAGATCACCATTTCGACAGCGATCATCGGGTGCTTTTCCCTGAACGAGGTGAGCATGGGGGGCAGCACCTCGGTGCCGATGATCTCGCTGGCAGTGAGGCGCACCGTGCCGCGATCCTCATCCGCCGCCCCCGTGGCCGCGCGCCGCAGCGCGTCAGCGGCGCTTGCCATGGCCTCTGCATGAGGCATCAGCGAGAGTGCGCTGTCGGTCGGGGAGAGCCCGTTTTGCGAGCGGGTGAAAAGACTGACGCCCAGCTCGTCTTCGAGCGCGTCGATATGGCGGCCCACCGTCGGTTGGGTCAGCCCCAACAGGCGCGCGGCGCCCGACAGGCTTCCCTCCCGCATCACTGCGAGGAAGGAGCGATAGAATTCCCAGCCCGGTTCCGTCTTGTTCATACATAAATGAATATCAGATAGAGAAATTCAGGCAATTTATATTCGTCAGTGAATAGATCACCTTCACCTCATCGATAACGGAGGTGATCCCAATGACCGACAAATCTCGGAAGACAGTTCTCATCATCGGTGCCACAGGCGGTATCGGCGGTGCCGTTACGAGGGCGCTGGCCGCGCGCGGCTGGACGATCCGCGCCCTCAACCGCAAGCCGGAAGCCGCCGCCAGGACCCATGCCGCGCTCGGGCCCGTCGAATGGGTGAAGGGCGATGCCATGAACCCTGCCGACGTCATCAGGGCGGCGGAGGGCGTGAGCCTCATCTTTCACGGCGCGAACCCGCCCGGCTATCGCAACTGGAAGGGGCTGGCGCTCCCCATGCTCGAAAGCACCATCGCGGCGGCGAAAGCCAGCGGGGCGATGATCGCCTTTCCCGGCACCGTCTATAATTTCGGTCCGGATGCCGGCGTCTTCGTGAATGAGGAGGCGCCGCAGAACCCGAAAACCCGAAAGGGCGGCATCCGCGTCGAGATGGAGAACCGGCTGCGTGAAACCGCGCAAGAAGGCACGCAGGTTTTGATCCTTCGTGCGGGCGACTTCCTCGGCGGGCTCTCGGCTAATAACTGGTTCGCGGCCGCCATCGTGAAGCCGGGCCGGAAGCTCCGCCGCGTCGTCTATCCGGGCGTTCCGCAGGTCGGTCATGACTGGGCGTATCTGCCCGACCTTGCCGACACCTTCGCGCAGCTTGTCGAGCGGAGGGACGAGTTGGGCGCCTTCGAGCGGTTTCATTTCGAAGGTTACTGGTTTCGGCGCGGCATCGAACTCGCCGAAGCAACGTGCCGTGCCGCGGGCAATGAAAAGCTGCCGATCCGCCGCTTCCCCTGGTGGCTGATCCGCCTGGCGTCGCCTTTCGTGGAGACCTTCCGCGAGATGCTGGAGATGCACTACCTCTGGCGGAAGCCTCTCCATCTCGACAACGCAAAGCTCGTCGCATTCCTCGGCGAGGAACCCCGCACGCCTGTCGAGATCGCATTGCGCGATTGTCTGATCGAACTCGGTTGCATGAAGCCCCCGACAGTCAAAGCGATCGCCGCCTCGCGAAAAAACGCGGCCACTGCGTAGCCGTTCAATTCATCGCTATGGAGAGAAGGAAATGAACCCCTTCAGGAAAGCCGAAGAGATCGTCTATCTGATGGCCGTCGCGGTCTTCTGGACCTATGTCTTCACGCTCGCCATATTCGGCGTCGGCCCCTATCTGGCGTGACGGGAAATAAATGTCGTCCCGGATGCAATTTCCGGGACGACATGTTTTTGCGAGGGTGTTACTCCGCCGCGGCCTTCAGGCCCTGAAGCGCTTCCGCCGGCATGCGCTCGGCGAATTCGCGGCAGGCCTGCACATATTCGCTTTTCAGCCGGTCGACCAGCTCGCCCACAGGCGGCGCGTCCTTGATCTGGCCGATACCCTGGCCGGAGCCCCAGATATCCTTCCAGGCCTTCTGCTTCATGTTGCCGCCGGAGCCGAAATTCATCTTCGACTTGTCGGCCTCGGGCAGGTTGTTGGGATCGAGACCGGCCGCGGCAATGGAAGGGGCAAGGTAGTTGCCATGCACGCCCGTAAAGAGGTTCGAATAGACGATGTCCTCGGCGCTGTGTTCGATGAGGTTCTGCTTGTAGGCGGCCTCTGCGTTCGCTTCCTGCGTGGCGACGAAGCGCGTGCCGAGATAGGCAAGGTCCGCGCCCATGGCGAGCGCACCGGCGATGCTCCAGCCGTCGGACATCGCGCCCGACAGGATCACCGTGCCGTCGAACCACTGCTTCACCTCGCGCACCAGCGCGAAGGGCGAAAGCGTGCCCGCATGACCGCCCGCGCCCGCACAGACGAGAATAAGACCGTCCACGCCCTGTTCGGCGGCCTTTCGGGCATGTTTCACGTTGATGACGTCATGAAAGACCTTGCCGCCATAGGAATGCGCGCCTTTCACCACCTCTTCCGGCGGGCGGAGCGAGGTGATGATGATCGGCACTTCATGCTTCACGCACATTTCCATGTCGTGTTCGAGGCGATCGTTCGAGGCATGGCAGATCTGGTTCACCGCGAAGGGGGCCACCTTCTTGTCCGGATTGGCGGCCTGGTATTCCGCCAGTTCGTTCTTGATACGGATAAGCCACTCTTCCAGCACATGGGCCGGGCGCGCATTGAGCGCCGGGAACGAGCCCACGATCCCCGCCTTGCACTGGGCGATGACGAGTTCCGGGCCGGAAACGATAAAGAGCGGCGAACCGATGACCGGCAGTTCCAGCCGGCCTTTGAGCGTATCGGGCAGGGCCATGTTTTCCTCCGCGTGTGAATTTGTTGGCGGAGACTATGGACCGGATTTCCGTCTCGCGCTTGTTCTCAGGTGAAGAGCTGTCGGTCAGATTTTGAACAGATGGAGCTGCCGCAGCGTCAGCTTTTGCCCGAGAGGCGGTCTCTGTCGGCCTTGGCCTTTTCCGCGATGAAGTCGAGCACGGCGCGGACCGGCGCGGTGTCGCGCAAATCCGGATGGGCAAGCAGCCACATGTCGGTGCCGTTGGCGAGCTTGTGCGGGGCGATGCGTATGAGGTCGTCATAATGATCGCCGGTGATGCAGACGAGCGTCGATATGCCGATGCCGGCGCGTACCGCCTGCACGAGATCGGCATCGGCCACGCAGCGCAGCGCGGTCGTTCCCCCCTCGGTGACATGGGCGAGCCATTTGGCAAGCTCCACCTCCGCCGCGACGCCGCCGAAGGACACGATGCGGTGGTCCTTCCATTCCTCCCGGCGCGAGGGCAGGCCATGCGTCTCCGCATAGGCTTTGCTGGCATAAAAACCGACACCGATGCGGCCGATCTTGCGCCCGACCACATTCTCGCGGCCCGGCCCATAGGGACGGATGACGACATCGGCGTCGCGCCGCTTGACCGATACCTGGGAGATCTCGTTCACCAGTTCGATTTCGACGCCGGGATGCCGCTCGGCGAGTTCGCCGAGATAGGGCATGAACCAGTAGCAGGCGAGGCTGTGCGGCATGGCGACCCGGACGAGCCCTTGCGCCTCGCCATCCGCGCTGTTGGCGGCATGAAGGGCGCGCTCGGCGGCCAGCGCCATCGGCTCCACTTCCGCGCGCAGGCGCTCGCCCGCGCCGGTCAGCGCATAGCCGGTCTGTTCGCGCACGAAAAGCTTCGTGCCGAGCTGCGTTTCGAGCGCCGAGATATGGCGGCCCACAGTGGCATGGCTGAGGCGCAAACGCCGACCGGCGGCGGAAAGGCTTTGCGTTTCCGCCACGGCCAGAAAGATGCGATAGGCGTCCCAGCTGGCTTCGTTGTTCATGCCTGAACATATCACCGATTAATCCCGAATAGGCAACCCGGTACCTTTCCCTCGCGTTTTCAATGTCTTAGAGGCTTGAGCCCATTGGGTTTTCCGAGATTTGACATCTGCAAATCGGGACCGTTTTCTGCTAGACAGGGGGATCGAAAATTCGAGCCCCGGGAGAGTGGCTCAAAAAACGATCAGTCCTTCAGGGAGAGACACGTGATCAAGACAAGATTCACCGAGACGTTCGGCGTCGAAGCGCCGATCGTGCAGGGCGGTATGCAATGGGTCGGTCGCGCGGAACTGGTGGCGGCTGTCGCCAATGCCGGCGCGCTCGGCTTCATCACCGCGCTGACCCAGCCCACGCCCGACGATCTGCGCAAGGAGATCGAGAAGTGCAAGTCGCTCACCGACAAGCCCTTCGGCGTGAACCTGACCATTCTGCCGGCGCTGACACCGCCGCCTTACGCGGAATATCGCCAGGCGATCATCGAATCCGGCGTGAAGATCGTGGAGACGGCGGGCTACAAGCCGCAGGAGCATGTGGACCATTTCAAGGAACACGGCATCAAGGTCATCCATAAATGCACGGCCGTCCGTCACGCGCTTTCCGCCGAACGCATGGGCGTCGACGCGATCTCGATCGACGGGTTCGAATGCGCGGGCCATCCCGGCGAGGACGATATTCCGGGCCTGATCCTCATCCCGGCGGCTGCCGACAAGGTGAAGATTCCGATGATCGCCTCGGGTGGCTTCGGCGATGCGCGCGGCCTCGTGGCGGCCCTCGCGCTGGGCGCGGAAGGCGTCAATATGGGTACGCGCTTCATGTGCACCAAGGAAAGCGCCATCCACCAGAAGGTGAAGGAACAGATCGTCGCCAATGACGAGCGCCAGACTGATCTGATTTTCCGCACGCTCCATAACACTGCCCGCGTGGCCAAGAACGCCGTGAGCCAGGAAGTGGTGGAGATCGAGAAGAAGGGTGGCGCCAAGATCGAGGATATCGCGCATCTTGTCGCCGGTGCGCGCGGTCGCGTCGTCTATGAAGAAGGCGATCCCGATTACGGCATCTGGTCGGCCGGCATGGTGCAGGGCCTCATTCACGACATCCCGTCCTGTCAGGATCTGGTGTCGCGCATGGTCTCGGAAGCCGAAGACATCATCCGCACCCGCCTCAACCGCATGGCGGGCCTTTCGGCCGCGCAGGCCGCCGAGTAAGGCCCGGACGAGAAAACAGGACGAAGGCGCGTTCTCCGGAACGCGCCTTTTTTGTGTCAGTCCCGGTCGCCTTTACGTCGCCCTGTGGCCCTTAGCCGGGCGGGATCGAGGATTTCCAGGCTCCTGTAGCCGGTCGAAAGAAGGCCGTCCTTCTCGAAACCCGCCAGCACGCGGTTCACCGTCTTGCGGGAAAGGCCGGTCATTTCGGAAAGCTCGTCCTGCGTGACCGGCAGATGGGGCGACGGGCTGAATTGCGTGGCCAGCAATTGCAGGTGGATGGCGAGGCGTTGGGTCGCGGGCCGCGTATTGGCAATGGCAAGCCGGAAGCCCGCGACCACATGAATGCTGGAGAGTTCGGCAAGCCTGACCCAGAGGTCGGGTAGGCGTTGCGCAATGGCTTCAAGGCCGCGTTCGGGCAGGTAGAGCAGCGTGGTCGGTTCGCGCGCCACCGCCGTGGCAATACGCCGTCCGCCCAGAAAACGGCCCGTATAGCCGAAAATATGACCGGGCCCGATAATGCTGACCAGCGCGGGCTCCTCGTTCTCGATGCCGATATGCATGGCGATGGATCCCGACAGCGTGCCGTAGAGCCCGCTCGCGCTTTCTCCTGCATCGTAGATCCAGCGGCCTGCGCCGGCCTGTACCTCCTGCGCTTCCGCGACCAATGCCGCCTGCAGGTTTTCCGGCTGGCGCGAGAACCAGGGATCGGGGGCGAGGATTTTCGAGATGTCGGTCCTGGAAAGGGGCATTTGTGCGGAAATCCGTATTGTTACCTTTGTAACAATACCTTCTTTTCAGGCGCATATCATCGATGCAATGGGAAAAAGCCGGGAATCCGGCAGGAGCGGCAAACGGGCCGCGGGAGGAAAACATGACGACGAGTGCGACCCTCGAAGCGAAGAAGGTCTCGGCAGGCTGCGGGCTGGAAATCCACGGCGTGGATATCGCCCGCCTCTCCAACAGCGAGATGGAGGATATCCGCCGCCTCTATTTCGAGCATGGCGTGATCTTTTTCCGCGATCAGGACATCACCCCGGAGGAGCACATCGCCTTCGCGCAGCGCTGGGGCGAGATCGACATCAACAAGTTCTTCCCCGCCAACGGCAAATATCCGGAGATCGCCGAAGTGCGGAAGGAGAAGGAGCAGAAGACCAATATCGGCGGTGGCTGGCACACGGATCACTCCTACGACCAGGTGCCCGCCATGGGCTCCATACTCGTGGCGCGCGAGCTGCCGACGGATGGCGGCGATACGCTCTTTGCCAATATGTATGCCGCCTATGAGGGACTTTCCGACGGCATGAAGAAGACGCTGGAAGGCCTGCGGGCGGTCCACTCCAACGAAATGGCGTTCGGCGCGGCCGGCTTCTACAAGAACACCGACCAAGGGGCCGGCTTCAAGGGCGAGGATCTCGTCGGCAGCGCCGTCCATCCCGTGGTGCTGGCGCATCCGGAAACAGGCCGCAAGGCGCTCTATGTCAATCCGGGTTTCACCATGCATTTCGAGGGCTGGACGGCGGAGGAAAGCGAAGGCCTTCTGGCCTATCTCTATCGCCATGCGACGCGGCCCGAATATACCTGCCGTTTCGAATGGAGGCCCGGTTCCATTGCCTTCTGGGACAATCGCTGCACCTGGCACTATGCCGTGAACGATTATCACGGGCAGAAGCGTTTGATGCACCGCATCACGATCGGTGGCAGCGCACTCAACTGATTTCTTTCGTCTCTAAACGCGGCATGGCAGACTTCGCCCAAGCGCAGATATGCGCAAAGGGAGAGGGAGGAACCCATGTCGCAACAGGCGAAGCTGACCAGCCATATCGTCGTTCGTCCGAACCCGGATGGATTCGGCGCTGAGATTACCGGGATCGATCTGCGCCGGCCTCTCGACGCCGAAACCATTCGCGACATTCGCGAAGCCTGGCTGAACCATGCCGTGGTCTGGTTTCCCGGCCAGCCGCTGAGCCTGGAAGAGCTGGAGCGCTTTACGCTCTACATGGGCGATTGGGGAAAGACCGATTTCATCGAGCCGGTGAAGGGCCATCCCAATATTCTGGAGCTGCTGCGCGAAGCGGATGAAACCTCGTCCAATTTCGGCGCGGGTTGGCATTCCGACTATTCGTTTCAGGTCGCACCGCCGGCGGGCACCATCCTCCTGTCGCGCGAAGTGCCGCCCAGGGGCGGGCGCACCTTCTTTGCCGATTGCCGTCGCGCCTATGACAGTCTCGATGACGACATGAAAGAGCGTGTTGCAGGGCTGATGGGCGTGCACAGCGCGGAGCTGCCTTACTCGAAGCATGGCTTCTATGCCAATGAGAAGGAAAAGCGCAGCCTGAATATCGTCCCGTCCGACGAGGCGATGGAGCGTCAGCTTCATCCCGTGGTGCGCACGCATCCGGAAACCGGCCGCAAGTCGCTCTTCGTCAATCCGGTCTATACCATCGGCCTCGACGCGCTGCCGGAGGAGGAGGGAAAGAAACTTCTGGGAACGCTATGTGCGCGCTGCATTCAGGAAGAGTTCCTGTACCGCCATGCCTGGCAGCCCGACATGTTGCTCATGTGGGACAATCGCTGCGTGCAGCATTTTGCAGAAGGCGGGTATGACGGCTATCGACGTCTGATGTATCGCACGACTTTTGCCGGCGATCGGCCGGTCTAGGGGGGGCGGGCGTCTAACGTCCCAGTACGAGCAGCAGCAAGCCGCCGACCACCAGCACGATGCCGAGAAATTCGAGCCGCGAGGTCTTTTCGCGGAAGACGAGATGCGAGGTGATGAAGGTGAAGACAAGCTCGATCTGGCCGAGCGCCCGCACATAGGCCGCGTTTTGCAGCGTCATCGCGCTGAACCAGCCGATGGACCCGAGCGCGCCGATAAGCCCGACGGCGGCGCTTTGCGGCCAGAGGCGGAAGGCGGCCTTGAGGTCGTCCCTCCGATAGAGCCAGAGCCAGCCCGTCATCGTGACCGTTTGAACGGCCAGCACCACGAAAAGCATGAAGGCTGCCGGCAGCACGAAACCCTCAAGCCCCAGCGACAGCGCGCCCGCGCGGTAGGATACCGCTGAGATGCCGTATAGCGCGCCCGACGCTATCCCCATCAGCGCGGGTTTTTCGCCGAGCGAGCGCCAGAAACGCCTGAGCGGCAGGTCGCTTTTCGCCATGGAGATCATCAGCACGCCGGCAAGGCTCACCAGAATGGCAAGTACCGCGCCCCATGTCAGATGATCGCCCAGCACCACGATGCCGAAGATCGCTGTCTGCACGGTCTCGGTCTTGGAGTAGGCGGTCCCTACCGCGAAATTGCGATAGGCAAAAAGCGCGACCAGCAGCACGGTCGCCACGATCTGCGCCAGGCCGCCGACAACCGCATAAACCATCGTCGCCATGTTGGGCGAGGGCAGGGGCGCGCCGGTGAACGTCAGGACGCCTGCCAGATAAAGCGCTGCCACCGGCAGACCGAAGGAAAAACGCACATAGGTTGCGCCATAGGCGGACATGGCGCCGGACAACTGCTTTTGCAGCGTCGAGCGCATGTTCTGCAGAAAGGCGGCGGCGATGGTGATCGGGATCCAGAGCGGCATGATCCCGATCTCTTACATCAACGGAAAGTCTTTGTCCCGGCCCGCGGTTCAGTCGGAGACGGCACCATAGACGAGTTGCTGGAATTGAGGCCGCAGCGGATAGGCGCGGCTCGGCATGAGCTGCGTCATCAAAATCGCGATCAGGCCTTCCGCCGGGTCGATCCAGAAATAGGTCGAGGCTGCACCGCCCCAGCTATAGATGCCGGGCGAGCCGATGGTTTGCGCGGCGGCCTGATCGAGCAGGATCGAAAACCCGAGACCGAAACCCTGTCCGTCCACGCCCGTTTCGGAGAAGGCGGAATTGTCCATGTCCTTCATGGTCTTGTCGTCGGGCAGGTGGTTCATGGTCATGAGCTCCAGGGTCTTGCGGCTGACAAGCCGCGTCCCGTCCAGTTCGCCGCCATTGAACAGCATGCGGCAGAAGCGGAAATAATCCATCTGCGTGGAGACAAGCCCGCCGCCGCCCGACAGGAAGGAATTCGGCTGCACATAGGTGCTCGTCTCGTCCCCCATGTCGCAGACGCGGACCTCGCGCGTTTTCGGGTCCTTCTCGTAATTGGTGGCGAGGCGATGCGCCTTCTCCACCGGGACGCTGAAGCCCGTATCGTCCATGCCCAACGGCGCGAAGATGCGCGAGGCGAGAAACTGATCGAGGGACTGTCCCGACAGGACTTCGATGAGATAACCGCAGACATCGGTCGAAACGGAATAGTTCCAGTGCTCGCCGGGCGAAAAGAGCAGCGGGATTTCCGCCAGCCTTTCCACCATCCCCTTCAGCGTGAGGCCCTGCGTTCGCGCACCGCCGATACCGGCCTTGCGGTACATCGAATCCACCGGATGGGCATGCATGAAATCGTAGGTGAGGCCGGAGGTATGGGTGAGCAGGTCGCGGATCGTCATTTCCCGCGCCAGCGGCCTGGTCTCGTAGCTTTCGGGCGTACCGCCGTCCCAGACCCGCAATTCCTTGAATTCGGGAATGTAGCGCGACACCTCATGGCCGAGCTGAAAGCGACCTTCCTCATAGAGCATCATCAGCGCAAGCGAGGTGACCGGCTTGGTCATGGAATAGATGCGGAAGATCGTATCTTTTTCGAGCGGCAGTCCGCGCGCGGTGTCGCGCATGCCGACGGTTTCGAAATGAACGAGCTTGCCGTCGCGTGCGACAAGGGTGGAAACGCCTGCGAGCTTGCCGCGATCGACATAGGAGCCGAAAAAGTTCGGGATGGCGGAAAGCCGATCCGGGTCGAGGCCGACATCGACCGGTCGCGCCGTCAGTTGCTGCATGCTGTCCATTGGGTTTCCTCCCCCGTCTTTCTGTTCTCAGTCCTGAATGCGCGGCTATATGAGCGCGCGCATCAATTCATCCACGGTCCTGCCGCGGCCTCCCACCTGACCAGCCTCGTCACCTGTCAGTATCACCGCCTCCCAGCCGCAGCCTCCCTTGCGCAGCCGCCAAAAGGGGCGCATCTCGCCGCAGCGCGTGAGATAGGGTACCGGCTCGTCTTTCTCATTGTTCCGGAAGGAAATATCGAAAGGGCTGGCGTCGGCGGCATCCATCAGGCGGCGCTTGTCGTGTTCGGTGATGAGATCGCCCGGAAACCTGACGACTTCGCCCATGGAACTACTCCGCCTGCCTGAAGCAATCGACGATGTCGGCAATCCATCGGCGGGGCCCGAGCTTCTGTTCGCCCGGGGTCTTGCCGTTGCGCACCACCACCATGTCGAGCTCCGGCACCACGACCGTATATTGCCCTTCATAGCCATTGGCCGAGAAGCTTCCCGGTCCCGCCATATCGAGCCACCAATGCGCGCCATAGGGGCCTTCGTCATTGGGCTGCTGCCAGGTTTTGGTGCGGGCATAGTCCACCCAGCCCGGCGGCAGGATACGTTTTCCCTCCCACAAGCCGTCGCGAAGATAGAGCAGACCGAAACGTGCAAAATCGCGCGGCGTGCAGAAGCAGAAGGACGACCCGATAAAGGTGCCCTTCTTGTCGAATTTCGGGGCTGCGCTGCGCATGCCGAGCGGATCGAAAAGGCGCTCGCGCATGAAATGCTCGAAATCCCCGCCCCATGCATCCGCCGCATGGGCGGCGGCGCGGGCCACGATATTCGTCGTGCCGCTGGAATAGGACCAGAAACCGCCCGGCTCATGTTCGAGCGGGAAGGAGGCCGCGAAATGTCCGACATCTTCCTTGCCTTCGCCCCAGAGCATCTCGATCACATCTGAGGGGTTGTCCGGCTCGTAATCCTCACGGAAGCGCAGCCCGCTCGACATGCGCAGCAGCAGATCGAGCGTGATTGCGCGGCGCGGGTCGTCGCCCGTCCATTCCGGCGCCCAGGCCGGTTTGTGAATGTCGATCCGGCCATCGGCGGCGAGGATGCCGACCAGCGCCTGGGTGATGCTTTTGGCCATCGACCATGAAGGGCAGGTCCTGTCCTTGTCGAAACCGGTCCAGTAGCGCTCATGAATGAGGCGGCCGTGCTGGATAATGACGGCGGCGTGGGTTTCGCCCAGATCCGCCGGGGCCTCTGCCTGGAAGGCATGCTCCATCAGCGCGTCGAACCGCCCTCTGTCGAGCCCTTTGGGCAGCTCGCCCTCCGGCCATGCCTCGGTCGGCCATGGCGTGTCGGGGCTCTGAAGGGGCAGGGCGGGAAGCGCTCGATCGGTCATCTTCTTCTTTCGGTCTCCAAGGATGCGAGATCGTGCCCCGACAGGCGCGCGGTTGCAAATGTCTTGGCTCTCCATGGCGTCTGTTCTGGGCAGAGCCGCAAAAGGAAGGTTATGCTGAAAGGGGAGAACATGTCTGAGGGAGGATGCAATGGCTTTGCCGCGACTGTCGATCGAGGGCGAATGGTTCCGGGATACGCAGGGGCGGCGGCATATCCTGCGCGGTGTCAATCTGGGCGGGGACTGCAAGGTCCCTTATGCGCCGGACCAGCGCACCCATATCCCGACGGACTTTTCCGACCACCGCACCGTCTCATTTGTCGGCCGCCCCTTCCCCTTGAGCGAGGCGGAAGAGCATTTCTCGCGGTTGAAAGCATGGGGCTTCAACTGCCTGAGGCTGCTCACGACCTGGGAAGCCGTCGAGCATGAAGGCCCCGGCAGATATGACGAGGCCTATCTCGATTATTTCGCCACGCTTTGCCGTATGGCCGACGAGTACGGCCTCTATGTTTTCGTCGATTTCCACCAGGATGTGTGGAGCCGCATGACGGGCGGCGACGGCGCACCGGGCTGGACCTTCGAGGCGGTGGGGCTCGATTTCTCGAAATTCCACGCAGCCGGTGCCGCGCATGTGATGCAGCATAAATATGATTTCGCGAAGGGCGGGCGGCAGGAGGAAAACTACCCGACCATGACATGGTCGAGTAACTACCGTTATCCCGCCAACGCGATCATGTGGACGCTCTTCTTCGCAGGCGCCACCTTCTGCCCCGACTTCGAAATCGACGGCCAGAGCGCGGACGAGTATCTGCAGGGCCACTATATCGGCGCGATGGAAGCCGTCGCCGCCCGGGTGAGGGACCTGCCCAATGTCATCGGCTTCGACACGCTGAACGAACCGGGCTCGGGTTGGGTGGGCCAACTGATGAGCTATCGCCACACGGGGCCGAGCCAGCAGAACCCGGCGCCCGCCCGGCCCGGCCTTGCGTGGTCGGTCATAGACGGGCTGGCGGTCGCGCGGGGGGTGCCCCGCACGATCCCCGATATGGGCGTCGACTGGGAGCAGCGCAAAACGGTCAAGCAAGCCGACCGGCTGGTGAACCCCGACGGGGTATCGATCTGGCGGCCGGATGCGCTTTGTCCCTTCGAGGCGGCAGGCGCCTATCGCCTTGAAGGCGGCAACGCCGCCGTGCTCAACGAAAATTTCTTCGCGGCCCATCATGGGCGCAACTGGAACATGGATCGCGATTTCATGGGGCCGTTCTTTGCCCGGGTCGCGCAGGCGATGCGCGCCGTCAACGACGACTGGCTGCTTTTTGCCGAACTCGATCCGGCAGGCGGCGCAAAGCACGGCTTCCCCGACGACACGCCTGACCGAACGGTAAATGCAAGCCACTGGTACGATGTCGTGACGCTCAGCACAAAGACATTCAACTACCCGGTCTGGGTGAACCCGTTTACGGGCCGCGAACTCGACGGGCCGGAAGAGATCGAGGGGGCCTATACGCGCCAGCTCGGCCGGCTGAAAAAGGCGTCCGAAACCTTGAATGGCGGTACGGGAGCGCCCTTCCTGCTGGGCGAGTTCGGCATCCCCTACGACCTCGACGCGGCGGCGGCCTACAAGGCGTGGGAAACAGGCGACCGGACCGACGCGCCCTGGGAGAAGCATGTGACGGCGCTCGATCTCATGTACAACGCCATCGACACGCTGCTCATCAATTCCACGCAATGGAACTACACCGCCTCCAACCGCAACGACCAGGCGATCGGCGACGGCTGGAACCAGGAAGACCTGTCCATTTACAGCGTCGACCAGCGCGTGGACGAAAGCGATGTCGATAGCGGAGGGCGTGCCCTGAAGGGGTTTGTGCGGCCTTATGCCCGCTGCGTGGAAGGCCGTCCGCTGAAGACCGAATTCCGGCGCCACAAGGGCCGCTTTCGGTTCGTTTACGATCCGGAGGGAGAGGGGCGTGCGGAAGTTTTCGTGCCGAAGCTCCAGTTCCCGAACGGTTTCGATATCGAAACCGAAGCCTGCGAGGCCGAGATCGACGAAGCCGCCCAGCTCGTAAGGCTGCGCGCAACCGGCGGCGGGCACGCCGCGCTTACACTCCGGTCGAAAGCCTCATAGGCGGCAGGTCCGGTTCTTCGTCGGCCAGCGCCGCGGCAATGGCGCGCGATGCCCGTTGCAGGGCGGGTAGATAGCGCTTCACCGCTTCCTGCTCACCGATGGCGGAGTTGATGTAGCGCATGGTGATGCAGGCCATCACATTGTCGCCGTTCATCACCGGCACCGACATGCCCATGGCCGGGTCGCCGGGAAGCGGCGCCGTGGACGCATAGCCTTTTTGCCGCGTCTTCTTGATGATGTCGGCGACATGCGCCTCGTCGCGCGCCGGCGCATTGGCCGGGCTCTTGCTCGCTCGCAGCATGCCGAGCAGCATCTCGCGCTCTTCCTCCGGGCAGAAAGAGATATAGGCGCGTCCCAATGCGGAAATCAGCATGGGCAGCCGGCGGTTCGTATAGTCCGGATCTGTGTCGAAAGGGCTTTGCTGCCGCGTCGAATAACGCATGCGCATGGCATTGCGATCGAGCGTCGCGATGCCGAAGGACCATTTGTACTGCGCCGTCAGCGCGGAAAGAAAGGGACGTGCCGCATCCACCACGCGCTCGCGATGGCGGAACCCGCCCGAAAGCCGCAACACGCGCTCGGCCACCTGATAGCCGCCTCGTCGCGGCAGGCGCACCACATAGCCGCCTTCGATCAGCGTATCGAGCAGGCGTACGAGAGTGGGTTTGGGCAGCCCCGTCGCCTCGTGCAGGACGGCGAGCGAGGCGGAACCGCGGCGGTTCAGCGCCTCCAATATGCGCAGGCTGCGGATGACGGGCTGGACGCCCGATGATGCATTTTTATCGGTCAGGGCCTTGTTCCTCCTGCCGCCATTCTAATTCCGTTACACGAAATCTCAAAAACCCGATGAAGCATTTTTGTCCGCAGCGGGCTTACCCTTCCGGCCGAGGGAATGAAGAGGGGGCGGTCCCGACGGGGCCGAATACGGAGGAGAGATATGCCGGAAGCTCTGGAAAAGCCGGTTCCGGGCGTGGAGGAAAGCATCGCGCTGGAACCTCTGACACCGACAATCGGGGCGGAGGTCCAGGGGATCGACCTTTCCACCGCTCCGGACGAAGCGACGTTGTCGGCATTACGGGAAGCCTTGCTGGAGTACAAGGTTCTGTTTTTCCGCGATCAGGATATCTCGACGGAAGAGCATCTGGCTTTTGCGCGGCAATTCGGCGAGTTGGAAGTGCACCCCTTCGCGCCCCACAAGGAGGGGCATCCGGAGGTGCTCGCGATCACTCACGACCGCGACAGCAAGGGACGCGAGAACAAGTGGCACAGCGACGTAACCTGGCGCGAATGCCCGTCGCTGGGGTCCATCCTGCGCGCCATCGAAGTGCCGCCGGTCGGCGGCGATACGCTGTTCTCCGATTCCTATGCGGCCTATGAGGGATTGTCCGACGAGGTGAAGGAGAAAATCGAGGGCAAGGTCGCGGTGCATGATTTCGCGCATTTCCGCAAGTTGATGGCCAAGCGCGGCAAAACGACGGAAGAGATCGAGGAGATGAACCGCAAATACCCGGAAGTGGAGCATCCGGTCGTGCGGACCCATCCGGAAACCGGCAGCCGCGGGCTCTACGTCAACACCGCCTTCACGCAGTATATTGTCGGCATGGAGCGCGAGGAATCCGATACGCTGCTGCGGCATCTCTATGCGCAGGCCGCGATCCCGGAATATCAGTGCCGGTTCCGCTGGCAGAAGAATTCGATCGCATTCTGGGACAATCGGGCCTGCCAGCATTACGCCGTATCGGATTACTGGCCGGCCGTGCGTCGGATGGAGCGCGTGACGATCATCGGCGACAGGCCGCGTTGATGCAGACGCGCTGACACGAAACGGAGGAAGCGCCCCGGAAGAAGAACAAAAAAGAAGTGGCGCATATGAGGCGGGCTCAGGGGGAGGAGCCCGCCTCTTTTAATTCAGGCCCGATCCGTCACCGCGAGCGCGAAGGCGAAGACCCGGGCGACCTCTTTCAGTCGCTCGAAACGTCCCGATGCGCCGCCATGGCCGGAATCCATGTTGATGTGGAGCATCAGCACATTGTCGTCGGTTTTCAGCTCACGCAGTTTCGCGACCCATTTTGCCGGTTCCCAATAGGTGACGCGCGGATCGGTAAGGCCGCCCAGCGCGAAAAGATGCGGATAGGCCTGTGCGCGCACATTGTCGTAAGGGCTGTAGGACGCCATGTACTCATAGGCCTCCTTGCTTTCGATGGGATTGCCCCATTCGTTCCACTCCGGCGGGGTCAGCGGCAGGGATGCATCGAGGATCGTCGCCAGCACGTCGACGAACGGCACTTCCGCGATGATGCCCTTGAAGAGGTCGGGCGCCATATTGGCGACGGCGCCCATCAGCATGCCGCCTGCGCTGCCGCCCTGTGCGACGATCTGCCCGCGTGATGTGAAGTTCTCCGCCGCCAGATGCTCGCCCGCCGCGATGAAGTCGGTGAAGGTGTTCTTCTTGTTGAAGAGCTTGCCGTCCGTGTACCAGCGATAGCCTTTGTCCTTGCCGCCGCGAATATGTGCGATGGCATAGACGAAACCGCGATCGACGAGCGACAGGGCTGCGATGGAAAAACTCGCCGGGATGGATATGCCGTAAGAGCCATAGCCATAGAGCAGGCAGGGCGCGCTGCCGTCGACGGTGGTATCCTTGTGATGCAGGATGGAAACCGGCACTTCCGTGCCGTCCTGTGCCGTCGCGAAAATGCGCCGCGTCACATAATCGGCCGGATCGTGGCCTGAAGGGACTTGCTGGCGCTTCCTCAGCGTGCGGTCGCGCGTTTCCATGTCGTAGTCGAAGACTTCCGCCGGCGTTGTCATGGAGGAATAGGAAAAACGCATCCGCGTCGTGTCGTATTCATGGCCCGCGCCGAGCGAAAGGTCGTAAGCCTCTTCGGCGAAAGCGATTTCATGCTCCGTTTCGTCGCGCAGATGCCGGATGGCGATGCGCGGCAGGCCGCCCTGGCGTTCCATGCGGGCATAATGGTTGCGGAACGCGACATGACCGAGCAGCAGCGTGCCCGGCTTGTGGGGGATAAAGTCCGTCCAGTGTTCTCGCTCAGGCGTCGCTTCCGGTGCTTCCATCACCTTGAAGTCTTCCGCGCCTTCGGCATTGGTCAGTATCAGAAAGCGCTGCCGTTCCGCATCGTGTTCGAGATCGTATTCGACGCCTTCCTTGCGAGGTGCGACAAGGCGCGGTGCAAGATCGGGCCGGTCGGCGGGGATAAGATAGAGTTCGCTCGTCTGATGATCGTGTGTGTCGATGACGATGTATTTGCGGCTCTGCGTCTCGCCGACGCCAGCAAAAAAGCTCGGATCCTCTTCTTCATAAACGAGCGTGTCGGCATCCGCGAGCGTGCCCACCACATGCCGGAACACCTTCAGCGGGCGGTGCTCGTCATCGACCTGGGTATAGAAAAAGCTCGTGCCGACGGCATCCCAGACGATGCCGCCCGATGTATCCGGCACCTCGTCGGCAATGTCCTTGCCGGTTTCCAGGTCCCGCAGGCGGATGGTGAAATATTCCGAACCCTTGCGGTCCGCCGACCATGCGACCAGTCGATGCACCGGCGAATGGGCAACATCGCCCAGCTTGAAATAGGCCTCGCCCTCCGCTTCCGTATTGCCGTTCAGAATGATTTCTTCCGCCTCGTCGTTCTCCGCATCGCGCGGACGGCGGCAGAAGATCGGATGCTGGGCTCCTTCCTCATAGCGCGTGTAATAGGCGTAAGGCCCGTCGGGAGAGGGAACGGAGCTGTCATCCTCCTTGATGCGCCCCTTCATTTCCTTGAAGAGCGTTTCACGCAAATCCGCCACCGGTTCCAGCGCCTCGTCCGTATAGGCGTTCTCGGCTTCCAGATAGGAACGGATCTCCGCATCGAGCACGTCGGGGTCGCGCATGACCTCGCGCCAGTTTTCATCGCGCAGCCAGGCGTAGTCATCCGTGCGCGTGATGCCGTGATGGGTGTCGGTCGCAGGAATCTTGCGCGCGCGGGGTGCATCGGCGGGGGGCGTCAGTTTGATCGAATTCACTTGGGAACTCACTTGGCGGGAGAAGGGATTACTCGTCGTCGGGCTTGAAGTCGAGTGAGGTGCCGTTCATGCAGAAACGCAAGCCCGTGGGAGCGGGACCGTCGGGAAAGATATGCCCGAGATGCGCTTTGCATTTGGCGCAATGGGCCTCGGTCCGGACCATGCCATGCGAACGGTCCTCGGTGATCCCGACGGCGTCCGCGTCGGCAGGGGCGTAGAAGCTGGGCCAGCCCGAGCCGCTTTCATATTTGGTTTCGGACCGGAACAAAGGCGCGCCGCAGCAGATACAGGAATAGGCGCCCGCCCGTTTCTCGTCCCACCAGGGGCCGGTGAAGGGGCGCTCCGTACCCTGTTCGCGGGTCACATGATACTGCTCGGGCGTCAGCTCGGCCTTCCAGTCGGCGTCGCTTTTTTCAGTCTTGTCGGACATGGGCCAGTTCCTTCCTGGTGAAACGGATCGGCTGCTCAAAAGATAAGCGGCGCGCCCCGCGGCTTCCACCCCTTGCAGGGGAGAAGGCAGAACGCGCCGGCAAATAATGCGGCGTCCGGGCCCTTGGGCCTTATTCGAAGATCAGCGAGATCGTCTCGGCGATCATGGCCGGGCGCTCCTGGCCTTCGATCTCCATCGTCACTTCATTGATGATCTGCGTACCGCCGGCCTTCGGCGTGGCGTCCTTCAGCGTCACGCGGGCGCGCACACGCGAGTTCACCGGCACCATGTTGGTGAAACGCACCGAGTTGGAGCCGTA
The DNA here is from genome assembly GCF_011762095.1 of Parvibaculum indicum. Lineage (GTDB taxonomy): Bacteria > Pseudomonadota > Alphaproteobacteria > Parvibaculales > Parvibaculaceae > Parvibaculum > Parvibaculum indicum. The sequence continues at coordinate 58,942 of NZ_JAASQO010000011.1, read as the reverse complement.
GTTGACGCCGCGGGTCGCGCTCTTCACGCCGGAAATCTGGCCCATCAGCATGGGCAGCAGCGAAAGCGTGAGGTAGCCATGGGCAATGGTCGGCATGCCCAGCTCTTTCTGGGTCCGCTCCGGATCGATATGGATCCACTGGTGGTCGCCCGTGGCGTCGGCGAACAGGTTGATCCGGTCCTGGTCGATCGTCACCCAGTCGCTGACGCCGATTTCATTGCCTTTTTCAGCCACATAGTCGGCGACGGTATCGAAAACGCGCATCTGAATTTCTCCCGCGATGTGAATATCTGGATTGGGGCCTCGACGCTGGGGTCCGGGCCTGAATGGATGTCGGGGCGCAATTTAGCCGCGCGGTCCGCGCGTGCCAAATCCTTATCGGCGAACCTAACGGGAGAGGCGGATACGGACCCGGCGGTCCTCCGGCGCATCCCAGGTCAGTGTCTCCTGAAGCCAGCCCCAGGCCTCGCCTTCGGTCTCGACCGTGATGTCCTTCCGCGGCCAGCCGAATTTCTCGAAAATGACGGCGACGTTGCGGGCGCGTTTGCGTCCCAGCGCGGCGTTGTCCTTGGCGTCGCCCGTCTTGCTGGACTTGCCGAAAAGGCAGATCTGCCCCGCATGCTGGCCCTTGGCGAACTCGTAGATATGCTTGAGGTCGTCATGATATTTCGGGTCCACCCGGCTCGAATTGGTCTCGAAATAGACGTAGTAGTCTTTCTTGAATTTGCCGCCGGCGCCGTTGAGATTCCGGCATTTGGTGCCGGAATAGGTGACCTCGTTGGCATGCGCCGACGAGACCGCGCCGCCAAAGGCAAAAAGGGCGGCCCCGAGGGCCGTGGCCGCCAAAAAACCGAAATGTTTTCGTTCCGTTTTCGTCCCGGACATTGCCCAACCTTTCTCGCGGAGTATCCACCATGATTCCCGGCCGGAGCGTAGCACACCGGCCGGGCTGGTTGGGCGGCAGGGTCAGACGATCTTGGAATCGCGATTGCCCCAGTACCGGTCGCGGATGAGGCGCTTGTAGAGCTTGCCGGTCGGATGGCGGGGGAGTTCTTCCTCGAAATCGACCGAACGCGGGCATTTGATCGCCGAGAGATGCTCCTTGCAGAAATCGATGAGTTCGGCTTCCAGCGCCGGCCCCGCGTCGCTCCATTCCATGGGCTGGACGACAGCTTTCACTTCTTCGCCGAAATCCTCGTTCGGGACGCCGATCACCGCGACATCGGCGACCTTGGGATGGGTGATGAGCAGGTTCTCGGCTTCCTGCGGATAGATGTTCACGCCACCCGAAATGATCATGAAGGCCTTGCGGTCGGTGAGGTAGAGATAGCCGTCCTCGTCCACCCGGCCGACATCGCCCAGCGTCGTCCAGTTCCTTGTCGGATGACGGCTGTCCTTCGTCTTCTCCGGATCGTTATAATATTCGAAAACCGGACCGTTCTCGTCCTCGGGCGCGAAGTAGATCGTGCCGGGCTCGCCTGGCGGCACTTCCTCGCCATTCTCGTCGCAGATATGCAGCTTGCCCATCAGGGGTTTGCCGACGGAGCCCTTATGCGCCATCCATTCCTCGGAGTTGAGCGCGCAGAAGCCGTTGCCTTCCGAGCCCGCGTAATATTCATAGATCACCGGACCCCACCAGTTGATCATCTCTTCCTTGACCGGGATCGGGCAGGGCGCCGCTGCGTGAATGGCGACCTTCAACGACGACACATCGTATTTCTTGCGCACCTCTTCCGGCATTTTCAGCATCCGCACGAACATGGTGGGTACCCACTGGCTGTGCGTCGCCTTGTGCTTCTCGATGAGCTTTAGCGCCTCTTCCGGATCGAAATGCTCCATCACGATGATGGTGCCGCCGACACGGTTCACCGCCATGCAATAGCGCAGCGGCGCGGCGTGATAGAGCGGGGCCGGCGAGAGATAGATCATGTTCTCGTCGAAGCCGTAGAGAAACTGCACCAGTGCGATGAGCGAATTCGCCTCGTCGATCGGTGTGCCGGGCAGCGGTACGCGAATGCCCTTCGGGCGCCCCGTCGTGCCCGAGGAATAGAGCATGTCGGTCCCGGAGGTCTGGTCCGGAATGGGGTCCGTCGGCATCTGTTTGGCCGCGGTTTCGCAGCTGTCGAAACCGGGCGCGGTGCCGTTCACCATGTAGTAGCCCGTGACATTCGGCGCCATCTGGCCATCGAGCACTTCCTTGGCGACGGTTTCCTTCTCCTTCGAGGTGAAGAGGAGCTTGGCGCCGCAATCGTTGATGATATAGGCGACCTCACTGGCCGTCAGGCGAGAGGAGATGCAGGTGAAGTAGAGGCCGGCCCGCTGCGCCGCCCAGCAGATCTCGAAATAGCGCGCATTGTTCTCCATGAAGACCGCGATGGCGTCGCCGGTTTTCAGGCCGGCGCGGCGCATCAGATGGGCGAGTTGGTTGGAGCGCTCGTCGAGCTGCTTGTAGGTAACGGTCTCCCCCGATCCGGCCATGATATAGGCGGGCTTGTCGGGATTGTTTTGGGCGTGGATATAGGGGTGCATTCGGTATCGTCTCCCAAGGGCGCCGGACGGTCATAAATCGAGCCGCCTTGCCGTCGCTTTTGCGACCATGCGTTGTTATAAGTGGCCATGTTTTTCACATGGCTTCAATTGCTGCAGGGAAAGACACAGCAAGATGAAGCCTGCGTCAACTTCCGGCGCGGTATTTCGCGCTGTTGACGTTGCGGCACGGTGGTTACCTGCTCGCCGGTCCCGCGCCAGAAAAAGAATTCGGCAAAAGCCACACACAGGGAGGACCATGAATGGCCTACGAGACGATCAAATACGATGTGAAGGACAATATCCTCACCATTACTCTCAACCGGCCCGATAAGCTGAACGCGTTTACCGGCGAAATGATGCAGGAACTCATCGACGCCTTCGACCGGGCGGACGCCGATGACGATGTACGCGCCATCGTGGTGACGGGCGAGGGCCGCGCCTTCTGCGCCGGTGCCGATCTTTCCGCGGGTGCCAAGACCTTCGACTATGCCGAACGCGACGACCGTCCCGACAAGGCGGGCGACCCGCGCCGTCCCGACGGCAGCATCGACTGGAGCAATCCCGCGGTTCGCGATGGCGGCGGTCGGGTAACGCTGCGTATTTTCGAATGCCTGAAACCCGTGATCGCGGCGGTCAACGGCCCGGCGGTCGGGATTGGCGTCACCATGCAGCTCGCCATGGACGTCCGCCTGGCCTCCGAAGACGCCCGTTTCGGCTTCGTCTTCGCCCGCCGCGGTATCGTGCCGGAAGCCTGCTCGAGCTGGTTCCTGCCGCGTCTCGTGGGCATCAGCCAGGCGCTGGAATGGACCTATTCCGGCCGCGTCTTCCCGGCGCAGGAAGCCCTCGAAGGCGGTCTGGTGAAAAAGCTCTACAAGGCCGACGACCTGCTGCCGGCGGCTTACGAGATGGCCCGTGAGATCGTGGAAAACACCGCCCCGGTGTCGATTGCGCTGACGCGCCAGATGATGTGGCGCATGCTCGGCGCCGATCATCCGATGGAAGCCCACAAGGTCGACAGCCGCGCCATCTATGCGCGCGGGGCGCAGGAGGATGCGAAGGAAGGCGTGATGTCCTTCCTCGAAAAGCGCCCGGCGAAATATCCCAACAAGGTGTCGGAGGACATGCCGTCCTTCTTCCCCTGGTGGGACGAGCGCAAATACAGCTGACCGAAGATCGAGGGGAGCGGGCGGTTTTGCCCGCTCCTTTTTTATGTGCCGCGCCCGTCAGTAATCCCCGGGTCTGGCTGCCTCCATCTGCCAGAGCGGCGTGAAGAAGAAGATCGAGAGCCAGAGCAGCACCATCAGCGAGACGGGCACGAGTACGGCATCGAGCGGTCCTATCGCGGCGATCACATATCCCATCAGAAACGAACCGAGCGGCCCGCCGCCCATCGTGCCCAGCGAGAAGCCGGCCAGCATGCGCGCGCGCATGGCGTCAGATGCTGCCTCCTGCACCACGGCGCGCGACTGGCTCATCGAGATGCCCGCCGCCAGACCCCAGGCCAATGCCAGCAGATAGACCCCCCAGACAGGCGGGTGAAAATGGATCAGGATCATCACGGTGGAGCCCGTGCACATGGCGATCATGATGGCGCGGCCCTGCCGCCGGATGGGACGCATCTGGCTCAACGAGAGCGAGGAAATCCCGATCCCGCCGAAGAAGCTCATCATCACGAAACCGACCTCGCGCGAACTGCCCTGATAGACGTCGCGAATGAGGATCGGAAAGACCACCAGAAACACGCCCATGAACAGGATGCCCGAAAAGAACATGAAGACGAGCACGGGCCTGACGCGATCGTCGGCCCAGATCGTGGCCAGCCCTTCCTTCACATCCTGAAGGGGAGAGCGCCGCGTGCCCTCCCGTCTGGTGGGCGGGGCGGGCGAGAGCTTGGAGGTGGAAAGCGCGGCGATGACGAGAAACGCGCTCTGGGCGATCAGCAGCGGCACGGCGCCGATATATTCGGCCGGGCCGCCGATGAGGAAGCCGACGACCTGACCGAGAAATTGTCCCCCGATGGCCATGGCGACCGCGCGCTGAATGTTGCCGCCCAGGCTTTTCGTGGCGACGCGCGACAGCATCGAGTCGCGCGCCGGCATGATGAAGCCGCCAAGCGCCGAGGCGCTCAATGCATAAAGGATTGCGATTTCATAGGTCAGGAAGCCGGACATCATCAGACCGGCAAGGGCCAGCGGCGGAAGGACGCCGATGAACTGGAGCCGCATCAGATGGGTTCGCAATTCCACCCGGTCCGCCGCCGCGCCGCCGAACAGGCTCAAAAGCAGCATCGGCAACATGGACAGCATCTGCGCGATGCCGACGCGGCTTGACGGTTCGTCCAGCACGAAAGCGACGATCCAGGGGTAGAGCACACCCTGAATGCCCATGGCCGTGAAGTAGCTCCATATGCCGACCATGTACCAGCGATGGTCGAGATTGTGCTGCCGGGGCGTGCCGTTCGGAGATGTCATAGCGACCGCTCTTCGTCCCGATAGGCCCATATGGGCGAGAAGCGGACCAGCCCGGCGAGAATGAGGGTGACGATCAGGGCCGGAGCGAGCGTGGCGCTGTGAATGCCCATCGTGCCGACAAGATAGCCCATACAGAAGGAGCCGACAGGCGCCCCGCCGGAAAAGCCGAGCTGATAGAGCGCCAATACGCGGGCGCGATGGCTGTCCGGCGCGGCGAGCTGCACGATGGTTCGGCCCATCGTCATGGTGGTGCCCGCGCCCGTGCCCCAGATGAAGATCAGGATGCACAGGGCCCAGAACGGCAGCGAAAGGCCCAGCAAGGCGAGCACAATCGCGCCGGATGTGAGCGAAGCGATCATGACGCGCCCGCGATGCTCGATATGGCCGGTGCGAAGCAGCGCCAGCGTCGCCGCGATGGTGCCGCCCCAGAAACAGATATTGACGACGGCGAAGCGCAGCGTGAATTCATCGGGTGTGGAGTGATAGACGTCGCGGATCATAAGCGGCAACACCACGAGGAAGCTGCCGACATAGAAGATCCCGACGGCGAACATCGCGCCGATCACGGTGATGACGATCGGTTCGCGGCGCGATACCCGCAGCCCGTCCAGAATCTGTGCGAGAGGCCCGTCGGTGCCGGGTGCGTGGGACGGCGGCAGCGGCGCCAGTCGCCAACTGGCAATGCCGCCCGCGATCATTACCGCGGCCTGGAAGAAGAGCAGCACATGCGTCCCCGTATAGGCGGCGGTCGCCGCGATCAGCATGCCGACCAGCTGCGAGATCATCTGGGCGCCCATGGCAAGCGTCACGGCCTGCTGAATGCCGGTTTCGGCGACGCGGGTCAGGGCGGAATCGCGCGCAGGCAGGGCAAAAGCGCCAAGCGTCCCCATGGCGAGCGCATAGACGATCAGCGCGCCATAGCTGAGTTCGCCATAGAGCAGCAGGGTGGCGAGCAGGATCGGCGGCATGGCCGCGAGCGCATGAACGCGGATCAGAATGGTGCGCGCATCCGCCCGGTCCGCCATCGACCCGCCCAACAGCATGAAGAGGATGGCCGGCGCCATCAGGGACATCTGGGCCAGCCCGACACGATAGGCCGGTTCGTCCAGAACCTGTGTCACCAGAAAGGGAAAGATCACGAACTGGATGCCGAGGCTCACATACCAACTCGCCTGGCCCGAAAGGTAGAGGCGCAGGCGGTGCTTGCGGCTTGCCTCGGCCGGCGGGGCGTCCGCTCCGGAGGGGATTTCCATGAGGGATCAGGCGCTTTGGTGCCGGTCCGGTCGCCGGCATGGCTCTGGTCTGTCCATTGTTTTCTCCCCTTATGTCTTCGATTCCAATGTCTTCATAAGACGCGATCCGGTCCGAAGCGTCCAGCATGTCGGTTATGCGAATTATTTATGATGACTGCTCCCGGCCCGATAGCTTTCAAGGTCCGTTAAAGGGTTGCCGCCATTCTTTGTCGCCATAGCGCGTCGGGCGACGAGAGACGACGCGCCGGGTGGGCTGTAGCGAGTGAGACAATGCAAATTCCGATAGCGCGGGATCTTGCCGAGAGGGTGACGCCGTTTTCGTCCCGGACGACATGCCAGGAGGCGTTCGATCGGTTCATGGCGAGCGGATCTCTGCTGAACGTGCCGGTGGTGAACGACGGGCGCCCGGTCGGGATGGTCAGCCGCCAGGATTTCCTGCTGGTCTATGTCCGCCTTTACGGCCGGGAGATTTACGGGCGGCGGCCGATTTCATCGCTGATGAACCGCTATCCCCTTGTCGTCGATGCCTCCGAGAGCTGCGAGCGGGTCAATGCGCGGCTTTTCGGCTCTGGGCTTTCATCGCCGCTGCAGGGCTATATCGTGACGGAAAATGGCGCCTATTTCGGTCTCGGCGCGGCGGCGACGCTGATGCGCGTGATGGCCGGGCTGACCGAGCGCCGCGCCGAGGACCTGGAGCGCCAGCGGCAGCGTGCGGAAGCCGCCAATCAGAGCAAAACCAAATTCCTGGCGACCATGAGCCATGAACTGCGCACGCCGCTCAATGCGATCATCGGCTTTGCCGACCTGATTCGCATGGAGCTTTACGGCGAGATGCAGCCCCCGCGCTACAAGGAATATGTCGCGGATATCCACACTTCCGGCGTTCATCTGCTCGGCATGATCAACGAACTCCTCGACATGGCGAAGATCGAGGCGGGGCGGTCGGAACTGAACGAAACCGAGATCGTCATCCCGGAGATCGTGGATGAAGTGGTTCGCATGATGACCCCCTCGATCTCCGAAAACGGGTTGACGCTTTCCGCCCAGATCGAGGCGGACCTGCCGACGCTTTTTGCGGACGAGCAGCAGATCCGGCGCATTCTCGTCAATCTGGTCTCGAACGCGGTCAAATTCACGCCGCCGCAGGGGGATATTTCGGTCGTCGCGGAAACGAGCGCAGATGGAGGCATGCGGATTGCCGTGCACGATACGGGAATCGGCATACCCGCCGACAAGCTGGAAAAGGTGCTCGAGCCTTTCGAGCAGGTGGAAAACTCCTTTACACGGACGAGAGCGGGAACGGGGCTCGGCCTGCCGCTCGCCAAGGCCATGGCGGAGGCGCATGACGGCACTTTGTGCCTTGAAAGCAAGATCGGCGTGGGGACGACGGTCTGCATTTGCCTGCCGCCTTCGCGTCTCGTGCCGTCGATCCCCGCCGAAAGCCGAATGACGGACGTCGCCTGAGGCGTCTCACTGGAGGCCGGTGCGGGGCGTTTCGCCGACATAGCGGGCGCGGGGGCGGATCATCTGGCCGGAGCGGTACTGCTCCATGGCGTGGCCGATCCAGCCCGCCATGCGGCCCAGCACGAAAAGCGTGAGCGCCGCGCCGCGCGGCAGGTGCAGAACGCCACCCGTGGCGGCAATCGCAAAATCGATATTGGGATGCAGCCCGCCGGCTTCCGCCATCACGCGGCGGACGCGCTCCACGCGCTGGAAAACCGCATCGTCCCCATGCGAGCGCGCCAGCATGTCGAGCAGGCATTTCGCGCGCGGATCGCCGTCGGGATAGAGCCAGTGGCCGAAGCCGGGCGGGGGATCGTTTTCGCGCAGGCGCTGGATGACCGCGTCCTCGATGTCCTGCCGGTTGGCCAGATCGAAAAGGAAACTCTCGACCCGGGTGGTGAGGCCGCCATGCTTCGGCCCCTGCGCGGCGCAGATGCCCGCCTGCATGGCGGCGTAGAGATTGGAGCCCGTTCCGGCGACGCAGCGCACGGTGAAGGCGGAGGCGTTGAGCTCGTGATCGGCGGAAAGAACGAGCGCGGCGCGGATCAGTTCCGTCCCCGGCCTGTCGCCATAAGTCATTGCCCGGCTTAGCATTTCATGGACGGGCGCTGGACCCGGCGTCTCGCCCGCGACGATGGCGGCCACCAGCCGGAGGAGGCGCGCGCCGGTGGCGGCAAGGCCGCGCTCGGTCATGTTGTAGACGGCGGCGTCTTCCAGCGCGGCGACGGGGAGCAGCGCCAGACAGCGCTCGATCCGGGGCATGGTCCTGAGTTCCGCGGCCAGCGCCTCGAGTTTCGGCGTCCAGGGCGGCAGTTCGTCCCGGGTGAAGGGCTGGATGTCGCTGAGCCCCCAGAGCAGCGTCGCGACCTGTTCGAGGCTGGCATTTTCAGCCAATGACGTAGCGTCAGCGCCGCGATAATAGAGCTTTCCGTCGCTGATGAGGGTGATTGCGCTCTCCAGCACCGGCTGGCCGCCGAGGCCGAAACCGGCTTTGGCGCCGGGCGGCAGGGCCGTTTCGCCCGGCGAACCGCCGCGGCGGGCCCTGAGTTTGCGGATATCCTCGGCCCGGTAGCGCTTGGCGCGGCTGTCCGGGACGGGCTCGGAGCGGATGAGATCGCGGCTCACATAGGCGTAAAGCGTGGCAAGGCTCACCCCCAACTCCGCCGCCGCCTCGCGGGCGGAGAGGTAGAGGTTTTCGGGAGTTCCCGGCCCTTTTTTCGATTTGTCCGCCATTTCCGAAATGCTGCGCCGCAAAAGTATTTTAATATTGATTAGCTTAATCAAGATTGACCAATAATCAAGCCATCGCCAGTTTCCGCTCATGAATTCGCTGAGAAAGGTGATGCCATGAGCAAGATAGAGATGAAGGCGGGGCGAGATTGGGACCATGCCTTGAAGGATGCCAGCGCGAGCGGCCTCGACGAGGTGGTCGCCGCCGAGACGGCACTGAGCGATGTGGACGGTCAGGCCGGCCGGCTGATCGTCGCCGGGCACAAGGTGGAGGCGCTGGCCGAGACGCATGACTTCGAGGCGGCGGCGGCCGAACTCTGGGCCGCGGCGGGGCTCGATCCCGCGCCGGAAGCGGAGGAGGTGCGTGACCTGCTCGGCCGGTCGCGCGAAGACGCCTATCGGCTGGTGCCGGGGCTCGTCGGCGTTGCGCGAGGGCTCAACGTGATCGAGGGCCTGCGCGCGGGGCTCGCCCTGCTGCCGGACGAGGGAGATATCCCCGCCCATATCCGCGCGCTGGGCGCCGCGCCCGTTTTCGTGGCCGCGCTCTGCCGGGCCGGGGAAGGCAAGGAGAACATCGCGCCGGACCCGAAGGCGGGGCAGGCGGCGGATTTCCTCCGTATGCTGAATGGAAGGGCGCCGGGCGAGGGCGAGGTGAAGGCGCTCAACGCCTATCTCGTCACGGTGGCCGACCACGGCATGAACGCCTCGACCTTCGCCGCCCGCGTGACGGCCTCGACAAGGGCGGGCATGATCTCCGCCGTGGTCGCCGGGCTCTGCGCACTGAAGGGCCCGCTCCATGGCGGCGCGCCGGGGCCGGTGCTCGACATGCTGGATGCGATCGGCACGCAGGAGAACATCCGCCCCTGGCTCGAAAGGGAAATCGGCGAGGGCGGACGGCTGATGGGCTTCGGCCATCGCGTCTACCGCGTGCGCGATCCGCGTGCGGATGTTTTCAACACGGCGCTGACCTATATCACCGACGGCAATGAGCGCATCGTCTTTGCCCGAGAAGTGGAAAAGGAAGCGCTGGCCGCCCTGAAGCGCGCCAAGCCCGACCGCCCGCTCGACACGAATATGGAATACTACACCGCCATATTGCTCGAGGCGCTGGGCATTCCGCGCGCGGCCTTCACGGCGATCTTCGGCATGTCGCGGATCGCAGGCTGGACGGCGCATGTGATCGAACAGGAAAGGGTGGGACGCCTCATCCGTCCGCAGTCGCGCTATGTCGGCCCGTGGCCGGACGACGAGACGGAAGCGGCGTAGCCGCTTGGTTGCTTCCTTTGTCAGTGTCATCCCGGGACTTGTTCCCGGGATCCATTGGCTCTTCGGCAAATGGAAAAGTGAGTGGGTCCCGGCAACAAGTGCCGGGACGACATGGAAGGCATAATCAAAAGTGACGAACAGCAACGACATTCGCGCCGCTTTCGAGCGGCAATCCATCGCCTGCGACTATCTGGGTTCGCCCCTCAATGCGCGGCTGTGCCGGTTGCTGGGCGAGCGGCTCGACGCGCGCACGAATTTCGGTAATCGCATCCTTGCGTGGGAGGGCGATCCGCAAAGCGATGCGCTGCCGATCCGCGCGGCGGGTGCGTTTCATGCGCTGAAGCGGCAGGACAGGGCATCGCTCGCGCCGGCCTATCCGCCGAACGAGGTGACGGATGACGAGTTGTGGCAGGCGCTTGCCGCGGCGATGGAACGGGAAGACGCGTTCCTGACGGCGTTTCTCGACAGCGCGCCGCAGACGAACGAGGTCTCGCGGTCGAATGCGATCCTTGGCGGGTGCCTCCACATCGCGGCGCGGACGGGCCTGCCGCTCGCCCTTCATGAGATTGGGTCGAGCGCCGGGCTCAACCTCAATTTCGACCGCTATCATTACGATCTCGGCGGGCGCGAATGGGGCGATCCCACATCGCCGGTCAAAATCATGTCGTCATGGGAAGGCGAGACGCCGCCGCTCGACGCACCGCTTGCCGTCGCCTCGCGTCGGGGCTGCGACCTGAACCCGCTCGACATGTCAGACGGGGCCGCACGCGAAAGGCTGCTTTCCTATATCTGGCCGGACCAGACGGCGCGGCTCGCCCGGATTGAGGCGGCGGTCGATGCCGCCGCGCGGAGCGGCACGCAGGTGGAAAAGGCCGATGCGGTGGAATGGGTCGCGCGGCATTTCGCAAAGCCGAGCAAGGCGGGGCATACGCGCGTGCTCTCTCACACCATCGTCTGGCAATATTTGCCGGCGGAAACGCAGGCGCGGATTGAAGCGGTGATGAAAGAAGCCGCCCTTGAAGCGAGCGAAGATGCACCGCTCGCCTGGCTGAGCATGGAGGCGGATGAAACCGATCCGAGTTCGGCGTCGTTGCGATTGCGGTTGTGGCCCTCGGGGGAGGATTTGGAGCTCGCCCGCACGGATTTCCATGGGCGCTGGACGCGGTGGACTTAACTCCCAATGTCATCCCGGCGAAAGCCGGGACCCATTGGGGCTTCGACAAGGAGCTACCGAGAGTGGGTCCCGGCAACGAGTGCCGGGACGACACCGAGTTTTTGATTTCTTCTCTACCCACAGACAAAACTGTCGTCCCGGGACTTGTTCCCGGGATCCATTGGCGCTGCGGCAAGCGGTTGATGCGAGTGGGTCCCGGCTTTCGCCGGGATGACAGCTAAGGTTTGGCGTCCCCTTCGATCCGGAACCGCCTTTCGTCGAGATAGCAATAATCCCGGCGCGCGAGGCTCACCTGATCGAGGTCGATTTCGAGGGAGCCGATGGCTTCTTCGGTGCCCATTTCGAGAAGCGTGCTGCCGTCCGGGCCGGCGACCATGCTGCCGCCGGCGAAGGTCATGTCTTTGCCATCGCCGACGCGGTTGGCGACGGCGACGAAGAGCTGGTTTTCCTGCGCGCGGGCGGCGATGGCGCGGCGGTGGACGTCGCCGTAAGGGTTCATATTGCCGTTGCTGAGCGCGATGAGGTCGGCGCCTTGCGCCGCGGCGAGGCGGGCGGGTTCGGGGAATTCGACGTCGTAGCAGATGAGCGCGCCGAGCCTGTAGCCGCCGATATCCGCGACGGCCACCTCCGAGCCGGGGCGGAAGATGGCGAGATCGTCGCGCCAGAGATGCGTCTTGCGATAGGCCATCAGCAGCCCGCCGGGGCCGATGATGGCGGCGGTGTTGAAAAAATCCTCGCCGCTCAGTTCCGCAAGACCGATGGCGATGACGCAGGCATGGCGCGCGGCGAGCCCGGTCAGCCTTTCGACGGTGGGGCCGGTCAGCGGTTCGGCGACCGCCGCCACGCTCGCGCGGTCGGCAAATCCGCTGGTCGCGGTTTCCGGCAGGACGATGAGATCGTGGCCCGGTCCGGCCTCTTCGATGATCGCTTCGATGCGTTTCAGATTATGGGGCAGATTGTCGGGCGCGTTTCCGTCGTCGATCCGCATCTGCCCAAGCGCTATTTTCAGTTTACTCATCGAACTCGACTCTTACCGAGGGACCGACCTTCTCCCCGATCATTATACACGGAAGGGAACCTGCCGCGCCGCTCGCCTATTTGCGGTAGCGCAGCGCCTCGACGAGAAGGGCGAAGGCGGGGGCGTGCTGGCGGCGGCTGGGATAATAAAGGTGGTAGCCGGAGAAAGGCTCGCACCAGTCCTCCAGCACGCGGATGAGGCGCTTTTTCTTCAGGTGCCCGGTCACTTCCGCTTCCGGCACATAGGCAAGCCCCGCGCCGCCGAGCGCGGCCTTCACCATCATGGAAACGCTGTTGAAAATGAGCTGGCCGTCGACGCGCACGCGCAATTCGCGACCGTCCTTGTCGAACTCCCAGGCATAGAGGCCGCCATGGGTGGGCAGGCGCAGATTGATGCAGCGATGCGAGGTCAGGTCCTGCGGCACCTTTGGCCGGGTGCGTCCGCTGAAATAGTCCGGACTGCCCACAACGGCCATGCGCATGGGCGGGCCGATGGGGACCGCGATCATGTCCTTCGCCACGGTTTCGACATTGCGCACGCCGGCGTCATAGCGTTCGGCCACGATATCGGTCAGGCCGAAATCGATGACGATCTCGACCTTGATGTCGGGATAGTCCGGCAGGAATTTCTCAAGCGCCGGCCAGAGCACCATGCCGGCGGCATGTTCGTCCGCCGTGATGCGGATGGTGCCCGCCGGTTTCTCGCGCAGCTCCGTCAGTTCGGTGAGTTCGGCGTCGATTTCCTCAAGGCGCGGCGCGAGCGTTCGCGCCAGACGCTCGCCCGCATCCGTCGGGGCGACGCTGCGGGTCGTCCGGGTGAGGAGGCGCAGGCCGAGACGGGCCTCCAGATTGCTGATTGTCTGGCTCAGCGCGGATTGCGAGACGCCGAGCTTCGCCGCCGCCCTGGTGAAGCTGCGTTCCTGCGCGACCGCGAGGAAAGCGGCCAGATCGTTCAGGTTTTCATGCGCCATTCATTAGCCATACTAATAAGTGTAATCGGATAATACGGCCTAATCCCGGCCGGTCAATGCGACTATCTCCTGTAGCAAGGGTGGGGAACGTCCCCGCCCGCCATCGAAGGCAGAGGAGGTCCGAAATGAGCTTTATCTATCGAAACGGCTCGCGCCCGTCGCAGCAGGGGCCGAGCGAATTTTTCACCGGCACCGTCCGCGTCGATCCGCTCGTGCAGACCGAGGCGCCGGCGCGCGTTTCCGCCGCCAGCGTGACCTTCGAGCCGGGCGCGCGGACGAACTGGCATACGCATCCGCTGGGCCAGACGCTGATCGTGACCTCGGGCGTCGGCTGGACGCAATGCGAGGGCGAGCCCATCGAGGAAATCCGCGCGGGCGACGTGATCTGGTGCCCGCCGGGCCACAAGCACTGGCACGGCGCAACGCCGACCACCTCCATGACGCATATCGCGGTTCAGGAAGCGCTGGACGGCAAGGTCGTGGACTGGCTGGAGCCCGTCACCGACGAGCAGTATCTGCCCGGCCCCTCGAAGAACGGGAAGGGGTGAGCGCCATGTCGGATCATGCAAAGCCCGATCATGCCAAAAAAGCGTTCGGCCATATCGCGCCCGCGCTGGCGGACTATACCGACGATGTTCTGTTCGGCGATGTCTGGGAGCGGCCGGGCCTTTCGTCCCGCGACCGCAGCCTCGTCACGGTTGCCTCGCTCATCTCGCTCTACCGCGTCAACGAGCTGCCCTTTCATTTGAAGAAGGCGCTGGAGAACGGGCTCACGAAGGACGAGATCATCGAGGCGATCACGCATCTTGCCTTTTATGCGGGATGGCCGACGGCGAACACGGCGCTGCCCATCGCGGAACGCGTTTTCAACGACACCGAAAGCTGAAGGAGACGGCCATGCCCCATGTCGTCGTCAAGCTCTGGCCCGGCAGCAGCGAGAAGCAGAAGAAGGACCTGGCCGAGGCGATCACCCGCGATATCGGGAAAATCCTCGGCAATGGCGCGGACTCCGTGTCGGTCGCGCTGGAAGAAGTCCCGGCGAAGGAGTGGACCGAGAAGGTCTACAAGCCGGAGATCAAGGACAAATGGAACACCCTCTACAAGGAGCCGGGCTACGACCCGCTTTGAAGAAAGCGGCGCGACGTAGCGGGACCGGCGGACAAGGAGACATGAAATGAACGACAATATTCAGGACAAGGTGGTCGTCATTACCGGTGCGAGCAGCGGCATGGGCGCGGCCACCGCGCGCCATCTGGCCGGGGAAGGCGCAACGGTCGTCATCGGCGCGCGCCGGGCGGACCGGATCGAGGCGCTGGCCAAGGAAATCACCGACAAGGGTGGCAAGGCGCTGGCCGTGGCGACCGACGTGACCAAGCGCGAGGAGGTGAAGGCGCTGGTGGACAAGGCGGTCGAGACCTATGGCCGCATCGACGTGCTGCTCAACAATGCGGGCCTGATGCCGCTTGCGCCGCTGGAACGGCTCAAATTCGACGAGTGGGACCAGATGGTGGACGTCAACATCAAGGGCGTGCTGAACGGCATCGCCGCGGCGCTGCCCCACATGAAGGAACAGAAGGACGGCCATATCATCAATGTGTCCTCGGTCTACGGCCACAAGGTGGAGCCGGGCGCGGCGGTCTATTGCGGCACGAAATTCGCCGTGCGGGCGATCTCCGAAGGGCTGCGCCAGGAGGTGAAGCCCTACAACCTCCGCACGACGATCATTTCGCCCGGCGCGGTGGCGACGGAACTGCTCGACCATATCAGCGAGCAGGATATTGCGACGAGCGTGCGCGATTTCGTCGACCGGATCGCCATACCCGCCGACAGCTTCGCACGCATGATCGCTTTCGCGATCGGCCAGCCGAAGGATGTGGATGTGAGCGAGATCGTGTTCCGCCCGACGGCGCAGCCTGTTTGACGCGGGCGGGCTTTCATCCGCTGGATAGCGTGAAGGAACCCCAACCCTGGCTGTCATCCCGGGACCTGTTCCCGGGATCCATTGGCGTTGCGGCAAGCGGCCGATGCGAGTGGGTCCCGGCAACAAGTGCCGGGACGACATTCGTTCCCTCAGTTCATGTTGTCCGTGCAGGGCGGCCTGTCGAGGAAGGTGCGGCTCATCAGTTTCACCGCATCCGTGTCCATGAGTTCCGGGTGCCACTCCGCCGTGCGGACGATGCGCGCGGCGAGCTGGTCGTAGCTGCGCGGGCCGTCGAGATTGAGGCAGGCATAGGGATCCTTGGCGGAATTGCCGAATACCTTCTTCGCCGCTTCATCCGTATGAAGATAATGGATCACGGTGAAATAGTTGACGATGTATTGGCGGCAGTTGCGCGCCGGGATCGGCGTGTGGCCGACGGGATTGAGATGCCAGGCGGCCAGCGCCTTGCAGGCGGCGTAAAGCTCGCGGCCCGTGGAGATGCGCGGGCGCGCCTCCGACGTCGGGACGAACGAGGTCAGGGGCAGGGCGATGGCAAAGGCAAGACCGAGGCCCATGAGAATGATGCGCGCGCGGGAGAGCTTCGCCATGGGCGGTCACGACGGCCCGCCGGCGCCGAACCAGCGGTCCCAGAGTTCTTCGCTGCATTCGCGCCCCGACATCTGGCTGGTGATGAGGCGCATGGGGCGCTCCACGCTTTCGGGCACGTCGTCCGGGTCGCCGCCCAGAGTGCTGGCCATCGGCCTATAGGCATCCGCGGCCATTTCCTGCGCCAGCATCCGGCATGGATCGGTCGTGCCGTAATAGAGGACCGGCGCCGCGACGGCGGCGACGATCAGGATGACGATAAGGCCGATGGCTATGCGCATATGTTTTTCCCCCCTCGACCGGCCCCTCGGGCGCCGGACTTTCCGTTTCCGTTACTCAATAGCCGAACGGGCCGGAGCCGGATGACCCGGTATAGGGGTCGTTGGCGTTCCGCGCGCCGCTGTCGACGCGGCAGGAATTGAAGCCCGCCTTCCAGCCCGCCCGATAGGCGTCGCTGCTCTTGTAGAGCGCTTCGTTCCGGTTGGCCGCATCTTTCTGGCCGGATGTGGCCGCCCAGCAGCCGTCGGAATGGCCCTGCCTGTATTCGGGCTCGCCGGCATGGGAACTGGCGCCCAGATCCGCGCAACCGGCCAGAATCGGCAGAATTCCGCCGATCAACGCGCGTAAAACAGCCTTGCGACGCATCCCGCGGCCTCCTTTTTCGGCATTCGTCCCGCCCCTGAAGATAGGGAGGCGGCGGATTAGGCGCAAATGCGACCATCATGCTTTACGAGGTTTTAACAGCCCGGGTGTTTCACTATGGGCGGGTTTCATCAAGGAGCGCCGCGCAAGGTCGCGCCCGCATCGTCAATGGCTCTGGGCAATACGCAGAATACGACCCTGGACGCGCCCGCCGGCACCGGCCGGGACGGGGAGGCGGTGTTGCGCCGGATCGCGGATCTGGCGCTCCTGCCGAGCAATCTCGTGCCGCCGCAGGAGCGCAACCTGCTGGACGGCGTACTGGCGCAACTGGTGAGCCGTCTCGATGAGGGGATGCGCCTGCGGCTGGCCGAACGGCTGGGGCAGCAGAGCGATTGCCCGCGCGAGCTGGCCATGGCGCTGGCGCGCGACGAGGCGAAGATCGCCGAGGAAATTCTGCTGGAAGGCATGCCGCTCACCGACGGCGATCTGGTGCGTATCGTTTCGGAGAGCGACGAGCCGCACCGGTTCATCATCGCGGGGCGCCGCGCGCTGTCGAGCGCCGTTGCCGACGAGATCGTCGAACGCGGGGAGACGGCCACGATTTGCCGCCTGCTCAACAACCGCTCGCTGCGTCTTTCGCTCCGCGCCGTCGAAATCCTCGTGGCGCGCAGTGCGAGCGATCCCGAATTCCGCGAGCCGCTGCTGGCGCGTCCGGAACTTTCCGCGCGCATGGCGCAGATGATGTTCTGGTGGTGCGACGGGGGGCAGCGGCTGGAAATCATGCAGCGCTTTACCGTCGACCGCTCCCGCATCCACGATCTTCTCGATCCCATCCTCGGCGACGGGGACGGATTGCGCGGCATGGACGAGGCAATGCGCGTGACGCTGTCCCTGCTGAGCCGTCCGCGCGCGATCGACCGCGAGAAGCTGATGGCGCTCGTGTCCGGCGTGGGCAAGGGCGACCTGGACCGCTTCTCGGAAGACCTCGCAGCCATGTCCGAGGTCCGGCCCGAAACCATGTACCGTATACTGAACGATCATGGCGGCGAACCGCTGGCGGTGTTCGCCAAGGCGGTGTCGCTCACCCGCAAGGAGTTCGGGGAACTGATCGTCGTCGCGGTGGATGCCCGCCAGGAAGGCCTGCCGACCAAGCGGGATCTCGACCGGATCGGCGGCCTGTTCGACAGCCTCACCGCCGACAAGGCCGATGTCGCCCTGCGCTACTGGGATGTGGCCGTGGGGAGCGAAGCCGGGCGGGCGGAAGGCGAGGGGATCTAGTCCGCCGCCGAGGCCCGGGTGAGGTTCGCGACGATCTCCGGCCCGCTCTCGCATGTCTCGCCGGTGCCGGTCTCGTCGAGCACGACCGCCATCTTGCGCCGGAAGCCCGGCCCGCTCACCAGCTCTTCAAGCGATGTCCTTGCGCGCTGCGCCGTCTCGATGATGTCCTGCTCGGCGCGGTCGATGAGGTCGAGCACGGTACGCGCGCTTTCCAGCATGTCGTCGATCCAGCCCGCAAGCTCGGGATCCTGCATCTTGAGGGTAACGGCGTCGGAGACGAGCTGGGTGACGGCGCGGCGAACCGCGGCCGTGTCGAAATCGCCGCCCACCAGCGTCAGCAAGGCGCGGACCTGCGCATTGACGCTGTTGATGAGCGCGGCGCGCTGCCGGGCGCGTTTGCGTTCCGTGTCGGCGACCGGCGCGAGGTCGTCGAGCGAGACGCGCAACACATCCGCGATGGCCGCCATGGTGCGGAAGCTGCCGTCCTTCTTGCCGGTCTCGATCTCCGAAAGATAGGGCGCGCCGACGCCGGCGGTGCGCGCCAGATCGATCGCCTTCATCCCCCGATGTTCGCGCCAGACGCGGACGGGGTTTTCGCCATGGGCGATGCGCCGCGCCACCGGGGCGGGGACGGGGGTGAGCGTATGTTCGAGCGTCGCCGCGGCGCTGTCGCGCTCGGCGGCTTTCCTCAGCGCGTCATAGGCGGCGACGGGCATCACGACGAAGGCCGGTTCGCCATCCGCGCCTGCAATGCGTTGAACGCCTTCGTCGTCGTGTTTCTGGGTCATCCCGCCGGCCGGAGATAGGGCTCCCTCCCGCGCTACCTTCTGCGCGCGGGGGTGAAGCGCTGCGATTCGTCCCTGTGTGAATCAAAGCACAAGGGCCCAGTCATGTCTAACTGCGTCCATTTCGGATGTATGGCGTGTTTAACAGGGGCTTAGCCGAGAAGGGCAGTTCCGATTCAAAATGGAATCGGTGCCGTCATTGCGAGCGCCGGGCCGGATTGCTTCGTCGCTTCGCTCCGCGCAATGACGGGGTCGGGAATGGCCTAGCTTCGCCAGCGCAGCGTGGCGGGCTTGACCGGATTGACGAAGGGACGGCTCTCTTTCTGCGCGGTTTCCCACTCGTTCTTGAGCTGGTTGTACCATTTGGCCTGCACATCGGCGTCGTTGATGAGCATGAGGCGCGGATCGAAGCGCAGGCCTTCCTGCTGCAGGTTCACCATGTCGCGGTCCTGCTTCAGAAAGGCGCGCACGAAGCCCCGGGCGATGGGGCGCAGCAGCGAAAGCAGCGGCATGGTCCAGTAGAAGCTCTGCGTGATCTCCGTATGCGTTTCGTCGACCGGCGTGACGCTGGTCAGCCCGATGACGCGATGCCTGCCGACCTTGATGTGCTCGATGCGGATGCCGGGCAGGCGGAAAGCGATCTCCGTGGTCGGCGCGCCGCCCAGGAGTTTGTACGCGAAGGAATTGCTGGACGGCCTGTGCTCGACCATCTTGAACCCGAAATCGGCGGGTGCGAACTCTTTCGCCTTTTCGTGGATGGAGCGCGCATTGCGCCAGTACCAGGACTGATGCACGAAGGGCCCGTGCGCGGGGTCCATCAGACCGATCACCGCGTGATCGATATGGCAGTTGAAGACCATCGCTTCGCGCAGGCGCGGCACGGCCGCCTCGCCGATGTCGGGCATGACGGGCGGCTCGATCTCCGGCGCGCGGTCGGGCGTGTCCGGCGCGGCGATGAAGACCCAGATATTGCCCTGCACCTCGCGCGCGGGATAGGCGCGCACGCGGATCTTGTCGACCTCGACGGTCTGCTCGGGCACCAGCGAGGGAATTTCCGCGCAATGCCCGTCGGTGCGGAACTTCCAGCCATGATAGGGACATTCGACCGTGGTGGCCGCGCAGCCCGCTTCGCCCGCGGCGACCTGCCGGCCCGCCGACAGCGGAACGCCGCGATGCGGACAGATGTCCTTCAGCGCGAAAACCTCTCCCGTTTCGCTGCGCCCGATCACGATCGGTTCGCCCAGCATCACCTTGTGCACGAGAGCGCCCGGCCTGAGCGCCTCGGCGGGCATGGCGAAGTACCAGATATTGTGAAGAAAACGCGGCATGGCGAGGCGGTTTTTCCGTAGTGGCGACAGGATGGCGAGCGGCGCGGCATTATGGACGCGCAAGGGCGGCCACGTCTAACGGGCGCACCCGCCTGCGACCCCCGGTCGCGCCCGTGAAAGCGCAAGGAGCCGATAGTTCGGTTCTTCATAAAGGTTTTAAACGCCCGTTAACAGGCCATGCGTAGCGTTGACGGCAAGGGAATGCGGATGGTCTCCATTTGCACCCGGATGAAAATGGCAAACCGCCGGAAACGGCGGGACGCAAAGCCTCCGGCCCTCCTTTCGCACATGACGCGCGGAAAAGGGTAGCGGGGTTGCCGCCGGACAGGATCCTGGAAACGCGCGACGCAGCGCCACGCTTCCGCCATGCCCGCTCCACGCAGCAACCTCCGATGATTTCGGCTTTGCACCCGTCTCCGGCCAGAGGTCCGAGAGGAGTGTTTCCATGCCGGCACCGATGCGAGTCTTCGTATTTGCGTCCCAGAAGGGAGGCTCTGGCAAGACGACGCTTGCCGGGCACGTCGCGGTTCAGGCCGCGCTGGCGGGGCACGGCCCCGTCGCCATCATCGACACCGATCCGCAAGGCAGCCTGGAGCAATGGCACGCCGCGCGGAATGCGGACATGCCGACCTATCTCAAGGCCGACATGACGACGCTGGCAAGCGCGGTGGAGCAGGCGAGGGAGGCGGGCGTGCGCCTTCTCGTCATCGATACGCCGCCCGCCATCACGCGCCAGATTTCCGACGTCGTCGCCCATGCCGATCTCGTGCTGGTGCCGACCCGGCCGAGCCCGCACGACCTGCGCGCGGTGGGGCCGACGGTGGACATTGCCGAATGGCACAAGAAGCAGATGATCTTCGTCGTCAATGCCGCGACGCCGCGCGCCCGCATCACCTCCGACGCGGCGGTGGCGCTGTCGCAGCACGGCACCGTGGCGCCGGTGACATTGCATCACCGCGTCGAATTCGCCGCCGCCATGATCGACGGGCGCACGGTGATGGAGGCAAAGCCCGCGGGCCGCTCCGCGCGCGAACTGAGCGAACTCTGGGAGTATCTCGCCGAGCGGATCGCCCGCATGGACGCCTCCGAAGAGGAGCAGGCGGGCCTTGCGCCGCCGCGCGTGCCCTACCGGACAAATCTCAATGCGCTTGGCCGGAATGCACCCATGTTTGGCCGCCGTGCCAACTGATACGAGCCGGAAAAGGAACGAGACGATGAGCCGAGACGGATTTGCGACTCTCAATGCCGGGATGATGACCCGCCGGCACGCGCTTCCCTTTGCGCCGGATCGCGGCGGCCATGGCAAGGGGCAGGGCCATCCGGCCCCGCATGCGCCGCCGCCCATGCCCGGTCCCGACCCGCGAGAAATGCCGACGGCGCAGCAGGCGGAACGCCGCGACGTGCCCGTCGAAGACCGCGCCCGCTATGCCGGGCCGGAACGCCGCCAGCGCGACATCAGCCCGGCGGTGGAACGCAGGGGCAGCGTGCCGCCGCGCGTCAAGACGTCGATCCGGCTGGAGCAGCATCGCTATGTCCGCTTGCGGCTGGCCTCGACCGTGCTGGAGCGGACGCATCAGGATCTGATGATTTCTGCGATCGACGACTATCTCGATTCGCTGCATGTGCCGCGCTTCGATCCCCGAAAGCGCTACCTCAAATAATGCACTCAAATGGACAGCGGGCGCTTTATGCCGTCTTCCCCGGAGTTCAGCGAAAACAATGCCAATGAAATGACGCGCAGTATTTAATTTTTGCCGTCGAGTGCATGAAACCTTGATTTTTCATCGATAAAACGGATATAGAGTTGCCACTTGAAATAATATGAATCGAAACCGGAGCAAGTCGCCGTGAAATCCGCGTCCGGTTTCCGCGAGCGGGGGCGGAGGCATTTTGACGGCTGAACTGATCGACATGACGGCGGAAATAGTCGCCGCCTATGTGGGGCACAATAATGTCGCTCCCGATGACGTGCCTAAACTGATCGAACTCGTTCACGGCGCCCTGGAACAGGCCGCGTCGGGCGAAGCGTCGGCGGACCAGGCCCGGCCGGACCCCGCCGTGCCGGTGGATCAGTCGATCACGGCCGAGTATCTGATCTGCCTCGAAGACGGCAAGAAATTCAAATCGCTGAAGCGTCATATCCGGACCCATTACGATCTGTCGCCGGAAGAATATCGCGAGCGCTGGGGCCTCGCGGCGGATTATCCGATGGTCGCGCCCAGCTATGCGAAAGCGCGCTCCCGCCTTGCCAAGAAAATGGGGCTCGGCCAGAAGGGACGCGGCGCCGGCACCCGCAAGCGCTGACATCGCTGCCTACTTGCATTCCGCGCAGACGGGATTCATCATCGTCAGGTGATTCGCACGCCGTTCCGGCGATGCGGCATGCCGAAAGGATGAAGCCCTGTCGCACGCAGACGAGATAGGCAGTTCGCAGCTTCAGACGATCCGTGCACAGCTTATCCTGCCGGAGCAGCAGGAACTGTTCGACTACTGGCGCGGCAAGCTGCCCGCCGGTCCGGACGGCGCTAGCGGCCATTGCCCGCGCCGCATCGACATTCGCCCCGGCGACATGCGGGCGCTTCTTCCCTCCATCAGCCTTTACGATGTGCTGGACGACAATCCGCCCCGCCTGCGCGTGCGCCTGGCGGGGACGCGGCTGCGCGACTATCTGGGGCGGGAAACGACCGGCCTCATGCTCGACGAGCTGGAGCAGGGCGATGGCCGGGCCTATTGGGACGTGGCCTATCGCGAGGTCATCCGGTCTCGGCGTCCGGCGCAGGGCGTCATCGAGGCGGGACGGCCCGGCGGCGCGAAGCTCTTTCGTTTCTGGCTGCGCCTGCCGCTCGAAAACGAGGAAGGCCGCATTCACATGGTGATGGGCCATGACGTCTTTCTTCAGTCGGAAAAGGCGCATGCGCTGGCAAGCCGCGCCAGCCTCGAGATCGCCTGACCGTTTCCACCCTGTTTTCTTTGGCCACGGGACCGCTTGATGTTGCGGCGCCTCCCGGGCGACACTGTGCGGGCGGGGACGGTGACGAGAGCGGAGGAGACCATGCGTTTTACCGGAAGGACAACACCGACGGCCATGCGGGCCGCCGGAACGATCGCGGCGGGGGTCGCGCTCGCTTTCCTCGCCCTGCCTCAGGCGCGGGCGGCCAATGCGGTGCTCGAAAGCGGCACCAAGACCATCGCATCCGGCGAAAGGGCGGTCTTCGCCATCGAGGGCGCGGCCTCCGTGCCGACCGACCTTGCCGCGCAGTGCACCATTCGCGATGTGACGGGCCGCGCCGCCATCACCTTCGATGCGGAGGGCTATGTCCCGCTCTCCGAACCCGCGGTGGGCGACCGGCTGTCGCTGATGCGCGGCGAGACGAAAAACTATTCGCTGAACGGTGCGATCCGCCCGACGGACAAGGGCGAGAGCTATATCGCCTTTTCCATGATCGACCAGCCCGCCTCCTTCTGCTTTCCCGGCATGGAGTGCGGCGGCAAGGACGAAGTGGCGAACAAGGCGACCGTGGCGTGCCGGAACGCCGGCGAGTAGCCGTCCGGCGCCGTCAGTCGAAGCGGCGGAGCATCAGCGCGACGGGGGCCAGCCAGTCCAGCCGACCGAGCCGTTCCGCCTCGGCCCCTGCGAGGGGGACAAGGAACAGCGCGTCCTCGTCCGCGAGCGAGACCAGCTTGCCGAAGCGGACCGTACCGCCCGCCGACAGGATGCATTCCCGCCCGGCGAACCGCCGGGCATCGGCCTCTTCATGTTTGCTGCCGATCAGAAGGTCGCCGCTCCGGTAGGCGCCGAAGGCGGCGGCGATGCGAAGCGCGACCGGGCGGGGTAGCGCCACATCCAAAGCGACGGACGTTTCGCCCGGCGGGGGCGGGGCGACGCGCCCGTCCGGCGCGAGCGAGCCCGCCAGCATGGCCGCGCCCTCTTCCGGCGCGGCGATGAGATCGCCCACGGCGACATCCAGCGCGCGCGCGAATTTCTCCAGCCAGTCGGTCGATACCGTCATATCCGCCGTTTCGAGGCGCGAAACGGTTGCCGCCGTCGTGCCGAGGCGGCGCGCGAGGTCGCCCTGCGTGAGGCCACGACGGGTACGAAAATGGCGTAGGCGGGTCTTCACTTTCGGGGACTCCTGGGGGGCAGGGAAGTCGTCGCTCGATCGCTCAATTTATCCCCGCTTTTACGAAATACGTAAATAATTGTCCAGTGTATTCGTAAGTTCGCAGTATGTTCGCGAGAGGCGCGGAAGACGGAGGGATACGATGTATGCGAGTTCTGGATCGAATGCGTCCGACGAGGGTCGGCACTGGCGGCGGGAGAGCCTCGCGGCGCCCTTGCGGGAGACGGGCGGCGAACCGGCGCGGCGGGCGCAGGTGGCGCTGATGCAGGAGGTGATCGCCCGGGCCTGGAACGTGCCGGTGGCGGAACTGCGCGCGCCCACGCGCCGCCATGCCCCGGTGGCCCAGGCAAGGCAGGTCGCCATGTATCTGACCCATGTGGCGTTCGGCTTCAGCCTCTCCGCGGTGGGACGCTATTTCGGCCGCGACCGGACGACGGCGGCCCATGCCTGCCGGCTGATCGAGGACCGGCGCGACGACGCGGCCTTCGACCTGCTGCTCGACCGGCTCGAACAGTCGGTGCGCGCCCATGCCGGGGACGCTTGTGCCGATGCCTTTGCCGATCCTTGCGCCGATCCTTGCGCCGATTTGGGCAGGTGGTGAGCCGTGGCGGTCGCGGAGCGGGAGCTGGCCCGGGAAGTGCGGCGGCTTTTCAGGCGGTTCGACGAAACCGGCGCCTATGTGGCGCGGCTGGCGGAAGGCGATTACGGGCTCTTCGTGGCGCGCAATCGCTGGCGGCGGCCCGTCCTCCGGCTCGATGCGCGGATCTGGCGGGACATGGAGGCCCGCGATCTCGTGACCTGCCGCGAGACGCGGGAGAATGCCGGGATATGGATACCGAGCGAGGCCGGGCGGGCCTGGTACCGGCGGCTGGAGGCGGCCGCCGATCCGTTCCAGACACAGCACCGGACGCTTGCCCGCAAGGCCCATCCCGACCCGGCGGAGAAGGAAAGGGTGACGGTCAACGAGGGCGAAAGCCCGCTCGGCTGGCTCCGGCGGCGCAAGGGCGCACACGGCAAGCCGCTGATCGGCGAAACCGAATTCGAGGCGGGCGAGCGGCTGCGCCGGGATTTCACGCTGGGCCGGATGACGGCGCGGGTGACGGCGGACTGGGCCATGGCGCTGGCGCCGGGCGAGGGCGCGCGCAGCCCCCGCGACCCCGCCGAGGCGAGCGACAGGGCGCTCGCGGCGCGCGAAAGGCTGTCGCGCGCGCTCGGCGAGGTCGGGCCGGGACTTGCCGAACCGCTTTATTATCTGTGCTGCGAGCTTGAAGGGCTGGAGGCGGTGGAGCGCCGCTTCGGCTGGCCGCCGCGCTCGGGCAAGGTAGTGCTGCAAATTGCGCTCGCCCGGCTGGCGAAGCATTACGGGATGGGATGAGGGGGTAAAGCCCCTCCCCTCGACGGGGGAGGTGAGAAGAGGGAGATGGCCGGACCGATCCTAGGCCGCGACGGCTTTGGCTTCCGCCTGGATGCGGGCGACCATGGAGAAGAGGCCGTTGGAGCGCTGTGGGCTCAGATGCTCGTTGAGACCGAGCTTCCCGAATATCTCGCGCGCGTCGATCGACGCGATCTCCTCGGGCGTCTTGCCGGAAAAGATGCGCAGCAGAATGGCGATCAGGCCGCGCACGATATGCGCATCGCTGTCGCCCCGGAAGACCAGGCGGGGGCGGCCGTCCTCGCCCGGGTGAATTTCCCGCACCAGCCAGACCTGACTGGCGCAGCCCGTGACCTTGTTTTCCGGCGAATGTTCTTCGTCGGTCAGCGGCTGGAGGTCCTTGCCCAGTTCGATGACATAGCGATAGCGCTCTTCCCAGTCGTCGAGAAAGGCAAAATCCTCAATCAGTTCTTCCGCGCTCATGCCGGTCTGTCCCGTTCTTCGATTGAGTAGGACATAGCCATGATGGCGCCGGGACACAAGCGCGCGGGCCCCGGACGGCAAAACGCCCCGTCCGCGGTAACGGACGGGGCGTTGGCTGACCGGGATTCCTAGGTGCCCGGTCATGACGGCGGCCTGAGGGGTGGTGGCGCTCAGGCTCCCGTCATTTGTTGAAGGGGGCGGGCGGCGGGGACCGCATGGGCCGGCGCCTGGTGCTGCGCATCCGTGTCGGATTTTTCCGGCTGCGCCGCCGCCCGCGATTGTCCGTCCGAAGCCGTTTCCCGGGCCTTGTCGGTCAGCCAGACGAAGAGCTGTCCGCCGTAATAGGTCGTCTGGTTGATGACGTGATCGACGATCGCGCTGCTGCGGGCGCAGACATCCGGGTTGCGGTCGCAAAAGCCGAGCACGTCGCTTGCCGACTTCGCCGCGAGCGAGAGCGCTTCGCCGGCATCCATGTCGGGCTCGGCCTGCCCGGCCGGCGCCCCGCTTTCCAATGCGGCTGTCGTGAAGCCGGTCTCCGGCTGCGGCGTGTGCGAGGCCGTGAGATTGCCCGCCGACGGCAAAAGGAAGGCCAGCACGGTAATCCAGAACGCGGCTCTTAGAAGAAACGAAAACATCGGTACCACCCTTGTTGAAACCCGCCTGGCGGGTGCCTGACGCAAAGCTAGGGCGGCGACCGTAGCTAGAGGCTTAACTGGATAAGTAAAAACTGTCCTATTTTGACAAATAGACAAAACAACACTCTGTATGGTGAGTGTTGTAACTATAGAAACTTCCGTTTCTTCTTAAAAGTATTGTCGACTTTTATGTAACTTTGTCGAAAAAGCAGGTAAAATTCGAGGCGAAGTTTTCTAAAAAACGGGGCGAATTCCATTAAAATTTTAGAGAAAGGGGGGATTCCGGAAAGAACCGGAAAGGAAAAAGACCCCGCCCCGGATGAGGCGGGGTCTCGTTCGATGAGCGGCCCGATCTCAGTTCCCGGCGGGGACCAGATTGCCGAGAAGGCCTTCATTGCCGCCGTCCAGCAGATCCGCGACGGGCGTTACCGGGGCGATGAGGGCGCCGACGGGATCGGTACCGAGGAGATCGCCGATCAGCCCCGTCTCGCCCGTCACACCCAGCCCGGCGCCGCCCAGACCTGCGCCATCAAGACCTGCGCCATCAAGACCGGCCCCGTCGAGGCCTGCCCCGTCGAGACCGGGAAGGGCGCCGAAGCCGCCGAGATCGCCGAGACCGCCGGAGAGGTCGCCGGCCCCGGAGCCGGAAAGCGCGGCGATCAGCGGCTGGGTGACCGGCGCGAGCGACGCCTCCGCCGGCAGATTGTCGGTGACCGGCTGCAGGAGGGCGCCGAGGATGCCGCCATCCGTGCCCGCCACGATCACCGGCACGGCGCCTTCCTCGGTGCCGATCAGCGATCCGAGAATGTCGCCGCCCAGAAGCTGCGTGACCGGACTGTCGGGCCCGGACGCGCCGAGGCCGGGATCGGAGAGCTGCGAAAGGGCGGGGGTGATACTGCCCTCGACCAGTTGATCCAGCGGAACGCCGATCGGTTGCAGGGCCTCCATGACCGGTATGAGCTGTTCCATGAGCGGGTTGGTGCCACCGATGAGGTCGTTGACGGCCCCGGCGGTGCCGGTCGCCGCGCCGAGCATGTCGCTGCCCGCCAGGGCGGTGACGAGCCCCTGGTCGCCGGCAAGTTCGAGCCCCAGGGAACTGGTCCCGGACGTGGAAGTGGAAGGAGAGCTGTTGTCCTTGCAGCCCGCAAGGAGTGCGATGCACAAACAGCCAAGGAGCGCTTTTTTCATCCTTGAGCCTCTCGATGAGACGAAACGGCGATGGCCGCTTCGGTGGTTGCCTGTTTTTGCGAAGCTGCCCGGCGATCCGAAAAATGGAGGTCCGCGGTCGATGAAATGAGGCGGCCCGGGCAGTGTCGGCACAGAAATACCCGGGCCGCCGAATTAGGCAATTCTAATACGGTGGTTTTTTGTATCTCTACTGTGAAGAGACGCGCTCTCTACCGAAGAAAAAACAGGAAGACTCAAAAAGGAAGGTATCGAAACGAATATGTCATAAATTACCGCCTGAAAAACGAAGTGTTTTATTTCAGGAAGAAACGAATTTTATCGGGACAGATGGCGCCCGGGTTAACCATAAACCGCCGCTCGTCCGGCCCGCGGAGGCCGGAGTTTGCCTCTCAAACGGGCAAACGGAAACGCCGCGCTCCCCGGGGAAGCGCGGCGTCCGAAATCCGGAACGGTCGGGTTTTGTCGACGGCGCGTGAAAAACGCCCCTCAGTCGCCCGAGGGCGGAAGCACGGCGGCCCAGCACTGGCGGACTTCCTCCACCGCGTGCTTGCCGGTGCAATAGGCCTCTTCGGAGGGGAAATGCGCCGCCGCGATGCACTGGGCAAGGTTGAGCCGGGCCCAGTTAAGGCAGCGCGCGGTGTCCGACCCCGTGGCCGAGGCGGCGACCGGGCGATCCGGGTCGACGATGCCGCGGGCGGCGGTCGCCATGATCCGGTGCATCACGGAAACGGAATAGGCATTGGCCGGGGAAACCGGCGAAATCGCCGACGACACGCCCTTCAGCCTGTCGGTCCAGGAGGCCGAGGCCGTCTTGACGGGCGCGGTGTCGAGCGTCAGCGGCTCGATCATGCCCCATTTGGAGCGCTGCATGGCATAGGAGCTGTCGCGCAGCCGGGTGGACAGCGTCGAAAGCGCCTTGTCCTCGACGCCGACATGGGACACCACATCGGCCATCGCCTCGCCCGCGCCGGGGATGTTGAAGACATAGCCCACATCGCTGGCGATGAGGGCGAGAAGGGCCTGCTTGCCCTGTGCGCGAAGCTG
Organism: Parvibaculum indicum; assembly: GCF_011762095.1. Taxonomy (GTDB): domain Bacteria; phylum Pseudomonadota; class Alphaproteobacteria; order Parvibaculales; family Parvibaculaceae; genus Parvibaculum; species Parvibaculum indicum. Next base: position 30,125 of record NZ_JAASQO010000011.1, on the reverse strand, counting down.
GCCGCGCACGCCGTCGGCAAAGGCCCGGTTATGTTTGGCGATGTCGGCCTGTTCGTTCAGCCAGTTTTCCGCCAGCGGCGCCGGGTCGGAGAATTTGAGCTGCTTCAGCGCCTTGCGCACATTGCGCGGCGTCTCCAGCGGGTTGGACGCCGCCCAGATGACGCCCGCGCGGTAATTCGCCAGCGCATTGCCGGTGGCCGCGCGCGGCGCATTGGGGCGCAGCGCGCTCAGCCCCGCCGCCGGATCGATGGAAGCGACGGCAACGCCGCCATGGGACGGCGCGGGCAGCGGCAGCGGTACGCCGAGCTCCTTGGCGTCGGCGAGAACCGCCTTCGCCAGTTCCTCGAGACTGCGTGTGTCCTTCGTCCCGTCGGCGGCGGGTGTCCGGATCGCCGTCGCGGGCGTCGAGGCCGCCGTCTTGTCGCCGGTCTGGCCAAGGCACCCGCCAAGGCTGACCGCGAAAAGGGCGGCCGCACTTGCCTGTGCAAGAAAACGCAACTTGCCGTTCATCAGCTTGTCCCCTCCAGGTCATTCCCCCGGAACGCCTGCCGGTGCTATGGAATTGATGCCTGAGTCTAATGCGCGGCCCGGCTGCCCGCAAAGTGGAAAAACGAAACATGATGAAGACAGCGGACGACAGAGCCGCCCACAAGGGGCCGCGATGGCCTGAAACGGCGGTTTCGTGATGGAGGCCGCTCCGCGCCTGAAGGCGGAAATCTGGGTGAAGGCGCTCATCCGCCGCTGCGAAACGGAAGGCGCCAGCGCCATGGTGGTCCGGCGCGGCGATGCGGGCTCGGGCATCGTGCTGGTAAAGCTCAACACGCTGGACGGCATGGCCAGCGTCTTCGCGCCGGCCCGCGACGGGGAGGGAAATCTCATCTGGATGCGCGCACCCCAGGGCGCGCCGGTGCCGGAGCCGGAGGCGGACACTTATATTGAGAAGCAGCGGCGCTTCGACCCCGACATCTGGGTGGTCGAGATCGAGGACCGCCAGGGCCGCCATTTCCTGCAGGAACCTGTGGGCTAGGCGGGGCGGGATGGCGCAGACATGCGCGAGGTCTGCGCGTGGCGCTTCACCCCCTCCCAACCCTCCCCCTCAAGGGGGAGGGCATTGAAGGGCGGATGCGGGTCATGACGGCATTTGTTCGGGCGTCGCGGATGCTTGCAGGTCGGCGAGGGCGTGATGGACGATCGCCCAGGCCCCCTGAAGCGAAAGCGCGGCCATGACGGCGGCGACCGCGATATCGGGCCAGCCGCTCTTGGTGCCGAAGACGCCGAGGGCCGCCAGCAGCACGGCGACATTGCCGATGAGATCGTTGCGCGAGCACACCCAGACGGAGCGCATGTTGCTGTCGCCCTCGCGCCAGGCCCAGAGAAGGGCGAAGACGATGCCGTTGGCGACGAGGGCGGCGAAACCGACGGCCCCCATCACGCCCGCGCCGGGCAATGTGCCTTCGAGCGCATGCCACACTGTCGATCCGGCGACCCAGAGGCCGACCAGCCCCATCGTCAGGCCCTTGACGAGGGCGGCCTTTGCCCGGACCCCAAGCGCCATGCCGAGGACGAAAAGGCTCACCGCGTAATTGCCCGCATCGCCCAGAAAGTCGAGCGCATCCGCCTGAAGCGAGACGGAACCGGCCATCAGGCCCGCGCCGATTTCCGCGAGGAACATGCCCGCATTGATGAAAAGCGCGATCCAGAGGATGCGCCGGTAGGCGGCATCGCGCAGCCGGCTTTCCGGTGTTTCGCAGTCGCAGCACTGTCCCATGACGCCTCGCAATCTGTCGTTTCGATCGCTAAGGTGGTGTCTATAGTAACTATAGGGTCAAGGGATGGCGGAAGAACGCAGTTTCAGGATCGGCGATCTGGCGGGCGCGACCGGCACCAAGGTCGTCACCATCCGCTACTACGAGAAAATCGGGCTGCTGCCGGAACCGGACCGGTCGGCGGGCAATTACAGGATTTATACGAAGGGGCACCGGGAACGGCTGCACTTCATCCGCCGTTGCCGGCATCTGGGGTTCACGCTGGAACAGATCCGCGGTCTTCTCGACCTTTCCCAGAAGGAAGATCGCGATTGCGAGGCGGTCGACAGGATCGTTGCCGACCATCTCGCCGAAATCGAAGCCAAGGTCGCCGATCTCCAGAAACTCGCGCAGGAACTGAAACGGGTCGGCGATTGCTGCCAGGGCGGCCGCATCGGCGATTGCCGGATCATCGAGGCCCTGTCGGCGGCGGACCCGGAGGGGAGAGCCGCATGACCATCCCCCGCACGGGCGGTTTTTCCGGATGCGGGGCCGGAGGAGGCTCTTTCAAATAATGCGTCATGACCCGGACAAGCCGGGTCATGACGGCATTCGTTCAGCCTTTACGGCCGCATGAACATGAAGTCCTCGTCCGGGTCGAGGTGGTCGGCAGCTTCGCGCAGTTCGGCCATGATGTCTTCCGGCTCGCGGGTCTCGCGCCAGATGCGCAGGACCTTCTCGAACATGATGCGGGCCATGGCGTCGGTGGAGATCTTCTTCTCCGCCGCCTCGGCCAGCGCGGCCTCGATATGGGGGGTAATCACTTCCCGGGCTGTTGCCATTTGGGTGTCTCCTCAATTCGTAAAATGTCGATGGCTGAAAAGTGCACGTTCATGGCCGCTGCTGGCAATTGTCATAACGTCGCGGCGGTCTTGGCCGAAAGCCGGGTATCGGTTAGGTTCCGCGCCAAAGACGGGCCCCCGGATTTCCCTCGGGGCCGCAGAATTCCTCTGGAGACAGAATGAGCGAGGCATCAGCCAGGCCCCAGCCCGGCACCGGCAAGCCCGGCGGCGACAAGGATGTGGAAGCGCAGGTCGCCAAGCGGCGCACCTTTGCCATCATCTCCCATCCCGACGCCGGCAAGACGACGCTGACCGAAAACCTGCTCCTGAAGGGCGGGGCGATCCGGCTTGCCGGTCAGGTTAAGGCGCGCGGCGACAGCCGGCGCGCCCGCTCCGACTGGATGAAGATCGAGCAGGATCGCGGTATCTCGGTGTCGTCGGCGGTGATGACCTTCGAATATGAAGGCGCGATCTGCAATCTGCTGGACACGCCGGGCCATGAAGACTTTTCCGAGGACACCTATCGCACGCTGACGGCCGCCGACAGCGCCATCATGGTGATCGACGCGGCGAAGGGCATCGAGGCGCAGACGCTGAAGCTCTTCGAGGTCTGCCGTTTGCGCAACGTGCCGATCATCACCTTCATCAACAAGATCGACCGCGAAGGCGTGAGCCCCTTCGAGCTGATGGACGAGATCGCCGAAAAGCTCGCGCTCGACACCGTGCCGATGATCTGGCCCGCGGGCATGGGCGGGCTCCTGCGCGGCATCTTCGATCCGGAGAACGACCGCTTCGTACCTTATGAAAAGCCGGGCAGCGAAGGCGCCCAGCACGAACCGGCGAGCCTGAGCGGCAATTCGATCACCGAATATGTGCCGCCGGAAGAGCTGGAGACGTTTCTGGAAGAAATGGAACTTGCGCGCGAGGCAAGCCCCTCCTTCGATCTCGACTCCTATCGCGAAGGCCATCTGACGCCGGTCTATTTCGGTTCCGCGCTCCGGAAGCTCGGCGTGCGCGAACTGCTCGACGCGGTGGTGAAATTCGCGCCGACGCCGCGCGCGCAGAACGCGACCGACCGCGTGGTGGAGCCGACCGAGAACAAGGTCTCCGGCTTCGTCTTCAAGGTGCAGGCGAATATGGACGCCAACCATCGCGACCGCATCGCCTTCATGCGGCTGTGCTCGGGCCGGTTCAAGCGCGGCATGCGGCTGAAGCAGTCCGGCACCGGCAAGGCCATCGGCGTGCACAACCCGATCATGTTCTTCGCGCAGGACCGCGAGATCCTGGACGAGGCCTATCCCGGCGACATTATCGGCATTCCGAACCACGGCACGATCCGCGTGGGCGACACGCTGTCGGAACTGGACGGGCTCACCTTCACCGGCATTCCGAACTTCGCGCCGGAAATCCTCCAGCGCGTGCGCCTCGACGATCCGATGAAGGCCAAGCATATGCGCCGGGCGCTGGAAAGCCTGGCGGAAGAGGGCGTGACGCAGGTCTTCAAGCCGGAGATCGGCGCGAACTGGGTGATCGGCGTGGTGGGCCAGCTCCAGCTCGAAGTGCTCGCCTCGCGCATCAAGGCGGAATACGACATCAACGTCCATTTCGAGCCGTCGCCCTATCAGACGGCGCGCTGGGTGAACGCGGAAGACCCCGCGGAGCTGAAGCGTTTCGTCGAGGCGCATCGCGGCAATATGGCGACGGACCGCGACGGGGCGCCCGTCTTCATGGCGAAGAGCCCGTGGGAACTGAACTATACAAGCGAGCGCTGGCCGGACGTTACATTCAGCGCCACGCGCGAACGCGCGCCTGAGCCGGCATAACCTCAACCAACAGGGCAGGGCGGAGCATGGACTCGATCCAGTCGATCCCGGACGATTTTCAGAAATACTGGGAACTGACGAAATCCGTCTGGCAGAACGGCATTTACGGCGTCGATATCGGCTCCATCCTCGTCGCGCTCGCCATATTCGGCGTGTTCTTTTTCCTGCGCGGTCTCTTCACCCGCTTTGCGCTCGGCGCGGCGGTGCGCTGGTCGGCACGGACCGAAACCGAAATCGACGATTACCTGGTCGACGCGGTGAAGGAGCCGATGCGCTATCTCTTCGTGGCGCTGGGCTTTTTCTTCGCGACCGAGTATCTGGCCTTTTCCGGCACGGCGGCGACCATCGTCGAAAACCTCAACCGCTCCTTCATCGCCATTGCGATCTTCTGGCTTCTTCACAATGCGGTGACGCCCATCGGCCGGGGGCTGTCCAATCTGCAACGCCTGCTGACGAACGAGATCATGGACTGGGTGGTGACGAGCGCCCGCGTCGCCATGATCCTGATCGGCGCGGCGACCGTGTTGCAGATATGGGGCGTGCAGGTCGCGCCGATCATCGCAGGGCTCGGCCTTTTCGGCGTGGCCGTGGCGCTGGGCGCGCAGGATCTCTTCAAGAACCTGATCGGGGGCCTGAGCGTTCTCATCGAGAGGCGCTTCTCCTTCGGCGACTGGATCAAGGTCGACGGCGTGGTGGAAGGCACGGTGGAAAAGATCGGCTTCCGCTCCACGCTGGTGCGTCAGTTCGACAAGGCACCGGTCTATGTGCCGAACCAGGCGCTGGCCGACAATTCGGTCATCAATTATTCCGCCATGACCTATCGGCGGATCTCATGGATGATCGGCGTCGAATACCGCACGACGGGCGCACAGCTTCAGAAGATCCGCGACGAGATCGAGGCCTTTATCGACGACGACAATGATTTCGTACCGGGCGATCTGGCCGCCCAGCTCGTGCGGATCGACAGCTTCGGCGCTTCCTCCATCGACATCATGGTCTATTGCTTCACCTATACGACCAAATGGTCGGAATATCTGGAAGTGAAGGAACGGCTCGCCCTGAAGATCAAGGAGATCGTCGAAGGCGCGGGCACGGGCTTTGCGTTCCCCAGCCGCTCCATCTATGTGGAAACGCTGCCGCCCTCGCCCGACGAGGTGGTGGCCGACCGCGAGGCGAAGCCGGTCGCGTCGAGGACTGCCGGAAACCAGGTCGCGCAGGGCCCCATCGACGATGACGGCGAGGCGTGAGGTCAAGGCGTCTGAAGGGGCGGCGCGTTCTCTTTGGCACGAAACGTAAAAGCCGTGTGTCATCCCGGCGGAAGCCGGGACCCAATCCACTTTTCGGCGCGCTGCAACGCGAGTGGATCCCGGGGACAAGCCCCGGGATGACAGGCGATGTTTTGCTTGATGGAACAGCCCCAATTTCAGTGTCGTCCCGGCACTTGTTGCCGGGATGACACCTTGTTCCTGATTTTGCCGAGTGAAGCGGGGCGGGCACTAGGCCTCCCCGCTGACCTCGTCCACGGGGCGGCGGGGGCTTGCCGGGGCCTGCCGCGTGGGCGTGCCCATGCGGAAGCAGAAGGTGGGCTCAAAGCCGTCCTCCGCGAATTCGGCAAGGCGCATTTCCCAGTCGGGCGCGCGGCCGAGCTGGCTGTCGCGGTCGGCCATTTCGACCGGCTGGTTGAGCGGCTGCATCGCGACGCCGGCGCGCGCCGCTTCCAGATGCAGCCTCTGCCAGAGACGGCCCGCCTCCAGCGCGGCGCGCCTGTCGTGGCGGTCGGGCACGGATATGACGCCGATGGCGGCGGCGGTCGGCACATGGACGTCGCGCGTGGCGTCGAGCCATGTCTCGTGGCTCGTTTCGGCGGAGACGGGCGGCAGCATCTTCGCGGCGGCGAGGATGAGCGGCGGCAGGCCCGCCGTGTCGAGCGTCACGCCGCTCTTGTGCTTGTCGATCTCGTCCGGTCCGTTGCGGAACCAGAGATTGCTGTCATGCACCATCTCTTCATCCGCGACGATCGCCGCCGTCGCGTCGACGATGGCGGTGTCGATGCGCTTGCGCTCTTCGCCGTCGGCGATGAAACGAAGCCGTGTCTCGGGCATGTCGGCGGCGAGCGCGCGGAGCGTATCGAGAAATCCGTCGGGAAGCCCATGCGCGCGGTCATATGCGCCGCGATCCGTATGGCGGCGCGGTATCGCATCGTGCAGCGCAGAGGGCGCGGCGGGCGGCTCCGCCTTGTCGAGGCGAAGGGTGGCGGCCAGCACCCGGCCCGCCGGCGAGGCATCGGATGTAAGAGGGCCGGTGCGCAGGTCCGGCGTGGCGGTAAAGCCGTTGACGGATGCGGCCAGCATCATGTTCTCGACGGCGCAACCGAGACCGATATGCATTTCACGCAAGTAAGGGTCCATCGTCCCGAGGTTGCGCGCATGGTCCGCTTCCACCGCAATGGACGTGTCGGTAATGCGGAAGAACCAGGGCTGCGTGTTGTGCGGGTTCGAGGCGAGAACGCCCGCCGCGACAAGGGCGAGCGGCGTGCCGCGATATTCCGGCGCGTTCCACATATGCCAGGCGGCGTAGGCGCGCCCTTCGCCACGGGTGAAGACGCCGCGGTCTTCCGCGCGCCAGAGAAGGCCGCCGACGGCGACAAGCGTAACCCCGCCGCCGATCTTGAGGATGTTGCGCCGTGTCGGATGTTGCGTCGCCATCTGCCCGTCCCCCCGTGCCCATCTTGCATGGTGGAAAGGTTAGGCGGAAATGACGGCGGGCGCATCTGGAAAGGCGTGCCTCCGTCGACGCATTGCGATGTCGATGTCGCGCCGATCGACGGTCAGATCGATGCTGCCTCCTTGACGACATGCGCCAGGAAAGAGCGGATCGCGTCGCGTTCGCTCTCGCTGAACGGCTCCAGGAGCTGCGCATTGAGCCGCCGGGTCATCGAGGAGACGCGCTTTACCAGAGCCCGGCCCTTCGGGGTGATGAAGAGATTCTGTATGCGCTTGTCCGCATCCGCATGCCTGCGCTCGACCAGAGACTTCGCCTCCAGCGTATCGACCAGATTGGTAAGCCGCGATTTGCTGTGACCGCAACGGCGCGCCACTTCGGCGCTTGCAAGCCCGTTCTCGGCCGCGAGCGTGAAGAGGATCACCTGATGCGCGGTTGCAATGCCTTCCCGGGCTTTCATGAGCCGGTCGGCGGCGCGAAACAGTTCGGCATGCGCGATATGCAGCATATGGAAGACGTGAGGGTCGTTCTCGTTTGACATTGGTTCAAGTTTGAATTAGATGGTTCAATATTGAACTAATCTAACGAGGCGCGCCCTTGATGACAAGCGGGGCGCGGCCATCACATTCGACGGCGGGGAGGAACGCGATGATCCCGAATCTGGCATATGTTCTTGCATTGGTTGCGAGCGCGATCTGGTTTGCGATGGCGTTCCGCTATTTCGCCTATCAGCAGGAAACGGCGGCGAAAGTGCTGATCCCGCCATCCGCGCGGTCCTCGCCCCTGTTCCTGACGACCGCCGCGTCGATCCGCTTTCTGGGCGGCATGAACGGGGCGTTCGCCGTCTTGTCGCTCGCTCTTCTGGCGCTGGCCGTGAGCGGCAGCGCCCTGTTCGCCGCGCCGGCGGAAAGGGCGGTGCTCCTGTTCGTCCTCGGCCTGGCGCATTTTTCGCAGTTTATCTACAACGTCCCGATTCTCAGAAATGGCGGCCGGCAGGGAGAGGCCTATTGGCCTGTCCGTACCGGGCCGATGCTGACGATATTCGTCGTGGACGCCGTTGAAACCCTCGTCAATGCGGGGGCCGGGCTGCTCCAGTTCGTCTGATCCCGGAAGATCGGAACGCCTCAGCGCGACGCGCTCTCCACGGCCTTGTCGATGGCGGTTTTGAGCGTTTCGGCGATGCGGTCGAGTTCGGCGTCCGAGACGATGAAGGCCGGGCCGACACAGACGATGTCGCGCACCGCGCCCGTGCCGCCGCCATAGAAGAAGACGCCCTGCTTGAGCCCCGCCGCGACGACGCGCCCTGCCACGGCGGCGTCTTCGGGGAAGCATTCCAGCGTCTCGCGGTCCTTCACGATCTCAAGGCCGCGGAAGAGACCCTCGCCGCGAATTTCCGCGACATTCGGATGCCGGCCGAGCAGCGCTTCGAGCCGTTCGGCAAGCGCCTTGCCCTTTTCGGCGGAGCGGGCGACCAGCTCTTCGTCCTCCATGATCTGCAACACCTTGTCGGCCGCCGCGCAGGCGCCGGGATGGGCGCCATAGGTGTAGAACATCAGCGCCTGCCCCTTGTCGGCGAGCGGCGCGGTGACCTCTTCCGTCGCATAGACGCCGACAATGGGCGCATAGCCGCCCGCAAGTCCCTTGCCGGAAATCATGATGTCGGCCTTGATGTCGAAATGCTCGGACGCGAAGCGCTTGCCGGTGCGCCCGAAGCCGACCATCACCTCGTCGACGATGAGAAGCACGCCGTATTTGCGGCAGATCTCCTGCACCAGCGGCCAGTAGCGGGGCCCGGGCATGAGCGCGCCGCCCGACGAGCCGGTGATCGGCTCGGCGACGAAGGCGGCGACCGTCTCCGGCCCCTCGCGCAGGATGATGTCTTCCAGCGCCTTCGCGGCGGCGATGTCGAAATCCGGATGATGCCGCCCGAGCGAGGAGCGCAGGGAATAGGGCGTCGGTGCATGGGGCATGTCGTGCATCAACTGCTCGAAGCCGCGCTTGCGCGCCACATGGCCTGCGATGTCGAGCGTGAACATGGTGGTGCCGTGATAGGAAATGTCGCGCCCGATGATCTTCCAGCGCTTCGTGTCGCCGCCCGCGCGGAAATGCTGAACGGCAAGACGCGCCGCCGCGTCCACCGCTTCCGACCCGCCGCTTGAGAGATAGATGCGGGTGAGATGCGGCGGCAGCCAGGCGCGGGTGAGGCGCTCCACCAGCCGCGTGCGCTCCGGCGTCACGAAAGGCGGCACCGCATAGGTCATCTTCGTCATGGCCTCGGCGGCCGCGTCCGCGACCTCCCGCCGTCCATGGCCGATATTGGAGACGATGGCCCCGCCCGCCGCGTCGAGAATCTCGCCGCCATCCTTCGTATAGAGCGTGCAGCCCTCCGCATGAGTGACGTCCACCACGCGGGGCGGGGGGACGAAGGGCCAGTTGCCGGCGGCGGGAGAGGGTTTGTTCATGGGACGCATCCTTGTCTTGAATCGGGTGCTTGCGCAGAGCGATCTCTGCCATCACCTCTTTTCATGTGTGAATCCAGTATGCCCGTCTTCCGGCGGCGCATGAAGTGGCGCATGATGCGCGCCTATCGCTGAAGGATTTTTGTCGTGACGTCCCCTGCCTCGAGTTCCGCTCCCTCTCATGTCGCCCCATCTCATATCGTGGTTATCGGTGCCGGTATCGTCGGCGTGGCCACCGCCTATGAACTGGCGCTCAGGGGCGCGAGCGTGACGCTGCTGGAGCGGCGCGAGGGCGCGGGGCTGGAAACGAGCCGCGCCAATGGCGGCCAGCTTTCCGCCTGCGAGGTCGCGCCCTGGGCGGGGCCGGAAGTGCCGGGGCTGATCCTCAAATGGATGGGGCGCGACGATGCGCCTTTCCGGCTGAGGCTGAAGCCCGACCCGGAACAATGGCTCTGGCTGATGCGCTTCCTCAGCCGCTGCCGCGCCAGCGCGCGGGCGGAAAGGGTGCTGCCGAACCTGCAACTGGCGCTGCTGACGCGCGCCCGGCTCGACGCCTATCGCGCCGCCTTTGCCGGCCGGGGCGAGACCTTCGACATGGATCATGCGCAAAACGGCATATTGCGCGTCTTTCGCGACCGGCACGGGCTAGCGGAAGCGCGCGAGGGCATGGCGCGCATGGACGCCGCGGGCGTGGAGCAGCGCGAGCTGAGCCCGACCGATTGCGTGGCGCTGGAGCCCGCGCTCGCCGCCGCCTTCCAGAAGGACGAGATCGCGGGCGGTATCTATTGTCCCTCGGACGGGATGGGCGATGCGCATCTCTTCTGCCGGGAACTCGCCGCCGCCGCCGAAAGCCTGGGCGTGCGCTTCCGCGCGGGCGAGGAGGTCGAGGCCATCGAGGTGCATGACGGGAAGACGACGGGCGTGCGGCTCGCCGACGAGCTGGTCGCCGCCGACGCGGTGGTGGTCGCCGCCGGGCCGATGACGGCGCGGCTGCTCAGGCCGCTGGGCGTCCGGCTGCCCGTCTATCCGGTGAAGGGCTATTCCGTGACGCTGCCGCTGGAAGAGGAGGCCGGGCCGATGGCGCCGAACGTCTCCGTCACCGACGAGGCGCGCAAGGTGGTGGTGAGCCGCCTCGGCAACCGGCTGCGCGCGGCGGGGCAGGCGGAAATCGGCGGCTACGACCTGACGCTCGAAATGCCCAGGGCGCGCTCCGTCTTCCAGGCGCTGACCGGCCTCATGCCCCAGATGAACCCGCTGGAGGCCCGGGCGGAATATTGGTGCGGGCTTCGGCCCATGAGCCCGGACGGCAGCCCCGTCATCGGCGAACTGGCGGCGCGCAGCGGCCCGATTCAGGGGCTTTTCGTGAATGGGGGGCACGGCACGCTGGGCTGGACCATGGGGGCGGGAAGCGCCGCCGCGCTGGCCGATCTGATCTGCGGCAGTGCGCCGCAGCTAGACCTAACCCCTTTTTCCCATAAGCGATTTTCCTTTTAACCGGCTCACATATGTTAAATTTTTGTGCGATGCACAAAAAGTACTTGACGCCGGGGTAGGGTCTTGCCTATCTATTGTGCAGCGCACAAATCCGGCGCGCCGGTATGTGCGGGGAGACGCCCGGAAGACACGGGCGACCACGCGATAACGGAAAAAGGCTACAGCTATGACCGAGAGCAAGACGAGCACTGCCAAGTCCACGGCCAAGAAGGCCGAAGCCAAGACGGCGACGTTCCCCTCGACGCCGGCAATCGACACCGCCGCCTTCGAAGCGGCGTCCGATATCCTCCGCGAACTGACCCGGACCAACTACGAAGAGTCCGTGGAAACCGCCCGCGCGATCATGACCTCGGGCAACGTCAAATCCGCGATGGACCTCCAGACCGATTTCGTTCGCACCGCCATGAAGCGCAACATGGATGCGGCCCGCGAACTGAACGAACTCACCGTGTCCGCCATGAAGAGTGCGATGGCGCCGTACACCGAGAAGTTCACCGAGACCATGGAGAAGATGAAGGCCGCCTGACCTTCGTCCTTCATTCCTGCTGTTTAGTCAGTAGCGTATCTGTTGCGTAAACGCGTAAAAGCCCGGCTCTCGAAGCCGGGCTTTGTTGTTTCCGGGCGGCGGGGCCTTGCCCGGCCGAGGGCGAGGCCGCGCATGCCCTCCGGTTCGGGATCGAAGCTTATTGCCCGATTTCGAGCCGGGCGATCCTGTTCCCGTTCAGCGTGAAGCTGTAGCGGAGATCGACGGGGCTGCCGGGAAAGTCGCCCTCGACCTTGCTGGTGACGACGGTCTTTCCTTCCTTCTCCTCGATGGAGAAAGGATTGACCGTATACTGATATTTTCCCGATGCTTCCTTCTTCCATTCTGCAATGGCGGTCTGGCCCTCATGGGTGCGGGCCTCGTCCGTGACGATGCCGTCTTCGGTAAAACAGAGGGCGACGGCCTCTCCGTCGGCTTTGTCGGCGGCGAAATAATCCGCGATGGGCTGGGGCAGGGCGATCGACATGGGAACCTCTTCGGGTTGGCGGCGGAGACGTGCCGCGTTGGCGCTGTCCCAAAGATTGGACTAGGCTTACGAAATGACAAGAACGCACGAAAAAGTAAGGTACTCACCGGAAAGTAAGCCCGCCGAATACACCCGGGAATCGGCGGCCGAAGGTGTGGAACAGGCGCTGAAACTGCTCGAAGGGCGGTGGAAGCTCATCATCCTCTTCCATCTTTTCGGCGGGCGCATCCTGCGCTTTTCCGAACTCGAACGCGCCATCCCGGGCGTCTCGCAGAAAATGCTCATCCAGCAGCTTCGTCAGATGGAGGCGGACGGCATCGTGCGCCGCATCGTCCATCATCAGGTGCCGCCCAAGGTGGAATACGGACTGACGGATTGGGGCCAGGCATTGTGCCCTGCGCTGGATGCCTTGCTGACATGGGCCGCGCAGCGCCCCGAAGACGGGACGCCGGAAGACTAGGGCCCGGCGAACGAAAACGCCCCGTCCTCAACAGACGGGGCGTTTCGTTTTCGAGCGGCGAAAAGGCGTGAGGCAGGTCAGTCCGCGGCGGCGCGGGCTTCGTCCGCGCGGGCCGCGAGGCGGTGGCGCAGCGACATGACGGTCGGGCGGTCGTCCGCGGCGGGCTGATAGGCATAGGTGAAGGCGCCGACCGACTGCTCGAACACTTCCGGCGTGATCTTGTCCTGCACTTCCAGTGCATCGAAGCCGCAGCGGACCATGAAATAGAACTGGTCCTGCAGCACATTGCCGACGGCGCGAACCTCGCCCTCATAGCCGTAGCGGTCGCGCAGCAGGCGCGCATAGGAATAGGCGCGGCCATTGCGGTAGATCGGGAAATCGAGCGCCACCACCGAGAAATGGTCGAGATCCTCGCGGATGCGTTCGGGGTGCTGGCCGCTTTCCAGCTTCACGCCGATGGGCGTGTTGCGGGTGATGAGGCTGTCGCGTTCGGCTTCCCAGCGTTCCAGCGGCACGATCACCGCGCCGTCGGGCAGGGCGTCGTCCGCGCCGACGGCGACGAAATCCTGCTCGACGAATTTTCCGTTCTTAATGAGCTTCATAGACGTTCTCCTTGAACGGCTGGATGCCGACGCGGCGATAGGTGTCGATGAACCGTTCGCCGTCCTGACGGGTGTCGAGATAGATCTTCACGATCTTCTCGATGGCGTCGGGAATTTCCTGCTCGGTGAAGGCCGGGCCCAGAATGTCGCCGATGGCGGTGTTCTCGTCCGCCGAGCCGCCCAGCGTCACCTGGTAATATTCGACGCCCTTCTTGTCGACGCCGAGAATGCCGATATGGCCGACATGGTGGTGGCCGCAGGCATTGATGCAGCCCGAGGTGTTGATCTTCAGCTCGCCGATGTCGTGCTGGCGTTCGATATCCGCGAAGCGGTTTGAAATCTCCTGCGCGATCGGGATGGAGCGCGCATTGGCGAGATTGCAATAGTCGAGGCCGGGGCAGGCGATCTGGTCGGTGATGAGATTGACGTTCGCCGTGGCGAGATCGGCCGCCTTCAGCGCATCGTAAACCGCCTTGAGGTCGGCCTTGCGCACATGGGCGAGCGTCAGGTTCTGCTCATGCGTCACGCGCAGCTCGTCGAAGCTGTATTTTTCGGCGAGCGCGGCAACCGCGTCCATCTGGTCGGCCGAGCAGTCGCCCGGCGTGCCGCCGATGGGCTTCAGCGAGATGTTGACGATGGCATAGCCGGGCTTCTTATGCGCGGCGGTGTTGTTCTTCACCCAATGGGCAAAGCCCTTGTCGGCGGCGATGGCGGCATCGAGCTCGGCCGCGTCGTCGGACAGGTCCTCGAAGGCCGGATCGGCGAAATAGGCCTTGATACGGTCGATCTCGTCCTGCGGCAGGTTGAGCGCGCCGGTCTTCCTGATTTCGGCGAACTCTTCCTCGACCTGGCGCTGCATCTCTTCCGCGCCGATCTCGTGCACGAGGATCTTGATGCGCGACTTGTAGAGATTGTCGCGGCGTCCGTTCATGTTGTAGACGCGCATGACCGCTTCGAGATAGGCGAGGAGGTCGGCTTTGGGCACGAAATCGCCGATCTTCTTGCCGATCATGGGCGTGCGGCCGAGGCCGCCGCCGACATAGACCTGATAGCCGACCTCGCCCTTGTCGTTCGTCACGATCTGGATGCCGATGTCATGCACCTTGATCGCGGCGCGATCCGCTTCGGTGCCGGAGACGGCGATCTTGAACTTGCGCGGCAGGAACGAGAATTCCGGGTGGAAGGTGGACCACTGGCGGATCACCTCGGAGATGATGCGCGGATCTTCCACTTCGTCCTTCGCGGCGCCGGCATACTGGTCCGACGTGACGTTGCGGATGCAGTTGCCCGAGGTCTGGATGCAATGCATTTCGACCGAGGCCAGCTCGTCCAGAATGGCGGGCACGTCTTTCAGCGCCGGCCAGTTGTACTGAAGGTTCTGCCGCGTGGTGAAATGGCCGTAGCCGCGGTCGTATTTGCGCGCGATGTCGGCCAGCTTGCGAAGCTGTTTCGAGGACAGCGTGCCATAGGGCACGGCGACGCGGAGCATATAGGCGTGAAGCTGAAGGTAGAGACCGTTCATCAGCCGGATCGGCTTGAACTCGTCTTCGGTGATGTCGCCGTCGAGCCGCCGCGCGACCTGGCCGCGAAACTGCTCGACACGTTCCTTCACGAGACTGTGGTCGAACTCATCGTAACGATACATGGGTCGTCTGCCTTTCCGCCGGAGACCGGCGTGTCTTTGCGCGCCTAGCCGTGAACGTCGGCCAGCTCCGCCTGCTTGCCGAGGTCGAGCCGGACCGTCGGCCCGGCCTGACGGATCGTCTCGCGAACGCTGACGGCGCGGATCCGTCCGTCTTCAAGTTCCACGGCGAAGAGATAGGGTTCGATGATTTCATTGGCGTCCACGAAGGGCGTCGCGCGGGTGAGCAGCGCCTCGGCGGCCTCCTTGCCCTCGGCCACTTCCGCGTCCTGGAGCGATTCCGACAATTTGCCGTCCGCGGTGAGATAGACCACGACCCCGTCGATCAGACGGTTCGCCGTCAGCGCCTGTTCCTTGGCGCCCTTGCGCGTGTGCTGGGCCATTGGCCGCTCCCATCATCAAGAAGGTGGCGCAGGGGACGGGACGTGCTTTCGCTGGTTTCACGCGAGCGCTTCCGGCACCTGCCGTATTTCGCGCATAAGATGGGTGTTTTTGAATTGCGCGTCAATAGGAGTGTAGAATTATATTATTCACACTGAAAAGATATAAAAATTGGAAAAATGGCGGATTTCCGGGAGCTTTCCGCTTCCCATGGATGTCATCCCGGGCTTGTCCCGGGATCCAGGGGCCGCATCCTTCGAGACGGCCCTTCGGGCCTCCTCAGGATGAGGAGGCATTTCAGAATTCAATCCTCACCCTGAGGAGCGGCGAAGCCGCGTCTCGAAGGGCCGTGGCCCTGGTATTATTTACGCTCTGGACCCCGGCCCTTACCCCTCCCGCCGGATCACGCTCTCATGCCAGCGGCGCAGCAGCAGATATTCCACCAGCGACAGCAGGAAGAAGATCGCAATGCCCAGCAGCGACAGGAGGAAGAGGGCGGCGAACATTTTGGGGATGTCGAGCCGGTTGCCCGCTTCGACGATCCGCCAGGCAAGGCCGGTGGAGGCGCCCGAGCCGGCCACGAACTCCGCCACCACCGCGCCGATAAGCGCGAGGCCGCCGGAAATCTTCATGCCCGCAAGGATGTAGGGCAGCGCGGCGGGAAGCTGAAGCTCGATCAGCGTCTGCAGCCGCGAGGCGCCGTAGAGCCGGAAGAGATCGGCCAGATTGTGATCGACCGAGCGCAGGCCCAGCACGCTGTTCGAGAGGACCGGGAAGAAAGCGACGATCCAGGCGAGGATGAGGAGCGCCAGTTCCACCTGGTCGAAGCCGACCCAGATGAGAATGAGCGGCGCGATGGCGACGACCGGCGTCACCTGCAGGATGATCGCATAGGGAAAGAGCGCCGTTTCCACCGCGCGGTTCTGCACGAAGAGGATGGCAAGCGCCACGCCGCCGATGGAGGCGAGCAGGAAGGCCGCGATGGTGACGCGCAACGTCACGACGAGCGAGCCCATCAGCGAGCCGAAATTGGCGACAAGGCTTTCGGCGATGAGCGTGGGCGCGGGCAGGACGAAGGAAGGCACGTCGAAGGCGGTAACGGCGCCCTGCCAGACAAGCAGCACGGCGACGCCGACGAGAAGCGGCAGCGCGATGCGCCAGAAGCGCGTCTGGAACCGGCTGTCGGTCATCATGACGCCTCCCGGAGCTTGGCGGAGATGGCCGCACATTGGTCGATATAGAGATGGGATTCGCGGAAGTCGCGTCCGCGTTCCGCCGGGGCGTCGATCTTCACATCCGCGACGATGCGGCCCGGCCGCGCGCCCATGACCAGCACGCGCTGCGACAGGTAAACCGCTTCGTAGATGGAATGGGTGACGAAGACGACCGTCCATGCTTGCGCGTGCCAGAGCGCGAGGAGGTCGTCGTCCAGCGTTTCGCGCGTGAACTCGTCGAGCGCGGCGAAGGGTTCGTCCATCAGCAGCAGGGGCGGCTCCGTCACCAGCGCACGGGCGATGGAGACGCGCATCCGCATGCCGCCCGAAAGCTCGCGCGGGAAAGCATCGGCGAAATCGGCCAGGCTCACGCGGGAAAGCGCGGACATGACGCGCTCATGCGCCTGCTCTCTCGACCGGCCCTTGAGCTTCAGCGGCAGCCAGACATTGTCGAAGACGCTGGCCCAGGGCATGAGCGTCGCTTCCTGAAAGACGAAACCGAGTTCCGCCGGGCGCGCGCCGGTGGCGGGCCATGCGACGGCGCCGCTATCGGCGGAGATGAGCCCTGCGAGAATGCGCAACAGCGTGGACTTGCCGCAGCCCGACGGCCCGACCAGCGAGACGAACGAGCCTTGCGCAATCTCCGCGCTCACCCCGCCGAGCGCCATGATACCCGAGGCGTAGGTCTTGCCGACACGGTCGAGCGAGATGAGGGGGGAGGAAGTGGCTTCTGACATGAGATGAAGAGTAGGGTCTTCTGAATTCCTTGGGAATAGCGGGGGAAGATCACAAAGCGGATGTCACCCCGGGCTTGTCCCGGGGCCCAGGGGCGGAACACTCTGCATCTGTTGCCCCTGGATCCCGGCACAAGGCCGGGATGACAGCTCCTGTTTTGGACTGCAAAGCCAGAGGGCTCACTCGCCCTTGAACTTCTTTTCTAGCTCGAGCCCGACGCCCTTGTTCACGAAGGCGAGCGTGTAGGCCTTGTCGAGATCGAGGTCGGCGGGGTAGACGCCCGCATCGCGCATGGCGGTGTAGAAATCGCGCCAGCGCGCATCCGTCATCGCGCCGATCCCGAGCGTTTCCGTCTCGCCGGAATCGACGATGCCGTTTTCCTTCAGCACCGAGATGGAATGCGCGAGCAGGTCGTCCGTCGCATCCGGATTGTCCCGCTTGATGAGCGCATTGCCGGGTGCGGGGTCGCCGTAGAGATAATCGACCCAGCCGCGAATGCTCGCCTCGACGAAGGCGCGAACCACCTCGGGCCGCTCGGCGATGAGCTCGTTCGGCGCCATGATGAAGGAGGCATAGCCCGGATAGCCCGCGTCGGCGAGCAGGAAGACCTGCGGTGTCATGCCGCTTCGCTTTTCGATGGTGTAGGGCTCCGACGAGAGATAACCCTGCTGGATCGCCTTTTCGTCGGCGATGAAGGGGGCGGTGTTGAAGGTATATTTGCGGATCTGGTCGTCGGTGAAATCGTATTTCGCCTTCAGCCATTGCCAGAAGGCGCTCACCGTCGCATCCGACACCATGATGGGCTTGCCCTTCATGTCGGCGATGCTTTTCACATCGTCGCGCGGATGGGTGATGAGCACTTGCGGGTCTTTCTGGAAGGTCGCCATGACGGCCTTGGCGCCCGCATTCACCACCGCCATGTTGAGCGGGATGAAGGCGTTGGAGCCGATGCCGAAATCGACCGAACCCGTGGCGAGAAGCTGGGGCACGTTCACCGCCGGGCCGCCCTGCTTGATGGAAACGTCGAGCCCCGCCTCGCGGTAATAGCCCTTGGCCAGCGCCTGATAGAAACCGCCATGTTCTGCTTCCGCCTTCCAGTCGGTGGCAAAGCTCACATGAACGAGGTCGTCATCCGTCGCGGGTGGGGCGGCGGTGTCCAGGACGAGCAGAAGCGCCACCGCGATAGCGGCGAGAATGGCGCCGCCGCCGAGCATGAGAGTGCGATTCATGTGGATGGTTCCCCCGCGATAGCTACATGGCAAACAATTGCCTGTTCGTCATGCCCTGCCTGAAGCGGGGCATGACGCGAATGGGCATAAAGCAACCGTATCTGTGAGAAAGAGCCTAGCAGCGGCGGCGGGGGAGAACCAGCCGCCGGACATGGCCGCGTCAGAACGGCATGCAGTCCGCCGCCTGTTGCGCGCCGTCTTCGCGGCCATGGGCGACGACGCTGCGATACATGACGACGCCGAACTGCGCGGGCGCCCGCATCACGACCCGATCATGCGCGGCCTGCGCGGTCGCGGAGCGGGCATCGACGGAGAAGACGAACAGCATGTCGACGCGCCGCAGATCGCGCTGCCGGTCGTCCGGGAGGGCGCCTTGCGCGCTCGCCGCCGCCAGACGCATCGGATGTTTCGAGGTTTCGCGAACGCAGGCGGTGTAGAGCGGCAGGTCAGCCGTCGGCGCGGCCTGCGTTGTCGCGCTTTGCGCGGCGGCCGCGACCTCGCCCGGCGCATCGCCGGTCGATGGCGGCGTCTTTTCGGAAGAAACGTCGATCGGCAGGCTCGGCAGAACGAAAATCATGGCGAGCTGCAGGCCTGCGACCGCGAGCAGCGTGGTGCCGATCCAGAGTGGCCATTTCCCCATATGGAAATCCCCCGCTATCGGACCCCGAATATCCGACAGCCTGTTTTTTCGACGGAAAGCGCCGCCCACACACCCCGTCTCTATCGGGCCGCGCCTTGCCTGACGGTATGAGAGCCCCATTATGGGACACAGTCAAAGCACAATTTGAAGATTGGTTAACCCTGTCAGCCGCCCGACAGCGCCTCGCGCTTCATCTCAAGCTCCAGCCAGCGTTCTTCCGCTTCCGCCAGCTCGGCCCTGAGCGCATCCAGTTTTTCGGTGGTTTTTGCGAATTTCTCCGGGTTCTTCGCATAGAGATCCGGGTCCGCCAGCACGTTTTCGAGGCTGCCGATTTCGGCCTCGATCTCCGGCATCCGCTTCTGCAACTGCTCGAGCGCCAGACCGTCCTTGTAGGAGAGCTTGGTCTGCTGTTTGGGCCGGGCGTCTGCGGTCTTCGGGGCGGCGGGCCGCGACTCGCGCCGGGCGTCGGCGGCGGATGCGTCGTCCTTGCGCTGGCGGATGAAGTCGGAATAGCCGCCGGGATATTCGCGCAGCACGCCGTCGCCCTCGAACCCGATGACGGAGGTGACGACGCGGTCGAGGAAGTCGCGGTCATGGCTGACGAGCAGCAGCGTGCCGTCATAATCGGCGAGCAGTTCCTGCAACAGGTCGAGCGTGTCCATGTCGAGATCGTTGGTCGGCTCGTCGAGGATGAGAAGGTTGGAGGGTTTGGCGAGTGCGCGGGCGAGCAACAGCCGGCACTGCTCGCCGCCCGACAGCGCCTTCACCGGCTGCCGCGCCTGTTGTTCGCGGAACAGGAAGTCGCGCAGGTACGAAACGACATGCCGCGGCTGGCCGCGCACCATCACCTGGTCGCCGCCGCCTTCGCACAGCGTGTCCCAAAGCGTCGCCTCCGGGTTGAGGGAGGCGCGGGACTGGTCCACATAGACCGGCGTCAGATTCGTGCCCATGCGGATGGTGCCTTCATCCGGCTGAAGCTGGCCGGTGAGGATTTTGAGAAGCGTCGTCTTGCCCGCGCCATTGGGGCCGATGAGACCCACCTTGTCGCCGCGCAGGATGCGGGTGGAGAAATCGCGGACGACCATGCGCGAACCGCCATCGGGCAGCGGCCAGCTTTTCGAGACATGCTTCGCCTCGACGACCAGCGTGCCGGAGGACTGCCCGCTTTCGAGACCCATTTCGGCGCGGCCCGTCTGGCGTACGCGCTGGGCGCGCTGGTTGCGCATGTCGGCAAGCCGCCTGAGACGCCCCTGATTGCGCTTGCGCCGCGCGGAAATGCCCTCGCGCGACCATTGCGTTTCCTGCTCGATGAGCTTGTCGAGCTTGCGGGCGGTGACTTCCTCCTCGGCGAGGATCTGTTCCGACCAGTCGTCGAACTGCGCAAAGCCCTTGTCGAGACGCCGGATCGTGCCCCGGTCGAGCCAGAGGCAGCCCGCCGTGAGCCGCTTCAGAAAGGCGCGGTCATGGCTGATGAGGATGAAGGCGCCGCGAAACTGCGTGAGACGGTTTTCGAGCCATTCGATGCTGGGAAGGTCGAGATGGTTGGTCGGCTCGTCGAGCAGCAGCACGTCCGGTTCGCCCGCCAGCACACGCGCCAGCGCCGCCTTGCGCCCCTCGCCGCCGGAAAGGGACGAGGTGGGGGCGGCGGGGTCGAGCCCGAGATCGCCCAGCACGGCTTCCGCCTGATGGGCGGGCGCGCCTTCCGCCGTCGCATAGTCGAGCACGGTCTCCGCGCCGGCGAAATCCGGCACCTGCCTCAGATAGGCGATCTTCGTGCCCGGCTGGACGAAACGCTCGCCGCCATCGGCCTCGGTGAGCCCGGCCGCGATGCGCAGGAGGGTGGACTTGCCCGCGCCGTTCCGCCCGATGAGGCAGAGCCGGTCGCCCGGCGCGAGCGAAAACGCCGCGCCGTCGATCAGCATCTGATCGGCGAAATCGACCTTGATGTCGCGAAGCGCGAGAAGAGGCGGAGCCAAGACGGTACCCGTGAGTGGAAGGTTGCGGGCGCCTTTGTGACGTATCGCGCGGGGGCTGGCAATGGGGTGTCGCAGCTTCGGCGTCATTCCGGCGAAAGCCGGGACCCAATCCACTTATCGGCACATCGCGATGCGAGTGGATCCCGGGAATAAATCCCGGGATGACACTTTGGTTTTGGCCTCGGCCTTTCCAAAAAAACGGATGTCATCCCGGGCTTGCCCCGGGATCCGGGGCGGCAGGCGCGGGGCTCGCCCTTCGAGACGCGGAGGGGCGTCCGCTTCTCAGGGCGAGGGGGCTCTTTTCCTCCGGTGCGGCATATACTATAGTCCCCTATACTATATTGATCGAAAGGCCCGGCGTGCCATGGCTCACACCATCCGCAAGAAAGACAAGCTGATCGCCCGGATCCGCCGCCTCAAGGGGCAGCTCGAGGGGGTCGAACGCGCGCTCGATAGCGAAAAGCCCTGCGCGGAAGTGCTGCGCCAGCTTGCCTCCGCGCGGGGGGCGATGAACGGGCTCACGGCGGAACTGCTGGAGGACCATCTTCGCGAGCATGTTCTGCGGGCCGGAAGCGCCGCCGAGCGCGAGCAGGGCGGCGAGGAACTGCTCGGCATCATCCGGACTTACATGAAGTAGACGCGGCGCGGGAAGGCGGCTCCATGACACTCGACGACATCTCCACGCATACCCATTCCCATGATTTTCTGGGCGCGAACCACAGGCGCAACGAGCGCCGGGTCTGGCTGGTCATCGCGCTGACGGCGACGATGATGGTCGTCGAAATCGCGGCCGGCACGATCTACGGTTCGATGGCGCTGGTGGCGGATGGCTGGCATATGTCGACCCATGCGGGCGCCATGCTGATCGCCGCGCTGGCCTATCTCTATGCCCGGCGCTACGCGGAAGACCCGCGCTTCGCCTTCGGCACGGGAAAGCTCGGCGATCTGGGGGCCTTTGCGAGCGCGGTCATTCTCGCGCTCGTCGCCTTGCTGATCGGCTGGGAAAGCCTGGTGCGGCTGGCAAACCCGGTGCGGATCGACTTCGGACAGGCGATGGGCGTCGCCGCTTTGGGCCTCGCCGTCAATCTCGCCTGCGCCTGGCTGCTGAGGGACGATCATCACCATCATCACGGGCATGCTCACGATCATGGGCACGATCAAGCTCACGGGCACGATCACGGCAAGGGGCATGGCCACGCAGATGCCGGACGGGCGCGCGACAATAATCTGCGTGCCGCCTATCTGCATGTGCTGGCCGATGCGCTGACATCGATCCTCGCCATTCTGGCGCTGGCGCTCGGCAGCGTTTACGGCTGGATATGGGCGGACCCGCTGATGGGGGTGGTGGGCGCGCTGGTCATCGCGCACTGGTCGTGGGGGCTGATACGCGATGCCGGCGCGGTGCTGCTGGATCGGACGCCGGGAGACAGGGATATTCCCGGTGAAATCCACCGGGCGATGGAAAAGGCCGATAGCCGGATCACCGATCTTCACGTGTGGCAGGTCGGGCCGGGGCACCATGCCGCCATCGTCGCGCTCGTCTCGGCGACGCCGCGGGAGCCCTCCTATTACAAGGCCCGGCTGACCCCCATTCGCGGGCTGTCGCATATCACCGTCGAAGTCGAACCGGCAGAAGGTCGCGGTTGAGCGGGCGGGGCGTCCCCGGGAGCCGGGCGACGAGTTCGGGCCTCGCCCTTCGAGACGCGGAGGGGCGTCCGCTCCTCAGGGTGAGGGGGAGCGCCGGGGCCGGATGAGAGGCGAGTGGGTCCCGGCTTTCGCCGGGATGACACGGGTGTTTTGAGGTTAGTATCCCGAGCCGACCATCTCGCCGCCGCGGCGGAAGCCGGAGCCCCAGCGGCGGTTGGGGTCCTGGCGCGGGGTGCGGGAGAAGATGTCGGCAAGGCCTGCGAAGAAGCCGGTGAGCCTATCTTCCGGCTCGTGCTTGCGCTCGTCGTCCGGGTTCACCCAGTCGGTGTCGCTGACGCCGGGAATGGGGGCGGGCGGGGTGCCCCTGAGCGAGGCCTGCATGTAGCTCTTCCAGGCCCGCGCGGCGACCGTGCCGCCATAGACGCGCTTCATCGGCGCATTGTCGTCATTGCCGAACCAGACGCCTGCGATCTCGTTGCCGGTATAGCCGATGAACCAGGCGTCGCGGTAATCCTGCGAGGTGCCGGTCTTGCCCGCGGCCAGCCGGTCGTCAAGCCGCGCGCCCTTGCCGGTGCCCGTGGTCATGACCCGGCGCAGCATCGCATTCATGTAGCGTGCCGAACGCTTGCTCGTGGCGCGCGCCGTGCCGGTCGCATGGGTGTAGAGGATCGAGCCGTTGCTCGCCGTGATCTGGCGGATCGCGTAAGGCGCGATGAGGCGCCCTTCGGCCGGGAAGGCGGCATAGGCGCCGGTGAGTTCCATCAGCGACACGCCGGACGAGCCGAGCGTGATCGACAGATTATGCGGAATGGGCGAGGCGATGCCGAGTTCCTTTGCCGCCTCGCGAACCCGCTCCACGCCGACCTTGTCGCCGACCTGCACCGCGACGCGGTTGATGGAATGGGCAAGCGCGGTCGTCATGGTGACCTGGCCCCAGCTCTTGCCGCCGGCGTTCTGCGGCGTCCAGCCATTATAGTCGAGACGCTTGTCGTAAAAGCCCGACCAGGGCTTCATGCCGTCTTCCAGCGCGGCCAGATAGACGAAGGGCTTGAAGGCGGAGCCGGGCTGGCGGCGGGCCTGCACGGCGCGGTTGAACTGGCTGTCGCCATAGGATTTGCCGCCCACCATGGCGAGGATGGAGCCGTCGGGCGCCAGCGCGATCATCGCGCCTTGCGAGATATTGAGCTTTTCGCCATTGGCCTTGAGCGCCCCGGCGATGGCGGCGGCCGCGGCGGCCTGTTTTTTCCGGTCGAGCGTGGTGCGGACGATGAACCGGCCCCGGGCCTCGGGCAGCAGCCGGCCCACCCGGTCATAAACCCAGTCGAGGAAATAGTTTTCGCTGTCCGGCGCGTCGCGAACCGCCATCTCCGCCGGATTTGTGCGGGCTTCCCGCGCCTCGGCCTCGGTGATGTTGCCGTTCGCCACCATGGCGTCGAGCACATGGCCGGCGCGCGTGCGGGCCGCCTTCAGATTGGTGCTGGGCGCGAAGCGGCTGGGCGCCTTGGGCAGACCGGCCAGAATGGCGGCCTCGGCCAGCGTGACCTCGCGGGCGGACTTGCCGAAATAATATTGTGACGCCGCTTCCACGCCATAGGTGCCGCCGCCCATATAGATGCGGTTCAGGTAAAGCTCGAGGATCTCGTCCTTGGTGAGGCGGCGTTCGAGCCAGACGGAGATCAGCGCTTCCTGCGCCTTGCGCCAGAGCGTGCGGGCATTGTCGAGATAAAGATTCTTGGCAAGCTGCTGGGTGATGGTCGACCCGCCCTGCACGAAACCGCCCGCGCTCAGATTGGCAAGCGCGGCGCGCAGGATCGAGCGCAGTTCGACCGCGCCATGCTCGTAGAAGCGGCGGTCCTCGGTGGCGATGAAGGCGTTCACCAGATAGGGCGGCAGTTCGCCCAGCGGAACGTCCTTCGCCGCGCGCCCGCCGCGCGAGCCGATTTCCTTGCCGTTCGTGTCGAGCACGGTGACGGCAAGCCCCGGCGAATGCGGACCGGCGGCAAGGCGGCCGTCGATCTTGGGCAGCGTGTCAAAGACGAGCAGCGCGGCCAGAATGAAGAAGAAGGTGAAGACGAAGGAGGCGATGGGCGCGATCCACTCGCGGCCCCGGGGCATCTCGATCGCGCGGAACCAGTCCAGACCCGCGGCGAGGATGGCGAGGAGGCGCGCGGTCGGCCCGTGGCGCGGGCCCGAAGGCGCCGGATCGTTCTCCGGCGGCGACGGAAGCCGCTCCGCGGAAGGCGGATATTCCGGATCGTCCCAGTTATCGCTCAAAGCGCCATTGCCCCGCTGAAGTCCCGTCCCCCGATGGCGACCATAGGGGGCGGAGAATACCGATGCCGGCCATAATCACCATGTTTGTGCAGGGGATATGGCCGGAAAAGGGCTGAACAGGGCATGAATGGGGCACTATTGTGACCCGGGCGGCACAGATCGCGCGGGACATTGCACCGCACACCTGGCACTGCACACTTGACCCCGTTCGCGCAAAGGGGCAAGAGGCGCGCATGAGCGAAGAACCCTTCTGGCGCGTGAAGCGCCTCGACGAAATGACGAAGGCGGAATGGGAGCAGCTATGCGACGGCTGCGCCAAATGCTGTCTCGTCAAGCTCGAGGACGAGGAGACGGACGAGCTCATCTATACCGATGTGGGCTGCGACCTGCTGGAGGCGGGCACCTGCCGCTGCACGGACTACCCTAACCGCAACAAGCGCGTACCGGACTGCATTCCGCTGACGCCGGACAATATCGAGGACATCGACTGGATGCCGCCTTCCTGCGCCTATCGGCGGCTGAAGGAGGGGCGGGGCCTTGCGTGGTGGCACCCCTTGCGCTCCGGCGAATACCGGACGGTGATCGAGGCCGGAATGTCCGTACGGGGACGGTTCGTCTATGAGTCCGACGTGAAGGACGACATAGAGGACCACGAAGCAAGCTGGCCCTTCGACGACAGGGACGAGCTGGGCGACGAGGCGGATTGAGGGCCTTTCATGAAAATATCGGTTCGGCTCTTTGTTCTGTTCGCCCTCCTTTCCCTTTTCGCATGTGAAGAATGGGGAACGATGGACGAGGCGGAGGCCATCTTCCATGCTCACGAGAAAGCATTCGAGACGCTGGATCGTGAGCTTATTAAAAATCCCAAGTTCAAATATATCACCGAGGATTTCACCCCTGAAAAGGGGAACATGCATCTCAATAAGCAATACGGGCCTTTGTCATCAGAGGATAAGGCTGCTTACACCGACATCGTGCGTCAGATGGCGAAGATCGACGTGCAGTCGGTGGATGTCTTTCGGTCGGAAGAATCTCCAGAGAATGAGACCGCCCTTGGCTGGAAGAATGTTCGGCTGGTTAAGTTCCTGATTTTCGGCCACGGGTTCGGCGGGAGTACTGAAGGCATCTGGATCGTAAAAGTATCCACCAATGCCCGAATAGAGGACTTTTATTCCCCAGCGAATTGCAAGCCTGTGCGGGATCCGAACTGGTATTTGTGCCGCTCAGGGTGAAAGGCGATACGCCACCGCCAATAGGTCCGGGCAACAAGTATCCTCCCGGCATGCCGAAACGTGGATTGGGTCCCGGCTTTCGCCGGGATGACATCCGTTTCGTATTTTACGAGATATCCCCAATTGGCAGCGGGGCGCTCGCTTCCTATCTTCGGACCATATCCGGAAGTGTTTCGGGAGTCGTCCCCGGCGCCCAATGCGCGGCGTTCCAGCCTGCTGCGAGGGCGGCGTCTATATTGGCCTTCGTATCGTCCACCAGAAGAATGTCATGCGGCGCGGCGCCGCTGATCCTTTCGGCGGCGTCGAAAAAGGCGCGATCCGGCTTTCGCGCGGCGATATCGGCGGAATAGATCATGCCGTCGACATGAGGACGCAGCGCGAGGCGGTCCATGAGGTGGGCCGCGCGCAGATGTTCCTGATTGGTGGCGAGGAAGACCCGCACGCCGCGCCCGCGCAGCGCGTCGCAGGCGGCCAGCACGGCGCGGTCGATGCGCGAATCCTTTTCGAACCAGTAGTCGATGAAGGCCTGCGCGGTGAGCGAGGGCGCAAGCGCGGGCAGGCAGGTGTGGAGCGTGTCGAGAAGCGGTTTGCGGCCCGTCACGATGTCGGTCCAGTGCGGCGCGAAGAAGATGTCGCGCAGCGCATCGGGCGCGATGCCGAGATCGCGTTCGATGTCGGTGGCCCAGGACAGGCCGTCTTCCGGGCGGCCCGTGACCACGACCCCGTCCACATCGAGCATCAGGCAGCGGACCATGTTTTCGCGTTCTCCAACTTATTGTGCGTGGCGGAGAGGATAGGATTCGAACCCACGATACGCATGCGGGGACGACTTGCAATTTCGAAGATATCCCCAATTGGCAAGCGGGCCGCTCCTTCCTACCTTCTTTTGTATATCGGGAAATCCGTGAACGAGACGAACGAACAGGATGCGGAAAGCATCGACTGGGCGGCGGTGAGGCGCGCCTATGCCGATCCGGCAATCCCGCTGCGCGAGACGGCGGCGACGCTGGGCATTCCGTGGCAGACCCTTTCCGCCAGGGCGACCCGTGAAGGCTGGCCGATGCGATGTACGCAAAGCCGCGCGAAAAACGCCGCGCCGGAGGAGCGCGCCACGGCGGGACGGTTGACGCAGGCCAATCTGCTGACGCGGCTGCGACGGCTCATCGACCGGGAAATCGGCGATATCGAAAAGGAATATGAGCAGGACGGTGCACCCGCCGACCGCGAACGCGCGGCGAAGCGGCTGACCGTGCTGGTGCGCTCGCTCGACAAGCTGACCGAAATTCAGAACGCGACCAAGAAGGCGAAACCGAAGGATGGAGCAGACAAGGGGGGCGCCGCGCTCCGCGCCGAGCTTGAGCGCCGCCTCGTTGGCCTCGCTGCCGGAAACGGCGAGGCGCGGCTTCCTGAAAAGCCTGACGGCGAAGGAAGCGGCGTTTCTGATTGAACACTGGCCCTTCTGGGCGCGCGCCGACCAGTTGCCGCCGTCGACCGACTGGACGACATGGCTGGTGCTGGGCGGGCGCGGCGCAGGGAAAACCCGCGCGGGCGCGGAATGGGTGCGGGCGCAGGTGGACGCGAACCGAGCCGGCCGCATCGCACTTGTCGGCGAAACTTATGCGGATGCACGCGAGGTGATGGTGGACGGGCCGTCCGGGCTCATGGCCATCTCCGGCGTGGCGAAGCCGAAATACGAGGCCTCGCGGCGCAGACTTCTATGGCCGAACGGCGCGGTGGCGCAATTGTTTTCGGCGACGGAACCGGAAAGCCTGCGCGGGCCGCAATTCGACGCGGCCTGGGCCGACGAGCTGGCGAAATGGCGCTATGCGGAAGCGGCCTGGGACATGCTGCAATTCGGCCTCAGGCTGGGCGAGCGGCCCCGGCAGGTGGTGACGACGACGCCGAGGCCGGTGCCGCTGGTCAAGCGCCTCATGAAGGACGAAGCGACGGCGGTGACGAAAGCCTCGACCTATGCCAACCGCGCCAATCTGGCGGATGCGTTTTTCCGCTCGGTGATCGCGCGCTACGAGGGCACGCGGCTGGGGCGGCAGGAACTCGACGCGGAACTGATCGAGGACAATCCGCATGCGCTCTGGTCGCGCGGCTTGCTGGAAGAGACACGGGTGAATGCGCTGCCGGAGCTGACGCGCATCGTGGTGGCGGTGGACCCGCCAGTGACGAGCGGTCCGGCGTCGGACGAATGCGGCATCGTGGTCGCCGGGCGGGATGCGCGCGGGCACGGGTTTGTGCTGGACGACCGCAGCCTGCCGCGCGTCTCGCCGCTGGCCTGGGCGAACAGGACGGCGAAGGCCTATCGCGACCATGGTGCGGACCGGATCGTCGCCGAAAGCAATCAGGGCGGCGACGGCAAGAGCAAACAGCGGTGATGCGATGCGCATGGCGGGCGAGCGGGCTCGCCATGCGTTTTCCCGTCAGTAGGAGGGGGAGGTCGCGCCGGACGGCAATCCGGGAAACATCTTGCGCCGGATGTGGTTCACCCGCTTGCCGATGTGCGAGCGCTGGTGAACTTCCTTCATGAAGAGGGTCTGGAGCGCGTTGGTGTCTATCATCCGCTGCAGCCGGCATTTTGCGTTGTCGAGCTGCTTCTGCTCGAAAGACGTCAGGTCGCCCGCCTGCTGCCGTTCCTCGATCATGGCCATGAAGAGGAGGTGCGAGCGGATCTCGTCGAGAAGGGAAACGATGTCCGGCCCCAGGATGAGCGGTGCCTCGGCTGTGACGGATGTGAAGAAGCGAAGGCTGTCCGCATCGATCCGGCCATGCGTCACGAAATGGGTGAAGGTGTCCTGGACGCCCTCGAATATGGTGAGCTGTCGTTTGAAAAGGCCCCTCCGCATATGACACCGGGACGAATAGGCGCAAGCCAGAGCGAGCGCTCCGAAACCCAGCACAAATTGAATTGTAACTATTAGCGCTACAGTCAAAACCATGATGTGTACCGGGTCCCTAGATGCAAA
The DNA here is from genome assembly GCF_011762095.1 of Parvibaculum indicum. GTDB lineage: Bacteria > Pseudomonadota > Alphaproteobacteria > Parvibaculales > Parvibaculaceae > Parvibaculum > Parvibaculum indicum. The sequence continues at coordinate 1,024 of NZ_JAASQO010000011.1, read as the reverse complement.
GAAGCTTACATTCAAGAAAGCTTAAATGGACAAGCGGTTCGTCCGACCTGATCCATAATATTGCATTAGAAATTGTAATTTCACTTTACTAATGCATCTAATCGGGTCCGATATGGATATTTTGCTCAATAGAATCACACCAGCCTCCGTCGTGCCGACGGGATGCGGGTCGGCAGCATACGGACGGTCCGGCTGACCGTTTTTCATCGCATGGATTGGCGGCGTACAAATCGCAGTTGTACCCGCGTCGAAAGATGACAGGATTGTCGGCATGGGGCATGGCGTGTTGCAGCGTCTTGCGCCGAACGCCGGCGATGCGCTTCTCGCGGCACCATGAAAATCGGGTGGGGTGCGCCCGTGGCGCGAAGGCGCGTTTTCTTAGGCGCTTGTGGTTTGAAGGGTCCGGGGTCGTTCCCGTTTTCTCCGGGAGAAGAAGAGACCCATTTCCTTCACGAAGAGCTTTTGCAGCGTATCGGAATCGATGTGGTCCTTGATCCAGCGTTCCGCCATTTCCGCCTTCTCGCGTTCGGAAGCGGGGAGATTGTTCCTGTCGGGAAGTTGTCCCCACACGACAAGGACGATGAAGCGCGAGCGGATTTCGTTGAGATGCGCGACGACATCCTGCCCGAGGATGAAAGGCGCTTCGGAGGTGACCGATACGTAGCGCCGCAACTCTTCCGGGCCGATATGTTCTCTTACGATATAGTCAGTGAGGATTTCCTGGATGCCCTCGAAAACGCTGAGGCGACGCGAGAACAGTTCCAGCCGTAACTTGTCCTTGGAAACGATGTAGTAGGCGAGTGAGATGAGCGCTCCCGCGACCACGAATTGCAGGCAGATGACAATTAACGCCACCCATACCAATGAATGGAATGAATCCAGCCATTGAGCGATATCAAGCATCTTTTCCCCAACAATATGTGTATTCCCGTAAGCGGTGTTCCGGTCACACCCCGCCCATTTCACCGGCTTGTTTTCGGCTTCCAGCGTTTCGCGAGCTTGAGGACTTCGAGACGGAGTTCAT
>NZ_JAASQO010000010.1:17500-195902 GCF_011762095.1 Parvibaculum indicum | reverse complement strand
GATGAACTCCGTCTCGAAGTCCTCAAGCTCGCGAAACGCTGGAAGCCGAAAACAAGCCGGTGAAATGGGCGGGGTGTGACCGGAACACCGCTTACGATGGCTCCTCCCCTGATTTGATTGGTCAAACAGCAACTACAAGCATGGCACTTGGATGCTGGGCGTGGCAGATGTCCACATCATCAGGTCAATCCGTAGTAACTTGCTCTGCCAGCTCTTCGAAAATTCTGGACAGCAAAGCCAGTCTCTTTGCAGACAGATTCTCGGTGGACTCTGCTGTCACCACACCCTTTTTGAGATAAACGTAGAATTCGCATCCCGCGGGCGCGGGCATGGCGTGGATGGAGAAATCGACGACGCCGAGCTGTCCGAGTTCCAAAATAATGAGCTGGAAACTTGCTGGCGTGTAGAAAGTTGCGTGGGCGTCCTCATAATCGGAGGAGGAAAGAAGCAGTTGATTGAAGCGCTGAAAACCAGAGGTGAGGCAGTCATCTCCAAAAAATCTAGGTTGCACGGGCACACCCGGTGACCACACTATCTGATCATTATTATGTACGTTTACAGAAATATTCTCAAAAATTGTCTTGGGCGTATGGCGATCCAGCCTTTGCGCGTGTGACCAAAGATAGTCACCAGTTGTACTCGGAAACTTGAAAAAATCGAACATGTATCTCTTGTCAGGAATGACCAGTGACAAGAGCCCATCGGGCTTAAGGAGGCTTGAAGCTGCCTGCAGAAAGCCCAAGGGGTCGGGGAAATGTTCAATGACGTGGCTTGCCAATAAGGCATCAAAGGAGCCCTGATGACCCTCAGGAAGCGCGGTGAGAAGACTGCCGCTTTTCCAGACAAAGTCGATATCTTCAATAGCGTCCGTATTCTGATGATCTTTGTACTTCAAACGTAACTCTTCAGCCGTAGCATGGTCCACATTGAGTGAGTTCCATCCTTCTCGACGGCTGACAAGCGGCCTATAGCCGGGGCCAATTTCCAATACCTTCATACTCTTATCGAGCAACGATATAGCGGGGTGAGGCTGTGGTTTGTATGCTCGGCCCTCTCTGATGCCATATTGCAGATAGTGCTGATCGCCACGCAATCCCGCACGCTCAACGTCCGGATGAAGGTCTAGATAAACCCGCTCATCAAAGTCTTCAGGTAGCTTGTCGATTGGCAATTTCTCCCCCCATCATACTCCGAGCCTAGCTTCTTGCGTTGACCGCGATCGACTAGAAATATTATTTTCCTCTAATATACAGTATATCCCAGACAGTAGCGGTGTTCCAGTCACCTCCCCGCTTTCATTTTCCCAACGCTCATTTCCGCGAGGACGGCGTATGGGGCGAGAACCGCGATACTGTTTTCGAGCTGATCCGTAGTCTGGGGGGCGAGCCGTCCGGGCAGCGTCCGGAATATTATGCGGGGACGATGTTCTGGGCCGCGCGAAAACCGCTTGAGGCGCTTCGCAAGCTCGACCTCTCCATCACCGATTTCGAGCCAGAAAACGGTGCGATCGATGGCACGCTTGGCCATGCCATGGAGCGCCTCTTCGGCATGCTGCCGGCCATGCTGGGGCAGAAGCTGGAAGATGCGCCTGTCACCTACGATCCGCCCGGTCTCTTCCCCGCCGGAGAGGGTTAGGCCATTTCCTTTATCGGCACGGAGAAGATCGCGCCCAGGATCTGCTCCACGGCGTTGCCCTGCACGGTGAGCGGCAGGGCGACGACATGGGCGTCCCGGCTGTCGTTTCTCTCGTTCAGCATCAACGCGCGGGCATAGACGGGCGCGACGGTTTGTAAGGCCCGGCGGTTGATTTCCAGCCAGCGGGCCTGTGTCCGCCAGCGATGGGGCAATGTTTCGGGGGTGCCGCAGATTTCGGAGATGAGCTTGCCCGTCCGCTCTTCGCCCGACAGGCGGCTCAGCTCGGTCCCGTAAAGGCGGATCCGGAAATCCTCACCATTGTCGACGACTTCATTGATGATGAGATAGGGCAGGAGCGCCGGAATTTCGGTGGGCCGGATATCGCTCCGGAAGGGCATGGCGCGGTCGCCGCGCTTGGCGAGCCAATACTCCGCCAGCTCGATGGCGGCGTGATGCTCCGGCCGGTCGAGATAGTCGATATCGCCTTCCAGGTAATGCTCTGTATCTGAATCCAGTCTCAGAGAGCCCATCGTCGACCCCACTCCTGGGCAGGCAGCCCCGCCCATGTATCGCTTTATGTTAAGCAGGGGCCGGTTAACGATTTGCTTCCGAATTGACTGAAATGCAGGCTTGTGCCGTCGGGCTTTCGCGGGGGCTTCGATGGGGGCTCTCGCGGGGGCGGGCTCAGCGCGTGGGAACCGGATGCTCGCCGCGATAGTCGTAGAAGCCGCGCTGGGTCTTGCGGCCGAGCCAGCCCGCCTCGACATATTTCACCAGTAGCGGGCAGGGGCGGTATTTCGAATCCGCCAGCCCGTCATAGAGCACCTGCATGATGGAGAGGCAGGTGTCGAGACCGATGAAGTCTGCGAGCTGCAGCGGCCCCATGGGATGGTTGGCGCCGAGCTTCATGGCCTTGTCGATGCTCTCCACCGAGCCGACGCCCTCATAAAGCGTATAGACGGCCTCGTTGATCATGGGCAGCAGGATGCGGTTCACGATGAAGGCCGGGAAGTCTTCGGCATTCGCCACTTCCTTGCCCAGCGATTTCGCGAAATCCTGGAAGAAATCGAAGGTTTCGTCGTCGGTGGCGATGCCGCGCACCAGCTCCACCAGCTCCATCACCGGCACAGGGTTCATGAAATGGACGCCCATGAAGCGTTCCGGCCGGTCCGTGGAGGCGGCCAGCCGGGTGATGGAGATCGAGGAGGTATTGGTGGCGATAAAGGCGTCTTCGCGCAGATGCGGGCAGAGATCGGCGAAGATGGCGCGTTTCACCTCTTCCTTTTCGGTGGCGGATTCGATCACGACATCCGCGTCCTCGAAGGCGGTGTAGTCGGCTGCGGCGGAAATGCGGTCGAGGGCTGCTTCCTTGTCGGCCTCGCTGATGCGGCCGGAGCTTGCCTGGCGCGTCATGTTGCCGTTGATGGTCGCAAGGCCCGCTTCGATGCGGTCTTCGGACACATCGTTGAGCGCGACCTCATAGCCCGCCAGCGCACAGACATGGGCGATGCCGTTGCCCATCTGACCCGCCCCGATCACACCGACTTTTCGAACCTTCATCTCTCATCCGTCCCGCTTGGCCCGGGGGGAGGGCGATGGCCTGTCCCCCGCGAATGATACACAAAACGCATGGGGGCACGGCGCGGTTTTCATCCCGCGCGACCCGTGCCCCCATCTACAGGTTTTCCATGGATTGCTGCGCTGCGCAATATCTATGGGCGGGCTATCGGGCATGAAAAAGGCGCTGTCCCGGGGGGACAGCGCCTGATTTCGCTTCGTGGAACGGCGGAAGGCTCAGCCGAGCGCTTCTTCCAGCTCCGGCACCGCCTGGAAGAGGTCCGCGACCAGGCCGTAATCGGCGACCTGGAAGATCGGGGCTTCCTCGTCCTTGTTGATGGCGACGATGACCTTGGAGTCCTTCATGCCCGCCAGATGCTGGATCGCGCCGGAAATGCCGACGGCGATGTAAAGCTCGGGCGCGACGATCTTGCCGGTCTGGCCGACCTGGTAGTCGTTCGGCACGAAGCCCGCATCCACCGCCGCGCGCGAGGCGCCGACCGCGGCGCCGAGCTTGTCGGCGACCTTTTCGAGCATGGCGAAGTTTTCGCCGTTCTGCATGCCGCGGCCACCGGAGATGATGACCTTGGCCGAGGTCAGTTCCGGACGGTCCGACTTCGTCAGCTCTTCGCTCACGAATTCGGAAAGGCCCGGGTTCTCGGCCGCATCGACCTTCTCGACAGAGGCCGAGCCGCCGTCGCCCGCCGCCGGGAAGGCGGTGGTGCGCACGGTGATGACCTTCTTGGAGTCGGAGGACTTCACGGTCTGGATGGCGTTACCGGCATAGATCGGACGCTCGAAGGTGTCGGCGCTTTCCACGCCCACAATGTCGGAGATCTGCGCGACATCGAGGAGGGCGGCCACACGCGGCATGAAGTTCTTGCCGACGGTGGTGGCGGGCGACACGATCGCGTCGTAGGAGTCGGCAAGCTTCACCGCGAGAGCGGCAAGCGGTTCGGCCAGCGGATGCTCGTACTGCGCATCGTCGGCCACGAGAACCTTGGCGACGCCGTCGAGCTTCGCGGCGGCTTCGGCCACTGCGTCGCAACCCTTGCCCGCGACGAGCACATGCACGTCGCCGCCGATTTTCGCCGCGGCGGTGACCGTCTTGGCGGTCGCGTCGCCGAGTTCGGCGTTGTTGTGGTCTGCAATTACAAGCGTGGTCATCCGATCACTCCCGCTTCCTTGAGCTTCGAAACGAGCTCCTGAACAGATTCAACCTTGATACCGGCTTCGCGCTGCGGCGGCTCGGTCACCTTCAGCACTTCAAGGTGCTGCTTGATGTCCACGCCGAAATCGCCCGGCGCCTTCTCATCGATCGGCTTCTTCTTCGCCTTCATGATGTTGGGGAGCGAGGCATAGCGCGGCTCGTTCAGGCGAAGGTCGGCGGTCACGATGGCCGGCATCTTCAGCTTCAGCGTCTGAAGGCCGCCGTCGATTTCGCGCGTCAGGTTCAGCGTCTCGCCGTCGATTTCGACCTTGGAGGCGAAGGTGCCCTGCGCCCAGCCCAGAAGAGCGGCCAGCATCTGGCCCGTCTGGTTGCAGTCGTCGTCGATCGCCTGCTTGCCGAGGATGATGAGGTCCGGCTTTTCTTCTTCCGCGATGCCTTTGAGGATCTTGGCGACGTTGATGGGTTCGACCACATCGTCCGTCTTCACCAGGATGCCGCGGTCGGCGCCCATGGCGAGCGCGGTGCGGATGGTTTCGGTGGCCTGCTGAACGCCGATCGACACGGCGACGACTTCGGTGGCCTTACCCGCTTCCTTCAGACGAACCGCCTCTTCAACGGCGATTTCATCGAACGGGTTCATGGACATCTTCACATTGGCGAGGTCGACGCCGCTCTGATCCGATTTCACACGGATCTTTACGTTGTAGTCGACAACCCGCTTGATCGGAACGAGCACTTTCATTGAGGTGAACTCCCTGCGCGTTGCACCGGTTCTCGGGCTTTGCCGGTTTCCCGAAGATTCCGGGGCCGGTTCTGCCGTTACCGTTGGCTCCTGACCGGTGTGCCGGTCCTTGTCGGTTCCGCACCGCCTCGAGGGCGGCGCGACGGTCTCAAATCCTTCGGGCCAGCCTTTCCCGCATGGATTCCATGCGGCGGAAATCGCTGCTCCTCGGGGGAAACTCTGGCTGTCCATATAGAGATAGACAGCTGCTGCGGTGCGGCAACCTAGTGTGAGGATATGCCCCTGTCAACGCGAGGGGGGCCCTGCGGGCAGGTGCGCTTCCCGCGACGTAAGGGAAGGCGCGCCGGAGGGCTTGCGGCGCCTTTAGCGGCTGCCGCCCGGCACCCAGAGAACGTCGCCGTCGCCCTCGGCCTTGTTGACGTAACGTGCTGCGACGAAAAGGAAATCGGAGAGCCGGTTGAGGTAGCGGAGGCAGGCTTCGCCGATCGGCTCTTTCGCTTCCCCGGCAAGCGCCGTGGCGATCCGTTCGGCCCGGCGGCACACCGTCCTTGCATGGTGCAGATGGGCCGCGGCCGGGTGGCCGCCCGGCAGGATGAAGGAGCGCAAGGGCTCCAGTTCGCCGTTCAGGCGGTCGATCTCGGATTCGAGCCGTTCGACCTGGCTTGCGACGATCCTGAGCGGTTCATAGCCCAGCTTTTCCTGCTCGTCGGGGCCCAGGGACGGCGTTGCGAGGTCCGCCCCGAGGTCGAAGAGGTCGTTCTGGATACGCCCCAGCATGGCGTCGAGATCGGGCATGTCGCGCGTGTGCAGGCGGGCGACGCCCAGAACGGCGTTCAACTCGTCCGAGGTGCCGTAGCTTTCGATCCGCAGTGCGTGTTTGGGCACACGTTCGCCGGTCGCAAGGGCGGTGTCGCCCTTGTCGCCGGTGCGGGTATAGATCTTGTTCAGCGTGACCATATCGTCTCCGGCACGGGGTATCGGGTATCGGGTTCAAGCGGCTTTGCCGGAGATCATCCGCGTCAGCGTCGCGTCCCTGGCGACGAAGTGATGATAGAGCGCGCCGCCGATATGCAGCACCAGCAGGCCGCAGATGATGAAGGCGTTGATCTCATGCGCTTCGTGGCCGATGCCGTTCAGCGTGTCGTTCTGCACGATCTTGAGCGGAATGACGCCGAAGGCATTGATGGACTTCTCATGGAAGGACACCATCATCAACCCGAAAATCGGTTGCAGCGTGACGGTGAGCATCAGCAGGTGATGCACGGATTTGGCGAGAATCTGCTGCCAGCGCGGCATGGGCAGCAAGGCGGGCCGGGGATGGCCCATCCGCCAGCCGAGCCAGAGGACCAGCACGGCGAGCGTCACGATCCCGAAGCCGAAATGAAGCGTCGCCGTGTCCCGGCTCATGGTGAAGCCGCCCAGGATCATCAGCAGGACGAGCACCGCCGCCGCCCAGTGAAAGGCGCGCCGTCCCGCGCCGAAACCCGTTCCTTCGCTCGTTGTCGTATCCGAAGACATCGTTTCTCCCCCTGTTCCTGCCGAAATTCCTGTCGGTCGCCGCGCCGGGCGGCGACACAGACTCGCGTGACCGGCCCCGATAGGCAAGCGCGAACGGTTCGCAAGTTTCGCCGGGGATCCGGGGTTTCGCGGATTTTTCTCTTTGCGTCCCCCTCCCTCTTGTTGCGTACCCCCCTCCCTGACCCTCCCCCGCAAGGGGGGAGGGAAAATCAGGACGGCGTCTCGTCATGTCACCTCCCCCCTTGCGGGGGAGGTCGGTCCGAAGGACCGGGAGGGGGGGACGCAACAAAGCGGATACCGCACTTGACCTCCTCGCCAAATCGGCCAATCTCTCGATCAGGCTTGGCCGAAGCCTCCATGTCCCGCGGAAAGGGCTGCGCCCCGGCCTGACGATATAAAGATCCGAGCATTCGGTTTCCTTTTCGTCTGATCGGCGGGCACGGACGCGATGAAGAGGAACCGGCCATGACCGATCCCGATGCCGCCTTCGCGGCAAATCCTTTCCGACTCAATCTCGAGCAGCAGAAAAAGCGCGCCCGCGAGCTGCAACGCGCCGTCGATGCGGGCGACGCGGCGGCGCTCTTGCGCGCGCAGGCGCAGCGGCAGGACCTTGCGCCGCCCCTGCGGCTTGCCGATGCGCAATTCGTCATTGCCCGCGAGCTCGGCCTGCCGAGCTGGCCGAAGCTCAAATCGCATATCGAGGCGCTCGACAGCTCCGCCGGCGCCATTCGCGCGGGCCGTATTCCCGACGCCGATATGCCGACGCTTCATATTCGCTGCGGCCACGATATCGGCGAGGCGCTGGCGCTTGCCGGTTTCGAGGGGCGCTTCCTGGAATATTCGGACCCGTTCTGTCAGGGCCCGGTGGTGCCGGGGGACGACTGGCTGGCGCGGCGCGTCGATTTTCTGGCCGAGGCCTATGGCGAGGAAATGGACCGGCCGAAAAGCGATATCCGCGCCGGGCTGATGGCGGAAGAGGCCGGGCTTGCGCGGGCGCACGACTATCAGCGCGTCGCGCTCTGGTTCGAGCATGACAGCTACGACCAGCTCATTCTGGCGCGCGTGCTCGCGGTTCTCGCGGAGATGCCGGGGCGGCCGCGGATCGAGCTTGTCTCCACGGATGCCTTTCCGGGGGGCGAGCGGTTCATCGGCATCGGGCAGTTGCCGCCCGAGGCGCTGCATCTGCTCTGGTCCCGGCGCGCCCGCGTGACGGAAGCGCAATGTGCGCTGGGCGCGCGCATCTGGTCCGCCTTGCGGGCCGACGATCCGACCGACCTCTGGACGATCGCGGAAAACGGCGCGGCGGCGCTTCCCTTCATGAAGGGCGCGCTCGACCGGCATTTGCAGGAACTGCCCGGCGCGGGAGACGGCCTCTCGCTCACCCAGCGGCTGATCCTGCGTATTCTCGACGAGCGGGGCAGCCTGACGGCGGGCCGCATCTTCGCGGCGCTGATGCGCGAATACGAACCATTGCCCTGGCTCGGCGATCTCATGTTCTGGCGCATTCTCGCGGAAATGGCTCTGGCGGAAACGCCGGTGCTTACCGTCGAGCCGGGCGGCGCATGGCCGCAACGCATGGTCGCGCTCACCGATACGGGCCGGGCCTGTCTGGCAGGGCGGATCGACTATATGGACCTCGCGCCGCCGGAGCGCTGGGTGGGCGGCGTCCGCCTTCTGCCCGGCGCGCCCGTCTGGCGCTGGGATGGGGCGGCGGGGCAGCCCGTTCGAGGCCGATAAGGAAAAGGGCCGATAAGAAAAAGGGCTCCCGCAAGGGAGCCCTTTCCCGTTCCGCCGCGCGCGGTGGCGTCAGAAACGGTAGCCGTAGCGAATGCCGACATCGGTCATGCCGTCGTTCTTGTCGCAGAGACCGGCATTCGACATATGCTCGAAGGTGGCCATCAGCGAGTGATTGGGCGCGATTTCATAGCCCAGCGACAGCGTTTCGTGGAACAGCAGCTTGCAGCCATAGGCGCGGCTGGAAGTGGAGGTGTTCCTGGTTTCGCCATTATGCAGCGCGCCGCCGAAACTACCGTCGATGAAGAAGTTGCTGCCGAGATCGAAATTCCAGCCCAGCCCCGCATAGCCCAGGCTCGTGCCGCCATTGGTGTTGATCGTGGCGCCGATCAGGGGACGGGGCGAGAAGGCCCAGTCCAGGAATGTCGGCGAGGCCAGCAGCAGCTCGACATTGATGTCCGGCGCGGCGGTTTCGCGGCGCGGCCGGTCGAGGATCGTGTCGTGATCCATGATGCCGATGCGGATTTCGTCGCCCAGCGGGCTGGCATCCGCCGTGCCGGGCAGGAAGACGGCGCCGAGCGCCATCGCGACGGCCAGGCAGCCCGTGCCGGCCGTTTTCACAAGTCTGTTGGAAATCACTCTTTTGCCCCTCTTTTCAAAAAGCCCCGATTCCCGAGTGTTATGGAAACGAGATTAGACCGGGGCTCCCCGGAAGCAAGATGCAAAATGCCGGCTCTGCGTCGCGGCGGCCCGGCAAGGAAAAAGGGCTCCCGCAAGGGAGCCCTTTCTGCAAGCCGTCGCGGCGGCGAGGCTTTAGAAGCGATAGCCGTACCGGATACCGATATCGGTCATGCCGTCGTTCTTGTCGCAGAGTTCGGCATTCGACATATGCTCGAAGGTCGCCATCAGCGAGTGATTGGCGGTGAGGTCGTAGCCGATCGAGATGGTTTCGTGGAACTGGACGCGGCAGCCGTAATTGCGGCTGGAATTCGTCACCTTGTCGGTTTCGCCGTTATGGATGGCGGCGCCGAAGCTCGCATCGAAGAAGAAATTGCTGCCGAGATCGAAGTTCCAGCCAAGACCGGCATAGCCCAGGCTCGTGCCGTCATCGGTGTTGATGGTCGCGCCGATCAGCGGGCGGGGCGAATAGGCCCAGTCCAGGAATTCCGGCGAGGCGAACAGCACTTCGGCATTGATGTCCGGGCTGTCGGTTTCGCGGCGGTCGCGGATCAGGCCGGTATCGTGGTCCATGATGCCGATGCGGATTTCTTCGCCGAGCGGGCGGGCATCCGCCGTCGTTGCGGGAAGGACGATGGCGCCGAGCGCCAGTGCCGCGGCCACGCCACCGGCCATGGACGATTTCAGAGACTTGGTCACAGCCACGATGATCCTCTTGTCTTGTTGCCTTCCCACCCCGGGAAGATGCCGCAATTTACATGATTTGCCGCCCGGTACCCGATGCAAAACTGCAACATATGCCGCCCGCTATGCGGACGCGGGCCGGGAAAAGCCGCAAACGCCTAGCGGCTGGCGAAGTAAAGCCCGGTCATCAGCACGATGATGGCCACGAATTGCAGCCCCACGCGCCAGCGCATCAGGGTCTGCGAGCGATTGGACGAGCCGCCGCGCAGCATGTTCCAGAGACCGGCGATCAGGACGATCACGACGACCAGAACGGCGAGCGGGCCGAGATAGCTGAAAAGTTCACTCATTGAAGCGTCCCCTTTCGGGCTTTTTTCTTTTCTCTTCGGAGCGGGCGGTGCGCGGTCAGTTGGCCCCGTCCAGCAGACGCCGGGCAATGACCTGCGCCTGAATTTCCGCCGCGCCCTCGAAGATGTTGAGGATACGCGCATCGCACAGCACGCGGCTCACCGGATATTCCAGCGCGAAGCCGTTGCCGCCATGGATTTGCAGGGCATTGTCCGCCGCCGCCCAGGCGACGCGGGCGGCAAGCAGTTTCGCCATGCCCGCTTCGAGGTCGCAGCGCCGGCCGCCGTCCTTTTCGCGCGCGGCGAAATAGGTGATCTGGCGCGCCACCATGATTTCCACCGCCATCATGACGAGCTTGCCGAAGACGCGGGGGAAGGCATAGATCGGCTTGCCGAACTGGATGCGCTCCTGCGCATAGCGAAGGCCGAGTTCCAGCGCGCATTGCGCGACGCCGACCGCGCGGGCCGCCGTCTGGATGCGGGCGCTCTCGAAGGTCTGCATGAGCTGCTTGAAGCCCTGGCCTTCCTCGCCGCCCAGCAGGTTTTCCGCCTTCACCTCGAAATCGTCGAAGCCGATCTCGAACTCCTTCATGCCGCGATAGCCGAGCACCTCGATCTCGCCGCCCGACATGCCGTTGGCGGGGAAGGGTTCGTCGTCGTCGCCGCGCGGCTTTTCCGCGAGCAGCATGGAAAGGCCCTTGTAGCCCGGCGCATCGGTGGTGCGCGTCAGCAGCGTCATCACGTCGGCGCGGGCGGCATGGGTGATCCAGGTCTTGTTGCCGCTCACCTTGAAGACGTCGCCCTCGCGCCTGGCGCGCGTCTTCAGGCTTGCAAGGTCGGAGCCCGTATTGGGTTCGGTGAAGACGGCGGTGGGCAGTTTTTCGCCGCTGGCGATCAGCGGCAGCCATTTGTTCTTCTGTTCGTCCGTGCCGCCGCCCAGAATGAGTTCGGCGGCGATTTCGGAGCGCGTGCCGAGCGAGCCCACGCCGATATAGCCGCGCGACAGTTCTTCCGACACGACGCACATGGATTCCTTGCCGAGGCCCAGCCCGCCGAATTCCTCCGGGATGGTGAGGCCGAAGACGCCGAGTTCGGCCATGTGCGAGACGACCTCCAGCGGAATATAGTCGTCCTTCAGATGCCATTCATGCGCATACGGAACGACTTCGGCATCGGCGAAGCGGCGCATCTGGTCGCGGATCGCATCATAGGTTTCCTCAAGGCCGGTATCGCCGAAGGTCGCCGCGCCCGCCTGCGTGCCGAGGATTTCGGCAAGGCGGGCGCGCACTTCCGCCGTGTTGCCCCGTTGGGTCAGCGTCTCGACCGCCGGGATCATCAGCTCGCGCTGGTCGTCCTGGCTCAGGCCCATATCCTGCGGGCGCAGAATTTCGCCCTGGCTCATCGGGATGCCGCCATAAATCTGCCAGAGATATTCGCCGAAGGCGATCTGCACGATCAGCGCTTCCGTCTCGCCGAAGCGGCCTTCGCCCGTCATGCGCTCGGCATAATCGGCGAGCTGGCGCAGCGCCTCCACATAGGTCGCAAACCAGGCCAGCCCGTGGGCGGCGAATTGTTCGCGCTCCAGCGCGGCCGCCGACACCTTGCCGTCCGCCACGACCTTTTCACGCACGCCCGCGCGGGCCTTGGCGAGCAGCTTGTCGGCCGCCGTCACGGCTTCCTTGGCAAGCCCGATCAGATTGTCGAGAACGGCGGGGGAGGTCTGGCTCATGGCGATACTCTTCGGTTTCGGGTCGTTTCGGGCCGGGTGAAACGGCCGGGCGGGGCCCCGCGCGCAACGGGGAACTAGGCCCTTATATATCGCGCTTGGGGCATGCGGCCAGTGCTGCGCTGCGTCATATTTGCCTCCCTGCCCCGGCGCGGGGTGGTTCGTGGGGTTTGTACATCCCCGCGGGGCAGGATAGAAAGAGGCCCTTCGCGGCGGCGGCGAGGGGGTTTGCCGGCCCGGAGAATGCCAGGAGACCGGGGAGATCCGGCTAATGAGAGGACTTCATGCATAGCGGCAAGGTTGTCGGTCTCGTTCTGGGCGCGTTGCTGGTCGCGCTGGCGGTGCTGATGCTGGTGCCCGCGCTGGCGGACCTCGTGGCCCAGCGCGACGACTGGACGGCCTTTCTGCTGGCCGCCGCCATTACCGGGTTCGCGGGCGGCGGGCTGATGCTCGCCTTCAGCACGGAAGACCGCGATCTCGGCTATCGCGCCACCTTCATGATGACCACGCTGGGCTGGCTCGGCGTCTCCGCCTTCGCGGCGCTGCCCTTCGTCTTCTCCAGGATCGGGGTGAGCTACACGGACGCCTTTTTCGAGGCGATTTCGGGCGTCACGACCACGGGCGCGACCGTCTTTTCCGGCCTCGACAAGATGCCGCCCGGCATTCTTCTCTGGCGCGCGCTGCTGCAATGGATCGGCGGCGTCGGCATCATCGTCACCGCTGTGGCCATTCTGCCTTTCCTGCGCGTCGGCGGTATGCAGCTCTTCCGCACCGAAAGTTCCGACCGCTCCGAAAAGGTGCTGCCGCGCCCGGGGCAGATCGCGCTCGCCATCGCCGAGATCTATCTGCTGCTGACGCTTTTCTGCGCCGTGCTCTACATGTTCGGCGGCATGACGCCCTTCGATGCGATGACGCATGCCATGACGACGCTCTCCACGGGCGGCTATTCCACGCATGATGCGTCCTTCGGCTATTTCGACAATCCGTGGCTGAGCTGGGTCGCGATCGTCTTCATGATCGCGGGCTCGCTGCCGCTGGTCGTCTATATCCACATGGTCCGGGGCGAGCACGATGCGTTGTGGAAGGATCCGCAGGTGCGCGGCTTTCTTCTCTTCATCGTCATCGCCGTCCTGATCCTGACCCGCTCCATCTGGATGGACGGTCATTACGACCTGCTGGAATCGCTGCGCCACGCGGCGTTCAATGTCGTGTCCATCGTCACCACGACGGGCTATGCGACGACGGACTACACCCTGTGGTCGCATTTCGCGGTGATGTTCTTCTTCCTGCTGACATTCGTGGGCGGCTGCACGGGCTCCACGGCGGGCGGCATCAAGATCTTCCGTTTCCAGATCCTCGGCATCCTGTTCCGCACCCAGATGCGCCAGACGCTTTATCCGCATGTGGCGCAGACGCTGCGCTATGGCGAGCGCACGGTGGACCGCGAGATCGTCTTTTCGGTCGGCCTTTTCATCGTGCTTTATTTCGCGACCGTCTTCGGCATCGCGCTGGCGCTGGGCGCGCTGGGGATCGAGTTCATGACGGCGATTTCGGCGTCGGCCACCGCGGTCGGCAATGTCGGCCCCGGCCTCGGCGAGATCATCGGCCCGGCGGGCAATTTCGCCACGCTGCCCGACGCCGCCAAATGGCTCCTCAGCGCGGGCATGCTGATGGGACGGCTCGAACTCCTCACCGTCTTCATCATGTTCACCAAGGATTACTGGCAGCAGTAGAGTTTCCCCTCTACCCGTCATTGCGAGGAGCGCAAGCGACGAAGCAATCCAGCGCAGCGCTTGCCGCTTCTGGATTGCTTCGCTTGCGCTCGCAATGACGGAAAATAAAGAACTCCTACTGCCCCGAAAGCTCCAGCACATCCTCATAGGTGCGAAGCCCCGGCCTTTGCGCCGTCACCAGCACGGCCATGTTGCCGGGCAGGTGTTCGTTCTTCCACATCTTGGTGTGGGCGCGCGGGATGTCTTCCCAGGAAAACACTTCCGACATGCAGGGGTCGATGCGGCGTTCGACGACGAGCTGGTTTGCGGCGCTTGCCTGTTTCAGATGCGCGAAATGCGAGCCCTGAATGCGCTTCTGGCGCATCCAGACGAAGCGCGCGTCGAAGGTGAGGTTGAAGCCCGTCGTGCCCGCGCAGAAGACGACCATGCCGCCGCGCTTGGCCACCATGCAGGAAACAGGGAAGGTCGCCTCGCCGGGATGCTCGAACACGATGTCGGGGTCGATCCCCTTGCCGGTGATGTCCCAGATCGCCTTGCCGAATTTGCGCGCTTCTTTCATGAAGTCGTTGAATTCGGGCGAGTTCACCTTGGGGAGCTGGCCCCAGCAATTGAAGTTTTTGCGGTTGATGACGCCCTTGGCGCCCATCGACATGACGAAGTCGTGCTTGGACGGATCGGAGATGACGCCGATCGCATGGGCGCCCGCCGTCGCGCAGAGCTGCACGGCAAAGGAGCCGAGGCCGCCCGACGCGCCCCAGACCAGCACGTTCTGGCCCGGCTGCAGCCCGTGCGGGCGATGGCCGAACAGCATCCGGTAGGCGGTGGCGAGCGTCAGCGTGTAGCAGGCGCTTTCTTCCCAGGTCAGGTGCTTGGGGCGCGGCATGAGCTGCTGCGACTGCACACGCGCGAACTGCGCGAAGGAGCCGTCCGGCGTCTCGTAGCCCCAGATGCGCTGCGAGGGCGAGAACATCGGGTCGCCGCCATTGCATTCCTCGTCGTCGCCGTCGTCCTGGTTGCAATGGATGACGACTTCGTCGCCCACCTTCCAGCGCTTCACCTTGGAGCCGACCGCCCAGACGATGCCGGCGGCATCGGAGCCGGCGATGTGAAAGTCGTTCTTGTGCGAGCCGAAGACGGAGACGGGCTCGCCGAGCGCGGCCCAGACGCCGTTATAGTTCACGCCCGCCGCCATCACGAGGACGAGCACTTCATTGCTGTCGATTTCCCAGGTGGGCACGACCTCGACCTGCATGGCGCTCTCGGGCGGCCCGTGCCGGTCGGCCCGGATCGACCAGGCGTACATGTTCTTGGGGACGTGACCCAGAGGCGGCACTTCGCCGACTTCGTACAGGTCTTTCTTCTCCGCACCGCTGTCGGCACCGGTCTCGACGGCTGTCATTTTTCGCACCTCTTTCGCATGTCGCGCGCCGGATTTGAGGCTGCCACCGAAGGGCGCGCGGACGGCTTGGAGTGATGGTCGCATTTTCATGACCGTTTTGCCGGGATCATTGGCGCTCGACACAGCGTATGCAAGGCATTTTTGCGGTGCAGCAATAATCTGGCGGCTTTGCGGGCATGCATCGGCACCTCTGGCGCGGGGGCGTCCGTCAGGCGCTGAGGCGTTCCCTGTTCTGCTCGATGGCCGTGCGGATGGCGTCCGGCGCGATCTCGATGAGCCGCACCAGGGTCTTGACCGAGCCGGGCGGCTGCCGCTTTCCCTGCTCCCATTTCTGGAGCCCGGACACGCTGGTGCCGAGGAGAGGCGCGAAAGCGGCCTGCGTCATGCCCAGCGCCTTGCGCGCATTCCGGATTTCTTCCTGCGCGGAACGGACTTCATGGATGGTCACGCCACTCGCACGCCCTTCGGCATGCGCGGCGGCTTCCTCCATGGCCTCGATGAGTTCTTTGCCAAAGTCGGACATGGTCATGTCTCCTTCTTCTTCGCCGCGGCTTTGATCCGTGCCGCCAGGGCGGAAACGATCTTCTTCTCCTCCGCGGAGAGGTCGGCTTTCTCGTTCTTGCCATAGATCGTGAGGGCGTAGAGCGGGATCGTGGCGTTGAAGACGTAGTAGATCACGCGAACGCCGCCGGATTTGCCTTTGCCTTTCGCCCTGAAGCGCAGCTTTCTGACGCCGCCGGTGCCTTTGATTTCGTCTCCGGCTTCCGGATTGTTCGCCAGATAGGAAATCAGTTCGGTCCGGCTTTCCTCCGTCAGGAGGAGCGCGGCCTTTCTCGAAAAGACGCTCGTTTCGGCAACGGTCTGCACGACCGGAATGTAACCCAATGGGCGATATAATCAAGTAAAAACCAACCCAATGGGCGATGCGGGCCCGCATGCCGTCCGGGCATCCGTCTCCCCTTTCCCTTGCGTCGGCGGAGCAGAGTGTTAGACTTCCAAGTGCGTAGTGGAGATACGCAATTTTACGATACACGCATCATCGCTCGGGGAGGAGACCGGATGAAGCAGATCAAGGACATGTATGCGCTTGCGCTGGACGACAGCCATTGGGACGTCCCGCAGGATTACGACGTGATGTTCAACTGGGAATACGATCCCGAACGCACGGCGATGATGGGCCTTTACCAGAAGGGCAAGGAAATGCAGTGGGATGCGGAAACCCGCATCGACTGGTCGCAGGAGCTCGACGAGGACAATCCCGAACAGCTTCCCGACGAAATGCTGCCGATCAACGGCATGGCTGAGTTCGAGAAGATGTCGCGCAAGGAGAAGGCCAATGTGCGCAAGCACTTTCAGGCCTGGCAGCTTGCGCAGTTCATGCAGGGCGAGCAGGGCGCGCTCATCTGCACCGCCAAGATCGTCACACAGGTGCCGGACATGGACTCCAAGTTCTATGCCTCGACCCAGGTGATCGACGAGGCCCGCCATGTGGAGGCCTACAAGAAGCTCCTGTCGAAGTTCGAGGTCGTCTATCCGATGACCAAGCCTCTGAAGGATCTCATCGAGCAGACGCTGCGCGACAGCCGCTGGGACATGACCTATCTCGGCATGCAGGTGGTGATCGAGGGCCTTGCGCTCGCCTCCTTCGCGCAGATCCGCGACAACGCGCAGAACCCGCTCTGCGCGGCGGTGAATGCCTATGTGATGCAGGACGAGTCCCGTCACGTCGCCTTCGGGCGTCTGGCGCTTCGGGACTATTACCCGCAGCTCACCCAGGCCGAGCGCGACGAGCGCGAGGAATTCCTTCTGGAAGCGAGCTATCTCATGCGCGACCGTTTCGACGCGGTGGAGGTCTGGCAGAATCTCGGCCTCGATCCGGTGAAGTGCGGCGAGCATATGTACAACTCCGGCTTCATGGAGATGTTCCGCAACTCGCTCTTCACGCGCATCCTGCCCATCGTCAAGGATGTCGGCCTGTGGGGCGACAAGATCCGCACCGGCTATGAGCAGATGGGCGTCATCCAGTATGCCGATCAGGACGTGCAGGCGCTGCAGGACGAGGACGAAAGCATCGCCCGCGAGTTCGATGCGCGTGCCGCCCATATCGCCAGCATCGCCGCCCGCGCTCAAGGCATGAACGCCGGGGCGAGCGCGGCGGAGTGACATAGACCGGCTGCGAAGCGATTTACGGGCGGGCCGCGCGGATATGTGCGGCCCGCCCTTTTTTTGTTTTATAATGACCGCTTGTTCGGGGTGTCATGCGTAAGGGGCGGTTGTGGAAACCGGAACAGGGAGCGGCGCCGGGGTGGCGTCGCGCACAGCGGGAAACGGGATCGCCGAGGCGGTGGATGCCGTCTATGGCTTCGCCACGATTCCCGACAATTGGGAAGACCTGATCCGGCTCCTCGAACATCTCGACGGCGGCGCGGAGGCCGGGGACATGACCGGCGCGCCGGGCGAGGCGTTCCGCAATGTCGTCGTCTCGCATCTGCTGCGCGCGCAGGAGCTGGCCGACCGGCTGCATCGCGCCGACGAAACCGCGCCGGAAGCGCCTTATGCCTATCTGCTGATCGACCGCGACCGCCGGGTCGCAGGCGTCAATGCCAGCGGCGCGGCGGTGTTCGGCGAGGTCGTGGCGTCGCTCGAAACGGGCACGCGCCTTTCCTTCCTTACCGAAGAACACGGCCATAATTTCGCCGATGCGCTGAAGCGGGCCGGGGAGGGCGCCGCCGGGCCGTCCATCATGCGTTTCCTCTCCGATGAAGGCGGGGTCGATCTTCTCTGCTATCTCGTGCCGCCCGCTTCCGTTCCGGCGGCCATGCTGCGCGCGGGCGGGGCGGCGTCGCGCGACAATCTTCTCTGCGCGCTGGCCGCGCCCGAACATGGCGGCGGGCAGGGCGGGCCGGATGTCCGTCTGGCGCTGGGCCTCACCCATGCGGAGGAACGCCTTGCCGCCCGGCTCAAATCCGGTCTGGCGCTGAAAGAGGCGGCGGCGGATCTCAACATTTCCGTCAACACGGCGCGCAACCAGCTCAAGAGCATTTTCGAGAAGCTCGGTATCAAGCGGCAGAGCGATCTGGTGCGTCACCTCGTCGAACTCAACATGGTTGCGGCCTTTCTCGACACGCCGTCCGGCGAGGCGGCCCCCGTGGAGACGGGCGGTGATGCGCGGCGGTTCTTCCATTTGCCGGCCTCGGGCGAGGAACCGGCGCGTACGCTTGCCTATCGCGATCTCGGGGCGCGTAACGGCTTTCCCGTCTTCGTCTTTCAGAGCCTCATCGTGTCGGGCCTGATGCGGCCGGACGAAATCGAGGCGGCGACGCGCGCGGGCGTGCGTCTCATCAGCGTGGACCGGCCGGGCGCCGGTCTGTCGACGCCCGATCCCGCCTTCGGCTATGCGAGCTTTGCGCGCGACTGCCGCGCGCTTGCCGACCATCTGGGGCTGCGGCGCGCGGCCATGTTCGCCTGGGCGTCGGGCGCGCCTTTCGCGCTGGCCGCGGGCGCGGAGCTGGGCGAGCGCGTCACGGGCGTCATGCTCGTCGCGCCGCGCCTCGTCTTCCAGCCGGATATGGAGCGCACCCATCCGGCGGCGGAGTTTTTCGGCGGGCTTCGCCGTCATCCCTGGCTCATCGACGCGGTCTTTTCCATCATCCGTTCCAAGCGCTCGCGGCGCTTTCTCGGACCGATGATCAAGCGCTTCTTCGAAGGCTCGGCGGCGGATGCCGCCGTGATCGAGCGCGATCCCTCGCTCGTGCCGTTTTTCGTCGACGGCGTCATCGAGGGGCTCGACGTGACGCGGGAAGGGCCGGTGCGCGAGGCGCTGATGTTCGCGGAGAAGACATCTCTCGATCTTTCCGGCCTCACCGCGCCCGTGACCGTCTGGCTCGGCGGCGACGACCGCATGAACGGGCCCGACGATGTGCGCCGTATGCTGAAGAATATTCCGGTCGCCGATTTCAGGCTCTTTCCCGGCGAAGGCCATCTCGTCGCCATCACGCGGTTCGGGGAGATGATGGAAAAGCTGAAAAGGGAGGCGGGCTGACGCCGCTATCCCTCGCCGCCGCGTCGTCTCGGTGCCGTCCCATCGCGAAGTTGCGGTTTCCCGCCGCGTCATTTTCTCGCCATATGCCGTTGCTCATCTCCTCGCCCTTATATCGAGGAGGTCAAGATGACACATGCATGGAAGAGCCCGCTCGCGGCCGGTATCGCGGTCGCACTGGCGCTGGCGCCCGCATCCGCCTTCGCCGATCCGCCCGGCAAGATGAAAGGCCCCGGCAACGGCAAGGCGGCGCATGGCAATCCGCATAGCGGCAATCCCGGCGCGGCGGGGAAGGGCAAGGGCGGCGATCTCGGGAGCGGGATTCTCGACGCCTCCATCAATGTGCGCTTCGGCACGCGCGAGGCGGAGATCATCCGCGACTATTTCGGCGCGCAACCGGCGGCGACCAAGCCCCTGCCGCCCGGCATCGCGAAGAACCTCCAGCGCGGCAAGCCGTTGCCCCCCGGCATCGCCAAGCGCTATCTGCCCTCCGCGCTTCAGGCCCAGTTGCCGTCCCGCGACGGCTATGAGCGGCTTCTCGTCGGCAATGACGTGCTGCTGGTGAAGGCGGCGACGGGGATCATCGTGGATGTGCTGACCGGTATCCGCTGAGCGCATCTTCCCGCCTTCGAGCCCTTAACAAGCCCGGTTTTCCGCCGTTTCGGGACGGGAGGCCGGGCTTTCCCTTTTGCGGTGCGGCAAGGGGTGTGATAATGGCCCTTACCTCGCGGCAGGCAGGGGCGGCGCGCCTTTCTGCCGCGCTTTCCATATTTGGCAAGAGCGGACGGGTCATGGCGGATCAGGACAACAAGGGCGCGGGCGGCAAGGCGGCGAGCGAGGATCGCCCCAAAGACAGGCCGTGGATTTTCCGCACCTATGCGGGCCATTCCAATGCGAAGGCCTCCAACGAGCTTTACCGGACCAACCTGTCGCGCGGCCAGACGGGGCTTTCCGTCGCCTTCGATCTGCCGACCCAGACCGGCTATGACAGCGACCATGTGCTGGCGAAGGGCGAGGTCGGCAAGGTCGGCGTCGCCGTCTCCCATATCGGCGACATGCGCGTCCTTTTCGACCAGATCCCCATGGAGGAGATGAACACCTCCATGACCATCAATGCGACGGCGGCCTGGCTGCTGGCGCTTTACATCGCGGTCGCGGACGAGCACGGCGCGGACCGCGCAAAGCTCACCGGCACGGTGCAGAACGACATCATCAAGGAATATCTCTCGCGCGGCACCTACGTCTTCCCGCCCGAGCCTTCCATGCGCCTCATCACCGACATTGTGAGTTTCACCTATTCGGAAATGCCGAAATGGAACCCGACCAATGTCTGCTCCTACCATTTGCAGGAAGCGGGCGCGACGCCGGTTCAGGAACTCGCCTTCGCGCTGGCGACGGGCTGCGCCGTGCTCGATCATGTGAAGGCGAGCGGGCAGGTGCCGGATGCCGATTTCGCGAAAGTCGTCGGCCGCATCTCCTTCTTCGTCAATGCGGGCGTGCGCTTCGTCACCGAGATCGCCAAGATGCGCGCCTTCGTTGATCTCTGGGACGAAATCTGCCGCGAGCGTTACGGCGTGGAAGACGAAAAGCTCCGCCGCTTCCGCTATGGCGTGCAGGTGAACTCGCTCGGCCTCACCGAGCAGCAGCCGGAAAACAATGTCTACCGCATCCTGATCGAGATGCTGGCCGTGACGCTGTCGAAGAAGGCCCGCGCCCGCGCCGTGCAATTGCCTGCCTGGAACGAGGCGCTCGGCCTGCCGCGTCCCTGGGACCAGCAATGGTCGCTGCGCGCGCAGCAGATCCTCGCCTATGAGACGGACCTTCTGGAATATGCCGACATCTTCGACGGCTCGGAGGTGATGGAGGCCAAGGTCTCCTCGCTCAAGGAGGAAGCCCGGGCGGAGCTTCAGCGCATCGACGAGATGGGCGGCGCCGTCGCCGCGGTCGAGAACGCCTATATGAAGCAGAAGCTCGTGGAATCGAATGCCGCGCGGCTGGCCGATATCGAGGCCGGCCGCATGACCGTCGTCGGCGTCAACAAATATGAAGAGACCGCGCCCTCGCCGCTTTCCACCGGCTCGGGCGATATTCACGTCATCGAGGAAGGCGTGGAGGCCGCGCAGGTCGAGGCGCTGAAGACATGGCGCGAGAAGCGCGACGACGCGGCGGTTGAAAAAGCGCTCGCCGCGCTGAAAGAGGCCGCGAAGTCCGGCGCCAACATCATGGAGCCTTCCATCGCCTGCGCGAAGGCGGGCGTCACCACGGGCGAGTGGGGCGCGGCGCTGCGCGAGGTCTTCGGCGAATATCGTGCGCCGACCGGCGTGTCGCAGTCCATGCGCGCCGACAGCTCGCATCTCGACGAGGTCCGCAAGCAGGTTGACGCGGTTTCCGCCAAGCTCGGCCGCCGTCTGAAATTCCTCGTCGGCAAACCCGGCCTCGACGGCCATTCCAACGGCGCCGAACAGATCGCCGTGCGTGCGCGCGATTGCGGCATGGAGGTCGTCTATGAGGGCATCCGCCTCACCCCCGCGCAGATCGTCAACGCCGCGCTGGAAGAAGGCGTCCATGTGGTCGGCCTCTCCATCCTGTCGGGCTCCCACGTCTCGCTCGTGACCGAAGTGCTGCGCCTGATGAACGAAGCGGGCATCGGCGAGATCCCCGTCGTCGTCGGCGGCATCATCCCGCCCGACGACGAACAGACCCTCATGCGCGCCGGCGCGGCGGCCGTCTACACGCCGAAGGATTTCCAGATCAACGACATCATGTCCGAGATCGTCCGCCTGGTGGACTATTCCGACGAAGCGGCCTGAGGTTTCCTTCCCCTCCCCCTTGACGGGGGAGGGCCAGGGAGGGGGTGAAGCGGCAAGCGCCGCGCCTTCGATTGTCTCCACCGCCGCATCCCCCCACCCGGAAATCCGTTTCACGAATTTCCGACCTCCCCCTCAAGGGGGGAGGTGAACCCGTGCTCGAGGATGCTCCCCCCAGAAAACGGATGTCATCCCGGCGAAAGCCGGGACCCACTCGCCTTCGCGGAACAAGGGCCGCCCTCAGTCCCCCGCGCGGGCGGCGATGAAGGGGCGGGTGTCCTTCTTCTCGGAGCCATGGCGTTCCTCGGCGAGGATATCGAACCCCGCCGCGCGGATCGCCTCCGCGAGCGAGGCGGCGGTCATCGACGCCACGCTGGAGGGTGCCTTGCCGAACAGGCGCATGACCGGAATCGCCAGGCCGATCAGCGGGTTCATGTCGCCCAAACACGGCGTCTTGGAGATGAAGAGCCCGCCGGGCCGCAGCAGCGTCCCGATATCGCGAAGCGCTTCGGGCACGTCGCTCACCAGGTGAAGATAGTTGAAGCCGAGCACGGCGTCGTAGCGGGTGCCTTCCGCGGCCAGCTCGCGGGCCGTCGCCTGCCGGAAATCCGGTCGCGTGCCGTCCGCCGCCGCGGCTTCTGCCTTTTCCTTCGCGATCGCGATCATCTCCGCCGAGATGTCGGTGGCGAGATAGCGCTGCGCCGCGTCGGCGAGCCGCAGGGCCGCCGTGCCGGTGCCGCAGCCCAGTTCCAGCACGCTTGCGGCGGGCGGCAGCAGCTCGCGGGTGCGCGCCAGCGTCCTGTCGAACCCCGCCATATCGGCGACGGGCGATTTTGCATATTTCCGCGCCGCCCTGTCCCAGAAGGCTGCGTCCGCTTCGCTCATGCGTCTTTCTCCCGTTCCCGTCTTGCCGTTGCCGCTTAAGGGCGGCCCTCTGCCATCCTCTGCCATCCCCATTCTCGCCATAATAGCCTGTTTCACTCCGGTACGGTCGGTTAAGGCTAATCCGCGTGAAGACTCGCGTCGCGTGTGAGCCTTCATGTAACTTTCATCCGTCTGAGGACGGCGTTTGGCCTGAATCCGTCAGCTTATGCCTTGAGAGGGCGCGATTGCGCCCGCATGGTTAACAAAACGTAAAATCGTTCAGCCGGCATTCATCTCGGCCGGGCGATTATGGCAAGTGGGTTCGCATATCCGCCGGGGCCGATGCGGCGCGGCGGAGTTGCGAAGGCGCAAGCGGGGTAGCAATGAGCGAGAGTTACGATACCGCCCGCGAGGCGGGCAAGGGTCAGTCCGCGGCGGCCTATGGCCGTCATGTCGAGCCGCTGCCGGAAATCCATATCTTTTCGCGTCTGTCCGAGCTCGACGCGGCCTATGCCGCCGATCTCGCCAAGCGCCGGGCGCGCCAGGAAACGCTGGAGCGCGAGATCGCAGGGCTTGCCAAACATCTCGCCGCGCCGCTCGAAGGCGAGGAGCCGGAGGGCGCGCGCCGCGGTTTCTTCGCCCGCCTCTTCGGCACCGGCAAATCCAGGGCGAACAAGGGGGGCGAGGCATGAGCGCGAACGTCTCTCTCATCGCGGAGGATATGCGCGAAAGCATCGGGCGCAATTTCGTGCGCTCCGAGCGGGCCGCGCGCATGGCACCCTTCTTCTTTATCGGCTTCGTGCTGACGGCGCTTGTCGCGCTGGGCGCGGTGGCGGTCGATTACATGATCGTCTCGGAATTCTGGACGCGCGCGCTCGCCAACGAGTTTCTCGAACTGCCCGGCGCGCTCGGCCAGTCCGTCGCCTTCAAGTCGGCGCAGGTGCTGTTCGCCACCGTCGCCGCGCATATGCTTTACGAGCAGCTCGGGCCCATCGGCAAGGCGGTGTTCGTGCGCATCGTCTTCGTGCTGGCGATCCTCATGCTGCTGGGCGTCGGCTTCATGCTCGCCTTCATGTCGCTGCCCAACGGCATCGCCGCCACGGGCGACGGCGGCGCGGGCTCCTCGCTGTCGGATACGCTGGCCGGCCTCGGCCTTGCCACCGGCGGCACGGCGGAGACCGCGCGCAGCGCGAGCGAGATCGACAAGGTGCGCGAATGGCAGCCGCTGGCCTGGCTCGGCTCGCTCGGCATCGTCTTCCTCGTGGTCACGGGCGTCGCCGCGCTCTGCCTCCATGTCGCCATGGCCTCGGTGCGGCGCATCTTCCTGTCGCGCGACTATCGCCACCGCAAGCAGGACATGGCCAGGCTCGCCGCGCTGGAAGAGGAATATGACGCCAACCGCCATGCGCTCACCGAAATGGAAGGGCCGGAAAACCGCCGTCACCTTCTCTGGACCGGGCTGATGCGCGAGGCGCGCGCCTATGAGCAGGGACTGGACGAGGCCCGCCGCGAGGCAGCAAAGCCTGCCGCGCCTGCGCCGTCCGTCCCGGCGTCGAAGACATCGCGCGGCCTTCTCGGCCGCAAGAAGGAGGAGGCCCTCCCCACCGCCGTTTCCGACCGGGGCAAGGACGGTCAGGCCGCTTTCGCGGAGCGGATCAAGGCCTGCGAGCAATCCCGCTCGCTGGCGCGTCACGAAAAGCTGTTCGACGAATGGTGGGAGCGCCGCTCGCGCAATGCGATGAAGGCCGGTCCGTCCGGCGTCACCCATGTGCGCGAGCCCATCGGCGAAGTCCTGCCGCCGCCGCGCCGCGTGCCCATCGGCCGGCAGGGCCGGGAGCAGGATTGAGGGAAAGACCGAGCCCATGCGCCTCTTCGTATTGATCGTCGCCCTTCTCGGCACGCTGGCCGCCGTCTTCGTCAATCGTGCGGCGAATGCGGCGGAGGCGCCGCGCACCGTGGTGATCGGTCTCGACCTCTCCAAAAGCAATCCGCTGGTGAACGACGATGCCTATGCCGCCCGCGCGGGCCGCAAGGTCGTTGCGCATATCGAGCATCTGTCGCCGCATTCCCGCGTCATGCTGCGCACCTTCGGGTCCTACGATGTGACGGCGAATGCGCTGAAGGTCGATCAGGTGATTTCCGCCCGCGCCAAGCCCGACGCGGTGGCCGACGGGGTCCGCGTGCTCATCGCCAACATTCCGAAGCTGGTGCGCGACGGCAAGCTGGAGGCGCAGGGCTTCACCAATATCCTCCCCTTTCTCGACACCATGTCGCAGGTGGTGGACTGCGCCGCCCAGCCGACGGATTACATTCTGCTGACGGACGGTTTCGAGGATTCCGAATATGCGAAGCTGAAAGCGGGCGGGAAACTGCCCCGTCCGCCGGGCGATGCCTTTCAGGACTGCGCCTCGCTCACCATTCTCGGTCTCGGCCAGGGCGCAGGCAGCCCCGCCGTCACGCAGCGCGTGCGCGACGAATGGCGCAACTGGTCGATAGCGGCCGGCTTCCGCCACTTCGCCGGGCTTTACGACTGGTGATTTAACCCACGGTGTCATCCCGCTTGGCGACCGGGTTTCAGTGACAGACAGGTAAAAACAAATGTCACCCCGGGCTTGTCCCGGGGCCTAGGGGCGAACCTGCTCTGTCCTCTCCAACAAGGTCGTCGTACAAGTCACGCCATTGAGGGTTCATCTCCTCAATGACATTTAGCTTGTAGGCGCGTGACCACTTTTTCATCGTCTTTTCAAGCTGGATGGCGGCATCGACGTCGGGCGTTTCCGAATACCAGACAAGGCGATGCACGCCATGTTTCTTCGTGAACCCTTCCGCGATGCCAGATTTGTGTTCGGCCACCCGGCGAGCAAGGTCGTTCGTCACGCCTACATAGAGGGTGCCGTTTCGACCGCTTGCCAGAAGGTATACGTAGTAGCTCCCCTGCATGGGCAGAAGCGTACCGCCCCTGGGCCCCGGCACAAGGCCGGGGTGACACCTAAAATGTGCGCACCCACACACCTTTGACCCCGGCCCCGGCCCGGGCTAGCTTCCGCCGGCCTCACCACCTGCCGGAACGTCGTCCCATGCTTTTCGCCCTCAGCCTCGTCCTGCCGATCTTCGGCGTCATCGCGCTCGGCTATGCCGCCTCGCGCTCCGGGCTCATGAGCGACGAGGCGATCGACGGGCTCGACACCTATGTCTTCACCTTCGCCATGCCCTGCCTGCTGTTCCGCAATCTGGCGACGACGCCCTTTCCGGACGTGCTGCCCTGGGGCTTATGGGCCTCCTATTACGGCGCGATGCTGATTTCATGGGGCGTGGGCAGCGTCGTCGCGTTGGGCGCGCTTCGCCGCCCGAGCACGGATTCGGTGATGATCGGGTTCGGCGCGGCGCAGGGCAATACGGTGATGCTCGGCATTCCGATCATCGTGACGGGCTTCGGCGAGAAGGCGGGCTTTCCCGTCTTCCTCATCCTCGCCTTTCACGGGATCATCCTCTTCACCGTCGTCACCTTCCTGCTGGAGTTGACGAAGCCGCGCGCCGAGCATGAGCAGATACATTTCCTGTCGATCCTGAAAGAGGCGCTGAAGGGCACGGCGAAGAACCCGGTCATCATCGGGCTGGCGCTGGGCGTCGCCTATGGGCAGACGGGACTTCCCATGCCCGGTATCGCCAACGACACGCTGCATCTCATCGGGCGCTCGGCGATCCCCTGCGCGCTGTTCGTGCTGGGCGGCATGCTGACGCGCTATGCGATCAAGCGCTCCATCGGCGCGGCGACGCTCACCTCGGTGCTGAAGCTCGTCTTCATGCCGGTGCTGGTGTTCCTCGCCTCGCATTATCTCTTCGACATGCCGCCGCTCTGGGCCGTCGCGGCGACGGTGCTGGCGGGCATGCCGGCGGGCGTCTATTCCTCGATCATGGCCAAGCGCTACAACGCCGCGCCCGGCGCGGCGTCCTCCGCCGTGGTGCTCTCCACCGCGCTCAGCCTCGTCACGATCACGCTGATGCTCAGCTACTTCCTGCCCGAGGGGTGACGAGAAAATTCCCCTCCCCCTTGAAGGGGGAGGGTCAGGGAGGGGGTGTGGCGGCATACGCTATGCCCGCGATTGCCTCGATCGCCGGTTCCCCCACCCGCCGCGCTGCCGCGCGTCGACCTCCCCCGCAAGCGGGGGAGGTGAGAGAATGCGCAGGCGTCGATGGGCTTGCCGAGGGTCTCAGACCCCCGCCGGGATCGCCGCTTCCTTGTCGGGCCGGGCCGGTTCGTCCTTCAGGCGGAACATCGCGGGCCGCACGAAGAGGAAGGAAAGCGGCGTGCGCTTCAGCACCTCATAGCCGACGATCGGGCCCGCCACCGCCACCACGAAGGCCACGAGGGTGATGAGGTCGCCGTTTTCCCAACCGGCGAATTTCACCAGACCCACCCGCATCGCGGCCATCGGGGCGAAGAAGGCCACGAAGATATAGAGCGAGCGGTGCCCGATATAGGAGAGCAGGCCCGCCAGGCCGATATCCGCCAGCACGGCGACGGCCATGATGGAGCCGATGCCGCCCGCATAGCCCATCAGCAGTTCCAGCGCGCGAATCTCGATGAGGCCGGAAAAGACCATTGTCCCCACGGCCGCGTAGAGGAGCGCGGCGAGGCCGAGCGCCTCGGCCTTGTGCTCGCGCGACCAGGCGGCCAGCTCGAAGATGCGGCTTGCGCCATAGACGCCGGAGACGAA
This sequence comes from Parvibaculum indicum, assembly GCF_011762095.1. Lineage (GTDB taxonomy): Bacteria > Pseudomonadota > Alphaproteobacteria > Parvibaculales > Parvibaculaceae > Parvibaculum > Parvibaculum indicum. The sequence continues at coordinate 168,550 of NZ_JAASQO010000010.1, read as the reverse complement.
CCAGATGAAGCGCCAGGCAAATTCGTCGATCAGCATCCAGCCGGTCGCGATCTGGGTGAAATAGAGCGCGACGGCGGCGGCGAAGAACCAGGCCGGGTTCGCCTTGCGGAAGACGCGCAGCACGGTGAAGAAGATCGCCAGCTCATAGATGAACCAGAGCACGGCAAAGGGCTGGATCGGGATGAGCCACATATCGGTCCAGGTGGTGGTCCAGTTGCCGCCCGTCGGTATGGCGATCTTGATGCCGATCTGGATCACGGACCAGAGCAGGTAGAAATAGCCGAAATGCAGGAGCTTGCGGTCGAGGAAATCGCGCCAGGGGCCGTTGATCGCCTTCCAGGCGAAAAGGCCGGCCACGAGGAAGAAGAGCGGCATGCGGAAGGGCTTGGCGAAGTCCGACAGGTCGCCGAAGATCTCCGGTCGCGTGCCCAGCGTCGCCATCACGCCCCAGGTGGTGTGTTCCATCACCACCAGGCTGATGGTCAGGCCCTTCACGGCGTCGATCCAGCCCAGACGCGGTTTTTCTCCCTTTGAAACGGTGGTCGCCGTCCCGGAATCGGCCATTGCGCTCGTCATATCCTGCACCTCGCGTCAAATCGGGCCGGAACCGTTCCCCTTCGGGATCGGTCGCCCTGTTCACGAAAGATCGGAGCAGGATGCGGGCCATCCTTCGAGACGTGGGCCGGAAAAGCCCTCCCGCGAGCGGAGAGGTGAAGGGGCGTCGTGTGCCTAAAGCCCTCCCCCGCTTGCGGGGGAGGGTTGGGAGGGGGTGAAGCGGCAAATACAAGCGTTTGCGGATGCCGAAAGGCAGTGTCCCCCACCCGCCGCGCTGTCGCGCGTCGACCTCCCCCGCAAGCGGGGGAGGTGAAGGAGGGGCGGAGTATGTAACTAAGCCCTCCCCCGCTTGCGGGGGAGGGTTGGGTGGGGGATAGGGCGTCGGACTGAAACGCGAGGCCTCAGAACGTCTCCATGCGGCAGCCGCGCGCTTCGAGGATGGGCCGCATCTCGCGGAAGGCGGCGCCGTTCCAGTTGAGCGGGATCGCCGGGTGCAGGTGATGGACGATGTGATACTGCATCCCCATGGACAGGATGTTGCCCACCGTCGCGTCGAAATAGCGGGTGTTGCGGTAGCGCCCCCGCTCCGTCATGGGGTGGTGCGGCGCCCAGCTCAGCATCATCGAAATATAGATCGAGCCGATATAGCGCGGCAGCCACCAGATCGCGGCGGCCTCGATGGCATGGCCGCTCCAGGCCAGCGCGCAGAGAATGCCCCAGAAGGCGAGGGTCTGGGCGAGCCCTTCCAGCTTCGCCCGGTTGACGGTGGCCGAGTTCCCCAGCCGCTCCAGCGTGCGGCCGTAGTCGTTGGGGCGGCCCGGCTGGCGGCGGGCGATATTGTTCAGCACGAAATGCCACCAGCTATCCGCCTTCACATTGTAATCCGGGTCGAGCTCGGGATCGTTCGTATGCGTATGATGTTCCATATGCGTCAGGCGCGCGATCTTGAAGGGCAGCACCAGCGGAATGGTGGAGGTGTAGCCGATCAGCTCGTTCAGCCAGCGCAGGCGGCCGTTCTTGGCGAAGTTGGAATGCTGCGCCTCATGCGAGGGCAGGTAGCACAGGATCACGTTGAGCGTGGCGATGGGGAAGGCCGCCCAGACGGGCAGCATGCCCGTGAGCGTCAGCGGCCAGAGCGCCAGCCAGCAGGTGAGGTTCGCGATCCACCAGACGAGCATGAACCAGGAAAAGCGTCCCAGATATTTCCGCGCGATGGTCATTTCCGCGCGCATCAGCTCCTGTTCGCCCATCTCCCGGAAATCGGGTGTGCCGGTGAGCGTTTTGTCGGTCGCATTGATGTTCATAGCCAGCGCCCCCTCAGCTTTGCGGCCAGGCCGAGCAGCGTCCCGCAGATAAGCCCCGCCTCGACGGGCGTCAGGCCGAGCGGCGGCATGCGGTCCAGCTTCTCGATCGTCTGGGCGATCAGCGGCGCGAGAAATCCCACGCCGAAAAAGACCGGGCCCCAGGGGCCCAGCTTTCCAAGGATTGCTTTGATCATCGGTTCCTTCCCTTCGTGCCGGCGTTCTTTTGGGCATTCCGGCCACGGCTCTTCTGCGGCGCGGCCGGGTCGATGATGAGGCGCACGATGCGCTCGATCAGCTCGTCCGTCGTGCTGTCCTCATCCTCGAGGTTCATCTCGCCGGGGCCGTGCAGCGGATCGGAGAGCGAGGCGGCGGCGCCGCGCACCGTGGCGATGGAAAACATCATCACGTCTTCGGTCCGTTCGTCGGAGAGCCAGCCCGCGGCCTGCGCGGCGCGCGCGGCCTCGAAGATCATGTCGTGGCGGCGTTCCGCGCTTTCGTTCAGCTTCCTGTCGGCATGCGCGGCCACTTCCGGGTGGTTGATGGCGCGGTAATAGGCCGGGTAGGTGAGGCTGAAGCGGATATAGGCCTTGCCCATGGCGGCGTAGCGTTCCAGCGGATCGTCCTTCGCTTCGTCCGCCGCCGTCATGATGTAGTCGATGAAGCGGTCGCTGCCTTCCGTCGCCAGCGCGCGCAGCAGGGCGGCCTTGTCGGCGAAGTGGCGCGTGGGCGCGGCATGGGAGACGCCGAGATCGCGGGCCAGCGCGCGCAGGCTCAGGCTTTCGATCCCCTGTTCGGCGATGACATGCGCGGCGCGCTCCAGCAGCTTCTGGCGCAGATTTCCATGGTGATAGGACATGCGTCCTCCGGCCTCCGTCCCATATGTTGTCACTGACAACATTTCCGCGACTCTAGGAGGCGGCCCCAATGTTGTCAATGACAACTTTGCGGGGAGGTTTTCTCTCCATCGTCATGCCCCGGCCATCCTTCGAGACGGACGCTGTCGCGTCCTCCTCAGGATGAGGTGTGGACTGAACCCGGTTCCTCACCCTGAGGAGCGGACGCAAGTCCGCGTCTCGAAGGGCGAGGCCCGGGAAGGTGAGAAAGCCTCACGCCCTTTCGGCGAGCCCGATCGTTTCGCGCACCTCTTCCGGGGTGACGCCGCGGGCGCGCAGTTCGCGCAGGCCCATATCCTTCGCCGTCTTGGAGAGCCGCCGCCCGTCCGCGTCGCGCACGAGTTCATGGTGGTGCCAGCGCGGTTCCGGCAGGCCCAGCAGCACTTGCAGCACGCGGTGGATATGGGTGGCGGGGGCGAGGTCCTGGCCGCGCGTCACCAGCGTCACGCCCTGCGTCGCATCGTCCAGCGTGACGGAGAGGTGATAGCTCGTCGGCACGTCCTTGCGGGCGATCACGACGTCGCCATAGGCCTGCGGGCGGGCGCGGATCAGGCCGTGTTCGCCGCGCGATCCGACGCCTTCCTCCATGAAGGTCACCGGCCCGCCGTTCAGCTCCTCGGCCATGGTGCAGGCCTTTTCGGTGTCCATGCGCCAGCAATAGGAGCGACCTTCCCACATCAGCTCGTTGAGCTGACGTTTGGGAATGTCCTTGTAGAGGCCGGGATAGACGGGCGCGCCGTCCGGGTCGAGCGGCCATTGGCGCGGCGGGATGCCGCTCTCGGCGATGGCGTCCTGGATCTCCTTGCGCGTGGCGAAGCAGGGATAGACGAGGCCCATCTCGCGCAGCTTCTTCAGCGCCGCTTCATATTCCGCGAAATGTTCCGATTGGCGGCGCACCGGCTTTTCCCATTCGATGCCGAGCCAGGCGAGGTCGTCGTAAATGCCTTGCTCGTATTCCGGGCGGCAGCGGCCGACATCTATGTCCTCGATGCGCAGGATGAAGCGCCCGCCCGTCGCCCGCGCCATATCCCAGGCAAACAGCGCCGAATAGGCATGGCCCGGATGCAGCCAGCCGTTCGGGCTGGGGGCGAAACGCAGCGTTTCGCGCTTTGTGTCGGGCATGAGGAACTCCGTGTGCAGCTCGGGGCGGGCGCGCGCGCAAAGGGGCGGGGCTCACATATCGGTATGCCGGTCCGGTCTGCCAAGCGCGGGATGGAATATCCACCTTCGGTGGCTTCACAAAGCCGTTGCACAATATATAGTAAACTGCAGTCACTGGGGTCTACCGCTTCGCGGCAACCTGGTGTAGCCGCGGCGGGCCCGCCCTTAAGGAGGACGGTGTGCAGGCGATGTTTGCCAGTCCGGAAGCGTGCCCGGCACTTGTGCTGAATGCGGATTACCGTCCGCTCAGCTATTACCCTCTCTCGCTCTGGTCCTGGCAGGACACGATCAAGGCGGTCTTTCTGGACCGGGTGAATATCGTTTCCTCCTACGACACCTTCGTGCGCTCGCCCTCCTTCGAGATGCAGCTGCCGAGCGTCGTTTCCCTCAAATCCTATGTGAAGCCCGCGCGCTATCCCGCCTTCACGCGCTTCAACCTGTTCCTGCGCGACAGCTTCACCTGCCAGTATTGCGGCGACCGGGGCGAGCTGACCTTCGACCACGTCATCCCGCGCTCGCGCGGCGGGCAGACGACCTGGGACAATGTCATCACCGCCTGCGCGCCCTGCAATCTCAGGAAGGCCAACAAGATGCCGAAGGATGCGGGCATGGAGCCGACGCAGCATCCCTACCGGCCCACGGTGAACGACCTCCACAAAAACGGCCGCGCCTTCCCGCCCAACTACCTGCACGATAGCTGGCAGGACTATCTCTACTGGGACAGCGAACTGGAGCCGTAAGGGCCTCCCCGTCATTGCGAGGAGCGATGGCGACGAAGCAATCCATCCTTCGAGACGGCCCTTTGGGCCTCCTCAGGATGAGGCCATTGTCTTGGCTCCTCATGCTGAGGAGCGGCGAAGCCGCGTCTCGAAGCAGCTTCGCGTGCGCTCGCAACGACGACGAAAATTCGGGACACCCCCAAAACAAGGTGTCATCCCGGCCACCTTCACACTTAAGGAGGGCCGGGACCCATTGGCGTTCCCGCAAATAGGAGAGGCGAGTGGGTCCCGGCAACAAGTGCCGGGACGACACGGGGTTTTTGATTTTCAGCCTTTGCGCTAATCACCGTTGTCATCCCGGGATTTATTCCCGGGATCCACTCGCCTTTCCGCTTGCCGCAGCGCTAGTGGATTCCGGGTCAAGCCCGGAATGACGTTTTCGTGTGGGTGCGGCTACAAAAGACACGTCACCCCGGACTTGATCCGGGGTCCATGGAGTCTTGCCTCAGGCGCTCTCGCGTATCAGCGTGAGGAACGGCTCCGCGAATTCCTTCAGCTTGGCCGCGCCCACGCCATGCACCTGCGCAAACGCCTCGCGCGTCGTGGGCGCTCTCCGCGCCATGTCGATCAGCGTCTTGTCGGAAAACACCACATAGGCCGGCACGCCGCGTTCCTGCGCGATGTCGAGGCGCAGCGATTTCAGCCTGGTGAACAGCCGGTCTTCTTCCGGCGTCAGCTTTTCCGCATCGCTGGCGCGCTTGCGCTTCGCGGTCTTCTTGTCATGGCTGTCCGGGCGGTAGAGGAATTCTTCCTCGCCCGCCGCGAGGCTTTCCCCCAGCGCGGTGATGATGAGGCTGCCATAGCCGCCCACATCGACCTCCAGATAGCCGCCCGACACGAGCTGGCGGATCAGCGATTGCCAGTCCGGCTTTTTCAGCCCCGCGCCCTCGCCGAAGGCGGGCAGCCGGTCATGCTTCACGGCCAGCACCTTTTCGGTTTCCTCGCCCAGCATGATGTCGATGATATGCGCCGCGCCATAGCGCTCGCCCGTATCGCGAATGGCCGACAGCGCGGACATGGCCATCTCCGTCCCGTCGCTGAGGTCGGCCGGGTTCAGGCAGTTGTCGCAATTGCCGCAAGGCTCCGCCGTCTCGCCGAAATAGGAGAGCAGAATCCGGCGGCGGCATTGCGGCGCATCGGCATAGGCCAAGAGCGCGTTCAGCCGCTGGTGCTCGCGGCGCTGGCGCTCCGGCCCCGCGTCTTCGTCGTCGATGAATTTCCGCCGCATGCGAATGTCGCCCGGGCCGAACAGCATATGCGCTTCCGCCGGTTCGCCGTCGCGGCCTGCGCGGCCGATCTCCTGGTAATAGGCTTCGAGCGAGCCCGGCAGGTCCACATGCACGACGAAGCGCACATCCGGCTTGTCGATCCCCATGCCGAAGGCGATGGTCGCCACCATGACGAGGTTTTCTTCCGCCATGAAGGCGCGCTGGTTCGCCTCGCGCTCTTCCTTCGTCATGCCCGCGTGATAGGGCCGCGCGTTACAGCCGTTCTGGCGCAGCAGCGCGGCGGTCTCTTCCGTCTTCTTGCGCGACAGGCAATAGATAATGCCGTTTCCGACTTCCGGCCCGCGCCTGTCCAGGAAACCCAGTAGCTGGTCCTTCCAGCTCGTCTTGGTTTCCACGCTCAGTTGAATGTTCGGCCGGTCGAAGCCCAGCACCTGCGTGTCCACATCGCCGGCGAAGAGCTTCTGCGCGATGTCGGCCCGCGTCACCTCGTCCGCCGTGGCGGTGAGCGCGGCGACGGGCACGCCGGGGAACACCTCGCGCAAGCGGCGCAGGTCCTCATATTCGGGACGGAAGGCCGGGCCCCATTGCGAGATGCAATGCGCCTCGTCGATGGCGAAGAGCGTCACGTCGAGCCTGCCGATGGCCGCCAGCATCCGCTCCGTCATCAGCCGTTCGGGCGCCATGTAGAGAAGGTTGAGCTCGCCCGCCGCGGCGCGCCGCCAGACGGCGACATTGTCCTCGCGCGACTGGCCGGAATGGATCGCGTCGGCCGCGACGCCCGCCAGCTTCAGCGCCGAGACCTGGTCCTGCATCAGCGCGACGAGCGGCGACACCACGATGGTGAGCCCGCCCTTCACCAGCGCCGGCACCTGAAAACAGAGCGATTTGCCCGCCCCCGTCGGCATCACGGCCAGCAGGTTGCGGCCCTCAAGCAGCGTATCCACCGCCTCTTCCTGTCCGGCGCGAAACCCCTCGAAGCCGAACACCTCGCGCAGCACGGCATATTTCGCAGCGTTCGGATCCTGCGGATCGCGCGCGTCGGACCGGGCTGCGAGGGTGGAGGCCATGAGACTCGAATGGGCAAATAGAGCAGGGCCCCGAAAAAACGCCCGGAGCCGAAAGGCGGGCGCGGCAGGCCTCCAAGCGTCTCAAAGACGAATCAAGCCCCGCCGCACCCCCAGACTCTCACGGGGAGGGGTGAGGGGGCAAATTGGACTACGTAGAGCCAGGGAGAGTTACGTGCTCATTTTGTGTAACTTGGCAATAGCAAAAGGTAGGTGAAGGCAATTTCTATTGTTGATAATCCATCGTTTTTGATCATTGCTCAGCTTGTCGTTAGAAGATTTTACTTCCACCAGAAGATAATCATCTTCCCTATATGCAATTAGATCTGGCCAACCTAGGTAGTGGTGCCAATAGTCGTTCAAAAGATATTGCAGGATTTCGATAATTTTCATGGGTTCCATAATCGTTAAGAGGAGGCGAGCTTTGTTTAAATCCTCCGCTCGATGGGCCCATAGGTACTGTCGTAGATCGGAGCTGCCACCGATCCAGTAGTCAAAAAGCCAAATCAAGTCATCCTTGTGTTCCGAAATCCAATTGAGATGTTCTGTAATTTCGGCTTCTCTTCTTTGTGCGTATCCTTCACATCCGAAGTCTTCAGGTAGAAACGTCTGTATCAAGTTTACGTCGAATTTACTGTTTGACCAATTGTCCCGTCTTCCGAAGCAGACAATTCGATTCATAGGGTCCGTGACGTCTTGAATAAGGAGCCACAAAAAGACGCCAAACAACGCGTGGAGAGGTGTGCTCTCCAGTTTTTCTACGCACCATCCTTCTGATTTCAGGTGCTGGCAGACAAACTCCTCTGGGGAAATCGCTTTGCCATCCCAGAGGATAGCTTTCCCTTTCTCTGGTTTGTCTGTATACTGAGCATATAAATCTAAAACTCCTATATTTTGCTCTTTTATAATTTCTGCTTGAGATGGCTCACTCATGTCATATTTCGGAGATTTCTTGTGTAGCTCCTTTATTTTTTTGAGGGCAGCTTCTTTGGTTGCGTTGTGGGCGGCTAGACGTTCGTTTGTTGTGGCGTTGGGGTTCTGTTCGTCCCAGTCTGCGGCAAGAGTAGTCTCTTCAAAGAAAAGCTCTCTCCAGTAATACCGCTTTATTTTTGTTGTTCGACCGTAGATCTGAGCAGCTGGATGAGCTTCGAGGGGCTCATTGCGGCATTCGGCACAGATGTTTGGTTGAAATCCATGAGTGACCGGAACTCGGCGTTGGGTCTTGAGTTCCGTGCCCACATCTAACTGGTGAGAGAGAAACCTCCTTCCGAATTTTTCATCACAGCGACACATCATGACCGCGCCACATGACAGGCAGCGGTATTTTCGAATCAACTCATGTTGATTCAGGCACTCTACTTTCGCGTGAGCGCAAACTTCGTTGGCCGTTTGCATTGTGCCCTCCTAGGTAAGCGAGGACAGTTTCGCCATTTAGGAAATTAGACGTTCGCCCCTAGGACAATTCTGTGCATCATAGAAGTGTTCTGCAATATTGTTTTCTTTTATCCATTTGAATTGAGTGGGGACATATGAATAAAACTACAAGCTCGACGGCTCGCGCAATCGTATTGACGTTTGGTGTTGTTGGGTTTCTGGCTGCTTGTGACGGAAAGCAGGAAGCCAGCCAAGATGACCTCATAAAGGTTGCGGTTGTAGTGAGTGCGCTGAATGGTCGTGTCGCGGATCTGGAACAAGAGGTTGAGGCTCAAAAGTCGAAGATCAGCGACTTGGAGGACGAAGTTGTTCGGTTGAGAAATAACTGAATCGCTAGCAGGTGCTGCCTTTGCAGCTGAACGTCCTAAGAATAAAGTTTGTTATTTCGCGAGAGTGACCATGCTGAAACCATTCGCGCCGGACATCTGGATCGCGGAGGGGCCGGTGGTTTCGGCTTATCTCGGCTTTCGTTATCCCACCCGCATGGCCGTCATCAGGCTCCCCAAAACGGAAGAGAGCGATGGCGGTCTTTTCATCTGGTCGCCGGTGGCGCTGACGGATGAGTTGCGCGCTGAAGTCGCGGCGCTGGGGCCGGTCGCTCATATCGTCGCGCCGAACGCCCTGCATCACCTCTCCATCCCCGAATGGGCGCGCGCCTTTCCCGACGCGAAACTTCATGCCGCGCCGGGCGTGCGTGAGAAGCGACCGGAGACGCGCTTCGCTGCCGACCTTACCGACGCAGCCGATCCCGCCTGGGCGGGCGCGATGGATCAGGCGGTGCTGCCCAATGCCATCGCCACCGAGATCGTCTTCTTCCACCGCGCGAGCGGCACGGTGTTTTTCACCGATGCGTTGCAGCAGTTTTCCGACGACTGGTTTTCCGGCTGGCGGCGATGGGTCGCGAAGGCCGACCTCATGGCCGGCGACGAGCCGCATGTGCCGCGCAAGTTCCGCCTCGCCTTTCGCGACAAGCCCGCCGCCCGCGCCGCGCTCGCGCGCATTCTCTCATGGCCGGTGCAAAACGTCGTGATGGCGCATGGCGAGCCCGTCACTTCTTGCGAGACGGGTGACGCCTCCGCCTTCCTCGCCCGGGCGTTTTCGTTTTTGAAAGTCTGACCGGCTTGTCTTCTCTTTCCCTCCCCCTTGAGGGGGAGGGTCAGGGAGGGGGGAGGCGTCACGCTCAGACATTTGCGGGCAGGCAGGGCCCCCACCCGCCGCGCGGACCGCGCGCCGACCCCGGATCAAGTCCGGGGCGGGCTCTCCCCCGCCAGCGGGGGAGGTGAAGGGAGTCGGTTCCGGAAACCTCAGCAAAAACGGGTGTCATCCCGGCACTCGTTGCCGGAACCCACTCGCCTCTCTCCCTGCCGCGGCGCCAATGGATCCCGGGAATAAATCCCGGGATGACAGTTCTTTCCCTTTCGGACCCCCTCAATCCCTGTCCGTCGGCGCGCCGAGCGGGAAGAGGTGGCGGAAGGGGCGCGCTTCGTCGAGCGCCCTTGCAAAGGAGGGCCGCTCGATCAGCCTCTGGCGATAGGCGCGCAGGGTTTCGAACCGCGCCGGGATCTCATAGGTCCAGTCCGCATAGAGCAGCGCGGGCGCGGCGGCGCAGTCGGCCATGCTGAAATCGTCGCCCGCCGCCCATTGCAGCCCGGCCATTTCGCCGTCGAGCCATTCATAGCTCGTATCGAGCAGCTTCTGCGCTTCCGCCACGCCGTAAGGGTCGCGGTCGCCTTCCGGTCGGATCGCGTCGAAGACACAGCGCCCCTGCGGCGTCATCACGTAATTGTCGAAGATGCGGTCCATCATCCGTACACGCACCGCCTGCGCCGCATCCGCCGGGATGAGACTTGTCCCGCCCGCATGATGCGCCTCCAGCCATTCGATGATGGCGGTCGCCTCCATCACCTGTTCGCCGTCGGCCACCATCAGCGGAAAGCGGCGGACCGGCCAGCGCCGCCCGTGTTCTTCGTTGTTCTCCGGGTGCTCGGGCGAGAGCATGCGCAGCGTCCAGGGCACCTCCTTCTCGTAGAAGGCCATGATCGCCTTCATGCAATAGGACGAGAAAGGGTGCGCGAAAATTTCGATGGTCATGCCGTGTTCCTCACGCGCCGCGCCTGCGGCGATAGCGCAATATGGTCGCGCCCGTGTCGAGTGCGCGCGTTTCCACAAGCTCCAGCGCGAGGCGCGGGCCGCCCGTGCCGAACAGTTTCTTCCCGCCGCCGAACAGGTCCGGCGTCAGCAGGATCTTGTATTCGTCGGGCAGATCCGCCGCGATGAGGCTTTGCGAAAGCTCCGCGCCGCCAAGCGCGATCACATCTCCCCCGTTTTGGCCCTTATCCGCGCGCTTCAGCTCCGCGATGCGGGCGGCGAGTGCGTCCATGTCGCGCAGCACCGTCGCGTTCCAGCCGGGCGCGTCCGGCAGCGTGGTGGAGAGCACGGTTTTGGGCAGGCCGTTCATCCGGTCCGCATAGGCGATCTCGGCGGCGGGGCCCGTCTCGTCCAGCCAGAAATCCGTGTTGAAGGTGAAGTTCTTCCGCCCGTAGACGAGGTGGCCCGCGCGGGCCAGCGTTTCGCCGGACCAGTGGACCTCCAGATCGTCCGACCAGGCCGGCGGCACGAAGCCCTCCGGCCCCTCCATGAAGCCGTCGAGGCTCATGAAGGCGGCAAGCACGAGATCGGCCATTCTTCTCCCCCTAATACTGGTTGCGTTTCGCAATCGGTTGTATCCTGCCGATGCCGGTTTTATTTTGCAACCGGTTTCTTTCGGGAGTGCAAATGGACGCGGATCATCGCTCGGGCTGTCCGATCAATCTGACGCTGGAAATGCTGGGCGACCGCTGGAGCCTCATCGTCATTCGCGACGTGATGTTCGGCGATCGCCGTCATTTCCGCGAGCTGCTGACGCAGTCGGAGGAGGGGATCGCGTCGAACATTCTCGCCGCGCGGCTGAAGCGGCTGGTGGCGGCCGGGCTCCTCACCAAAGAGCCCGATCCCAGCCACAGCCAGAAGGCCGTCTACAGCCTCACCGGGCCCGCCATCGAGCTGGTCCCCCTCATCGCCCAGATGGGCGCCTGGGGCCGCCGCCATACGCCGGTTTCCGAGGAGCTTTCCATCCGCGCGCAACTATTGGAGGAGGGCGGGCCGAAGCTCTGGGCCGGCTTCATGGACGAGCTTCGCCACATCCATCTCGGCGCGCCGAAGCCCCGCCGCTCGGTACTGGCCGAGCTTCAGGCGGCCTATGAGCGCGTCGTCGCGGAAAACGCGGCAAAGCGCAAGCGCGGCCGGTAGGGGGAAATCCGTCTCCAAACACCGTCATGGCCCGGCTTGTCCCCACGTCTTCCCTCCCTGCCGCAGCGCGCGTGGATCCCGGGAATAAATCCCGGGATGACAATGTTGAGTGAGGCAAAGGCAGGAAATCAAAACACAGTGTCGTCCCGGCACTTGTTGCCGGGACCCACTCGCATCTCCGATTAGCGGCAGCGCGGGCGGATGAACTCATTCCCTCCCCCTTGAAGGGGGAGGGTCAGGGAGGGGGTGAGGCGGCAGGCGCCGGCGTTTGCGGTAAGGCAGGGCCCCCACCCGCCGCGCGGACCGCGCGCCGACCTCCCCCGCAAGCGGGGGAGGTGAAGAGCAATCATCAGTCAGCGGATGATTGCGCCTCTTCTTACTCCTCTTCCGCCACCACCATGTGCCGCTCGCCGTCGCCGGTGCGTTCGCGGCTTTCGCCTTCGCTCGACACGCGCGCCGTCACGCGGTGGCGGAAGGCGGAGAAGCTGTCGAAACTCACCACATCCACCGGCTCGTCGAACTGGATGGTGATCTCATAGGCCTCGCCGCCCGCCATTTCCCGCGCGGCGATAATCTCGCCCCTGAAAGGCTGTTTCAGATAGGTGCCGGTCACGCGCATGCCGAGCGCCGGTTTGAATTCCGGCCGGTTCGACAGCCGCGCGCTTGCCGTGTTCCAGTCGCGATAGCCGAGTTCGCGCGCCACCAGTTCCAGGGCGGCGCTATGGGTGAGCGATGTGCCTTGCGCGGCAAGTTCCATGCGCAATTCGCGCGCGCGGCGTTTGGCGGCTTCGCGCGTCGGCAATGTCTCATGGGGGGTCTGCATCTCGCAGTCCTTCCGTCAGTCGGCGGTCTTTGAAAGCGGGGGCTCACATTTGCCGCGCGACCGCGGATGAACGGTTGGGCTGCGTTCGCATCTGGCGCCGGAGACGGGGTCTCCGGGGAGGTCTTCACCATCGGACATATCGTCCGGTGAGCGGCGGGCGCCTCTTGCCTGCCGGGAGTGATAGTCCGGGCAGGCGAAAGGATCAAGAGGCCCGTAGTGTCAGGCCTTCGGTGTCAGACCTTTTCCGCGACGCGGATGGCGAGCTTGCAGCCGAGGCGGATGGCGCCGGAAAGGAGCGGATAGCCAACGGCCTCTTCCGCGCCTTCGGCCAGCGCTTCTTCCTTATGGCGCACTTCTTCCTCGCGGAAGGTCTCGATGGTGTCGGCCAGTTCCGCCTCTTCGCCGCCCAGCTCTTTCAACTTGGCGATCTGGTCGCGGTAATGGCCGTCGATCACCTCTTCCACCGCCGCAGTGCAGGCATGGGCCGCCTTTTCGCCCATCAGCGCGGTTGCCGCGCCAAGCGCGAAGCCCGCCACATGCCAGAAGGGGGTGAGCGCCGTCGGGCGCACGCCGCGCTCGCGGATCAGCTCGCTGAACTTCGCCAGATGCACCTCTTCCTCGTCGCGCATATGGGCGAGCGACTCGGTGATCTTGCGTTTGTGCGGCAGGCGTTCGAAGACGGCGAGCTGGCCGGAATAGATGCGCACCGCGCCATATTCGCCCGCATGGTCGACGCGGACCATTTCCTGTACCGCGTCCTGGCGCGTCACGCCCGGCAGTTCCGTCATTTTCGCGTAACCGCTCGGGCTCTTGCGGCGCGCGCGTTTCACGCCCGGTCTTTTTGCCGCCATGTCCCTTTTCGCCGCCATCTCCGAAGTCCGGGCCATCAGGCGTTCTCCTTCCGGGTCTGAAGGTAATGCGCGATGGGCGCGGCGGAAAGGGCGGCCAGCAGGAGCGAGATCAGGAAGTTGTAGCCCGCCAGCGAAATGCCGAACAGCGTCCAGGCCGCCTCGTCGCAGCGCGGCGGGTGGATGCCGCCGGAAAGCTGGGCCTGAAATTCCTCCACCGAGCCGGGCAGCGCCACGCCGCCGCCGCAGCTGTCCGGCCCCGGCCAAAGCCCGTATTCCGCGCCTGCGTGATAGAAGGAGAGGCCGCCATTATAGAGGAAGGCCGCCAGGCAAAGCGCGAGCGCGGCGAGCACGAATTTCTTGCTCACGCCTTGCGCGCCCGCAATCCCGGCGATCAGCGCCAGCGGCACCGTCAGGTAATAGGGCTCGCGCTCCATCCAGCACAGCGCGCAGGGCACATAGCCGAAGCCATATTGGAAGATCCAGGCACCGGCCAGCGTCGCCGCGCTGATGGCCGATATGGCAAAGGCGGCGCGCGTGGGCCCGAAAGGGAAGGGCGGGGCAAGGGGCGTCTTCGTCGTCATGGCGTGCATTCAAGCATGGGCGGGCGCTGCTTGTCCTGCGTCAGAATAGCCATTTGATCGCCACGAAGCCGCCGATCAGCAGCACGATGAAGGCGATGGAGATGAGGCCGAAATAGCGCTCGATGAAGTCCTTGATGGGCGGGCCGAAGGCCCAGAGCAGGCCGCAGACCGCGAAAAAGCGGATCCCCCGCGCCACCAGGCTCGCGGCCATGAAGACCGGGAAATTCAGCGCCGTCAGGCCGCTGGCAATGGTGATGACCTTATAGGGAAAGGGCGTCAGCCCGGCGATCAGCACGATCCAGACGCCATATTCGTTATAGCGGCTGGCGAAGCTCTCGAATTTGTCCTGATAGCCATAGAGCTGCAGGATATGCGCGCCGATGGAATCGTAGAGGAAATAGCCGATCGCATAGCCGAAGGCGCCGCCGATGACCGAGGCGATGGTGGTCCACAGCGCATAGACCCAGGCCTGGTCGCGCTTGGCGAGCACCATGGGAATGAGCGCCACATCGGGCGGGATCGGGAAGACGGAGCTTTCGGCGAAGGCCACCGTGGCAAGGCCCCAGCGCGCATGGCGATGCGCCGCCAGATTGAGCGTCCAGTCGTAAATGCCGCGGAACATCTGAAAGCGCACCCCTCAACAAAGCCGGAAAACTCAATTAGCAGGCGGGACGGGGGGTGTCTATCCGCAGTCTTTCCGGGGTCTCTTCGGCGTCGGGCCGCGAAACCGTTTGCCGCTGCGCCATGTCTGATTATGATGCGGCCCTTCCGGCGGCACCTCGCGCCGCTCTGCGAAGCCCCTGTGGCGGAACTGGTAGACGCGACAGACTCAAAATCTGTTTCTGGCAACAGAGTGCCCGTTCGAGTCGGGCCAGGGGCACCATTTTTCCGGATTAAAGATAGCCGAGCTTTTCCATCGACGGGCCGAATGCGTCCTCGATGCGGCGCGCGGCGACGGGCGGGAGTTCCTCGCGCCAGGTCTCAGCCTTTGCCTTGCGGACGAAACGGGCATTCTCGTCGAATTTGTGTTTTCCTCGTTTGTGCCCGATATCGCCCGCTTCCTCGATTCTGCGCATTTCGGCGGCACTTGCGCGTTCGACGGCGGTTTCGATCGCTTCGTGACTGGCGGGGATTTTCAGGAAATGCGCGATACGCGACAGTTCCGATTCCGGCGCGTTCATCATCGCTTCATAGGAAACGGGAAGGAATTTCGGATCGTCTTCCTTCGCGCCAAACCAGCTCCCGACATGCTCGCCCCAATTGCCGAAACCGTTGCCGCTGATAGGTCCCGATTCCACGAACAGTTTCGAATAGCCATCGAGACTTAGGGATTCGTCGACCGCGCCGGTCGCCTTGCCGTGGTGGAAATAGGACACGGCGACATCCCGAGGGTCGCGATAGAGGTAGACGACACGGTCATAGTCGGGGCGAAAGGCCTCATGGCTCTTGATGACTGAGAAAGCTCCCTTGTCGAGATCCTTCGCTTTCAGCACATAGATGTCGGGCACCGTTTGCTGCACGTCCGCGCCATTCGCTATTTCGCCCGGCCGGATCACATGGGAGAGGAGAAAGCGGAGCCATGTGTTGCCCGATTTCGGGTAGGAACAAAGCACTCCATATGGCTCGCTCAGCCGGACTGTGGCCGCTGGCGTCTGATCGCCCACCCGGATACGCAAGCTGGGCGGCAAAACCTTTGTCTGTATGGTCACATGTCCGGTCATATCGCTGGCTTTTTCTTCCCTTTATCTGTCTGGCATGCATGATTTCGGCACCGGAACGTAAAGCAGGCTGCGGTGGTTTAAAGTGCATTTCTTTATTGTAACGGCGAACTATAAGAATTCAGTCGCTGGATTCAAAAAAATCAACATAAGAACATTATATATTAGGCGGAAAGCATTTTCTGCATCAGCACCAGGTCCAGCCTTCGGCCGAATTTGAGGCCGACTTCGGGCATGCGCGCCGTCTCGGTGAAGCCGCGGGCGGCATGAAGTGCGATGGAGGCGGTATTGCCCGCCTCGATCCCGGCGACCATGACGTGGAGGCCCCGGCCTTGCGCGTGACCGATCAGCGCGTCGAGCAGGGCGCCGCCGATCCCGCGGCCCTGCAGCTCCGGCATGACATAGACGGAGTTTTCGACCGTCTCCCGATAGCCTTCATGCGGGCGGAAGGGGCCGTAGGTTCCATAGCCGGCGAACCCTCCGTCCGCTTCCGCGACCAGTACCGGAAAGCCGGCGGCGCGGCGCTCGTCCATCCAGCGGCCGCGCTCTCCGGGGTCGGAAAGCGTTTCGTTCCAGATGGCGGTGGTTTCGCGGACGGCGTGGTTGTAGAGCGCCGACAGGGCGGGCAGGTCGTCGGGCACGGCGTCGCGGATCGAGGCCAGGGCGCTCTGCGTCATCGCCTATTTTCCTTCATCGTCTCCGGCGGGGGTGTCGGTCCGCTCCACATGCTGGCGCAGCAGTTTGCCGAACCAGTTGCGGAAGCGTTTGACGCCGGCTTCGTCCAGGCCCGCCTCTTCGGCCAGATAGCGCCCGATAATGGCGTCGCCGAAGGCCACGCTGGTGGTCAGCATGGCCAGGAAGAAGGTGTCCTCGCGGTCCGGCGCGGGCGCGCCGTTCTGGCTGGCGTTTTCCTCGCGATAGGCATGAAGCTGGTCCGCGATTTCCGTCATCAGCATTTGCGGGCTTCTGTCGGTGTCGGTCACGCGGCCTGTCAGCAGCAGCCAGGCGAGAAGGCGCGCCGTGCCCCGGTCCGAAAGCGCCTCGAAAACGCTTTCGATCGGGTCCTGGGCGGGGTCGTCGGCATTGCTCAGCGCCGCCAGGAGCTTTTCGCGGAGCTGGGTGTTGGTGCGCGCGATCAGCGCTTTCACCAGCCCTTCGCGGCTTTCGAAATGATGCAGGATGGCGGGGTGCGAAATGCCGACATCGCGGGCGATGTCCTGCAGGCGGATGCCTTCGGGCCCTTGCGTCGCCAGTCTTTTTTCCGCTGCGTCCAGAATGAGGCGGCGCGCCTCCTCCGCCGTCCGCCGGACGCGCTTTTGCGCGGGCTTGGCAGGTGTCGGCGATGTGGCCGCTGTGTGTGAGCTGGCGGTACTGGACAAGGGGCCTCCTCAACTTTCATATATTGACAGCAATGTAAGTATAACCTATCTGAGCATGAGGCGCAGCATAAGGCGTCGGTCAGTCTTTGCGTAGTCGCGCAACGTATTTATTTGTCTGGCCGCCTGCCAAGTCACGATGTCCCTGAAGGACAGGCCCTTGGGGCCCCTGACCCGGAGCAGAAACAATGACTGTCACACATCCTGCCGGTGAAACGAACGATCCCGCGGTTAAAGCGGCTGAACGGCCCCGGCGCAAGCGTATCCAGCCGCTGAAGGCGCTGGCCGCGATCCGCGCGCTGAAAGAGAACAAGGAAGATACAGGCCAGGTCTTCAAGGTGATCGAAGCCCTGTCGGGCGGCGCGGAGGAGCGCTTGTTCCATCGTTTCGAGGCCTCCCATGGCGGCAAGCGCGTCCTCGGCGAGAAGCTCGACCTCCTGTCCGTGCTTTGCGACCGCGAAAAGCTGGCGGCGATGCCCGAAGGCAGTCTCGGCGCGGCCTATTACCGGTTCATGACGTCGGAAAACCTCACGGCGGACGGGCTGGTGGAGGCCAGCAACGAGATGAAGCTGCGCGAGAACATGCCCGAGGCGGGCAAGCGCTTTCGCGACCGGATCCGCGACCAGCACGACCTCTGGCATATCGTCACCGGCTATGGCCGCGACGGGCTGGGCGAGTTGTCGCTGCTTGCCTTCTCCTATGCGCAGACGCGCAATCGCGGCATCGGCGCTATTGTGCTTCTCATCACCTACTCGGCGAACAAGACCTATGCGGGCTGCGGGCTGTGGCGCGCCATTCGCGAGGGCTATCGCCGCGGGCGCGAGGCGCATTGGCTGCCGGCGGAAATCTGGGAAGAGCTTCTGCCGCTGCCGCTCGAACAGGTCCGCGCGAAACTCGCCGTCACGGTGCCTGCGCCGGAATACCGCCGCGCCATGGCCGCCGCCGAAGCGCTCGATCTGGCGCGCGCCGAACTCGGCCAGCCGACCGGCGACGTCAAACTCGCGGCATAAAGCCGGGAAACCGGCTTCAGGCGGAAGGGCGGACGGGCTTCAACCCGCCGCCCTTTTCGTTATGCTGTCCCCCTCCATCGGAAAGAGGCTGGCGGCATGATCAAGGTATATGGACTGAAGAACTGCGACACCTGCCGCAAGGCGCTGAAATGGCTGGAGATGCGCGGGACGGCGCATAGCTTCCACGATTTGCGCGCCGACGGCATCGCCAGGGCCGACATCGAGAAATTCGCCGCGGCGGTCGGCTGGGAAAAGCTGCTCAACAAGGCGAGCACGACTTGGCGGGCGCTGGACGATGCGGAAAAGGACGGCGTGAACGAGAAGAAGGCCATCGCGCTCATGGCGGCGCATCCCGCGCTCATCAAGCGTCCGGTCTTCGTATCCGGCAAGACGATCATTGTCGGCTTCCGCGACGAACAGAAGGCCGCCCTCGAAAAAGCGGCCAAATAGGCATGGCCGTCATGTCGCTGAACGGTGGCAGGAAAGGTGCGCCCTTCATTGCGCTGCCGCTGGAGACGCCGCGCCTTGTCCTGCGCGATTTCGTCATGAGCGACTTCGACGCGGTTCATGCATGGTCCGCGCGGGAAGATGTGACGCGCCATCTCATATGGGGGCCCAACAGCAAGGCGCAGACGCGCGCGGCCTTGCGCGACTTCAAGGCCGATCAGCGCCGCCGGCCGCGCCGCTGCTGGGAGCTGGCGGTCACGCTCAAGGACGGCGCCGGGCTTATCGGCGGCGCGGGGCTCCGGCTTCATGAATGGGAAGAGCGGACGGGCGAGCTCGGCTATGTGCTGCATCCGGATTACTGGGGGCAGGGCTATGCCGGCGAAGCGGCATGGGCGATGCTGAATGAGGGCTTCGGTACGCTCGGCCTTCACCGCATCATCGCCACATGCGACCAGCGCAATACCGCGTCTGCCCGGCTGATGGAGCGGCTCGGCATGCGCCGCGAAGGCGCCTTCCGCGCCTCGCGCTACATTCAGGGCGAATGGTGCGACGAATATCTCTATGCGCTGCTGGCATGGGAGTTCGCGGGCTGAGGGATTGGGCGGTCTGCTGTCTCTCCACGTCATGCCCCGCTTCATGCGGGGCATCCACGTCTTTTCATCCGCCTTGCCTTAGAGACGTGGATGGCCAGGACAAGCCGGGCCATGACGAACGAAAATACTTCTACAAACCCCGCACCGGCTTCGACAGGATATCCTCGTCCGGCTCGCGCACATTCTCGCCCCGCCGGATCAGGAATTCGAGCCAGGTGCCCCTGTCGCGGACTTCCAGCAATTCATGGCCCGCCTCGGCGCAGAAATGCGGCATGTCCAGCCGGGCCACCGGGTCGGTTGCGAACACGCGGAGCAATCGGCCGGGGTCGAGCCGCAGCAGGCGCTTGCGCGCGCGCAGCACGGGGAGCGGGCATTGCTGCCCCATCACGTCGAGTATGATTTCTCCCTGATCGTCCATTGCGCTGTCCCGTTTTGTCTCCGTCCGGACATAGCACGGCCGTCTTTTTCGCGGAAATGAGCCGAATGGGCGGGGCCCATGTTGCGTCGCAGCATAAGGAGCGCTAGAAAGGCGCCTCACCTTGGACCCGGGTTCTCGCCGGGTGGCTCTTCCGGCCGCCGATCCGCCGGACAACCCCATTGAAATGACAGGCGCGTGCAGCGGACCGCTTATCCGATCCGTCCCGCTATGCCTCAATCGGGAGACCCATGTTCAGTTCAGTTGCGTATCGTCATGAGTGGTTCGGCAATATCCGGGCGGACCTGCTGGCCGGGCTCGTCGTGGCGCTGGCGCTTATTCCGGAAGCCATCGCCTTTTCCATCATCGCGGGCGTCGATCCCAAGGTCGGCCTCTACGCGTCCTTCTCCATCGCCTGCATCGTCGCCTTCACCGGCGGACGGCCCGGGATGATTTCGGCGGCGACCGCCGCCACCGCCGTTCTCATGGGGACGCTGGTCAGGGAGCACGGGCTTCAATATCTCCTCGCCGCCACGGTGCTGGCCGGCGTGCTGCAGGTGGCCGCGGGCTATCTGAAGCTCGGCAATTTCATGCGCTTCGTTTCACGCTCGGTGATGACGGGTTTCGTCAATGCGCTCGCCATTCTCATCTTCATGGCGCAATTGCCGGAGCTGATGGGCGTGCCGCAGCTCACCTATGTCATGGTCGCGGCCGGGCTCGGCATCATCTATCTCTTTCCGCGCCTGACGAAAGCCGTCCCCTCGCCGCTTGTCTGCATCATCGTGCTGACGGCGGTGACGCTCTATTTCGGTTTCGATCTCAGGACGGTGGGCGATATGGGCGAGCTGCCGGACGCCTTGCCGGTGTTCCTGCTGCCGCAGATCCCGCTGACCGTCGAAACGCTGCTCATCATCCTGCCCTATTCGGCAGGCGTGGCGGCGGTGGGCCTGCTGGAATCGCTGATGACGGCCTCCATCATCGACGATCTCACCGACACGCCGAGCGACAAGAACCGCGAATGCGTCGGCCAGGGCGTCGCCAATTTCTGCACCGGGTTCATCGGCGGAATGGCGGGCTGCGCCATGATCGGCCAGTCCATGATCAATGTGAAATCGGGCGGGCGCGGGCGGCTTTCCACCTTCAGCGCGGGCGTTTTCCTGCTGATCCTCATTGTCGGGCTCGGCGACTATGTGAAACAGATCCCGATGGCGGCGCTCGTCGCCATCATGATCATGGTCTCGATCGGCACCTTCAGCTGGTCCTCGATCCGCAATCTGCGCGATCATCCGAGGTCTTCGTCGGTGGTGATGCTCGCCACCGTCGTGACCGTGGTCGGCACGCATAATCTTGCCATCGGCGTGCTGGTGGGCGTGCTGCTGTCGGGGCTCTTCTTTGCCTGGAAGATTGCGCAGATCTTCCGCGTCACCTCCACCCTGTCCGCGGACGGGCGGGAGCGGGTCTATACTGTCGAGGGGCAGATCTTCTTTGCCTCGTCGGAGGATTTCACCGGCTCCTTCGATTTCAAGGAGGTGCTGGAGCGGGTCGTGATCGATGTCAGCCACGCGCATATCTGGGATATTTCCAGCGTCGCGGCGCTCGACATGATCGTGCTGAAATTCCGCCGCGAGGGCGCGGAGGTCGAAATCATCGGCCTCAACGAAGCCAGCGAGACCATCGTCGACAGGCTCGCCATTCACGACCAGCCGGGCGCGCTGGAAAAGCTGATGGGCCATTGACGTCTTCGGCCTGCCGCGCGCCCGTTTGCCGGGTTCGCGACCCAATGAAACGGGGCATCCGCCGCCTGGCCGGCCATGCTCCACAAGATCGGATCTGGGGGTAAGCGTTTTGACAAAGTTCGTCGCTCTGGTGGACGGTTCCATCTATTCGCAAAGCGTGTGCGACCACGCCGCATGGGCGGCGACGCGGGCGGGCGCCTCGGTCGAGCTTCTGCATGTGCTCGGGCGGCGCGCACCCTTCGGTACGCCGTCCGATCTCAGCGGCGCCGTCGGGCTCGGTGCGCGGACCTCGCTGCTGGAAGAGCTCGCCGAGCTCGATGTCGCCCGCGCCAAGCTTGCGCAGAAGCAGGGCCGGGCCATTCTGGACGATGCGACCGCCATCCTCGAAAAGGACGGTGTTGCAAGCGTCACCGCGCAGTTGCGCATCGGCGATCTCGTGGAGGAAGTCGCCGCGAGCGAGGCCGATGCCGATATGGTGATGGTCGGCAAGCGCGGCGAGGCGGCGGATTTCGCCAAACCGCATCTCGGCTCCAATCTCGAACGGATCGTGCGTTCGAGCGTGAAGCCGGTCTTCGTGGCCTCGCGCGCCTTCAAGCCCATCGAGCGTTTCCTGATCGCCTATGATGGCGGCACCAGCGCCATGAAGGCGGTGGATTATGTGTCGCGCAGCCCGATCTTCGCCGGGCTCGAATG
This sequence comes from Parvibaculum indicum, assembly GCF_011762095.1. GTDB lineage: Bacteria > Pseudomonadota > Alphaproteobacteria > Parvibaculales > Parvibaculaceae > Parvibaculum > Parvibaculum indicum. The sequence continues at coordinate 146,600 of NZ_JAASQO010000010.1, read as the reverse complement.
CCACCTCCTCACCGTCGGGGCGGAAGATTCCGAGGCCGCGAAGCGGCTGGAGGATGCCCGCGCGCTGCTCGGCGGGGCGGGCTATGAGGTGCACGCGAAACTGGTTCAGGGCCAGGCGGAGGCCGTCATTGCCCGCGAGGTGGAGGAGGCCGGTATCGGCCTCGTCGTCATGGGCGCCTATGGCCATTCGCGCATCCGCACGCTGATCATCGGCTCCACCACCAGCGAGATGCTGCGCGCCTGCAAGGTCCCGATCCTGCTGTTCCGCTAGGCGGGCGTTTTTCTCTATCTCCCCGCGATTGGCCGCCAGGCTATGGGCCAAGGCTCGTGTGAGCCTTTTCCCAGCGTTTTCCTGCTTTTCTTGACGTCCTTGTCGGCGGGCGGGCATAACATTCCTCAAACGCCAAATGAGTGGCTCATCGGAGGGGGATGGCCGCAAATAGGGAACAGGGAATGGGTCTTTTCAATCGTATTCGCAATGAGATCATTTTCGTGCGCGCGGCGCTCAGGACGCTGAAGCGCATGGGCGATCTCGGCAAGGACAAGTCCACCACCTTCGCCGATATCGTGGAGAAGCTGGCAGAGGAAAAACCGGACAATATCGCCATCTATTGCGGCGACCGGACTTTCACCTATCGCGACTATAACGGCGCGGCCAACCGCTATGCCCGCTGGGTGAAGGCGCAAGGGCTGGGGCAGGGCGACGTCGTGGCGCTGATGATGGAGAACCGGGCCGAATATCTCATGGCCTGGCTCGGCATCGTCAAGGCCGGGGCGACGGCGGCGCTCATCAACACCAATCTCACCTCCAACGCGCTGGCGCACTGCCTGAAGATTTCCGGCGCGAACCACCTCATCCTCGGCAATGAGCTGGCCGAGGGCTATTTCACCTGCACCGACTGCATGGAAACGCCGATGACCGTCTGGGCGACCGGCGGTAAGGTGCAGGGCAGCGAAGATCTCGACGCCGCGCTCGACAATTTCAACGACGGTCCGCTGCCGGACGATTTCCGCGCAGGCCTCACGACCGACGAGAATGCGCTTTTCATCTACACCTCCGGCACGACCGGCCTGCCGAAGGCCGCGCGCATTCCGCATCAGCGCCTCAACGGCATGATGGCCGCCTTCTCGGCGGGCGCGAATGCGACCGAGAAAGACCGCATGTATGTGGTGCTGCCGCTCTATCATTCGGCGGGCGGCGTCTGCGCGGTCGGCACCACGCTCACCGTGGGCGGCTCGGTGATCCTGAGGCGCAAATTCTCCGCGCATCATTTCTGGGACGATTGCGTCCAGTACAAGGCGACGCTCTTCCAGTACATCGGCGAGCTTTGCCGCTACCTGCTCAATACCGAGCCCAACAAGAACGAGCGCAAGCACAAGCTGCGCCTTGCCGTGGGTAACGGGCTGCGTCCGGAAATCTGGGAGGAGTTCCAGACCCGCTTCCGCATTCCCCGCGTTCTGGAATTCTACGGCGCGACGGAAGGCAATGTGGCGCTGATGAATTTCGACGGCACGGTGGGCGCGGTCGGCCGCATTCCGGGCTGGGCGAAGGACAAGTTCAATGTCGAGATCGTCAAGTTCGACATCGAGAACGAAAAGCCGGTGCGCGGCGCGGACGGGTTCTGCATCCGGGCCGAGCCGATGGAGGCGGGCGAGGCGCTCGGCCAGATCATCGACGATCCGGAGCGTCCCACGGGCCGTTTCGACGGCTACGCCAAGAAGGAGGAAACCGAGAAGAAGATCCTGCGCGACGTGTTCGAGAAGGGCGATGCCTGGTTCCGGTCCGGCGATCTCCTGAAGCAGGACAAGCTCGGCTATTTCTATTTCGTGGACCGTATCGGCGACACCTTCCGCTGGAAGGGCGAGAATGTCGCCACCTCGGAAGTCGCCGAGGCGATGTCCGTCTATCCCGGCATTCAGGAAGCCAATGTCTATGGCGTCGCCGTGCCCGGCGCGGACGGCAAGGCGGGCATGGCCTCGATCGTCAGCGAGAACGGGATCGATCTCGACAAGTTCCATACGCATCTGGAAAAGCAGCTGCCGGAATATGCCCAGCCGCTCTTCATCCGCCTGCAACAGGAAATGGAAGTCACCGGCACCTTCAAGCACCGCAAGGTGGACCTCGTGAAGGACGGCTTCGACCCCGACGCCATCTCCGAGCCGGTCTATTTCAACGATCCGAAGGCGAACAAGTTCGTCCTGCTCGACAAGCCGCTCTATGAGCGCATCTGCGCGGGCGAGGTCAGGGTCTAAAGCGACAGTGTCACCCCGGCTTTCGCCGGGGTGACACGGAATAAAAAGGGCGGCTCCTCGGAGCCGCCCTTTCCTTTTGTGTGCAACGCGACCTTACTCCGCCGCGTCGGAACTCTTGATGCCCATGGCGGCGAGGATTTCCGGCGAGATGTCTTCCGTGCCGTGCTTCTCGATATGGCGGGCGACGCGCTCGCCGACCGAGGCCATGGCTTCGCCCATGAAGCGTTCGCGGTTCTTGCGCGCCCAGTCGAGCGAGATGCCGCGATTGACGTTCGTTTCCTGGAAATGCGGCATCACATAACGCGCGACGAGTTCGTAGGAGCGCTTGGTCTCGGCGAAATCGGCCCAGTTATGCGCCATCTGCAGGAAGGTGCCGAAGCCGCCGGACTGTTCCTGCAAGCGCTGGATCTGCGCCACGCAATCGTCCGGCGTGCCGATCACGGCCATGCCGGAATTGATGAGCGCGTCCACCGGGTCCGACCCGTCCTGCGGTGCGAGCGGCAGGGCGGCCACTTCGCGGAAGTAATAAAGCCACTTTTCCAGCCCGAAGCGTACATTCTCGCGCGCCTTTTCCCGCGTTTCGGCCACATGCACCGGGCCGACGAGGCGCCAGTCGTCGCGGTTGACCTCGGTGCCGGCTTCCCTGGCGTTCTTCTCCGCGATCGCCCAGTTGGAGGCGAGCGCGTTGAAGCCGCCGGTCGTGGTCGCGCCGATGGAGAGAAGGCCCACGCCGTGACGGCCCGCCGCCGTCGCGCCGGTCGGCGAGACCTGGCTTGCCACGGCGATATCCACGCTGGGGCGGGAGTAGGGCGTGAGCTGCAGGCGCGCCTCGTTCAGCTCGAACCAGTCCGTCTTCATGGTCACGGTCTCGCCGCGCAGAAGCGGCACGATCGCATCCAGCGCCTCGTCCATCATGTCGCGCTGCTTGGACACCGTAATGCCCATCATGAAGGCGTCGGAGGGCAGCGCGCCGGGGCCGACGCCGAACATCACGCGGCCGCGCGTGATGTGGTCGAGCTGGTTGATGCGGTCGGCCAGCATCAGCGGCTGATGATAGGGCAGCGAGGAAACGCCCGTGCCGAGGCGGATATTCTTCGTGCGTTCGGCCACCGTCGCGATGAAGAGTTCGGGGCTGGCGATCAGCTCGTAGCCGGCGGAATGATGTTCGCCGATCCAGGCTTCGTCATAGCCCAGATTGTCCATGTGCTGCACGAGTTCCAGATCGCGTTCCAGCGCGAGCGTCGGGTTCTCGTCCAGCGGGTGAAACGGCGCGATAAAGGCACCGAATTTCATTTTGCGTCCGACCATTTTTTCCTCCCTGTTCGGATTTGTCGTGTTTTGGATAGCGGTTTCGGTCGTTTCTTTCGTTCAGCCGGCCTTGAGGCCGTTCATGGCGATGTCGAGAAAGGCGTTGCCGCTGCTCTCGGTTTCGATATCGGGGTTTTCGAGCCAGAAGGCGATGAGCGCGCTCCATGTGGCGACGATGGAGAGCGCGGCGAGTTCGGGAAGAAAGCCTTTCCGGAACTCGCCTCTTTTCTGTCCCTGCCGCACGATATTGGCGACGAGGGCGATCAGGCTTTCATTGGCTTCGCGCGCCATCTGATAGCTGGCGGGCTGTTCGAGAAATTCGGTGAGCAGGCGGCGCATCACCTGCGCATTGGAGTGATAGGCCTCGCCGAAAACGTCGGCCATGAAGCGAAGCTGTTCCTCCGCCGAACTGCCGTCGTTCTGGCTGAGCTTTTCGGCCAGCGCCGTCGTGATTTCCTCGTTGAAGGCGAGAAGCAGCGCGGCCTTGTTCCTGAAATGCAGGAAGAAGGTCGCCTTGGCGATGCCGGCGCCCGCGCAGATATCCTCGATGGTCACGCCGTCATAGCCGTGCTCGCCGAAGAGCTGCATGGCGGTGCGATAGATCTCGCGGCGCGTGCGCTCTTTCTTGCCCAGGCGGGGCGCTGTCGCGGCGTCGGCCATTGCGTGTCGATCCTCCCTGCGGCGTCGCCGGTCCCGGCATCTCGCCATGTCTCCCCGGGGGCGTGTTTCCCGGCAACAAAACTAGACCACAGTCCAATTTCCTGCAAGTCTGTGGTATAGGTCCGTTGCCGCGGCGTATAAGAGCCGTTGGTGCATCCGGCCCCTTGAAGAAGGCCGGAGCAAAGGGACGCGAAAACCAGGAGGAAGACATGGGACGGGTTCAAGGCAAGGTCGCGCTGGTCACGGGCGCGGCGGCGGGCATCGGCCGCGCGGCGGCGGTCGCGCTGGCGGCGGAAGGCGCGAAAGTCGTCGTCACGGATGTGGACGAGAAGGGCGGCGCGGAAACGGTCGACATCATCGGCAAGGCCGGCGGCGAGGCGAGCTTCCTGCCGCAGGACGTGGCCGACGAGGCGCGCTGGCAGGAAATCGTCGCCGCGGTGAAGGAAAAGCACGGCGCGCTGCACATTCTCGTCAATAATGCGGGCATCGGCGTCGGCGCGCGCATTTTCGACATGCCGGTCGAGGACTGGCGCCGCCAGATGGCGATCAATGTCGACGGCGTCTTTTTCGGCGTGAAGCACGGTATTCCGCTGATGGCGGAATCGGGCGGCGGCTCCGTCGTCAATATCTCCTCCGTGGCGGGCCTTCAGGGCGCGCCGGGGCTTGCGGGCTATTGCGCCACCAAGGGCGCGGTGCGCCTCTTCACCAAGGCCGTCGCGCTCGAATGCGCGCAGGAGAAGATGAATGTGCGCGTGAATTCCGTTCACCCCGGCATCATCGACACCGACATCTGGAACAAGATCCCGCAGGGCGGTACGAGCGCGCTGCAGTCCGATCTTATTCCCGAAGGCGCCAACACGATCGACGCGGGCGCGCTCGGCGAAATGGCCGCGCCGCTCGGCTTCGCGGGCATTCCGGCGGATATCGCCAACGGCATCGTCTTCCTCGCCTCCGACGAAAGCCGCTACATGACGGGCTCCGAACTCGTCATCGACGGCGGCATGACGGCGCGGTAACGGTTCCCGTCATTGCGAGCGAAGCGAAGCAATCCAGAAGCGGCAGGCGCCGAACTGGATTGCTTCGTCGCTGCCGCTCCTCGCAATGACGATGAAGGTGGAGGCCTACGCCGCCATCACGAAAAAGCCCGCGCGGGGGAAGTGCACCACCACATCCCCCACCGGCATGTCCTCGCGATGGATGGCGATGTGTTGTGCCGACGATGAGACGACGACGCCCACCACGGGATCGCGGCCGTAATCGTCCGGCGTCACGCTGACGAGGTCGCCCGGCTTCCAGCCATTGGGCTCGTTCGGGTCGGCGGCTTCCTTCTCGATACTCGTCGAGGCTTTCGCAATCGACAGTGCATCCTCGCGCGAAATCTCCTGCCGGTTGCCATGGCCGATGGCTTTCACGCGCTCCTCCCAGGCGGCGAGCTTCGGCATGTGCGCGACCATCGCCGCGCCCTGCGGATGGATCCAGCGGATGAAGGCGAGATTGTAGAAACCGCTCGCATCGGCAAGGCCGGGCTTGTCGCCCAGCAGGAATTTGCGCCCGTCGGCGAGCTGCTCCTCGATCCAGCCGAGCTGCGCGCGGAGTTGCTCCATCATCAGCGGCACGGCGGCCTTCATCGCATCGGTGTCGAAGGGGCGGCCCGTCAGCGCTTCGCGGTCCTTCTTGAAGGCTTCGTCCACCGCATCGCCCGCGCCGCCGAAGATCACCGCCACCGCCGCCTGAAAGAGCAGGCGGTCGGTCCACATGGAAAGGCCCCAGCCGAGCCCCTTGTCCTCGCCGGGAAAGAGCGTCGGCGCGGGATAGCGCTTTTCCAGTTCGCGCAGGATGATCTGCGTGTCGCAATAGATATCCGCCCCGATCTGCATCACAGGGATCTTGCGATAGCCGCCCGTCAGCGAGGTCAGTTCCGGCTTCGGCATGATGACGGGCTCATCGCAGGCGAACCAGTCGAGCCCCTTGATGCCGAGCGCCACGCGCACCTTTTCGGAAAAGGGCGACACGTCATATTGATGCAGGATGATGGAATTCGCGTCTGCTTGCGCCATGGTCGCCTCCTATTCGATTTCGTAGCTGTAGCGGATATTGCCCTTTTCGAGCCCGTCCAGCACGACGGGAACGCCGCCGGAGCGCATCATCCATTCCAGCCGGTGGTCGCGATATTCGCGCTTGAAAAGGCCCTGTTCCAGCAGCTCCGCGATATTGCCCATGTCGCCCGCGCCGGTTTCGCTTTCGGCAAGCGTCGGCGCCACGCTGTCGCGCCGCATGGCGCGGTCGAGCCAGTTCGACAGCGGCGAGCCCTTTTCCGGCGCAAAGCCGAAACGGATGGAGGCCGCCACGTATGGCACGGCGGAAAGGTCGCCCCAGCCGAAGTTCTTGCCCGCGAACCAGTCGGCATCGCCGAGCTGGCGCGTCAGCCAGCCTTGCAGCTTTTCCGTCTGCGCCTTCGCATGGGCGAGGATGGTGTCCTTCGCCTCGCCGCCCCGGCCGAACCAGAGGAGTTCGCCCATGCCCCAGTTGATCGCTTCATATTGCGTGTCGCAAATTTCCTCGATCATGCGCTGTTTGGCGCGCGCCGCCGGGTCGGCGGGCAACAGCGCCGGGCTCGGCCATTTGTCCTCGATATATTCGAGGATGATGGTGGAATCGAAAATGCCTTCGCCCTCGTCGATGAGGGCGGGCACTTCGGCGCGCGGATTGGCTCGCGTAAATTCGCCGCCCGCGCCGCCTGCGCCGATCCCGTCAGGCGTCTTTACCTCGAAAGGAATGTTCTTTTCCCTGAGCGCGATCTTCACCTTCTGGGCATAGGGCGAAAGCGGATGCTCATAGAGTGTCGGCATGGTCTGTCCCCGGTTCTCCAATGTTTTGGTGCGGGGATCATGGGCATGCGTGCGCGCCCCGTCCATGCGGGGCGCGATCACGGATTTGTGAGGGAGCCGGTTTCTAGAGGCGGCCCCTGCGTTTTGCGATTTCCGCCATCTGGCCGAAAAGTTTCGCGGCGTCGAGTTCCTCGTGCACGCCGTTGAACTCGTTATAGAGCGTCGTGACATTGACCACGATGCGTTCGCCGTCGCCCCAGCTGTCGTAATCGCTCATGTCGATGTCGAGCGCGGCCTCGAAGGCATCCATCCCGGAATCGTAGCGCTTGCGCGCCTCGTCGCGCACGTAGGTTAGATAATCCTGTACCGCCTTCACGCCCTTCTTGTCGGTGATGGGGCCGTGGCCCGGCACCACCGTTTCCACATCCATCGCCATGATGCGCTCGCAGGCCTCGATCCAGTTCCCCACCGGGCCTTCCCACATGATGGGGTGGCCTTCGATGAAGAGGATGTCGCCCGTATAGACGGTGCGGTCGGCGGGCACATGCACCAGGGCATCGCCCGGCGTATGCGCGGGGCCGACATGCATGATGCGGACTTCCTTGTCGCCGACCTTGCGCGTCAGTTCCGTCTCGAAAGTGGTCGTCGGAAGGGTCTGCGTCACGCCCTTGAAGTCGAAGGGGCCGAAGCATTTGGTGATGAAGGTGCCGAGATCGCCCATCTCGGGCGCCATGTCGAGAAAGCCCGCCAGCATCTGCGGCGGTTCGCGCGTCATGGCTTCGGCGGCGAGCTTGTGCGCGATGATCTCGGCATTGGCGCAGCATTCATTGCCGTTGCAATGGTCGCCATTGTGATGCGTGTTGACGACGATGCCGATGGTCTCCGCCGCTTTCGGCTCGGCCTTTTTCATGGCGTCGAGCATTTCCTTCGTCAGCGGCACGTCGAACAGCGTATCGACCAGCAGCGACTCTCCGCTATCGGTGATGAGCCCCGCATTGGACCAGCCCCAGCCGCCATCCGGCTGCAACCAGGCATAGGCGCCGTTGCCGATATCGTGGAGCCCCTTGGTGTATTGATATTTCGCCAGACCCAGTCCCATCGCGTCCTCCCTGGACGATTAGTGTTTGTTCAAGTGTCGGATTCCGTTCGGTCCGCTTCAAGCCTTCATTCCAGATGCGGCATGATGGGCCGGGCGGCCTCCGCGATGGGCGGAATGTCCAGCGTCTCGAAGCCCGCCATGATGCGCTCGGCGGAGGCGACGAATTTGCCGCGCAGCGACGGCCAGTCCGCCTGGACGAGTTTGCCGTCGCGCTTCACCACGTTGCCCGCCACCAGCACGGTCGAGATGTCGGTGGGCCGCGCATTCAGCACCAGCGCGCCGACCGCGTCGAAGGCGGGCGTCATATGCATCGCCTCGGTGGAGACGATGACGATGTCGGCGCTCTTTCCCTTTTCGAGCGAGCCGATCTCCTTTTCCATATGGATCGCTTCCGCGCCGCCCAGCGTCGCCATGCGCAAGACGCTTGCCGCGTCGGGCGTGATGTCGGCGGGCGCGCGGCCCCGCGCCTCATACTCCGCATTGCGCGTGGCGCGCGTCGATTGCAGGCCGAGCCGCATGGGCATGAACATGTCGCCTGCATAGTTCGACACGATATCGACGCCGAGCCCCGTCTTCACGCCATGCGCCGTGGCGCGATGCGCGACGGGGAAACCCATCCCCATCTGGAGTTCGGTTTCGGGCGTGGAGGAAATGCCCGCGCCCGCTTCCGCGATGAGGTCGAGTTCGCGGTCGGTAAAGGCCGCGCCATGCACGAAGAGAAGATCGGGGCCGAGCAGCCCTTCCTTGTGGAGCTTCTCCACGATGTCGGCCCCCATCGCATAGGCGCCCATGGCCGCGTGGCAGGAAATCGCCGCCGCGCCGAGATCGCGCGCCAGCTTGATTTCCGCGACCAGCTCCTCGAAGGGCATGGCTTCGGCTTCCGACGGCGCAAAGCCGAAATGCGTCAGCCCCTTGCTGCCGGAGAAGGCTTTCGCATGCAGCTCCCGCGCCGTCTTGTGCCGCCAGCCGGGATCGTCCGGCACGCTCATCTTCACACGCGGCTCGTTCGGGAAGGTGCCGTAGCAGAAGATCGAGCGCAGGCCGCTTTCCTGCAATCCACGCACGGCTTCTTCGGCGTGTTCGGGCGTGTTCAATATGTGGCAGTGATCGACCATCGTCGTCACGCCCGCATCGACCGCTTCCAGCGCGCCGACATAATTGCCGAGATAGGCGTCCTCCGCCGTGTAGAAGGTCGAATAGGAAAGCCGCATCTCCACGAAATAGTCGAAGAGGCTCCAGTCCGTCGCCACGGTGCGAAGCTGCGTCTGCCAGACATGGCGATGCGTGTCTACGAAGCCCGGCATGACGATGTCGCCGCTCGCGTCGATTACTTCCGCGCCGTCGGCGGCAAGGTTCGGCGCGATGTCGGCAATGCGGCCGTTCTCGACCAGAATGTCGGCGGCGATCTCCTTCGTCCCGTCCGCCATGGTCAGGACGCGGCCGCCCTTGATGAGCGTTTTCGTCATGGTTCCCTCCCTAATGTCTCACGAGGCGGTTGCGCAGCGTGCCGAGCTTTTCCACCTCGAATTCGATCGTGTCGCCGGGGGCGAGAAAGCGGCCATGCTCCAGCAGGCAGCAATCGCCGATGGTGCCGAGCCCGATCACCTCGCCGGGATAAAGCGTTTCGCTCGCCGACATATGGGCGAGGATCTTCCCCACCTCATGCTGCATGTCGCTCGCGGTCGTGTCGGCCACGGTCTCGCCGTTCACCGCCGCGCGGACATGCAGATCGCGGATATCGCCCACCTCGTCGGCGGTGACGAGCCAGGGGCCGAACACATTGCCCGTGTCGAAATCCTTGCCCTTGGCCGGGCCGAGCTGGCCCTGCATTTCGGCCATCTGTGCGTCGCGCGCGCTGACGTCGTTGAAGATCATGTAGCCGAAGATGTGGTCTCCGGCCTTTTCCGGCGCGATGTCCTTGCCCTTGCGGCCGATCACCAGCGCAAGCTCCAGCTCGAAGTCCAGAAGTTCGGCGTAAGCCGGCCATTCGATATCGGTCTCCGTGCCGATCACCGAAAAGCGGTTGCCCTTGTAGTAGATCGGCTGCGCGTACCAGACGGGCGGGATGTTCGCTTTGGGGTTTTCCGCGCCCGTCAGCTTCTGGCCCTGTTCGCTCGCCTGTTTCAGGTGCTTTTCATAGACCATGCAGTCGCGGAGCTGGCGCGGCTCGGGCAGCGGCGCCAGCAGCCTGAGGCCGGCGAGCGGCAGGGGTTTCGCAGGCGCCTGCGCCTCCTTGCGCGCGGCGGCGAGGCCGTCCTCCCCCGCGTCGATCAGCGCCAGCAGGGAGGGGTAGAGATGGCCGAGATCGGCGACCGTCGCCCCGTCCTCCAGCAAAAGGCCGGGCCGCTGGGCCCCTTTCTCCCCGGCATAGGTCACGAAACGCATGGCCGATCCTCCCTGAATGGCTTTTTCGGCTGCTTCTTTTTGTTGGCAGCGGGACCAACGCTAGGTAGATTCAATTTCGATGTCGATTCAAAATTTCGAAATTCTGGAATCCGCCGACGACCGCACGCTTTCAGCCGGGGTGGCGGCGCGGCTGCGCGCGGACATTCTGAACGGCGCGCTGGCGCCGGGCAGCCGGCTTGCCATGACCGACCTCACAAAGCGCTATGGCGCGGGCATGAGCCCGGTCCGCGAGGCGCTGTCCCGTCTGCTGGGCGAGGGGTTGGTCCAGACGGAAGGGCAGCGCGGCTTCCGCGTCGCCGCGATGAGCCGGGCGGATTTCAACGAGATCGTCATGCTCCGCCAGATGGTGGAGGAGGCGGGCGTGCGCGCCGCCATCGAAAAGGGCGACGAGGAATGGGAGGCCTCGCTCGTCGCGGCCTTTCATCTGCTGGAGCGGCGTCACGCCCTGTTGCAGGAGCGCGCGACGGACGAGGCGCTTGCCGCTTACGAGGAAGCGCATCGCCGGTTCCATTTCGCGATCATCGCGGGCGCGGGCTCGGCGCGTCTGTCCCGCATGCAGCAGCGCCTTTACGAAGAGGCGCGTCGTTATCGCCTGCTTTTCTACAAAAAGCATGTCGCGGGCAGCGCGGTCGACTTTGCCGAAGCGGGCACCGTTCATCGCGAAATCCTCGACGCGGTGCTGGCGCGCGATGCCGACCGCGCGGCGGAAATCCTGCGTGGCCATGTCACGCTGATCGAGGATTTCGACCCCGAGGAATAGGCGGACGACATCGCCGCACTTCTTCGTTCGTATACTGATGTTTTCCGTAATCACCGGTTGTGCGCAGGATTGCAGCGCAAAGCCTCTCTATTGCCCCGCTTATGTCTCTTTTTCGCCATGGGGCTGCGTTGGGCTTTCGCAAGCGATACCTGAAAAACCAACTGCTCGACGAGCGATCGGCGGCGGCATGAACTCTCGGGATCAGATTCCGGAAAATGGACCGGATGCCGGCGGATCGGCGGGCTTCGTCATCTTCGTGCTCTGCATCGCATTGATCGCCTTCATTGCGGGCAGCACGGTGGTTTTCACCAAGGTCTGGCCCTACCGCCTGCTTGCCGATGCGCATGAAGCGGCCGTCGCGCTTTATCTGAAGGAAACGCAATACTCCGATCGCTACAACACCGATCAGTGGGCCGAAGCGCGAGCGGTCGGTGAAGGCGTGACCGTCAACAGGCCCGGCAAGGCGCTCAAGGGCTACACGCTCTATTCCTCCACATATGAGCCGGCCGCCTATCTCATCGATATGGACGGCAATGTCGTTCATGAATGGAAGGCGGATGTCGACGCGGTCTGGCGTCGGTCCGATGACCCGGCAAAAAAGCCGCCGCTCGGCTCGGGCGTCTATATGCGCAAGACCTGGATGTATCCGAACGGGGATCTTCTCGCGGTCTATGAAGGGGCGGGCGATACGCCCTGGGGCCTCGGTCTCGTCAAGTTCGACAAGGATTCCAACGTCATCTGGTCCTATACGAAGGAGATGGCCCATCACGACGCCGAGGTCGGCGCGAACGGCATCGTCTATCAGCTCACGCACGCCATGCGGCACGAGAAACTGGAAGGGCAGGGCAATCTCGAACCGCCCTTCATCGAGGACTTTCTCGTCACTCATTCGTCCGACGGCAAAGTGATCGGCCGCGTCTCCCTGCTCGAGCTGGTGGAGCAGTCGCGGTTCAAATGGCAGCTCTTCTCGCTGAACGAGGCCGAAACCCAGGATCCCCTGCATACCAATTCGGTCAAGGAGATCGGCAGGGAGGCCGCGGCGCATATGCCCTTCGCGAAGGAAGGCGACCTTCTCATCAATTTTCGCAATCTGCGACTGATCGTCGTTTACGACCCGGCGGCGGAGAAGATCGTTTGGGGCACGACCGGCGCCTGGGCCGGCCAGCACGATGCCGAGCCCCTCGCCAACGGCCATATCCTGCTTTTCGACAACAACGGCAATTATCGCGGCATGCGACACGCGTCGCGCGTCGTCGAGGTCGATCCGATGACCATGGAGGAAGTCTGGTCGTGGCAGGGAACCCCCGACGACAAGCTCTACAGCGAATTGCGCGCGGCGGCCCATCGGCTGGAGAACGGCAATACGCTCATCACCGAGGCCGAGGGCGGACGCCTTATCGAGGTGACGCAGGCTGGGGAAATCGCCTGGGAATATGTGAATCCGGTACGCGGCGGAAAGGACAAGAAGAAGATACCGGCCGTCGTCTGGGGTCATCGTTACACGCAAGATGAAATAGACCCCGCCTTTCTCTCCACTCTCGAACCTTCCTCGTCGAAAGGAGACGCAAGATGACTCATCGCAAAACCATATTCGTCTTCACCCTGATAGTCGCCGCCGCCTGGGCCGCGCCTGCCATGGCCTATGTGGGCCCCGGCGCGGGCCTCAGCGTGCTCTCCGCGCTTTTCGGGGTGCTGGCGGCCGTCGGCGCGGCGCTCGCCTTCATCGTCGTTTGGCCCCTGCGTCGCGCTCTGCGCAAGCGCAGGAAAGCGCAGCCGGCCGTCGATGGCGGCACGTCCGACAGCGCGGCCGATATACGCTCGCAGGCCGGCTACTAGCGCCGGCATGGCAGGGAGGTAAGCCCCGTGGGACTTCTCGATTTGCCGTCGCCGTTTTTTCAGGCGGTCGATTTGCTGATGCAGAACATTCCCGCTTCCGTCCGTATCGTCGTCTGGGCGGTCGTCGGCGCGGCGGTCTCCATGTGGCTCTACAAGCTTCTTTCTCCTCAGCAGGAACTTGAACGCGTGGAGGCACAGGCTCGCGACGCGCGGATGAAACTCAACGCCTTCGACGGCGATATGGATAAAGCCGGGCCTCTCATTGCCAATGCGTTGGGCAAGGCCATGCGACGGTTGTGGCTTGCTTTCCCGCCTGCACTCGTCGCCTCCCTGCCGCTGCTCGTGCTTGTCGCCTGGCTCTCCAACCAATATGGCTATCGCTTCCATGAAAGCCCGCCGCAGACGGCAGTCGCAGTCGAGCCCGGCACCTACCAGGCGACCATGGTCCGCCCGGCAGCGGTTGCCGACACCGGCAGCGACCGCCATGTCGTCGTGCGCGAGCCGCAGGGCCGGATGATCTTGGACGTGCCCGTTCGCGCACCCGTGCCCGTCATCGAAAAATGGCAATGGTGGAACTGGCTGCTCGGCAATCCGGCGGGCTATCTCCCCGATGCCTCGCCGGTAACGCGGGTCGACCTCTCGCTGCCGAGGCAGAACGTCATTTCCGTTGGCCCGTCATGGATGCGCGGCTGGGAATTCTCATTCTTCGTCCTGCTTTTCGCGTTTTCCCTCATCTTCAAAAAGGCCGGGAGAATTGCATGACCGGGACATCTTCCTCCTCCGATATCGTCGACAGATTCGCCGTCACGCCATGGATGGATCGCGTGGGACGTCACCTGTTCGAAAGGCCGAAGCTCATGCGGTCGCTGGCGAGGATGGAGACGAAACTCTTCGAAGACCGCATGGAAGACATCCCGCTGGTCTCGCCGATCTGGGTTTCGGGCCTTGCGCGCTCGGGCTCCACTGTTCTCCTCGAATTGCTGGCGGCCCATCCCGAAGTCGCCACGCAGCGCTATCGCGATTTTCCGCCGGTCTTCACGCCGATCCTGTGGAACAGGCTCGTCGACTACATGGCCAGGAAGGATGAGCGGCCGGAAGAGCGGGCGCATGGCGACGGGATCTATGTGACGTCGGAAAGTCCGGAAGCCTTCGAGGAGCCGATCTGGATGTCCTTCTTTCCCCATCTTCACAAGAAGACATGGGACGAACGGATCGATGCGGAGAGCGACAATCCGGAGTTCGAGGCGTTCCTGCGCGCCCATATGCGAAAGCTTCTCTATTTGCGGGGCGGTTCGCGCTACCTCGCCAAGGCGAATTACAACATCTCCCGGCTGGAATATCTCGTGAAGATATTCCCCGATGCACGCTTCATCGTGCCGGTGCGCGACCCGGTCTGGCATGTCGCATCGCTGATGAAGCAGCATCGCCTTTTCGTGAAAGGCGAGACGGCGCATCCCGAAGCGCGGGCGCATCTTGCGCGCGTCGGCCACTTCGAGTTCGGCCTCGACCGGGTTCCGCTCAACTATGGCAACGCAACCGTCACCCGGGAGATCGAGGGTCTCTGGGCCCGGGGCCGGGAGGCGGAGGGCTGGGCGCTGCAATGGGCCGAGGTCTATGGCTATCTCGCGGCCACGCTCGACCGAAACGATGCCCTGTCGGAGGCGACCATGGTGGTGCGTTACGAGGACATGTGCGCCGCGCCGGGTGAGATGATGGGGGATATGCTCACGCATGCGGGCCTTGAGGGTGATTTCGACCTTGCCGCCCGGGCGCGGGACAGGCTTCAGCCGCCCGGCTATTACCGTCCGGATTTCACGGATGACGAGCTTCGCGCCATTGCCGGGCGGACGGCCAGGGTCGCTGCGCGTTTCGGCTATGAGATGGGTTGAGCGCCGCGCCCTCCCTCAGCTGATCCCGGTGAGCCCGCTATCCACCGCCAGCGTCTGGCCTGTCACATAGACGCTTTCATCGGAGATGAAGAAGAGCGCCGCATAGGCGATCTCCCAGCCGGTCGCCTGCCGACCGAAGGGCACGGGCGTGCGCCTGCGCGAGGGGCGGCCCTGCGTCGCCAGCCGTCCGAGCGGCGTATCCACCAGTCCCGGTGCGACGATGTTGGCGCGGATGCCGCGCTTTGCGCCTTCGAGCCCCACATGGCGCATCAGTCCGCCAAGCGCGGCCTTGGAGGCGTCATAGGCCGGCAACCGGCTCCCGGCGACGAGCCCGGCAATCGAGGAAATGAAGACGATGGAGGAACCTTCTTCCATTTTCGGCAATGCCGCCTGGCAGCACAGCATGGGCCCGCGCAGATTGACGTCGAGCGCCTTCGTCCAGTCCTCCGCCGAAATGCCGTCGAGCCCCAGCCCGCCCACGCCGACGCCGACATTCAGCACCATGCCGTCGAGCCCGCCCATGGCGGAAATCGCCTCGTCGATCATGCGGGTGATGTCGTCGGGTTTGGCAATATCGGCGGCGATGGCGGTCGCTTTGCCGCCTTCCACTTCGGCCTGGCGTACCGTTTCGGCGGCGGCCTCCGCGTTCATGTCCGCGACGGCCACTTCAGCGCCTTCCCGCGCAAAGAGCAGCGACATGGCGCGTCCATTGCCGACCGGGTCGGTCGCCGCATCGAGCACACGCTGCCCGCCGCCCACCACGAGAATGCGCCGGCCTTCCAGCCGTCCCCGCCCCGGCGCGTCGCCTTCGGACTCCGCGCTCAGCGGGCGCACATAGCCCTGTTTTTCGGGACCCTTCTTCTCCTCCGCCATGTTTCCTCCCTCATTTTTTTCGTCATGGCCCGGACAAGCCGGGTCATGATGCGTTTGGTTGTTACCCTAAACCCCTCACCGCCCCATCGTCGCGCCGATCTCCTCCAGACCCGAGCCCTCGATCTCCGTCTCCTCCAGCTCGATCTCCATCGTTTCGAGATAACGGCAGACCAGCATGTAGATGCCCACGATGAGGATCAGTTCCTGCATCCCCGCATCGCCGACATGCTCATGCGCGGCGTCGAACAAGGCGCCGTCCGCCTTCACCTTGGCCACCTGGTCGTCGATGAAGGCGAGCGCCGCGTTCTCCGCCGCGCTGAAATGCGGCGAGGGGAGCGGCCCGCCCGCCGCGGCGATGCGCTCCGCGCTCATCCCGATGGTGCGCGACACGCGCTCATGCTGGTGAAGCTCGTAAGGGCTCTTCTGCAAATGCCCGACCCGCAATATGGCCAGTTCGCGCAGCTCCGCCTCCAGCGCCCCGTGGTTCAGATAGGCGTTGATGAGCGCCATGAAGGCCGGAAAGCTCGCCCCCGCGCCGGAGAGCATGTGGAAGATGTTCAGCGGCGGGAGCGTTTCGAGGAGTTTCCGGTTTTCCTTCGGCAGCGCCGCCGGGTCCGGATAGGGCAGTTTCGCCATCGCGTCAGGCCTTCTTGCCGATGCCCGTATCGACGGGCTTCTCCTCGATATCCACGTCGAAGGTTTCGAGGAAGTTCGAGACCATCGTGTAGTAACCGATGGTGATGGTCAGTTCCTGCATCTGCTTGGGGCCCAGCTTTTCCAGCAGCGGGTCGAAGGTCGCGTCGGAGGCGCGTGTGTTCGTCACCACATCGTCGGTGAAGCGCATCACCATGCGCTGCATGTCGTCGAACGCCCCGGCCTCCGGCCCCTCATGGATCGCCTCGATGAGGGCGTCGCTCATGCCCATCCGGCGCGAGATCGCCTCATGCTGATAGACCTCGTAGGAGGAGCCGCGCAGCACGCCCGTGCGCACAATGGCGATTTCACGCAGGACCGGGTCCAGTTCGGAAAACATCAGGATCTGGTTGCCGAGCTTGATGAAGCCGTCCAGCATCTCGCCGGAATGGCCGAGCATGCGGAAAATATTGAGTGGCGGCAGCTTCTTGTAGACTTCCTTCGCGCGGCCTTCGGCCTGTTCCGGATCGAAATAGGGTATGCGGGCCATCTGGTTCTCCCTGTGACTTTCTCTTGTTGTGTGTGGGGTCTTTCGCCCCTTCCGCAGCGTATCGTTGCGTCGGTTCCGTGTCCGGCGCTTATAGCATTTCGGTGCGCCGGTTGCGCTTGCTCCCTGCGATAGCACCGTTACACTCGCGGCAAAGAATACTCACAAAATGACATCGGCGCGCCGGCAAACGGCCCCGGGGAAGGGCCCGGCGCGTATATGAGGGAGGAAATGCCATGTTCGACGCGAACGAGGTTCGCTGCGTTGCGGATATCACGCGCTACCGGGCCAAGGCGCAGGGCGGCGACACCGCCCAGGTCTTCGGCGAGCGCCGCACCACCTATGCCGAACTCGACGCCTATGCCAATCGCGTGGCGCAAGGGCTGATTGCCGAGGGCTGCAAGCCCGACAGCCGCATCGGCTATATCGGCAAGAGTTCCGACCTTTATTTCGAGGTGCTCTACGGCGCCTTCAAGGCGAAGGCGGTGATGGTCGGCGTCAACTGGCGTCTCGCCGCGCCGGAAATCGCCTATGTGCTGAACGATTCCCGTACGGAAATTCTGTTCGTCGGCGCGGAATATTACGACGTCGTCGAAAAGGTGCTGCCGGAATGCCCCAATATCCGGAAAGTGGTGGCGCTGGACGGCGGCCGGTCGGACTGGATTTCCTTTGCGGAGTGGCGCGACAGCTTCCCGAACGAAGACCCGATGCTGCCTTCCGACATCGACGACGACGTGATCCAGCTCTACACCTCCGGCACGACGGGCCATCCCAAGGGCGTGCAGCTCACCAATCGCAACTATCTCGCGGTTTTCGAGCAGGGCATGAAGTCCGGCTGGGCGGATTGGCGCGAGGACGACGTCGTGCTGGTCTGCATGCCGCTCTTCCATGTGGCGGGCGTCAATATTGGCATTCTGGGCCATCTGCATGGCTGCAAGAATGTCGTGCTGAAGGATGTGGACCCGGCGGTGATCCTGCAGTTGATCGAGAAGGAGGGCATCACCGTCCTCTTCATCGTGCCCGCCGTCATTCTCTTCCTCCTGCAGCAGCCCAATATCGCAGAGGTGAATGTCTCCACCGTGCGCCAGCTTCTCTATGGCGCTTCGCCCATTGCCGAGGACGTGCTGCGCAATGCGCAGGACCGTTTCAAGGCGGAGTTCGTGCAGCTTTACGGCCTGACGGAAACGACGGGCGGCGCGACCCATCTGCCGCCCCATGCGCATGACCCGGCCAGGAACAAGCTCCGCTCCTGCGGCATTCCCAATCCCGGCACCGAAATCCGCATCGTCGACGAGAACGGCAAGGATGTGGAGAAGGGCGGCGTCGGCGAAGTGCTCATCAAGGGCGGTTCGGTGATGAAGGGCTATTGGAACCGTCCCGAGGCGACGACGGAATCTATCGTCGACGGCTGGTTTTATTCCGGCGACGCCGGCTTCTTCGACGAGGACGGCTATCTCTACATTCATGACCGCGTGAAGGACATGATCGTCTCGGGCGGCGAGAACATCTATCCCGCGGAAGTCGAAAACGCGCTTTTCGGTCATCCCGCCGTCGCCGATGCCGCCGTGGTCGGCGTGCCGCACGACAAATGGGGCGAGGCGGTGCAGGCCATCATCGTGCTGAAGCCGGGCGAAAGCGCGAGCGCGGACGACATCATCGCCTTCGCCAGGACGCGCATCGCCTCCTACAAGGTGCCCAAGGACGTCGCCTTCATCGAGGCGTTGCCGCGCAACCCGTCCGGCAAGATCCTGCGCCGCGAACTGCGCAAGCCCTACTGGGAAGGCCGCGAGCGGATGATCAACTGATCGGCGAGATAAATTTGACCTGTCATCCCGGCCTTGTGCCGGGATCCAGGGGCCGCAAGCACTGACTGTGCCGCTCTGGACCCCGGGACGAAGCCCGGGGTGACAGTTATTGGAAATTGCTATCCGAATTCAAACTCTGCCAATGGGAGGAAACCATGAGCCTTGCGGAGGAGTTGAACGACGTTCCGTTCAAGCCGCTGAAGCAGAAGCCGCCGAAGATCGTCGTCGAGCGGATGGAGGACGGCACGACCTATGTCCGTTCCCAGCACGAGCTGCCGGCGATGAAGCGCTCCGTGCCGCATATTCTCGCGGAAAAGGCGGCGGCGCATCCCGAGCGCCATTTCATCGGCGAGCGCGGGCCGGACGGCGCTTGGCGCTACATCACCTATGGCGAGGCGCAGCGCGCGGCGCGTTCCGTCGCGGCGGCGCTTCTTCAGCGCGGGCTCAACCAGTCCACGCCCATCATGATCCTGTCGGGCAATTCCATCGCCCATGCCGTCATGGCGCTGGGCGCGATGAAAGCGGGCGTGCCCGTCGCGCCGGTCAGCGTGCCCTATTCGCTGATGAGCACGGATTATTCCAAGCTCAAGCATGTTGCCTCGGTCGCGAAGCCGAAATTCGTCTTCGCCGAGCAGGGCGAGATGTTCGCCAAGGCGATCGGCGCGCTCGATCTCGGCGACGACGTGACCGTCGTCACGGGCTCCGGCGAGGTGCCGGGCCGCGACACCGTCGCCTATCGCGATCTTATTCAGACGCCTGCGGGCTCGGAAGTCGATGAAGCGCTCGACCGGGTCGATCACGACACGGTCGCGAAATATCTCTTCACTTCCGGCTCCACCGGCATGCCCAAGGGCGTGGTGCAGACGCATCGCATGATGATGGCGCAGATCGCCGCCCAGGAAGCGCTCCGCACCGAGGAGCCCGATCCGGACGACATTCCGCAGAGCCTTGAATGGATGCCCTGGAACCACATCTCCGCGGGCAACATCTCCTTCAACGGCAATCTGGCCAATGGCGGCACGGTGCATCTCGATGCGGGCAAGCCCGTGCCGGGCCTGTTCGAGCAGACCATCGCCAATCTGCGCGAGGTGAGCCCGCGTGTCTTCGGCTCCGCGCCGGTCGCCTTCGGCATGTTGGCCGATGCGATGGAGCGCGATCCGGAACTGCGCGCCTCCTTCTTCCGGAACCTCGAATATATGGCCTATGGCGGCGCGACGCTGTCGAGCGATCTCTACGACCGCATGCAGCGCCTTGCCATTGCCGAGACGGGCCATCGTATTCCGCTGACCACCATGTATGGCGCGACGGAGACGCAGGGCATCACCGTCGTTCACTGGATCACCGAGCGCGTCGGCCTCATCGGCCTGCCGCTGCCGGGCATGGAACTGAAGCTCGTACCGTCGGGCGCGAAGATGGAAGTCCGCGTGCGAGGGCCCATGGTGACGCCGGGCTATCACGGCGATGAGGAAAAGACAGCCAAGGCGTTCGATGAGGAAGGCTTCTATTCGCTCGGCGATGCGGCCAAGTTCCTCGATGAGGACGACCCGCATCTCGGTTTCGTTTTCGATGGCCGCGTGACGGAGGACTTCAAGCTTTCCACCGGCACATGGGTCTCCACCGGCACGCTGCGCGCCGACGTCGTCGCCGCCATGTCGCCCATGGTGCAGGACGCGGTGGTCTGCGGCCTCGACAAGCCTTACATCGCGCTCCTCGCCTGGCCGAATATCGCGGGCATGAAGGCCGCCGCCGGCCTGCCGGAGGATATGGCGCCGGAAGATGTAATCGCGCATCCGAAAGTGATCGAACACCTCCTCAATGCGCTCGAGATGCACAACA
Source organism: Parvibaculum indicum (assembly GCF_011762095.1). Taxonomy (GTDB): domain Bacteria; phylum Pseudomonadota; class Alphaproteobacteria; order Parvibaculales; family Parvibaculaceae; genus Parvibaculum; species Parvibaculum indicum. The sequence continues at coordinate 125,867 of NZ_JAASQO010000010.1, read as the reverse complement.
AGTCGGGCGGCGGATCGTCCACCCGCATCGCGCGCCTCCACCTCATGCTGGAGCCGCCCTCTATCGACGGTCATGAGATCACCGACAAGGGTTATGTGAACCAGTCCGCCACCGCCTCGCGCCGCGCGCATCTGGTGGAAAAGCTCTTCGAGGCCGACCCCGCCGACGATGTGATCGTGGTGGTGAAGTAACGCTCCCGTCATTGCGAGGAGCGAAAGCGACGAAGCAATCCAGCGCAGCGTCTGCCGCCTCTGGATTGCTTCGCTTGCGCTCGCAATGACGGCTCTCTCCCCGTCCTGTCATTCCCGGGACCCACTAGCGTTCCAACAAATATCGAAGGCGAGTGGGTCCCGGCTTTCGCCGGGATGACACTTCTGGTTAGCTGGCGGCTCTGACATCTTCTCCGGAGCCGCCCCCATGTCCCTCATCCGCCCCCGCGACGTGCTCGACTTCTGGTTCAGTGCCGGACCGGAGAAGTGGTTCACCAAAAGCGACGCCTTCGATGCGGAAATCCGCAACGAGTTCGGCGACGCGGTGAAGGCGGCGGCGGAGGGCGATTACGACGATTGGGTGGGCGAGCCGGAAAGCGCGCTCGCGCTCGTCATCCTCCTCGATCAGTTCCCCCGCAATATCTATCGCGACGATCACCGCGCCTGGGCCGCCGACGCGAAGGCCCTCGAGCTGGCGCGCGAGGCGATCGCGCGCGGTTTCGACACGACCCTGCCGGAGGTCGCGCGCCGCTGGTTCTACATGCCCTTCATGCATGCCGAAGACCTCGCCGCGCAGGAAGAGGGGCTCAAATATTTCGCCGGGCGTCTCAACGACCCCGAAACGATGAAATTCGCCGACATCCATGTCGACATCATCCGCCGCTTCGGCCGCTTCCCGCATCGCAACGGGGTGCTGGGCCGCGCGACGACGCCGGAAGAGCAGAGCTTTCTCGACGAGGGCGGCTTCGCGGGCTGAGACTAGCCCGTCGCGGCGCGCGCCCATGGGCAAAATTGGCCGCATGGGGCGGTTTCGGCCGGGAAGGCTTTGCCGCCCGGTCGCCGGAACCGCGCGGCGTTCCGCTCAATTCATTGAAAAATATAGCTGATTTTCCGGGCCCCGCTCTGGCCCGCCCATTGCAATCCCTCGGGCAAAACCCCAACGCCTGACGGAGAGCCGAACCCCATGGTCACCGAGCACGAAATCAATCTTCTCGCCGCCTATATGGTCGATACGCATGGCGAAAAGGCCATCGGTTTTGCCGATCAGGCCGTCGACGAACTGGAGAAAATCGGTGAGAAACTGCGCGCCGAGGCCTGGCGGCAGTTACGCGTCGTCGTGCTGGACATGGTAAGCGGACGGCGCAACCGCGAAGGCGGCGTGTTGCACTGAGTTTTATCCGGGGCCGCATTCGGGGCTCCACTCCCTCCCCCTTGACGGGAGGGGGTGAAGCGCCAGGCACAGGCATTTTGACCCTTTTTCCCTCCTTTCCCGTTCCCTCTTTCCCCTGCGTACCGTTTCGTCAAGCGCATTTGTGGCTTGGCGCATGGCGCTTCGCGCGGCTAGATAGAGGGAAGAAGAACGGGACCGGCAAAAGCAGGCAATGCATTGCCGGCATGAGAAAGAATGAGGGGAGGCCTTCCATGACACTCGATCCGCAGGCGAAAGCCATTCTCGACGCCATGGCCGAGAATACGGAAATGCCGCGCATCATCGATCTGCCGCCGGAGGGCGCGCGCGAAATGTATCGCGGGCTGTCCGCCGCGCTCGATGCGCAGGGCGTTCCCATCGGCAAGGTGGAAGACCGCGCCATTCCCGGCCCCGCCGGCGACATCCCGATCCGTCTTTACGAACCCGTCGCGGGCGGCAACGGTTTGCCGGCGCTCGTCTTCTTCCATGGCGGCGGCTGGGTGATCGGCGATCTGGAAACGCATGACGCGCTGTGCCGGACGCTGGCCAATGAAAGCGGCTGCAAGGTGGTCGCGGTGGATTACCGCCTCGCGCCGGAACATCCCTTTCCCGCCGCGTCGGAAGATTGCTACGCCGCCGTGAAATGGGTGGAGGCGAATGCCGCCGACATCAATGTCGATCCCAACCGCATCGCGGTGGGCGGCGACAGCGCGGGCGGGCATCTTTCCGCCGTCGTCACGCAGATGGCCAAAGCCAACAAGGGTCCGGTCGTTTCCTTCCAGCTCCTGATTTATCCGGTGACGGATAAGCCCGGCCAGACCGGCTCCTATGACAGCTTCGCCGAGGGCTATTTCCTCGAGAAGGAAGGGATGGAGTGGTTCTGGAAGCATTATGCGGGCAATGGCGCGGATGAAAGCGATCCGCTCCTTGCGCCGCTGCGGGCGAAGGACCTGTCCGGCCTGCCGCCGGCCTATGTCGTGACCGCCGGTTTCGACGTGCTGCGCGACGAAGGCAAGGCTTACGCCGATGCGCTGAAAAAGGCGGGCGTCGAGGTCGAATATGTCAATTACGACGGCATGATCCACGGCTTCTTCAACCTGCAGGCCGCCCTCGACGTCTCGCGCGACGCGGTGAAAGCCGCCGCCAAGGCGCTGAAGGAAGCGCTGGGCTGATATTCAGGCAATGCCGCTTTCCTTTCCCTCCCCCTTGAAGGGGGAGGGCAGGGAGGGGGTGGGGCGACAGTCGCAGGCGCTGAAGGAAGCGCTCTCGTAAATTCCCGACAGTGGAAAACTATCCCGTCACCCTGGCCTTCAGCCGGGGTCCATGCGGCCTTGCAGTATGGATTCCGGGTCAAGCCCGGAATGACGAGGACAGAGGGGAGCCTCTTTCCCTTTGAGGCTCAGGCCAGCAGCTCCTCCACGATCTCTTCCAGCGACGCCGCCACATGCGCGCCGCCTTTCTTCGCGGTCTCCTCGTCGCCCGCGCGGAACTTTCCTTCTCTCACCAGCGCGGCCATGAAGCCCGCTTCGATGGCGCCCAGCACATCCGCCTCCACATCGTCGCCCACCATCAGCGTGGTGGCGGGGTCGGCGCCGATCTCCCTGGCCGCCTCGCGGAAATAATCCGGCGAGGGTTTGCCGATGAGGCGGGCCTCCGCGCCGCTGGCATATTCCAGCGCGGCGACGAAGGCGCCCGCATCGAGTTCGAGCCCGCTCGCCCCCTTGAAATAGCGGTTCTTCCCCAGCGCGTAGAATTTGCCGCCCTCGATCAGGATGCGGAAGGCTTCGTTGAGCTTCTCATAGGTGAAGTGCTGCGCGGCATCGCCCAGCAGCACGGCATCCGGTTCCGCCGCCTGATCGGGTAAATCTTCCAGAAGATCGGGATGGACGAGGAGATAGGGTTTCACGCCGTCCGCCTTCATCGCCGCGCAGGCGACCGAGGCGGTCGTCACCACGTCTTCCGCGCTCACCTCGAAGCCCAGCCGCGTCAGCTTCTCCACGATCATGCGTTTCGGGCTGCGGCTCGTATTGGTGATGAGGCGGAAGGGAAAGCCCGCCTGCCGGAGCCGGGCAAGCGCATCCGCCGCGCCGGGCAGCGCCGTGTCGCCTTCATAAAGCACGCCGCTGATGTCGAGCAGGGCGGCTTTCGCATCCGAAACTGACTTCGGGGTCATTGCAATCGCCCTTAGCATGGCCCCTCGCTCCCGCGTCCAAGTCTAGAGCGGCTTTGGCGCGGGGCTCAAGCCTGCGTTATCCTTCGGGAAAAGAACCGAACATAAAGAACCGAACATAAAGACCGGGGAGGTCGCCACATGCCCGCCTTGCGCTCGCCGCAAATCCATCCCTTTTCCGCGTTCGACGTGCCGCATCTGCTGGCCACCCATGCCACGCGCCGTCCCGAGCATCCGTTCCTCGTCTGGGAACCCTTCGAGGGGCCGGAGCGGATCTGGTCCTATGCCGCCTTCCAGCACGATGTGAAGCGCCTCGCGGCAGGCCTGAAGGCGCGCGGCGTGCAGGCCGGCGAGCGCGTGCTCATCCATCTCGACAATTGCCCCGAGGCCGTTGTCGCCTGGTATGCCTGCGCGCATCTGGGCTGCGTCGCCGTCACCACCAATGCGCGTTCGGTGGCCGACGATCTCACCTATTTCGCCTCCCACGCTTCCGCCGTCGGTGCGATCACCCAGCCGATCTTCGCCGATCTCGTGGCAAGCGCCTGTCCGGACCTCAAATGGATCGCGGTCACCGAGACCGATTGCGGCGTGCCGCCCGCTTCCGGCCATGCACCGGGCAGGTTCGACAGTTTCGAGCAGCTTTTCGGCAATGCCGACGATGCGCCGCTGCGCCCCGCCGATCCCATGCTGCCGGTCGGCATCCAGTACACCTCCGGCACCACCTCGCGGCCCAAGGGCGTCGTCTGGACGCACGCCAATGCGCTCTGGGGCGCGAAGATGTGCGCCATGCATGAAGACCTGCGGCCCTCCGACGTGCATCTCACCTATCTGCCTTACTTCCACACCAATGCGCAGAGCTATTCCGTGCTCTCCACGCTCTGGGTGGGCGGCACGGTGGTGCTGCAGCCGCGCTTTTCCGCCTCGCGTTTCTGGGACGTGTCGCTCAAGCATGGCTGCACCTGGACGAGCATGGTGCCCTTCTGCCTGAAGGCGCTGATGGACCGCGAAGTGCCGGAGCATTCCTACCGCTTCTGGGGCAATGGCGTGTGCGAGCCGCCCACGGATGCGCATTTCGGCGTGAAGACCGTCGGCTGGTGGGGCATGACCGAAACCATCACCCACGGCATCGTCGGCAATCCGCATCTGCCCGACCGGCCCATGAGCTGCGGCCGTCCTTCGCCGGGCTACGAAATCGCCATCACGCGCGAGGACGGCTCCTCCGTCGATGTCGGCGAGACGGGCTTCCTGCTGGTGCGTGGCGTGCCGGGCATTTCGCTGTTCCTCGAATATCTCAACAACCCGCAGGCCACAGCCGACACGTTCGACGAGAAGGGCTTCTTCATCACGGGCGACCGGGTGACGCTGCTCGAGGACGGCTTCATCCAGTTCGCCGACCGCGACAAGGACATGCTGAAAGTCGGCGGCGAGAATGTCGCCGCATCGGAAATCGAGCGCGTGGTGATGACGGTGCCCGGCATCGCCGAATGCGCGGTCGTGGCGCGCAAGGATTCGATGCTCGACGAAGTGCCCGTCGCCTTCCTGCTCGTCCCGGGCGGCGAGGACGCCGCGCCGCCGAGCCTCAAGGAAGATGTCATGGCCGCCTGCCAAAAGGGCCTTGCCGATTTCAAGGTCCCGCGCGAGGTCCGCATCCTGCCGGAGTTCCCGCGTTCGACGCTGGAAAAGATCGCCAAGGCCGAACTCAGGAACGTGCTGGAAGCGGAGGATTAATTATTTTGGGAATCATTCAAATATAGAAAACGTATATTTTTGTGGAGAATTAGTCCTGGTGCTGTAGAAATAAACCTAAATATAAATCATTTATATTGGAAGGGTCCATGACATCAGATTTTGCAACTCTCGGAGCCGCTGCGGTTGCAGCTGCGGCCTCATTTCTCAATCTATTGATTTCTGCGGGCAACCGAAGGCGGGAAGGAAATCGAGAGGCAGTCAGAGTCTCAATCTCTCGAAATTTAGATCGAGTAGGCAGGCTGGTCCATGAAGTCATAGCTTTGAGTTATATCTTGGCGAAGAATGAAAATCCTGATCTTCACAAGGAAAAACATGAAAGGGCGAAAGGGGCTGCCGATAAGCTCAAAGACCTACGCCTTGACGTGCGTTATTCTCTTTGGGGTATTGAAGAAGGACTCAGAACGCTGACAAGAGTTCCAGATTGGGTAGCACATACTAAGAGTGATATTGATCGACAAGAGAAGTTACTCCAAGCAGCATCTAGTTTGGGATTGGTGCTGGACGATGTAATTAGAAAAACCTATTTCTCTGGGACGCACCCTAATATCTATTCACGATGGCGTGTGAAGCGGAAGGCAGCGAAAGTTAGAAGTATTTTTGATGCTTTTAACTGAAGCCATTTCGAACGGTTAAGTTGGAGGCGTCCTTCGTTTGCGTGGGTGGGGATAAGAAAGCCTTCACGCTTCCCGGACTCCGGGCGGGAAGCGCACCAGACGTTCTCCGATGTTCGCTACGTAAAAATCCCTATGACATGGGCGAGGGGCCGCTTGCTAGACTCCGGGTTCCCAATCCCGCCTCGTGAGAGTTTCCATGTCCATGGACCGGCCCACCCCTGCCGCGCAGGGGCTTTTCGTACCCAAATTGCTGACCGTGCTGCGCGAGGGCTATACGCCCGGCAAGTTCGGCGCGGACCTCACGGCCGGTCTGACCGTCGCCATCGTCGCGCTGCCGCTTTCCATGGCGCTGGCCATCGCCTCGGGCGCGACGCCGGACAAGGGGCTGCTGACGGCCATCGTGGCGGGCTTTCTCATCTCCGCGCTGGGCGGCAGCCGTTTCCAGATCGGCGGTCCCACCGGCGCTTTCGTCGTCGTCGTCTTCAACATCATCGAGACGCAGGGCTATGACGGGCTCGTCATCGCCACCTTCATGGCCGGCCTCATGCTCATGGTGGCGGGCTGGGCGCGGCTCGGCACCTATATCAAATATGTGCCGCAGCCCGTGGTCACGGGCTTCACCGCCGGTATCGCCGTCATCATCGCGACGAGCCAGATCAAGGATTTCCTCGGGCTGACGACCGGCGAATTGCCGGGCGCCTTTTTCGACAAGATCCCCGTGCTGTTTGCCGCGCTGCCCACGCTGTCGCCCGCGACGCTTGCCGTGGCGCTGGGTTCGCTCGTCTTCATTCTGGCGCTCCGGCGCTACCGGCCCACCTGGCCGGGTTTTCTCTTCGTCGCCGTGCTGGCCTCCATTCTCGTCTGGGCCTTTGCGCTCCCGACCGAGACCATCGGCACGCGCTTTGCCGGGCTCAATCCCTCCTTTGCCATGCCCACCCTGCCGGATGTGAGCCTGCACCGGCTCGGCACGCTCATCCCGTCGGCCTTCACCATCGCCTTTCTGGGCGGGGTGGAATCGCTTCTTTCCGCCATGGTCGCCGACAGCATGACCGGGCGCCGCCACCGCTCCAATTGCGAGCTGGTGGCGCAGGGCGCGGCCAATTGCGCCTCGGCGCTGGTGGGCGGGCTGCCGGCGACGGGCGCCATCGCGCGCACCGCGACCAATATCCGCGCCGGCGCCGTCGGGCCCGTCTCCGGCATGGTCCACGCCGCCGCCGTGCTCGTCTTCCTGCTCGTCGCCTGGCCGCTCGCGACCTTCATTCCGCTGGCCGCGCTCGCCGCCATTCTTTTCGTCGTGGCCTGGAACATGTCGGAGATCGACAAGTTCGCGCATCTGATGAAGGCGCCCATCGGCGACCGGCTGGTGCTGCTGGCCACTTTCGGCCTCACCGTCGCGGTCGATCTCACCGTCGCCATCGAGGTCGGCGTGGTGCTCGCCGCCGTACTTTTCATGCATCGCATGTCGGAGGCGGTGGAGGTGCAGGCGCATATGAAGCTGCTGGAAGAGGACCGGGCCGACAATGCGCCCCATGCGGTGCCGCCGATGGAAGAGCGCGAGTTGCCGCCGGGCGTCGTGGCGAGCGTCATCAACGGGCCGTTCTTCTTCGGCGTCGCCATGCGGCTCGGCGAGACGATGGACCGCATCGGCACGCCGCCGAAGGTCTTCATCCTGCGCATGCGCGCCGTGCCGCTCATCGACGGCACCGGCGCCAGCGCCATCCAGACGCTGATCGACCGCTGCGCGAAGCACGGCACGAAAGTCATCGTCACCGCGCTCCAGCCCCAGCCCGAACAGGTGCTGACCCAGATGGGCGTCCTCGACGGCGCCGTCATCCGCGTGGCGAATTTCGACGAAGCCATCGCAACCGCGCGGGAGATCGTGGCAGGTAACTCTGCTCGATAGCGTCATGCCCCGAACAAGTTGGGCCATGACGTGGAGCAAGGCCAATATTTCCCACCGATTATCAATCGTCACAAAACTGCGCTAGGCTTTCCTCTTCCGGGTGACATTCGATTGGGGGAAATCATGAAAAACTGGATCGCGGCGCTCGTGGTGGCGCTTCTTCTCGTGCCGGGCTCGAGCGCCTTTGCGGGCTCGCTCGAAAGCCTGAGCGACGTCAAGGCGCTGACCGACAGCGCGATGAAGGATATTTCCGGCGGCAAGATCGATGCGGGCTTCGAGGCGCTCAAGCCTCATGTCGGCTTCTCGCAGGAGCAGTTCGGCGAGTTCAAGGCGCATGTCGCCGATCAGATGCCGCAGGTCGAAACCCATATGGGCAAGAATGTCGGTTACGAGCTTGTCGAGGACAAGGAACTCGGCACCTCGCTCTACCGCGCCGTCTATCTGCAGAAGCAGGAGACTTCCGCGCTGGTCTGGTACTTCACCTTCTACAAGGGCGCCGATGGCTGGACGCTGAACGACTTCGATTTCAACGACCACATCAAGGATCTGTTCTGAGGTCGGTCGGGGCCGTTTCGCTTTTCCCTCCCCCTTGACGGGGGAGGGCAGGGAGGGGGTGGGGCCGCAGTCGCGGGCGCCGGCGTTTGGCGCGTGGGGCCCCCCCCCCCCCCCCCGGGGGGGGCGCCCCCCCCCCCCCCCCCGGGGGGGGGGGGGGGGGGGGGGGCCCCGGGCCGCAGTCGCGGGCGCCGGCGTTTGGCGCGTCACCCCCACCCGCCCGGCTTTGCCGGTCGACCTCCCCCGTCAAGGGGGAGGTGATACTGCATCGTCGGAACGCGCTCCTACCCCAGCAATTTCCCCGGGTTCAAAATCCCCTTCGGGTCGAGCTTTGCCTTCACCGCTTTCAGCGTGCCCATCCCGATCTCGCCTTTTTCTTCCAGCATCCAGGGCGCATGGTCGGTGCCGACGCCGTGGTGATGGCTGATCGTGCCGTGGCCCGCCTCGATGGCGTCCGACGCGGCGCGCTTGATCGCTTCCCATTGCTCCACCTCGCGGTCGCGCTGGCGCGGAAACACGAAGGTGAAATAGAGGCTCGCGCCGTCCGGATAGGAATGGCTCACATGCGCCATCACGATGCCGCGTGCGCCCTGTTCGGGCATGTTGTCGTCCATCGCCCTGGTGATGGCCGCCGTCACCTTTTCGCGCAGCGCTGCGATGTTCGACCAGTGCGTCGAGGTTTCCAGCGTGTCGACGCCGAGCCCGCGGTCGAGCATCGGGTCGCGGCTATAGGGCGAGTGGAACCGGCTCTCATACCATTTGCGCCCCGGCCCGGTGCCGAGCGCCATCGCGCCCCCGGCCTTGGCGATCGCTTCGGTCTGCGCCTGCGCCCAGAGCACGGTGTCCTTTTCGCCTTCGAGCCCGATCAGCATCAGGCAGGGCCCTTCGGCAAAGCCGCGCGCCTTCAGATAGGCATTCTGCAGCTTCGACTTCAGCCCGCCCGCCGCGCTCGACGAGAATTTCTGGAAGAAAAAGGTCTCGTCGGCATCCGACAGCCGCACCATGGCGACCGGGATGCCGGCATGGTTGATGCGCCGCGCGGCTTCCACGCCCGCCTCGAAATTCTTGAAGAGATAGCCGCGATAGTCTTTCCGCGCGGGCAGTTCATGCACCTTCACCGTCGCTTCGCAGATGATGCCGAGCGTGCCTTCCGAGCCCGCCACGAGCTGGTTGAGGTTCGGGCCCGCCGCGCTCGCGGGAAAGTCTTCCGTTTCCCAGAAGCCTTCGGGCGTGGCGAGCTTTGCGTTCACCAGCCATTTTTCCGCCTTGCCGTAGCGGTTCGACTGCTGGCCCGCGCCGCGCGCGGCGATCCAGCCGCCCAGCGTCGAAAACTCGAAGCTCTGCGGATAATGGCCGAGCGTCACGCCATGGTTCTGCAACTGCTTTTCGAGGTCGGGCCCGTAAATGCCCGCCTCGATGCGCGCGGTCATCGACACCTTGTCGATGCGGATGACGCGGGTCATCATCGTCATGTCCACCGTCAGCACCGCGCCGTCGAGCGATTTCGCGAGCGCGTTGACGCCGCCCACCACGGAAGAGCCGCCGCCGAAGGGCACCAGCGTAATGTCTTCTTCCGCGGCAAGCTTCATCACCGACATCACTTCATCGGCCGCGCGCGGATAGACGACGCCGTCCGGCGCCATGTCGAGCTTGCCCGCGCGCACGTAAAGAAGGTCGTGATAGGACTTGCCGCGCGCATGGAAGGCGCGTTCGTAATCGTCCACGCGCAACTGGTTCTCGCCGACGATGGCGGCGAGCTTTTCCTGCTGGGCGTCCGTCAGTCGCGTCGGCGCGAGGCGGATTTCATTCATGGGTTGGGCGGGCGTCTTGGGCAGATGGCTCAGCCCCAGCGTCTCGCGGATCCATTCCCATTGCGGCGCCTGGTCCGGCAGCGCGTTTTCCTGGGCAACCGGCCCCCAGCCGTTCCAGCGCAGCGTCGTGCGGTCGATGGTCATTTGTCGTTTCCCCCTGGTCGGCCGGTGCTTGTCAAACCTGGTCCGGATGTTGTCGCGTCACCCCCTCCCAACCCTCCCCCGTCAAGGGGGAGGGCTTTCGAGGCAGCATTTCTGTATTCACCTCCCCCTTGATGGGGGAGGTCGACCGGCAAAGCCGGGCGGGTGGGGGTGAGGCGGCAGGTTCCGCGCCGGATTGTCTGGCCCGCCATGTCACACCCTCAATGTCAGCGCGCCGGGTAGTATCTCGAAGCGGGCGGGCAGCCGTCCCGGCGCCTCGCCGTCCACATCCAGAAGCACCGGGCTGTCGCCCACCGGCTCGGCTTCCAGCCAGCGCGCCCGCATGGTCGTCACCTTCGGATGGCCGATATGCTCGCCTTTGTAGAGCGAGCCGGAATTCTTCGCGAAATCGAAAAAGCCCATATCGCGCAGCACGGTCACGTCGAAGATGCCGTCATCGGGGGCCGCGTCCGGCGCGATCATCATGCCGCCGCCGAAAAAGCGTCCGTTCGCCACCGCGCAGGTGCCCACGCTCATCACCTCGTCGAGGCCCGCATCCGTCCGGATGCGGACGGGCCGCGGGCGATAGCCCAGCATGGCCATCATGGAGCACCAGAAGAAGGTGAAGCTGCCGCCGAAATTCTTCTGCCAGGTGGCGCGGTTCACCGCGCGCACCACATCGCCGGACATGCCGAAGCTCGCGATATTGTTGAAATAGCGCCTCGTCTCGCGCCCGTCCTCGGCGATGAAGCGCAGCCGCCCGATATCGATGCGCCGCGTATCGCCGCTCGCAATATGGGCGATGCCTTTTTCCCATTCCTGGGGAAAGCCGAAGGTCCGGCGGAAATCGCCGCCCGTGCCGCAATTCAGGATGGCGAGATGCGCTTCCGGGTTGATCTGCTCGTCGCCTTCGTAAAAGCCGTTCACGACCTCGTTGATCGTGCCGTCGCCGCCCACCGCGATGACGAGCTGCGCGCCCTCGCGCAGCGCCTGCCGCGTCAGTTCGGCGGCGGGCAGGTAGTGCGGCGAAGAGGGCGAGGCGGTGAAATGCGCGCGGACGGGCCCGAGATGCTTTTCGAGGTCGCTTGCGATGCGCCGCCAGGCCCGGCCCGTATAGCCGCCGCCGGAACGCGGGTTCACCACCGCGGCCACATGCGGCATGTAGCCGTCCGCCCGGATCCCGTCCATCGGGTATTCCGCGCCGCCCATGCTCATGCGCCCTGCGTCCTCTGGGGTGCCTGCTGGCTTGCTTGTTGGCTCTCGGCGGACACGGTCTCGAAGCGCTTCAGCGTGTCGGCCATTTCGTTGGCGAGCCGCGTCTCGTCCCAGTCCAGTTCGCGCGCCATCAGTTCGGCCACGCGCTTCACGACATCGGTGCCCGGCGTGCCCAGCGTGCCGAGGCCGGTGCGGCGGAAAATCACGTCGGAGAGCGTCTGCGCCATTTCGTTGCGCACGGCATGGATCACCTGCGCGCCGATATCGGGCACGTTGAGGCCGAGGCGGCGCTTCAGCGCGGGATCGGCATTGTCGCCTTCGGCCATGTCCAGCACGCGCTCATATTCGCTGCCGTAATACATGACGAGATTTTCGATCGCCTCTTCCGACATATCCGGATGGGCGCGCTTGGCCCGTTCGATGAAGCTCTTCAGCCGGCCGATCTCGCCGCCATGCACGGGCGTCGCTTCGGTTTCGCATTTCGCCTCGCGGCCGAGTTTGCCGAGCGCCATGTCCACCACTTCCTCGGCCAGCGCCCGGCTCGTCGTCCATTTGCCGCCCAGCGCGGAGATCAGCCCCTCGATCCCGTCCAGCTTCGCGTGGTCGCAGACTTCCGCCTCGCGGCTTGCCGTATAGGAGTTCTTCTCCTCGCCTTCCTCGCTGTCGTCGATCAACGGACGCAGTCCCGCATAGAAATGGATCACGTCCTCGCGCGTCAGTTCCAGCCCCGGCAGTCCGTTATTCACCACACGGATGAAATCCTCGATATCCTCTTCCGACACGCCCACCTTGTCCGGATCGCCCTCATAGAGCTTGTCGGTCGTGCCGAGAATGGTGTGGCCGCGCCACGGAATGACGAAAAAATGCCCGCCGATATCGGACTGGATGGCGAAGGCGTATTTGCCGGAAATGTCGCGGGTGATGATGTGAATGCCCTTGGAGCGCATCAAGCGGCGCGAGGGTTTGTGCTCCTCCGCCATGCCGATCATCTTGTCGGCCCAGGGCCCGCCGCCATTTACCACCACGCGGCCCTTCACCCTGTGGGTCTCGCCCGTCAGGCGGTCCGTCACGTCGACGCCGGTCACGCGCTTGCCGTTGCCGGTTTCCTCCGCCGCGAAGCGCGTCACCTCGGCGTAGTTCGCGACCTTGGCGCCATATTCCACCGCGCCCATCAGCACCGACAGGCAGAGCCGTTCCGGCGAAAACATCTGGCAATCGTAATAGATCTTGCCGCCGGTCAGTCCGTCGCGCGGCAGGCTGGGGATGAGGTCCAGCGTCTCGCCCCGCGAGATGGAGCGGAAGCCGGGCAGCTTCTTGTCGGTGTCGGCGAGCCAGTTCCGGTCATAGGAGAGGAGATCGTAAAAGGTGAGGCCGATGGAGAGCACGACCGGCCCCTTCATGCCCCAGCCATAGGTCGGGATGACGAAGGGCAGCGGATGCACCATATGCGGCGCGACCTGCTCCCAGACCCGGCGCTCGCGCAGCGACTCGCGCACGAGCTTCAGCTCCCCGTTCACCAGATAGCGCAACCCGCCATGGGTGAGCTTGGAAGAGCCCGAGGTCGTGCCTTGCGCGAAGTCGCCCTTTTCCAGCAGCGCCACTTTCAGGCCGCGCAGGCTCGCATCCCACGCCACGCTCGCGCCCGTAATGCCGCCGCCGACGATCACCAGGTCGTATTCGGCTTCGCTCATGGCTCTCAGGTCGCGCTGCATCGGGCGGGGATCCTCGTCTGGCTGGAAAATACGGTGGGGTACAGGGGAAATAATGGCGGATACGAGCCGGGGAGGCTATCCCCAGCGTCACCCCGGGTCCAGTGGAGAAGGGTGCGTCTTTGCCCGAATGCCGTCAAAGCCCTCCCCCGCTCGCGGGGGAGGGTTGGGAGGGGGTGGGGCCACAGTCTCATCCGTCGGCGTTTGGCGCTCTACCCCCACCCGTCTCTTCGGGCCGACCTCCCCCTCAAGGGGGAGGTGAGGGCGCTGCGGCCTTACTCCACCAGCCGCTTGCTCATCAGCAGGCAGCCCGTCTCTTCCCAGCCGAGGCTCTCATAGAGGCGGCGCGCCCGCTCATTGGCCTTCACCACCTCCAGATGGAGATAGTGGAAGCCGAGCCGCCTCACCTCCGCCTCGAGGAAGGCCATCACCTGCCGCCCGAGGCCCTTGCCGCGATAGGCCTCCGTCAGGAAAAGCTCGTCCAGAAACCCGTCCCGCCCGCCATATTGCATGGAAAAGCCGATGGTCAGGATGAGATAGCCCGCGACCGTCTCGCCATCCTGAACGATCCAGGCCCGCACATTGGGATCGCCCGCGCAAATGGCGTCGAGCGCGCGGCCGTGTAAGGCAGGCTCATATTCGTGATCGTCGAAGTCGTAATAGGCCCGCACCAGCTCCTCCAGCAGCGCCCGGTCGGCCGCGCCGACGGGCCGGAAGGAAAGGGAGATGTCATGCGTCGCGTTCATAGACGGGGAAATAGCACGGCAGCGACAAAATAGACATGTCATCCCGGCCACCTTCACACTCAAGGAGGGCCGGGATCCATTCGCGCCTCGATCGGTCGCAGTGCTAATGGATCCCGGGAATAAATCCCGGGATGACAGCGTGTGTTGTTTTTAGGAAAGATGCCAGAAATTCGGTGTCGTCCCGGCACTCGTTGCCGGGACCCACTATCAATAGTTATTGCCGCCGCGCGAATAGGTCTCGTCCATGAAGCCCGCCATCCTCGAAATCCTTTTTGCCGTCTTCTTTTTCATCGACGGCCTTGCCGCGCTCTTCTCGATCTTTCCGCTGCTGGGCATGCTGACCAATGCCAATGGCTTCATGTCGGATCCGGGCGATGTCCGGTATCTCGCCGCCATCGCCTCTTTTCCGCTTGCGCTTGTCCTTGCCGGCCTGTTGCGCGGCGCGGGGCATCGGCTGGCCGGCGTGATCGTCGCAGCGATCCCGGCCATTCCCGCCCTCTTTCTCGGCTGGCAGATGTTCGGCGGCTAGCGCTTCCTCAACCCCTTCTGCTCCATGCGCCAGATGAGCAGGTCCAGCCGGTCCTGGCCGAAAAAGGGTTCGCCCTCGAACACCATGAGCGGCACGCCCCAGTGTCCGGCGTCCTTCTGCGCGGCTTCGTTCTCGGCGATGGCCTTTTCGTAGTGCTCCGGGTCTTTCTCGATGGCGGCGTCGAGGTCGGCCATGTCGAGGCCCGCGCGCGCCGCCGCTTTCTCGATATGGTCGCCCTCGTTCCATTTCTTCACGCCGCCGAAGATCACGCTCGACATCTCATAGATGAAGGGCAGGCCCTTGCCGCGCTCCACGGCGGCGATGCCGGCGCGTGTCAGGCGCGAGATATAGGGCTGGTCCTCCGGCACTTCGCCGGTGGAAATATCCATCACGATGGGATCGGGGTCCGGCCAGTTATAGGGCAGCCCCAGATATTGCGAGATGCGGAAGGTGTCGTTGATGAGATAGGGCGGCCACATCGGATTGACGTTCTTGAAGAAATCCTTGATGCGCACGGCGATGGGATAGACCGGGCGCACATTCACCTTCAGGTCGTAGGTCTTCTCCATCTCCACGATGCGCGGCGTCGCCAGATAGGAATAGGGCGAGCGGAACGACCAGAAGAGGTCGAATTCGAGCGTCATCAGGGCCTCCCTGCCTCTGTCTTAATGTTGAGCATTAATATGGAGGGCGCGGGCAGGGGACGCAAGGGGCGAAGCTGGGCGGGCGGTTGGCGTGTTTCGTACCATTTCCCTCCCCCGTCGAGGGGGAGGTAAGGAAGAGGATCCTGTGCTAGGCAGGGCCTCCCGCCGCCGCCGAGCCCCGAGGAGTTGCCATGCTTGCCGAATTGCGCGCCGATTTCCGCTGGCTCGCCGCCGGGTTCCTGCTCACCTTCTGCTCCGGCTTCGGCCAGACCTATTTCATCGCGCTGTTCGCGGGCCATCTGAAGGCCGATCTCGGCCTGTCGGAAGGCGGCTTCGGCGGGCTTTACACGGCAGGCACGCTGGCCAGCGCCGCGCTTCTCATGTGGGCGGGGCGGCTTGCCGACGATCTTCCCATCCGCCGGCTGGGCGTCGGCGTCATGGCGGGGCTTGCGCTCGTCTCGCTCGGCATGGCGAGCGTTTCGTCGCCTTTCATGCTGGCGCTCGTCTTTTTCGGCCTGCGCTTTTTCGGCCAGGGCATGCTCACCCATATCGCCATGACGGCGATGGGCCGCTGGTTCAACGCCAGGCGAGGCCGGGCGGTGTCCATCGCGGTGCTGGGGCTGTCGAGTGCGGAGGCCGCCTTTCCCATCGCGGCGGTGGCGCTGGTGGCGGCGCTGGGCTGGCGCATGACATGGGTCGCCATCGCCGCCGCGCTTTTCGTGTTGCCGACGCTGGCGCTCATTGCGCTGGTGCGGCGCGACCGCGTGCCCGAAACGGCGGAGGCCGCCCCCGGTTCCGCCGCGCCCGCGCCCGAGCGGCATCACTGGACGCGCGGCGAGGTGATCCGCTCCCCGCTCTTTTATGCGCTGATGCCCGTGCTGCTCGCGCCGCCTTTCATCCTCACCGGCATCTTCATCAACCAGGTCACGGTGGTGGAGACGAAGGGCTGGGACCTTGCCTGGTTCGCGGCGAGCTTTCCGGTGCTGGCGGGCGTCAACATGATCTCCGGTCTCGGCACGGGCTGGCTCGTCGACCGCTTCGGCGCGCGCCATGTGCTGCCCTTCTTCCTGCTGCCGCTGGCCGCCGCCATCGCCGCGCTCGCCTTTATCGGCGAGCCCTGGGTGCTGCCGGTCTTCATGGCGCTGGCGGGCATCACCATGGGCAGCGCCGGCACGCTGGGCGGCGCGCTCTGGGCGGAGCTTTACGGCACGCTGCATCTGGGCGCCATTCGCGGCGTCGCGACCTCGGCCATGGTGTTTTCCACCGCGCTGTCGCCGGGGCTCATCGGCGTGCTGCTCGACGCGGGCGTGCCCTTCCTCTGGCAGCTCCTCGCCATGGGCGCCTATTGCCTCGCCGCTGCCGCCTGGAGCCTCCTCCTGATTCCCGGCCTCGACCGGACGGCGCGGGGCGAGCGGCCGATCAGATCTCCCGCGACATGAAGGTGTTGTGCGGTCCGGCCTTGTAGTCGCCGAAGGGCTCGCAGGGCGTGAAGCCGTGGCGGGCATAGAGCGCGCGGGCGGAGGCGAAATAGTGCTGCGTGCCGGTTTCGAGGCTCAATCGCGTCATCCCCGACGCCTTCGCCTTTTCCACGATATGGCCGAGCATGGTGGATGCGATGCCGAGCCCGCGCAAATGCGCCACCGTATGCATGGATTTGATTTCGCCATGTGTGGGCGAGAGCCGTTTCAGCGCGCCGCACCCGGCCAGCTCTTCCTCCGCGTCCTTGCCGTTCCCCCGTTGACGGTCAGAGTGCCAGACGGTCCAGAAGCCGATCCCCGGCGCCTTGAGCCCTTCAAGGTCCAGCGCATAGGCGGTGCCGGGCGGCGAGGCCCCATGCGCCAGCATCACATGAGTCTCCAGCAGCTCGATCACGCGGCGGTCCGAAAAATCCCCCTCGATAATCCGCAGCATGATGCGGCCCCCCGGTCGTTTCGCTGGGACCAGAATAACCCGAACCAACCCCATCGTGTCATGCCCGGGACTCTTTTCCCTCCCCCTTGACGGGGGAGGGTAGGGAGGGGGTGGGGCGGCCATCGCAGGCCATGCGTCCGCCCCCGCAAAAACACGTGCTCTTCCGGACATATTCACCGGCAAGGATGGCCGGAATTCACCGGGCCCACCGATTTACATGAAACGGGCGCGGCCCGAGAATGTTCCACCGGCTGTCCGGCGTCGCGATTGCCGGTCAGCCTTTCCGGTCTTCGAGGCAAAAGGGGGAAGAGGGATGGATTTTTCGTTCGATCTGGATACGGAGCATGGTGAGGAATCCGACAGGAAGTTGCTGCTGTCTTTCCTCGTGCAGCTTGAAAGGGGCCTGAGAACCGTCGCCCTTGAAGGGTATTGGATGGGCGAGCGGCTCACCTTCATCGGTGAAACCCCGTACCATCTGGAGCGTGCGTGGGGCGAGGTCCAGGGAGAGTTCGAAGCGGCTCGGAACGCCGTTCAATACAAAGAGATCGAAGTCTTCCAGTCGGCAGGTCTGACCGGGCACTCCCTGAGAGCCAAGCTCTATCTGTTGATGGAATGGGCGAGCCGCGTCGCGGATACGGCCCCCTTCACCTGGAAGCGCGCCGTTCGGCGCGTGCTTCAGAACATCAATTCGATACTGGGCAGCTTCGTCTATGCGGCCGGCGTCGGGGAGCCGATCAAGGAATTCAAGGAAATGCTCGAGAACGGGCTGGACGATCTGGAAGACGGCGCACCCGCCTAGCCCGCCGCCGAAACTCATTCCAGACAGGCGCAGCCGCCGTTTCCAAAAGATGCATATGGGAGGCAATCCCGGTTTCAGGTTTCGGTTTGTGCCCGGAAAATCAGCCTTGAGAGCCGCGCAGCAGATCACGCACGAACGGAGCAATCGTCATGGAGAAGAATCTACACATCGCCCGCAACGTATTTAAGGGCTTCGCCGGCAGATCGCAGTCCTACATCTACTTTCCCGGTTGCCCCATGATGTCGGGTTCCCTGGTCGGCAATGTCACGGTGGACCGGTGGAACCGCCTGGGCATGCGCATCGCGGCCTATGCCGTTCTGGCTTTTACGATCCTCAGCATTATCGGCGTGCTTCGCGGCGACGAGCCCCAGGCCGAAAAGACACTGGTCGCCATCATGACCGCGCTGTTCTTCGGCGGTGCCTCGGCCGCGCTGTTTTACATCTCCAAGGGGTGGGCCGTGATCGTCGAAACCAAAAGCGGCGAGGACACCTATATCTGCCAGATGCTCGGCCCCGATTCCCACAAGAAGGCCGTCGACCTGAAAGACCGCATTCTCGAGGTCGCCCCCATCGCGGCAAGGTCCTGACGCGCCCGCCTCACCGGCGCTTCGGCTGGCGGGGCGAGGGGGAGGTGTAGGACCCCGCAGGGCGCGGCCCGCCGCCACGCCCACAGGTGTCATCCCGGCGCCTGTCCCGGCGAAAGCCGGGAACACCGGGACCCACTCGCTTCTCAGGCCGGTCTCACCGCCAATGGGTCCCGGCAACAAGTGCCGGGACGACACTGAATTTTGATTTTCGGCCTTCCCCAACCAATGCCGTCATCCCGGGATTTATTCCCGGGATCCATGAAGCCTGTCGCCGGGCCGCCTGCGCCGCTATCATCGCACTATGAGCGATTTTCAAGGCCGGACCACGGCCCGGTTACTGGCTATGCACGCGGAGATCATGGAGGAGTTGCGCGCCCGCGGCATTCTGCGGAGCGCCAACAATCCCACGGGCGATCTGGCCGAGCATCTTTTCTGCAAGGCGTTCGGCTGGCAGATCGCCTCGAACTCCGAAAAGGGGTTCGACGCCACCGGCGAGCAGGGCCGCCGAATCCAGATCAAGGGGCGGCGGCTTCACCGTCACAGCAAGACGAGGTAGCTCTCCGCCATCCGCGATCTCGACGGCTTCGATGTGCTGGCGGCGGTTCTGTTCGATCACGACTACCGGGTCCTGCGCGCCGCCTTGATCCCGCCGGAAATCGTGACCCGGCGCGCGACCTATGTGGCCCATACCAATAGCCACCGCTTCATGCTTCGCGACGATGTGTGGAACGATGCCGGTGTAGAGGACGTAACCGACCGGCTGATCGCCGCAATGGCGGACTAGGGTCGTCGCGAGCCTTGTTGCGCGGCGGGCGATGCGGGAAGCCTGGCCGGGCGAGGGGGCGGCGTAGGGCCCGCGCAGGGCACGGCCCGACGCCACACCCACAGGTGTCATCCCGGCGAAAGCCGGGATCCATTGGAGAGACTTTTAAGCGGATTGATTTTGTGGATATCGCCGCGCCACGGTTTCCATTAGTTCGCCGAATTGAGCGTCGTAAAAATTCATTAGGCGTAGAGATCTTCGCATGTCTTCATATTTGATCTCAGGTCGAACAATGTCAGTCTCGCGGCGAGCATAGTCGAACATGTTTTCGCACTGAGCATAAATCTCCGCAACGTCGAGGATATATTCTTCTAGATCTGTCTTTGATGTAACTCGAGTCTCGGATTGCAGGCCGCGCAGGCGGGCGGCTTGAACTTGAATGTCACCGATTAAGTCTGCAATTGCTGTGGCTACCTCATTTGAGGCGGCTTCAACAACGTCTGTCAGCGTACGAATTTCATCGTGTGGAACTGGAGGTATCTGCCAAGCGTTTAGCGCATTTCTGTCGACTACGTTCCCATGCGATGCGAGATGAAAATTTTTCAGGTCTGCAGCTGCTGACCTTGAATAATCAATAAGGGCGCTGAGAACTAGTGGAAGAAGAGCGCGGGCCGCCTTGTGACGACGGTCGAGCCTATCAGACTCAAATGATTTAGCTTGCCGTATTTGATAAATTAAAATCGCCGAGCCTCCCGTGGCGGCGAGTACTGCGAGCGAGCCTGATATCAGAGTCTGCCACTTGGCTAAGCACGAAATTAGCTCTGGCAATTTTATATACTCCGTACAAAGCGGAGTAACTCATCGCCTATCATGAAGCCGCATGGCCAGTAGTCGTTGTCGCTTCCATAGTACTCCCTGGATTCAACGATCTTTGCCCCGACGAGATAAGCAGCAGCAGAGTTAAAGCGTCGCGGCTCCCAGCCTAAGGAAGTGCCAACTTCGTTAGCGTCGGCGTAATCTTCTTCAAGATTGAATAGATGGACGGCTAAATCTCGGGCATCTGCCTCCGGGTCCCATTCCTTGAACTCTCCGTCAAAGGTCATAAAGAGATCAGACTTTGGCCAGATAACGCCGTCTCCGCCTACATACTCCCGCTTCTCGACAAGACCTGCATTCTCGAGATCAAGAACACCAATCCTTACATCTGGCATCGGAAGGCCGGTCTCCTGCTGAATTTCCTCGTACTCAACCTGTGGTTCCATTGGTTTGGCGTGAGGGCTGGCTCTCACAAAGTATTCAGCAACAATCCTTGCTGAAGAGGACCAGCTTGAGCCCGGTTCATGTTGTTGAATGTATCTTGGAGCTTCGCCCAAAGGTGGCTTTTTGCTTACGCCATATATGTGGCCTGCCAACTCCTCCAAGCCGTCGTTGCCGAGTTTGAGCTCAGGAGTTAAGCGAGTGCGCAAAAATGGTGACAATGATGACAGGTCTAACTCGTGGCGCAGTCCAATAAACTTGGCTGAACCTTCTACCGTTCTCATCAAGCCTGCGTCTATTTCCTCTTGAACCCACGGCTTCTTCATCGAACGTGCTGTAAGCAGGACGACGAAGTGAGTGCAATCACCTAGGCCCTCTTCCATTTTTCTTCGAAGGCTGTCGCCGGGTCCAATTTCCCAATTGTCGTACCAAACATCTATGCCGCGCTGCACGAGTCCCTCTGCTAGCGGTTTGGCAATGGCCTTATCTTCTGAAGCATGAGCGAGATAGACCAATCGCTCTCGGTCGGCTGGTTCATTCATGAGATGAACTTCTCCTTGATCCCATCCAAGTCTTTTTTCCACGGCGCGTGCGAAAGCCGGTGAGCCTGTCGTGTGTATGGTCAGAGCCTCTTGGCCGATAACGCGGACGAAGACAGGGGCGTGTTTGCCTGTTTCTGGATCTACGACAGACGCCGCTTTCCCGTGTAGTTCTTCCGCGTAGGATTCAAGAACTTCGTTCAGAATGTCGTCGCCCAAGTTATCAAGAAACTCTTTCTCAGACACCTTGCGGCCATTCCGTCGGTACTCAATTGAAAACATTTCTATTGGCCCCGCTCAATTGGAACAGATTGTTATACTACGCCGATTCTCGAATATTGTTTTTCGATAAGTGATATCTTGGGCGGATCCCGGCTTTCGCCGGGATGACATCAACGGGTGGAGCAAATGCCTGCAACTCGCCGCCACCCCCTGAGGGGTAGACCCCCACAAATCCCCTGCTAAGCTCCCATTAAAGCCATAAACAACGGCAACAACATCAGGGGAGGAGACGCCATGGCGCAGGTTCAGGCCAACGGCATTACCATCGAATACGAGACCTTCGGCGCGAAGGACAATCCGACCATCCTGCTCGTCATGGGGCTCGGGGCGCAGCTTACCATGTGGAACACGGAGCTTTGCGAGGAGCTGGTGAAGCGCGGCTATCACGTCGTGCGTTACGACAATCGCGATGTGGGCCTTTCCACCAAATTCGAGGCGGCGGGCATTCCCGACATGGAGAAGATCTTCATCGCGCTCGCCACGGGCGGCGCGGTGGAGGCGCCCTATTCGCTGGACGACATGGCCGCGGACGGCATGGCGCTGCTCGATGCGCTGGGCATCGAGAAGGCGCATATCGCGGGCGCGTCCATGGGTGGCATGATCGTGCAGCTCATGGCGGCGAACCATCCTGAAAAGGTTCTCTCCGTCACCTCCATCATGTCGAATACCGGCAATCCGGACGTGCCGCAGGGGAGCGACGAGGCGATGGGCGCGCTGATGGCGCCCGCGCCGGACCCGAGCGACCATGAAGCCATCATCGCGCGCGGCATGAACACCTGGAACGTCATCGGCAGCCCCGGCTACCGCACGCCGGAGGCGCAGCTGCGCGAATGGGTGGAGCGCGACACGAAGCGCAGCTATTACCCGCAAGGCACGGTCCGCCAGATGGCGGCCATCGTGTCGAATGGCGACCGGCGCGAAAAGCTCAAGAAGCTCAACGTGCCCACCGTCGTGCTGCATGGCGAGGCGGATCCGCTGGTGCCCGTCGCGGGCGGCAAGGATACGGCGGCGAATATTCCGGGGGCAGAGCTTCGGATCGTCCCCGGCATGGGGCACGACTTCCCCGTGGCGCTGGTCGATGTGTTCGCCGACGCCATCGCGGCGGCCGCCTCGCGCGCTTCCGCCTCGCAAGCGGCGGAGTGACGCGCATGACCATGCGGAAAGTGAAGGCCAACGGCATCGAGATCAATATCGAAGACATGGAAGCGAAAGGAGGGGCCCCGGAGGGCGCGCCCGCCATTCTCTTCGTCAACGGTTACACCTCCACCATGATGAGCTGGCCGAAAGAGCTGATGGAGGGCCTGCGGGCGGAGGGCTTCCGCGTCATCCGTTATGACAATCGCGATGTCGGCCACACGCAGAAGTTTTCCGGCATTCCCGATATCGCCGCCGTGGCGAAGGCCGTCCGCGCGGGCGAAAAGCCCGACATGCCCTATACGCTCGCCGATATGGCGGCGGACGGGATCGGCGTGCTCGATGCGCTGGGCATCGACAAGGCCCATGTGATGGGCATTTCCATGGGCGGCATGATCGTGCAGCGCATGGCGATCCATCATCCGGAGCGTCTGCTCTCCGTCACCTCCATCATGTCCACCACGGGCAATCCGAACCTGCCTCAGGCCAGCGAGGCCGCGATGGAGGCGCTGCGCGAGCAGCCTGCTTCGGACGAGCGCGAGGTCGTCATCGCGCATCGCATGAAGGGCCGCCGCGTTTACGAAAGCCCGGCCTATCGCAAGACGGATGAAGCGCTGCGCGCGCTGGTCGCCGCGGAATACGACCATATGTATTATCCGGAAGGCGCGGCCCGGCAGTATGCGGCGATCGTCGGCGACGGCAGCCGCGTGGAAGAGCTTGCCCATGTGCGCGTGCCCTTCCTCGTCATTCACGGCCAGGCGGACCCGCTGGTGCCGGTCGAAGGCGGTATCGACACGGCGAAATCCGTGCCGGGCGCGAAGCTCGAACTCATCGAGGGCATGGGCCACGACCTTCCCGTGCCGCTCTGCGAGACCTATGTGCGGCTGATCGCCGACCACGCCAGGGCCGCGACGGCGGGCGCGCGCGCGGCGGACTGAGCGGATTTGAAAAACGAGTGTCATCCCGGCGAAAGCCGGGACCCATTAGCCATTCGGCAAAGGATGGCTGCGAGTGGGTCCCGGCAACAAGTGCCGGGACGACACCGGATTTTGGTATCTTCCCCCCAACACATGCTGTCATCCCGGGATTTATTCCCGGGATCCATCGGCGTTGCGGCAAGCGGCACAAGCGAGTGGGTCCCGGCTTTCGCCGGGATGACACCTGTTGTTCGTTGTGCCCCACCCTTTCTTCATGGGCCTGTCGCATCGCGGCTGCTAGGATGACGGCCGGTCCCCGCGTCTCCTTCCGCAAGAGTGTCTCATGCCGCATGCCGAGGTTCACGGTCTCCAGCTTTACTACGAGACCCATGGCGATCCGCGGCGCGAGGCGATCATCCTCATCATGGGGCTTGGCGGGCAGCTCATCGACTGGCCGGAGCGGCTGATCGACCGGCTCACCGGGGCGGGCTACCGCGTCATCCGCTTCGACAATCGCGATGCGGGGCTTTCCACCAAGTTCGACAGTTTCCGCCTGCCGGACGTCGCCGGGCTCTGGGGGCAGATGCTGTCCGGCCGGCCAAGCTTCACGCCCTATACGCTGGACGATATGGCGGCGGACACGGTGGGGCTGATGGATGCGCTGGGGCTCGACAAGGCGCATGTCGCGGGCGTGTCGCTCGGCGGCATGATCGCGCAGGCCGTCGCCGCGCAATATCCCGCCCGCGTGCTTTCGCTCACCGCCATCATGTCCACCTCCGGCAATCCGCGCCTGCCGCCGGGCAAGCCCGATGTGCTGTCCGCGCTCACCAATCCCGTGCCCGCAAGCGCCATCGGCGATCAGGCGATCGTGGAGCATGGCGTCTGGCTGCAAAGGCTGCTCGCCTCGCCCGGCTACCGCCAGGATGACGAGGCCCTGCGCGCGCAGGTTCGCGCCGGTGTCGCGCGCGGTTACGATGCGCGCGCCGTGATGCGGCAGTTCATGGCTTCGGTCGCCTCGGGAGACCGCCGCGCTGCCCTGCGCCGGATCGTGGCGCCGACGGTCGTCATGCATGGCGAGGACGACCCGCTGGTGCCGCTCGCGGCGGGGCGCGACGTGGCGGAGAATATTCCGGGGGCGGAGTTTCGTAGCATTCCCGGCATGGGGCATGACGTGCCGCCCGCGCTCGCCGACATTTTCGCCGAGGCGATCCTGTCCGCCGCCGCGCGCGCCCCGCGGCCCGCCGCCCGGCAAAAGCCCGTATCCATAATCGGGGAAATGGAGGAAGCCGCCTCGCGCTTACGCCGCTGGCTCGGGCTTTAGGGGTTCAACACCGCGCCGCTTCTTCCTATGTCTCCCTCAGGACGATGCGAGCGGGGGGGCAATCTCAAAGGAGGATGCCATGTCGAAACCCCATATTGCGATTATCGCCACCTCGAACGACCGGATGGGCGATACCGGCGAAAAGACCGGCTTCCATTACGAGGAACTGGCCACGCCCTATTTCGCCTTCGCAGAGGCCGGCTACAACGTCACCTTCGCCTCGCCGAAGGGCGGCAATCCGCCGGCCGACCCGGCGAGCCTTGCCGACAATCCCGACGACCAGCCGGAAAGCGTGCGCCGCTTCCTCGCCGACGAGGATGCGCTGGCCGCGCTCGAAAAGTCCACAGAGCTCGGCGTGCTGGAGCCCGAGGGCTTCGACGCCGTCTATCTGCCCGGCGGGCACGGCACCATGTGGGATTTTCCGGAAAACAGCGTGCTCGCGAAGTTCGTGTCCGCCGTCTATGAAAATGGCGGCGTGGTCGGCGCGGTCTGTCACGGCCCCGCGGGGCTTGTCGGCGCGAAGCTCTCCGACGGGACGCCGCTGGTGAAGGACCGCGCCGTCAACAGCTTCACCGACGAGGAAGAGCGCAAGATCGGCAAGGACAAAACCGTGCCCTTCCTGCTGGAATCGAAACTGCGCGAGCTGGGCGCGCGCTTTGAAAGCTCGCCGCCTTTCGAGCGCCATGTGGTGCGGGACGGGCGTCTCGTCACCGGCCAGAACCCGGCCTCGGCGCAGGCCGTCGCCGACGGCATGATCGCCGCCCTCCACGCGCTCAGGAAGGCGGCGTGAGGCGGACATGAAAAAGGGCGGCGCATCATGCGCCGCCCTTTGAGTATTCCATTTGGCTTGTCACCCCGGGCTTCGTCCCGGGGTCCAGGGGCTGCAAGCACAGAGCAAGACGCTCCTGGATCCCGGCACAAGGCCGGGATGACAGTCATTATTGCTTGGCGAGAACCCTTAAACCTCCGCCGCGCCGCCGTCGCAGGGGATGCAGGCGCCCGTCGTGTAGCCGCTGGCGCGCGAGGAGAGGAAGATCGCGACGCCCGCGATGTCTTCCGGCTCGCCGATGCGCCCCAGCGGATTGGAGGCGCGGATCGCGTCGCCCATCGTCTCCAGCGTTTCCTTCATCATCTGGCTGGGGAAGGGGCCGGGCGCGATGCAGTTCACCAGGATATGTTCCGGCGCGAGGCGTTTCGCCAGATGCCGCGTCAGCATGATCATGCCCGCCTTGGACGAGGAATAGGCATAGGTTTCGAGCGCAGGCGGCTCGATGCCGTTGATGGAGGCGGTGTTGACGATGCGCGCCGGCGCGCCCTCGCTCGCGGCCTTGCGCAGCATGGGCAGCAGTTTCTGCACCAGGAAGAACGGGCCCTTGAGGTTGATGTTGAAGACCTTGTCCCAGCCCTTTTCGGAATAGTCGTCGATGGGCTCGCCCCAGGCCGCGCCCGCATTGTTGATGAGCACGTCGAGCTTTTCCTCGCGCTTTGCGAGTTCCTCCGCCATCCAGTTCACGCCTTCCGTGGTGGAGAGGTCGCAGGGCAGCGAGACGCAGAAGCCCTTTTCCGACAGGCGTTCGGCGAGTTCGTTGCAAGGCGCCGCCTTGCGCGCGGAGATATAGACCTTCGCGCCGTTTTCCACGAAGCCGGTCGCGATCATCTCGCCGATCCCGCGCGAGCCGCCGGTGATGAGCACCACCTTGCCCTCGACATTGAACAGATTTTTCATGGGCGTTTCCCTTGCGTTGGATGTTTCTGGATGGCGGGAAAGCTAGCCGACGCAAGGGAAGGTGGCAATTGTTCACCCAGGGTGTCATCCCGGCGAAAGCCGGGACCCACTCGCATCGGCCACTTGCCGCAGCCGGGGTATGGATTCCGGGTCGAGCCCGGAATGACGGTGAAGATGGAGCTCGGCGAATACTCTCGGATCGTCACCCCGGACTTGATCCGGGGTCCATTCTGACTCGCTCTCTATCGAGAGGTGGATTGGGTCCCGGCCTCCTTTACATGCAAGGAGGGCCGGGATGACACCTGAACAAGAGAATTTCCTCCCCCAAACAAAAAAAGAGGCGCAAGCGTTGCCGCTTGCGCCCCTTCCCACTCACCGGCTTTTTACAAGCGCGGGAGCCCCTCTCTCAATCAGAACGCTTCGGCGTCCAGCGCCATCAGCCCGTCGGCGCCCTGCTTGGCGCGTTCCAGATAGCTTGCCGTCATCGGGATTTCGCGTTCCATCCAGTAGCGCGCCAGCGTCAGCTTGCGCTTGTAGAAGTCCGGATTGCCGGTGCCCGCCTCGAGCTTTTCGAGCGCGACCTTCGCCATCTGCGCCCACATCCACCCGAGCGTCACCGTGCCGAAGAGGTTCAGGATGTCGTAGCTCGCCGCGCCCGCGTGGTTGTAGTTCTTCGGCGCGTTTTCCATCAGCCAGCCTGCCGCCTCGCCGAGGCGCGCATAGCCCGCCTTCAGCGGCTCGATGAAGGGCTTCATCTTTTCGTCGCCCTCATTCGCCTTGATGAAGCCTTCCACCTTGCCGAAATAGGTCATGGTGGCGCGGCCGCCCTTGGCGCTCATCTTGCGCGCGACAAGGTCCAGCGCCTGAATGCCGTTGGCGCCTTCATAGACCTGGTTGATGCGCGCATCGCGCACGAACTGCTCCATGCCGTGGTCGCGCACATAGCCGTGCCCGCCATAGACCTGCATCGAGTCATTCGCGGCCTGGAAGCCCTTGTCCGTAAAATAGGCCTTGATGATCGGCGTCATCAGCTGCGCCATATCGGCGGCCTCTTCGCGCTCCTTCTCGTCCTTCGCAAACACCTGCGCGGAGAACAGCATGGAGACATACATGGCGAGCGCGCGGGCGCCTTCCACGAAGCTGCGCGAGCCCATCAGCAGGCGGCGTACATCCGGGTACACCATAATGGGGTCGGCCGGGCCGTCCGGGTTTTCCGCGCCCGTCAGCGCGCGGCCCGCCAGGCGCTCATTGGCATAGGCGACGCCGTTCTGATAGGCGACCTCGCCGATGGCGATGCCCTGAATGCCGACGCCCATGCGCGCGCCGTTCATCATGCCGAACATGCCGGCCATGCCTGCCGATTTCGACTTCTTCTTCTCGCCGCCTTCGGCGGGCTTCTCATCCTTCTTCTTCGGCGCGCCGAGGCGATAGGCCACCGCGTCGTCGAAGTTCAGCACGCAGGTCGCATTGCCCTTGATGCCCATCTTCTTTTCGATGGAGCCGACGGTCACGCCGTTGCGGTCTTTCAGCTCGCCGGTTTCCTGGTCGACCATCACCTTGGGCACCATGAAGAAATTCACGGTGGAAAGGTCGTCGGCCAGCTTGCCGTTCTCATCCGGGATCTTCGCGATCACCATATGGATGATGTTCTCGGTCATGTCGTGGTCGCCGCCGGAGATGAAGATCTTCGTGCCCGACAGGCGATAGGTGCCGTCTTCCTGCTCCACCGCCTTGGTCTTCATCAGCTTCAGGTCGGTGCCGCAATGCGGCTCGGTGAGGCACATGGTGCCCGCCCAGTCGCCCGCGATCATGCGCTTGGCGACATGTTCTTTCATCCAGGGTTCGCCCGTCGCCCAGAGCGCGGAATAGGCCGCGCTCGTGAGCCCCGGATACATCGCAAAGGCCTGATTGGCGGACATGCCCATTTCGGTAAAGGCGAAGGTGACGATGGAGGGCAGGCCTGCGCCGCCCGCGTCCTCCGGCGCGCCCAGCCGGTTCCAGCCGCCTTCGGCATAGGCCTGGAACGCCTCTTTAAAGCCGGGGGGCGTGCGCACGACGCCGTTTTCCAGCACGCAGCCATGCTCGTCGCCGACCTGGTTCAGCGGCTGCAGCACGTCCTCGCAGAACTTCGCGCCGCCTTCCAGGATCGCGCCCGTCATGTCGGGCGTCAGCTCGGCAAAGCCCGGCAGATCGTCGCGCTTGTCGATTTCGAGCAGCTCATGGAACAGGAACAGGAAATCCTCGACCGGTGCCTTGTAGCCGGGCATGCGTCACCTCTGTTTTCAAATTTGTAAGTAGATCGGGCGGGCCGGAATATGCCGCAGGGGAAGGGCTTTGTCGAGGGGTGGGGTCACGGCTTGGCTGCGTTTAGACAAATCACAATGAACTTGGAAAGCGTATCCCACATTGATTTCAAGTGTTGATCAGATGGAAAGAAGTTCGGATCATGCACGTAAGTATTTAAAGTTGTTGAAGATATGATTGGATCGCTTTGCGTGAATTTTTCGAGATTTTTCTTCTCCGAGAAATCTAGATCACCCTTTTTTTCTAGGTCGTCCAATACTTTTTGAAATTTTTTCTTAAGTTTATCGTTCGGGAACACGGTGCTTAACGTTGCAGCCTTGATGTAATGTTCGATAGAAAACTCGAGAAGCAGCCGAAATAGTACTGCGATGGCATTATCATGCCGACCAAACTGTAATTCGAACTGAAGCTCGTTCCAGATATCGAGCGCGCGCTGAATTTCAGGTGTCGCTTCAACGCCGTAATCGATATTTCTAATTAAGTGTTTTCGTTCGGCGGGGGTGGCAGGCCTATCTTGAGTCGCTTTGTTGGGCTCTCGGGCTTTCTCTACTTTTATTGGTTCCGCAGGACGAGCGTCGTGTGCAGAAGGGAGCATGCCTTCTCGCTCAAGGTCGTCGAGGTAGGTACGTTTTCCAGCGTTACTCCAAATTTTCTCTAGAGTAAGTCTCTCGTCGCCCTTGCGCGTCATATCCTGTACGACGCGTGATAGCGCTGAGATAACTTTAGCTTCGTCGTGCGTAATCTTTAGCTTGTTGCCCCTTACCGATACTCCTACTCGATTGCGGAATGTCTCAGAGGAGAACAACCTATTGAAGTTTGAACGTGGAATCCTCGCTTTCTCCGCAAGGGCTCCTTTGGTGTGCAGCAGTGTCTCAACTTCCTCAGCAAGATTTATTCGGGCGTGTTTTCCTGTTCGGCGCTCGAAATTTGATTTTGCTTCAGGGTTCCACTGAGTTTGTCCGACTCCACCTTGAGAGCCGGTGTGCCTTCGATACAGGATTTCATCTATACGCTCGAGATCCGTCTCCACTTGGCAGCCGATGCTGTTGGGGAAGGAGCCATCCCATTTCAGTCGTTCGTTTGTGAAGAAAGTTGCCCAGTCCGTGGTCGGAGATTTTTGCGGATCAGCGAGTAGTTTTAGGCAGGTGATACGCCGGTTTCCGTCGTAGACAGTGAAGCCTGCGCCGTGTTTGTGGACTAGTGGAAGTTCGTAAATAGTACTCTCTTTCACGATGTCCGCCGTAAGTTTCCGCATTTGGGCTGCGTGTTTCGAAAGCAGCCACTCAATGGCTTTGTCTTCGTCAAGCAGCTCCCCATGTCGGTCGTTTGCGTTATTTACGCTCAATTCTTTGAGCGGGATTTGCTGGAGTTTCATCGTGCCTCCCCCGAGTATGAAGCTTGAATATTCGCGCAAATGTGCTGGTGGAAATCAAGTCTGATTTATATGCACAGGATTCATATTGACTCACTCTTCAGAATCGTCGTGAGTCCATACTAAATAAAAAAGAAGAGGTGTCGGTATCCAGTGGCTCTAGAGCAAAAAAGGAGTCTTGGAATGAGGTATTACGTGAACAGGAATGCGCAGTCGAACGGTGACCATGAGGTTCATACCGCGAGTTGCAGCTTTCTTCCGAACCCAGAAAATCGCCTGTATCTAGGCGATTTCGATAGTTGCCGTCCCGCTGTCGCGGAGGCCAAGAAGACCTACGCGCAGTCGAACGGTTGTTATTACTGTGCAAATGCCTGCAATACAGGTTAGGTACCTTCTGGATGCCCGGATCAAGTCCGGGCATGACAGTTTCGGAGTAAGGCGTTTTCCCTAAAGCGTCATGCCCCGCTTTATGCGGGGCATCCACGTCTTTCCGCCATCGGGCTCAAGACGTGGATGGCCCGAACAAGTCGGGCCATGACGATAGAGGGGAGGCATTGCCCCTCATGCCGCCTTGCGCAGTTTCATTTCCACGCGGAAGCCGGCGCGGGTGCCGAGTTTCACCAGCATGTCCATGCTGAATTTCTCGATCCGGCCTTTCAGCAAATCGTTGAGGCGCGGCTGGGAGATGCCGAGCCGCTTTGCGGCGTCGGCCTGCGTCACGTCCCAGCTTTCCACGCGGTCGCGCAGCGCGATCATCAGATCGGCGCGGAGCCGCATGCTCGCCGCCTCCGCGTCGCTCGCAGCCAGCGCATGCGAGACGCTTTCATGCGCCTCCGGCGCGTCGGCCTTTTTGGGCGCTTTCTTTCCTGCCTGCCTGCTCATTTTGCTTTGTCCTTCCGCCGCCTTTGTTGCAGCGCCTTGAACCGCGCCGTCGCCAGATCGAGGTTCCGTTTCGGCGTTTTCCGCGTCTTCTTCTCGAAGGCGTGCAGCACGTAAACCGCCTCCTCGAATTTCGCGACATAGATGATGCGGAACCGGTCGCCGTCCTCGGCAATCCTGATTTCGCGCACCCCCGGATTTCGCGTTTTTTAGGCCGACAGTCTTCATCGGCTTCCAGTCATCCGGGTCGCGTCGGGGAAGGCGCGCAACTCGTCCAGCGCATCGCCCTCGAACCGGACCGGTTTCGTCATTTCTCCGCTCCCGCCCCCTCGTTCATTGAATTATATAAGTATTGATATAAACAGGGCAATAAGGATATTCCCCCCGGGGGTATAAAGCGCATCGGGGCGCCCGGGCATGACAGGTTCAGGACGGGGGAGGGGATAAAGATGTGGGTGGCCGGGTCGGGCCCGGCCATGGCGAAGGCGCGGAAGCGGGGATAAGTCCGTTGCGCGCGGGGCGTCCGGTCCTCATCGGGGCAAGGTTCGAACCTTGCGCTCAATCTTGCCCGAACCTCTCCCCAATCTCGCTTTTCTCTTGCGCAATCTCACTCGGGCTCACGCGCAATCTCACCCGAACCTCATCCCAACCTCACGCGCGGAAGGCGGCCAGCAGGCTTTCGTCGGGCAGGCCGAAGCCGAGGTCGAAGATTGTCGCATCGTCGATCCGGTCGGTCATGCGTTCCAGGCCGATGATGTGCTCGGCCACTTCCGGGTCGCGCGACCAGTGGCAGATCACGCGGGGCGGTTCGTTTTCCGGCGCGCGCAAGGGCAGGATCACCACCTCCATCCGGCCCGAATGGCCGCCCCGGTAGTGGTTCATGAAATGCGCCATGATGCCGATTTTCAGGCTCACCACGCTCTGGAAGGCGAAGGCCAGCATCTCGGCGAATTCCGATTTCACCATGTCCTGCAAGGACTTGCCGGTCGGCTCCAGGCCGGTGCGTTCCATCACCCGCGTGCCGGTGAGCCGGTAGCGCACCGTGCCGTCCTCCAGCACTTCGAAGATGATGAGGTCGGGCAGCAACTCCTTGATTTTTCCGGGGTTTACCTGCCGCGCATGGGGGATTTCGCCCTCCTGGCGCAGCGACTGCCAATAGGAAAGAAAGTCGCGCGAATGGCCGATCTCGAAGGAGAGGTCGGCCATGTTGTCGCATAGGGTAATGGGCAGTTTGGGGGCAGACGCAGGCGATTGGGCCATTAGCGAGTGCGGCTCCGTGAGAAATGAACGCGGGGACAATAATCGGCGCCATAATGGATGCGAGTTGGAGATTTGCCAAGTCGCGTTAACTATAAAAAGCCTGATATTTCGGGTTTTTACGACTATTCACGCAAAAGGCCGCCATCCCGAGGGAAGGGATGGCGGCAGGTGCGAGGATCATGTCTCGAAAGTCAGGGATCGAGAGATGACGACTGAGGAGGTCCGCCCACCGGGGGGGATTTGGGGGCTCGCCCCCTCAGTCGCGGGATCCGCCCGGGACCATGCCCAGGGCGAATATCGAGGCGGCCACCGCGCCGATGGCCGGAAACAGGGGAAGCGCGTCGAAGGCTTGCGCGAAACTGGTGGCGGGCGAGAGCAGCAGCATGGCGGCGCAGAAGCACAGGCCCACCCACACGCCGAACAGGGCGCCCATGCCGGTCCAGGCGGCGAAGCGGGCCAGCGCGCGCATGTCCAGGCCCTTTTCCGCCGCCCAGTTCCCGCTCATCGCGGCAAGGGCGTCCTGCGGGGCTTCGCTCACATGCCAGGCCCGCGCCATGCGGGCATTCGGGGCGCGGGTCCGCCCGGCCGGGGTGTAACGGGTCCGGTCGGCCGGGGTCCGGTCGACGAGGCTCCGCTCGGCAAGGCGGGCGCTGACGTGATCTGCGAAGCTGTCCATTTGCTCACTCCCTCCAAATGGCGAGGCTCCCGGGAACCTCTTTTGCATCCCCTCCGTGGAGGGGGCGGGAAGCGGCTGTCTCAAGTCTCCGTCCCCTCGGTGGAGACGTTCGGTCCGGCCGCTTCCGACACCCAAAGCGTACCGGCGGGCCCGTGTTACTCAACGCGACTTGCGTGGAGATGTGTGGGGTCGGTCAGGGTTTGTAATGTTTTGTGTGAGTCATTTTGAAAGCGAAACAAACCCTGCCGGAGCGTCCGGAAAACCCGCGGAAATCAGCGGTTTTCATACTCCGGTCGCCGCTTCTGGAGGAAGGCCGTCACCCCTTCCTTCATGTCGTTCGTCTGCGCGCAGAGGATCTGGTTGCGGTCTTCCATGGCGATGGCGGCTTCCAGCGAGCCTGCGTCGACGGACATGTTGAGGCATTCCTTGGTGAGGCGAAGCCCCAGCGGCGAGGTCGTCAGCATTTCCTCGATATAGGGCGCGGCCGCCTCGGCCAGTTTCTCGTCCGGCACCACTTCGGAAACGAGGCCCACCCGTTCGGCGCGCGCCGCCTCGATGAAGCGGCCCGTCATCATCAGTTCGGCGGCGACCGACGTGCCGACGAGGCGCGGCAGGAAATAGCTCACGCCGATATCGCAGGCCGACAGCCCGATGCGGATGAAGGCGGCGTTCATCCGCGCGCTTGTTCCTGCGATGCGGATGTCGCTGGCCAGCGCCAGCGCGAAGCCGCCGCCGCAGGCGGGACCGTGGATCAGGCTGACGATCGCCTGCGGGCAGCGGCGCATGCGCATCACGATCTCGCTGATCGAGCGCTGCTTGGCGAGGCCGGCCTGGGGCGAGGCGCCGCTTTCGTCCGCCGCGTTGCCGCCGCCCTCATTGGAGCGTTCCTTGAGGTCGAGGCCTGCGCAGAACGCGCGCCCTGCGCCGCGCAAGACGACGATGCGCACCGAATGGTCGGTATAGAGCCCGCCGAAATAGTCGCTCAGTTCCGCCACCAGCGTGGCGTTCATGGCGTTGAGCGCGTCCGGGCGGTTCATCGTCACCCAGTCGACGGCGCCGTCCTTTTCGATTTTCAGCGTCTGGTAGTCGGTCATGTTTCCTCCCTGGCTCTCGCCGTTTTTCATTCTGAATGAGGCGAGCCTACAGGGGGATAAGGTCTTGAAAAGCCATTCGTGACGGCGCGCGCGCAACGCCTTGCGCCCGCTGCGTCAGGCAGGTTGGGCAGGCATCGGACATTCATTACCTCCCCCGCCTGCGGGGGAGGTCGGCTGTTCAAACCCGGAGGGTTTGGGCGGACGGGTGGGGGAAAGCAGCGTCTCCACAGATGCGGGCGCCGGCTTTTGTCGCTCACCCCCACCCAACCCTCCCCCTCGGGAGGGGGAGGGCCAGCACTACCCGAGGGCCGGGTGGGGGCGGTCAGTCGAGGGCCGCTTCCATTTCCTGGTGGATGGCGAGCGGCAGGTCGAGCCAGCGCAGCGCCGCAAGGCCGCCCGGTTCCACCCGCAGCAGCTCCGCCGCGAAGGGCAGGCGGCGCGTATCGGCACGCCAGAAAAGCCGGCCGGAGACGATCTGCCCCGGTTCGGCGGCGGCGGAAAAACCCCGGATCGCGGCCCCGCTCAGCGACCAGTCCCGCGCGATATGTTCGTAGCCGTCGATTTCGAGCATCAGCACGGGGCGCGCCGCGCGCGTCTGCCCCCGGCGTTCATGGGGATCGCGATGTGTGTCCAGCCCCGCGCGCAGCGTGGCGAGGAAGCGTCCCAGCATGGTCATGATCCTCTGTCGGGCCTCCGGCCTTGTCGCGGGACCGGTTATAGGGCGGCGGGGTTGAGGAATGCTGAAGCTCCCGCTCCCCGCGTCGTCCCGCGCCGGGACCGGACTATACGCCGGGGCCGGGCCGCGGGCGAGTTGTCCTCCGGTCGCAGGCGGCGGTGCGCGCATGCTTC
This sequence comes from Parvibaculum indicum, assembly GCF_011762095.1. Taxonomy (GTDB): domain Bacteria; phylum Pseudomonadota; class Alphaproteobacteria; order Parvibaculales; family Parvibaculaceae; genus Parvibaculum; species Parvibaculum indicum. The sequence continues at coordinate 91,016 of NZ_JAASQO010000010.1, read as the reverse complement.
CATGGCGTGACAGCTTCCCGTGCATTGGGTATAGGACACCCCTCATCCATTTCGCAGCGCGAGGGGCTCATGGGCGGAGCAGCAGAGGTTACACCGATCCTGATCGAGGTCGGCCCGGGGGAGCTGATCGACAAGATCACCATTCTCCGGATCAAGTCGGAGCGGATGAGCGATGCGGCCAAACTCGTCAATGTGCGTCACGAGCTTCAGGTGCTGGACCGGGCGCGCTCGGAAAACCTCAAGGAAAGCGCCGAGCTCAAGCGTCTGGAGGGCGAACTCAAAGCGGTCAACGAGGCGCTCTGGGACATTGAGGACGATATCCGCCAATGCGAGGCGGACAAGGATTTCGGCGAGAAGTTCGTCGGGCTCGCCCGCGCGGTCTACAAGACCAACGACAAGCGCGCCGCCATCAAGAAGGAAATCAACCTTCTGACCGGTTCGGCGATCGTCGAGGAAAAGTCCTACACCGAATTCGACTGAGGCTTCAGCCGTTTCATCATCTCCGCATGCACCCGTTCCACGGGCAGCGCGGCGAGATCCGCCACCTCGATCACCCCGAAATTCTCCCGGATGATCCCCGTCCGCTCGGCCGGCGAGTAGCTGCCGAAAAGCGCCAGGCCTTGCGTGCCGAGATGCGCGGCCATGTGGCTCGGCCCGGTATCGTTGCCGACCACGAAGGCCGCGTTCTTCAGCACGCCCGCCAGCTCGAACCAGTTCAGCAGGCCCTTCACATCGGTGATGCGGATGCCGGGAATGGTTTTGGCCAGATCCATTTCGTCGGGGCCCGGCGCCATGGCGACGCACCAGCCTTCGCCGGTCAGTTTTTCGGCCAGCCTGTCGTAATGCGGCCAGCGTTTCTGCGGGTGGCGGGCGGAGCAGCCCGGCACGAGCACGATATAGGGCACCGTCACGCCGGCTTTGGCGAGCAGCTCTGTCACGTCGTCGGCGAGCCATGAAAGATCGGGATGCCGGCTCCATTTGATCGTTAGGCCCGCATCTTCGAGCTGTCCGGCGAGCCGGTCGAGCGTGCGGATCTTCTTCGGCTCCTTCGCCTTGTGCGGATGGCTGCATCCCGGCGCCGTGCCGGACCAGGGCGTGCCTTTCAGCATCCAGCGATAATAGAAGGCCGTGCGTTTCGAATTCTGCAGGTCGTAGACCATGTCGAAATGTCCGGCGCGCAACCGGCTACGCAGTGCGATCATCCGGTCCAGCCGCCAGCGCGGGTCGCGCCCGTCGATCGTCACATGGTCCACCCAGGGGCAGCGCCCCATGATCGCGCGGAACGCCGGCGTCGTCAGCAGTGTGATCTCGGCCTGCGGATGGTTTTCGCGGATGTCGCGCAGCGCGCCCTCGGCCTGCATGATGTCGCCGAAAGCGCCGTGTTTGATGATGAGAATGCGTGATGTCATGAGCCGGAGCGCCGCGGGAGGGTGAGTGCGCGCGGAGGATGTCATAGCCCGGCGGGAATTGGAACGTCGCAAAAGGCGTGAAGGCCTGGGGGTACGCGGAGGCGGACGCTAGATCCTGCCGCCCGCCCAGATCGCGCGGCCGAGGATATTCAGCGTCGAGGCGGCTTCGGCGTTGAAGCTCTCCGCCGGTCCGGCGGCCGGATTGTCCGATGAAACCAGGACGCTGCCGTCGAGTTTCATTTGCAGCCGGCGGATGGCGAGCATGTCCTGCACGCGGAAGGCGTAGATGCCGTCGCCGCGCAGGCGGGGCCGGGATGTGTCGACCAGCAGCAGATCGCCGTCGCGAAGCGCCGGTTCCATCGCCTCGCCTTCCATTTCCACGGTCAGCAGGCTTTCCGGATCGGTGCCGAATGCCGTCCGCAGCCAGTCCCGTTTGAAGGCCAGGGCGCCGTCGAGCGAGAGGTCGTCGATGCGCATGCCGTCTTCGGTCGTCCGGCTGCGCAAACGCGGAATGCGGACGAAACCGCCGCCGCCTATTTCGTCGTCGGCCAGGCGCGAGGGGGGAAGGTCCGAAAAGCCGTCCGCCGTCGCATTGCGCCTGTGCAGCATCGACCCTTCGCCGGTGAGCAGCCAATGCGTGTCGATGCCGTCCGCGGCGAGCCGAGCGAGGACGGAAGAGTTGGGCGGTTCGTTCGACAGTTCATAGCGCTGCCAGGTATTGCCCGCGATTCCCAGGCGAGCCGCCATGGCTTTTTGGGAGAGCCCGAAATGACTCCGCAGGGCGGTAAGGCGATCGGTTATGGACATCTGCTCACGGTCTGCTCGGTAAACTTCTCCATCTATAGCCGTAACACCATCTCTATAGCGAGGAACCAAAGGTCCAGAACACTATTCCTTTCGGATGTGCCAAAAAAACAGGTTGTCATACCAAAATAATTTGGTTTAAATCGTGGGCACATAGCAGATAGACCATTTTTATTGGTCTGTCCGCGCGCATTTCGGGAGGACGAAGACGATGTCTGCCAATGGGAGAATCGACCGGTTTTCGCCGGATCTTCGGAAAGGGGCCGCGCGGCCGGAACACTCCGGCCAGCGGGATGGTGACCCCGGCAGGATTCGAACCTGCGACCCTCAGATTAGGAATCTGATGCTCTATCCTGCTGAGCTACGGGGCCGGTCAGCGGGGCGTCCGAACCTCGCGGTTCGGCCGAATCCGGCGCGCTTTCAAGCCTCGCGAAACCTAGATCAGAGCCCTTCGCATCGCAACGCGGAATGCACCGGGCGGGGCCGGGCCGGGTCCGGCGGCCCTTTCATTGCACTTCATCCCCAGACCGGCGTCCGGTCTTGCCATATCCGTCCCGTTTCCGCGCACCTGCGAAACGCCGCCGGCGGAATGGCATCGCTCGATATGCCTAAACCTTTGCTTATAGAGAGAAATCGGGATAGAGATTTAGTTATGCTCGCCATGGTTGAAATTGGTTGTACGATCCAATTCGATACACCTGATAGTTGTATTTTGCATCGGTCTTTCCCGCGCCCGGAAAGGCCGACGGTATGAGGATCGTCATTTCCGGCAGCCAGCCGGTTTACTGCGAGGGGCTGCATTCGATCGTCGCCCGCATGTATGCCGATGCGGAGATCATGCGCCGCGACATCGGGGATCTCCTGGAGAGCGAGAACCCGGACACCGCGGAGATTTTTCTTGTGGAGCTGTCCGCCGCGCAGCAACAGGACGGCAGCACCCTTCAGACATTGTGCGACAGGCTGCAGGGCAAGATCGTTGTCTTCGGCGAGCGCGATACGCCGTCCGCCATCCGGCAGGCCATGGCGATGCGGGTTGCGGGTTTCATTCCCAAGGCGGCGCCGATCAGCCTCGTCGAGAGTGCGCTGCGGCTGATTGAAATGGGCGGGCGGTACCTGCCCGATGCGCTGCTGCAGGAAGGGCCGGAAGGTTTTGCGGAAGATCCCGCTTCCTTCAGCGCCGGCAGTCACCAGAAGCTGACGCCGCGCCAGCGTGAAGTGCTGGTGGAGATCGGCAAGGGGCGGTCCAATCAGGAAATCGCTTCCCTGCTGGGCATATCGGTCGCTACGGTGAAGCTGCATGTCAACGCGATCCTTTCGGCGCTGGGCGTGCGCAACCGAACCGAGGCTGCCATTATCGCCCTGCGAACCGCGGATGACACTGACAAAGACTGAACGAGGTTTTATCCGCAAGTCCGGTCGGCGCTTGGCCGCCGGTTGTCGCGCGCTTCCCGTCGCCCTCTCCATCGCCCTTTCTGTTTCCATCCCGGTTTCCGTGTCCGGCGCGTGGGCCGCCGGTCTTTCCGGTGGCAACCCCGTGGAAGCGAGCGGATGCCCGTTCCGCGCCGCGGGCGAGGCGCGGGTCGTCGATGTCGTGGACGGCGATACCGTCGTGCTGGACGACGGCCGCCAGGCCCGGCTTGTCGGCATTCAGGCTCCCAAACTTCCGCTGGGGCGAAAGGGGTTCGTCGCCTGGCCGCTGGCCGATGAGGCGCGCGACCGGCTGGTGCGGCTGGCGGCGGGTAAGCGGGTGACGCTCTATCGTGGGGAGACGGGGCAGGACCGGCATGGAAGGGAGCTTGCCCAACTGGTCACACAGGAGGAAAAGCCCGTCTGGCTGCAGGCGGAGATGCTTCGTAGCGGTTTTGCGCGCGTCTACAGCTTCCCCGATAACCGGCTCTGTGTGGACAGGCTGCTGGCGCCGGAAAAGGAGGCGCGTGCGCGCCGCGCGGGCATCTGGGCGCTGCCTTTCTATGCGATCCGCGATGCCGCCCGGGTGGAGGAACTGGGCGGGCTCGTCGACAGTTTTCAGCTGGTTGAGGGAAAAGTGAAGAAAGCGGCGCTTGTCCGGGGGCGTCTCTACCTGAATTTCGGGGAGAGATATCAGACCGACTTCACGGTGACGGTGCCGCCGCGGCAGGTTAAACTCTTTGCCGATAGAGAGTGGGCGGATCTTCTCGCCGATCGCGACGGGGAGATGCCGGTGGTGGGAAAGCGCCTGCGCGTGCGAGGCTGGATCGATCGCTATAACGGGCCTGAGATCGTGGTCACGCATCCAGAGCAGGTGGAATTGCTGAGCGCTCCATGACGTTGTCGAAACCGGGAACCGGAAATACACCCGTGATCGTCCGCCGCTGGCGGTATTTGGCGGTCATCGGTGTCAGTCTGTTCGGCCTTGCGGGCTGCGCGGTCAATTCATCGACGGGCTCGATGCAATTCGTGCCGCTCATGTCGGAGGCGGAAGAAGCGCGTGTCGGGGCGGAAACGCACCCCAAGATCGTTCAGGCCTATGGCGGCGTTTACGACAATGATGCGCTGGGCGGCTACGTCGCCGGCGTCGTCGCGCGCATCGCCGCTTCGTCGAACAAGAGCGTCCGATACCGCACCACGGTTCTGGACAGCGATGTCGTCAACGCTTTCGCGCTTCCGGGCGGATATGTCTATGTAACGCGCGGGCTGCTGGCGCTCGTCAATGACGAGGCGGAGCTTGCCGGCGTGCTGGGGCATGAGATCGGCCATGTCGATGCCCGGCACAGCGCGCAGCGGCAGACGGCGGCTGTCGGGACATCGCTTCTGGGCGCCGTTGTTGGGGCCGTGGTGGGCAATGATGTGGTGAGCCAGGTCCTGGGGATCGGGCAGAAAGGCTTCCTCGCCAGCTATTCGCGGGACCAGGAATATGAAGCCGACAAGCTCGGCGTCCAGACGCTGGCGCGAAGCGGGTACGACCCTTCCGCCCAGGCGGATTTCCTGCAAAGCATGGATGCGGAAATGAAGCTCCAGGCGCGTCTGGTCGGGGCGCAATCCGGCGGCGGCACGAACTGGTTTGCCAGCCATCCGCCGACGCCGGACCGGGTCCGCGCCGCGCGCGCCGAAGCCCGGGCCACCGGCATCGCACCGGGCAGCGGGCGCCGGAACCGGGAGGGCTATCTCCGCCATATCGATGGAATGATCTATGGCGACAGCCCCGCGCAGGGAATTGTCGACGGCAACAGCTTCGTTCATCCGGAGCTGCGCTTCTCGTTCTCGGTGCCGCGGGGCTTCCGGATCGCGAATTCTTCCCAGGCCGTGATGGTGACGGGGCCTGAAAAGACGATTGCGAAATTCGACGGCGCCGACAAGCCGGCGGGGCAGGCGGTCGCTTCCTATCTGGCGAATAGCTGGGCGCGGAATGTGCGGATCGGCAATCTGAGCCGCTTCAAGCTCAACGGTATGAATGCGGCGAGCGCGCTTGCCCGCGTCAATAATTACAATGCCCGGCTCGTGGTGATCGAATACTCGCCGACGCGGGTCTATCGCTTCCTGCTCGGCACGCTGCCGCAGGTCGGCGGACGGTACGACAAGGCGCTGCAAAGCGTGGTCGAGAGTTTTCACCGGATCAGCAAGGCGCAGGCCGCCCGCGTGAAGCCCCGGCGCGTGAAGATCGTGAAAGTGCGCTCCGGCCAGTCGGTCGCGTCTCTTGCCGGGCGGATGGCGTTTTCGTCCTATCGCGAGCAGCGCTTCAGGGTGCTGAACGGTCTCGGCGCGACACAGGCACTGCGCGCCGGCGACCGTGTGAAGATCGTCACCCGGTAAAGTCCGTGCGATCCGCGACGCCTGCCGAGGGCAGGTTCGCCAGCAAGGCCTCGCGCATCTTGTCGATGGCGCGATGTTCGATCTGCCGGACGCGCTCCTTCGACAGGCCGAGGCGGTGCCCAAGCGTTTCGAGCGTTGCGGTGTCTTCCCGTAGCCTGCGTTCGCGGACGATCAGGCGTTCTCTCTCGCTCAGCGCTTCCATCGCTTCCTCGATCCATTCGGACCGGCGGCGGCTGTCGCGGGTCTCCATCACGGTTTCTTCGGGCAGCGCGCGCTCGCAGGCGAGGATATCCTGCCATTCAAGCGAGCCGTCTTCGGCGTCCGCCTCCCGCATCGGGGCATTCAGCGACCTGTCGCCGGCATAAAGGCGCGCCTGCATAACCTCGACATCCTCCACGCCCACGCCGAGCTTTTCGGCAATGAAGATTCGCTCGTCCTCGGAGAGGTTTTCGCGCGCGCCGTTGTCGATCATCGCGCGCAGGCGGCGCAGATTGAAGAAAAGCGATTTATGCGCGGCCGTCGTGCCGGTGCGAACGATGGACCAGTTGCGTAAGACGTAGTCCTGGATGGCGGCCCTGATCCACCAGCGCGCATAAGTGGAAAAGCGCACGCCCCGTTCGGGCTCGAAACGGGCGGCCGCCTGCATCAATCCGACATTGCCCTCCTGAACGAGGTCGGCATGGGGCAGGCCGTAATTGCGGAATTTCGTCGCAAGGGAGATGACGAGCCGCATATAGGCGCCGGTGAGTTCGTGAAGGGCTTTCTCGTCGCGGTCGTCTTTCCAGCGGCGGGCGAGTTCGAATTCGCGGTCGGGCTCCAGCAGGGGCACGCTCATGGCGTGCTTCGTGAAACGACGATTGGCGCTCTGGCTGTCGCCGGTTTCCTGATGCGTCATGCGAGCCTCTCCTGCCTTGGCCGGGGAATTCTCAAGGGTGACGAGCGCAGGGCGAACGCCGTTCCCGGTCCTGATACGGCCGGGAAGGTCATTCGGATCAGCCGGTTGTCGAGGGCAGCGGGCGAGAGGGGGGGGCAGGCGAGCGGACACAAAAAAGGCCCGGCGCTGGCCGGGCCTTTCAAGATCGGCGTTTTTCAGCGGTTCAGGCCGCTTCGCTTTCTTCCTCGGATTTGGAGGAGGTCTTGTTGTCGCCCTGCAGGGCCTTCTCGACCTTCTCGATCGCCACATCCTCGCCGACGCGTTCCACGGCGGCGACCTCGCGGGCCATCCGATCGAGCGCGGCTTCGTAAAGCTGGCGTTCCGAATAGGACTGTTCCGGCTGGCGCTCGGAGCGATAGAGGTCGCGGACCACCTCGGCAATGGAGATCAGATCGCCGGAGTTGATTTTGGCCTCGTATTCCTGCGCACGGCGGCTCCACATGGTGCGCTTGATGCGGGCGCGGCCCCGAAGCGTCTCGATAGCGGAATCGACCACTTTGGAGTCCGACAGTTTGCGCATGCCCACGGCCGTCGCCTTATTGGTCGGAACGCGCAGCACCATCTTTTCCTTGTCGAAATTGATCACGAACAGCTCCAGCCTATGGCCGGCCACTTCCTGCTCTTCGATTTCCAGTATCTGTCCGACGCCATGCGCGGGGTAGACCACGAATTCCTTGGCCTTGAAGTTCGGCTTCTCCACTTTCGCGGCGGGGGCCTTGGCAGGCTCCTTCGTCTTCGCGGTTTCCTTCGGCTTCACGGCCTCTTTTGGCTTGGCGGCCTCTTTCGACTTGGCCGCTTCCTTCGGCTTGGCCGCCGCTTTGGCCGCGGCGGACTTTTCGTTGGCCTTCTGCACGGCGTCTTTCAGCTTGCTGCTGTTGGCCGATTTCGTCGCGGTGGTTTTGGCGCCCGTGGCCTTGGTCGCGGATTTGGCAGCGGTCTTCTTGGCGGTCGCCGCCTTTGCGGCGGGCTTGGCCGTCTTGCTCGTCGCGGCCTTCTTGGCCGGGGAGGCCTTGGCCGCAGCCGGTTTGGCCGTCGCGGACTTGGTCGCGGTCGATTTGGCGGCGGCGGGCTTGGCGGACGGCTTCTTGGCGGCGCTCGCCTTCGGAGCCGTCTTCTTCGCGGCGGGCTTCGCCGCGGGGGCGGCCTTGGTCGCCTTGGTCTTGGCGGTCGCCGCTTTGGCCGACGCCGCCCTGGCCTTGGGCTTCGAGGCGGGTTTGGCCGCTTTCGCCTTGGTCGTCTTGACCGTCCGGGACGCTGCCGGTTTGGCCCGTCCGGCCGAGGCCTTGGAGGTGGTCTTCGAAGCCTTCTTGGTATTCGTCGCCATCGATTTTTCCTTCATTGGCCGGAGCCTCCGGCGGAACCCGTCCGCCGTCCGGTCCGGACCATCATTCCGGTCTGTCGCCAGGCCATGCCTTCGGTAATGCCGACTTCCTGTGCACCCGCCATCCGGTCGGGATCCCGCCAACACTTAACTCACGGAATTGGAGAAGCGGCTCTGCCTTGCTCAATAATCTCCAGAAATCCCAAACGGAGTCTTGACCGATCTGCCGACAACAGGGGCTGCTGACCCATAGCCGCGCCTTAACGGCGGGGCCTCTTTCAGCGAACGAGGCGGATGTCCGAAACGAGGTTCCGGCCAAGCGCTTTTCCTGCGGGATCGTCGGTCGATTCGGCTGAAATTTCCGTTTCAGTCGACCGACAAGGCCCGCTCCGCTTCAGGGACGCCTGTCAGGACAGGCGAAAGGCGAAGCGCTGCAAGCTCCGCCTTTGAGGGTAAACAGCCTCTATGCTCGGTTCGCGTCAGTGTTAACTGCGCGGGATTCCTTCATTGCTTTATCTATAGCATGAAAAGCGTGAAATTGAAAGATATCCCCGGCAAAAACGCAGTTAACACAGTGGGATAGGCGGAATTTCGGCGTTTTTGCGTCGTGAACGGACGATTCGTGGCCGGCGGAAACAAAAGAGGCGGCCCGTTCCGGCCGCCCCCTTATCGTAGAACCGATTATCTATCCCGCGTTCGGCTCAATCCCCTTCGCCGGGTTCGGCGCTGAAGAACTTCTCGAACTTGTTGTCGACCCCGGACATCTCGTCGGCATCTTCGGGCGCATCCCGCTTGATGGTGATGTTGGGCCATTTGGAGGCGTATTCGGTATTGAGCTCCAGCCATTTCTCCAGGCCCGGCTCGGTATCCGGCTTGATGGCCTCGGCGGGGCATTCCGGCTCGCACACGCCGCAATCGATGCATTCATCGGGGTGGATGACCAGCATGTTCTCACCCTCGTAGAAGCAGTCCACCGGGCAGACTTCCACGCAATCCATGTATTTGCAGCGAATGCATGCCTCAGTCACGATATAGGTCATCGCACACTCCAAATCGCAGATACCGCCCCTTTGGCGGCGATCTGTACGGTCGTCCGGCGGGGGCATCCATGCCCGGGCCGCTTCAATTCCTCGATCCCGGCGTCAGCTCAGGCCGAGCCGTGCCAGAACGCGCTGCCGGGCCTGGCCCGATGCGCGGTCGGGAACGTATATCAGCCCCGCGACGCGCCGCAACAAATTGGCTTCGTAGTCGTCGAGTACGCCGTCGGCATACACCACTTCCCACATTTTTTCGATCAGGCCTATGCGTTCTTCCTCGTCATAGGCCCGCTTGATGGTCTGCACCCAGCGGTGGAGATCCATGGTCTCGGTTTCAGCGTTTTCCGCCTCGCCGATCAGCTGATCAAGCTCATCTTCCTCCAGCGAAAAGGACTGGAGCGCAATCCGGCGAATGGCCGCACGCTCCTCCTCGCCGAACTCCGCGTCCGTCGTCGCCGCCCGGATCAGCAGGGCGACGACGGCAATCTGCAAATCGTCCGGCCTGTCGTCGGTCTCGTCCGGCGCGCCCTGGAGGAAGGATTTGAGTTTGTCGATCATTCGTTTTGTCCATACACGAGTGGTGAGACCTCTTCAACCACGGATAAAAAATGGAGAATTATTTCTCCGTCTCCGAGCCGCCCGGTTTCAGCCGGTCGGTTGCCCGGCGTTCCTTTTTGGTCGGGCGTCCGGCGCCGGGTGCCCGGGGCGCTGTCTGCGAAGGGGAAGTTGGCCGGGCGGCGGTTTCGCCGGATTCGGGCGCGGCGCGGCGTTCGGGCGGCGGGTCGAGGTCGTCATAGAGTTCTCTTGCTTCGGGCGCGGGGCCGCGCCGCGTTCCAAGCCCCCTTATCCGTATGACACGGATATGCGCTCCCAAGGGGAAAGTAAGCACATCGCCCGGTCTTACAAGCCGGCTCGGCCGCGATATGCGCTCGCCATTGACGCGCATCCTGCCGCTTCGGACCTGCGTCGCGGCAATATTACGGGTTTTGGCAAAGCGCGCGTACCACAGCCATCGATCGACCCTCTGCCCTGCGTCGTGGAGCCCGGCTTCCCGGGATCCGTCTTGCGAAGATGGGCCGTCCTTGTCGCGCGATGAGGACATCTGCCGGGTGTCAGTTCTGCTTCTGGCGGTCCTTCAGAACGGCAAGCGCCGCGAAGGGGCTGTCGGGATCGGGTGCTTTTTCCCGTTCCGGCTTTCCATGGCTGCGATTGTTGCGCGGCTTTTTGGGGCCGCCATCCTTGCGGGGCGGCTTGCCCGAACGGTTTTCCGCGTTCGCGTTCTTGTCGGCTCCTTTGGCGCGACGGCGGCGAGGCTGCTGGTCGTCGTCGCGGCGGCGCTGCGGTTTGCCGCCCTGATGCCGCCTTTGGGGGCGCCAGATTTCGAGTTCGGCCGTTTCGGTCTCTCCGGATGCCGTCTCCGCCGCCTGTGCCTCGGGTGTAGCCTCCGGCGTTTCGGCGGATGGGGTTTCGGCAGGAATAGCGTCGCCGGACGGCGCGGCGTCGGCCGGTGCGTCCGGCGCGGGTGTTTCGGCTGCTTCCGTGGGCGCTTCGGGGGTTTCCGCGGGCGCCTCCGGCGTTTCCGCTGGCGCTTCTTGCGTCTCCGGCAGGGTCTCTGCGGCGGGGGCCGGGCTTGCGGCGGTCTCGCTTGTTTCGGCGGTCGGGGTTATCGGGGAAGGTGCCGCCGGTGCCGCGTCGGATGTGGTCTCCGTTTGCTCGCCGGTTGCCGGTTGAGCCGGCGCGGCTTCTTCTTTCGGCAGCTTCACCTTTTCCATTTGCGATCGATAGCCCAGACCGCGCAGCAGGCTGGCGAATTCCTCACCCGAGCAGCCGACCAGCGACATCATGTCGGGATTGACCACGAAGCCGCCATTGTAGCGGCGTTCGGCAATCACCGGCCGGATGAGGTCCGCCAGGCGCTCCAGCATGTCGACGCGCACCGCCCGTTCGCCGCAGACGCGGAAGCCCAGCACATCGTAAAAGCCGTCTGGCGCCGTCTTGTCCGCCGGGACGGAGGTGAGCCCGGGCGTAGGCGGGGCGGGCAGGTCGGCGAAGGGATCCTCGACCTCCTTGCGGGCCAGCGCCCAAAGCGTAAGCAACAGCCGGGCGGGCGCCGGTTTCAGCAAGGCGGGCATGAAAATCGTATAGGCGCCGAAACGCACGCCATGCTTGCGCAATTGTCCGCGCGCGGTCTGATCGAGGGCGCGGATATCTTCCGACACGGCCTCGCGGCGCAGCGATCCGAAATTCTCGACCAGCCTGTAGGCGACCCCGCGGGCAAGTCCTTCGACGTCTTCGGCATCCCGCATGCCCGTGAGCGGCGCAAGGGTCTGGTTGATATGCATGCGCGTCCAGGCCTGAAGCCGGGTTTGCAGGTTTTCCCGGGGCGGTCCGGTCAGTTCGTCGCCTGCGATCAACTCCACGCGGGGCAGGAGCGGATCGTCGGCGGCGTGAAGGCTGGCGACCGGCTGGCCCTCCCAGATGATCCTTCCGTGTTCTGAGAGATGGATATCGGCATCGGGCGCCGCCGTGAGGCGCGCCGCGCGGGCATTGATCTCCAGTGCCAGCGCAGCATCGGAGGCGGCGCGCAGCGCCTTGCCGTGAACTCCCTCCGCCCTCGGGTCGGGTACGAAAACGAACCCCTGAAGGCGACCCACAAATTCGCCCTCGACCAGGACCTCACCGTCACTGTTAACCGCCGCCATTAAATCCTCTTTCTGGCGAAGCCGCTTCATCAACACGCTGGTGCGACGATCGATGAACCGCTGCGTCAGCCGCTCATGCAACGCATCCGAAAGCTTATCCTCTATCGTACGCGCGCGCTCCTGCCAATGCACAGGATCATGCAACCAGCCCGAGCGGTTGGATACATAGCTCCATGTGCGCATATGAGCCAGCCTTGCGGCCAGCGTGTCTATGTCGCCATCGGTGCGGTCCAGCCGGCTCAGCTGGGTGGAAAACCAGTCGTCCGGGATCCGTCCGTCCGCGTTCATCAGGTACAGATAGATCCTGGACAGAAGGGTCGCGTGCTCGCTGGCCATCGTCTTGCGGAAATCGGGAAGTTGCGCCACGTCCCAGAGCTTCCGGATGGCCTGCGGGCTGGACGCTGCGTTGCGCACCTCGTGGTCGCGGCTCATGCGCGTGAGCGCCTCGAGGTCGTCGGCCACCGGCGCGCGCGTCAGGCCGTGCTGGCGAGGCGGGACTTCGAGGCTGCGGATCAGCGCTTCCATGGAGGCGAAATCGAGATCGGGATTGCGCCACTGGAAGACCTGATCGGCGTCGAACTGGTGGTTCTCGATCCGCTCGATCGTGTCGTCGGGCAGGGGGGAGGCATCCGCCGTGACCCCGAAAGTGCCGTCATTCATGTAGCGCCCGGCGCGGCCCGCGATCTGGGCGAGTTCCGCCACTCTGAGCGGGCGGTGCTGTCGCCCGTCGAATTTCGCGGTAGAGGCGAAGGCCACATGGTCGACATCCATGTTGAGGCCCATGCCGATGGCGTCCGTGGCGACGAGGAAATCCACGTCGCCGGACTGGTAGAGCGCTACCTGGGCGTTGCGGGTGCGCGGGCTCAGGGCCCCCATCACCACCGCCGCGCCGCCGCGTTGGCGGCGGATGAGTTCGGCAATGGCGTAAACCTGATCGGCGGAAAAGGCGACGATGGCGCTGCGTCGCGGCAGGCGCGTCAGTTTCTTCGAGCCGGTCCAGGCCAGTTCGGAAAAGCGGGGCCTGTTGACGAAGCGGGTGCGCGGCAGGAGCCGGCCGATCAGGTGCCGCGCCGTATCCGAGCCCATCAGCATGGTTTCGTGGCGGCCCCGGCTACGCAACAGCCGGTCGGTGAAGGTGTGGCCGCGTTCGCGGTCGGCGGCGAGCTGGATTTCGTCGATGGCGACGAAATCGACCTCCCGGTCCTGCGGCATCGCTTCGACCGTGCAGATGAAATAGCGCGCCGTGGAGGGCGCGATCTTTTCCTCGCCGGTGATAAGGGCGACCTCGCGGGCGCCCTTGGCTTTCACGACCCTGTCATAGACTTCGCGCGCGAGCAGGCGGAGCGGCAGGCCGATCATGCCCGATTGATGCCCGAGCATGCGTTCGATCGCGAGATGGGTCTTGCCGGTATTGGTGGGGCCGAGAACCGCCGTGACGGACCGACGCGCCGCGATGGCGGCCCGTTCGGTTTGGTCAGCGGTGGAGATGGACGCGCTACTCATGATGCTGTCGGCACCATCTCATAAAACGGGGTGTGTGCAAGTCTCTTCGATCCCGCCGCTCCCGCAATGCCGGGCGCGGCGAGCGTGACGGAATGTCACGTTAAGGACCGCGCCGTTAACTTTCGGAATATTGCGCGAACGAATCATGTCCGAATCGATGACCGTTCCATCTTCCGTTTTCGTTCACCGCTAAATCTTGTGTATCCACAACAAGTTAGGCGGACAACAGGTTAACGCAGGGGGACGCTGGGGCAGGTTTCACTGCTCTTTCGCGGGCTATTTTGACGTCTATAGTGATCCCATTCGCAATTGAAAAACGGGCCGGAATGCGTCCGAAATCCATGGGAGGATTGCAATGGACTTCACCTTGCCGAAAGAGCTGACCGACTATCTGGACGAGCTCGACGCCTTCATCGAAAAAGAGATCAAGCCGCTTCAGGAGCAGGACGATAACAACCGCTTCTTCGACCATCGCCGCGAACATGCGCGGACCGACTGGGACAATCAGGGTCTTCCCCGCCATGAGTGGGAAGAGCTGCTGGGCGAGATGCGCAAGCGGGCCGACAAGGCGGGCCATCTGCGCTATGCGCTGCCCGGCGAATATGGCGGGAAGGACGGCACCAATCTCGGCATGGCCGTCATTCGCGAGCATCTGGCCGCCAAGGGGCTTGGGCTCCACAACGATCTTCAGAACGAAAACTCGATCGTGGGCAATTTCCCCACCGTGCTGATGTTCAGGGATTTCGGGACCGAGGAGCAGAAGAAGACCTTTATCCCCGGCTCGCTCGACGGGTCTATCCGTGTGGCTTTCGGCCTGACGGAACCTGAGCACGGCTCGGATGCGACCTGGATGGACACGCATGCGAAGCCTGAAAAGCGCGACGGCGTCGACGGCTGGCTCATCAATGGCGAGAAGATGTGGAATACGGGCATGCATGTCGCGACGCATGACTTCGTGTTCGCACGCATCGGCGGCAAGGACGGCGACCCGCTCGGCATTGCGTGCTTTATCGTGCCCTGCGATGCGCCCGGTGTGAAAGTCGAGGAGTATTACTGGACCCTCAACATGCCGACGGACCATCCGCGCGTCTCCTTCACCAATGTGTGGGTGCCGGCGACGGAGATTCTCGGCGATCCGGATCGCGGGCTGGAACTCGCGCAGCATTTCGTGCATGAAAATCGCATCCGTCAGGCGGCTTCCGGCGTCGGCGCGGCTCAGTTCTGCATCAATGAAAGCGTGAAATACGCCAAGCAGCGCGCGCCCTTCGGCAAGCCGCTGGGGACGAACCAGGCGATCCAGTTCCCGCTCGTCGAGACGTATACGGAAGCGGAGATGATCCGCACCCTCATCTACAAGACGGCCTGGCAGATGGACCAGATGTCCAAGAAGGACGTGGCGCGGCACCTGTCGGACAAGGTGTCCATGTGCAACTACCGGGCGAACCGTCTGGTCTGTCAGGCGGCCGATCTGGCGATGCAGGTGCATGGCGGCATCGGCTATTCGCGCCACAAGCCTTTCGAGCATATCTACCGGCATCACCGGCGCTATCGCATCACGGAAGGCGCGGAGGAGATTCAGATCCGCAAGGTGGGCGGTCACCTGTTCGGCTTTATCGGGGCCAGCCAGAAGCAGAAGAAAGCCGCGGAATAGGCTCGCCTTTCAGGGCGGGCAGCGGTCGCATTCGGCGTCAGCCGATTGCGGCCGTTCCTATTTTCGGGGTTTGGGACGGCGGGATCAGACGGGAGGCGGGAAGGTTGACGGCCACTCTCGTGCCGCGGCCCAGTTCGCTTTCCAGCGTCAGCGATCCGCCATGCATCTCCGCCAGGGAACGGGTGATGGAAAGCCCCAGCCCCGTGCCGCCATGCTCGCGCGACGTGGTGTCGCCCACCTGAGCGAAAGGCTCCATGACTTCCTTCAGCTTTTCGGACGGTATGCCGGCGCCGTTGTCGCGGACATAGAGGGTGAGGCCGCCTTCGGGAGCTTCTTCCAGCCCCACATGGACGGCGCCGTCCTCGGGCGTGAACTTGATCGCATTGGAGAGGAGGTTCAGCAGGATCTGGCGCAAGGCTCTCTGGTCGCCCAGGAAATGCGGCGTCTGCGGCGGCACTTCGCGACGGATCGTCAGCCGCTTTTCCTGCGCTTTCGGGCGCGTCAGTTCGATGGACCAGGCGATGACCTCGCTCAGGTCGAGTTCGCTCTCTTCCAGCGTGTAGCGCCCGGCCTCGATTTTCGAGATATCGAGAATGTCGTCGATGACGCTCAGGAGATGGCGTCCGCTGTCATGGATATCGGCGGCGTAGTTCTTGTAGACCTCGGTGCCGACGGGGCCGAACATCTCTTCGCGCATGATTTCGGAAAAGCCGATGATTGCGTTGAGCGGCGTCCGCAGTTCATGACTCATATTGGCGAGGAACTTCGTTTTCGCACGGTTGGCCAGCTCGGCGGCTTCGGTGGCGCGCCGCAGGTTCTGCTCGGCGCGGCGACGCTCGATGGTGATGCCGGCGATATTGGCCGCGCCCTGGAGAAAATGATTGTCCGCGTCGGAAGGCCAGCGATTGTCGCGGAAATAGAGCGCAAAGGCGCCCGCGACATTTCCCTTCCCAATGAGGATGGGCTGAAACCAGATCGTCTGAACGTCCGCGCCGGCGCTGAAATCGGCAATCGTTTTCCCGTGCTTCTCACGCGAGCGAAGATCCGTTTCCACGATCGGTTCGCCTCGCATGGTCGCGGCGCCGAAACTCCCGTTCCTCAGATGCGGCCAGATACTCGTAATGGAATCTGCGAAATCCTCCGGCATGCTGGGCGCGGCGCATGTGGTCAGGTTCCCCTGACCGTTCACGAGGAAGACGACGGCCCGGCTGTCGGGCGTGGTTTCTTCCGCGCCCTGCGCCAGCTGGACCATGATCTCGGTCAGCGAGGCGCCGGTCGCGAGTTTCTGCAACACGTTGAACTGGTGACGTAGTTCGTTCTCCGTGCGCTTTCGGTGGGAGATGTCGCGGACATTGATAAGGATGCCGTTCACCGCCGGGTCGTCGAGCAGATTGATGGCGGAGGCTTCGATCCAGCGAAATTTTCCGGTGGTCGGATCGCGCAGGAGCAGTTCGACGAGTTCGGCGGGCGCTTCCGCGGAAATGGCGGAACGCAGCGCCTCGTCTATCGGCACCTTCTGCTCCTCCGGCATCTGGTCCCTCAGATACTTTCCGCGCATGTCTTCCGGGATATATCCAAGTTCTCTGATGCCCTGCGAGGCGAATTTGACGATACCGTTCCGGTCGGTGATGACGAGCGCGTCGAAGCCCTTCTCGACCAGCGACCTGAACTGCGCTTCGTCGCGATGGCTGCGTTGATAGGCTGTTTCGGCGTTCCGCCGCGCGGCTTCCGACCGGTCGCGGGCGGCGGCAAGGTCCTTGATCAGCTTTGCATTGCTGATGCGCAGCGACAGCGTTTCGAAATCGGCGCGCCGGGTGTTGTCCGCAATGTGAAGCAGGAAGCCATAGGCGGGCAGAAAACCGAAAGACATCATCATGAAGACCGGCTCTTCCGATGCGGCGCCGGCGATGAGAGCTGCCATCATGGCGGGCGCGGATGCGCCGAACAGCGTCTTGCGTGTGGCGTTGCCGGTAAAGACGGACAGGATCACCACGATCAGCAGGGCGACGATCAGCGTGATGCACTGAAGCGGCGCTTCGGGAACCCAGAAGAGATATATGCCGGGAAGCCAGGTGACGTCCGTGGCCATCAGGCAGAGCAGCATGGGGGTGGACCAGTCGCGGGAATAAAGTCCCTGCCTGAACATGCGGTCCGTCAGCAGCGCATAGGCGAGCGACGCCGCGGCAATGCCCAGCCACCAGATCATGAGGGTGCCGAAGCTGAAACGGCTTTCCAGCGCGAGAATGAACCCTGCGCTGACCGTGGGAAACAGGAAGGGAAAGTGCCGATAGGCACGGATCATCGATGCAATCTGCTCTCGCCGGATTGCATTTCTTTCTCCGTCGCCGATATCGGCATTTTCCGCCCTGGCGCCGGGCAGCATGACAGGGAAACGCGGCAATGCGTTTTCCTTCTGCCTTTTTCGCGCCTTTTCCTCCATCGGGACGGGCCCTTCCGATCCAGATTGCCCAGCCCTCAAGTGGTAATTACAAGACGTAAAGTTTCCCTGAACGGGGCCCGCCCGTGTGGTCTTGCCTTAATACGGATTGGGGACGGTTCTGAGCTCGTCCAGATCCGGGCGCGCCCGGGGCCGGCTTTCGACCTGACAGGATGCGCGGACCCTTTGATCCGGCAGGCTGGTGGCCGTCCAGTACTCCGGATACCAGGCGTTAAGGCGGTCCAGAACGGTGGTGGCCTGGGCGGTGGTCAGTTTTCCCCGATATTTGTCCGTGACATCGGGGTCCGGCGTGACGCCGAGGGAAAGAAGGGATGCGTTGCGGCTGTACAGGCGTGCCCAGAACGCGCCTTTTACCATGGCGGACGGGGCGTCGGCGCCGTCGCTTGCGTAGTGCAGGGCAAGGGTCTTTTGCGCGTCCGCCCAGCCGGCATTGGCGGCGCGTTGGATCCACTGGATGCCGGAGGCCTCGTCGCCCTTGCGGATCAGGCACTGGCCGAGCGCGGTCTGGGCGCCTTCATAGCCATGGCCGCGATAGGCGAAGCAGGTCAGCACATCCATGGTTTCCTGGTTGCAATCGCCTCTTTCGGCTTTCTGGACCGAGCTGGCATAGAGCGTGCCCAACGGGTCCTGGCCGGCGAGCGTGGGGACGAGTTTGCCGTCCTTGGTCCGGCGCATGGAGCCGGGAGAGTCGCTGCAGGCGGTCACGCCCAGCGACGCGGCCACAAGCACGATCAGGGTCAAGGCCAGCCGATTGCCCTTATTAAGCATTCCGATTTCTCCCACCTTTCAATTCGAGCGAGACCATACAGGCTGTGGGGCGGTTTTCGAAGGGTGATATGGTGACGATATTTTCAGGAATATCCTCAGGCTGCGATGCGCTGACGCTGCGGCGCGTTGCTTTTGAGGGCGGGGTAAGGCGGCGGTTTGACCGGCTGGGCCCGATTGTCGATACTCCGCGCCAAATTTCAGGATGATACCTGTGGCTCCACCGGCCGCAGCGGCGTTCGCACGGGACAGTAACCATGGCCGATAAAAAGACGTTGAAAGACTGGGAAGAGGCGGTTGGCAAGCAGACCAAGGGAGCCGGTTCGGAAAGCCTTGTCTGGCATACGCCCGAAGGGATCGACGTCAAGGCGCTCTACACGGCCGAGGATCTGGAAAAGCTCGCCGCCCAGGGTTTCGATGCCGATACGCTGCCCGGCTTTGCGCCCTACACGCGAGGGCCGCAGGCGACCATGTATGCGGGGCGCCCCTGGACCATCCGTCAGTATGCGGGTTTTTCCACGGCCGAAGAATCCAATGCCTTTTATCGCCGCAATCTCGCCGCCGGGCAGAAGGGCCTGTCGGTCGCTTTCGACCTTGCGACCCACCGCGGCTATGACAGCGACCATCCGCGCGTGGTCGGCGATGTCGGCAAGGCGGGCGTGGCGATCGACAGCGTGGAGGACATGAAGATCCTCTTCGACGGTATCCCGCTCGACGAGATGTCGGTGTCGATGACGATGAACGGCGCTGTGATCCCGGTCATGGCGAACTATATCGTCGCCGCGGAAGAGCAGGGCGTTTCCCAGGACAAGCTGTCGGGCACCATTCAGAACGACATTCTGAAGGAGTTCATGGTCCGCAACACCTATATCTATCCGCCGGAACCTTCCATGCGGATCATCGCGGACATTATCGGCTATTGCTCGAAGAACATGCCGCGTTTCAACACCATCTCGATTTCCGGCTATCACATGCAGGAAGCCGGTGCGACGCAGGTGCAGGAGCTGGCCTTTACCATTGCCGACGGCCGGGAATATGTGCGCGCCGCGCTTTCCGCCGGGCTGGGCGTGGACGATTTTGCGCCGCGCCTGTCCTTCTTCTTCGCCATCGGCATGAATTTCTTCATGGAAGTGGCCAAGCTGCGCGCCGCGCGTCTTCTCTGGGCGCGGGTGATGTCGGAGTTCAAGCCGCAGAACCCGAAATCCTCCATGCTGCGCACGCATTGTCAGACTTCCGGCGTGTCGCTGACCGAGCAGGATCCCTACAACAACGTCATCCGCACAACCATCGAGGCCATGGCCGCGGTGCTGGGCGGTACGCAGAGCCTCCATACCAATGCGCTCGATGAGGCGATTGCGCTGCCGACGGATTTCTCGGCCCGTATTGCGCGCAACACGCAGCTCGTCATCCAGCACGAAACCGGCATCACCAATGTCATCGATCCGCTGGGCGGCTCCTACTACATCGAGACGCTGACCCATTCGCTGGCCGAGGAAGCCTGGAAGCTCATTGGCGAGGTCGAGGAACTGGGCGGTATGACCAAGGCGGTCGAGAGCGGTATGCCCAAGCTCAAGATCGAAGAGGCGGCTGCCCGCCGGCAGGCGCGTATCGACCGTGGCGAAGAAGTGATCGTCGGTGTGAACAAGTATCGCCCCGCCGAGCCGGATCCGATCGACATTCTCGACATCGACAATACGAAGGTGCTGACCTCGCAGGTGGCACGTCTCAAAAAGCTGCGCGAGGAACGTGACGAAGCGAAATGCAAGGCGGCGCTCGAGGCGCTGACGGCGGGCGCGAAATCGGGCGGCAATCTGCTCGAGCTTGCCATCGAGGCGGCGCGCGCCCGCGCCACGGTCGGCGAAATCTCCGATGCGATGGAGGCCGTGTTCGGCCGTCACCGCGCCGAGATCAAATCCATCTCGGGCGTCTACGGTTCCGCCTATGAAGGAGACGATCGCTTCATGAACATTCAGAACGATATCGAAGCCTTTGCCGAGGCCGAGGGCCGGCGTCCCCGCATGCTGGTGGTGAAGATGGGGCAGGACGGCCATGACCGGGGCGCCAAGGTGATCGCGACGGCCTTTGCCGATCTCGGTTTCGACGTCGATGTGGGGCCGCTCTTCCAGACGCCGGAAGAGGCGGCCCGCGAGGCCATCGAGAACGACGTGCATGTCATCGGCATTTCGAGCCTTGCCGCGGGGCACAAGGTGCTTGTGCCCGCCCTTTCCAAGGCGTTGAAGGAACAGGGCGCGGACGACATCGTCATCATTTGCGGCGGTGTCATTCCGCAGCAGGATTACGAATTCCTGCGCAAGGCGGGCGCATCGGCCATTTTCGGGCCCGGCACGAATATTCCCGAATGCGCGGCGGAAGTCCTGTCGATCATCCGCGAGAAGCGCTCGCAGGCAGCCTGAGTATCCGGATTTCATCCGGGAGACTGTGAAATGTGAAAAGCCGGGGAACACACCCCGGCTTTTTTGTTGAGGATTATTCGGCGCCGTCTGTTGCCTTGTCCGCCTGGCTGAACTTCTTCGGTACGGGCGGCAGGCGATCCCAGCCATGGGGCTCAAGGCTTACCAGCTCCAATACCGCACCGCCGATGGGCGTGCGCATCTTCAGCTTGATCGGCAGGTAGAGGCGGCCCTTCTCGAGCGGGGCGAGCCAGACTTCCGTCGCCCGGTCGCGGCGGAGCATCTGGGTGAACTTCTTTCGCTCCGTCCCCGTCTTGGGCGTGAAGGCGGCCTTGCAGACGATGGCATGCCCCGAATAGCCGCGGTCGCGGGTCGTGATCTCGGTTTCGCGGTCCTTGCTCAGCTTGATGTCGTAGCGCCGCTTGCCGTCGAAAATCCGGATCGTGCGGTCGCAGGGGTTCCGGGTTCCGGCGACGGGTACGAGAAGCGCGCTCACCGGATCGCGGGTATTGCGCCGTTCGCCCGGCAGGACGGAGATCTTGCCCTCGGGGGGATCGTTGCGGGTTTCCGGCATGCCGGATGCGTCCCACGACATGAGGCGGGTCTTGGTCTTGTCGTTTTCGCGGGAGACGAAGACATAGCGCTGCGGCTTGACCTGCAAGCCGTCGACCGCGCCTTCCGCACCGATGTCCCAATGCCCGTCCCAGAAGGCGGCGGGCAGCCCCGCCGCGCCAAGCTGCGCGCGCATCTTGTAGTTGTCGCCGCCGATCCAGGTGTCGAGCGTGCCCCTGGCGACGAGGAAGCCGCCGACATAGACCGTATATCCGGCCCGGAGCGAACGACCGCTCTTTCGATCCGGTTGGGTTTGCGGACGCGAAAGAGGGGTGGCCGTCATGTCCACCGAGGCCATTTTCGTTTCGGCCGTATTCGGCTCGGCATGGGCAAGCCCGGCGCTTCCCAGAAGGAGCCCCGTGAGTGCCAGCGCCGATACGCTGTTTCCGGTCAAAACTCGCCACATGACGTTGCGGCCCTTTCGTATTTTCCGGCCCGAAGGTCCGGCAATCATCCTATTTCAGCTTTCAAGAATGGCGAAATGAAGCTGAACCGCCGCTGAACGGCGCGATTTCCCCGTTTCCGGCCGCTTCCGGGGACTGGACGGCGGCGCGGGGCACGGTTATGCAACGAGGATGACGAGAGATTCCGGCGCCATGAAGGCCGACACGCAGCCTTTCGACCGACGCAGCACCGATCCGGGCGAGATCGCCGAGGCGATCAGGGCGGGCAGCCGCTCCGCGCTGGCGCGCGGCATCACGCTGGTGGAATCGGCAAGGGCCGATCATCAGGAAAAGGCGCAGGCGCTTCTGGCCCTGCTTTTGCCGGATACGGGCAAAGCCATACGCATGGGGCTTTCAGGCGCGCCGGGCGTCGGCAAATCCACCTTCACCGAAGCCTTCGGGACCATGCTGACGGCCAAGGGGCATCGCGTGGCGGTGCTTGCCATCGATCCGTCCTCGTCGCGCACAGGCGGGTCCATCTTGGGCGACAAGACGCGGATGGAGCTTCTGGCGCGCGATCCTAATGCCTTTATCCGGCCCTCGCCTTCGGGCGGTACGCTGGGCGGCGTGGCGCGGCGGACGCGAGAGGCCATGCTGCTGGCGGAAGCAGCGGGCTTCGACGTCATCCTGATCGAGACGGTGGGCGTGGGGCAGTCGGAGACGGCGGTTTCCGACATGGTGGACATGTTCCTGCTGCTCTTGTCGCCGGGCGGCGGGGACGAGCTTCAGGGCATTAAGCGCGGCATCATGGAGCTTGCCGATCTTATCGTGGTCAACAAGGCCGACGGCGACATGCTGCCCGCCGCCAAGCGTGCCAGCATGGAATACAAGACCGCGCTTCACCTGATGCGGCCCAAATACGCTGCCTGGACGCCCGAGGTGCAGCTTTGCTCCGCCCTCAGGAATGAGGGGCTGGAAGGCGTCTGGGACGCGATCAAGCGCCACCGGGAGGCGCTTCAGGCGGAAGGCGAGCTCGATGCGCTGCGGGCCGCCCAGGCGAGGGCCTGGATGTGGACGGAGGTCCGGGAAGGCCTGTTCTCGGCGCTGAAAGCCCATCCGGAAGCCTCCCGGCTGGTGCCGGAGCTGGAAGCGGCCGTTTCGGAGGGCCGGGAGACCCCGACCGCCGCCGCGCGGCGGCTTTTGTCCATTGTCCTGGGCGTTGAGGTGCCGTTGGCGGATTGATGACGCGGATTCCGGGGATTGGCCGGTTTTCGGCGTTCTCCGGCCTTGACGGGGCCTGAAGCGCCTTTTATACGTCCCCGCTCAGGTGGCGCGCGGATATCCGCGGCGCCCCGACATATTTGACCGAAACCCAGTATCAACCAGGGGCGTTAAAGCAGGTCGCCGGTTTCAAAGGTGATCGCCGTCCCGATGTTCGAGGAATAACCCTATGTCCCGCCGCTGCGAACTGACCGGCAAAGGTGTGATGTCCGGCAACAATGTGAGCCACGCGAACAACCGGACGCGTCGTCGCTTTCTGCCGAATCTGTGTCAGGTGTCGTTGTTGAGCGATGCGCTGGGCCAGCAGGTGTCCCTGCGCGTCTCCGCGCATGCGCTGCGCTCGGTGGAGCATAAGGGCGGTCTGGACCTGTTCCTGCTCAACGCCTCGGACGACCAGCTTTCGCAGCGTGCGCTGAAGCTGAAGCGTGCCATCGCCAAGAAGCAGGCGACCGCCGCCGCCTGACGGGCCGCCGAAACGACATTCGGTAAAAAGGCCGCCCTTTCGGGGCGGCCTTTTTCGTTCGGGCGGTCAGTCCGGAACGGGCTGCGCCTGTGCGTCCGGTGTCGGCGCGGGCGTGTCGGCCGATTGAGCCCCTCTGAGGGGCGGCTCCGCGGCCTCTCCCGATTGCGGAGCGCCACTGAGCCGGTTCATCCTGTCCGCCGGCAGGTGGAACATGAGCAGCAGGGTGCGCTGGATCGGATTGAAATTGTCGTCCGAGATCAGATAGATCCAGGCGCCGCCCTTGCCGTCGCCGCGCGCGGAAATGCCTTCCATATTGTCGATGGAATAGCTCTGGCCGACATCGATGAGGACCGGGCCGTCGACGAGAGCGCCCGGCGTGAGACGGTCGTTCTTCAGATAGCGTATCTCCATGCCGACGCCGCCGATGATGGAGAAGCGCCGCTCCAGCAACAGGTAGTCGCCATTGGGCAACCGGGTGAGGTCCGTGGGCTTGTAGGGTGCGCGCGGTTTCACCTCGAAACGCTGGAAATCGCGGCCCTCGGCCAGAAAGGCGCGGATATTGCCGCGCGGGTCCAGCGTGTCCTCGGTGATGGCGACGAGACCGGCATCGTCCTTTCCCGGCCGCGCCGGATGCCAGGCGAGCGCCTCGATGCCGCCATTGAAGGAGAGGCGGCCGAGACGGCGCTGGGTAAGGAGCTGCAGGGGTTTTGCCGCCAGCGCGTGATTGGCAATGTCGTATTTCCAGATGCGGTGGGCGCGCTCGAAGCTCACATAGGCCTGCGAGGCGAGCGGGTCGTCGCCATCCACGGTGAGGCCTTCCGCGTCGCCGAGCTGCTTTATGTCGGAAACAGGCTTGCCGTCGAGGCCCAGCATGGGCGCCAGACGCGCATCGGCGATGCCGTAGATCCGGCCTCTTTCGTCATAAAGAATCCGGCCGCTCAGCCAGCGGCCCGTGTCGGAAATGGCGAGAAGGCGGCTTCCGTCCGCGCTGACCGAGAGCCCCGACCATCCGCCGAAATCCCCGTCGGACGAGGTCAGCTCCACGCCGCCGGCCCATTCGAGGTCGCCGGTTCTGGTCTCCTGTCGGTTGTCCGGGTTCCAGGCGAGGGGATGGGCTTCCACATCGATTTCACCATCCGCAAATGCGGAGCCGCTGACGCCGCTTGCCATGCAAAGGACAATCGCGACGCAGCGAGTGACCCTCCAGCAGAGTTCACGCAATTTTTCTCACCATCATGTTGAGGCTGTCCGCTTTGCGCGCGGACGATTGGACTGTGTCGGTCATCATATCGGCGAGCGCGTATGCTGCAATGTCCGTCACGCCGGATTTCGTGCCCAGGGCGGCAAGGTGAGGCGCAGGCGGTCGCGTCTTATCCAGCGCGCGATCAGCAGGGCCGACACGATGGCCAGTCCGCTGGCCAGACCGATCCAGACACCGAGACCGGCCATGCCGAGGGGAAAGGCGAGGAGCGCGCCCACGCCGAGGCCGCCGATCCAGTAGCCGAGCGCGGCATAGATCATCGGGACGCGCGTATCCTGAAGGCCGCGCAGCATGCCGGCGCCGATGACCTGCGCTCCGTCGAAGACCTGAAAGAGCGCGGCGATGAAGAGGAAGCTGACGGCGAGAGGGATCACGCGCGCGTTTGCGGGATCGGCAAAATCCAGAAAGGCGCCGATCAGCAGGTGCGGCGCCGAAATCATGAAGACCGCCGTCACGCCCATAAAGGCAATGCCCATGATGAAGGGGGTCCAGCCCGCGCGCGACATGGCGGCCTCGTCGTTCGCGCCATAGGCCCGCCCCACGCGCACGGTCGCGGCCTGGGCAAAGCCGAGCGGCACCATGAAGCTCACCGCGCAGAGTTGCAGGGCGATGGTATGGGCGGCCAGCGACACGGTGTCTATCAACCCCATCAGGAACGCGGCGGCGCTGAATACGGTCACCTCGAACGTCACGGTGAGAGCGATCGGCAGGCCGACCGTCCAGATCGCGCGAAAGCGTACCCAGTCGGCGCGCCAGAACCGTCCGAACAGGTGGTAGCGGCGGAACTGCCGGTCGCTCAGCACCACGAGCGTCAGCGCGCCGAGGGTGAAGAGCGAGGTGATGAAGCTGGCGATGCCCGCGCCGACAAGGCCGAGAGCTGGCGCCCCGAAATTGCCGAACATCAGGCACCAGTTGGCAAAGGCGTTGACCGCAATGGCGCTCGTGCCGACTGCGAGCGCCCAGCGCGGCCGCTGCAGCACGGACAGGAAGGAGCGCAGCGTCAGATAGGCCAGCGAGGGCAGATAGGCCCATTGCAGCGCGTGCATATAGGCGGTCGCCTGGGCGGCGACCTTCGGGTTTTGACCCAGGGCGAGCAGGATCGCTTCCGTGTTCCAGAGCGCGACCCAGACCGGCAGCGTTATGGCGATGCAGGTCCACAAGGTCTGGCGCACCGTCCGGCGGACTTCGCGGACCGCGTGATTGCGTCTGCCGAGTTCGGAAGCCATCAGCGGCGCGCTCGCATTGACGAGGCCGATGCCGAACATGAGGAAGGCGAAATAGACGTTGAAGGCCAGCGCACCGGCGGCCAGCTCCTCCGGTCCCAGCCATCCCATCATCAGCACATCCGTCGAGTTGACGAGAATCTGGGCAAGATTGGTGAGGATCAGCGGCCAGGCCAGGACGATCGTCGCCTTCGCCTCGACCCGCCAGGGACGAAGTGCCGGATTCGATATGGCAGAAGCGAAAGACATGGACCCGTCCGTTGCGCGGAAAAAAGCCGGGCAGATTACTCGGTTGAAAGCCGCTGGCAAGGCGCAATCGGACGGGTCACGTTTTTTTGAGCGGTCTTCGCGCTGACCCCCTCAGCCATGCGACGAGCGGGAAGGGCAGGTAGATCAGATAGATAAGGCATACGGCCAGCACCAGCCCGTGCGGATCCCAGAGCTGCATCAGCCAGCCGGAAAAGGGGGCGCCGCAGAGAGCGCCCGTGCCCCACATGGCAGTGGTGAAGGCCGAAGCGCCGGCCAGCTCCCGGCCGGAGAAAGTCTGTCCCACCACCACCATGCCGAGGGTGAAAAGGCCGTTGGCAAAGCCGACCACCACGAAGACGGCGATGGCGGTGGCGATGAAACCCGGCAGGAAGAAGGGTAACGCCGCGTAGCCGGCGATGGAGAGAATGACGAGAAGCGTCATGAAGGCATAGGCGTTCACCTTGTCTGCGATCATGCCGACCAGCGGCTGCACGAAGATGGCGCCGATGGCCGAGATGGTGAGGAGCGAGACGGCCGCATCCTCGCCCATGCCCAGTTTCATCGAATAGAGCGGGAAGAAGGTGACGAGCGCTTCTTCGGAGGCGGCGAAGAAGAAGTTCACGAGGAGCGCGGCGGGCGCGATGAGGAGGAGGCGCCACATGGCGCTGCCCGTCGCCTCGCCTGCGAAAAGATTGGTCTTGCGGTCGGCGGTCGCAGTCAGGAAAGCCGCCAGCACCAGCATGGCGCTGGCGAAGAAAAGCGGCGTTACGTCGGTTCCCATCACGGCGAGCGTTGCCGGCCCCAATGCGAAGCCGGTCGCGGCGGCGGCGCCATAGATGCCCACGATTCGTCCGCGCCTCTCGTCGGGGGCGAGTGCGTTGATCCAGGCCTCGCTCGAGCCCCAGAGGATCGTGCCGCCCACGCCCAGCAGGAAGCGCAGGGGAAACCAGGCGTGGAGGTTGGGATAGAGCGCCATCAGCAGCAGGGCGAGAGCGGCCGTCAGAATGGCGACGATCATGAGGTTCGCCGGGCCGAGCCGGGCGATGGCCCGGGGCACGAGCGGGGTGACGAAGAAGACCGGCAGCGCCTGGGCGGCGGTATTGAGGCCGATCATGGCCGGCGAGACGCCTTGCCGGGCGAGGATGATGGCGGTGAGCGGAAAGGTGATCCCCATGGTGAGGTTGACGAAGCCCATGGAGGCAATGGCGGCCACGAGGCTCCGCCGGTGGGCGGGAGGCATGGAGGAGGGCGGGTGCAGGGGTGTGGCTGTCATCGGGGGATACTCGCGAAATGGGAATTGATAAATAAACTAAATAGTTTATAAAATAAAGCGCGTTTCCGAGATGCCGCGTAAGGGAGCCTTGCCGAACCATGAGTCCTTCAGCCGACCGTATTCTTAACCTGCTCAAGCGCGACGGGCCGCTCACCGCGGACATGTTGGGGGAGGAACTCGGCATGACGGGCATGGGCGCCCGCCGCCATCTGGACAATCTCGCCGCGGAGGAGCTGGTCGAAACCTTCGACCGGGTTGAAGGTGTCGGGCGGCCGAAGAAGTTCTGGTTGCTGACGCAGAAGGGGCATGACCGCTTCCCCGATACGCATGACGAACTCGTGGCGCAGATGATCGGCGATGTGCGCCGGGTCTTCGGCGAAGCGGGACTGGAGAGGCTTATCGCCGAACGCGAAGTGCAGATGCGGAAGAGTTACGGCGATGCGACGAAGGACGCCGCCTCGCTTTGCGACAAGCTGGAGGTGCTGGCCGATCTCAGAACGCGCGAGGGATATATGGCCCGGGTGAAGGCGCTCGATGAGCCCGGCGAGTATCTGCTGATCGAGGATCACTGCCCGATCTGCGCGGCGGCGCGTAGCTGCCAGAACTTCTGCCGGTCGGAATTCGATATCTTCCGCGCGGTGCTGGGTCCCTCGGCGGAGATCGAGCGGATGGAATATCTGTTCGAGGGCGGCAGGCGGTGCGCCTACCGGATCAGCGAAAAGCCTTGAGCGCCTTGGCGCTTGCGCGCCCCTTGGCCTTTTTCGGCGACTGGCCGCGCGCCTTCAACTGACCGGCGCGCATCTGGCTTTCATCCTCGAAGAGTTCGGCGAGCTTTTCGGTGAGCGCGCCGCCAAGCTGCTCGGCATCCACGATGGTGACCGCGCGGCGATAGTAGCGCGTCACGTCATGGCCGATGCCGATGGCGATGAGTTCCACCGGGGACAGCGTTTCGATCTGTTCGATCACGCTGCGCAGATGCTTTTCCAGATAATTGCCCGCATTCACCGACAGCGTGCTGTCGTCGACCGGCGCACCGTCGGAAATCACCATCAGGATACGGCGCTGCTCGGGACGGCCGAGCAGGCGGTTATGCGCCCAGATCAGCGCTTCGCCGTCGATGTTTTCCTTCAGCAGGCCTTCGCGCATCATCAGGCCGAGATTGCGGCGCGCGCGGCGCCACGGGCTGTCGGCGGATTTGTAGACGATGTGGCGGATATCGTTGAGGCGGCCGGGCTGGGCGGGCTTGCCTTCCGCAAGCCAGCGCTCGCGCGACTGGCCGCCCTTCCAGGCGCGGGTCGTGAAGCCCAGGATTTCCACCTTCACGCCGCAGCGTTCCAGCGTGCGGGCGAGAATGTCGGCGCACATGGCGGCGACCGTGATGGGGCGGCCGCGCATGGAGCCAGAATTGTCCAGCAGCAGCGTCACCACCGTGTCGCGGAAATCGGTATCGCGTTCGGTCTTGAAGGAGAGCGGCTGCATGGGGTCGGTGACGACGCGGGTAAGGCGGGCCGTGTCCAGCATGCCTTCCTCTAGATCGAACTCCCATGAACGGTTCTGCTGTGCCTGAAGACGGCGCTGCAGCTTGTTGGCCAGGCGCGAGACGACGCCCTGCATCTGCTGCAATTGCTGGTCGAGATACTGGCGAAGCCGCGTCAGTTCTTCGATGTCGCAGAGTTCCTCGGCCTCGATCGTTTCGTCATAGGCCTGGGTGAAGATCTTGTAGGCGGCCTGGTTCTTGTCCTCGCCGAAATTGTTCGGGCGCCAGGGCTGTTGTCCCTCGCTCTCGTCGTCTTCCGCCTCGCCTTCCATCGGCATGTCGTCGGCGTCGACTTCGACGGTCTGCTCGTCGCCTTCTTCGCCTTCGCCTTCGGAATATTCGACCTGATCGGCGGAGGCGCCCTCGGGCTGCTCGGCTTCGCCGGACTGGCTGTCGTCGGAGGTTTCCTCGCTCTGGCCTTCCTGATCGTCGTTGTCGCCGGAATCCTCGCCGCTGTCTTCGCCGAGTTCCTCGCCCATATCGAGATCGCGCAGGAGGTCGCGCGTCGCGCGCGCAAAGCCGGTCTGATCGTCCAGCAGGTCGTGCAGGTTGTCGAGCGAGCCGCCGGCCTTGTCCTCGACGAGCTGGCGCCATTGCGCCACCAGCTTTTCGGCGGCGGGCGGCGGGGCCTCGCCGGTCAGCTTTTCGCGCACGATCATGGCCAGCGCTTCGGAAAGCGGCGCCTCGTCGCGCGAGGTGATCTTTTCGTAGCCGCGCTCGTGGAACTTCTGCTGAAGCGCGGCGGCGAGGTTATGCGCCGTGCCTTCCATCTGCGTGGCGCCGATGGCTTCGCAGCGGGCCTGTTCGAGCGCGTCGAAGATCTGCAACGCCTCGCCGCCCTTGGGCTGCAGCTTGATGGACGTCTTGTCGTCGTGATGGGCGAGGCGCAGCGCATAGGAGTCCGACACGCCGCGCACGCGGGCCACTTCTTCGGGCGGAAGATGACGGCTCGGCATGGGCAGGCGCGCGCGCAGACCCCGAAGACCTGGGGCCTCCGTGCCATAGGTCACGTTCAGCTCGGGCTCTTCCGACATGGTTTTCATGGCGGTGGTGAGCGCGCGCTTGAACGGTTCTGTCGGTCCTTCCTTGGCCATGGCTCGTGCGATGCCTAACGACGCAGTGTCAGTGAGTGGAAGCTCAGGCGACCTTCACATTGGCCGCCGACTCCGGCAGATCCTCGCCGAAGCAGCGCTGGTAGAACTCGGCCACCGTGGCGCGTTCCAGCTCGTCGCACTTGTTGAGGAAGGTGACGCGGAAAGCAAAGCCCACATCGCCGCCGAAGATTTCCGCGTTTTCCGCCCAGGTGAGGACGGTGCGCGGGCTCATCACGGTGGAGATGTCGCCATTGATGAAGGCGGAGCGGGTAAGATCGGCCACGCGCACCATGGCGGAGACCGTCTTGCGGCCTTCTTCGGTGTTGTAGCTCTTCACCTTGGCCAGCACGATATCGGTTTCGGCATCGTGCTCCAGATAGTTGAGCGTGGTGACGATGTTCCAGCGGTCCATCTGGGCCTGGTTGATCTGCTGTGTGCCGTGATAGAGGCCCGAGGTGTCGCCGAGGCCGACGGTATTCGCCGTCGCGAAGAGCCGGAAGGCCGGATGCTGGCGGATGACGCGGTTCTGGTCGAGCAGCGTCAGCTTGCCCGAGGCTTCCAGCACACGCTGGATCACGAACATCACGTCGGGGCGGCCCGCATCGTATTCGTCGAAGACGAGCGCCACGGGATGCTGGCAGGCCCAGGGCAGGATGCCTTCGCGGAATTCGGTGATCTGCTTGCCTTCCTTCAGGACGATGGCGTCCTTGCCGACAAGGTCGATACGGCTGATATGGCTGTCCAGATTGATGCGGACGCAGGGCCAGTTGAGGCGGGCGGCCACCTGTTCGATATGGGTGGACTTGCCGGTGCCGTGATAGCCCTGAACGATCACGCGGCGGTTGAAGGCAAAGCCTGCAAGGATCGCCAGCGTGGTGTCGTGGTCGAACAGATAGTCCGGGTCGAAATCCGGCACATATTCGTTCGGCTCGGAAAAAGCCGGGACCTGCATGTCGACATCGATTTTGAAGACTTCACGGACATCGGCTTTCTTGTCCGGCAGCATTTCAGTGATGCCATTTTCCTGTTCGACGCTCATACTAACCTGCTTCCCTGCCTCAAATTTCTCAATCCGCGGCTTTTTCGCCGTCTATGATCCAATCGATCCGGTTCCGGCCTCGTCGCGAAACGATCCCTCGCTCGCGCAAGGCCGCACAAATGCGCCGGCGCCGGCTTTCGACCAGCCTCCGCCGCTCATTATCTGCCGCAGACTAGCAGAAACCGCTCTTTCGGAGATAGTCGTAGGCCTGAATCACGCTTCGCAAACGCTCTTCGGCCGACCGGTCGCCACCATTCGCGTCCGGGTGATGCCTTTTCACCAGTTCCTTATACCTTGACTTGATGTCGTTCAAGGACGCGGTCTCGTCCAGCCCCAGCGTGTCCAGCGCCTTGCGCTCCAGCGTGCGCGGTTTACGTCGGGGACGGCTGTCCTCCTGCGAGGCCTGCCGGATCTTTTCCCAGGCGAAAAGCTCGTGCGGATCGGTATAGGTCTCGGCCTTGTAGTAGCGGGGATTGACGCGGGTGCCGAAGCCCGTGGCCGCGGCGTTGACGCCCAGGCCCCAGGTCGGCCGGTGGCCGGTTGCCGCATCGCGCTGGAAACGGGCGATTTCAGCGTCGTTCATGCCCTTGAAATAGTCGTAGGAGGCGTTGAACTCGCGGATGTGATCCTCGCAGAACCAGGCATATTGTTCGTTAGCCGCGGTTTCCTCGCCCGGTTTCTGGTCGCGCGCCGTCACCCGGGGGGCCCTGTGCGTGCCCGGCCGCTGGCATCCGGCCCATTCGCACCGGCGGCGCTGCTGCTGCTGGCGCGCGGCGCGCAGTTTCGAGGCCGGCTGTTCCATGCCTCTCTGCTTGCGCGGTGCGATACGAATGGAATCGAAATATTTCGAACTCAGCTTCACGTTGTATCCGTCTTGGGGAATCCGGGTTTGTCCCTTAAGGGAATTATGGGTTGGCGATCCCGCCTAAACAAGGAAGGATCGCGCGCAATGTCCTCTCATCATTGCCAAATGCCCGGGATCGTCGGCCATGTTGGAGGAGCGAAGATTTCAAGAGGTCCGGATATGTCGGTTGCCGAAACCATTCGTCGTAAGCTCGAAGAGGGGTTGAGCCCCTCGACCCTCGTGATCGAGGACCAGTCGCATCTGCATGAGGGGCATGCCGGGCACCGGCCCGGCGGAGAAAGCCATTTTCATGTGACTATCGTCTCCGAGGCGTTCAACGACGTTCCGCGCGTAAAGCGGCATCGCATGGTGACGTCGCTTCTGGCCGACGACATGGGACATCCCATCCATGCGCTTGCGTTGAAGACGCTGACGCCTGCGGAAGCCGAAAGGGACGATGCGCGCTAGGACGCGGCCTAGACCGTAACGGGCGTGACGCGCAGCTGCGTAATCTGGTTGCGCTGACGCCGCAGGACTTCGAAGCGGAAGCCGTAAAAGGTGAAGGCCTGGCCGACCTCGGGAATGGTTTGCGCTTCGTGGATGACCAGGCCCGCTATCGTGGTGGCTTCCTCGTCGGGCAGGTGCCAGTCCAGCGCGCGGTTGATATCGCGGATGGGGACGCTGCCGGAGGCGAGGATGGAGCCGTCGGCCTGAATGCGCAGGCCCGTTACCTCGATATCGTGTTCGTCGGAAATCTCGCCGACGATTTCCTCCAGAATGTCTTCCAGTGTGATGAGGCCCATCAGCGCGCCGTATTCGTCGACGACAAGGGCGAAATGGGCCTTTCGGCGCAGGAAGGCGTTGAGCTGGTCCTGAAGCGCGGTGCTGTCGGGCACGAACCATGGTTCGGCGGCAATGTCGAGAATCTGCACCGCTTCCGGATCCCAGCCGGCCCCTGCCAGCGCGCGCAACAGGTCTTTGGCGTGCAGCACGCCGACGATGTTTTCCGGTTCGTCGCGCCATAGCGGGATGCGCGTATGCGGGCTTGCCAGCACATGGGAGATGATTTCGGTGTTGGGGGTCGATGCGTCGATCATGGTCATGTTCTTGCGGTGAACCATGATGTCGCTCACTTCCAGATCGCGCAGATCCAGAATGCCGCCCAGCATGTCGCGATCGCCCTTTACCACGCCGCCTTCCCGGTGGTGCAGGTTGATGGCGCCGCGGATTTCCTCATGCGGCGAGAGCACATGGTCGGTGCCGCTGACATCGACGCCCATGATGCGCAGCGTCTGGCGCACGATGAACTGTACCGCGCCCGTCACCGGCGCAAAGAGCGCGGTTACGACCCGCACGACAGGCGCCACCGCCAGCGCGAACCGGTCGGTGTTGGTGATGGCGTAGGTCTTGGGCAGCACTTCGGCGAAGATCAGCACGATCGCCGTCATGACCAGCGTCGCGTAGACGACGCCCGCATCGCCGAACAGCGCGAGGAAGACGCTCGTCGCCAGCGCGGAGGCGAGGATGTTCACCAGATTGTTGCCGAGCAGCAGCGCGCCCAGCAGGCGCTCGCGGTCTTCCGTCAGCGACAGCACGATCTTGGCGCGTTTGACCTTCTCCTCGTCGAGATGGTGCATGCGCGCGCGCGAGGCGGCGGTCAGCGCGGTTTCGGACCCGGAAAAGAAGGCGGAGAAGACGATCAGCACGAAGATGGCGAAAACCATCATCCCCAGCCCGAAAGACAAGATCATCAGGCGGCCTCTCGCTCTCCCAGCAACGCTTTCAGGGTGCCCCGATCTGCGTCGCGCGTGATGAAGGCTTCGCCGATGCCGCGCACAAGAATGAAAGTCAGCTTGCCGTCCACGACTTTCTTGTCCTGTCCCATCAGCGCGATGAGGCCGTCGGCATCGGGGAGCGGGCCTGGTATGTCGGCGAGCGAACAGGGCAGGCCCGCGCGCTCCAGATGACGGTGAACCCGCACGGCGTCCTGCGACGGGCAGAGACCCAGCCGCGTCGAATAGTCGAAAGCGAGCGCCATGCCGACGGCCACGCCTTCGCCATGGACGAGCTTGCTGGAGAACCCGGTCGCCGCTTCCAGCGCATGGCCGAATGTATGGCCGAGATTGAGCAGGGCGCGGACATTGCTCTCGCGTTCGTCCGCCGCGACGATGGCGGCCTTGGCCTCGCAGCTCTTGACGATGGCATAGCTGCGCGCGGCATCGTCGCCCGCCTTGATCGCGTCGAGATTGGCTTCCAGCCAGTCGAAGAAGTCGCGGTCGCTGATGAGGCCGTATTTCAGCACTTCCGCGTAGCCGGCGAGGAAGTCGCGCATGGGCAGCGTCTTCAGCGCGTCGGTATCGGCGAGAACGAGGCGCGGCTGATGGAAAGCGCCGGCGAGGTTCTTGCCCTGTTTCGTGTTGATGCCCGTCTTGCCGCCGACGGAACTGTCCACCTGCGAGAGGAGCGTGGTCGGGATCTGGGCGAAATCGACGCCGCGCCGCACGATGGAGGCGGCGAAGCCCGTGAGGTCGCCGATCACGCCGCCGCCCAGCGCGACCACCAGATCGCCGCGCTCGACGCCCGTTTCGAGCAGCCATTCGGTCAGCTTTTCGAGCTGGGCGAAGGATTTGGTGCTTTCGCCCGCGGGCAGCACGATTTCGTCATGCGCGATGCCGTGTTCGTCCAGCGAGGCGGCGAGGGCGGGCAGATGGTGTTTTGCCACGGTTTCGTCGGTGACGATGGCGACGCGCGCGCGGCGCAGCAGCGGTTCGAGATATTTGCCCGCCTGCGCGATCAGCCCCGGCCCGACATGGATGTCATAGCCGCGCTCGCCGAGCTCGACCCTTACCGTTCTCACGTCTCTTGCTTCGCCGGTCATGCCTTCGCCTCGCGATACTCGTCGAGCGCCGCGACGATGGCATCGACGACAGCCTCATGCGGGCCCTCGCGGCTTTCCACCGTGATGTCCGCGCCCGCATAGACGGGGTAACGCTCGCCCATCAGTTTTTCCATGGTGGCGCGCGGGTCCGCCGTCTTGAGCAGGGGGCGGTTGCCCCGTTTGGAGACCCGCTTCATCAGCACGTCGATATCGGCCTTGAGCCAGACCGAAACGCCCTTGTTCGTGATTTCGGCCCGGGTTTCGGGGTCCATAAAGGCCCCGCCGCCGGTGGCCAGAACCTGGGGGCCGTCGTCCAGCAGGCGCGAAATGACCCGCCTTTCGCCCTCGCGGAAGACCTTTTCGCCCCGGAGTTTGAAGATTTCGGGAATGGATTCGCCCGCGGCCTTCTCGATTTCGGCGTCGGCGTCCACGAAATCCAGGCCGAGGCGATGCGCCAGGCGCCGGCCCACCGTGGTCTTGCCCGCGCCCATGAGGCCCACAAGGACGATGGCGCGGCGGTCAAGCGGCAGCGGGGCGTCGCCGTTTTCGGCGGCCCCGTCGCGTGATCTTACCTGACTGTCGCTCTCGGCCATTTCCCTGCCATTAACCCTGAATTGCTTTAGCGGCGCTGCCGATCCGGCTCCTAAAATGCCGGATCGGGCCTTAACGATCCGATATTAGCCGATTGATAGCATGGATGCAGGCCCGCCAACGGGTAGATAGGCATTCAAGGGTCACGCGTCACGCCTAAATTTCGCCGCAAGGGACGTCTAGGCACGTATTCTGGAGAGACCGGTCAAAAAGAAACAAGCCAAAAGCCGGGTTGCTGATGTTAAAGGCATGAGGCAGGCGGGGCCGGTCGTATTAGACGAGGTTAGTCACAATGGGTCGCAGCGCCTTTCCGCTGATCGGAATCATTGTCGTGGTCGCGGCGCTCGGCGCCGGGATCGTATATCTCGGACAGGCAGTCCATCCGCAGGCCCAGACCGTGGAAAAGGTCATCCCCGATGACAGCATGCCGCGATAACCCGACGGAGGCGTCACGCCGATCGAAGACCCGCCGCAGCACCGCGCTGGGAGGGGCTTTCGTGTGCCTGGCCGTTTTCGGGACGTCGCAGGCTCTGGCCGCGGCCGACGCCTATTCGGGGCCGCGCAGCATCGTGCCGCCCGGCTTCGGTGCGTCCGGCGGGACGGCGGCGCCCACCGATGCGGGCAGGACGGGGCTCGGGGACGGCGGAAATGCCGGTGGCGGCGCCGATCGCGGCGCGGCCCGGTCGGCCCCTGCGCAGCTATTCCCCTCCGGCAGCGCCGCGCCGGATGAGCCCGCCGTGCGGGTGATCCGCTCCACACCCGGCGCATCGGGGACGAGTATCCAGGTCGGGCGCCTGTCGCGCGTGGATGCTTCCACCGCCTCGCTCATCGGGCCCGACAGCGGCAATCTCGGCAGCGATATGTGGGAGAATTCCCGCCGGGGCGACATCGAACAATTGCTGGCCGATCTGCCGCCCGCGCAGGGCTCGCCCGTGCTGATCAATCTCAGGCAGCGGCTTTTGCTGACGGGCGCGACGCCGCCTCCGGGCATGACGGCGAGTTTGAGCGCGGGCAGCGGCGGCGGCCGCGATTTTCTGGCACTGAGGCTCGATGCGCTTTTGGCCGCCGGGCGGGCGAGCGACGCGCTGGAGCTTGCCGCCGCGGCCCCGAAAGACCGTCCGGCCTCGATCGCCATGCTGCAGGCGCGGGCTGCGCTGGCGTTGGGCAAGGGCAAGGAAGCCTGCGATGCGCTTTCCGCGCTGCCGGCCAGCGGCGATCTCAGGACGGAGCCGCAGGCCGCCTTTGCGCTGAAACTATCGGCTTATTGTCAGATTCTCGGCGGTAATCCGGAGCTGTCCGGCATCACGGCGGATCTTGCGCGGGAAGAAGGGCTGGACGACCCGCTCTTCTATTCGCTTCAGGGCGCGGCCGCCGACGGGATCAGGCTGAAGGCACCGGCCCCGGACAGGCTGAGCGAAATCGATTTCGCCTTTTACGGCCTCGCGAAGAGGGATTTTCCGTCCAATGCCGCGGCGATTGCCGTGCCTTCGGTGCTGCCCGCGCTGGCGCAGAACGCCGAGGCGGCACCGGAGATACGGATCGAGGCGGCCGAGCGCGCGGCGAGGCTCGGTCTTGCGGGCGGCGATGTGCTGGGGACGGCCTACAAGGCGGCGACTTTCACGCAGAAAGATTTCGACGGGCTGAAATCGGGCACCTATCCGGACAGTTCGGCCATGCGGCGCGCGCTCCTCTACCAGGCCATTGCCCGCGAGGTCATGCCGCGCAAACAGTTGCAGATGATCGCGCTGGCGCTTTCGACGGCGGAACCAGCCGGACTTGCCTATCCGACGGCCGAGGCCCTGAAGCCGTTGCTGGACCGGATCCGGACCGGGGCCGAACTGGCCGGCGTTGCGCCCATCGCGGTGCGCGCCTATATCGTTCTCGGCGATGCCGCGCGCGCGAGCGCCTGGCGCGAGGCGATGGCCTCCGCGGGAGGCGGGTTCGGCCGCGGAACGCGCGAACTCGACGCCATGCTGCGCCTGATGAAGGGCGACAGGATCGACCTGCCGGACGATATCGGCGCGACGCTGCTGGGCGATCTGCGCTCCGGCGTCACCTCCACGCAGCGTTTTGCCGCCGCCGAGGCGGTGATGCTCGACGCGCTGGGCGCCGATCTGCCGAAGGAAGTCTGGGATACGATTCTGGATCGCCGGGATTTGTTCACCGGCGCCGCGCCGCGCGAAGCGCTGTTCAGCCGGATGCAGGCGGCGAGCACACGCGGGGCGCGCGGCGAAACCGTTTTGCTGGCGCTGACCGCGCTGGCCGAACACGGGCCCTCCGGCACGCATGCGAACGCAGTGGCGGAAGCGGTGAAGAGTCTTGGAAATATCAAGCTTGAAGGTGAGGCGCGGCGCCTTGCCATAGAGGCGCTGTTAGCGCGGAGTAGCATAGGACGTGGGTAAGTAAAAATATGTCTAATCAACCATCGGTGACCAAGGTAACGAAAACCGGGGAGGCCGTTGGGGGGACGATCGAAGGTCAGAGTTACATCGAGGCCTTTCTCGAAATGCTGAGTGCGGAACGGGGTGCCGCGCGCAACACACTCGAGGCCTATCATCGCGATCTGAAGGACTTCGCCGGTTTTCTGGCGGGGCGACGTCGCGGTGTGCATGAAGCTGCCACGGAAGACATTCGTGCCTATCTGGAAGCGCTGAACAATCAGGGGCTTTCCGCCGCGACAGCGGCGCGGCGCCTGTCGGCCGTGCGGCAGTTCCACAGTTTTCTGTATGCGGACAGCGTGCGGACGGACGATCCGTGCAGCACGGTCGAGGGTCCGAGGCGGGCGAGGCCCCTGCCGAAGACGCTGGCTGTCGCGGAAGTCGACGGCCTGCTTGCCGCCGCGCGGCAGACCGTGGACGGGCGCAGCCATGAGGAAGAAGTACTCGCCTACAAGCGGGCGCGGCTGGTGTGCCTGATGGAGGTGCTTTACGCCACGGGGCTTCGCGTGTCGGAGCTTGTCGGCCTGCCGCTTTCGGCGGTTCGGGGCGATCAGCGGTTCCTCACCGTGACGGGCAAGGGCGGCCGGGAACGGCTGGTGCCGCTGTCCGATACGGCGCGGGCGGCGATCAACGACTATGTGCCGCTCCGGGCGCGCCGTCTGGGCGACAGGGTGTCGCCCTGGCTCTTCCCGTCGCGCGGGCGGCAGGGCCATCTCACGCGGCATCGCTTTGCGCAGCTTCTGAAAGATCTCGCCGTTTCCGCCGGGATCGATCCCAAGCGCGTGTCGCCGCATACGCTGCGCCACGCCTTTGCGAGCCACCTTCTGGCCAACGGGGCGGATCTGCGCGCGGTACAGCAGATGCTGGGCCATGCGGATATTTCGACCACGCAGATCTATACGCATGTGCTGGACGAGCGGTTGAAGGAACTTGTGGAAACCAAGCACCCGCTTGCCAAGAAGGATAGCGCCTGAGAGAGGCTCAGACCGGCGGCGGTCTGAGCCCCATCCGGCGCATGATGCCGGCGAGCTTGTCGGGATTGCGCTGCACATAGATGGCGGCAATGCGGCCGTCCTCGATGCGCAGGCTGACGGTCGAGTGAAGCGTGTCGCCTTCGGTGAGGAGGTAGCCGGGCAGGCCGTTCAGTGCGACCGGGCGGAAAACAATGGGCTCTTCCGCCTTTCGCATGATGCCCAGCCAGAACCGCATGATCTTGTCGGCGCCGAAGAGCGGGTTCAGCGCGGCCAGCACCTTGCCGCCGCCATCGCTGTAGAAGATCGCGTCGTCCTTCATGCAGGCGAGGATTTTTTCCGGATCGCCTTTTGCAAGTGCCTGCCGGAAAAGCTCCGCCAGGCGGGCATGTTCGCGCGCCTCGGTGTTGAAACGGGGATGCTCGGCCTTCACGCGCTTGCGCGCACGCGACAGCATCTGGCGGCAGGCGGCTTCCGACTTTCCGATCAGCCCCGCGATTTCCGAATGGCTGTAATCGAAGGCCTCGTGAAGCAGGAACACGGCGCGCTCTTCCGGCGCGAGCCTTTCCAGCAAATGCAGCAGCGCGATGGAGATGTCGTCGGCGAGTTCCAGGCGTTCTTCCGGCGTGGCGGGTGCCGGGGCGTCGTCGGTGACCATCGGCTCGGGCAGCCAGGGGCCGACATAGGTTTCGCGTCGCGTACTCGCCTTGCGCAGATGGTCGATGGCAAGCCGTGACGCGGTGGTGACGATGAAGGCTTCGGGCGAAGCGATATGCGAGCGGTCCGCGCCCTGCCAGCGCAGCCAGGCCTCCTGCACGACGTCTTCCGCCTCCGCGATACTGCCCAGCATGCGGTAGGCCACCGCGAAAGCGCGTGCGCGATGGGACAGAAAGACGTCTTCCGCGTCGGAGGCGTTCATGCGGGAAGATGGGCGAGTGGGGACATGGGGCATTCGTGTGGTCCTCGGACGGTGGCAGCATAGCCCATGACGGGCCGGGCTGCCGGGCCGTTGCGTCGATGCATATATCGGGAAGACGGACGGGCGGGCCGGTTTGTGACAGGGCATGGTCTTAACCCTTTTAAGTCCCTGAATCGGCACGATGTTTCCCTTGCAGCGAGTTGCAGTTGACAAGGCGACGGGGGCGGGCCAGTGTCCCGGCGCAATCTCCCGCCAAGGGGCCGACGGGCTGGCGGGAATGCGGTTCAAGCGGGTGAATGGACGGGAGTTCCCGGAGCGCAATGCATACTTATCTCGATTTCGAGAAGCCGATTGCCGAACTCGAAGGCAAGGTGCAGGAGCTGAAACGTCTTGCACAGGACGACCCGTCCATGAGCATCGGCGACGAGGTTTCCAAGCTTGAGCAGAAAGCGGCGAACCTGCTGACCGAGACCTATGCCTCGCTCAATCCCTGGCAGAAGGTGCAGGTGGCACGCCATCCGGCCCGTCCGCATTTCAAGGATTATGTGGAACGGCTGGTCGAGGACTTCACGCCGATGGGCGGCGACCGCGTCTATGGCGAGGACTCGGCCATCATGGGCGGCCTCGGCCGGTTCTGCGGCCGTTCCGTCATGATCATCGGTCATGAAAAAGGCTCCGACACGCAGAGCCGCATCAAGCACAATTTCGGCATGGCGCGGCCCGAGGGCTACCGCAAGGTGATCCGGCTGATGTCGCTTGCCGAGCGTTTCGATATTCCGGTCATCACCATGGCCGATACGTCGGGCGCCTATCCCGGCATGGAAAGCGAAGAGCGCAGCGTCGCGGAAGCCATTGCGCGGTCGACGGATCGCTGCCTGTCGCTCGGGACGCCGCTTATCTCCGTTGTGATCGGCGAAGGCATGTCGGGCGGTGCCATCGGTATCGCCTGCGGCAATCGCGTGCTGATGCTCGAACACGCCGTCTATGCCGTGATCTCGCCGGAAGGCGCCTCGTCGATCCTCTGGCGCAGTTCCGACAAGGCGAAAGACGCGGCGACCGCGATGAAGATCACCGCGCAGGATCTGCACAAACTCGGTGTCGTGGATCGCGTGCTGGAAGAACCCGTCGGCGGGGCGCATCGCGAGCGCGCGCAGATGATCCGCGATACGGGCGACGCCATCGAGGAAGAGCTGGCAGGGCTCGAAAAACTCGATGCCGACACGCTGCGCCGCCTGCGCCGCGAGAAGTTCCTCGCCATGGGCCGTCAGGGGATCGCCTGACGCGAGGAGGCGATGGCGTCATTCCGGGCCCGACCCGGAACCCACACCGGTTTCCGGTCCGATGAGAGCGTGAACGGACCCCGGATCGAGATCGGGGTGGCGATTTGTCCGGGTCTTACCCCAGCATCTCCGCAAACGCATCGCGCACATCGTCGGCGAAATAGTCCGGCTCTTCCATGGCGGCGAAATGGCCGCCTTTCTCCATGATCCGCCAGCGGACGATATTGTAGCTTCGTTCCGCCCATGAGCGCGGCGTGTCCGGCAGCGTATCGATCGGATATTCCGAATAGGCCACGGGCACGGTAACGCGCTCGCCCGGTTTCAACTGGTGCGAGCCCTCGGCGGGACCGGCCTTGTAGAGCGTGTTGGCGCTGTTGATCGTGCCGGTGAACCAGTAGATCGAGAACTGGGTCAGGATGTCGTCATAGGGGAAGCGCCGCTCCATGCCGTCTATGGTGTCGGTCTTGTCGGTATCGCCGAGGCGGTAATATTTGTCGGCGAGCCAGCCGGCGAGGCCGGCCGGGCTGTCCGTCAGGCCGAAGGCGAGCGCCATGGGCTTGGTGGACTGGATGGAGCGATAGCCTTCCTCCTGACGCCACCAGGCCTGCATCTCCCGGATCCATTTCGATTCTTCGTCGTTGACCGGCTCTTGGCTCTCGTCCTTGAGGGCGGGGCGCAGCGGCAGCATGGTGAGGTGGATGGCGCGCACCGCTTCCGGGTGCTGGAGCGCGAGGCGCGACGTCACGAAGCTGCCCCAGTCGCCGGCCTGTGCCGCATAGCTGTCATAGCCCAGGCATTCCGTCATCAGCCGATGCCAGAGATCAGCGATGGCGGCGGGGCCGATGGGCTTTCGCGGCAGCGATGAAAAGCCGTAACCGACAAGCGAAGGCACGATCACGTCGAAGGCCGGGTCTTCCCGCCCGAAGCGTTCGGGATGGGCGAGCGGCTCCACCACGTCGAGAAACTCGCGAAAGGTGGACGGCCAGCCATGTGTCATGACGAGCGGGATCGGGTCGGGGTTGCCATCCGTCTTCGTGCCGCGCTCATAGATGAAGTGGATGGTGTGATCTTCGCCGTCATCGTCGGTGAAGGTCGCGCGGAACTGGGGGAAGCGGTTGAGCTTTTCTTCGGCTGCCCGCCAGTCGAAATCGTCGCGCCAGTAAGACACCAGCTTTTCCATATAGGGAAGGCTGGTGCCGTATTCCCAGTGACGGTTGCCCACCGGTTCGTTCGGAAAGCGCGTGCGCTGAAGGCGGCGGCGCAGATCCTCGACCTCCTCTTCGGAGATGTGAACGGTGAACGGGTCGGCGGGAACGATGCGATGGGTCATGGACACCTCAGCCTTTGATCTTCTTCACGAAGCTCATCACTTCATCGGCGAAAAGGCGGCCGGTTTCCCAGGCGGCGAAGTGTCCGCCGCGTTCCGGCTCCGACCAGTGCACGATGTTGAAGCCCTTTTCCATATAGCTGCGCGGGCCGATGCAATAGGCGGTCGCTTCCTGCGGGAACTTCGCCATGCCGGTGGGGATTTCCACCTTCGTGCCGGGGTCCATGTTGACGCCGCCTTCTTCCATCATGCCGCGATAGAACCAGATGGCCGAACCGAAGCTGCGGGTCACGAGATAGAGCATGATGTCGGTCAGCATCGCGTCCCTGGAGAAGGCGTTCTCCAGATGGCCCGGCACGTCGCCGTTCCGGCGGTCCGACCAGGAATGGAATTTTTCGACGATCCAGGCGGCGGCGCCGACGGGGCTGTCCATCATGGCGTAGGAAAGCGTCAGCGGCTTCGTCATCTGGATCTGCATATAGGCGCCGTCCATGCCGAAGGCCGCGCCGGCGGCTGCCGCCCAGGCGTTTTCTTCATCCGTTTCGGGAAGCACGGTGGGGCGCAGCCCGTTCA
Source organism: Parvibaculum indicum (assembly GCF_011762095.1). Lineage (GTDB taxonomy): Bacteria > Pseudomonadota > Alphaproteobacteria > Parvibaculales > Parvibaculaceae > Parvibaculum > Parvibaculum indicum. The sequence goes on along the minus strand of NZ_JAASQO010000010.1, from coordinate 47,996 downwards.
TGTTCACATGAATGGCCTTGCAGCCGCCCTTTTTGTCGACGCCGTGCTCATAGCCGAGCCAGCCGGTGACGATCGAGCCCCAGTCGCCGCCTTGCGCGATATAGGTCTCGTAGCCCAGCACCTCGCGCATGAGCTTGTCCCACAGCGCCGCCGTGGCGCGCGGGCCCATGGGCTTTGCGGGCTTGCCGGAAAAGGCATAGCCGGGCAGCGACGGGATCACGAGATTCACGCCGTCTTCCGCATTGCCGCCGAATTTTTCCGGATGGGCGAGCGGTTCGATCACCTCGTAGAATTCGAGGACGGAGCCGGGCCAGCCATGGGTGAGAAGAAGCGTTTCCGGCGAGCTGCCGGATCCTTTCACATGGATGAAGTGGACATCGAGGCCGTCGACATCGGCGATGAACTGGGGAAAGGCGTTGAGACGCTTTTCCGCTGCGCGCCAGTCATAGTCGTTCAGCCAATAGGTGCATAGTTCACGCATATAGGCCATGTCGGTGCCATAGGCCCAACGGTCGCCGCCTTCGTCGATGGCCGGCATTTCGTGCCACTCATAGGCGCGAACGCGATCCATGATGGCGTCTATTCCGGCTTGCGGAATGTCGATGGCGAAGGGTTGCGGCGCGCCCATGGTGTCTCCCTTATGGCTTTGTCGTTTGCTTGTGCTTCTTTCGGCGCGCCGATTATGGCAGCGCTGTCCGATGCCGCAAGCGAGGAAGGACACGCATCGCGATTGCGGCCTTGACGCAGCGCAAGTAACCTGTGCGCAACAAATAACACCGGGGAGGATACCGAATGGCCGTTGAGCCAAGCACGGCGGGGGGCGCTGCCACGGCAGCACAGCCGGCTATCGTCATCACGCCAGCCTATCGCCGCTATGCGCTGGCGATCCTGCTTCTGGCCTATACATCGAGTTTCGTCGACCGCAGCATCGTCGGCATTCTCATCGAGCCGATCAAGAACGACCTGCATCTCAGCGACACGCAGCTCGGCTTCATGTCGGGCATCGCCTTCGCGATCTTCTATGCCACGCTCGGCATGCCGATCGCGATGCTGGCCGACAGGGCGAACCGGCGGAACATCATCTCCATTGCGGTGTTCGTCTGGAGCATCATGACCGCGCTTTGCGGGCTGGCGCAGAACTTCTGGCAACTGGCCGCGGCGCGCGTCGGCGTTGGCATCGGCGAGGCGGGGTCGAGCCCGCCGTCGCATTCCATGATCGCGGACCTTTATCCGCGCGACAAGCGGTCCGGCGCCATGGCGATCTATTCGCTCGGCGTATATCTGGGCACGATGATCGGCTTCGTGGTCGGGGGCTGGGTCGCGCAGCACTGGGGCTGGCGCGAAGCGTTTTTCGTGGTCGGGCTGCCCGGCGTGATCATCGCGCTCCTGGTGCGTTTCACCATGAAGGAGCCTCCGCGCGGTCATGCCGACGGCGTGGCGATGGAAATTCAGGAGAAGGGGCAGTTCAAAAGGGCGGCCGCCTATCTGTGGAAAACGCGCGCCGCGCGGCATGTGATCCTGGGCGTGACGCTGACCTCCTTCGTCGGATATGGCGGGCTTGTCTGGGGCGCGGCCTTTCTCATTCGCAGTCACGGCATGACGCCGGAGCAGGTCGGTCTTTTCCTCGGTCCGGCATCCGGCGTCGTCGGCGGCATAGGGGCGCTGTCGGGCGGCTATCTCGCCGACCGGCTGGCACGGAAGGATATACGCTGGAATGCGTGGATCCTGACGATTGCCAAGATTCTCGCGATCCCCTTCATCATTGGCTTCTATCTCGTCGACGATACGACGACGGCGATCCTGCTCTATCTGCCGGGGCTTGCGCTGGGCGCCTTCTATCTCGGCCCGAGCTTTTCCATGATCCAGGGGCTGGCGCCGCTTCACATGCGGGCGCTGGCGGCGGCCATCATGCTCTTCGTGCTCAACATTATCGGGCTTGGTTTCGGTCCGCAGCTCGTGGGGCTTTTGAGCGATGCGCTGACAGGTCCCTTCGGGTCGGACAGCCTGCGCTACGCGCTTCTGTTCACCTCGCTCATCAACATCCTCGCCGCATTCCATTATTTCCATGCGGGCAAGGTGCTGAAAGAGGATATGGACGCGGCCATCGCGGCGGAGACGAGCTGACCGAACTGCGGACGACATGAAAAACCCGCCTTCTTGCGAAGGCGGGTTTTTTTTGTTCGTTGGCGGCCTCGGCTCCGTCAGCCGAGCGCGCCGTGGCAGTGCTTGTACTTCTTGCCCGAGCCGCAGGGGCAGGGGGCGTTGCGGGACACCTTGCCCCATGTCGTCGGGTCGTTCGGGTCCGCCGTGACGCCCGGGTCGTTGCGGACGGTGCGCTGAAGCGTTGCGACGTCGCCGCCTTCCAGTTCGTCCTGGCCGGTGGTCAGGTCCTGATGATGCGCATGCATTTCGGGGAGCTGTTCGTCCTCGATACGCGGAGCCTGCTCCTCGGTCACGAACTGGGCGGTGCTGATCTGGCGCGTGACGTCCACCCGAAGATTCGTAAGGAGGTTGTCGAACAGTTCGAAGGCCTCGGCCTTGTATTCGTTCAGCGGATCGCGTTGCGCATAGCCGCGCAGGCCAACGGCCTGACGCAGATGGTCGAGCATCAGCAGGTGGTCGCGCCAGTGATGGTCCAGGGTCTGCAGGACGACGGCCTTTTCGACCTGGCGCATGAGTTCGGGGCCGACCTGCGCGGCCTTGCCGGCCATGGCTTCGTCGGCGGCGCGATAGAGGCGGTCGCGGATTTCCTCGTTCGCGATGCCTTCTTCCTCCGCCCATTCGTCCATAGGAAGGTCGAGGCCGAGCGTTTCCGAGACTTCCTGCTTGAGCGTCGCGATGTCCCATTCCTCGGCATAGGCCTTTTCGGGAATGCAGCGCGCCACAAGGTCGTCGATCACCTGACGACGCATGTCGGAGACGGTTTCGTTGAGGTCCTTCTCCCGCATGAGTTCGATGCGCTGGTCGAAGATGACCTTGCGCTGGTCGTTCATGACATTGTCGAACTTCAAGAGGTTCTTGCGGATGTCGAAGTTGCGGGCTTCCACCTTGGACTGGGCTTTCTCGAGCGCCTTGTTGATCCATGGGTGGATGATGGCCTCGCCCTCTTCCAGACCCAGCTTCTGCAGCATGCCGTCCATCCGGTCGGTGCCGAAGATGCGCATCAGGTCGTCTTCGAGGGAAAGATAGAATTTGGAACGGCCGGGATCGCCCTGACGGCCGGAGCGTCCGCGAAGCTGGTTGTCGATGCGGCGGCTTTCATGGCGTTCTGTGCCGACGACATAGAGGCCGCCCGCGGCAAGCGCGGTTTCCTTCTTCTTGTCGATATCCGCCTTGATCTCTTCGACCTTGGCGTTGTAGGCGGCTTCGTCTTCGATGCCCGCGGTCTCGTCCTCGATACGCATATCGAGATTGCCGCCGAGCTGGATGTCGGTACCGCGGCCGGCCATGTTGGTGGCGATGGTCACGGCGCCGGGCACACCGGCCTGCGCGATGATATGGGCTTCCTGTTCGTGATAGCGCGCATTCAGCACATTGTGCTTGATCTTGCGGCGCTTCATTTCGGCGGAAAGCGTTTCGGATTTCTCGATGGAAACCGTGCCGACCAGAACGGGCTGGCCGTTCTTCTGGCATTCGACGATTTCGTCGACGATGGCGTCGTATTTTTCCTTCGCCGTCCGATAAACCTCGTCGTCCTCGTCGATACGCGCGATCGGCTTGTTGGTCGGGACTTCCAGCACTTCGAGGCCGTAAATGTCGAGGAATTCGTCGGCTTCGGTCAGCGCCGTACCCGTCATACCGCCCAGCTTTTCGTACATGCGGAAGTAGTTCTGGAAGGTGATCGAGGCGAGCGTCTGGTTTTCCGGCTGGATCGGCTGGCGCTCCTTGGCTTCCAGCGCCTGGTGCAGGCCGTCGGAATAGCGCCGGCCTTCCATCATGCGGCCGGTGAACTCGTCGATGATGACGACCTTGCCGCCTTTGACGATGTAGTCGCGGTCGCGCAGGAAGAGCTTGTGGGCGCGCAGCGCATTGTTGACGTGATGGACGATCGAGATGTTTTCGATGTCGTAGAGCGAGCCTTCCTCGAGGATGCCGTGCTCGCGCAGAATGCCTTCGGCGTGTTCGTTACCCTCTTCGGTGAGGGTGACGGTGCGCTGCTTCTCGTCGAGTTCGTAATCTTCCTCGACGAGTTCGGGAATGATGTCGTCGATCTTGATGTAGAGATCGGACTTGTCGTCCAGCGGACCGGAAATGATGAGCGGGGTCCGCGCCTCGTCGATGAGGATCGAGTCCACTTCGTCGATGATGGCGAAGGGGTGGGCGCGCTGCACCATGGCCTCGAGCTGATACTTCATATTGTCGCGAAGATAGTCGAAGCCGAGTTCGTTGTTGGTGGCATAGGTGATGTCGGCGGCATAGGCCTCGCGGCGCTCGTCGTCGTTCATGCCATGCAGGATGACGCCGGTTTCCATGCCGAGAAAACTGTAGATCTGCCCCATCCAGGCCGCGTCGCGCTTGGCCAGATAGTCGTTCACGGTCACGACGTGAACGCCCTTGCCGGGCAGCGCATTGAGATAGACGGCGAGCGTGGAGACGAGCGTCTTGCCTTCGCCGGTCTTCATTTCGGCGATCTTGCCTTCATGAAGCACCATGCCGCCGATGAGCTGCACGTCGTAATGGCGCTGGCCGAGGACGCGCTTGGCGGCCTCGCGGACAACGGCGAAGGCTTCGTCGCGAATGTCGTCCGTTGTGGCACCGTCGGCGAGGCGCGCGCGGAATTCCGCCGTCTTGCCCTGGAGCTCTTCGTCGCTCAGGGCTTCCATTTCCGGCTCGAAGGCGTTGATTGCCTCGACGCTGGTCCGGTAACGCTTGATCTTGCGGTCGTTCTGCGAGCCGAAAAATCGCTTGGCGAGAGCGCCAAAGCTAGCCATCAGGTCAAATCCTCTTGCGCTGTGCCATCGATTGCGGCCGGGCATGCGGGATAGGCTTTCCGGCGGCCGGGCCCTCAAGGTCCTTAACCTTGCCCCGGAGCCCAGATCCCCTTCCAAGGCAGAAAGCCAAGGGAGATGTAAGGGGGCCTCAATTTCTTGTCAATGTAACGGCGGCGGCCCGGCAAGGGGCATCCGTCCCACAAAGCGCCTTGTGTGCGCATGGGCCCCGGTCCATGATCGCGCCCCACGCCCGGCAGGCGGGCGAATTGTCACAATTCAGGCCCTTTTCGGCCGCAGATTCCCGTTTTTGCGCGGGGTGGCCGCCATCCGGGCGCGGGGCCCGCGCCGCACATCCCGAAATATGAAAGTCCTGTCATGTTTGCCTTCCGCACCGTTCCCCTTGCTCTCGCCGCTTCCGTGCTGAGTGCGTCGCTCCTCCTGTCGGGGGGCCATGCCATGGCGGCCGAGTCCGCCGCCGGTCCGGCACCCGAACCCAATGACGTCATTGCAAAGGTGAACGGCAGCCCGATCACCTATGCGGATGTGGCGCTGGCCGACGAGAATATGGGGGGCTCGCTGCAGGGCGTTTCGGAACAGATGCGTTTTCAGTATCTGCTCAGCGCGCTGATCGACCGCAAGGTCGTCGCCGAGACGGCCCGCGAGAAGCATGTGGACGACGATCCGGGCGCCAAGCGGCGGATTGCCTATGCGCAGGAAAAGGCGCTGCGCGATTTCTACTGGCTGCAGCTCATGCAGAGCCGGATCAACGACAAGGCGATCGAGGCCTATTACCGGAAGAATATCGCCGAAGCCCCCGCGAAGAAGGAGGCGCATGCCGAGCATATTCTGGTGTCCAGCAAGGAGGATGCGCAGAAGGCGGAAGCCGAGTTGAAGGGCGGCAAGAGCTTCAACGACGTCGCCAAGGAATTTTCCACCGGCCCCAGCGCGGAAAACGGCGGCGATCTCGGCTGGTTCAAGAAGGGCGATGTCGTACCGGCCTTTGGCGATGCGGTCTTCGCGATGAAGCCCGGCGAGGTCTCCGACCCGGTTCAGACCCAGTTCGGCTGGCATGTGATCAAGCTGCTGGAGATGCGCGACGTGAAGAAGCCCACGCTCGAAGAAGCCCGGCAGGACGTCATTCGCGGCCTGGCGCAGGAAGAAGGGCAGAAGCTCATGAAGGAGATGCGGGCCGAAGCCGATATCGAAATCGTCGGCGCGGATGGCGGCGAGGCCTCGGCCAATCCCGACAGGCCCCGGATTGTTCCGGATGCGCCCTGATTGCTGTAGATAGAGACATCGGGCTTTGAATCGAAGCGCGCCCGGGAACGGGGCGCGCGGCAGCGGCGGCCCGGCACGGAAAGCGGCGCGACGAGGGCAGACGGCACATGACGGTGAAGACGAGCAGCCGAAGCGGCACGAAAACTTCTGTCAAACCCCGCAAGAAGGTGAGCGGCAAGGCAAAGGCCAAGCCGCGCGTGAAAGCGAAACCTCATAGCCGGGCCAAGCAGACGCGGGCGACGCGCAAAACCGTCAAGGCGAGCGCGACCGCGCCGGCGGCGAAGAAGAAACCCGTCAAGAAAAAGCCCGCGCCCAAGACGGGGAGCAAGACCGGCGCCGCGAAGAAGAAAGCGGCGCCTGCCGTTTCCCCGCTTGCGCCCAAAAGCTATCCGGCGCTTCCGCCGATCGAGGGCGTGGAGCTGGGGACAGCGGCGGCGGGCATCAAATACAGGAACCGGACCGACCTTCTGGTCGTGCGCATGGCGGATACCACGCAGGCCGCGGGCGTCTTCACGACCTCCAAGACGGCCTCCGCGCCGGTGGACTGGTGCCGGGGCAATCTGGAAGATGGCGGCCTCGGGCGGATGCTTGTCGTCAATTCGGGCAATTCCAACGCCTTTACCGGCCGGGCCGGCGTCCAGACGGTGAAGGCCACGGCGGCGGCCGCCGCCAATGCGGGCAATTGCCGCCAGAAGGATGTCTTCATCGCTTCCACCGGCGTTATCGGCGTGCCGATGGACCCCGCGCCCGTGGTCGCGGGGATCGAGATGGCGCTCAAGGATGCGCGTCCCGACAATTGGGATGCCGCCGCGCAGGCGATCATGACCACCGACACCTATCCCAAACTTGCCACGCGGCGCTGCAAGGTGGGCGATGCGGAGGTGACGATCAACGGCATTGCCAAGGGCTCGGGCATGATCGCGCCGGATCTGGCGACCATGCTCGTCTTCATCTTTACCGACGCGGCGCTGACCCGCGAGACGGCGCAGACGCTGCTGATGCTCGGCACGCGCGACAGTTTCAACGCCATTACGGTGGACAGCGACACCTCGACCAGCGACAGCGTGATGCTGTTTGCCACCGGCGCCGCGATGAAGGATGCCACGCCGGTCCGCCGGGCGGGCGATCCCAAATTGAGGGAATTCCGCCGGGCGCTGGACGAGCTGATGCTGGATCTCGCGCATCAGGTGGTGCGGGACGGCGAGGGCGCCACGAAATTCGTTCAGGTAACGGTGGGCGGCGCGGAGAGCCATCAGGCGGCGCGGCGCATTGCCATGGCGATCGCCAATTCGCCGCTGGTGAAAACGGCGGTGGCGGGCGAGGACGCCAATTGGGGCCGCATCGTGATGGCGGTCGGCAAATCGGGCGAGGCGGCCGACCGGGACAGGCTCGTGATCCGGATCGGCGGCATCGACGTGGCCAAGAACGGTCAGGCCGTGCCCGATTTCGACGAGGCGCCCGTTGCCCGGCACATGAAGGGGCAGGAGATCGATATTGCCGTCGATGTCGGCGTCGGCAAGGCCTCGGCCACGGTGTGGACCTGCGATCTGACGCATCAATATATCAGCATCAATGCGGATTATCGCAGCTAGGGCCCCGGCGACGGGACGGTGCGGGGTTAACCCCGCATTCACCCTGATACCGGTTTTGCCGGGCGTCGGGCGGCCCGTGTGTCTGAAATTAACCCCGTTTCCCGATGATATGAGGAGCGCGTGAACGCATGAGCGGTGCCGAGGGGGCTGCCCCGAAGATTGTACTCGTGTCGGCTTGCGCGCTGGTCGATGCGGATGGGCGCGTGCTGATGGCCAAACGGCCGGAAGGCAAGCCCATGGCAGGCCTCTGGGAGTTCCCGGGCGGCAAGGTGGAGACGGGCGAGACGCCCGAAGCCTCGCTCATCCGGGAATTGCAGGAGGAGCTGGGCATCGACGTGACGGCGGCCTGTCTCGCACCGCTTTCCTTTGCGAGCCATGCCTATGAGACGTTTCACCTTCTGATGCCGCTTTACGTATGCCGGCGCTGGGAGGGCAAGGTTCGGCCGCTCGAGGGGCAGGAGCTCAGCTGGGTGAGGCCGAACCGGATGCGGGATTATCCAATGCCGCCGGCGGACGAACCGCTGGTGGCGGCGCTGCGCGACCTGCTCATGTGAGCCTTGTCGCGCATTGAAGAGGTGGGGTGCGCGATGGGCAGGCTGACGGAATTTCTGGGGCGTTTCGGGTGCGACGACAACGGGGCGACGGCGATCGAATATGCGCTGATCGCCAGCCTGATCGCGGTGGCGATTTCGGCGACGGTCTGGTCGCTCGGCAATACGGCGCTGACGCATCTGTTCCAGCGCGTCGCCGACGCCATGACCGGCTGACGGTTCACTTCTTTCCGTAAGGCTTACCGAGCGGGGCCTTCTCGCCCGCCGTCTGCTCTTCGCTTCCCAGGGCGTCGGCCAGGCTATGCGCGGCGCTGCCGGGTCGCAGCGGCTGCTGCTGGCTTTCATGCGGCGCCCAGCCCGTCGCCATCACGATTTCGAAGGTGGCAGGGATGCGCCCGTCGGGAAGGCCGAATTTCTCCGCATAGATTTCGACGGCGCGAAAAAGTGTGCGCCGTTTCATCGGCTGTCGGCGCCGTTCCGCCAGCGCGTTGGTTTCGCCCATGCCGCGCAGATCCGCCATCAGCTTCAGCGCATTGTCGTAGCGCACGGTGACGCGGTCGGAATCGACGACCGGCAGGGCGAAGCCCGCCCGCTGAAGCAGGCCGCCCACATCGCGCAAATCGGCGAAAGGCGAGACGCGCGGCGACAGGCCGCCCTCGGTTTCGATTTCGGCTTCGGCAAGCGACTGGCGCAGTTCGGTCAGCGTCTCGCCCCCGAAAAAGGCGCCGATGAACAATCCGTCGGGCTTCAGCGCACGGCGAAGCTGGATGAGCGCGCCGGGCAGGTCGTTCACCCAGTGCAGCGAGAGAATGCTGGCGGCCAGATCGAAGGTTTCACCCGCAAAGGGCAGAAACTCCTCATCGGCCACGAGGCGCGGGCCCGGTGCGCCCTTCACCATGGCAAGAGACAGGTCGGCGGAGACGATGCGACCGATCTTTTCCGGCGGCAGAGCCGCCTTTCCCAGCGTGCCGTCATGGCTGCCGAGATCGAGTGCCAGCGGAAAGGTCCGGTTGGTGTGGAGGAGGCGTTCGGTCACCTCTTCCATCGTCCGGGTGAGGAGAAAGTCGTAATCGCCGAAATTCGCGGCGGCGCGCTCGCGGTGGCGCCTCAGGGCGGCGCGGTCGAAGATGAGGTGCTCGGAGGGGGCGTTCGTCATGGGCGGCATATTGTGTCGGGCCGGGCGCCGCCGCAAGGCATGTTCGCGCTTCGCAGGGTCCCGGGCCTCGGCTAGTCTTGCCCCATGCCGATCGCCACCCCGACCGCGACGGGGCTCTCGCGTCTTGCCGATTTTCTGCTGCCGCCGGTCTGCCTGGCCTGCGGGCAGGGCGTGGCCGAGCACGGCACATTGTGCGGCGCATGCTGGAGCGAGGCGGCATTTATCGAGGAGCCGCGCTGCCGGGTCACCGGTCTTCCCTTCGCCTATCGGCCCGGCGGGGCGCAGCCGCCGGAAGAGGAAATGGTGAGCGCGGTGGCGCTGGCGCATCCGCCGGCTTACTGCGCGGCGCGGGCGGCGATGCAATATAACGATCTGAGTCGGCTGCTGATTTCCCGTTTCAAATATGGCGACCGCCTGGAAGGGGCCCCCGCCTTTGCCAAATGGATGATGCGGGCAGGCGCCGATCTGGTGGAAGGCGCCGATCTCATCGTGCCCGTGCCGCTTCACAGGGCCCGGCTCTTTTCACGCCGGTTCAACCAGTCGGCGGAGCTGGCCCGATGGATCGGCCGGCTGTCCGGCGTGCCTTTCGACGGGCGGACGCTGCTGCGTGTGCGCGCCACCAGACCGCAGGTCGGCCTTTCCGGCGCGGCGCGGCGGCGCAACCTCAGAGGGGCCTTCAAAATCGCCGAGGCGCGGCGCGCGGGCCTTCAGGGGCGCTGTGTGGTAGTTGTAGACGATGTGATTACCTCGGGATCGACGGTCGAGGCCTGCGCCAGGGCGCTTGTCGGTGCCGGCGCGGCCGAGGTGCGCGTGCTCGCACTGGCGCGGGTTGTGACGGGCGAGGGCGCGATTATATGAATAAGAGTTTGTTTTTAAGGAGTTCCGCAGATGGCGGATGTGACGATCTACACGACCATGCTCTGCCCCTATTGCCATCGGGCGAAGGCGCTGCTCGGCAAAAAGGGCATTTCCTTCACCGAGATCGATGTCGGCATGGATTCCGACAAGCGCCGGGAAATGATGCAGCGCGCGCATGGCCGCCATACGGTTCCCCAGATTTTCATCGATGAGCGGCATGTGGGCGGCTGCGACGAGCTTTATGCGCTTGAGCAGGCAGGCAAGCTCGATCCGCTGCTGTCGGCCTGATCCGAACAGGGCGAAACGCAATGGCCGAGACAAGTTTCACCGCGGGCCTGGTGCAGATGCGCAGCGGGCGCGACCCGGAAGCCAATCTGAGCGATGCTTGCCGCCTCATCGAAGAGGCGGCGGATGCCGGCGCTACGCTCATCGCAACGCCCGAAATGACCTCGCTGCTCGAAACCAAGTCGCAGGATCTCTTTGCGAAGGTGAAAGACGAAGTCGATAGCGAGGCCTTGCCGATGTTCCGCTCGCTGGCGGCCCGGCGGGGGCTCTGGCTTGTCATCGGGTCGCTGCCGATCAAGGTGAGCGACGACAAGATCGCCAACCGTTCCTATCTCATCGGACCGGACGGCGAGGTCGCGGCGCATTACGACAAGATCCATATGTTCGATGTCGATCTGGCGGGCGGCGAAAGCTATCGCGAGAGCCGGAATTACGAACCGGGCAAGCGGGCCGTCTGCGCGGACACGCCATTGGGGCGGATCGGTCTCAGCGTCTGCTACGATCTGCGTTTCCCGCATCTCTATCGCGCGCTGGCCGGGGCGGGTGCGGATATTCTGACGGTTCCTTCCGCGTTCACCCGCAAGACCGGCGCGGCGCACTGGCATGTGCTGTTGCGCGCCCGCGCCATCGAGACGGGCTGCTATGTGCTCGCGCCCGCGCAAGGGGGCGTGCATGAATGCGGACGCGAAACCTATGGCCACAGCCTGGCGGTGTCGCCCTGGGGCGAAATCGTCGCCGAGATCGACGGCGAGGAACCGGGCGTGACGACATTCGGGATCGACCTCAAATCCGTCGAAGATGCCCGCCGCGCCGTTCCGAGCCTGAAGCATGACCGCGAATGGCATCTGGCGGAGCCGGGCGCATGATCCACTACGCACTGGTTTGCGCGAAGGGCCATGAATTCGATGGCTGGTTCTCGTCGTCCGCCGGGTTCGAGGAACAGGCGGCCGCAGGCGATGTGCGCTGTCCGGTCTGCGACAGCCGGAAAGTTCGCCGCGCGCTGATGGCGCCTGCCATCGCAAAAGGCGGCACACCGAAGGTAACAAGCGATGCGCAGGCGGAAGCGGTCGAGCGCGTCTCGCAATTGATGACGGCGCTGCGCCGCCATGTGGAACAGAATTTCGATTATGTCGGCGATGAGTTCGCCGAGGAAGCCCGCCGCATCCATTACGGCGAAACCGGGCATCGCGACATTTACGGCGAGACGACGCTCGAAGAGGCCGAAGAGTTGATCGAGGAGGGCGTCGAACTGGCGCCCCTGCCGACCCTGCCGCGCGACAAGGCCAATTAGGCATTTACTGCCGGATTGAATTTGCGTCGTCATTGCGAGGAGCAGAGCGACGAAGCAATCCAGCTCTGAGTGCGCGGCTCTGGATTGCTTCGCTTTGCTCGCAATGACGGAGCGGCCGGACCTGAAACGGTCTAGGCGAAAAGCCCCCTCAGATAATCGTTCAGCAGGCGGCCCTTCGGGTCGAGTTCGTTGCGGATGCGCTTGAAGTCTTCCCAGCGGGGATAGAGCCTTGCGAAATCCGCGCCCGTCAGTGTGCTGAGCTTGCCCCAGTGCGGGCGTCCGCCGGCGGCGCGGTGGATGGGCTCGATCGCCGCGAAATAGGGTTTGTAGTCTTCCTTGTAGTAGCGATGCACCGCGATGGAGGCGCTTTCGCGCTGGTGGAAGGGCGAAAGCCATATGTCGTCCGCGGCGACGGTGCGGAACTCGATCGGGAAGAAGACTTCCAGATTGTTGTTCTCGATTTCGCGGATGATCTTGCGCAGCGTCTCCGGCCCCTTTTCGCGGGGCAGGTGATATTCCATCTCGTTGAAGCGCACGCCGCGCTCGGTGGAGAGCGTCTTGTGGGAATAGTCCACGCGCTCTTCGGGCTCGATGTCGCCCATGATCTTCTGCAGGATCCAGCGCCGGGCCGAGGGCGCCCAGCCCAGCCATTCTTCCAGCATCTTCAACTCTTCAAGCGAGTCGTCGTCGGTTTGCGGCGGGACCGGCGTTTCCGGATCGTCGGTGATGTTGTTGGAGATGCCGAGCGCCATGCCGGAGAAGGGGATGTAGTAGAACTCGAAGATGTGGTTCTCGCGCCAGAACTTCGGCGCTTCCTCCAGCATGTCGTTGATGGGCATGACCCAGGTGCGGCGCTTGAGCTTGTAGAGCGGACGGGCCTTCAGCTTCACCTGGGTGATGACGCCGAGCGCGCCGATGGAAACGCGCGCAGCCTGAAAGAGATCGGCATTGTTGTCGGCGTCGCAGTCGATGGTCTCGCCCTCGGTCGTCATCAGGCGCAGGCCCGACACGAAGGTCGAGAGCGAGCCGATCCCGGCGCCGGACCCATGCGTCGCGGTGGAAATCGCGCCGGCGATGGTCTGCTTGTTGATGTCGGGCATGTTGTCGAGGGCGAGGCCGCGTTCGGCAAGCCCGGCCCCCAGCGCGCCGAGGCGCGTACCGCCCATGACGGCGGCTTCGCCGGTGGCCGGATCGCTGCCGATGACGCCGCTCATCCGGTCGAGCGAGAAGATCGTCCCCTGCGTGGGCACGATGGGCGAGAAGGAGTGTCCGGCGCCCACGGCCCGCAAGGGGGCGGGGCCGGTCTTCAGCAATTCGGCCAGGTCTTCCTTGTTGGCGGGCGCGGCGCGTCGCTCGGGCGTGCAGCTTTGTCCGCCCGACCAGTTGTGCCAGGGAAGCGCTTCCTGTTTCGCCTCGGCAAAAGCGCGGGTGACGGTGCCCGGGATCGTGCCCGTCGCGGCCAGCGCGGAAATCCCCGCGGCCTGAAGCATGAAATGGCGGCGCGAGAATTTCATTGGTTCGTCTCCTCTTTCCCTGCCTCTTTTCCGGCCTTTTTCCCGGTTGGGGCGGGCGCGGCCATGAAGCGCGTCAGCGCGATGAAATCCTCGCGCGAGCATTCGATGCACTGGCCGAGCGGCGGCATGCCGTTAAAGCCGTTCAGAATGTGGTCGAGCAGCGTGTCTTCGCCCTGCGCCATGCGCGGTTTCCAGGCGGCGAGGTCATGCGTTTGCGGGGCGCCCGTTTCCGGCACGGTGTGACAGGTGTGGCAGGACGCCTGATAGAGAGAGGCCTGCCGCGCGGTGAGGTTCACCGGCTCGGGCGTCTTGTCCTCGCCGCAGCCTGCCAGAAGCAGGAAAGCGCCCAGCAGGAGTGTTGCCTGCGCACTGATTTTCATCGAGATGTCCCCTCAAAAGCCGTGAGGGGATCATGCCGAGACGAAAAGATGCGTCAAGAAAATAGTGAAAACTATTTTTTTGTGGCGAGCGCCATATAATTGACGTCCGTATCGCCGGAAAGCGACCAGCGGTCGAGCAGCGGGTTGTAGCTGACGCCCTGCCATTCGAGGATGTCGAGCCCGGCCCCGGCGAGGCCCTGCTCCATCTCCGCGGGGGTGATGAATTTCTGCCAGTCATGCGTGCCGCGCGGCAGCCAGCCCAGCACATATTCGGCGCCGATAATGGCCAGGGCGTGGGCTTTCAACGTGCGGTTGAGTGTGGCGACGAACATCAACCCGCCGGGCTTCAGCATTTCCGCGCAATGGACGAGGAATCGGTCGCGGTCGGCGACATGCTCGATCACTTCCATATTGAGGATGACGTCGAAGCGCTCGCCCGCCGCCGCCAGCTCTTCCGCCGTGGTGCAGCGATAATCGATGGCGAGATCCTGCTCCATGGCGTGGACCGAGGCAGTCTTGATGTTCTTTTCCGCCGCGTCGGCCCCCGTGACCGTCGCGCCGAGCCGGGCCATGGGTTCCGACAGCAGGCCGCCGCCGCAGCCGATGTCCAGAAAACGCAGTCCCTTGAAGGGCTTGGGGCTTTTGGCATTGAGCCCGAAATGGGCGATGACGCGCTCGCGGATGAAGGAGAGCCGCACCGGATTGAACTTGTGGAGCGGCTTGAACTTGCCTTCCGGCGCCCACCATTCGGCGGCGATGGCGGAAAAGCGGGCGATTTCCCCCTCGTCGATACTGGTATAGGCGTCCGAAGCCGCCATGCCTGCCTTGTTCGTTCCTGTCATGTCGATCCGCCTTCAGCCTGGTGTCTGCCCCTGCGTCCGCCGTCGCGTCGGGCCGGCCTGAAACTTATGTATGGCCTTCATTTTGCGCCGGTTGCGGGCTATTGCCCATGCGAGTATGTATGTGCCGCGTTCAGCGGGTCGAGAGCTGTCGTCCGGAAACCTGAGGAGGCCGGTCACGCCAGTCTCGCCGGAGGTCCACCCACAAGCGACTGATATAGGGCGTTCCGGGCGGCGGGGTCCAGTGAAGACGGGACCGGACCCGGCGGACGCATGAGGACAAGTTTCAAACAGGGCGGCGGGCCGGGGGTCGGCCGCAATTCGGTGAGCGAATGGCCCGGCTGGTCATGAAATTCGGCGGCACCTCGGTTGCCGACCTGGAGCGGATTGCCAATGTCGCCGCGCATGTGAAGCGCGAGGTCGAGCATGGCCATGAGGTGGCCGTGGTCGTATCGGCGATGGCGGGCACGACGAACCAGCTCGTCGAGTGGACGCGCGAGGCCGACCGGCTGCACGATGCGCGCGAATACGACACGGTGGTGGCCACCGGCGAACAGGTGACGGTCGGCCTGTTGTCGATCACGCTGCAGAAGATGGGCGTTCATGCGCGCTCCTGGCTCGGTTGGCAGATCCCGATCCGCACCGACGGGGCGCATGGCGCCGCCCGCATCGCGGATATCGACGGCACGCAGCTCATGGAGCGGCTGGGGCAGGGTCAGGTGGCGGTGATCGCCGGGTTCCAGGGGCTCGGGCCCGACAACCGGATCACGACGCTGGGGCGCGGCGGCTCGGATACGAGCGCGGTCGCCATCGCGGCGGCGATCAAGGCGGATCGCTGCGACATTTATACGGATGTGGACGGTGTCTATACCACCGACCCGCGGATCGTTGCGAAGGCACGGAAGCTTGATAGAATCAGCTACGAAGAGATGCTCGAAATGGCATCCTTGGGCGCCAAGGTTCTACAGACACGTTCCGTCGAGCTCGCCATGGTTCACCGGGTGCGATTGCAGGTGCGTTCGAGCTTCGATGCGCCCGATGCGCCGCAATTCGCGAGGGAAGACTTCGTTCCCGGCACTCTAGTTTGCGACGAGGAAGAAATCGTGGAGCAGCAGGTCGTCAGCGGCATCGCCTATTCCAAGGACGAAGCCAAGATCACTCTCGTCAAGGTCGAGGACAAGCCCGGGATTGCCGCGAGCATTTTCGGGCCGCTGGCCGATGCCTCGATCAATGTCGACATGATCATCCAGAACGTGTCGGACGACGGTCGCAGCACCGACATGACCTTTACCGTGCCGCAGGCGGAACTGCCGCGCGCGGAAGAGGTCATCAATAAAGTGATTTCCGGTATCCGCTGCGAACAGGTGCGGACCGATCCCGGCGTCGTGAAAGTGTCTGTCATCGGTATCGGCATGCGAAGCCATGCCGGCGTCGCCCAGGCCATGTTCCGCACGCTTTCGGAAAAGGGGATCAACATTCAGGCGATCACGACCTCCGAGATCAAGATCAGCGTCTTGATCGATGCCGAATATACCGAGCTTGCGGTACGGGCCCTTCACTCCGCCTACGGGCTGGATTCCGAGTAAGGGGGCGCGCCCTTGACCACGTTCCGCCATAGCAGGAGCCCCAGCCGGCCGGGAGGCCTGAGCTGATGCCGGCCACGGTGGGCGGGCCGCGCGTACTCTTGCGCCGTCTGCGCGAGGTTATGGCGAAACCGGAGACCGCCCAGAAGCGCCTGGACGAGATCGTGGTGCTGATCGCCTCCAACATGGTGGCGGAGGTGTGCTCGGTCTATCTCAAGCGCAGCGCAACCGATCTGGAACTTTTTGCCACCGAAGGTCTGAAGCCGACCGCCGTGCACCATACCAGGCTGCGCGTGGGCGAAGGCCTGGTGGGCGATATCGCCGCGCATGCAAGGCCGCTCAATCTTGCCGACGCCCAGTCGCATCCGGCCTTTGCCTACCGGCCGGAAACCGGCGAAGAAATATACAAATCGCTGATGGGCGTGCCGATCCTGCGCGCGGGCCGGGTGATGGGCGTTCTGGTGGTGCAGAACCGCACCAAGCGCCATTACACCGAAGAAGAGGTCGAGGCGCTGCAGACGGTGGCCATGGTGCTCGCCGAGGTCGTGGCCGCGGCGGGCCTTCTGGACGCGCCGAGCGAACTGGAAGAAGAAGAGGCCAAGCCCTATTACCTTCAGGGCTCCTCCTTTGCCGAAGGCATCGCGCTCGGTCACGCGGTACTGCATGAGCCGCGCGTGCGCGTGACGAAGCTCATCGCCGAGGATACGGATGCGGAGCGCGAACGGCTCGAACAGGCCGTCTATGCCCTGCGCGGCTCCATCGACGACATGCTGCAGACCGAAGACCTCAGCCATGCGGGCGAGCATCGCGAGGTGCTGCAGACCTACCGCATGTTCGCGAACGACCGCGGATGGCTGCAGCGCATGTCGGAGGCGGTGAATACCGGCCTCACCGCGGAAGCCGCGGTCGAGCGAGTGCAGAACGATACGCGCGCGCGCCTCCAGCGGGCCGCCGACCCC
Source organism: Parvibaculum indicum (assembly GCF_011762095.1). Taxonomy (GTDB): domain Bacteria; phylum Pseudomonadota; class Alphaproteobacteria; order Parvibaculales; family Parvibaculaceae; genus Parvibaculum; species Parvibaculum indicum. Next base: position 30,779 of record NZ_JAASQO010000010.1, on the reverse strand, counting down.
TATTTGCGCGACCGGCTGCACGATTTCGACGATCTGGCAAACCGGCTGCTGCGCCAGCTGACCGGCGTCACCCTGTCTTCGGTGTCGGAGGATCTGCCGGTCGACGCCATCGTGATCGCGCGCAATATGGGCCCCGCCGAGCTGCTCGATTACGACAAGGACCGGCTGCGCGGCCTGGTGCTCGAAGAGGGCGCGCCCAATGCGCATGTCTCCATCGTGGCGCGCGCGCTGGGCATTCCCACGGTGGGGCGGGCCGACGACGCGCTGGATCATGTGGAATCCGGCGAGGCTATCATCGTCGACGGCGATACCGGCGAAATCTATATCCGGCCGACGCAGGAAGTCATTTCTTCCTATTCCGAGAAGGCGCGTTTCCGCGCCAAGAAGCAGGAGCAGTATCAGGCGATCCGGCACGAGCCGGCCATTTCGCTGGACGAGCAGCACATCTCCCTGTTCGTGAATGCCGGGCTGCAGGTGGACCTGCCGCATGTGGCGGAGTCGGGCGCGGAGGGGATCGGCCTCTTCCGGACCGAATTGCAGTTCATGATCGCGGCGGCGCTGCCCAGTCTCGGCGATCAGGTCGAGCTCTACAGCGCGGTGCTGGATCATGTGGGCGACATGCCGGTGGTGTTCCGCACGCTCGATATCGGCGGCGACAAGATGCTGCCCTATATGAACCTCGCCCAGCTCAAGGAAGAAAACCCGGCGCTGGGCTGGCGGGCGATCCGGATCAGCCTCGACCGTCCGGCGCTGCTGCGCCATCAGCTTCGTGCGCTCCTCACGGCGGCGGCGGGGCGCGAGCTCCGGCTCATGTTCCCCATGGTGGCCGAGGTCGCGGAATATCAGCGGGCGCGCGCGCTGGTGGACAAGGAACTGGCCCGTCTCGACAAGTTCGGCAAGGAGCGGCCCTCGAAGATCGAGGTCGGCACCATGCTGGAGGTCCCGGCGCTGATCTGGCAGCTCGACGCGCTGCTGCCGCTGGTCGATTTCGTTTCGATCGGCTCCAACGATCTCCTGCAGTTCCTGTTTGCGAGCGACCGGGGCAATCCGCGCGTCGCGACCCGCTACGACCTGCTGAGCCCGGCGGTGCTGAGCTTCTTCAGGCATGTCATCGACAAATGCGCCGAACACGGCACGCCCGTGACGCTTTGCGGCGAGATGTCGGGCCGTCCGCTGGAGGCGATGGCGCTGGTCGGGCTGGGCTTCAGGCGGATTTCCATGTCCCCGGCCGCCATCGGCCCGGTCAAGCTGATGGTGCGCTCGCTCGATGTGGGCAAGCTGGAACGCTTCATGGAAGGACTGATGAAGCTGCCCGACGGATCGGTCCGGCCGCAGCTCAAGGCCTATGCCGAGGCCGAGGGCATATCCGTCTGAGTGCGGAGTTTTTGTCTCTTCCGGGATTTTGTTAAGAAAGCGTAGGCTTTTCTCAGTCAAATTACCCAAGTTGGGGACGATTTTTCGTTTCGAGTGTTGCGAAATATCAATAGTTTTGATTTATTCTCGATACTCAGATGCAGTTGGGGGCAAGTTGTATCGGGCGGCAGGGGCAGTCGTTCGGGCACATGCATGACATCCGGAATGACGGTCGCGCGAAGCGCGCCTGGTTGATCAGAGTCGAGCATTTCGGATGGCTCATTTCGATGAAGAGCCGAAACGTATGACCAAAGTTACGATGCTTCCGGCCGAGGGACGATCCGAGGGGGGACGCCGCAGGCTGCATTTGCGTGACATCACGCATGAAGAGCCGCTCGAGGCGCATTCGGTCGGCGCCGAGCTGAGAGCCGTCCGGCTTCGCCGGGGCGAAGAGATCCGAAGCATCGCTCATATTCTTCATATTCGCCGGGATTATCTCGAAGCGCTGGAAGAAAGCCGCTATGAGGGCCTGCCCGGCCGCGCCTATGCGCTGGGGTTCGTGCGCTCCTATGCCGAATATCTGGGGCTCGACAGCCAGCATGTCGTGGAGCGCTACAAGAGCGAACTCGATGGCGACACGCTGGAAGAGGAGACGGAAACCTCCTCCAGGTTCATGCCCGCCGCCGCCGGCGAGCGTCGCATGCCGCGCGGCATGGGGCTTGTCGTGGTGCTCATCGTCGCCGCCGGGCTTTACGGCGTATGGCTGATGGGCAAATCGGCCGATCAGATGGTGGCCGAGCGGCAGGGCGAGCCCGCCGCCGAAGAAGCCGATCCCTCCATCCAGGCCGCCGAAGCCAATAATTCCGCCGCCGCGCATCACCCGCTGGAGAGCATGCCGCGCGGCGATACGGCCTCTGCGGCGACGCCGCGCGAGGGAGCCATTTCGCCCATGCGGCTCGGTGTGGGCATGCACGGCTCGCAGCTTGTGCCGGGCAGCGACGCGGCCATGCTCGACGCGGCTGAGACCGCCGACGGTGCGATCGCGGCCCGTCCCGCGGTCGAACCGCTTCCCGCCATTCCGGAAGGCGCCGTCTATGGCGTGGAGAATGCCGGCAGCCGCGTCTCGCTCAGGGCGCGCAAGGACGACACCTGGATCCGGGTGGAAGACGCCAATGGCCGGGTGCTGATCGAACAGACCTTCAAGCGCGGCGATCTCTATCGCGTGCCCGCCGACCGGGGGGCCGTGCTGGTCGCGCGGGATGCCAGCGCCATCGAAATCGTGGCGGATGGCCGTTCGCTGGGTCTTGCCGGCCCGCCCACACTGGTGCTGACGGGCAAGCCGCTTGCCGCCGATACGCTTCTGGCAGCCGCGCCTCAGGCCGAGGTCGAGGCCGTCGCGGCGGATGACCGGGCCGCGCCCGTTCAATAGGGCGGCGGGGCTGCGATGGCGGCCTGGAACCATGCCCCGGATGGCGCGGCGGCGGTCGACGCATTATATGTGAAGCGAACGGGCGGTGGATGAGACGGCTTGAATTTGTCTCACACGGCCCCGGCCCTTTTCCAGCGAGAGTTTGGAACCGCTATGAGTATTCGACCCTGGCGCGACATCATCCGCAGGCCGAGCCGCCAGATTCATGTCGGGAATGTCGCGATTGGCGGGGATGCGCCGATTTCCGTGCAATCCATGACGAATACGTCGACCGCCGACGCCGCCGGGACGATCGAGCAGATCCGGCGTATCGAGGAAGCGGGCGCCGATCTCGTCCGCGTGTCCTGCCCCGACGAGGCGTCGACCGCTGCGCTGAGGGAGATCGTGCGCGCGGTGAGCGTTCCGGTGGTGGCCGACATCCATTTCCATCACAAGCGCGCCATCGAGGCGGCGGAAGCGGGCGCGGCCTGCCTGCGCATCAATCCCGGCAATATCGGCTCGGAAGCGCGGGTGAAGGACGTCATCAAGGCGGCCAAGGATCATGGCTGCGCCATCCGCATCGGCGTCAATGCCGGATCGCTGGAAAAGGACCTTCTCGAAAAATACGGCGAGCCCTGCCCGGAAGCGATGGTGGAAAGCGCGCTCGATCATGCGCGCATCCTGCAGGATCACGATTTCCACGAATTCAAGATCAGCGTGAAGGCGTCCGACGTCTTCCTCTCGGTCGCGGCCTATCAGCAGCTTGCCGAGGCCATCGACTGTCCGCTGCATCTGGGCATTACCGAGGCGGGTGGTCTTCGCTCGGGCACGATCAAATCCTCGATCGGGCTCGGCTCGCTTCTCTGGGCCGGGATCGGCGACACGATCCGCGTTTCGCTCTCCGCCGACCCGGTGGAGGAGATCAAGGTCGGCTTCGACATCCTGAAGTCGCTCGGGCTTCGCCATCGCGGCGTCAACATCATCTCCTGCCCGTCCTGTGCGCGGCAGGGCTTCGATGTCATCGGCACGGTGCAAATCCTTGAGGAGCGCCTCGCGCATATCTCCACGCCCATGTCGCTTTCCATCATCGGCTGCGTGGTGAACGGACCGGGCGAGGCGATGCAGACCGATATCGGGTTTACCGGCGGCGGGGCCGGGGCGGGCATGGTCTATATCGCGGGCATCACCGACCACAAGATCGGCAATGACGAGATGGTCGACCATCTGGTCGAGCTGGTGGAGCAGAAGGCGCGTGAGATCGAGGACGCGCGGGCGGCGGACAATGCCGACGCCACGCCCCGCGCGCTTGCCGGCGATTAGCGACCTCATTCGAAAAGGCTCCGTGCCGGGTATGCCCGGTTTTCCTGACGAATGAGCGGCCGCGACTGGCCGGAAGACTGCAATGATCCCAGAAGAAAAACTGCGCAAGGTGCTTGATCGTTTCGAGGCCGTGCAATCCGAACTCGGCTCAGACCTTGCCACCGACCGTTTCGTCGCCCTGTCGAAGGAACTGGCGGAGCTGACCCCTGTCGTCGACACGGTGAACCGGCTCAAGGCCGCGCGCGAGGCGCGCGACGAGGCGGACACGATGCTCTCCGACAAGGAGATGGCGGAGATGGCGCGCGAAGAGGTCGACCGTCTCGACGAGGAAATCCCAGAGCTCGAGCATGAATTGCAGCTTTTGCTGCTGCCCAGGGATGCGGCCGACGAGCGCAATGCCATTCTGGAAGTGCGCGCGGGCACGGGCGGCGACGAGGCGGCGCTTTTCGCAGGCGACCTGTTCCGTATGTATGAGCGCTATGCCTCGCTTCAGGGCTGGAAGGTCGAGATCATCTCCGCCTCGGAAGGCGAGGTGGGCGGCTACAAGGAAATCATCGCGCAGATTTCCGGCAAGGGCGTGTTCGCGCGGCTGAAGTTCGAGTCCGGCGTGCATCGCGTGCAGCGCGTCCCGGCGACGGAAGGCGGTGGGCGGATCCACACCTCGGCGGCCACCGTCGCGGTGTTGCCCGAGGCCGAAGACGTGGATGTCGATCTCAATGAAGGCGATCTCCGCATCGACACCTACCGGGCGAGCGGCGCGGGCGGTCAGCACGTGAACAAGACCGAAAGCGCGGTACGCATCACCCATTTGCCGACCGGCATCGTGGTGGCCCAGCAGGACGAGAAGTCGCAGCACAAGAACAAGGCGCGCGCCATGCAGATCCTGCGCGCCAAGCTTTTCGAGGCGGAGCGCGACCGGGCCGACAGCGAAAGGGCAAGCGCACGCAAGCTGCAGGTGGGATCCGGCGACCGGTCGGAGCGCATCCGCACCTACAACTTCCCGCAAGGCCGCGTCACCGATCACCGGATCAACCTGACCTTGCACAAGCTCGACCAGATCGTCGCGGGCGACGGTCTCGACGAAGTCATTTCCGCGCTTCTCGCCGAGGACCAGGCGGAGCGGCTGGCTTCGCTGGGAGAAGATGCGTGATCAATCGCGATCATGCCTATCGGATGCTGGCCTGGCGGCTGAAAGAGGCCGGCATCGAGGGCGCGGCGCTCGATGCGCGCGTATTGGTGCAGGCGGCGTGCAAGGCGAGCGACATCGAGATGATCCGCGAGCCGGGCGTGATGCTGACGGCGGACGAGGAAAAGCGTCTCGCGGATTATGAAGCGCGGCGGCTCGCGCATGAGCCGGTGTCGCGCATTCTGGGACGGCGCGAATTCTGGGGTCTCGATTTCGAGGTGACGGCGGCGACGCTCGACCCGCGTCCCGACAGCGAAACGCTGATCGAGGCGGCGCTCGACCTCCTGCGCGATGTCGAGACGCCGCGCCTTCTCGATATCGGTACGGGCACGGGGTGCCTGCTCATCGCGCTGTTGCATGAGCGCGAAGACGCGCAAGGCGTGGGCGTCGATCTGTCGGCGGACGCGCTGAAAGTGGCCGGGCGCAATGCGGCGCAGCTCGGCGTCGCCTCGCGCGCGCGTTTCGTGGAAGGCGCATGGACCGCCGGCTTGCGGGAGCGGTTCGATCTCGCGATCTCGAACCCGCCCTATATCGAGCGGGATGTGATCGAAACGCTCGATCCGGAAGTGAGACTGCACGATCCGGCGATGGCGCTGGATGGCGGCCCGGACGGGCTCGACGCCTATCGTGCGCTGGCGGAGGAATTGCCCTCCGTGCTGGTTCCCGGCGGCGCGGTTGTGCTGGAACTGGGGATCGGGCAGGCGGCATCCGTCGCCGCGCTTTTCGAGCGCGCCGGTTTTGCGTCCGTTGCCACGAAAAAGGACCTTTCCGGCGTGGAGCGCGCCCTTTCGGCCCGGATGCCCGGCGGTTGAGCTTCGGGGACCGACACATAAAAATCGTTTGGAATCTGCGGCTATAGAGGCTAGTTTGTAGTCAGGAAACAGAGCTTGAAAGACCGTTTGGTCTTTCGCCGCCTCCTCTCCCGGCAATGTACCGTTAACGGCTAGCGAAGACAGAATTGTCGGTGGACGCGAAGATGAAGCGCCTGGGCGCGAACCGGTTCCGATCCGGGTTTTGCGCAGGAGCGGAGAAGCGGGCCGGTTTGGCAATTTTGGCAATGGGTCTTACCGGTCGGGGATATGGGCTTTTGGGGCGCTAACCGCCGAATGACGTTGAGTGGGTGATGCTGTGCCGCAGGATAGCGATGGCGCGTGACGAACGCGCCGCGGCACGGGCAGAGCGATAACGGGCTTCGGCTAGGCAGGCAGCCAAACTTTCCGGTTTCGGACCTATTCGCAGGCGTCGGCGTCTGCGACAGCCGGGAACCGCTGAAACGCCCGTCTGCTCGGGCGAGAATCACCCGTCTTCGCAAAAGGAACGGACAGGCGGACCTATTTTGAAAACGATGCGGCGGCGGCATGTCCGCCCCGCGGACCGACCCGGTAACCGGGCGGCCACACAAACTCTCCGGTGTCGAAAAAAGTGAGAAATCAAGTCATATGAGGCAGGGTCAGAACTCGAAGCGTTCCCGCGGTCGTGGACGCAAACCCCAAAACTCGGCCAACCGGTCTTACGAGAGCAACGGGCCGGATGTGAAGATCCGCGGCACCGCCGCGCATGTCTGCGAGAAATATCAGCAGCTTGCCCGCGATGCGATTTCGGCCGGAGACCGGGTGACCGCCGAAAACTATTTTCAGCATGCCGAGCATTATTACAGGCTGCTGATGGCCGCCCAGACAGGTCAGGAAGGCAATCGCCAGACCACGGCCAATCTCGGCTACCGTCCGAACGACGAGGAAGAGGAGGAATTCGAATCCTCCAATGAAAGCGCCGAGTCGAATGGCGGCTCCGGCGATGCGTCGGCCGCCAAGGGCGACGGCCAGGACGAGGATGCGGGACGGGACAAGAAATCCGCTGCTTCCGGCAGCGACGATGAGTCCCAGCCGCGCCGGCGTCAGAACCGCCGCCGCCGTCCCCGCACCGAAGCCCGCGATGGCGCAGGCGAGGGGGCGGAGAAATCCGGCGGCGAAAGCCGCGCGGATGGCGCCTCGGGGAAATCCCGAAGCAAGTCCTCCGAGAGCAAATCCGATGGCGATTCAGGCTCCGATGCCGGCGTCGGCGCGGATGGCGCCGCCGCGTAAGCTGCGCCCGGCCTAGGTCAGAACGACGGAATCGCCCGGTGCCAGCGCGCCGGGCGTTTTCACATGGGCATAGATCCCCAGATCGCTATGGCCATAGCGGCGCAGCAGCGTTGCCGGGATCTGCATGTCCCGCGCGGCCGTGCGCGGATCGACATTGGTGGCCGCGCATCGCTCCGTTCGGGCGACGACCGTGAGGCCCACGCCGCCCAGCGTGATGTCGCGCTCCACCCAGTCATGGTCTTCCCAGGGCTCCAGCCCTTCCAGATAGACATTGCCGCGAAAGCGCAAGGGATCGACCGGACGGCCGATCTCTTCTTCCAGCGCGCGCACGCTTGCCAGATTGATGATGGAAATAAGGGGCGCGGGCGCGTCGGAATGGGTGAAGCCCGGCGCATGGACGATGCGCGGCGCGCCTCTCAATTCATCCTGCATGTAACCGGCGAAAAAGCGTTCGGCCTCGGCCCGGCCTTCCTCGGTGAGAAGGGGCGCCCGCAGGACTTCCCCGCCGTCCCGCTCGATATGAAGGATCGCCCCGTCATCCTCGAAGCGGGTCTTGAGCGCGGCCAGCCTTTCATGGCGCATCAGCATCAGGAATTTGATCTTGGGGAAATGCTGCGGGTTGGCCGGGTCGAAATCGGCGCTGCCGTTCTCGATCGCAAAGGCCCGGTCCCAGGGCATGGTGCCGCCGGGTTCGAGCGCGGCGCGTTCCAGCCTTTCCGGCGAGAGGCCCTTTACCGGATAGCGGTAGAGTGCCGAAATCCTGCCCTTGTCGCTCATGAAACGCCTCCATCTTTCCCGAAAAAGCCCGGCTTTCCGCGGCAGATTGCCCCTTGTGTGGCACGGGTGCAACGCCAATATGAATTAAAAGCCGGTGCCATTCGGGCCGGCGGCGGGTTTGTGCGGGTCGCACAAAATCGCAGGATTTGCGAAGGCGCAATGACGGTGCCGGGCGTTTGGACGCCAAATCGGGCTGTCGGACAGCGTGCTTGAGAGGAAAAGATGGATCTAGAGAAATATACCGACAGGAGCCGGGGCTTCATTCAGTCGGCGCAGGGGCTTGCCGTGCGCTCCGGCCATCAGAGATTTACGCCGGAACATCTGCTGAAAGTGCTTCTGGACGATGAGGAAGGGCTGGCGGCCGGTCTTATCCGCGCGGCGGGCGGCCGGCCCGACCAGGCGCTGACCGGCGTCGAAACCGTTCTCGACAAAATGCCCAAGGTGGAAGGCACCGGCGCGGGGCAGCTTTATCTCGCGCCCGAGACGGCCCGTGTGTTCGAACAGGCCGAGACGCTCGCCAAGAAGGCGGGCGACAGCTATGTGACCGCCGAGCGGCTTTTGCTGGCGCTGCTGATGCAGCCGAACACGGAATCGGAAAAGATTCTGAAGACGGCGGGCGTCACCGCCCAGTCGCTCAACGAGGCCATCAACAATGTGCGCAAGGGCCGCACCGCGGATACCGCCTCCGCGGAGGAAGGCTATGACGCGCTGAAGAAATATGCCCGCGACCTCACCGAGGATGCGCGCGAGGGCAAGCTCGACCCTGTGATCGGGCGCGACGAGGAAATTCGCCGCACCATTCAGGTGCTGTCGCGGCGGACCAAGAACAATCCGGTGCTGATCGGCGAACCGGGTGTCGGCAAGACGGCCATCGCGGAAGGTCTTGCCTTGCGAATCGTCAATGGCGATGTGCCCGAAAGCCTCAAGAACAAGAAGCTGATGGCGCTCGATCTCGGCGCGCTCATCGCGGGCGCGAAATATCGCGGCGAGTTCGAGGAGCGTCTGAAGGCGATCCTGCAGGAGATCGATGCGGCGGAAGGGGAGATCATCCTCTTCATCGACGAGATGCACCAGCTTGTCGGCGCGGGCAAGACGGATGGCGCGATGGACGCCTCCAACCTGCTGAAACCGGCGCTGGCGCGCGGCGATCTCCACTGCGTGGGCGCGACGACGCTCGACGAATATCGCAAGCATGTCGAAAAGGACGCGGCGCTGGCGCGGCGTTTCCAGCCGATCTTCGTCAATGAGCCGACGGTGGAGGATTCGATTTCGATTCTGCGCGGCCTGAAGGAGAAATACGAACTCCATCACGGGGTGCGCATTTCCGATTCGTCGCTGGTCGCGGCGGCCACGCTGTCGGATCGCTATATTTCCGACCGTTTCCTGCCGGACAAGGCGATCGACCTCGTCGACGAGGCGGCGAGCCGCCTGCGGATGCAGGTCGATTCCAAGCCGGAGGAACTCGACGAGATCGACCGGCGAATCATTCAGCTCAAGATCGAGCGCGAGGCGCTGAAGAAGGAAACCGATTCCGCCTCGCAGGAACGTCTGGCCAGGACGGAAGAGGAGCTTGCCGAACTCGAAAAGACGTCGGCCGATCTTTCCTCCTCCTGGCAGGCCGAGAAGAGCAAGCTGAAAAGCGCGCAGAAGCTGAAGGAAGAGCTCGACGCCAAGCGCAACGAACTCGTGCAGGCGCAGCGCGCGGGCGAGCTGGAAAAGGCGTCGGAGCTTGCCTATGGCATCATTCCGGACCTGGAAAAACGCCTGGCGGAAACCGAAGAGGCCGAAGGCAAGGACGCCATGCTGGAAGAGGCGGTGACGGAGGCGCATGTGGCGCAGGTCGTCTCGCGCTGGACCGGCATTCCAGTGGACAAGATGCTGGAAGGCGAACGCGAAAAGCTCCTCGGCATGGAAAAGGAGCTGGGCGCCCGGGTGATCGGGCAGGGCGAGGCGGTGTCCGCCGTGTCGCGGGCGGTCCGCCGTGCGCGCGCCGGGCTTCAGGACCCGAACCGGCCCATCGGTTCGTTCCTCTTCCTCGGTCCCACCGGCGTCGGCAAGACGGAGCTCACCAAGGCGCTGGCCGATTTCCTGTTCGACGACGATCAGGCGATCTGCCGTCTCGACATGTCGGAATATATGGAGAAGCACTCCGTCGCGCGGCTCATCGGTGCGCCGCCCGGCTATGTCGGTTATGAGGAAGGCGGTGCGCTTACCGAAGCCGTTCGCCGCAGGCCCTATCAGGTCGTGCTTTTCGACGAGATCGAAAAGGCGCATCCGGATGTCTTCAACGTGCTGTTGCAGGTGCTGGACGACGGCCGCCTGACGGACGGCCAGGGCCGCACGGTCGATTTCCGCAACGTGCTCATCGTCATGACTTCCAATCTCGGCGCGGAGTTCCTTGCCGAACAGAAGGAAGGCGAGGAGGTCGAAGCGGTCCGCGATCAGGTGATGGATGTAGTGCGCTCGCGCTTCCGTCCGGAATTCCTGAACCGGCTGGACGAGATCCTGCTCTTCCACAGGCTCACCCGCGAGCAGATGGACGGTATCGTCGACATCCAGATGGAGCGGTTGCAGGCGCTTCTGAAGGACCGCCAGATCGCGGTCCGGCTCGACGAGGCGGCGCGGAGCTGGCTTGCCGATGCGGGCTACGATCCGGTCTATGGCGCCCGTCCGCTGAAGCGCGTCATCCAGCGCAATGTGCAGGACCCGCTGGCGGAGCTGCTGCTGGAAGGCAAGATCGGCGACGGCGAGGAGGTGACGGTGTCGGCCGGCGTGGACGGCATCATCATCAATGGCCACGAAACCTCGGCAAACGAGGCCGCCTGACGGGCGCTTGCCGATGCGACAACGAGAAAGGGCCGGTCCAATGAATGGACCGGCCCTTTTTTCATACGTCCCTGTTGGGGGATCAGTTCGCCTTGGTGTCGTCGCTCGCGGAGGAGGCCTGGGCGACGGTGGTCAGTACCGGCGCGGCGGCCATCTGCGTCACGACCTGGCTGCGCTTGGCCTGGTAGCGTTTCAGTTCCGCGCCGGCAAGCTGCGTGCCGGTGGGCAGCTTCAGGCCCAGCGGGTTCACCGCCTTGCCGCGGATATGGACTTCATAGTGCAGATGCGGGCCGGTGGAGCGACCCGTCGTGCCCACATAGCCGATCACCTGGCCCTGATGGACGCGGACGCCGCGCTTGATGCCCTTGGCGAAGCCGTTCATATGCGCATAGGCCGTCTGGTAGGAATTGGCGTGCTTGATGCGGACATATTTGCCGAAGCCGCGCACCCAGCCCGCAATCTCGATGACGCCGTTACCGGCGGCATAGATCGGCGTGCCGCGAGGGGCGGCGAAGTCCGTGCCCTTATGCATCTTGGAATAGCCGAGCACGGGATGCCGGCGCAGGCCGAAGCCGGAGCTGATCCGGGCGCCGTCGATGGGCGTGCGCATCAGGAACTTCTTCATGCTGCGGCCCTTGCCGTCGAAATAGTCCCAGACGCCGTCCTTGGTCTTGAAGCGCCAGAGCTGGTGCTCCTTGCCGCCGACCGTGAGCGAGGCATAGGCGATATTGCCTTCCATCACGGGCACGCCGTTCTCGTCGAACTTGCGGTCGAAATAGACGTCGAACTTGTCGCCGACGCGGATTTCGCGCTGGAAGTCCACCGAATAGGAGAACATGCGGATCATCTCGACGATGATCCGGGGCGGGACGCCTGCGCGGTCCGCGTCGAGGAAGAGGCTCGAGCTGATCGTGCCCTTGGCGCGCACATAGCTTTCGGTGAAGGTCTTCTTGATCTCGTTGCCGGTATAGCTGCCGTCGCCGTCGCGCATCACCCTGACGGTGCGCTCGATGTCGGGATCGAGCGAGATGGCGGTCAGCAGACGGCTCGACGCGGTTTCCTCCGCATCGTTCTCGGTCGCATCGTCGGCGGTTTCGATGCCGTCGAGGAAGGCCAGCTTTATCTCCTGGCCGGCGCGCAGCTTGCGCGGATTGTAATAGCTGCGAAGCGCGGCGACGGCATGATAGGCGTCCACGCGGCCGGCGCCTTCATTCATCAGAAGTTCCATCAGCGTCTCGCCGCTTTTCAGCGCGACGGTGGTTTCGATCTTCTGCGGCGCGGCGGGCTGCAGTTCCGCGATGGTCGTTTCGTTGTCGGCGGAAATGGCAGGAGTGCCCGTCTCGTCGGCATCTCTTGCCGGCATGAGCGAGGCATTCGTCGTTTCCGCCCCGTCGTCGTTCGCGGCAAGCTCTCCGCGATCGTCCGTGTCCGTCATATCCGTTGCGGCGATGTCCGCGATCGGATCGAGCGTCTCCGTGCCGGTGGAGGCGACGACCTGCGGCGCCTTCTCCGCGGTCAGCGACGCGGTCTCGACGCTATATGAGCCCGTCGCCGCGACGATGCCCGCGGTGAGCAGGCCGAGCGACAGGGCGCCCATGAGCGATGCGGCGGCCACCCAGCGTCCCTGTCCAAGGGTCAGGCGGCTCGCGGACATATAGAGTTTGATTTTGCGTTGGGCGGTTTCGCGGAAGGCTTCCCATTTTGCCGCTGCGGTCTGCGGCTGCCTGTCCGAAACAGTGCCATCGGTGGCGCTGGCGGCGTCGTTGTCGCCAGATGCGTGGTCGTCGGTTTTCAACTGGGTCCCCGTGTCGAACGATGAGTCGAACAAAGCGTTGCCCCCCGGCAATATTGCGCACGATCATGGTTTCAGGGACTTCTTCCGGACGGTTTCCATACCGTTGGAGAAAGTAGCCGTAACACACTGTAATGCGCCGTGAATTTACGATGCCTCCCAGCCTGGCAGATGTCAACGCGCCCGACGGGTTCCGGCTCCATAACTCCGAATTGAGCCCCCTTTTAACGGAACAATCTTTCAGCTTTGCGAAGCGTGTTCCATAACGGGCCGTCCGGGCCCCTTATAGGGCGGTCTTTTCGAAACGCGGGGAGCAGGGTGCAGAAAGCGGGCCGGCGCGCCCCCGGGAACCGCCTTTTCATGCCCATGCGGGCGCTTCCGCCGCCACGCCGGGCCCGGTTCGGGCAGTATTAGCGGCCCGATATGGGCGATACCCCCATATATGGACGGAAAAAGGCCCGCTTCCTCTTGGGGAATCGGCCGGCAAACCCTATATTTCGCACAGGCGAAAGAGCCCCGAAGAGTCAAGCTCAAAA